>CAWFEP010000001.1:0-277235 GCA_963814845.1 uncultured Actinomycetota bacterium
CGTACTCCATGATCACCCAGCAGCCGCTGGGTGGTAAGGCGCAGTTCGGTGGCCAGCGATTCGGTGAGATGGAGGTGTGGGCGCTCGAGGCCTACGGCGCGGCATACGCGTTGCAGGAGCTGCTCACCATCAAGTCCGACTACGTCTTGGGCCGGGTCAAGGTCTACGAGGCGATCGTCAAGGGCGAGAACATACCCGAGCCCGGAATTCCGGAGTCGTTCAAGGTGCTGATCAAGGAGATGCAGTCGTTGTGCCTCAACGTTGAGGTGCTCTCCAGTGACGGCATGCAGATCGAGCTCCGCGAGACCGACGAAGACGTGTTCCGCGCTGCAGAAGAGCTTGGCATCGACCTTTCGAGGCGTGAGCCCAGCTCAGTGGAAGAAGTTTAGGGACGCCTACGCGCGTACGTGCCCCTGCCTGAAGTTCAGTAGAAAGAGAGGAACACCTTGCTTGACATCAACTTCTTCGATGAGTTGCGTATTGGCCTGGCGACCGCGGATGACATCCGCCTCTGGTCGCACGGCGAGGTCAAGAAGCCCGAGACGATCAACTACCGCACGCTCAAGCCGGAAAAGGATGGCTTGTTCTGCGAGAAGATCTTCGGTCCCACCCGGGACTGGGAGTGCTATTGCGGCAAATACAAGCGGGTGCGCTTCAAGGGGATCATCTGCGAGCGCTGCGGCGTCGAGGTCACGCGCGCCAAGGTGCGTCGTGAGCGGATGGGCCACATCGAGCTCGCCGCGCCGGTCACCCACATCTGGTACTTCAAGGGCGTGCCGAGCCGGCTCGGCTATCTGCTCGACCTGGCGCCGAAGGACCTCGAGAAGATCATCTACTTCGCCGGCTACCTCGTCACCGAGGTCGACGTCGATGCGCAGGCACCGTGACCTGGCGAGCGTCGAGGCGCAGTTCTCGGTCGACAAGGCGCGGATCACCGACAAGATGAACGCCGACATCGACGTCCGGATGAAGAAGCAAGAAGCCGACATGGCGCAGCTCGAGGCCGAGGGCGCCAAGGGCGACGCGCGACGCAAGGTCCGCGACTCCGCCGACCGCGAGGTCAAGCAGATCCGGACCCGGGCCGAGCGCCAGCTCGACGAGCTCGACTCCGTGCTGGACGCGTTCAAGAGCCTCGCGGTCAAGCAGCTCATCACCGATGAGCGCACCTTCCGCGAGCTTCGCGACCGCTTCGCCAAGGGTGCAAAGAACGACGACGGCACCTGGCGCGTCGTGCCCGGCACGATCGGTGAGTACTTCGAGGCCGGGATGGGCGCCGAGTCGCTGAAGAAGCTGCTCGAGTCCTTCGACCTCGAGGCCGAGGCCGAGAGCCTGCGCGAGACGATCCGTAGCGGCAAGGGCCAGAAGAAGGCACGTGCCCTCAAGCGGCTCAAGGTCGTGAGTGCGTTCCTCAACACCCGGAACTCGCCCATGGGCATGGTGCTCGACTGCGTGCCGGTGATCCCGCCGGACCTGCGCCCGATGGTGCAGCTCGATGGTGGCCGGTTCGCGACGAGCGACCTGAACGATCTCTACCGCCGGGTCATCAACCGCAACAACCGGTTGAAGCGGCTGCTCGACCTCGGCGCGCCCGAGATCATCGTCAACAACGAGAAGCGGATGCTGCAGGAGGCCGTCGACGCACTGTTCGACAACGGTCGCCGTGGTCGTCCCGTCACCGGCCCGGGCAACCGGCCGTTGAAGTCGCTCTCGGACATGCTCAAGGGCAAGCAGGGCCGGTTCCGTCAGAACCTGCTCGGCAAGCGCGTCGACTACTCCGGCCGTTCGGTCATCGTGGTCGGCCCGCAGCTGCGCCTTCACCAGTGCGGCCTGCCCAAGCAGATGGCACTCGAGCTGTTCAAGCCCTTCGTGATGAAGCGGCTCGTCGACCTCAACCACGCGCAGAACATCAAGTCCGCCAAGCGGATGGTGGAGCGCGCGACTGGTGGGACGGCGCGTTACGCGATGGTCTGGGATGTCCTCGAAGAGGTCATCACCGAGCACCCGGTGCTGCTCAACCGCGCACCGACGCTGCACCGACTCGGCATCCAGGCCTTTGAGCCGCAGCTCGTCGAGGGCAAGGCGATCCAGATCCACCCGTTGGTCTGCACCGCGTTCAACGCGGACTTCGATGGTGACCAGATGGCGGTGCACCTGCCGCTGTCCGCTGAGGCCCAGGCTGAGGCGCGGATCCTGATGCTGAGCTCCAACAACATCCTGTCGCCGGCATCTGGTCGTCCGATCACCTCGCCGACGCAGGACATGGTGCTGGGCATCTACTACCTCACGACGCAGCTCGACGGTGCGCCCGGCGAGGGTCGGGTGTTCAGCTCGGTGCCCGAGGCTGTCATGGCCTACGACACCCGCGAGCTCGACCTGCAGGCAAAGGTCAAGATCCGGATTGACGGGTTGCCGGCGGCAATCGGTGAGTCAACGGTCATTCCCGCGGTCCAGCGAGGTGCCGACACCGCATCGCGTCCGTTCGTTGCCCCCGAAGGCTGGGAGCAGGGCGACATGACGCTGGTCGAGACCACTCTCGGTCGCGCCTTGTTCAACGAGACGCTGCCGTATGACTACCCGTTCGTCGATTACGAGGTGCGCAAGGCGCAGCTCGGCGAGATCGTCAACGACCTCGCGGAGCGTTACCCAAAGGTTCAGGTGGCCGCGACCCTTGACGCGCTGAAGGAGGCCGGCTTCCACTGGGCGACCAGGGCCGGTGTCACGATCGCGATCTCCGACGTCGTCACGCCACCGGAGAAGGCCGAGATCCTCGCTCGTTATGAGGACCTGGCCGAAAAGGTCCAGAAGCAGTACGAACGCGGTGTCATCACCGACGACGAGCGCCGCCAGGAGCTCATCGAGATCTGGACCCGTGCCACCAGCGAGGTCGCCGCGAAGATGCGGGAGAACTTCCCGAAGGACAACCCGATCCAGATGATGGTCGGCTCGGGTGCCCGCGGAAACATGCTGCAGGTGCAGCAGATCGCCGGTATGCGTGGTCTCGTCGCCAACCCCAAGGGCGAGATCATCCCGCGGCCGATCAAGACGAACTTCCGCGAGGGTCTGACCGTGCTGGAGTACTTCATCTCCACGCACGGCGCCCGCAAGGGACTCGCCGACACCGCGCTGCGTACTGCGGACTCGGGTTATCTCACCCGTCGTCTCGTCGATGTCAGCCAGGACGTCATTGTCCGCGAGGTCGACTGCGGCACCGACCGGGGCATCGTTGTCCCGATCGCCGTGGAAGGCCCCGATGGCACGCTCGTGCTCGACCGCGAGAACGTCGAGAACCGCGTCTACGCGCGAGCTCTCGCCGAGGATGTCGTGGTCGGCAAGAAGGTGCTGGCAACCGCCGGCGCCGACCTTGGCGACGTGTTGATCGGCCAGCTGGTCGACGCGGGCGTCGCCGAGGTGCGGGTGCGCAGCGTGCTCACCTGTGACTCCAAGGCCGGCATTTGCGGGCTTTGCTACGGACGGTCGCTCGCGACCGGCAAGACCGTGGACCTCGGCGAGGCGGTCGGCATCATCGCCGCTCAGTCGATCGGTGAGCCAGGCACTCAGCTGACGATGCGTACCTTCCACACCGGTGGTGTTGCGGGTGAGGACATCACCCACGGCCTGCCGCGTGTGGTGGAGCTCTTCGAGGCTCGCCAGCCCAAAGGCCGCGCGCCGATCAGCGAGGTTGCCGGTCGGGTCAGCGTCGAGGAGACCGACAAGACCGCGAAGTTCGTCATCACTCCTGATGACGGCGGCGAGCCGGTCGAGTACCCGGTCGTGAAGCGCATGCTCTCGTGGCGTTGGTATGAAGCCGAGTCAGAGCGCGCGCGTGGTCAGTGGCGCGTCGAGGAGGGTCAGCACGTCGAGGTCGGCGATCAGCTTCACGCCGGCGCGAGCGACCCCCACGAGGTGCTGCGCATTCTCGGACCGCGTGCCGTCCAGTTGCACCTGGTCAAGGAGGTGCAGGACGTCTACCGCTCGCAGGGTGTGACGATCCACGACAAGCACATCGAGATCATCATTCGCCAGATGCTGAAGCGAGTGAACATCCTCGAGTCGGGTGACACCGAGCTGCTTCCGGGCGAGCTCGCTGAGCGGCCGAAGTTCGAAGAGCAGAACCGCAAGGTCGTCGCTGAAGGCGGCGCCCCCGCGGCTGGCCGGCCGGTGCTCATGGGCATCACCAAGGCCTCGCTCGCGACCGAGTCGTGGCTGTCGGCGGCGTCGTTCCAGGAGACCACGCGGGTGCTCACCGATGCGGCGATCCACGCTCGCTCGGACTCGCTGCTGGGCCTGAAGGAGAACGTCATCATCGGCAAGCTCATCCCGGCGGGCACCGGCATCAGCCGCTACCGCAACATCCGGGTGGAGCCGACCGAGGAGGCGAAGGCGGCGGTCTACACGATGACGCCGTACGACGACTCCGGCTATGAGTTCGGCACTGGCACTGGCGAGGCTGTCCCGCTTGAGGACTTCAGCTTCGGCCAGCGACCGGGCTACGGCGGGGAGTACGGCGGCACCTACCGCTAGTCCCCACCCGCGCTCGCCAGCGCACACCGCGAACAACGCCCAGCCGGCCGGATCCCTCGGGATCCGGCCGGCCGCGTTCTCCCGTTCGTATGTCACATAAGGGTTGCTGGGGCTGCCCTTATGTCACACCGGTGTAGCCAGGGCAACCCTTATGTCACATACGAGCGACACTGGACGCGTGACTGAGCCGGACGATCCGTACGCGCCGCCCCCGCCCGGCTGGCAGCCACCACCGCCGCCACCGCCGCTGCCGCCCTACGGTGCGCCGCCGGGCTGGCAGTCGCCACCACCGCCGCCCTACGGCGCACCTGGGACCTACGGCGCACCGCGGCCTACGGCGCACCTGCGCCCTTTGGTGGCTACCCGCCGTACGGTGCTCCGCCAGGCAGCTACCCGCAGTACGCCTATCAGGGGTATGGCTACCCGCAGCCGCAGAGCACCAACGGGTTTGCGATTGCCGCGTTGGTGTGTTCGATCTTCTTCTCCCTCGTTCCGTTCCTCGGTGGTGGGCTCGGCATCGGGTTCGGGATTATCGGGCTACGTCACTGTGCCCGCAGCGCCGAACGTGGGCGCGGCCTTGCCATCGCCGGCATCAGCATCGGCGCGGTCTCGATCGTCTTCTGGGTGATCACGATCATTGTGATCACGGTCGCGGGTCACAACAGCAACAGCGGATCAGGACTCGGGGCCCTCAGCCGCTGACGCCGGCAGGAGCGATCCGGCAAGTTCGGCGTACGCCGCGGTCAGCGCCGGCTGCTGGTAGTGGGCGTTGAGCCCGCTGGGGTTGGGCAGCACCCACACCCGCGAACCCTCGAACTCCGTGTCTTGCGGGCCGACGGTCGCCTTGCGCGCCGCGAAGGCGACGCGATAGGTCGAGATGCCGAGGAACGCGACGACTTCCGGGCGCCAACGCCGTGCCAGCTCGCGAAGCGGCGCGACACCGGCCCGGATTTCGGCATCGTCGAGCTCGTCGGCTCGTGCGGTCGCCCTGGCCACGAGGTTCGTGATGCCGAGTCCCGCCGCCTCGATCTCGGCCGCGTCACTCGGTGCCAGGCGTCGCGCGGTGAGGCCCGCCTCGTGCAGCGTCCGCCAGAGCCGGTTGCCCGGACGCGCGAAGTGCGTGCCGGACCAGCCGGAGAACAGCGATGGGTTGATCCCGACGAGCAGCACCCGGATGCCCGGCCGGCCAAGGTCGGGAATCGTCGTGCCGTAGGCGGCGAGCAGGTCGCTGCGAGTGGGGCGCGGGCTAGCCACGCCGATTTGGCTCGTCCGGCCAGCCGCCATCGATTACGTCATCCTTGCAAGGTCGGGGACGAGGTCGGTGAGACACTTCGGCCGTGGCTTTGTACCTCCCCGATCAGAATGCCCTGTTTCTCAACATCCCGCAGACCCACGGCCACCTCGTGGCGAGCGCCCTGCGCACAACCCTCGGCCTGACCACAGTCTCGGTGGGCGATAACCACGCGCACAAGGATCTCGTCGGGACACTGCGGCTCGAGCACGACCCGTACACCTTCGCCTTCGTCCGCAATCCACTCGACTGGTACCCCGCGTTCTGGCGCGCCAAGATGCGCTCCGAAGCGCAATGGTCAACCGCGGCTTCCGGTGCGCTATGGCATCCGGCCTGGGCGTTTGATCCCGGCGTGGGTGACGAGGAGTTCCCGAGATTCATCGAGAAGGTCTGTGAGCGCGGCGGATTCCTCCATGAGACCTACCGGCTCTACACCGGCCGCGGCACGGGCGATGAGATCCACTACATCGGGAAGACCGAGAGCCTGCTCGACGACCTCTGCACTGTCCTCAACACGATCGGCGTTGACTACCGGCGCAGCGAGTTGGCCGCACTCGAAGGACTGTCGACCAGGCGGCGCAAGCTCTACACGCCAGCGCTGACCGCGATGGTGGCGGCCGCCGAGCACGCGACATTTGTCGACTACGGGTACGACCTGCCGCGGCCCTCCGCGAAGGAGCGGGCGGCCAACCCGCAGACGATCGACGACATCCCAGGCTGGTTTCCCGCGGTCGACAAGGATCTGTTCCAAACCTTGTTGGCGTGGCAGGTGGCCAACGAAGCGCCGGGCAATCTTGTCGAGCTCGGCGCCTATCTCGGCAAGAGCGCCGTCGTGATGGGCGAGGCGCAACAGCCCGGTGAGGTGTTCACGGTCTGCGACCTATGGGGCGCCGAGGCCGATCACGCCGACAACTCGGCCGAGAACGATGTCTACTACTCGACGCTGGACCGCGAGCAGTTCGAACGCAACTACCTGCGCTTTCGAGCGGCGCTCCCAGAAGTGGTGCAGCGCCCGAGCGCCGCGATCCTCGACTACGTCAAGCCGGGAAGCGCTCGGTTCGTTCACGTCGATGCGTCGCATCTCTACGAGCATGTCGCCGTCGATGTTGTCTCCGCCCGCACGATGCTGCGACCTGGCGGGATCGTGGTGTTCGACGACTACTGCTCGCAGCACACCCCTGGCGTCGCGGCGGCCGTGTGGGGCGCGATGCTCAACGCCGGCCTCAAGCCCATCGCCCTGACCCGAAAGAAGTGGTACGGCACCTGGGACGACCCGGCGGTCGCGCGAAAGATTGTCCAAGACTGGATCGACAACCACGAGCGCTACGGCATCGAATACCAAGAGATCGCGGGTCAAGAGGTTTACCGCATCGTGTCGAAGGCCCGTGCCGCGCTCGCGCAGAAGGCACATTCTCCCGGCGATCAAGCGGCGAGCTGAGTTGGCGCTCTATCTGCCGGATCACAACGGCCTGTTCCTCGACTGCCCTGAGACCGGCGGCGAGATTGTCGCTGCGACGCTGCGGGATGCCCTCGGCATCCGGGTCGAGGACGTCGGTTATCAGCACTCGCACAAGGACCTGGTCGGACCGCTTCGCAGTCGTGAGCAGCCCGCGACGTTTGCACTCGTGAGGCATCCGGTCAGCTGGTACGCCAGCTATTGGGAGCACCAAGCACAGGACCGCCGGGCCGGCGGTGGGTCGGCGGCGGCTGAGTCCGAGCCGCATTGGCACCCGAACTGGCGGCTGGATCGGATGCACGACGGGCTGAACTTCGAGGAGTTCATTCGGACCGCAACCGCGGCGAGCGACCGGCTGTACGAGCTATTCGACTGGTACACCGGGCTCGGCACCCGGGACGAAGTGGATGTCATCGGCAAATACGAGACGGTGATCACCGACCTGATCCGGTTCCTCGAGTTGATCGGGGTGCCCTACGAAGGCCCAGCGTTGCGGGCGCTGGCGCCGGCGAGCACCGACGTCGAGGAGCCGCCGGCGCCGTGGACGACCGAGCTGCGTGCCCTCGTGATTGCTGCCGAGTCGCGCTGCCTGCAGGACTACGGCTACGACGAGAACGGACCAATATCTGGTCCGGCGGGAACTCCAGCCATACGTGCCCCGATCCCACCAACAGCACGGTACGAGGCCAAGCCGTGGCAGCCACTCGCTACCGCGAGTCGCCGCCGTCCCGTTGGCGCGGCGCCGGCCGAGTCCAGTGCCAGCCACTCGCTCGCCGCCACGTTTCGACACCTCCGACGACGACTCCGCCGGGGATCGGTCTGAGGCGAGCGTTTTCAGCGCATCACGCTCACCGCTGAGCGTCGGCTGATTAGGTATCGTCGTTTCGATGTCCGTCCTTTTGACCGTCGTGGTCCCCGCGTATCGCGTCCAGGGCTATGTGCGGCAGTGCCTCGAGTCGATCTTGGCTGCGAAGGAGTGGGACCTCGAGGTCATCGCGATCGACGACTGTTCGCCAGACGGCACGGGCGGCGTGATGGATGACGTCGCCACCACCGACCAGCGGCTGCAGGTCGTTCACCTCGAGTCCAACGTCGGGCTCGGCGAGGCCCGCAACATCGGGCTCGAACGGGCCAGCGGGGAGTACGTCTGGTTCGTCGACGGCGATGACTGGGTGGATCCTGCCGGTGTCGATGCGGTGTGCTCGCGACTGCGCGACGCTTCGCCTGACATCTTGCTGTTCGACTACGCCAGGGCGTACTGGAACAACCGCATCCAGCGCAACACGCTCAGCGAGCTGTATCGCTCGCCGCCTCCGCCGTTGACCTTCACCTTGGCCGAGCGGCCCAGCGTCATGGAAATCATGATGACGGCGTGGAACCGCGCCTTCCGCCGGCAGTTCCTGCTCGACTCGGGTCTGCGGTTCGGCCGCGGCTACTACGAGGACGTGCGGGTCACCTACCCGACGTTGATGCTCGCCGAGCGCATCAGCTTGCTCGACGATGTCGTTTACTACTACCGCCAGCGCCGCACCGGGGCGATCACCCGGACGCGTAACGACAAGCACTTCGTGGTCTTCGACCAGTACGCACCGATCTTCGAGTTCATGGATGCGCACGCGCCCGACTACGACCAGTTCCGCAACCTCATGTTCTACCGAACGATGTGGCACCTGCTGATCATCTTGAACAACGCAGATCGCATCCCGGCAAACCGCGAACGCGAGTACTTCTCCCGCCTCTCGGAGTTCTATCGCCGGTGGAAGCCGGCTGGCTACGTCCCGCCGGAAGGTCGAGAAGGCACCTGGGAACGCCTCGTTGAAGCAGATGCGTTCACCAGGTACCGGCTGGTCAACGCCTGGGACCGTCGCGCGCTGGCCACGACCGAGTGGTTTGAGAACACCCGCACGTCGATCGCGTTGTGGTGGAAGGCGGCCAAGCTACGCGGGTTGCGGGTCTACTACGCAATCCAGCGACACCTGCCGGTCGACGAAAACCTCGCTGTCTACGCGTCGTACTGGTATCGAAACGCGGCGTGCAACCCGCGGGCGATCTACTTCAAGGCGCGAGAGCTTGCCCCATCGGTACGCGCGGCCTGGGTGGTCAAGCTCGAGGGCAAGGACACCGTCCCCAAGGGCGCACAGCACGTCCTGCCCAATACCCGGGCCTATTTCAAGGTGCTCGCCCGCGCGAAATACCTCGTGAACAACGTCAACTACCCGGACGAGGTCATCAAGCGCAAGGGCCAGATCTACTTGCAGACCCAGCACGGCACGCCGCTGAAGACGATGGGCCTCGATCAGCAGCCTTACCCGGTCGGCGCTGGTGGCACCAACTTCGCCAGGTTGCTGAGCCGCAGCGACCGGTGGGACTACCAGCTGTCCCAGAACACCTTCTCCACCGAGGTCTGGGAGCGCTGCTTCCCGTGTGACTACGTGATTCTCGAAAGCGGCTACCCGCGCAACGACCAGATGATCGGAGTCTCGCCCGAGCGGATCGCCGAGCTTCGCGCCAATCTCGGCATTCGGCCGGACCAGGTCGCGATCCTCTACGCGCCGACGCACCGCGACTACCACCGTAGGTTCCAGCCGATGCTCGACCTCACCCGCCTCGCGACCGATCTGGGACCCGGCTTCGCCATCTTGATGCGTGCGCATTACTGGTATCGCATGCCGGACCTGTCCAACGCGCAGCAAGCCGCGTCGATCATCAACGCTTCTACCCAGCCCCAGGTCGAGGAGCTGTGTTTAGCCGCTGACGTCTTGCTGACCGACTACTCCTCAATCATGTTCGACTACGGCGTCCTCGACCGGCCGATGGTGATCTTCGCGAACGACTGGGATGCCTATATGAGGACTCGTGGCGTCAACTTCGACCTGCTTGCCCACCCGCCGGGTGCCGTGGCCCAGACCGAGGACGAGCTCGTACGCATCTTCACGAGCGGTGACTACGACGGGCCGGCCGCGACTAAGGCACGGGCGGAGTTCCGGCAGCGGTTCTGCGAGTTTGACGATGGTCATGCGGCCGAGCGCGTGGTCCGCCACGTCTTTCTCGGCGAGGCGAGCAGCCGGCTGGCTTTCCCGTCTGAGGCCACCCCGGTCAGCGCCGGAGCCTCGGCCGCCTCTTAGCCCGTTTTTTCCCGATCACCGAGGATTTTTGTGGGATGGGCAGGGCGTTTCGGCGTGCTGTCTACTTGCGTCCAGGCGGGAATCGTATGCTCGCGGTATGCCGGATAATTGGGGGTCGGGCGTGATGCGCCGCCGTCCACGTGGCGGCTCGGGACTCACCGCGTGATGTCCACCAACGCTGATCGGCCGCTCTCACCGTTCGCGACGGCGACGGATCGCCCCGTGTTCATTGGCGCGGCGCCGCGATCGGGGACCACCCTGCTCCGACTCATGCTCAACGCCGCTCCAGAGCTCGGCATCCCGCGCGAGACGAAGGTCCTGGTCACCGCGTGGGACGAGCGACGAAGTTTCGGTGATTTACGAGTGGAAGCCAACCGGCGGCGCCTCGCCGACCGGCTGGTCGAGAGCCTGCCGAGCGCGACGTCACGCCGCCTCGGCCGCCCGCCGGCTGAGTTGCACGAGCGGATCATGGCGGCGCCGCCCACGCTGGGATCGATCGTCGGCACCTGCCTCGCGTCCTACGCCGATCGCTACAACAAGCCCCGGTGGGGCGACAAGCGCCCGGTCTACTCGCGTTATCTCGACTCGGTGTTCTCGATGTTCCCCGACGCGCAGTTCATCCACGTCGTCAGGGATCCCCGCGCCGCGGTCGCCTCGATGGCACAGATGTGGTACTCCGGGCGGGTCGGTCCCGGCCTTGAGCTGTGGGAACGCTCGATGCGAGCGGTCGAGCCGTGGCGGGCCCGGCTCGCGCCCGACCAGTTCTATGAGTTCCGCTACGAGGACTTGATCGAGGACCCGAAGGGGGTGCTCAAGCGGCTCGCGACGTTCCTCACCGTCGACGTCGACTCCGTCGAGGCGATGTTGCGCTATCACGAGCACGGCGACGAGACCTCGCCCGTGCACCCGGATGTGAAGAAGCCACCGCAGAAGTCGAACGTCGACAAGTGGCGCTCAGCGCTTGAAATGCCCGAAACCGCGCTGATCGAGCAGGTCACCGGCGAGTGGCTGGACCGTTATGACTACGACCGGGTCGCGGCCGGAGTCTCGCCGTCGAAGTCGGCACTGACGGGTTACCAGAAAAGAGCGGAGTCGGTGGCGGCCGAGCGCAGAGCCTGCCAGCGTGAGGAGCTGCGGGCTCTGGTGACGCGACATCGGCCGGTGGAAGCCCAGCTGACGAGCTCGCAACTGGCCGGTGCACGGCCGCCGAAGCTGCCACCGCTGCGGCAGCGATGGATCGGCAGACCGGCCTGACGTAGACTTACAGTCCGACGCCTTAGCGGCTTTGACCGGGTGCTTCACGCTCGGCTAGGGTGTTCGATTGTGCCTGGAGACATCTAGGCGCTGTGTCGTGCGTAAGACCCCGACAGGCTCGTGACCAGCACTTGAAGTGCGGGGCCGGGTGTCGGAACTTCCGAGCAGACGATCTGCGCGTAAGCGCGCGGATAGAGCGCGGAGTGCGCGACACACCCGACCGCGTGGGTCGGGGAAACCGGCATAAACCCGCACGAAACGCGAGACCGCCTCACCCTGCACAACCGACAACGAGGAGTACGGCGAGTGCCTACGATCTCTCAGCTGGTCCGGAAAGGCCGGCAGGACAAGATCGGCAAGACCAAGACGCCGGCGCTGAAAGGCAGCCCGCAGCGTCGTGGCGTCTGCACGCGCGTTTACACCACGACGCCGAAGAAGCCGAACTCCGCGCTGCGCAAGGTCGCTCGCGTCCGGCTCACCACCGGCGTCGAGGTCACGGCCTACATCCCGGGCGTCGGTCACAACCTGCAGGAGCACTCCATCGTGCTCGTGCGTGGCGGCCGGGTGAAGGACCTCCCGGGTGTCCGCTACAAGATCATCCGTGGCTCGCTCGACACGCAGGGCGTGCGCGGCCGCAAGCAGGCCCGCAGCCGCTACGGCGCAAAGCGCGAAAAGTGAGCGCTCAGATGAACAGGGAGAGAGAAGTAAGCGATGCCGCGTAAAGGCCCAGCTGCCAAGCATCCGGTCATCGTCGACCCGGTCTATGGCTCGCCGATCGTCACGTCGTTGGTCAACAAGATCCTGACCGGTGGCAAGCGCTCGCTCGCCCAGCGCATCGTCTACGACGCGCTCGAGGGTTGCCGCGAGAAGACCGGCACGGACCCGGTCGTCACGCTCAAGCGTGCGCTCGACAACGTCAAGCCAGCCCTCGAGGTCAAGAGCCGCCGAGTGGGTGGCGCGACCTACCAGGTGCCGGTCGAGGTCCGTCCCGGCCGCAGCACCACGCTGGCGCTCCGCTGGCTCGTCACCTACTCCCGGCAGCGCCGCGAGAAGACGATGACCGAGCGCCTTACCAACGAACTGCTCGACGCCAGCAACGGCCTCGGTGCCGCCGTGAAGCGCCGGGAAGACACCCACAAGATGGCGGAGTCCAACAAGGCCTTCGCGCATTACCGCTGGTAAAGCGGCGAAACTACACACTCACCAACGACGCTGAGAGAGAGATTCCGAACGTGACCACCGACGTGGCAGCCGATCTCGCCAGGACCCGAAACATCGGGATCATGGCGCACATCGACGCGGGCAAAACCACGACGACCGAGCGGATCCTCTACTACACCGGCATCAGCTACAAGATCGGTGAGGTCCACGACGGCGCCGCCATCATGGACTGGATGGAGCAGGAGCAAGAGCGCGGCATCACCATCACCTCCGCCGCCACTACCTGCGAGTGGAACGACCACGTCATCAACATCATCGACACCCCTGGCCACGTCGACTTCACCGTCGAGGTCGAGCGCTCGCTGCGCGTGCTCGACGGCGCGGTTGCGGTCTTCGACGCGGTCGCCGGAGTCGAGCCACAGAGTGAGACGGTCTGGCGCCAGGCCGACCGTTACGACGTACCGCGGATCTGCTTCGTCAACAAGATGGACCGGGTAGGCGCGGAGTTTCACCGTTGCGTCGACATGATCGTCGACCGGCTCAATGCGACCCCGCTGGTCCTGCAGCTGCCATGGGGCGTCGAGAGTGACTTCAAGGGCGTCCTCGACCTCGTGTCGATGAAGGGCCTGCTGTGGCAGTCCGACGACAAGGGCGCGACGTACGACGTCGTGTCGATCCCCAGCGATCACCTCGAGGCGGTGCGCGAGTGGCGCGAGAAGCTGCTCGAAACCGTTGCCGAGAACGACGACGAGCTCATGGAGCTCTACCTCGAGGGCAAAGAGCCTGACGTCGACACCCTCAAGGCCGGCATCCGTCGAGCGACGATCGCCGGCAAGCTCAACCCGGTGCTCTGCGGCACGGCGTTCAAGAACAAGGGCGTTCAGCCCATGCTCGACGCCATCGTCGACTTCCTGCCGAGCCCGCTCGACATCACCTCGATCAAGGGTCACGCGGTCAACGACGTCGACACCGTCGTCGAGCGCCACGCCGATGAGACCGAGCCGTTCTCGGCGCTGGCCTTCAAGATCATGAGCGACAAGTACTTCGGCAAGCTGACCTACATCCGGGTCTACTCCGGCAAGCTCGACAACGGCACCCAGGTGCTCAACAGCACCAAGGGCCGCAAGGAGCGAATCGGCAAGATCTACCAGATGCACGCCAACAAGCAGCAAGAATTGCCGCGCGTTGGTGCTGGCCAGATCGTGGCTGTCGTCGGTCTCAAGGACACCACCACCGGTGACACGCTCTGCGATGTCGCGCATCCGGTGATCTTGGAGTCAATGGACTTCCCGGCGCCGGTTATCTACGTCGCGATCGAGCCGAAGACCAAGGCCGACCAGGAGAAGCTCGGCACCGCGATCCAGCGGCTCTCGGACGAGGACCCGACCTTCCAGGTCCGTACCGATGAAGAGACTGGCCAGACGATCATCGCCGGCATGGGCGAGCTACACCTCGAGGTGCTGGTCGACCGGATGCGGCGTGAGTTCAACGTCGAGGCCAACGTCGGCAAGCCGCAGGTGGCCTACCGCGAGACGATCCGCAAGCGGGTCGAGAAGGTCGACTACACCCACAAGAAGCAGACCGGTGGGTCCGGCCAGTTCGCCCGCGTCATCATCGACCTCGAGCCGACCCACGCCGACGGCGAGGACGGCGGCGGCGGTTATGAGTTCGTCAACAAGGTCACTGGTGGCCGCATCCCCCGGGAGTACATCCCGTCGGTCGATGCCGGTTGCCAGGACGCCATGGAGTTCGGCGTGCTCGCCGGCTACCCCATGGTTGATGTCAAGGTCACGCTCACTGATGGGTCCTACCACGAGGTCGACTCCTCCGAGCTTGCCTTCAAGATCGCTGGATCGATGGTCTTCAAGGAGGCCGCTCGCCGAGCCAGCCCGGTGATCATGGAACCGATCATGTCGGTCGAGGTGACCACGCCCGAAGACTTCATGGGTGACGTGATCGGCGATCTCAACTCGCGGCGGGGTCACATCCTGGCGATGGACGAGCGCGGCGGTGCCCGCATCGTGCGCGCCACCGTTCCGCTGTCCGAGATGTTCGGCTACGTCGGCGACCTCCGGTCGAAGACCCAGGGCCGGGCGAGCTACAGCATGCAGTTCGACTCCTATGCAGAGGTTCCAGGCAACGTCGCGAAGGAAATCATCGCCAAAGCACACGGCGAGTAACACCCACAAACTTCCAGTACGCCACTGACCGGCGTACTGGGCGGAGAACAGTCCAGGGAGGACAGCAGTGGCTAAGGCCAAGTTCGAGCGGACCAAGCCGCACGTCAACATCGGCACCATCGGTCACATCGACCATGGCAAGACGACGCTGACTGCCGCGATCACGAAGGTGCTTCACGACAAGTACCCGACCCTCAATGAGGCGTCCGCGTTCGACCAGATCGACAAGGCGCCCGAGGAGCGTGAGCGAGGCATCACGATCTCGATCGCGCACGTCGAGTACCAGACCGAGACGCGCCACTACGCGCACGTCGACTGCCCCGGTCACGCCGACTACATCAAGAACATGATCACGGGTGCAGCGCAGATGGATGGCGCGATCCTGGTCGTGGCGGCGACCGACGGTCCGATGCCGCAGACGCGTGAGCACGTTCTGCTCGCCCGTCAGGTCGGTGTCCCGTACATCGTCGTGGCGCTCAACAAGTCAGACATGGTCGACGACGAGGAGATCCTCGAGCTCGTCGAGCTCGAGGTTCGCGAGCTGCTGTCGTCGCAGGAGTACCCCGGCGACGACCTGCCCGTCGTCCGCGTCTCGGCGCTCAAGGCACTTGAGGGCGACGAGGAGTGGGGCGCCAAGCTCCTCGAGCTGATGGACGCGGTCGACACCGCGATCCCGCAGCCCGTTCGCGAGACCGAGAAGCCCTTCCTCATGCCTATCGAGGACGTCTTCACGATCACCGGTCGTGGCACGGTCGTCACCGGCCGCATCGAGCGCGGCATCGTCAAGGTCAACGAGACCGTCGACATCGTGGGCATCAAGGAAGAGAAGCAGTCGACCACGGTCACTGGCGTCGAGATGTTCCGCAAGCTGCTCGATGAGGGCCAGGCGGGCGAGAACGTCGGTTTGCTGCTTCGTGGCATCAAGCGCGAGGACGTAGAGCGCGGCCAGGTCGTCATTAAGCCAGGGACGACCACGCCCCACACGAACTTCGAGGCCCAGGTCTACATCCTGAGCAAGGAAGAGGGCGGTCGCCACACCCCGTTCTTCAACAACTACCGGCCGCAGTTCTACTTCCGGACCACGGACGTCACCGGCGTCGTCACCCTGCCTGAGGGCACCGAGATGGTCATGCCCGGTGACAACACCGAGATGTCGGTCGAGCTGATTCAGCCGATCGCCATGGAAGAGGGCCTGCGCTTCGCCATCCGCGAGGGTGGTCGCACCGTCGGTGCGGGTCGGGTCACCAAGATCAACAAGTAGTGGTGAGGCCGTGGCGGCCGGCGCAATCCGGCCGCCACGACACCTAGCAAGACGACGCAGCTCCACCTAACAACGAAGGAACGTGACGGTAGCGATGGCGGGACAGAAGATCCGCATCCGGCTCAAGGCCTACGACCACGAGATCATCGACTCTTCGGCGCGCAAGATCGTCGAGACGGTGACTCGCACTGGTGCGCAGGTCGCGGGCCCGGTGCCGCTGCCGACGGAGAAGAACGTCTACTGCGTCATTCGCTCACCGCACAAATACAAGGACTCGCGCGAGCACTTCGAGATGCGTACGCACAAGCGGCTCATCGACATCCTGGACCCGACGCCGAAGACGGTCGACTCGCTGATGCGACTCGACCTGCCTGCCGGCGTCGACATCGAGATCAAGCTCTAAGGGACGAACAAGCGATGGCCACAAGAGAACGGAAGGGAATCCTGGGCGAGAAGCTCGGGATGACCCAGGTCTGGGACGAGGCGAACCGCCTTGTCCCGGTGACGGTCGTCAAGGCCGGACCCTGTGTCGTCACGCTGGTCCGTACCCAGGATCAGGACGGGTACGACGCGGTCCAGCTTGGCTTCGGCGCGATCGACCCGCGCAAGGTCAACAAGCCGCTGACCGGGCACTTCGGCAAGGCAGGGGTGCCGCCGCGTCGCCACCTGATCGAGATCCGTACCACCGATGCCTCCTCCTACGCGCTCGGCCAGGAGGTCACGGTCGAGCTGTTCGAGGCGGGCGCACTGGTCGACGTCGTTGCGACAGCAAGGGCAAGGGCTTCGCGGGTGTCATGAAGCGGCACGGCTTCCATGGACTCGGCGCCGGTCACGGCGTGCAGCGCAAGCACCGCTCGCCAGGCTCGATCGGTGCCTGCGCCACGCCGGCGCGGGTGTTCAAGGGCATGAAGATGGCCGGACGCATGGGTGGCGTGCGGACCACGACGCTGAACCTGCGGGTCCACGCGGTTGACGCCGAGCAGGGTGTGTTGCTGATCAAGGGCGCGATTCCCGGCCCGAGCGGCACGCTGGTGCTCGTTCGCAGCGCCGCCAAGGTGCCCGTCAAGCGCGGAGGTGTCGCCTGATGGCCACGGTCAACTTGTCCTCACCGTCCGGCGACGTCGCCGGCACGATCGACTTGCCGGACGCGTTGTTCGACGTTGAGGTCAACATTCCGCTCGTGCACCAGGTCGTCGTCGCGCAGCTCGCGGCGGCCCGCCAGGGCACGCACGACACGAAGAACCGCGGCGAGGTGCGAGGCGGTGGGCGCAAGCCGTACCGCCAGAAGGGCACCGGGCGCGCCCGGCAGGGCTCGACTCGCGCACCGCAGTTCGTCGGCGGTGGCGTCGTCCATGGGCCGACGCCCCGTTCCTACGCCCAGCGCACCCCCAAGAAGATGAAGGCTGCTGCGCTTCGTTCGGCGCTGTCTGACCGGGCTCGCGGCGGCAAGTGCATGTCGTCTCGGCACTCGTCGACGGCGACACGCCGTCGACCAAGTCCGCGTCGGCCGCGCTGGCGAAGATTGCCTCGAGCCGCCACGTGCTCGTCGTGCTCGACCGCACGACACGCTGACGTGGAAGAGCCTGCGCAACGTCGCCAGCGTCCACGTGATCGCTCCTGACCAGCTCAACACCTACGACGTGCTCGTCTGCGACGACGTCGTGTTCACCGAGAGTGCGCTCGCGACCTTCGTCGCCGGCGGCAAGGCCAGCGGCGACGCGGTTGAGCTCCTCGAGGTGACGCCGGCCAAGAAGACCGCAGCCAAGAAGGCAGCGCCAGCGAAGAAGGTCGCTGAGTCCGAGCCCGCCGCTGAGTCCGAGGCCGCGCAGGCGGAGTCGGCGCAGGCGGAGTCGGCTGAGACCGAACCGGCCGCGAAGAAGGCGGCGCCGGCGAAGAAGCCGCCGCCAAGAAGGCCGCACCGGCCGAGGACGAGGTGAGCGAATGAGCACGATCCCAGACCCGCGCGACATCTTGCTCGGACCGGTGATCTCTGAGAAGAGCTACGGCTTGCTCGACGAGGGCAAGTACACGTTCCTCGTGCGTCCGGATGCCAACAAGACCCAGATTCGCATCGCCGTTGAGCAGGTCTTCAACGTCAGCGTGACCTCGGTCAACACCCTGAACCGCCCAGGGCAAGCGCAAGCGCACCAAGTGCGGGTTCGGCTCCCGCAACAGCAGCAAGCGCGCCGTGGTCGCGCTGCGGGCGGGCGACCGCATCGACCTGTTCGGAGGCCCCGTCTAATGGGTATTCGCAAGTACAAGCCCACTACTCCCGGCCGTCGCGGGTCCTCGGTTGCCGACTTCGTCGAGATCACCCGTTCTACGCCGGAGAAGTCGCTGGTGCGTCCGCTGCACAGCAAGGGCGGCCGCAACGTCCATGGCCGCGTCACGGTGCGTCATCAAGGTGGCGGCCACAAGCGCGCCTACCGCGTCATCGACTTCCGTCGCCACGACAAGGATGGCGTGCCGGCCAAGGTCGCACACATCGAGTACGACCCGAACCGCACTGCACGCATCGCGCTGTTGCACTACGCCGACGGCGAGAAGCGCTACATCATCGCGCCCGCGCGGCTGAGCCAGGGCGACACGGTCGAGTCCGGCTCCTCGGCCGACATCAAGCCAGGTAACAACCTGCCGTTGCGCAACATCCCGGTCGGTACGGTCATTCACGCGATCGAGCTGCGGCCAGGTGGCGGCGCCAAGATCGCCCGGTCTGCCGGCACGAGTGTTCAGCTCGTCGCCAAGGACTCCGGGATGGCGCAGCTGCGGATGCCGTCCGGCGAGATCCGCAACGTCGATGCGCGCTGCCGCGCGACGATCGGCGAGGTGGGCAATGCCGAGCAGTCCAACATCAACTGGGGCAAGGCCGGCCGCATGCGCTGGAAGGGCAAGCGCCCGACCGTCCGCGGCGTCGCCATGAACCCGATCGACCACCCCCATGGCGGTGGCGAAGGCAAGACCTCCGGTGGCCGTCACCCGGTCAGCCCGTGGGGCCAGCCCGAGGGCCGCACCCGCCAGAAAAACAAGGAGAGCGACCGCCTCATTGTCCGCCGCCGCAAGGCTTCGAAGAGGCGCTAGGAGCAACCACACATGCCGCGCAGCCTGAAGAAGGGCCCGTTCGTCGACGACCACCTGACCAAAAAGGTGGACGCACAGAACGAAAAGGGCACCAAGAACGTCATCAAGACGTGGTCTCGTCGATCGATGATCGTGCCCACGATGCTGGGCCACACGATCGCGGTTCACGATGGGCGCAAGCACGTTCCCGTGTTTGTCACCGAGTCGATGGTCGGCCACAAGCTTGGCGAGTTCGCCCCCACTCGGACCTTCCGCGGTCACATCAAGGATGAGCGGAGGGCCCGTCGTGGCTGAGGACGAGTCGAACGAGCCGACCAACGAGGCTGAGCCGACCACCGACGCTGAGCCGACCGGCGAGGCCGAGGCGAGTGCTGCCGCGGAGCCGACCAACGAGGTTGAGACGGCGACTGACGCAGACTCCACTACTGAGGCTGAGCCGGCGGCTCCGGCTAAAGCAACCAAGGCAACCAAGGCAGCTAAGGCGACCAAAGCGACCAAAGCGACCAAAGCGACCAAAGCAGAGCGCCGAAGCCAAGCCGGCCAAGGCGACCAAGACTGCAGCGGCACCGCGCAAGGCCGCTGCGAGCGCTGTGGCCAGCAAGACCGCCCCGGCTGCCGGGCCACGCAAGTCGACCCCGCCGCCAGTCTTCCTCGAGGACGAGATCGTTGGCCGCGCGATCGCCCGCCATGTCCGGATGTCGCCGATGAAGGTGCGCCGGGTGGTCGATCTGATCCGCGGCATGCCCGCGACCGACGCGCAGGCGATCATCAAGTTCGACCCGCACGCGGCGAGCGAGCCGGTTGGCAAGGCACTTGACTCGGCGGTGGCCAACGCAGGTCATCTCGCTCACGTCCGCAGCCAGCGCCTCGACCCCGAGGACCTGGTTGTCGTCGAAGCGTTCGTCGACCAGGGCCCCACACTCAAGCGGTTCCGCCCGCGCGCCCAAGGGCGCGCCTACCGGATCCGCAAGCGCACCAGCCACATCACGATCGTCGTCGCGCCAGTGCACTCAGAATCTGCCCTGCCGACGGGCGCCAACAGGAAGGCCCGCTGATGGGTCAGAAGGTCAACCCCAACGGGTTCCGACTCGGCATCACCACCCGGCACAAGAGCCGGTGGTACGCCGACAAGCTTTACCGCGACTACGTCAAAGAGGACGTCGCGATCAGGCGCCTGCTCACCAAAGGCATGGAACGTGCCGGGATCAGCCGGGTCGAGATCGAGCGCACTCGCGATCGAGTGAACGTCGACATCCACACCGCGCGTCCGGGCATCGTCATCGGCCGCCGTGGTGCTGAGGCCGACCGCATTCGTGGCGATCTCGAGAAGCTGACCAACAAGCACGTCAACCTCAACATCCTCGAGGTCAAGAACCCCGAGGTCGATGCCCAGCTCGTCGCCCAGGGTGTCGCCGAGCAGCTCTCGAGCCGGGTCAGTTTCCGGCGCGCGATGCGCAAGGCGATGCAGTCAGCGATGAAGGGCGGCGCAAAGGGCATCCGGGTGCAGTGTGGCGGCCGCCTTGGTGGCGCCGAGATGAGCCGCTCGGAGTTCTACCGAGAGGGACGCGTCCCCCTGCACACGTTGCGGGCCAACATCGACTTCGGCTTTTACGAAGCCCGTACGACGTTCGGCCGGATCGGCGTCAAGGTCTGGATCTACACCGGTGATGAGGTCATGACCCGCGAGGAGCAGGCCGCGGCCGCAGCTTTGCGCGCACGTGACCAGCGCAACCGCCGGCCGCGCCGCGACCGTCCCTCGACGGCCGTTAGCGCCGCTGTCAACGGTGGCCCGGCCAACGCGCCGGCGGAGACGATCACCACTGCGGAGCCGGCGGTCGAGGTCGGAGCGGACGGCACGGTTGCCGAGGCAGTCGCGGACGCTGCGGCGCCCGACGCCGTGGCGCCCGAGGTGGCCACCGAGCCAACCGAGTCGACCGCGCCGGAAGGAGCCTGACGCCATGTTGATCCCACGGCGGGTCAAGCACCGCAAGCAGCATCACCCTGGGCGCCACGGCGCTGCCAAGGGCGGCACCCGCGTGACCTTTGGTGAGTACGGCATCCAGGCACTCGAGCCGGCGTATGTCACCAACCGTCAGATCGAGTCCGCACGTATCGCGATCACCCGCCACATTCGTCGTGGCGGCAAGGTCTGGATCAACATCTACCCGGACCGACCGCTGACCAAGAAGCCGGCCGAGACCCGCATGGGTTCCGGAAAGGGCTCGCCGGAGTGGTGGATCGCGAACGTCAAGCCCGGTCGCGTCATGTTCGAGCTGTCCTACCCGAACGAGCAGACCGCGAAGGAGGCCCTCACCAGGGCCATCCACAAGCTGCCGATGAAGTGCCGGATCGTGACTCGTGAAGTGGGTGAGGGCTGATGGCAGCAGGAACGCCAGCGGTGGAGTTGCGCGGCCTCGAGGACGACGAGCTTGTCACCAAGCTCAAGGAGTCCAAGGAGGAGCTGTTCAACCTCCGGTTCCAGTCGGCCACCGGCCAGCTGGACAACAACAAGCGGCTGCAGACCGTGCGACACGACATCGCCCGGATTTACACGGTGATGCGCGAGCGCGAGCTCGGGCTGACCGCGGCACCGATGAGCGGCGCGGAGTGAGGACACGATGACCGAAGCAACAACCAGCACCACGCCGGAGCGCGGCTTTCGCAAGACGCGCGAGGGCTACGTGGTGAGCGACAAGATGGACAAGACCGTGACCGTCGAGGTCGAGGACCGGGTCCTGCACGCGAGGTACGGCAAGACCATCCGGCGTACCAAGAAGGTCAAGGCTCACGACGAGGCCAACGAGGTCGGCATCGGTGACCGGGTCCTGTTGATGGAGACGCGGCCGCAGTCGGCGACCAAGCGCTGGCGCGTTGTACAGATCCTGGAGAAAGCTAAATGATTTCACCCCACAAAAGCGCTCCGCTGCGCTCCACGCTTCTGCGGGGACCCCGATGATTCAACAGGAATCACGACTTCGCGTGGCCGACAACACGGGTGCGAAAGAGATCCTCTGCATTCGCGTGCTCGGTGGATCCGGACGGCGCTATGCCGGGATCGGCGACATCATCGTCGGCACCGTCAAGGACGCGCTGCCCGGTGCCGGCGTGAAGAAGGGCGACGTCGTCAAGGCGGTCGTCGTCCGCACCACCAAGAGCCGTCGGCGTCCCGATGGCTCCTACATCAAGTTCGACGAGAACGCTGCTGTGCTGATCCGTGACGGTGGTGGCGAGCCGCGCGGGACCCGCATCTTCGGCCCAGTTGGCCGCGAGCTGCGAGACAAGCGCTTCATGCGGATCATTTCGCTGGCGCCGGAGGTTCTGTAAGTCATGGCTGGTTTGTTTGTGAAGAAGGGCGACACCGTCATCGTTCGCAGCGGCAAGGACCGCGGCGCGCGGGGCAAGGTGCTGCTGACATCGCCATCGACCGAGCGAGTGCTGGTCGAGGGCGTCAACCGGGTGAAGAAGCACACCAAGATCCAGACCACGACCCGTGGTGCGCAGGAGGGCGGCATCGTCCACCAGGAAGCGCCGATCCACGTGAGCAACGTGCAGGTCGTGTGCCCGACGTGTGGCAAGGCCTCACGCATCGGACATCGCCGGAATGAAGAAGGCCGCAACATCCGCACCTGTCGCAAGTGCGACGCGGAAATCTGAGGCCGAGGAGCAGATAGATGACAGCCACCACCACTGAGGCACCGGCGCAGAAGACGCCGCCGCGGCTCAAGCAGCGCTACCGCGACGAGATTGTCAGCGCGCTGCGCGAGCAGTTCAACTACGACAACGTCATGCAGGTCCCGACGTTGGTCAAGGTCAAGGTCAACATGGGCGTCGGCGACGCGGCCCGCGACGGCAAGCTGATCGAAGGCGCCGTCCGCGACCTCGCCGCGATCACCGGCCAGCGGCCCGCGATCGCCAGGGCTCGTCTCTCGATCGCGCAGTTCAAGCTCCGCGAAGGCATGCCGATCGGCGCGCACGTCACGTTGCGTGGTGACCGGATGTGGGAGTTCGTCGACCGGCTGCTCACGACCGCGTTGCCGCGCATCCGTGACTTCCGTGGCCTCGACGCTCGCAAGCTCGACGGCAACGGCAACTACACGTTCGGCCTGACCGAGCAGTCGATGTTTCACGAGATCGACCCCGACTCGATTGACCGCGTTCGCGGCATGGACATCACCCTGGTGACCACCGCCAGCACCGACGAAGAGGGCCGGGCGTTGTTGCGCGCTCTCGGCTTTCCGTTTAAGGAGGTCTGACCATGGCGACCAAGGCGTGGATCGCCAAGGCGAATCGCAAGCCCAAGTTCGGCGTACGTGGCTACACCCGCTGCTCTCGTTGCGGGCGCGCGCGAGCGGTCTACCGCACGTTCGGCCTCTGCCGGATCTGCTTCCGCGAGATGGCGCACGCCGGCGAGCTTCCCGGCATCACCAAGAGCTCTTGGTAATGGCCATCTCCACCACTGCTACTGAGCACAGCTTCGCCGCAGGCCCGTCCAACGGGAACCACGGCGGGAAGGAAAACACCGCATGACCATGACCGACCCGATCGCCGACATGCTGACCCGTCTGCGAAACGCCAACTCGGCCTACCACGACACCGTGGTGATGCCTCACTCGACGCTGAAGACCCACATCGCGGAGATCCTCCAGCAGGAGGGCTACATCTCCTCGTGGCAGGTCCAGGAGCCGTCTGAGGAGTCCAAGACCGGTCCTGGCAAGACGCTGATCGTGACGCTGAAGTACGGCCCCAACCGGGAGCGTTCCATCGCCGGCGTCCGCCGCGTGAGCAAGCCTGGCCTGCGGGTCTACGCCAAGGCGACAAACCTGCCCAAGGTCCTCGGTGGCCTTGGCGTAGCCATCATCTCGACATCTGCCGGTCTGCGCACCGACCGGCAGTGTTCCAAGCAGCGAGTAGGCGGGGAAGTCCTCGCCTACATCTGGTAGGGGAGGGATCTCATGAGCCGAATTGGCAGACTGCCGATCCCCGTCCCGTCGGGCGTCGAGGTGAAGATCGAGGGCCGAGACGTGACTGTCAACGGCCCCAAGGGCACCTTGTCTCTCACCGTGGTCGAGCCGATCACGGTTGCGGCCGACGAGGGCAACCTGATCGTCACGCGCCCCGATGACGAACGCGACAGCAAGGCCCGTCATGGTCTGACTCGCACGTTGGTCGCCAACATGGTGATCGGCGTCACCGAGGGCTACACCAAGTCCTTGGAGATCGTCGGCACCGGTTACCGCGTGCAGGCCAGAGGCAGCGACCTGGAGTTCGCCCTCGGGTTCAGCCACCCGGTCATGGTCGCCGCGCCGGACGGCATCACGTTCGCGGTTGAGGCGCCTACGCGATTCTCCGTGTCCGGCATCGACAAGCAGAAGGTCGGCGAGACCGCGGCCAACATTCGCAAGATCCGCAAGCCGGAGCCGTACAAGGGCAAGGGCGTGCGCTACGCGGGCGAAGTTGTCCGTCGCAAGGCCGGAAAGGCAGGGAAGTAGCCAATGAGCGCTTCTAAGACTTCGAGGTTGCGCCGGGCGGCACGCACCCGGCGACACCTGCGCGTCCGCAAGAAGGTGTCGGGCACGACGGCGCGGCCGCGCATGGTGGTCACGCGTTCGGCGCGCCACATCTATGTGCAGGTCGTTGATGACACGGCCAGCCACACGCTGGTCGCGGCATCGACGCTCGACGAGGGCATCCGCGGGGCAACCGGTGACAAGACGGCCAAGGCCGCCAAGGTCGGCACGCTGGTCGCTGAGCGGGCAAGCAAGGCGGGGATCGCCAAGGTCGTCTTCGACCGCGGCGGCAACCGCTACCACGGTCGGATCGCCGCGCTCGCAGAAGCAGCGCGCGAAGCCGGACTCGAGTTCTAGATGACAACGCATCGCCAGGCAATGAAGTACGGAGAGGACAACTAATGCCAGGACCCCAACGACGCGGCACCGGCGCCGGCACCGGCGCAGGCGGCAGCAGCGGCGGTGAGCGGCAAGGCCGCCGCGACGGCGGCCGCGGGGCTGGCGGCGCTCCGGCATCGGCCTACCTCGAGCGCGTCGTCGCGATCAACCGCGTCGCCAAGGTGGTCAAGGGTGGTCGGCGGTTCAGCTTCACCGCGCTCGTGATCGTCGGCGACGGCGACGGCCAGGTGGGCGTCGGCTACGGCAAGGCCAAGGAGGTGCCTGCGGCGATCGCCAAGGGTGTCGAGGAGGCCAAGAAGCACTTCTTCTCCGTGCCGCGGATCCAGGGCACCATCCCGCACCCGGTTCAGGGTGAGGCCGCAGCCGGCGTCGTGCTGCTCAAGCCGGCATCGCCGGGTACTGGCGTCATCGCCGGTGGGCCGGTGCGCGCTGTGCTGGAGTGCGCCGGGATCCACGACGTGCTCTCGAAGTCACTCGGGTCCTCCAACCCGATCAACATCGTCCACGCCACGGTCGCCGCACTGAAGGACCTGCACCGGCCCGAGGAGATTGCGGCCCGCCGCGGGCTGCCGATCGAAGATGTTGCGCCGGCCGCGATGCTGCGCGCCCGAGCGGCTGCGAGCGCCTGATGCCACGCCTGAAGATCACGCAGACGCGGTCGCCGATCGGCGGCACGCACAATCAGCGCGAGACGCTGCGTTCGCTTGGGCTCAAGCGGATGCGCGACATCGCCGTGCAGGAGGACCGGCCCGAGATCCGCGGCATGGTCCGCACCGTTGCACACCTCGTACATGTTGAGGAGGTCGAGTAAAAGTGACTCTCAAAGTTCATCATCTGCGCCCGGCAGCGGGCGCGCACAAGCCGAAGACGCGGGTTGGGCGCGGCGAAGGCTCAAAGGGTAAAACCGCAGGTCGAGGCACTAAGGGCACCAAGGCGCGGTATCAGGTGTCCCAGTCCTTCGAGGGTGGCCAGATGCCCTTCCACATGCGGGTGCCGAAGCTCAAGGGCTTCACAAACCCGTTCCGAACCGAATATCAGGTCGTCAACCTGGACAAGCTGGCGTTGCTGTTCCCGGACGGTGGGGACGTCGACCCTGAGGTGTTGGTTGAGCGGGGTGCGGTACGCAAGGGCCAGCTGGTCAAGATCCTCGGCACCGGGGAGATCAGCGCGGCCCTTGCGGTGCGTGCTCACGCCTTCTCCGGCACCGCCCGTCAGAAGATCACCGCCGCCGGCGGCACTGCCACTGACCTGTAGCGCCCAGGGCGTGCGCTCGGTCTAGCGCACGCTCGGGGTACAGTCGGCGAGCATCGAATGTGGTTCGCCGGACCTCGTTCAGCCAGCGCCGCACCGGATTAGTCCGCCCAGGAGGAGCCGTGCTTACCGCTTTCGGCAGGGCCTTCCGCACGCCGGACCTGCGGAACAAGATGCTGTTCACGCTGGCCATCCTGGCGCTGTTCCGGCTCGGCTCGACCGTTCCGGCGCCTGGCGTCAACTACGTCAACGTCCACACCTGTCTGGCGCTGGACAAGAACAGCTCGGTGCTCGCACTGGTCAACCTGTTCAGCGGCGGCGCACTGCTCCAGCTGACGGTGTTCGCGCTCGGCATCATGCCCTACATCACGTCCAGCATCATCATCCAGCTGCTCGTGGTCGTCATCCCGCGCCTGGAGCGGCTCAAGGAGCAGGGCCAGGGCGGCCAGGCCAAGCTCACGCAGTACACCCGCTACCTGACGGTGTCACTGGCGATCCTGCAGGCGACCGGCATCGTCGCGCTCGCTCGTAGCGGGCGCCTGCTGCCGTGCACCAACTCGGCGGGCACCCAGATCTCGCTGCTCTACTCCACGTCGATCTTCCGGATCGTGACGCTGGTGGTCACGATGACGGCCGGCACGGCGGTCATCATGTGGCTTGGCGAGCTGATCACCGACCGCGGCATCGGCAACGGCATGTCGTTGCTGATCTTCACCTCGATCGCCGCTCGCTTCCCCAGCCAGGGCAGCCAGATTCTGCAGAGCCGTGGCGCGACCACGTTCGCGGCGGTCTTGCTGGCCGGCCTGCTGATCATCGTCGGCATCGTGTTTATGGAACAGGGCCAGCGGCGGATCCCTGTCCAATACGCGAAACGAATGATCGGCCGCCGGATGTACGGCGGCACCTCGACCTACATCCCGCTGAAGGTCAACCAGGCTGGTGTCATCCCGGTCATCTTCTCGTCCTCGTTGCTCTACCTGCCCCAGCTGCTTGGTCAGGTCTGGACGTCGAACGTCGGGTTCACGAACTTCGTGACGAAGTACTTCACCGCGACGGACAGCTGGTCATACATCCTGTCCTACGCGCTGCTGACGATCTTCTTCACATACTTCTATGTCGCGATCACCTTTAACCCGGTGGAAGTCAGCGACAACATGCGAAAGTACGGCGGGTTCATCCCTGGCATCAGACCAGGTCGACCGACCGCCGAATACCTCGAGTACGTCCTGTCGCGGATCACGCTGCCGGGCGCCCTATACCTCACGGCGATTGCCGTTCTCCCAATCCTTGCGTTGCATTTCCTGCCGGGCGGCGCTGCGTCCGGGACCAACCAGTCCTTCCCGTTCGGGGGCACCTCGGTGCTGATTCTGGTGGGTGTGGGTCTCGATACTTCTAAGCAGATCGAGAGCCAGTTGATGCTGCGCAACTACGAAGGCTTTTTGCGCTAGTGCGGCGCCTCCGATGAGGCTCGTCCTTGTGGGCCCCCCTGGAGCGGGGAAGGGGACGCAGGCCCAGTTCGTTTCCGCCAACCTTTCGTTGCTGCAGATCTCCACGGGTGACATCTTCCGGGCGAACGTCAGCGAGGGCACGTCGCTGGGCAAGCAGGCGCGGGAGTACATGGACGCCGGCGACCTCGTGCCCGACGAGATCACGATCGCGATGGTGCGCGAGCGACTCGACTCCGATGACGCCGCTCGTGGCTTCCTGCTCGACGGCTTTCCGCGTACGGTTCCGCAAGCCGTCCAGCTCGACGAGATCCTGCATGAGCTCCATACCAAGCTCGATGTTGTGCTCGAGCTCGTCGTTGACGACGGCGAGGTGGTGCGGCGCCTTTCCGGTCGGCGTACCTGTCACAACTGCGGACATATCTGGCACGTCGACTTCGACCCGCCGTCCGCGGATGGCATCTGCGACAACTGCCGCGGCGAGCTGTTCCAACGAGACGACGACCAGCCGGTGACCATCCGCCACCGGCTTGAGGTTTACTACGAACAGACCGCACCGTTGATCGGCTACTACGCTGAGCAGGGCATCTTGGTCGGCATTGACGCGATGGGGCCGGTCGACGATGTGACCGAGCGTGCGTCAGCGGCCCTCCGGCCGTTCGCGCGGTCATGAGTGGTCGCTGGAGGAGACGGTCGCAGATGATCCAGATCAAGACTCGAGACGAGATCGAGTTAATGCGCCGGGCCGGCTTGGTCGTCGGCACGGCGCTCGCCGCGCTGCGCGACGCGGTCCGTCCTGGCATCACCACGGCCGACCTGGACGCGGTGGCGCGCGAGGTCATTTTCGGGGCCGGGGCGACGCCGTCGTTCCTGGGCTACCACGGCTTCCCGGCGACGATCTGCACGTCGCTGAACAACGAGATCGTCCACGGCATCCCCTCGACGAAGGCGATCATCCGCGAAGGGGACGTGATCTCGATCGACTGCGGGGCGATCGTCGAGGGTTACCACGGCGATGCGGCGATCACCGTACCGGTCGGCGAGGTCTCCCCGGACAAGCTCGAGTTGCTCCGCGTGACCGAGGAGTCGCTCTGGCACGGCATGGCGGCGGCCCGCCTCGGTGGCCGGCTGATCGACATTTCACGCGCGGTTGAGGACTACATCCGGTCGCAGCCCCATCCAACCGGTGGTTCGTGGGGCATCGTCGAGGAGTACGTCGGGCACGGGATCGGCACCGAGATGCATCAGGACCCGCAGGTCCACAACTACGTCGGTCCGCGTATGGGTCGGGGGCCCGCGATCGTGGAAGGGCTCGCGCTCGCGGTCGAGCCGATGGTCAACCTCGGTGGCCGCCACACCCGGGTGCTTGATGACGGCTGGACCGTCGTCACCCAGGACAGCAAGGCCTCCGCGCACTTCGAGCACACGTTCACGGTGACCGAGGACGGCCCTTGGGTGCTCACCGCGCTCGACGGTGGCGTCGAGCGCCTGGCCGCCCTGGGCGCGTTGCGTGCTTCTGCTTAGGACGAAGGTTCAAAAGTTAGGGCGAAGGTCAAGAGCAAAAGCGCTAACTGCCAGGGGCTCTGGTGTTTTGTCCAGTAACGTCTGATTCCTCGGTTCGTCTTCCGGTTTGTGAGGACCTACCCGTGCCCTGACACGGCTCACTCCTCACAGATCGACAGCGATGCTGAGGAACGCAGAATCTCGCTGGTTTGAACGGGAGCGCACGCTCACGTAGACTGCCTAGTTGGCCTGCCAGTGGCGGGCGCGATCTACCGAGCGCTCTCACCAGAGCGTTCTCCACCAAGACTGCATAGCCATTATCGAGTCGTGACACGGGACAACGGAGGACATGCCGAAGAAGGAAGGCGCCATCGAGATCGAGGGGCGCGTTGTCGAGCCGCTGCCGAACGCAATGTTCCGCGTTGAGCTCGCTAACGGGCACCGGGTCCTTGCCCACATCAGCGGCAAGATGCGCCAGCACTACATCCGCATTCTCCCGGAGGACCGGGTCGTCGTCGAGCTTTCGCCGTACGACCTGTCTCGCGGTCGAATCGTCTATCGGTACAAATGAGGGTTCGCCCAGTGAGGTCAGCACGATGAAGGTCAAGCCAAGCGTCAAGAAGATGTGTGACAAGTGCAAGGTGATCCGCCGTCACGGGCGGGTCATGGTGATCTGCGAAAACCTGCGGCACAAGCAGCGGCAGGGCTAGGCGGCACTCACCAACAGACGCGCACCATCTCCGTCATCACGACGGAGCCACCCCCGGCTCGGAGGCCGGGGCCCATCTGGGCAGATGGGGCGGTGACGCGAAGGACCTCCGAAGGCATAAGGAGCACGAGCCCGGATGGCACGCCTTGTTGGCGTTGATCTCCCCCGCGACAAGCGGTTGGAGGTTGCGCTCACCTACATCTACGGCATCGGTCGTACCCGCGCGCTCGAGACGCTGGCACAGACCGGAGTCAGTGCGGACACCCGTGTCCGTGATCTGACCGACGACGACCTGGTCAAGCTGCGCGACTGGATCGAGGCCACGTACCGCGTCGAGGGTGACCTTCGACGTGAGGTCGCCTCCGACATTCGCCGCAAGATCGAGATCGGGTGCTATCAGGGCATCCGTCACCGCCGCGGCCTTCCGGTCCGTGGTCAGCGCACCCACACCAACGCCCGCACCCGTAAGGGCCCGCGCAAGACCGTGGCCGGCAAGAAGAAGGTAGGGAAGAAGTAGTGCCTCCCGCACAGAAGCGTGCGGCCGGAGCCAAGAAGGTCCGCCGCAAGGAGAAGAAGAACGTGGCCCACGGCCACGCTCACATCAAGAGCACGTTCAACAACACGATCGTGTCGATCACCGACCCGATGGGCAACGTCGTGAGTTGGGCAAGCGCCGGCCAGGTCGGCTTCAAGGGTTCGCGCAAGTCGACGCCGTTCGCGGCTCAGATGGCTGCCGAGGCAGCCGCCCGCCGCGCCCAGGAGCACGGCATGCGCAAGGTCGATGTTTTCGTGAAGGGCCCGGGTTCGGGCCGAGAGACGGCGATCCGTTCGCTGCAGGCGACAGGCCTCGAGGTCGGCACCATCTCCGACGTCACGCCCGCCCCGCACAACGGCTGCCGCCCACCAAAGCGACGGAGAGTTTGAGTCATGGCTAGATACACAGGTCCGGACTGCAAGCGCTGCCGACGTGAGAAGACCAAGCTGTTCCTCAAGGGCAGCAAGTGCGAGTCGGCGAAGTGTCCGATCGAGATCCGCCCGTACCCCCCGGGCGAGCACGGCCGCGGCCGTACCAAGGACAGCGAGTACCTCCTGCAGATGCGCGAGAAGCAGAAGTGCGCGCGCATCTACGGCGTGCTCGAGAAGCAGTTCCGCCGTTACTACGAGGAAGCCAACCGGCGACCTGGCAAGACCGGCGAGAACCTGCTGCAGCTGCTCGAGCGTCGGCTGGACAACGTGGTTTACCGCGCCGGCTTCGCTCACAGCCGCGACATGGCTCGCCAGCTGGTCAAGCACGGCCACTTCATCGTCAACGGCCACAAGGTCGACATCCCGTCGTTCCTCGTCAGCGAGAACGACATCGTCGAGGTACGTCCGGCGTCAGTTGAGTTGACGCCGTTCGTCATCGCCCGCGCCGAGGCCGGCGAGCGCACCGTGCCAGCGTGGATCGAGGTCATCTCCAACCGGATGCGGATCCTCGTCCATTCACTGCCTGCGCGTCAGGTCATCGACACCCAGGTCCAAGAGCAGCTCATCGTCGAGCTCTACTCGAAGTAACCAGCACCACCCGCAGTACCTACGGGCGATCAAATAGCGGATCGTCCATAACAGGAAGGCAAGACCTTGCTCATCGCACAGCGCCCCACGCTGAATGAAGAGTCGATCGACGCCAGCCGGTCGCGGTTCGTCATCGAGCCGCTCGAGCCAGGCTTCGGCTACACCCTCGGCAACTCGCTTCGCCGCACGCTGCTGTCGTCGATCCCTGGCGCCGCAGTCACCTCGCTGCGGATTGCCGACGTCCTGCACGAGTTCTCGACCGTGGCAGGCGTCAAGGAAGACGTCACCGACCTCATCCTCAACATCAAGAACCTCGTGGTCTCCAGCGAGCACGACGAGCCGGTTGTCATGTACCTGCGCAAGCAGGGCCCTGGTGCCGTCACCGCTGCTGACATCGCGCCGCCCGCCGGCGTCGAGATCCACAACCCCGAGCTGCACATCGCCACGTTGAACGGCAAGGGCAAGCTCGAGATCGAGTTCACCGTCGAGCGTGGCCGTGGCTACGTGTCCGCCGTACAGAACAAGCAGCCGGGACAGCCGATCGGCGTGATTCCGATCGACTCGATCTACTCGCCGGTCCTCAAGGTCACCTACAAGGTCGAGGCGACTCGTGTCGAGCAGCGCACCGACTTCGACCGCCTTGTCGTCGACGTCGAGACCAAGTCCTCGATGACCCCACGCACCGCACTGGCATCGGCCGGCCACACGCTGGTCGAGCTGTTCGGCCTGGCGCGTGAGCTCGACGAGAACGCCGAGGGTGTCGAGATCGGCCCGTCGCCGACCGACGCGCAGTTGATGGCTGACCTCGCGCTGCCAATCGAGGAGCTTGACCTCACGGTCCGCTCCTACAACTGCCTCAAGCGTGAGGGCATTCACTCCGTCGGCGAGCTTGTCTCGCGGTCAGAGGCCGACCTCATGGACATCCGCAACTTCGGGCAGAAGTCGATCGATGAGGTCAAGGGCAAGCTGGCCGGTCTTGGGCTCGCGCTCAAGGACAGCCCGCCCGGATTCGACCCGACCTCGGTCATCGCCGGGTACGACGAGAACTACGACGACTCCGGCGACGCCGGTTTCGTCGAGACCGAGCAGTACTAAACCGAGCACGACCAAGCAGCGACTGAGCACAGGAGCACGAGATGCCCACGCCCACCAAGGGTCCGCGACTCGGCAGCGGGCCGTCGCACGAACGGCTGATGTTGGCGAACCTTGCCACCGCGCTGTTCGAGCACGGCCAGATCACCACGACCGAGGCAAAGGCCAAGCGGCTGCGTCCGCTCGCGGAGCGGTTGGTCACCTTCGCCAAGCGTGGTGACATCCACGCTCGGCGGCAGGTGCTGACCGTGGTGCGCGACAAGAGTGTCGTGCATACGTTGTTCGCGGAGATCGGTCCGGGCTTCGCCGCTCGCCAGGGCGGCTATACCCGGATCACCAAGCTCGGACCGCGCAAGGGCGACAACGCCCCGATGGCGGTCATCGAGCTGGTGGAGTTCCGCACGGTGGCGCAGGAGGCGGTGGCCGAGGCCGAGCAGGCCCGTGGCACCCGCTTCGCCCGTCGTCGTCGCCCGACCGGGGCAACCGCTGAGTCGGCGGCTGAGCTGGCCGGCGAGTCCGAGGTCGCTGCCGGCGTCGCTGCTGACGCTGAGGCCGCTGATGCCGAGGAGGCGTCCGCGGATCAGGCCGCTGAGGTTGAGTCGAGCGAGCACGGCGGCGGTGGATGCCGACGTGGAGTCCAGTGACGTCGAGTCGACTGACACTGCTGCGGCTGAGTCCGAGCGCGAGCCAGTCGCCGCGGATGCTGCTGAGGGTTCCGCCGACGCGGCCGAGGACTCTGCTGATGAAGCCGAAGGCACTGGCGATGGTGCCGAGGAATCTACTGATGCCGAAGACTCTGCTGATGGTGCCGAGGAATCTGCTGATGGCCGAGGCTCTGCTGATCGCCGAAGGCTCTGCTGAAGGCGCCGAAGGCGATTCGCCGGCGGAGTGACCGTCACGAACGAGACGCACGAGCCCGCTGCCCCCGCAAGGGACAGCGGGCTCGCTTACCCCCGTTCGCTGCGGCTCGACCTGAGCTACGACGGCACCGACTTCTCCGGCTGGGCCCGCCAGCCCGCAGCTGCGCACCGTCGCGCAGGTGGTCGAGGACGCGCTCACGACCGTGTTGCGTCTCGAGGACGACCCCGGCGCTCACCGTTGCCGGCCGCACTGATGCCGGCGTGCACGCGATCGGCCAGGTGGCGCACGTTGACGTCCGCCGCCGGATGCCGCGATCAGTCGGCAGCGCCGGTATGGCAGCTCCGCGCCGATTGACGTCGCGCTGGTCGCCCGCCGGCTGGCTGGGGTGCTGCCGGACGACGTCGGGCTGCGGGCACTGCAGATCGCGCCGGCGGGCTTTCACGCCCGGTTCTCCGCGCTGGGCCGCCGCTACGTCTATCGCGTCGCCGACGGCGTCTCGAACCCGCTCGCGCCGTCGCGACACCGTCGACCTGGTCTCGCCCGCTCGACATCGAGGCGATGCAGCAGGCCGCGCCGGGTCTGCTCGGGGAGCACGACTTCGCGGCGTACTGCCGCCCCCGCGCGGGCGCGACCACGATCCGTACGCTGCGCGAGCTGGAGATCACCCGCGATGCCGACCGGTCGTGCTGATCGCGGCCCACGCCGACGCGTTCTGCCACAACCAGGTGCGCTCGATGGTCGGGGCGTTGCTCGCGGTCGGCGAGGGTCGGCGGCCGACCGAGTGGCCGGCTGAGGTCCTGCGGCTGGGGTGCGCAACAGTCTGGTCAATGTCGCGCCGGCGCACGGCCTGACGCTGATCGCGGTCGACTACCCGCCCGACGCCGAGCTTGCCGCCCGCGCGAGCCAGACCCGCCAGCGCCGGCGAAGGTCGCAAGCCGGGTATCCGGATTTCATCCCGGATTGACGTCCGAATCATCCTTGCTGTCGCCTTGTGGTCAGCGTCGATGGGGTGCGACTGGCCGCCGCCTGCGTCGGCGCGCTCGTCGCTGCTGTGCTCGCCTCGCGCGGTCGGCTGGCCATGCCGAGCGCTGCGACGCGAGGGTTGAGCCGATTTCTCCGGCGGCAACGGTCCGGCGTCCAACGGCCGGTGCTGGCGTCGGCGTACCACTCTGTGCCGCCTTCACCGCGTACTGCGTCCAAGGTCGGGTTGCGCCTGGTCATGCGGTCACCGTCCCGTTGGCCGGTCACCACGGGGCCTTCCCGCGGCCGGCGGGTTCGACGCGGTCGCGATGACGGTGACCGTCGTGGCGACGAAGCACCGCGGCGAACGTCGCGTGCCTCGCCGCCGCGGCGGGTCCGATCGGACCGTCGTGACAGCGCCGGCCAAGCCGGCCGTCGCCGGGTTCACGGTCGTGCCGGTCGACGGCCAGCGGTGCGGTGCAGGTCCGGCTGACCGGCGGCCACGCCCGGCTGCGGCGTCGTCGTCGAGGGCTATCAGAGCGCACGGTACGGGCGGCGCGACATTCCACCCACTGGCTGCGGCAACCGTGCTGGCGCCCACCGCCTCGGGCCGGGGCGACCGCGGCGGTGTCGTGGTCGGGGCGGCGCGGACCGGTCTGCCGCCCAACGGGCGCATTGCGGCGGTCGCGCTCGCGGTCACCGCGGCGACGCGAGCGCCGACGACAGCAGTGACGGCGTACCCACGGGGCCAGCCGGCCGGCACCGGTCACACCATGGTGTCCGCGCGGCGCGTGGCGTCACCGCGCTCGGGCGTCGGCATCGTCGCGGTCGGGGCGCACGGAGACGTCACGGTGCGCAACGCCACGGCGACGCGACGCTCAGCGCCGAGGTGGAGGGCTACTGGACGACCGACCCGCTCGGCGCCAGCTTCAGTTCGCGTCACACCGACGACGCTGTTGTACGCGGGCACGCTCGGCGCGAAGCCCTGGCGCACCGTCAAGGTCGCGGCGGGCGAAGTGGCCTGCCGGCAGCCAGCCAGGTGACCGCGGCGGTGCTGTCGGTCACGGCCGGGCCGCCGTCGGCGCGGCGTACCTCGCCGTGTCGCCAGCGGCTCGGGGGAGACCCGCGACCGGCGCCGATCAGCGTGCCTGCCCACTCGGCCATCACCACGTCGGTGGTGGCCCGGCTGAGCGGCGGCAAGGTGCGCGTCTTATGCCAGTCGTCGGATGTCAGCTGACCGTCAGCGTCGTCGGCTGGTACGGCAGCACCGCGCACGGCACCGACGTGAAGCGCGAGCGCCGGCAGCTGCTCGTCGCCGCTCCCGGCCGGGGCGAGCTTCGCGGTGATCAGGGCGACCGAGCGGGCAGCCGTTCCAACCCGCTGACCCAACCTGCTTCGACACCGAGCTCGACCGAGGCGGCGCAGCTCCGGCGGCGCCGGAGTTCTACATGAACCTCGCCGATCCCGGGCAAGGCGAGCACGGGCCACTGGGACAAGGGCGGTCCGAGGGCTTGCCAGGTCGCGCTCGACTACGACGCCGGCTGCGCCTACGACTATGGCTACGAGGCCGCCAAGCAGGCGGTCGGCTTCGCGAGGCTGCACGGCATGGCACCGCGAAGCCGCTGGTGGATCGACGTCGAGACCGGCAACTCCTGGGGGAGCCACAATGTGGACGCGCCGGGTCACGCGGCAGCCAACGTCGCCGACATCCACGGCGCGTTGCGCTACCTCGAGCACCCACGGCGCTGCCGGCCGGCGTCTACACCGAGACCGCGTGGTGGAACCTGATCACCGGTCGCCGACTCGGCGTTCTCGCGGGTCCCGGTGTGGGGCGGCGGCGCGGGCAGCGCGCGAAGGCCCGGGCGAACTGCAAGGCGGTGTCGATCACCGGCGGCCCGGCCTTGCTGGCCCAGTGGTTCACCGACGTCCAGACACGACCACGACATCGCCTGCTGAACCCGCCTAACGTTCGATGCGACATAGGAGGTTGCTATAGCTGCCCTCATGTCACATCGGTGTAGCCAGGGCAGCCCTTATGTGACATACGACCGGAAATTCGGTCGCGCGTCACTGAGACACTGGGGCTATGGGCCACGTCGATGTGCAGCGGGTCAGCTTTGCGCTGCCCGACGGCCGCATGCTGCTCGACGAGGTCAGCTTCCGGGTCGGTGACGGCCAGAAGGCTGCGCTGATCGGGCCGAACGGCGCGGGCAAGACCACGTTGCTGCGGATCATCACCGGCGATCTCGCGCCCGACTCCGGCGCGGTGACCGGATCCGGCGGTCTCGGGGTGATGCGGCAGTTCGTCGGCTCGGTGCGCGACGAGTCGACGGTGCGCGACCTGCTGCTGTCGGTGGCGCCCACCCGGGTGCGCGATGCCGCCGCGGCGGTCGACGCCGCCGAGCTCGCGATGATGGAGTCCGACGACGAGCGGACCCAGCTTCGTTACGCGCACGCGCTCGGCGGAGTGGTCCGACGCCGGCGGCTGGGACGCCGAGGTGCTGTGGGACACCTGCACGATCGGTGCGATCGGCATTCCGTACGACCGGGCGCGATGGCGCGAGGTCCGCACCCTGTCCGGCGGTGAGCAGAAGCGGCTCGTGCTCGAGGCGCTTGCTGCGAGGACCGGACGAGGTGCTGTTGCTCGACGAGCCGGACAACTACCTCGACGTGCCGGGCAAGCGATGGCTCGAGCAGCTGCTCGGCGACACGCCGAAGACGGTGCTCTACGTCTCCCACGACCGCGAGCTGCTCGCGCGTACTGCCAGCCGGATCGTCACCCTCGAGCTCGGCGCGGCCGGCAACACGGTGTGGATCCACGGCGGCGGGTTCGCGTCGTACGCCGAGGCCCGAACCGACCGCAACAGCCGGCTGGAGGAGCTGCGGCGGCGCTGGGACGAGGAGCACGCGAAGCTCAAGGCGCTCGTGCTGCGGATGTGGGAGAAGGCGAAGTACAACGACGGGATGGCGGGCGCCTACCAGGCGGCGTGCACCAGGCTTGCCCGGTTCGAGCGCGAGGGACCGCCGCACGCCGTGCCCCAACAGCAGAACGTCAAGATGCGGCTTCGCGGTGGCCGTACCGCGAAGCGGGCGGTGGTCTGCGAGTCGAGCTCGAGCTGACCGGGCTGATGAAGCCGTTCGACCTCGAGGTGTGGTTCGGCGAGCGGGTCGCCGTCCTCGGCTCGAATGGGTCCGGGCAAGTCGCACTTCCTGCGGCTGCTTGGCCGCCGGCGGCTCGGATCCGGATGCCGAGCATCAGCCGGTCGCCGGCACACCGATCATCACGGTCGCGCATACCGGTGTGGCGCGGCTCGGCGCGCGGGTGCGGCCCGGCTGGTTCGCGCAGACCCACGAGCATCCCGAGCTGCATCGGCCGCACGCTGCTCGACATCCTGTGGCGCGGTGACGACCATCGCGACGGCATGGGGCGCGAGCAGGCCGCTCGGGTGCTCGACCGGTACGAGCTGGCGCAGGCCAGCGAGCAACCGTTCGAGACGCTGTCAGGTGGCCAGCAGGCGCGACTTCAGATCCTGTTGCTCGAGCTGTCGGGCGCGACGCTGCTGCTGCTCGACGAGCCGACCGACAACCTCGACATCGTCTCGGCCGACGCGCTCGAAGCCGGGTTGGCGGCGTTCGAGGGATCGGTCATCGCGGTGACCCACGACCGCTGGTTCGCGCGTTCGTTTGACCGATTCGTCGTTTTTCGTGCGGACGGTACGGTCGACGAATCCGACGAACCGATCTGGGACGAGGGACGAGTGGAGCGGGTGCGATGACAACTGAGAGCAGAGTCGACTGATGCTGGTACACCCATGGGACGCACCGCTCGACGACAGACGAATGGCGCAAATTCGTTGCCGCGCAAGGCTTTGGCCAGCTGATCGCCATCGGCCGCGACCGCGAGGTTCCGATTGTGGTCCCGACCCAGTTCGTGCTCGAAGGCGACGAGGTGCTGTTGCATCTCGCCCGGCCTAACCCGGTGTGGCACGCGATCGATGAGAACCCCGTCGTGCTGCTCTCGATCGCGGGCGACTGGGCGTACGTGCCGTCTGCGTGGAAGGCGATCGGCGAAGAAGACCCCAGCCTCGGCATTCCGACCACTTACTACGCCGCCGCCCAGCTGACCTGCGATGCCAGCATCATCGATGACAGCGAGGGCAAGGTCGCGATCCTGCGGCGTCAGCTTGCTTCGGTCGAGCCCGAGCTCCCGACCGCGGATCCGTCCGTCCACGTCAGGCAGTTGCCAAGTATCCGCGGCCTGCGGCTGGCCATTCGCGAGGTGAAGGCAAAGTTCAAGTACGGCGGCAACGTAGACCTCGAACACCGCCTCGCCGTCGCGGAGCGGTTGACAGCTCGCGGTGGTCCTGGCGATCAGGCTGCTCGCGAACATCTGCTGTGGCGCACTGCCGCAACCGAGAGCTGACATGGCAACCGCAACCTTCAAGGACCTCTGTCTCGATGCGGTCGACCCGGATCGGCTCGGACCGTGGTGGGCCGCTGCGCTCGGGCTGGATTGGCAGGCCGGCGGGTCGGGTGCCGGCAGGGTAGTCGGGGCGACTCCCGCCCACACGATCTGGATCTGCCGCGTGCCCGAGCCGAAGGCGGTCAAGAAACGAGTCCACCTCGACATCTACGCGCGGTCTTTGGCCGATCTCGAGGCGGTCGGATCCACCGTGGTCGAAGCGCAGCGCCCGGACTGGGGCTGGACCGTAATGGCGGATCCCGAGGGCGGGGAGTACTGCGCATTCCTGCGCGACGACCTCCCAGCCGACCGCCTGCACGGCCTCGTTGTCGACTGCCGCGATCCGGCGGCAATCGCGTCGTGGTGGGCGAAGGTTTACGGCGCGGAGCTGGTCCAGCACGACGCCGGCTACGCGACGGTCCAGAACGTGCCCGGAATGCCGATCCTCACGATGGACTTTGTGCCGGTGCCCGAACCGAAGACCACCAAGAACCGGATCCACTGGGATGTGGTGGCGCCGGACCTCGACGCTCTGGTCGACGCTGGGGCACGGATCCTTCGTCGACCGGACGAGGACATCAACTGGCACGTGATGGCCGATCCGGATGGCAATGAATTCTGTGCGTTTGCCCCGGTTAGCTGAGGCCGTGAGCGGGCGCTTTGACCGGTCAGGAGGGGCACAGGTAGCCTCGAACGGTCACGCGGGCGCTAGCCTGCGCGGCCGGTCTTTGTGCGATGAACGACAGCACGAAGCCGCAATCCTGACAGCGACCAATGCGAAGGCACCCCCGTGCGTACGTTTCAACCGAAGGCTGGCCAGATCACCCGCCAGTGGCTCGTGATCGACGCGACCGACGTCGTGCTGGGTCGGCTCGCCAGCCAGGCCGCGCGCCTGCTGCGTGGCAAGCACAAGGCGATCTTCGCGCCGCATGTCGACACCGGTGACTTCGTCATCATCATCAACGCCAGCAAGGTCGCGCTCACCGGCAACAAGCGTGAGCAGAAGCTGGCCTATCACCACTCCGGTTACCCGGGCGGTCTGACCGCTACGCCGTACTCCACGTTGCTGGACAAGCGGCCGGAGCGCGTGGTCGAGAAGGCCATCCAGGGCATGCTGCCGCACACCACGCTCGGCCGTCAGATGGCGAGCAAACTCAAGGTGTACGCCGGCCCCGAACACCCGCACCAGGCGCAAAAGCCGGTGCCCTATGAGATCACCCAGGTGGCGCAGTAGTGACCGAGACAGTGACCGAGACTCGACCCAGCGACTGCTGACGAGACCGCGGTGGACACGTGACGTCCCTGAGGCGTTCGACGACGACGGATCGAGGACGCCAGCGCCGCAGCCGGTGCGCGTGCCACGGCCGATCGCCGATGGCCCAGTTGGCGCGACCGGTCGCCGCAAGCAGGCGATCGCCCGCGTGCGTCTCATCCCGGCAGCGGCACCTGGACGATCAACGGCCGCACCCTCGAGGACTACTTCCCGAACAAGGTCCACCAGCAGATCGCCAAAGAGCCGTTCGTGACCCTCGACCTGGTCGATCGCTACGACGTGCTCGTCCGGGTCCAGGGTGGCGGCATCTCCGGCCAGGCCGGCGCCGTCCGTCTCGGCATCGCCCGCGCCCTGCTCCTCACCGACGATGAGGCCCGCCCGCCGCTGAAGAAAGCCGGCTTCCTGACCCGTGACCCTCGGGCCAAGGAGCGGAAGAAGTACGGGTTGAAAAAGGCCCGCAAAGCCCCTCAGTACAGCAAGCGCTGAGTCGAACGCTGGCTGCGTTCTCAGTCGCTTGCGTGCCTCAGCACGCGGCGCTCCTGCGGCCTTGCCACTCGCGCCACTCAGCGCTTCGCTGAGTCCACGCGGCGTCCGGGATACTCGCGCGTGCTGACGGTCATGCGAGGATTGATCGTGGCGCTGTTCGGGACTGATGGCGTTCGCGGGCGTTGCTGGCGTTGATCTGACGGCTGGGCTGGCACGGCTATTGCTCGCGCCGCGGTCGCGGAGCTTGGCTGGCTCCGGTCGATCGCCCGCTGGTCGTCGTCGGCCGTGATCCGCGACCGTCCGGTGACATGGCTGCAGGCCGCGGTCGTCGACGGGCCTGACCGGCGCCGGTGCCGATGTCGCGCTGCTCGGCGTCATTCCGACGCCGGCCGTCGCGCGGGCGGTCGCCGACGGCGTACCCGGCCTCGCCGGTCGGCCGGCCTTCGGCGTCGTGATCTCGGCCAGCCACAACCCGGCGGCCGACAACGGCATCAAGCTGTTCGGTGCCGGCGGCATGAAGCTCGACGAGGACGTCGAGGCGGCGATCGAGGCGCGGCTCGGCCGACAGACGCCGACGGCAGCCGGCGGCCGGGGCCGCAGTCGCGTGCCGATCTGTCCGGTGACACCGAGTGGTACGTCGACGCCCTGCTGGCCGCGCTGCCGCATCGCGCTCGACGGGCTGCGGGTCGTCGTCGACTGTGCGAACGGTGCCGCGGCGGCTGTCGCGGAGGCGGTCTACTCGCGAGCCGGCGCGGACGTGACGGTCATCAACACCGAGCTCGTCGGGCGAGCACATCAACGAGGAGTGCGGTGCGACGCATCTCGAGGCCTTGCAGGCCGCGGTGCGTCGCTCGCGGCGCCGATGTCGGGATCGCCCACGACGGCGACGCCGATCGCTGCCTCGCGGTGACCGCGGCCGGCGAGGTCGTCGACGGTGACGCGATCCTGGCGGTGCTCGCGCTCGACCTGCAGCGGCGAGACGCGTTGCGCGGGCAACGCCATCGCGGCGACCGTCATGAGCAACCTCGGCCTGACGCAAGGCGCTTGCGCGCGCACGGGATCAGCTGTAGCGACGACGCCGGTCGGCGACCGCCACGTCGCCGACCGGATGCGGGCCGGACGGGCTTGTCGCTCGGCGGCGAGCAGTCGGGTCACGTCGTGATGCTCGAGCACGCGAGCACCGGTGACGGTCTGCTGACCGCGCTGCATCTGCTGGCGGCAGTTGCCGCGTCCGGCAGCTCGCTCGCCACGCTTGGCGGCGTGGTCCAGCGGCTGCCGCAGGTGCTCGATCAACGTGCGGTGGCCGATCGCGACGCCGCGCTCGAGCGCGGTGGCGGCGGTCGATCGCGGAGGTCGAGGCGCGAGCTCGGCGACGATGGCCGGGTGCTGGTCCGCGCGAGTGGCACTGAGCCGCTGGTTCGCGTCATGGTCGAGGCGCCGACCCAAGCGCAAGCAATCGAGTTGGCAGAGCGGATCGCCGCCGTCATCGGCTTAGGCGCAAGCGCGGGACAGTCGCGCGGCGGTACCCTCGCTCGCATGTGCGGGATCGTCGGATACGTCGGCACCCAGCCGGCTCTCGACGTCGTGGTCGGGGGTCTCAAGCGGCTGGAATACCGCGGGTATGACTCTGCCGGGATCGCGATTCGCGACGACGACTGGCGACCTCACCGTCGTACGTCGGGCCGGCAAGCTCGCCAACCTGCAGAGCGCGCTCGCCGAGGCCGACGCTGACTCGTTGCAGGGCACGCTCGGGATCGGGCACACCCGTTGGGCCACGCACGGCGCCCCGAACGACCGCAACGCGCATCCCCACACGTCGACTGCAGCGGCGCGGTTGCGGTCGTCCACAACGGCACCATCGAGAACTTCACCGCGCTCCGCGACGGGCTCGAGCAGCGCGGCCACGTGCTGCTGAGCGAGACCGACACCGAGGCGGTAGCGCACCTGATCGAGGAGCGCTACGACGGCGACCTCGCGGCCGCGGTACGAAGCGTGTGCGCAGATCTCGAGGGCTCCTTCGTCCTGGTCGTCGCGCATCGCGAGGAGCCGGATCTCGTCGTCGGTGCGCGCCGCAACCTGCCGCTGGTCGTCGGTCTCGGTGACGGCGAGAACTTCCTTGCCAGCGATGTCACCGCGTTCATCGCACATACCCGGACGCGCGCGGGCCCTCGACCAGGATCAGTTTGCCGAGCTGCGGCGCGACGGCGTGCGGGTCACTGACATCGACGGCGTGCCGGTCGACAGCGAGGAATTCCATGTCGACTGGGACACCGCGGCGGCGGAGAAGGCCGGCTACGACTACTTCATGCTCAAGGAGATCGACGAGCAGCCCGAGGCCGTGCGCGAGACATTCGGCGGTCGCCTCGATGCCGAACGGCCGGCTGATGCTCGACGAGCTGGCGATGAGCGACGAGGACGTGCAGGGCCTCACCCAGGTGATCGTCGTCGGTTGCGGCTCGTCGTACCACTCGGGTCTGGTTGCCAAATATGCCATCGAGCGGTGGGCGCGCCTGCCCGTGCAGGTCGAGATCGCCAGCGAGTTCCGTTATCGCGATCCGGTGCTCGACCGCCGCACTCTGGTCGTGGCGATCAGCCAGAGTGGTGAGACTGCCGACACGCTCGAAGCGGTGCGGCACGCGCGCCGGCTCGGCGCCTGGGTGCTGGCCATCACCAACACGGTCGGCTCGTCGATCGCCCGCGAGAGCGATGCGGCGTTCTACACCCGCGGTGGCCCAGAGGTCGCCGTCGCCTCGACCAAGGCGGTCATGACCCAGCTCGTCGCGGTCTATCTCGTCGGTCTCTACCTCGCGCAGGTTCGCGGCTATCGAGACGGCGATGAGATTCGTTCGCACTTCCGTGATCTGTCGCAGACCCCGGAGCTGGTCAGAGCGGTGATTGGCCCGGATGGACCCGTTGCGCAAACTGGCCCAGGAGATCGCTCGACGCGAGCGGGTGCTGTTCCTCGGCCGCCACGTCGGATATCCGATGGCGCTCGAAGGTGCGTTGAAGCTCAAGGAGTTGGCGTACATGTCGGCCGAGGGCTTTCCGGCCGGAGAGATCAAGCACGGCCCGATCGCCTTGATCGAGCAGGGCACGCCGGTCGTCGTGATCGCGCCGCGGCACGCGCTGACGCCGAAGCTCGTGACCAACGTGCAGGAGATCCGCGCGCGTGGTGCCCGCACGATCGTGATCGCCACCGATGGCGACGAAAGCATGGTGCCGCACGCCGATGAGCTGATCCGGATCCCTGACACCAAGTCGCTGCTGTCGCCGATGCTCATGTTGGTGCCGATGCAGGTGCTGGCCGCGGAGTTCGCGATGGCTCGCGGCCTCGATGTCGATCAGCCGCGCAACCTGGCGAAGAGCGTCACCGTCGAGTGACCGCTGATCGTCGGGATCGGTGTTGACATCGTTGACCTGGCGCGTTTTGCGCGAAGCCTGGAACGCACGCCGCATCTCGGCGACCGGTTGTTCACCGATCACGAACGTGAGGCGCCGCGGAGACGCTGGCCGCGACGTTCGCCGCGAAGGAGGCAGTCGCGAAGGTGCTGGGGCGCCAGGCGGACTCGGCTGGCACGATGTCGAGGTGTCGCCGCGACGACTCCGGCCAGCCCTATCTGGTCGTCACCGGGACAGTCGCGGCCGCCGCGGCCGCGATGGGCATCGCCGATGGCACGTCTCCCTGTCGCACGATGGCGGGACCGCGGTCGCGATGGTGATCGCGGAGGGCGACTGATGAGGGCGGCGTACGACGCCCCGACAGTGCGCTCAGCCGAGGCGCCGCTGCTCGAGTCGTTGCCCGACTGGTACGTTGATGCAGCGGGCAGCGTTCGCCCTTGCCCGCCGGTGCGCAGAGTTGTTGGCGCGGTCTACGGCTCGCGTGTCGTTGTGCTCGCGGCTCGGGCGGCAACGGCGGTGACGCGTTGTTCGCCGGTGCGCGACCTGGCGCGGCGAGGCGCCCGGGTGGATGCGTTGTTGCTCACCGACTCGGTGCATGAGGCCGCGCTGGCGGCGTTCCGCGGCGCCGGCGGGCGGGTCGCAGCTGCCGGCGGCGACTGCGGACGCGGCCGTGCTGGGGCGGCCGATCTCGTGATGGACGGCATGGTCGGCATCGGCGCGACCGGGGCGCTGCGCGAGCCGATGGCCCGGCTGGCGACGTTGCTGGACACTCGACGCGGCTCCGGCGACCGTCGTAGCCGTCGACGTGCCAAGCGGGGTCGATGCCTCGACCGGTGAGGTCGCCGGTGTCGCGGTACGCGCCGACGTGACCGTGACGTTCGGCGCGTTGAAGATCGGGCTGGTGGTTTCGCCCGGCGCGGAGTTCGCCGGCCGGGTCGAGGTGGTCGATATCGGGTTGTCCTTGCCGCGACCCGAAGTGACGCTGCTTGATGCCGATGACGTTGCGGAGTTGGTGCCCGAACCGCATGGTGAGAGCGACAAATACCGGCGCGGCGTGGTGGGCATCGTCGCGGGCAGTGACACCTACACCGGTGCCGCGCAGCTCAGTGTCGGCGGTGCGCTCGCGACCGGCGTCGGGATGGTCCGGTACGTCGGCGGCGCGCATCCGGCAGAGCTGGTGCGGCAACGCTGGCCCGAGGCGGTCGTGACGGAGGTGCACCGCGGTGACGGCGCCGCGGTGCTCGATGCCGGACGGGTGCAGGCATGGGTGGTCGGCTCCGGCCTTGGCACCGACAGTCAGGCAGGCGGCATCGTCGAGGCCATTCTCAGCGCGGACGTGCCGGTGCTGGTTGATGCGGACGCGATCACCTGGCTTGCTTCACACCGGGAGTTGCTCGCCGGCCGTCAGGCGCCGACCTTGCTCACGCCGCACGCGGGGGAGTTCGCCCGGTTGATGGACGTTGACCGTGCCGATGTCGAGGCCCATCGGCTCGACCACGCCCGTCGGGCTGCGAACGCGCTCGGTGTGACCGTGTTGCTCAAGGGTTCGACGACGGTGATCGCCTCGCCCGCCGACGGCGTGCGCGTGAATACGGCGTCGACGGCTTATCTCGCGACCGCCGGCAGCGGTGACGTGCTGTCAGGCGTCTGCGGCGCGCTGCTCGCGGGCGGCCTAGGTGCGCTCGACGCGGATCGGCGGGTGCCTTCCTGCACGGACTCGCGGCGCTGCTCGCGTGCGGCACTCCCGCAGCGTCGATCACCGCGATGGACATCGCCGCGACACTTCCCGCCGCGGTTCGCGCCGTACGCTCCTGAGGACCTCTCAGCTCGCGCCTACGCGTTGTCGATGCGCTCCATCAACTCGCGGCGGCGAAGCTCGAGCTGCGCGATGAGTGCCTCCTGCTGCTCGGCACCCTCAATCGCGGCGGTCTTGTCTGACGTCTCTTCGAGGTCTCGACGGGCATCGTCAGCAACCTGCTGCATGTCAGCGATCTGCGCCTCGAGGGACTGAAGCTCCTCGCGCAGGCCTTCGGCGGAGTCTGGCGTCGTCATGGGACCTCTTCGGTGGGCGGGCAGGGGATTCACGCAGTGCGAACTCAGCGAAACCAACGCTACCCGGCCCAGCCTCGCCTTACCGCCGGACTGGTCCGTCCTCGGGGCCGCTGACGAGCGCAATAAAACTAAAAGCGCTCACTATTAGGGGCTCTAGCGTTTTGTCCGGTCTGGCCTCGGCCGTTCGTCTACAAGCCAAATCAACTGCGCTTACCTCCAGGGGTTCCGGCGTTTTGTCCGGTAACGTCTGATTCTTCGGCTGCGCGAATTCTCATCGCCGTTTAGGGGTGCTCTAGGACCCTTACACGGCCGTGATCTTGAAACGAGCCCTATGGCCGGTCGGTTCGTGCCCGAACGCCCGAATTTCCCCGGTGATCTTGACGTACGTTCCCTTGAAAGGCCCGCGCAAGGAAACCTACGTCAAGATCACCGAGCAACCAGACGTAAAGGTACAAACCTCCGAATCCCCTGGTAGTTAGCGCTTTTGGGGTTGGGCTTTTGGGGTTGGGCTTTTGGGGTTGCGGTTTGTGGGGTTGGGCTTTTGGGGTTGGGCTTTTGGGGTTGGGCTTTTCAGGACGCGGCTCGCGACCTGAGACACTGGAGGCGTGAGCGTGTCAGCGGTACGTGTCGATCTTGACGCGATCCGCGCCAATGTCGCCGTGCTCAAGCGGCATGCCGGCGACGCGGCGGTGATGGCGGTCGTCAAGGCCGACGGGTACGGCCACGGCATGGTTCCTGCGGCGCGGGCGGCGCTCGATGGCGGCGCGACCTGGCTTGGCGTCGCAACTGCGGACGAGGGACTCGAGTTGCGCGCGGCCGGTATCGACGCGCCGGCGCTTGCCTGGCTGCTTGGCCCTGACGACGACTGGAACGCAGTTGCGGCGGCCCACGTCGACCTTGGCATCAACGCTCGCTGGGCGCTCGACCGAGCGGTCTCAGCGACGTCCTCGACTGACCGACCAAGCCGGATTCATCTCAAGATCGACAGTGGTCTCGGGCGAGCGGGAGCGACCGCTGACGACTGGCCGGAGCTGGTTGAGGCGGCGGCGAAAGCACAGGCGAACGGCGCCGTCCAGGTCGTGGGCATCTGGTCGCACCTTGCGTATGCCGACCAGCCAGCCCATCCGACGATTGACAAGCAGCGACTTGCGTTTGAGGCTGCCTTGCAAGTCGCTGCTGCCGCCGGCCTGGACCCGCAGGTGCGCCACCTCGCCAACTCCGCTGCCACGTTGACGCTGCCGGCAACGCACTACGACCTGGTCCGTCCGGGTATCGCGATCTACGGCCTGTCGCCGGGGCCTGAGGTCGGCACTGCCGCCGAGCTCGGGCTCACACCAGCGATGACGCTCACCAGCCAGATCGCACTGACCAAGCGGGTCAGCGCCGGTCATGGTGTGTCGTACGGCCATCGCTATACGACGTCGCGCGAGACGACGCTTGCGCTCGTCCCGCTCGGGTATGCCGATGGTGTGCCCCGCCACCTGACGAACCTCGGCGAGGTGGCCGTGAGTGGACGGCGTTATCGCATCGCGGGCTCGGTTTGCATGGATCAGTTCGTCCTCGATGTGGGCGATGACATTGTGCAGCCCGGCGATGAGGTCGTGCTGTTCGGCATCGGCGCCGCTGGAGAGCCGACTGCGCAAAACTGGGCCGAGGCAATCGACACCATCAACTACGAGATCGTCACCCGAGTTGGTGCGCGGGTCCCGCGCACGTACCTCGCTGAGTCCAATGAGGAGCGACGGTGAGCAAGCGCCGGAACTTCGGTCTAGTTGCCCTAGCCGCGGGCGCTGCCGGCGCGACCATCGCGGGAGCTGTCGCGGCCGAGCGCCGCGTAGTCGGCCGGGCAAGAAGCGCGCCGGATCCGTTTGTCGACGAGCCGTTCGGCGAGCTGCACACCCCCGGCATCGACGTGGTCGCGAGCGACGGCGTCACGATTCACGTCGAGATCGACGGTGATCAGAACGCACCGGTCACGATCGTATTCGCGCACGGCTTTACGTTGTCGATGGACTCGTTCCACTTCCAGCGTCGCGACCTTGGCGACGTTGCTCGCCTGGTGTTCTACGACCAGCGAAGTCACGGTGCATCCGGTCGGTCGACGCCCGAGCACTCGACGGTCGATCAGCTCGGTAAGGATCTGTACGCGGTCCTGCAGGCGGTTGCGTCAAGCGGCCCGGTGATCCTGGTGGGTCACTCGATGGGCGGGATGACGATCCTCGCGTTGGCGGATCAGCACCCCGAGCTGTTCGGCGATCGGATTGTCGGTGTGGCGCTGCTCGCGACCTCGACCGGCAACCTCGCCAAGTCGATCCTCGGATTGCCCGGGTGGGCGGCGCGCCTCGTCGACCCGGCGGTGCCGCAGCTTGCGAAGATCGTCCGCAGCCGCGCGTCGTTGCTCGAGGACAACCGAAAGCTTGGCTCAGACTTCGCGTTCATGGCGACGCGCCGGCTCTCCTACGGCACCGACGTACCGCCGTCCCTCGTCGCGTTTATGGAGCGGATGTTGAGTGCCACGTCGGTCGAGGTGATGTCGGAGTTCTTCGACACGTTCCTTTCCCACGACAAGCTCAAGGCGCTCGACGTGCTGGGCAATATCCCGGTCCTGATCTCCTGCGGTGATCGCGACCTGCTCACGCCGCTGTCACATAGCGAGGTGATAGCCGCGGCGCTGCCGGATGCGGAGCTGCAGGTGATCGCTGCCGGCGGTCACATGTCGCTGATCGACCGATACCCGGCGGTGAATCGTGCGTTGCGGCAACTGGTTGCGCGAGCGACCGAGCCATCGCCAACCGCTGTTGCAGGATGAGCCCACGTGCCGCCGATCCAGCGATCGCTCTCATCGCTGATCGCGCCGCTGCCTGTCACGATCTCGAAGCGCTGACGACTGCGGTTCGGTCGTGTGTCGCCTGTCCTGAGCTGGCGGCTTCCCGGTCGACCGTCGTCGTCGGTGATCTGCCTGTCGGCAGCCGACTACTCATCGTCGGCGAGGCGCCGGGCGCGAGTGAGGACCTGGCCGGCCGCCCGTTCATTGGCAAGGGCGGCCAGCTGTTGGACGCGCTGATGAGCGAGGCAGGGATGGCACGAGCTGACGCCGCTGTGCTCAACATCTTGAAGTGCCGACCGCCCGGCAACCGGACTCCCAGCCGGTCCGAGTCACTGCGTTGTACGGCCTGGCTTGATCGCCAGGTTGAGTTGCTTGATCCGTGGCTGGTGCTGACGCTTGGCCGCACTGCGCTGACCTGGGCGCTCGGCGCGAAGCTCACGCTGGCCGAGGCGCGCGACCGCGTACACGAGTGGCGGGGCCGACGGCTGGTCGTGTCCTACCACCCGTCTGCTGCCATCCGATTCGGGCCTCGCGGTGCGCCTCGGGCGGCGCTTGAGGCTGATTTGCGGTTCGTCGCGGAGACGCTCGCGTGCGGGTGAACGTTGAGTCGGCTGACGCGATGCAGGACCTCGGCGTACGCCTCGCCGATGGCCTGCGCCCAGGCGACCTCGTGTTGCTCAGCGGGCCGCTTGGAGCCGGCAAGACGACGTTGGCGCAGGGCATCGGACGTGGCCTCGGGGTGACCGGAGCGGTGCTGTCGCCGACCTTCGTGATCGCGCGCGTGCACCGTGGCGGTCGGATTCCGCTCGTGCACGTCGATGCTTACCGGCTGTCCTCGATCGCGGAGGTCGATGACCTCGACCTCGATGCCTCTCTCGAGGAGTCGGTCACTGTCGTCGAGTGGGGCGAGGGCCTTGTGGAGGGGCTGGCGGGCGATCGATTGCACGTCAGCATTGCGCGACCCACGGCCGATGGCGAGGAGACCCGCAGCGTTGAGGTCGTTGGTCTCGGCGATCGATGGAACGACCTCAGCGCGATGTGACGCGCTGTCGTGCTGCTCGCGCCAGGGTTGGCAGGTCGTCGAGCAACTGTTGTGCTTGCTCGGCGTCGCGGTGCCGCGCCGTGCCCGTGAACCGCTGGCCGGCGGTGTCGATGAAGATATTCCCCAAGCGCAGTTGTCGTGCCCATGGCCCCTGTGACCACCGGATGCTCTGCACCTTCTCGAGCGGAACAATGACAGTGTCCGGGCGAAACCTGCCGGTGCAGCAGGAGATGTAGGAATCGTCGACATGCAGCCGAGCGAACCGTCTCGCAAGCGGCACTCGCCAGAGGCGCGGGCGGGCACGCTTTCGGCGGGCGGTAGCTCGCCAACCGCGCCCGGCAGCACGCGGCTGAGCAGCCACCGCGCCTCCTCGCGCGACCCGACCGGCAGCAGCGCCCGTGACGTCACTCCCGACTCGCGCTCGCCGCGATCGGCGTTGCGCCGCCGCGCGACATCGACCTCAAGTCGGACCCAGCCGAGCGGCCGCCACCACAGCGGCTCGACCCAACGGATCGCTTGCACGCGGCCATGCGGGATGGTTTCAGCGCGGGTTTGCAACAGCCCACTTCGCAGCCGCAGGCCGTCGGGCGCCTCGGCGATTTGAAACTCCCACTCGGCGGAAACCTGTCGCCAGGTGACCAGCAGGTCGCCGAAGACGATCGGCACCATGGCTCCGAGTACGGGCGCCGTCGCGTGGGGGAAGAACACGACCGAGGCGATTGCCGCACCGACCAGCAGCAAGCCGAACACGAACCGGAAGCTGAGCAAATGCGCGGCAACCACCTGGGAGCCGCGTACGGCGAGGATCGGTCGCTCAGCTGGTTCCGGCGTGTCATCGGCCAGGCCATGTGCCAGTGCAAGCAGCTGGGCGCGCACCGCGATCGCTCGGTCTTCGTTGAGGTAGGCGAGTTTTGCGCTGCCGGTGTCGTGGCCGGCGAGAACGAGGCGCAGCTCGGAGACACCGAGGATTCGGGCGAGCAGTGGTCGCACGAGGTCGATGCCTTGGATCCGGGTGAGAGGTACGCGGACCTGCTGCCGGCGGAAGAGTCCGGTGTCGATCTGGAGCTCGCTGCCGTGCACTCGCCATTTCGTCACCCGCCAGTAGACGAAGCCGGCGACCGCGGCGATCACTACGGCCACACCGTCAAACCAGGACGGTCGATGCTGATAGGCACCATTGGCGATGACCACCGTGAACAGTCCGGCGGTCGCGCGACCGGCGCGAACAATCGGTGACAGCGGGTGCAGTCGCGCCCACTCGTCGGGCAGGCGCGCGGGCTGACTCACAGACCGGCGGCCTTTGCCTCGCCCAGCGCGGCGAGGCGGTCACGCAGCCGCTCCGCCTCCGCCTTTTCAAGCCCGGGGATGCGCGCGTCGGTCGCCGCGGCCGCGCTGTGCAGCTGCACCGTCGACAGGCCGAAGATCCGGTCGACCGGGCCGGCGGTCACGTCAACGAACTGCATCCGGCCGTACGGCACGACGGTCAGCCGGCGAATCAGGACGCCACGGCGCACGAGCAGGTCGTCCTCGCGCTCGGCATAACCCCACGCGCGGTAGCGGCGCCAGACGAGGAGGGCAAACAGCGCTCCGAGGGCTGCGGCGATCAGCGCGACGGCGACACCGGCCGTCGCGCCGACGCCGACGCCGAAGCCGAGACCGCCCGCGAGCACCACGATCGACGTGCCGACAACGACTTCCAGCCGGCGTGCTCGCCACATCTGCGGCGACGGCGACAGCCAATGAGGATCCACATCTGATTACTACCCCACGCGTTGTCCGGGACGCTCAGTCGCGAGCGCCATTAGCGTGGTCTGGTGCTTGTGTTGGCGTTCGACACCTCGACGGCCGCGGTGACGGTCGCGGTTGTCCACGATGGGGCGTTGCGCGCCGAGCGACTCGTCGTCGATGCCAACCGGCAGGGCGAGCGCCTGGCGCCGATGATTCATGACGCCCTGGCGGCCGCTCAGGCGAAGGCGCAGGATCTGGCTGCGATCGGTGTGGGTCTCGGGCCGGGCCCGTTCACCGGGCTCCGGGTGGGCATCATGACCGCCAAGGCGATGGCGGACGCGCTCGACGTCCCGGCGTACGGCGTGTGTTCCCTTGACCTCATCGCCGATCAGCACCGCAGTGAGGGCGCACCGTTCGCCGTGCTCTCCGACGCGCGCCGCAAGCAGGTCTACTGGGCCCGCTACGACGCGGCCGGCCAGCGACTCGAAGGCCCTGACCTCGCTCGTCCTGATGACGTTGCCGAACGGCTGCGAGGGCATGTGAGGTTGGTCGCCGGAGCCGGCTCGCATCTCTACCGTGACGCGTTCGTGGGATTCGAGATCGTGGAGCTCGGTCAATATCCGGGCGCGGCCGACCTCGGACGTCGAGTCACAGATTCGGTGCGCGTCGAGACGGCCGTTGATGACCTCATGCCGCTGTATCTGCGGCGACCGGATGCGCAACCGCCGGGACGGCCGAAGCAGGTGACGCCGGCGTGAGGCCCATGCGGTGGTGGGACATCGAGGCGGTGATGGTGCTCGAGCGCGAGCTGTTCGGCGACGAGTCGTGGACCGACGCGATGTACTGGTCAGAGCTCGCCGAGCGCGACACTCGGCTCTATCTAGTCGATGACGACGGCGGGATCGTGACCGCGTACGGCGGCCTCTGCACTTATCCGCCGTACGAGGCATACATCCAAACCATTGGCGTTGCCGAGGCCGCGCAAGGCCGAGGCGTGGGCACTGCGCTGCTCGTCGCTTTGCTCGACGAGGCTCGACGTCGCGGCGTCGCGCACGTCGACCTCGAAGTGAAGGCAGACAACGACACCGCGCGTCGGCTGTATGAGCGCCATGGGTTCGTCGAGATCGCGGTGCGGCGCAAGTACTACCAACCAAGCGGCATTGATGCCGTCGTCATGCGACTGGACCTCGCGGCATGAGCACGCCGCCGACAGTGCTCGGGATCGAGACGTCGTGCGACGAGACCGGCGTCGGCATCGTGCGCGGCACCGAGCTGCTGGCGGACGCGCTTGCTTCTAGCGTCGAGGAACATGCCCGCTTCGGCGGCGTCGTGCCAGAGGTCGCGAGCCGCGCTCACCTTGAGGCGATGGTGCCCACGATGCATCTCGCACTGGAGCAGGCGCAGTTGTCTCTTGAGCAGATCGACGCGATCGCGGTCACCGCGGGCCCCGGCCTCGCCGGCGCGTTGCTGGTTGGAGTTGCCGCCGCCAAGGCGTATGCACTGTCGCTCGACAAACCGTTGTACGGCGTCAATCACCTCTCCGCCCACGTTGCAGTCGATCGGCTCGTGCACGGCGATCTGCCGCAACCGTGTGTGGCGCTGTTGGTGTCAGGTGGACACTCGTCGCTGTTGCTCGTGCCCGATGTTGCCGGGCCGGTGCAGTCCCTCGGCGCGACCGTCGATGACGCCGCCGGCGAGGCGTTCGACAAGGTGGCACGGGTGCTTGGTCTGCCGTTCCCTGGCGGGCCACATATCGACCGAGTCGCACGTGACGGCGACGCCGCGGCGATTGCGTTTCCGCGCGGTGTCGTCCGCGATGCGCCGTACTCGTTCACGTTCTCGGGATTGAAGACCTCGGTCGCACGGTGGGTCGAGGCGCGGCAACGTGATGGTCAGCCGGTGCCGCTTGCCGACGTCGCGGCGTCGTTCCAGGAGGCGGTGGCCGACGTCTTGACGACTCGGGCTATCGCTGCCTGCAGGGACCACGACATCGACACGCTCGTCATTGGCGGTGGTGTTGCGGCGAATTCTCGGTTGCGTGCCATGGCCGAGGAACGTTGCCAGGCCCGCGGAATCCGACTCCGGACGCCGCCGCCGAAGCTGTGTACGGACAATGGCGCCATGGTCGCCGCGCTCGGGGTACTGCTTGTCGAGCGCGATGTGGAACCCTCGGCGCTCGACCTCGCAGCCGACTCGTCGTTGGCGATGGCATGACCGACCCGACGCCTCATCTCCGCCGCGACCCGGCACCCGACCCGACCAACGGTCGACGGGTCTTGATCGGCGTCTTCATCTTCTTCCTGCTTCTCGTTGGCTTTGTCCTCGTCCTCGTCGTCACGATCGGCTTGCACAACCACGGTGTGAAGATCCCGCCGGGCCCGGCGCCGCATGCGACGCAGCCCTCCTGACCCAATCAATCGCGCGACCGGCGGAACCCAACCGGGTTGGTAGTGACCACGCGCAATAAAGTCGGCTACATGACATATGACGCAACTCTTGCCGAAACCGTCATGATCACTGGTCACGGCGGCGACACCATCGAGGCCTATTCGGCCCGGCCCCTCGACGGCGCGCCTCGCGGCGGCATGGTGGTCATCCATCACATGCCGGGCTACGACGCGGCGACGAAGGAGATCACGCGGACGTTCGCGGTTCACGGCTACAACGCGATCTGCCCCAACCTCTACTGGCGCGAGGCACCCGGCGCGGCACCTGATGATGCCGCGGCAACCGCTCGCGCCGCCGGTGGTGTGCCGGACGAGCGACTCGTCGGCGACGTCGATGGTGCCATGACGTACCTGAAGAACCTGAGCAATAGCAACGGAAAAGTCGCGACGATTGGCTACTGCTCCGGTGGTCGGCAGTCGTGGCTCGCGAACGGCAGCCTGCCGCTCGACGCGGCGGTTGTCTGTTACGGCGCGTTCATCGTCGGCGAGGTGCCAGACGGCATGCCGGCGCGACCCTCGCTCGAAGGCCTAGCCGCGACGATGTCCGGACCCGATACTCGGACTGTTCGGCAACGACGACGCCTACCCGACGCCTGCGCAGGTCGACGAGATCGAGCAGCACTGCTCAAGGCCGCCGGCAAGCCATATGAGTTCCACCGCTACGACGGCGCCGGTCACGCGTTCTTCTCCGTCGACCGGCCGTCGTATCGCCCCGAGGCCGCCGTTGACGGCTGGGAGAAGATCTGGGCGTTCCTCGCGACCAATCTGGCGAGCTGAGATGTGCACCTACCAGACCGAGCTGCTCGAGATCGCCGGCAGCGGCAAGGGGCCGGCGGACTGGCTGCGGGTCACCGATGCCAGCGTCTACGTCGATCATCCGGTGCATGCGATGGCCGGGCACACCGTCAACATCGACCTGCGCAACCCCGCCAAGGGCCCGGCGGCGCGGGTGGCGCTCGAGTTGCACCCGGCGGCGGCGCGGTCGCTTGGCCGAGGCGATCCTGCGCTCGCTGGACGCGGTGCCGGCCGCGGTGCTCGCTGCCGGCTGACCCGGATTGACTCGCTCGCGCTCGCTGACGTAACTTGGCACTCGGCACGGCAGAGTGCCAGCCGTCCAATTCTTCCGCAGGAGGTCAGGTCGTGGCCACCGCCACCAAGACTAAGACGAAAATCAAGCCGCTCGAAGACCGCATCGTGATCTCTGTTCAGGAGAGCGAGCAGACCACCGCGTCGGGCATCGTGATCCCGGACACCGCCAAGGAGAAGCCGCAGGAGGGCATTGTGCTCGCGGTCGGTCCCGGCCGCTTCGAGGACGGCGTTCGCGTGCCGCTCGACATCGCAGACCGGCGACACGATCATCTTCTCCAAGTACGGCGGCACCGAGGTCAAGTACGGCGCCGACGAATACCTCATCCTGTCCGCCCGCGACGTTCTCGCGGTCGTCCAGAAGTAGGTTCTTCACCCGCACGTAGCCGAACCCCCGGACGCTCGGGGGTTCGGCTTTTCGTGGCTTGCGAGCGGTCAATGCAACTGCGCTCTACAGGGGCCGGCGGTTTGTCATCTAATGCTGATTCCCGGCGTTCGATGTCACATAGGTGGTTGCCCTGCACACCAACGGACACTGAGTCGAGTCGACTGAGGATACACTTACGGCAAACCCCTGCCCTTCTGGTGGTTAGCGCAGTTGCCTTTGATCTGACGCGAGACGGCCGTTTGAGTCGTTAGCACTCGGGGGTCTAGAGTGCTAGGTATGCCGAAAATCCTCCAGTTCCACAGGACGCCCGCGACGCGCTTCAGCGCGGCGTCGACGCGCTCGCCGACGTCGTCAAGGTCACGCTCGGGCCCAAGGGCCGCAACGTCGTGATCGACAAGAAGTGGGGCGCGCCGACCATCACCAACGACGGCGTGACCATCGCGAAAGAGGTCGAGCTCGAAGACCCGTACGAGAACCTCGGGGCTCAGCTCGCCAAGGAGGTCGCGACCAAGACCAACGACGTCGCCGGTGACGGCACGACGACCGCGACCGTGCTCGCCCAGGCGATGGTGCGCGAGGGCCTGCGCAACGTCGCGGCCGGCGCCCAGCCGCTCGCCCTGAAGAGGGGCATCGAGGCCGCCGTCGAGGCGGTCAACGCCAAGCTGCTCAAGATCGCCCGTGACGTCGACGACCAGTCCGAGGTCGCCAGCGTCGCCTCGATCTCCGCGCAGGACCCGACGATCGGCGAGCTGATCGCCGAGGCGTTCGCCAAGGTCGGCAAGGACGGCGTCATCACCGTCGAGGAAGCCCAGACCATGGGCCTCGAGCTCGAGTTCACCGAGGGCATGCAGTTCGACAAGGGCTACATCTCGCCGTACATGGTGAGCGACCCCGAGCGCATGGAGGCCGTCCTCGACGACGCCTACATCCTGATCAACCAGGGCAAGATCAGCTCGGTCTCCGAGCTGCTGCCGCTGCTGGAGAAGGTCGTCCAGTCCAGCAAGCCGCTGCTGATCATCGCCGAGGACGTCGACGGCGAGGCGCTGTCGACCCTGGTGGTCAACAAGATCCGCGGCACGTTCGCTGCGGTTGCCGTGAAGGCGCCAGGCTTCGGTGACCGCCGCAAGGCGATGCTCGCCGACCTTGCCGTCCTGACCGGCGCCCAGGTCGTCTCCGAAGAGGTCGGGCTCAAGCTCGACTCGGTCGGCCTCGAGGTGCTCGGCCGCGCCCGTCGCGTGACCGTCACCAAGGACACGACCACGATCGTCGACGGCGCGGGTGACGCCAAGGAGATCGCGGGCCGGATCGCCCAGATCCGCCGCGAGATCGAGGACACCGACTCCGACTGGGACCGCGAGAAGCTGCAGGAGCGGCTGGCGAAGCTCTCCGGTGGCGTCGGCGTCATCCGGGTCGGTGCGCACACCGAGGTCGAGCTCAAGGAGAAGAAGCACCGCCTCGAGGACGCGATCTCGGCGACTCGCGCGGCGATCGAAGAGGGCATCGTCGCCGGTGGCGGCTCGGCGCTCGTCTCGCGTGCTCAGGCTCGCTCGACAAGGACCTCGGCCTGACCGGTGACGAGGCGACCGGCGTCGACATCGTCCGCAAGGCACTCGTCGAGCCGCTGCGCTGGATCGCGCAGAACGCCGGCCTCGAGGGCTACGTCGCGGTCAGCAAGGTCCGCGACCTGCCAGCCGGACACGGTCTCAACGCCGCTACCGGTGAGTACGTCGACCTGATCGCGGCCGGCATCGTCGACCCGGTCAAGGTCACGCGCTCGGCAGTGCGCAACGCCGCGAGCATCGCGGGCATGCTGCTCACCACCGAGACCCTGGTCGTCGACAAGCCGGCCGAGCCGAGGCCGAGGCGCATGGCGGCACGGCCACTCACACGGCCCGGGCGGTCACAGCCACTAACCCGTAGAGATCGCTCAACTTCGGGCAATTCGTTCAATCTGCTCGCAATGTGCCGCTAGGGCTCGCGCCATAGCGGCATTTTGCGTTGCGTAGTCGCTAGCCTTCGGCGAGTGGAACCCGACCTGGCCTCCTTGCTCGCCTCCGGCGAGCGCGCTGCCTTTCACGGCCCGCCCGGCGCGGCGATCGGCGACCTTGAGCGCGCCGTGGGCGTTGCGCAGCGCGACGGGCGTCGCGCGGAGGTGGCGGCGGCGGCCTGGTTGCTCGGCGTTGCGCTGTCGGCATCTGGCAGGTACGGCGGCGGTCTGCGCGTCCTCGTGCCGCTGATCGAGGCGGGCGAGGGAGCCGGCGGCGACGAGCTCGCCCCTGAGCTGCGCCTGTTCGGCTCGCTCGCGGCGTCCACTGCAGCGAGCGTCCACCGCGGGCTTGGCCGCCATGACGCGGCGACCGAGCTCGATCAGCGCGGCCTTTCGCTCACCGACGGCTCCGGCGAGGCAACGTTCGACGCATTGCTCGGCCTCGCGTCCGACGCAGTCGGGACCGGCAATCTCGACGAGGCCAGGGACCGATTCACCCAAGCCCTGGCGGTGATCGAGGGCCACGGCGGCGACTGGTGGCGCCAGCGGGTGCGCCTGGATTGGGCCCGAGCGGAGATCGCGCTGCTCGGCTGAGCTGCCACACGACGCGATTCTGGCCGCCGCCGGCGCCGTCAGTGGCGCTGAAGCCGCGCGAGCGCCGCGCCATGTCGCCAAGAGCCTGCTCTTCCAGGGCGTTGCTGAGCTGCAGTCAGGCTCGGACGACGCGGTGGCGACGTTGCGCCGGGCGGCGAGCCTTGCCGAAGGATTGGCCGCGCTGCCGCTGGTGTGGCAGGCCCGGGCTCTCATCGGCGCGCTGCTCGGCGGCGACGATTCAGCCGAAGGCGCCCGCTCGCTGGCCACGGCTCGATCTGCCGTACTCACGATCGCCGGGGACCTGCCGCAGGAGTTACGGGACGAGTGGTTAGCCAGGCCTAACGTGAGCGCGCTGCTCGAGGGCTGACCGCAGCGGTCAAGCCAGCTGTCACGAGTCCGCATTGAGCGGTGAAGTCCGTCGGGTTTCGTGCCGATGTAATCGCTTGTGACCACCGTGCTGATCTGTGATGACCTGCGCGCGGTGCGCGACGGGTTGCGCCGCGCCGTGGAGTCGTTGCCTGGCATCGACCGGGTTGACACGGTTGCGAGCGGCGAAGAAGTGCTCGTCCGCTGGCCGTCTGAGCGGCACGACCTTGTGCTGATGGACGTCCAGATGCCCGGGCTTGGCGGCGTCGAGGCAACTCGTCGCCTGGTGCGCGAGCATCCTGACGCCAATGTCGTCATGCTCACGCTCGCGTCCGACCGTGAGGCTGCTGCAGCGGCCATCGCCGGCGGTGCGCGGGGCTTCCTTCATAAAGACGTCTCCCGCGAGGAGCTGTGCGCGACCATGGCCAACGTCCTGACGATCTCGGCGCTGTCGCCCGGGGTCGCGCCGACCCACTCCGCTCGGCCGTTCGACGCCGATGCGCCGGTGCTCACCGAGCGTGAGCGCCAGGTCCTGACTGGCATGGCCGGTGGCAAGAGCAACGCGCAGATCGGCCGCGACTTGTATTTGTCTGAGGACACCATCAAGACCCACGCTCGGCGCCTGTTTCGCAAGCTAGAGGTCGGTGACCGCGCCCACGCCGTCGCGGCCGGCTTCCGCTACGGCCTCGTCAACTAGCTGACACCGCGACCTATTCGTCTTCGTCGGCGGTCAGGACGCCGTCGATGAACCCTCGGGCATAGTCCCAGCTCACGTAGTCGGCCGGATCGGGGCTGTACGCCGGCTCGTGCACGTGCGGCGCGCCGGCATCAAGCAGGCTGCGGATGTTGCCGCGCAACAGCTCCCACGCGAAGAAGTGTGCCTCGTGACAGTCGTCGCAATCGACGACGAGTCCGCGTACGCCACGGGGTTCCAACACCGCTTGGAAGGCGTCGAGATCCTGCATGTCTTCGAGCAGGTCCTGGCGCTCATCGTCGGACAGCGGCTCGTCGGGTCGACCGTCGTCGTCGCCCAGCGCAGCGGCCGGATCCGAGGGGTCGCCCGCGAACGGGTCAGGGGGCGTGTCGTCTCGCACATCTCCACGCTAGTGCCTTTGTCCCGCCGGTAGACTCGATTCTCTCGTCCGCCCCCTGTAAAGAGATCTGGTGGTCATGGACCCGACAATGCCGGCGAAGTTCGCGCCGCTGGGGTTGACCTTCGACGACGTGCTCCTGCTGCCCGCCGCCTCCGACATCCTGCCGAGCGAGGCCAGCACCGTCACTCGGCTCTCCCGGTCGCTGATGTTGCACACGCCGCTGCTGTCGAGCCCGATGGACACCGTCACTGAAGCGCGGATGGCGATCGCCATGGCCCGCCAAGGCGGAGTCGGGGTGCTGCACCGCAATCTGTCGGTCGAGGATCAGACGATTCAGGTCGACATCGTGAAGCGGTCCGAGGCGGGCATGATCACCGCGCCGATCACCTGTGCTCCCGACGACACGATCGCGACCGCCAACTCCTTGATGGGCCGTTATCGGATCTCCGGCGTGCCGGTGACCGACGGCGACGGCGTCCTCCTCGGCATCGTGACCAACCGCGACATCAGGTTCGAACGCGATGCGTCGCGGTCGGTGCACGACGTGATGACCGCGATGCCACTCGTGACCGCGCCGGTAGGGGTGTCGCGCGACGACGCTCTTGCGCTGCTCCAGCAGCACAAGGTCGAGAAGCTGCCTATCGTCGATGCCAACAACCGGCTCCGCGGCCTGATCACCGTCAAGGACTTCACCAAGAGCGAGGAGTTCCCGCAGGCCACCAAGGATGCGGCTGGGCGGCTCGTGGTCGGCGCGGCGGTTGGCGTGGGTGACGACGGTTTCAAACGCGCGATGGCACTCGTCGAGGGCGGGGTCGACTTCCTCATCGTCGACACCGCGCACGGCCACTCCCGCGCCGTGCTCGAGACGGTCGCTCGGCTCAAGGCTTCGGTTGAGGTCGACGTCATCGGTGGCAACGTCGCGACGGCTGCCGGCGCACAGGCCCTGATCGATGCCGGCGCAGACGCCGTCAAAGCAGGTGTTGGGCCAGGCTCGATTTGCACGACTCGGGTGGTAGCCGGTGTCGGCGTACCGCAGATCACGGCGATCTACGACGTCGCCACCGTGGCCGGGCCGGCTGGCGTTCCGGTCATCGCTGATGGCGGGATGCAGTATTCGGGTGACATCGCCAAGGCGATCGCGGCTGGTGCCGACACCGTCATGCTCGGTTCGTTGCTTGCCGGGTGCGAGGAATCGCCAGGCGAGCTTCTGTTCGTCAACGGCAAGCAGTTCAAGTCTTACCGCGGGATGGGGTCGCTCGGTGCGATGCAGTCTCGCGGCCAGTCACGGTCGTACTCCAAGGACCGCTACTTCCAGGATGACGTGCTCTCCGACGACAAGCTGGTGCCGCAGGGCATCGAGGGCCAGGTGCCCTACCGCGGCCCGCTTGCCGCCGTCGCGCATCAGCTGATCGGTGGCTTGCAGGCCGGGATGGGGTTCGTGGGGGCGCGGACGATCGGCGAGCTGCAGGAGGCGCAGCTCACCCGGATCACCGCGGCCGGGCTGAAGGAGAGCCACCCGCACGACATCGCCATGACGACCGAGGCACCGAACTACACCGGGCGATGATGAGAGACACAGTCGAGATCGGCCTAGGTCGATCCGCACGCCGCGGCTACGCGCTCGGTGACGTCGCCATCGTTCCGTCCCGGCGCACTCGTGACGTCGATGTCGTATCGCTGACCTGGCAGATCGACGCCTATCGGTTCGACCTGCCGCTGGTCGGTCTGCCGTCGGACGCCACCATGTCGCCGGCGACGATCGGCGAGGTGGGACGCGCTGGTGGACTCGGCGTGCTTGATGCCGAAGGTCTCTGGACCCGGTACGACGATCCGCTGCCACTGTTCGACGAGCTCAGCGACCTGGAGCCCGAGGATGCCACGGTCGTGTTGCAGCGGATCTATGCCGAGCCGGTCCGCGAGGAGCTGATTGGCCAACGGATCAAAGAGATCCGCGACACGGGCGCGGTCACCGCGGTGCGAGTCTCGCCGCAGCACACATTGCGGCTGGCACCCGCGATCCTCGCTGCTGGCGTCGACCTCCTCGTGATCCAGGGCACCATCGTGTCGGCCGAGCATGTGTCGGCATCGGCCGCGCAGCCGCCGCTGAACCTCAAGACCTTCATCGCCGACCTCGACGTTCCCGTCATCGTCGGCGGCTGCACGAACTATCAGACCGCGCTGCATCTGATGCGCACTGGCGCCGCAGGAGTCATCGTCGGCACCGCCTCGGATGAGTGGTCGACGACGGGCGCTGTGCTGGGCATCGACGTACCGATGGCCACCGCGATCGTCGACGCGGCCAGTGCGCGGCGTGACTACCTCGACGAGACCGGCGGGCGCTATGTCCACGTCATCGCGGCCGGCGAGATGGAGACCAGCGGCGACATCGCGAAGGCGCTCGCGTGCGGTGCAGACGCGGTGATGCTGGGTGAGCCGCTGTCGATGGCTGCTGAGGCTCCCGGTCGCGGCGCGTGGTGGCACGTCTCGGCGTCGCACCCCCACCTGCCGCGTGGTCGCTATGCCAGCTCGAGCGCGAAGTGGCCGCTGGGCTCGTTGGACGACGTGCTCCACGGATCCTCGAACTCCCCAGAGGGCTTTCTGAACCTCTTCGGCGGCCTCCGCCGCTCGATCGCCAAAGCGGGCTACAGCGACCTCAAAGAGTTTCAGCGAGTAGAGCTAGTAGTCCGCCCGTAGCGCAGGCTCACAACCCGAAGATCTTCGGCTTCGCCGCCGGAAGTCGTCCAATCCGCCGAGCAACCGGCGTTGTGGGCGACGCTCAGTGGGTGGGGGCTGGTTGGGCGAGGAGGGCTTGGTAGTCCTCCCAGGTGTCAACGTCGAGCGGTACTGAGCCGTCGATCTCCACGTCGGCGACGTCGTAGCGGCCCGACTCGAGCAGCTTCCACACCGCCTTGTCGCCATGCAGCGAGTGCAACTCGTCGAAAACGTCGCGGTGGAACCAGAACGGATGACCACGGCCATCGGTGTAACGGCAGACCCCGAGAGGTGTGTCGGCGGCGCCTTCCACCAGTCGACGTACCGAGTCGGGTGAGACACCGGGCTGGTCACCGAGCATCAGGACCAGGCCATTCGTACGATCGTCGACCTCGCCGATTGCGGCGGCGATCGAGGATGAGCAGCCGGTGGTGTACTGCAGGTTCTCGACCACCTCGGTGCCGGCGAAGTCAACCGTGTCACGCACTTCCGCTGATGCGCCGCCGATGGTGACCAGCAACTGATCAAAGCCGCACCGTCTCGCGACCTGAAGCGTCGCGTCGAGCAACGTCGTGCCGCGATACGGCAGCAACTGTTTTGGCTGACCGAGTCGACGCGACGCTCCGGCGGCAAGGACGAGGCCAGCGATGTACAACGGCTTAGACCGCGGTTTGGGCGGCGAACCGGTCTCGACAGCCGGGGTTGCAAAACCAGTGGTCGACGTCGTCGAGCCGCAGATGCGGCGTATCGGCTCGCACGATGACAGTCATGCCGCAGATTGGGTCGATCGACTGCTGCGGCGGAGTCGGCACGCCGACCGAGTGCACTTTCAGGCCGTCCACACGAATGGCCTGAACGACCTGCGCCAGGATGGACAGGGCGATCTCGGCCGGCGTACGTGCGCCGATCTCGATGCCTGCCGGGGTGCGAATGCGCTCGCGTTCGGCGGCAGTGACGCCCATCGCGTCGAGTAGAGCCGATCCGCGTCGGTGGCTCGCGACGACCGCGATCAACCCGACCTCGGCATCGAGCGCACCTCGGATGGCCAACTCCTCGTCGTGACCCAGGCTGCAGATGATGCTGGCAATCGCGCCGTGTTGCGATGCATCTGGCGCGGTTCGCGCGACGTCAAAGCCGAGCGGCTCGGCAAGACTCGCCACCGCGTTGGCGATGGGCGAGGTGCCGACGATGCTGATCACGGCCGGCGGGACCTGTGGCTCCAAGAAGATCTCCAATGCGCCGCCCGACAGGCACGGGTTCACGGTCACGTACGCGCCGGGCGCGTCGGGGAAGGATCCCTCGCCGCCCGGCAGCACCCGAAGAAGCAGGGACTCTCCCCTCTCCAGCGCGCCGAGAGCCGCCGCACGCACCGATTCCTCGGCGCACTGGCCACCGACGAAGCCCTCCATCGTGCCATCGGCAAGGATGACTGCGTCGTCGCCTGGGCGGGCTGACGTAGGCGGCTCGGCGCGTACGACGGTGGCATGGACGAACGGCACGCGCTGAGCGCTCAGCTCAGCCATGCGGACAGTCATTCGCTGTTCCACAGTGCGCTCCTGCCCAGCTCGTCGGTGCCCGCCTCCAGCCGCGTCACGGCCTTCGGCTATGGCACCTCACGCCTTCAACGGTGTCAACGGCAGGCCGTTCCGACTCATTCCAGCCGATCACGGCGTTACAGTGGATCTTCGGCGAATTATCGACCGCGCCCAAGCAGATAGAGGAGTCGGCCGTGCGCGAACTGCTCGACGACCTCGATCGGTGGCGCACGCAGGGCAAGCGGGTCGCGATCGCTCGGGTCGTCGACATCGAGGGCTCCGGCCCGCGGGAGCCGGGCGCTGCCATGGCGGTCAGCGAGGACGGCGTCGTTGCCGGCTCGGTGTCCGGCGGCTGCGTGGAGGGCGCGGTGGTCGAGGCCGCCCTCGAGTCGCTGCGGACCGGCGAGCGCCGCGTCCACACCTTCGGCTTTTCCGACACTGATGCGTTTGCCGTCGGGCTGACCTGCGGGGGCATCATCCACCTGTTCGTCGAGCCGCTCGACTGGTAGCCGTGACCGTCTATGAGGCGCTCGCCGCCGCGGTGCGAGCCGAGCAGCCGGTAGCACTCGCGACTGTGATCGAAGGCCCTGGTTCAGGGTCAAAACTGCTGCTGTCGAGTGACGGTGCGCCGATTGGCTCGTTAGGCGACCCCGACCTCGATCGTGTGGTGGCGCGCGATGCCCTTGGCGAGCTCGCCGCCGGCATGACCCGAGTACGTCGCTACGGCACGCATGGCGAGGCGCGCCGAGACGACGTCGCCGTCTTCATCGAGTCATTCGTCCCGCCGCCGCAGATGATCGTGTTCGGCGCGGTGGACTTCACCGCCGCCCTCGTCAGAGTCGCGAAAGTGCTCGGCTACCGAGTGACCGTCTGCGATGCGCGACCGATTTTCGCGACGCGCGCTCGCTTTCCGCTCGCGGACGAGATCGTCGTGGACTGGCCCAACCGGCTGCTTGATCGGATTGGATCGACGCTGACCACGCGCGATGCGATCTGCGTTCTGACGCACGACATCAAGTTCGATGTGCCAGCTATTGTCTCAGCGTTGCAGACGCCGGTCGGCTACCTCGGCGCGATGGGCAGCCGACGTACCAATCTGGAACGCGAGTTGCGGTTGCGCGAAGCAGGCGTCGATGACGAGGGACTGGCTCGCCTCAACGCGCCGATCGGGCTCGACATCGGGGCCCGTACGCCGGAGGAGACGGCGGTGTCGGTCTGCGCGGAGATCATCGCGGCGCGAAACTCTATGGCGTACGTGCGTCCCCTGCGCGCAACCGAGGGGCCGATTCACCGCCGCGACTAAATACGCAGCCTCACAGCAGCGTCACGAGCATGTAGCCCATGGTGATGTTCATCGCGACCTGACAACAGGCCACGGTGCGCGGCGCAAGAATCGACGGGTCATCACCCGCTTGCTGCTCCGCGGTCGGTCGCGACAACCGATCCGTCACCATGATCGTGTAGCCGATCATGAAGATGCCGAAAACTAAGGCGAGAGTGGGGAAACGGGCCGCGCCGCCAGTTCCCATCTGAGTCATCGTCGTGGTGGCGGGGGTGGTAGCCGCGGCCGTGGTCGGCGCGGCAACGAGCATGTAGACCATAGCGCCGCTCGTCACGACGTGACGCAGATGTGCGGCGCCCGATCCGGTGCGAGTGCCGCTCACCACGCCGATCGCCCGCAGGCCGAACCAGCCGGCCGCCAACGCAAACACCACAACCCAGGTGGTGGTGCTCGCGAGCCGCCCGGTCAGCATGCCAGCCATCGCGATCCCCATTGCGGTGTGCACGGCGTCGACCGAATAGTGAGTGGCGCGGCGTGTGAGTCGCGCGAGAACGATGCGGCTCGCGCAATAAGCAGCGACGGTCAGCATGGTGATCGCCAGGCCATCGGAGAGCCAGTGTGGGGTTAGCACGTCGCACCGGTCGCTGAGGTTGCGCCGTCAGGTCGAGCCAGTGGCCAGTACGCCACTGCGAGCACGATGAGCAACGGGCCGGTGTTGGGATCGGTGCCCTGGCCGCCGAACAATCCGCCGAGGGCTTGTGCCGTGACCCAGATCACCGCTGCCAGCCCGGCCGCCGTGATCACCGTCGTGCGAGCGATTGCCGGCCGGCCGAATACGCCGACCGCAATCGCGAGCAGCACGACAGCGAGCGCAACGGCGAACGGAAGACCGCGATGCGCGACAACGCGAGCCGCATGGTTGTCGATCGTCGCGAGCCACGATGGCTGGCCCGCAGCCATGCGCGCGATGGTGTCGTGAAGGCCTTGTGTAGAGCGGTTGGCGCCGTCAACGGCGAAGCCGGCAAGCGATGCCCACAGCACCAGCCAGACCAGGCGCGCTCGCGTGGCGCCGAGCCGGCCGGCCGCGACGAACAGCGTCTCTGCTGGCGGTGTCGAGTCTCGCGGCGGCCACAGCAGGACGGCAAGAACTGCGTACAACAGGGCGGCGCCAGGACCACCGGCTACCGGGCCGGCGTTGCCGGTGAGGACACCACCAAGTCCCTCGCCCAGCCACCACACCGACAGCGCCCAGATGACTGACGCCGCCAGCGCAGCCTTCACGGTTGGACGCCATGCGATGCCGAGGCCGAGGAGAAGTTGCGCGCTCGCAAATCCGGCGTTGGCACCTACCGAATGTTGAGCAACGAGATGAGCCACCGACGTGATTGGTCCGGTGATGAACGCCGGGTTGCCGTGTGCCGACGGCACGAGCACGCCGCGCGCGAACGCCTTGGTGAACATGTACGGCTGAAACTGAAGCACGCCATCCAGCACCCACAGGCCAGCGAGGGAGAGCTGCAGCGCGCGCCGAAGCTCAACCTGCTGCCATAGCCTCGAGGCGCTCGACCCGCGCGCCCGGGTGGTCGCCGCCCCACCCCGACGCCACGACAGCGCCGTCCCGGACGCGGCGGCGTTGCTCATCGCTAGATCTTCGCAGTCCCGACGGGATTTGCGGTATGTCGGCCGGTTATTGGTCTGAACCGTCAGGAGAAGGCCCGAAGTAACCTGCCGGTATGGCGGACAGGGACTACGACGTCGTGGTGATCGGCAGTGGTTTCGGCGGCAGCGTCGCGGCGCTGCGAGCCGCCGAGAAGGGCTACCGGGTCGGCGTGATCGAGGCCGGCCGACGGTTCACCAATGACACGCTGCCCGAGACGAGTTGGGACCTGAAGGACTTTCTCTGGGCGCCCGCAATCGGCTGGATGGGCATTCAGAAGATCACGGCGCTCACCGATGTCGTCTGCCTGTCCGGTGCTGGAGTAGGTGGCGGCTCGTTGGTCTACGCAAACACTCTCTACACCCCGCTCGACGACTTCTTTGCGGATAAGCAATGGGCGCACATCACCGACTGGAAGTCAGAGCTCGCGCCGTACTACGACCAGGCGTCGCGAATGCTTGGCGTCGTTGAGAACCCGACTGAGACCGCGGCCGACGTCGAGATGCGGGCGGTCGCCGAGGAGATGGGCGTCGGCGACACCTATCACCACACCCCGGTCGGCGTCTTCTTTGGCGCGGCAGGCAAGACCGTCGACGACCCGTACTTCGGCGGTGCTGGGCCGCGGCGTACCGGCTGCATCGAGTGTGGCAACTGCATGATCGGCTGCCGCTTCAACGCGAAGAACCGCCTCGACCTCAACTACCTCCATCTCGCCGAAGGTCTCGGTGCCGTGATCCATCCCGAGACGACAGTGAGCGCAGTGCGACCGCTGTCGGGCGGCGGGTATGCCGTCGACACTCACCACAGCACCCGTCGACGCAATAGGCGAACCTTCACCGCAGATCAGGTCGTCTTTGCCGCGGGGACTCTCGGCACCCAGAAGTTGCTGCATCGCATGCGCGACGAGGGAATCCTGCCGAAGGTCTCGCCCCGCCTTGGTGAGCTCACGCGCACTAACTCCGAGTCGATCCTCGGGGCGCGCAGCCGAGACAAGTTCGCCGACTACTCCAAGGGCGTGGCGATCACGTCGTCGTTCCATCCGGACCCGCAGACGCATATCGAGCCGGTGCGGTACGGCAAGGGATCCAACTCGATGGGTCTGCTGCAATCGGTTTTGACTGATGGCGGTGACGACGGGCCGCGTTGGCGCAAGGCGCTCAAGGAGATCAGGCGCAGCCCGCGCGATGTGGCGAAACTCATGTGGCTCAAGGGGTGGTCCGAGCAGACGATCATCGTGCTGGTCATGCAGTCGCTCGACAACTCGCTCACGGTCTCGCGCAAACGCGGTCGGTTTCGCGACAAGTTGGTGTCACGCCATGGCGAGGGTGAGCCGAACCCGACGTGGATCCCGAAAGGCAACGAGGTTGCGCGTCGACTCGCCAATCGGATCAACGGCATCCCGGGCGGCGCCGCCGGCGACCTCGCCAACGTGCCGATGACGGCGCACATCATCGGTGGTGCGCCGATCGGGCTCACCGCGACTGACGGCGTGGTCGACCCATGGCAGCGGCTTCATGGTTACCACGGCCTGCATGTCACTGACGGCGCCGCAGTGACCGCGAACCTCGGGGTGAACCCGTCGCTCACGATCACTGCCCAAGCGGAACGCGCTATGGCGTTCTGGCCGAACAAGGGCGAGCCCGATTCGCGTCCGGCGCTCGGCTCGCCGTACCTCGCGCTCGAGCCGGTGATGCCAGCTCACCCGGCCGTCCCCGACTCCGCCCCGGCCGCCCTCCGCCTGCCCAAAGCAGCACACCACTCGGCGTGACGCGCGGCCGACGCAGCGTACGGAACGCGAACGCCACGTGCGCATCTGCTGAGTCATGTGCTGGATCGGTCCGCTACGCCGCGGTGCCGACGAGAGCCCCGACGAGGTCGACCAAGTAGTCCGGCCGGTCGATGACGTCGCGCCAGGTGACGACCAACACTCGCCAACCGGCACGAGTGAGCGCATTCCAACGCCGCCGGTCGTGTTCGAACGCCTCTCGAGTGCCATGAAACTCATATCCATCGCATTCGAGGATGAGCCTAAGCTCGGGCCAGGCGAAGTCCACCCGGGCAATCCACTGGCCAGCGCCGTCATAGACATTCAGCTGCGAGACCGGCGGAGGTAGCCCCGCCAGGGTGAGGTGAACGCGCGAGATCGACTCGAAGACCGACTCTGCCCTCGGATCGATCAGCTGCGCGACCTGAATCGCCAGCGGCCGTCCTGGCCCGCGTGGCAAGGAGACGGCGGCAGCCTCGACAGCGCCGCGGGTCGCACGCCGCAGCCGGCACAGACTGTCAGCGATCGCGACGGCGTCGAGCGTTGGCATCGATCGAGCGGCGTCGAGAATGGTGCGCACGGGCGTGGTCACCGACGCTCCATCGAGTGCCATGACGTCACCGTCGACAAGCCTGGACCGATGCAGCCGCACGCCATCCATGCAATCAGCGCGCCTGCCGCGGTTCTCCTTGGCACTCACGTGGAGCATCGCCGGTGCCGCGACGAGATCTGCACCAAGCCACGCCGCTGCGGATTCGTGGCTGAGCACCACCCGCATCGACCGGCAGATGCCGTGCGGATCGGGAAGCACTGCGCCTGCGCCCGTTCGGTAGACGCCACGCCCGATCCGAACGATCTGCCCGCCCCGTACCAAGGCGGTCAGTCCACGGCTGCTCACGCCGTTCGCTAGCGCGTCGCAACGCGTAAAGATCTCGCCTGGGCCGTGCGACGTGAGCAGAGGGGTGTGCATTCGCAGAGCGTCTGGCGGATGTCGGCCATCCGGGTGGGCGTGACGCGAAATTGTGGACGCCGGTGGTGCTGTGGATGACCGACCGAATCAGCACATGACTCGGCGTACTGCGCGGCGAGCTGAGCGTACGAACGGCGATGGGTACGCGCGTACGGGCTCAGTCATGTGCTGGATCGGTCGGAGGCCGGGGACGGGCGGGGTTAGCGCGGGCCGACGATGCGGTCGATCAGGGGTTTTTCTCGGCGCAGGTCGTTGGCGCGTTTGCGCGCGTCCGGCGAGAGTCGGCCGCCGAGGCGGGTCGTCAGCCGGTAACGAAGCAGGTCGCGAATCGTGATCTGGTCGAGGTCAACGGCTCGTTTGCGGCGCATCCGAGGCACCGGCGGCCGCAGCTGCGAGTCCGCGTAGGGCCGGGGCGGACGATAGGTCCAGTCGACGTCCGCGCCGTGTGTGGCTCGGCGCTCGATCAGTGCGGTGCCGGTCAGCAGCGGGCTACCCGAGCCGCCGCTGCTGCTGCTGCCGTCGCTGCCGCTGCCGCCCGAGCTGTCGCTGCCGCCCGAGCTGTCGCTGCCGCCCGAGCTGCCGCTGCCGCCGCTGCCATATTCGCCGAGCGGCAGCGCGTGGTCGATGTCGTACCCGAAGAACTTCGCCATCGCAGCAGCGGGAGCGAGCACTGCGTGGCGCTCGGCTCCGCGCAGGTGGTGCTCCCACTCGCTGACTGGCGTGGTGTCGATCGGCCGGTTGGTACGCGTGAAGCCTTCGGCTTCGACCGGCGCGCCGGCAAGCGGCTGGATCCGGTGGTGGCCGAGGACCGAGGCCGACCACGGCTCGTCCAACCACTCCAGCAGCGGCCTGGCCACCGCCTCGGGGTCCCGGACGAGGTCTTCGTAGCGCAGAACAACGCATCGGTCGCCGAGTGCCATCGCCTGGTGGACCAGCTGGGTCGTTGACCGCAGCCAATGCTGTGCCGCGTGCGGGTATGCCCGGCGAAACCGCCGCCGCTGCGACGTGATCACGGCGCCCGGGTGACGCACGATGCCGACGATCTGGCAGTCCGGGAACAGCCGAGTCGCGAGGTCCAGATGCCAGACGTGGAACGGCGTCTTGTCGCCCCAGCGCACCTTTCCGCGCTCCGCCGCGTATGCCGCGAACAGCCCGCCGTAGAACTCGGCGAGCTTCGCCATCAGCGCATCGTCGGTGAGTCCGAGGTTGGCGCTCCAGCGGTCTCCGAGCGACCAGTACGGCACCCAGGTGTGGGCGAGCGCCAGACGGAGGAAGCCGGTCTCCTGGGGAATCGCGATTCGCTCGTGGCTGTCCAGCATGAGCCGCAGCAGGGTGCTGCCCGAGCCGTTGGTCCCGACGATGAAGATCGGGCGTGACTCGCCCGGGGCCGGGTCCGGCGCCATCTCGCTCCTTTCGCGCTGCGGTCACGCTGACCGATATCGCTGAGTGCCGGCGGCAGCGGCCAGCGAGGCCGCACTACGCTTGGGCAATGACAGCGCCGGCGGACGGTTTCGACACTGTTCTGGTCGTCGACTACGGCGCACAATACGCGCAACTCATTGCCCGCCGGGTGCGGGAGTGCCGGGTCTTCAGCGAGATCGTGCCCGCATCGATGCCGGTTGAGGCAATGCTTGCCAAGCGGCCGAAGGCGATCATCCTTTCCGGCGGACCAGCATCTGTGTACGCCGACGGTGCGCCGCAGGTCGATCCAGCACTGTTCGACGCTGGCCTTCCGACGTTCGGGATCTGTTATGGCTTCCAGGCGATGGCGCTCGCGCTCGGCGGCGAGGTCCGGCGTACCGGGCTGTCGGAGTTCGGAGCGACCAGCTTGTCGGTTTCCAGTGACGGCGGGGTGGTGCTCGCTGGCTTGCCTCGTGAGCAGCAGGTGTGGATGTCGCACGGCGACGCGGTCTTCGCGCCACCTCCCGGTTTCGTCGCGACGGCGTCGACCGACGGCGCTCCGGTCGCGGCGTTCGAGGACACTGCCCGCGGCCTCGCTGGCGTGCAGTTCCACCCTGAGGTCCTGCATACCGCGCACGGCCGCACCGTGCTTGAACATTTCCTGTACGACATCGCCGGTTGCCGGCCAACGTGGACCATGGTCAACATCGTCGATGAGCAGGTCGACCGGGTGCGGTCCCAGATCGGTGACAAGCGGGCGATCTGTGGCCTGTCAGGTGGGGTCGACTCAGCCGTCGCGGCGGCGCTCGTGCAGCGCGCTATCGGCGAGCGGCTCACCTGTGTCTTCGTCGATCACGGTCTGCTGCGCAAAGGCGAGGCCGAGCAGGTCGAGCGCGACTTCGTCGCCTCGACCGGCGTCCGGCTGAAGGTCGTTGACGCGGCGGAGCGCTTCCTTTCCGCGCTCGACGGCGTGAGTGACCCGGAATCGAAGCGGAAGATCATCGGCCGGGAGTTCATTCGGGTCTTCGAACAGGCGGCCCGCGAGGTCGTCGCGGAGTCCGAGGCATCGGGGGAGACAGTCGAGTTCCTTGTGCAGGGCACCCTCTACCCCGATGTGGTCGAGTCCGGCGGCGGCGAAGGCACCGCCAACATCAAGAGCCACCACAACGTCGGCGGCTTGCCTGACGATCTGCAGTTCGATCTTGTGGAGCCGTTGCGCACGTTGTTCAAAGACGAGGTACGCGGCGTCGGCGAGCAGCTCGGTCTGCCGGCCGAGATCGTGTGGCGGCAACCCTTCCCCGGCCCGGGGTTGGCGATCCGAATCGTTGGTGCTGTGACGCGCGACCGGCTTGAGGTCTTGCGCGAGGCGGACGCCATCGCCCGCGAGGAGCTGTCGGCAGCGGGCCTTGACCGTGAGATCTGGCAGTGCCCGGTCGTGCTGCTCGCCGACGTTCGCTCAGTCGGCGTTCAAGGTGATGGTCGGACGTACGGGCACCCGGCGGTGCTGCGGCCGGTGTCGAGCGAGGACGCGATGACAGCCGACTGGACCAGAGTGCCCTACGACGTGCTCGCGCGCATTTCTACCCGGATCACCAACGAGGTTCGCGAGATCAACCGGGTCGTCCTCGACGTGACGAGCAAGCCCCCCGGCACGATCGAGTGGGAGTAGCGCCGATCCAGCCGCTAGGCGAGCGCGAAGACCAGTGTCCGAGTCGCGACGTCAGCCTTCATCAGGCGCGCCGCCACCTGTTCGCCGAGTGGCAGGCTGACGCCGTCGAGCCGTGCCTGGACGGCAGGGTCGCGGAGCTGGATCTCGCCGTGGTCGTCCTCGACCTCGACCACAACGCCCTCGAAAATCTCGCCGACCCGATCTTGAAGCAGCACGGTCTCGGCGAGGTTGACGACCGCGTGCTCGACCTGATGGGCGTGCTGGTCGGCCGCCGCCATGAGATGTGGCAGCTCTGGCAAGCCCGCTCGGGCCCAAGCCGGAATCGCCCGGCCGGTGCTGATCGCCAGGCAGATCTCGGAGACATAGCGGTCGGCAAGTCGTCGTAGCGGCGCGGTTGCATGGGCATAGGGCGCGGCGACCGCGGCATGTCTGATCTGCTCAGGCAGCTCACCGTCGAACGCGACGTACGCAGCGCCCCGGAACAACGCGGTGGCGAGCCGCAACAGTGCCGCGTTCGTCGGCTTCCCAGGGTCGAGCTCGCGGATCACCTCGGCGTAGGACTTGCCAGGTGGCCAGGCGATGTCGAGTGCGGTCGCGCTTCGTTGCAGCGAGGCCACTGTTCGATGCCATGGTTTGGGCATCGTCCGGAGCAATCCGACCTTCGCTGTCACCATGAGTTGCGCCGCGGCTATCCCGGTCAGCAAGGACAGCTGGGCGTTCCAGCTCTCCACCGTCGCTGGCGCGCGGTAGTCGAGGGTCCAGCCGTTGGCATCTCGGATGACGTCCTGCTCGGGCGCGTTGAGGGATACGCCACCACGCTGACGTTCACGGCGTAACCGCAACTGACCGAACCGGCTGAGCAGCTCGGCAATCTCGGGATAGGCGGCGATCGAGTCGTAGTCGAGCTGCGCGCGGCTACGGACGACCGCCCGGCGCACCTCGACCGACGTGGGCTCTGCCGCGGCGTCCAGCTCCATCCGCCACAGCACTGCCGGCCGGTCACCGTCGGTGAGCAGGCTGGCGGCGCCCTCTGACACTGTCGCCGGATAGAGCGGTGAGCGACCGTCGGGCAGGTAGAGGGTCTCTCCGCGGCGTCGCGCTTCCGCCGCAAGCAGACTGTCCGGTGCCACGAACGCCCCGACGTCCGCGATGGCGTAGTGGAAGCGAAAGCCATCGCCCACGCGCTCCAGTGCGAAGGCCTGGTCGAGATCGCGCGAACCGTGCGGATCAAGCGTGACCAGGGCGACGTCTGTGGCATCGACGCGGTCGGCTCGCGACCATGACAAGGCGGCCTGGTCTGCCTCTGCCAGCACGTCGGCGTCGAATCCGTCGGGGATGCGGAGCTCGGTGCGCAGCGTCCGCAGCGGCACCTCGAGGTCGGCGTCGCGGATATAGGTACGACGCGACGGCACATCGACACCCTACGAGGCTTAGCTCACCATCGCTTTCACCACTGCCACGATCTCGTCAGGCTCGAATGGCTTTTGCAGCCAAGCATGGACGCCCGGCGCGGCGGGTTGGTCCGGTCCAACCAGATCACCGTGCGCACCGAGCAAGAGCACCTTGACGTGGGCGAGCTGTGGATCTGCGTGCAGCTGTCGTGCAACATCCTCGCCGCTGACCTCCGGCATCGCGGCATCGAGAATGACGATGTCGGGCTGAACGGAGGTCATCAGCGCCAGGGCGAGTTTGCCGTCGGCGGCGCCGAACATCTCAAATCCCTCGACCGAAAGGGTGACGGCTATCAGCGCCCGGATCACTGAGTCGTCGTCGACCACGAGGACACGAGTCGAGTTGACTGGAACCTTGGTCGGGACCCACCCGACCAAGCGATCCAGCAACCGGCGCCCGCGGGTCCCGGTCGTGTCCACGACGTCTCCGTCAACGACCGGTGCGAGGCCGGTCAGAGCGTGTAGGTGATGGTGATATCGGTCTTCTTCTTCGAGACCGCGACACCTTTCACCTTGCCGTTTGCTCCCGCCCAGCTGCCAGTGCCGCCAGTCAGCGTGCCCTTGACTCCGCCCGTGCTGTTGAAGACCAAGTGGGCGTAGAGGAATCCACCCTTGAATGCGACCGCCACGTTGCCGGTGTTGCCGTGGCCGAAGGACACCACGTCGTAGCCGATGACCTTGCCCTTGGCGTTGATGTCATGGTCAAACGCCGCACCGCCGGTCTTGCCGAAGGCAGCCTCGGACTTCGTGACAACGGTGAATGTCAGGGTGTGGGTGGCGTTCCCGGCCGATGCGGGCAGTGCGAGCACGCACCCCCCGGTGGCCACGGCGGCGGCGACGCCGATCGCAGCGGCTGATCTGCCTACGTTCATGAGCTTCCTCCACGAGTGCGACGGCTGGACGGGACTGCCCGGCCTGCTGGAAGGACTGTGCCGCGGGGGCGTCACACGAGCGTCACACCGCGATCAGGCCCGGCGAACCATTCGATCGAGGTCGATGAGCGCCGCCGGGGGCGAGAGGTTCAACTCCTCGAGGACGCTTCGGGCGCGGTCCACTTGGGAGCGTGCCGCGCCTCGCCTGCCCTGTGCCAGCAGGTGCCGCGCCGCACTCAGATAGCGCTCCTCTTCGTACGGCGCGATGTCGGTTGCTCGGGTTAGGCAGCGAATCGCATCGTCTAGATCACCGCTCGAGGCGGCTGCCTCGGCACATAGGTCGAGCAGTGAAAGTGCATGGCGTCGCAGCCGCTCCCGAGGCATCGTCGCCCACGGCTCGTAGGCGTCATCGGGAAGCAGATCGCCCCGATATGCCGCGAGCGCGCCACGGGCTACGGACACGGCCTCGGGGGAATGAGCTGTCGCCAACGTGGCGGCACGACGAGCGTCCTCCTCGAATCGCCGTGCGTCGGTGTGCACGTGGGGCGCGAGCCGCAACGATCGTTCGTCGCGGATCACGATTTCCGCGGCAGACTCGCGGAGTCGGTTGAGGACCGTGCGCAACCGATTCGCCCCGACGTCCTCATCGATGTCGGGCCACAGCTGCTCGATCACCTGGTCGGTGAGCATCGCGCCGCCGGCACTCGCGATCACCTTGAGCAACTGCCGCCCCTGTCCGGCGGGGATGTCGAGAGGCTGACCGCCTCGGGTGATCTCGAACCGACCCAGCATGGAGATCACGATCGGGAAGGCGCCAACGTCGAGGTCGATCGCGTTGAGTGGCCCGCTGCCGGCCGCGAGGCTGACTAACTCCTCAGCGATCGTGCGCTCCTGCACAAGCGGCATCATCGGGTAGCTGAGCCGAGCGGCTTGGGCAAACGCGTCGGCCGCGAGACGCGCTGCGATGCCGTCGCCTCGCCGCGCGGCTGCGCGGGCGCGCAGAAGGGTGACGTACCAGAGCTCGCGCGGCTCGAACCACGGCGCACTGAGGACGACCTGTAACTGGCGCTCGGCCTCTTCGGGGTCTCCATTCCTCGCCAAGATCGTCGCCTCGGCGCGGGCAAGCGCGGGCTCGTCCAGCCACGCCTGCTCCTTCGCTCGGGCGAGATACTCCTGGGCTGACGAGGTGAGACCAAGGCGGTCGAGGAAGTTGGCGGCCTCGGACAGAAACAGGCAGCCTGATGCGTCGAACCAGTCCGATGACGCCGCTTCGACGGCGGAGAGCGCCGCCAGCGTTGAATCCCGATCGCCCTGTTGCGATGAGCTGCGGGCACGGTCCCATTCGATGTACGCCGTGAGGCGGGTGTCCTGCAGCGTGTTGTTGATTTCCTCGGCTTCGATGAGATTGTCGGCCGACTCGTCGTATCGCCCGATCGTGCTGAGTAGTTCGGCACGAAAGGTGAGCACGACACCGCGCTGAAGCGGTTGGTGGGGAACGAGGGCGAGTGCCTCGTCGAGGCACGCCAACGCCTCGTCATAAGCCCCCCGCGGCGTGTGGACCCATAACGCGAGCGCTGTCATCAGCACCGAGAGCCAGCTCCACTGCTCGTGTGCCCGGTAGATTCGCGCTGCGATCTGCATGCGTTCTTCGGCATAGCCGAGGTGCACATCGTCCTTCTGGAACGACGCCGCGCGACCCAGCACCTCAAGCAGCCGGGCTCGCGTCAGCTCCTCACCAATGCCGGTCTGCTTCAGCAGGCCGCTGGCAAGCGACTCGGCTTCGTCCTGGCGGTCGTCCCACACCAGGTCTCGCGCGAGCTCGGCGCCGATCTCGCGGGCAAGGGCGCCGTCTCGATCAGGATCGACCAGCCGGCCAGCTTGCTCCAAGGCCGCGGCGCGCGGTCGTGTCATTGCCGATGGAGCGCAGGCTTGTGCGAACAGCAGCAACACTCTCGGGTGCATAGCGATGGCGTCGTCGCCCAGCCGTTCGACCAGGCTGGAAAACTCGCTGAAGTCGAACTGGTCTGCGTCCTGTGACGACAACGCCGACAGCAACTCAGCGGCGGCCTCGCGGTGCTCGGTGCTGATGAGCAGGTCAGCGGCTAGCGCGACCTCGCCGCGCGCGGCGTAGGCATGCGCGCCGCGCACCAACACGTCGGTCTGCGCGGGCGCCCGAGCGCGCAGCAGGTCACTGACGGGTCCGATCAATACCGACCATGCGCCGGGGCCGCGCGACAACGGCAGCCCAGCCGATCGGGCGGCCGTCAGCAGCGAGTCGTGACCCGTGGCGGTGGCGACGAGCTCGTCGTCGAGCAGCGGGAGGTGTGCGACCTGCACAAGCGCAACCTGCTCGCGGCGCGGGAGACGTCGCAGGATGTCATCGACCAACGAGGCCAACACAGCTGGTCCGTTGTGCGCGCCCAGATCAGTCATCGCGAGGTCGGCATCGTGCGCGTCTGACCGTGCGGCGAGCATCATGACGGCGGCCAACCAACCGTCGGTTGCTTGGTGCAGCTCGGCTTGTTGCGCCGGCGTCAAGGTTGCGCCGAAGCGGTGCGAGCAGAGCTCGCCGAGCTCGTCCTCGGTGAGGGCGAGGTCAGCGGTGCCAAGCGTCACGGTGCACTCGTCTCGGGCGAGGTCGCTTAAGCCGTCCGGTGCATGTCGTCCGATGAGCAGCAGATGCTGGGACTCCTGCAGCTGGGATGCTGCCTCGACGAGCACGTCGATCGCGCCCGCGCCAGCGTTCTGGATCTCGTCGACGACGATGAGCGCTGGCTGCCCGTTCAGAGCTCGCAGCAGCGCAGTCATCCGTTTCGCGGGATCGCCGCGCGTGCCTTGGCCCATTCGCGCCGCGACGTCGGAGAGGCCAACCTGCGCGGCGGCTGAGCGAAGTCGCACCAGCAGCAGGTCAGCGGGGACATCGGTCTGGTCGAGCACCGCGCTGATTGTCGGCACACCGAGCTGGTCGCTCAGCTCGGCCGCGAGCACTGACTTGCCGTACCCGCCGCCGCCGACCACGATGCCGACCGGCGCCCCCTGCAGGGCATCGGTCAACCGTGGCCTCGGCAGGTGGTACCGAGGAAGCTGGCTCACTGCACCCCCACGGCAAATTGCGATTCCCCGCGCCCATCATCCCCGCAGGGCGAGCGTGGTGTCAGCCCATCCGGTGGTGGCGCGGATCGTCGCCGGCTAGGGGAGCGAGCCGGGCTTAGAGTGCGCGATCTTGATCGCGAAGATCGCGCCGCCGAGGAAGCCGGTGTCTGCGCCGAAACAGGACTCGCTCAACGTTGTTGGACTGGTGATTGTCGCGATCGCCGTCAGGGCGACTGTTTGGTTGCCGTTAGTCAGGTCGCTCGTCGACTGCACGGCATCGTTTAGGTCGTTGTCCGGTCCGACGAAACAGATTGTCGGGTCCGTTCCGTCGCCGATGCCATTGAAGGACGACGAGACGTAGTAGGTGCCGGGGTCGAGCCGGCCCGTTGTCGCGACCTTCGTCGCGGCTGCGCCTTTCGTCGATATCTGCGTGACGATCTTGGACAACGTGGTGAACGGGACCTGTTCGCCCGAGCCACTGGTTGCGAGCGCGGTCGCCGACTTGCCGCCGAGCAATGAGGCGTTGAGATGAGCAACCTGGCGAGAGCTGTTCACCTTCAACGGCGGTTTCGAGGACTTGCTGATCAACGACAACGCAGTGCCTTTGTGGTTGGTCAGCGTCGTCGTCTTTGTGGCCGAGTTGTTGTGACCCACAATCAGCGAGCCGCCGTTCGCGGCGGCGGCCACGCCGATGCCTGCCACCGTCACGCCGAGCGCTCCGATCGCGCCCACCGCCACTCCCTGACGCAGGATTCCTAAACCTCTCATTGCGCCTCCTACACTGACGCGGGAGCCTTGCCCGCTACCCCTGGGGCGACGCTATCGATGGAGGCACCTGCAGGCGCAGTGAGGACGACCGTCGGATTCGCTACACCGAGGAGCGCAAAACGTGTCGCTTTATGACATCCCGCTCACGACCATTGACGGCAAGTCGACGAGTCTGGCGGAGCATTCGGGCGAGGTTCTGCTCGCGGTCAACGTCGCGTCCAAGTGCGGATTCACGCCGCAATACACCGCGCTCCAGCAGTTGCACGAGACGTACGCCGATCGAGGCTTCAGTGTTCTGGGCTTTCCGTGCAACCAGTTCTTGTTTCAGGAGAATGGCTCGGAGGAGCAGATCGCGACCTTCTGCAGTGCGACGTACGGCGTCTCATTTCCGATGTTCGCCAAGCTCAAGGTACGAGGTCGCGGTCAGCATCCGCTCTACGGGGAGCTCACCAAGGCGGTGGACGCGAGCGGCAAAGCCGGCGGCGTGAAGTGGAACTTTGAGAAGTTCCTTGTGAACCGCCAAGGTGAGGTTGTCGGCAGGTTCCGCTCCAAGGTCACGCCGGATGACCCTGCGGTGGTCAGCGCGATCGAGTCCGCGCTGGACGAGACGATTTAGCGGCGGAGGACTGGCGGTCGCTACTGCTGAATGCGGCGAAATCTGGCTACGACGTCGGCGGTGGTGGGACTTGGACGGCGAGCGCCTGGCTGAGTGCAGCCGACAACGTCGATCCGGTAGGCGGGCTGCCCGTTGCCGTAGATCGCGATCACCTTGCGCAGAATCGGGAACGTCGTGCCGGAGCTGGCCTGCGTGTAGATCGGCTCGATGTAAAGCATTTGGCCGCCGAGCGGAATCGTGAGCAGGTTGCCGAGCACGACCTTGGAGTTGCCGCCGCGAAGCAGCGTCAGCTTCGGCGCCACGACCGGGTCTGATTCGATGTCGTTCTGGATCTGCGACGGACTCTCGACCGACTGACCCGACGTTGGCAGCTCGAGCAGCGTGAACTTCCCGTAGTCCGGACCGGGCTGGGAGTTGACGCTGAGGAAGGCGGAGATGTCGCGGCGGTTGAGAGTCACCATGGGTGAGGATAACGAGAACACTCCCGGCGAGTTCCCGTCCGGCGACATCGTCATGTAGACCGACGGCTGGGTAGGCACGCTGCCCTTGACCTTGTTGCCGAGTGCGTTGATCCGGCTGGTGGCACCGACGGTCGGGTCGTTCGGGATCTTCCAGTACTGGTCGCCGCTGTAGAACTCACTCGGGTTGGTGATGTGGTAGCGGGTCAGCAGGCTGCGCTGGACGTTGAACAGATCCTGCGGATAGCGCAGGTGCGGCAGCAGGGCCGCGGGAATGTCTGACTGCGGCTTGATCAGGCCCGGGAATGCCTTCTCCCAGGTGTCGAGCACGGGGTCGGGCAGGGGATCGGGGTTCGTCGCAGACGCGACCTGGTTCCACGCGTAGAGCGTGACCTTCCCGCTATAGGCATCGACCGTTGCCTTCACCGAGTTGCGCATGTAGTTGATCGAGGTGCTCGGCTGCGTGACGGTCGAGCCGTTCTGACTCAAGGTGCTCGTCGTGGCGCCCTGCAGGTTGATCTGCTGGGAGTACGGATAGTTGTTCGAGGTGGTGTAGCCGTCGACAACCCACAGGATCCGGCCGTTGACGATCGTCGGGTAGACGTCGCCGTCAAGGGTGAGCCAAGGCGCGACCGCAGCGACCCGCGCCCGCGGGTTGCGCACCGTCAGCAACTGCGAATCCTTGTTGATCTCACTGGAGAACAGCAGGCTCGGGCTGCGGTACTTCAGCGCGTACACCAGGCGGTTGAAGAACGATCCGATCGGAATGCCGCCGCCGCCGGTGTGGGTGTAGTCCACCTGCTGGCCCGCTGAGCCGGAGCGCGCACTTGGCAGGTCGAATTCTCGCGGCTTGCTGCCCGGCGGGGCGCCGACGATCGAATAGGTCGGCGACATCTGGCCGTAGTAAATCCGCGGCTGCACCTGCGGGAGGTCACCGGTCGGGGGCAGGTCCTTCTCGATGAAGTCCGGGATGCCGCCCTTGGTGAACTGATCGGTCGGCGCCGCGACCACGCCGTACCCGTGCGTGTAGACGAGATGGGTATTGGTCCAGGTCTTCTGGGAGTTCGGGAGGCCGCTTTGGGTGAGTTCGCGGACGGCCAACGCGACGTCTTGATCCGGGCCGCCGTTGATCGAGTAGCGATCGATGTCGAGCGTCGACTTAAAGCCGTAGATGCTCTGCACCTGTTGCTTGACATTGAAAGTCGGCGAAAGCCGATTCGGATCGAGCAACCGGATCTGCGCGTCGGCTTCGGCTTGCGCCTGCAGCGCAGTGCCGTGCAGTTCTTGGACACCCGGGTATTGCTGCGTGGTCACCGTGTTGGTCAGGCCGAACGCCGCGCGGGTGCCGGCGATGTTGCGCGCGATGTAGGGCAGCTCGACTGTCGATGCGCTCGGCTTGTCGCGGAACTGCTGCACGACCGCTGGCCATGCCACCCCGAAGATGAACGCACTGGCAGCCATGAGGCCGAGCCCAGCAATCATCAGTCTGGCGTTACGTGCGAACAGGTTGGCAAACAACAAGCCGGCGCAGACCAGCGCGATGATCACGAGGACCAACTTGCCGGGCAGGGCCGCGTGCACGTCGGTGTAGGCGGGACCAGTAACAACACCTCGGTTAGACGTTGCGAGGGCGTACCGGTCTAGCCAGTAGCCGAATGCCTTGAGGACGAGGTAAACGCCGAGGATGAACGACAGCTGCGCACGCATTGCGCGTGACATCCGCGGGCCGGTGCCGCGGATTCGCACCGCGCCGTAGGCGTATCCCGTGACGAGCACGACGATCAGCGTCGTTGCGACGATCCGGAAGAGCAGCGTCAGCACCAAGCGGTGCAACGGGTAGACGAACAGGAAGTAGGAGATGTCGCGGTGGAATTGCGGGTCCTTGACCCCGAACGACGTCGCGTTTCGCCATTGCAACCAGGTCTGCCAGCTGCCGGCAGCGCGCGATCCCATCGTGACGCCGAAGTAGGCAACGATGATGACGAACAGCCACCGATGTAGGCCCGACTCGAACCGGATGTAGCGATAGCGCCAGCGTTGCTTCATCGGATCTGGACGAAAGGTCTTCGGCCGATGGCGATGAAACAGGATCAGGTTGCTCGCGATCGAGACGACCATCAGGACGCTGAAAATGACGAACAGCAGCGCCTCGGTCCAGAACGTACGGGTGTAGACCGACTCATGCTGGACCGACCTGAACCACAGCAGGTTGCCGTCGATACTGAGGAACGCGAGGACGAGATAACGGAGGACGACCACGACCCCGACGACGACTGTCGTGATGGCAAGGCGTCGCCTCAGCTTGGGAAACGCGCGCCCTCGCGGAGCGTCAGCCGTCGGCGATGACACTGGCCAACGCTATCAATGCCTTGGTATTTGGCGTGTTTGCCGCTCCTCCGTGACCCCGAGTGTCTCCTCAAGTCCGCCGGTGGGCAGGGAACTGGATGACCTGCTGGAAGGTCGGGCGGTTTTGCCAGGTGATCAGCGGCTGAGTGATCAACCCGAGCGCAGCGAACTGGATCGAGTCGTACTGCGGCATCGTCTCCTTCGGGAGGTTGTTGGCCTTGCGGTCGGCGAGCAGCGCGCTGTCGACCGTCCACTTCGTGACCTTCGCGGTGCCGTTCTCCCGCTTCAACGTCCGATAGGTCGTCAACAGTGCCTTGTTGATCGCGTTGCGGCAGCTTGCCGGCCCACTGGTGCACCACATCTTGGTGATCGCCGCGGTGAACGGATCAAGCGGATGCTTGCCCTGGAGCTGCTCAAGGGTCTTCTCCATGTAGCCCTCCCAGCCGCCGTCGTACGAGCTGCCGTGTTTTGATCCACCACCGTTCGGGGTGTCGACGAAGCTCATCGGGAACACGCTGTAACCCGAAGCCGTCGCGCCCTTTCCGTTGAGGCCGCCGCCGGCGAGCAGGCGGTTGTAGATCGACTCGATCAGGGTGGGTTCCAGCTGGTCCATGATCGCGATCGCCGCGTGCTGCTGGTATTGCGTGCCGGTCTTCGTTGCCAAATGGCGGTGGGCGCCATCGGCATGCCACGTGGTGAGCGCCTTCAACATCGAGGCGACACCGGCGGGCTCGTGGTGACCCTTGACGAAGGAGAGCAACTTCGGCAGCACGTTCACGCCATCGAGGTCCTGGCTGGCTGCGGTCTCCATCGCCTTGACGACGTCGGCTCTGGTCAATTTGTCGTGGGTGAGCTTCATCTCGTGTTTGAGGTTGGTCACGAGGAGCTGCGAGCGATAGCTCGGGCCGTACCCGAACTGGTCGTCGGCCGCTGAGAAACCATGGGCGGGGCTGTTGTTCCAGCTGACGAAGAAGCCTTGTTTCGGGTCGATCTCGTGGACATGCTTCGACGCCGGCAGGAAGCCTCGCCACTCAGCATCGCCGGTGCCCCACGTCGGCAGGTTGGGGTTGACGCCCTTCGCTCGAATCGGGTCCTTGCCGCTGACGTAGTACGCGGTGTGTGTGCTGTCGACGTAGAACCAGTTGAACGTGTAGGAGACGTCGTGGGCGCCCACCATGAAGCTCTTCGGGCTGTGCGTCAGCTTGGGTTCGCCCCAGCGCAGGAATCCGACCACCGAGTCGATGTCGTGGTTGAACGTGGAACGCTGGTTGACGACGGCGACCGGCTTGCCGCCCTTTGCCGTCGTCCAGCCCTGCACCACGCCGTGGCGCGTCAAGTAGATGTTGTGGTCCACCGTCTCCGCGGTGCCCGCGCCGCCCGCCTTGGTGTTGGACGTCTCGTTGAACGTCTCGTGCGTCATCGGGAGGCACTTGCCCTTGTACATGTAGAACTTGCCAGTGGCCTGCGGATGCCCGGGCGAAGTGGGGTTGCAGATCAGCTCGAGTCGCTGGTCGATCAAGTCGCTGCCGGCTGAGGTCGCCGACCAGGCGTAGTCCTCGCCGCGTCCGAGCTCGACCAGACCGGTGCCGGGGAACGATGCGCCCTCGGCGTGGTAGTCGGGGGTGCTGATCTCCTCCTGCGACAGGATCTGCGGCGTGTAGTAGGACACCTGCGGGCCGAAGACCGCGATCGGGTGGTGCGCCTTGGTGTCCTTGGCATCGACCACGAGCGCGTTGCTCATGTCGGCGGGGGCCGCCTCCAACGACGCGATGTCGGCGAGCGCTTGGGTGTTCGCCTTGTTGCCGACCGGGGCGCCATTGCAGTTCGAGGTGGTGTCCGTCGGACCGCCCTTCAATGCCTTGCGCGGGTTGTCCGGGATTGCAGTGAGTTTGGTGTTGACGTGCTTAGGCATGCTTTCGTACGGGAACTTCTTGCCGACGACAGTGGTCGGAGTGCTTGGGTCGTTTTGCTCCTTGAACTCGGTGAACGCCTTGTCGCCGGCCTTTACGCCCAGCTTGTGGCGCAGGTAGAGGTAAAGCGCGGAGTCCGCGACCTCGTTGCCACCGCCGCGGCCGAACATCCCGCCGATCAGACCGCCGACCGAGACCACGTCGGCCGGAGTCCAGGGCTGGGGCGTCGGGTTGATGGTGCCCTGGTAGTCGCCGTCGAGCACTGCCGGGTCAGACGCGGTCTTGGCGATCCACGCGTTCACGCCGTCGACGTAGGCATCGATCATGTTCTTCGCAAGCAGGCCCTGCTTGCCGTACTCCGAAGGCAGCGCGTTGACCTCGGCGTCGCCCTGAGCCTGGGTGTACGGAGCGAGCAACAGCTGGTTGTGATCCATTTGCTCGTCGGCGCAGGACATCGGCAGGAACGAGGTCAGGTTGCCGGCGCCGAGGTGGCGCAGGACGTCCATCAAGAACAACCGGTCCTGCGCTTGGGCGTAGCCGGCGCCGAACGCCCCCGCCTCGTCAGTCGCACCGTAGATGTGCGGCACATCCCGAGGGTCGCGCTCGATGACGACCTCGCCCTTGGGGAACTGCGTGCTCGAGGGCATCTCAGTGCTGATGATGTCCTTCTTCGGTACGCCGAAGGACTCGTCGTCGTAGTAGTTGCCGAGGGTGTTGTCCGTCACGCTCTTGTAGCCGTAGAGCAGGTTGTTGTACTTCGCGAGCTGGTCCTGGCTGTGTGGCGGCCGCGCCCCGTTGAGGCCGAAGTCCAGCAGTTGACCGAGGGTCGCGCTCCCGTTCTCACCCGGTGGCAGGATGCTCATCGCTTGGCCGTGCGCGTAGTCGTTCGCGCGGTACGCGGTGCTCGGTAGCTTGTAGTGCACGACGCTGGTGGCCGACGATGCCGGTGCAACGGAAGCCGCGGTGACGGCGAGGGCGGCTGTGGCGAGCACTGCGACAGCGCTCCGGGTGATTGCGTGACGGGACATGCGCGGATAGTACCGACGAGTAGGGCATCTGTCCGACCGGGCTTGTTGCGGCTAGTTGCTGATGCTCAGACCGCGGTTGACCGCCACGCTTCACAGATGAAGTCCAAGACGAACTGTCCCGCCGGCATCGCTGCCCGCAGCGCGTCGATCGTCTGTTGTCGCGCTGCCGGCTCGCGCAAGATCGATTGACTCCTTGACAGCGCGAACGCGATGACGCGGTCGGCGTCGTAAGGCTGTGAATGCGCCACGAGCCGGCGCTCGGAGGTTTCGAAGTGGACGTTGTCGTCGATCGGAGGCTCGGCCGCCTCACCATCGAGCATCATGTCGCTGCGTTCGTCCGCGTCGATGATGTCGGCAACCGTGCGGCTCAGCTCGCTCGCCGTGTCCAGCAAGTTCCAGAGAAGCGCCAGTCGGCCACCTGGACGCAGCACGCGCCGGGCTTCGATCACCGCCCGCTGGGGATCGAACCAGTGCCAGGCCTGTCCGACGAACACGGCGTCGACCGAGGCGTCCGGCAGCGGAATCGACTCAGCACTGCCCGCGAGGGCCCGAGCCGTGGCGGGGATCAGCGCGCGCATGCCCTCCAACGGCTCGACTGAGGTCACCTCATAACCGAGCTCGAGCAGGTCGGCGGTGAGGATGCCGGTGCCGGCGCCGAGGTCGAGCACGGTGCTCGTGCCATCCGGCGCGCACCAGGTCAGTGCCTGCGCCGGATAGTGCGGGCGCCCGCTCGCGTACTCAGATGCTGCGCTGGCGAAGGCGGTTCGACGTTGATCCCACACCTCATCGCTCACCGATCCAGTGTCCTTGGTCGGCACAAGACAATGCCGCACCGCCCCGGGCAGTGGGGCGATGCGGCATTGACGATCAGGTCTTACTGGGCGCGGCGCACGGCCGCTGTACTCATGCGGCGCGGCGCACGGCCGCTCTACTCATGCGGCGCGGCGCACAGCCGCTCTACTCATGCGGCGCGGCGCACAGCCGCGATGTCAAACTCGAGGGTGATCTTCTCGCTGATCACGAGTCCACCGGTGCCGAGCGGCGCGTTAAAGCTGACGCCCCAGTCGGTGCGGTCGATCTTGGTCTTGCCCTCGAAGCCAACCCGGAAGTTGCCCCACGGGTCAACGGCGGCACCAGTCTGCTCGAAGTTGATCGAGACCTGCTTGGTGGTGCCACGGATGGTGAGGTCGCCGGTCAGCACGAACTCGTCGTCGCCGGTCTTCTCGGCGGAGGTGCTGACGAACGTGATCTTCGGGTGCTTCTCGACCTCGAAGAAGTCTGCGGTACGGATGTGGTCGTCGCGCTGGGTGTTTCCGGTGTCAACGCTGGCCGCGTCGATCTCGATGCGGGCGGTGCTGTTGGCGACGTTCTCCTCGTCGAGGTGGACGTCAGCAGTGAAGGTGTTGAACTTTCCACGCACCGTCGTGACCATCGCGTGCTTCGCGGCAAAGCCAATCCGGCTGTGTACGGCATCGATGTCGTAGTCGCCGGTGAGGGTGGTGGGGGCAGAGGTAGCGGTCTCCGCGGTCATCGTGGACTCCCTTCAATAGTTGTTTGTGCAAGTAACTACGGTCACCCTAGAGCATATTCCTTGCGTTCGCAAATATCCTCGGCGACGCCGTATCCTGTTCGGATGACCACGCCAGAGGATTGCTCGACCCGTCCGCTGGACGAGTCTGAGATGAGCGCCTGGCATGGCCTGATCCGGGCCCACAGCCGGGTGGTTCGCCGGCTTGAGGCCGAGCTTGAGGCCGAACACGGCTTGTCGTTGCCGGCCTACGAGGTCCTCGCGCACCTGTCGCAGGCACCGGATCAACGCTTACGGATGACCGAGCTGGCGACGCACGCAGTCCTGACGCCGAGCGGCCTGACGCGTCTGGTCGACAAGCTGGCCCGCGACGGCTTGGTGCAGCGGCAGCGCTGTGGCGCGGATGCCCGGGTTGTCTGGGCGGTTCTGACACCGACCGGGATGGCACAGTTGGTGGCGGCTTATCCCACCCATGTCCGTGGGGTTCGCGAGCACTACCTCGACTGGCTCTCTGTGGAGCAGATGGCGGCGGTCTCAGACGCGCTCGGCGATCTCGCCGGCGCCTGCCGGCAGGAGGCCTGCGAGAGCGTGCAGGAGGCCTGCGCCGGCGAGGTCGATGCCGACGTCCCGCTGGTGACGTGAGCGTCGTTGTCCGGCCGGCCCGGACGAGCGATGTTGTGCTCATCCGCCGGCTGATCGATTTGTACGCCCCCAAGGGGATCCTGCTCGACAAGCCAATGGTGACGTTGTACGAGGACGTCCAGGAGTTCGTCGTCGCTGAAGTCAACGGCGAAGCGGTCGGCTGCGGCGCCCTCCACGTGCTCTGGGCGGACCTCGCCGAGGTCCGGACCCTCGCGGTGGATCCGCTGTGCCAGCACAGCGGCGTCGGCCACCTCGTGCTCGCCTCGCTGCTCGACCGTGCCCGCGCTGTCGGGGTCGACCGGGTCTTCTGCCTGACCTTCGAAGTCGACTTCTTCGCCGCGCATGGCTTCAAGCCGTTCACGGCCTCGGCGGTCGAGCCAGGCGTCTACGACGAACTCCTGCGGTCATACGACGAAGGGGTCGCGGAATTCCTCGGCCTCGAGCACGTCAAGCCCAACATCTTGGGCAACACCCGGATGCTCCTAGAGCTCACCGACTAGCCCCACCGCAAGAATTAGGACACTGGGCGAGGCCGGGTCAGCTGGTGTCCATCACCCAGAACGCCTCGGCGTACTTTCCCTCTGGCCAGCCGGCCGCCGTCGCGTTCGAGGCGAGCCACCAGCGCAGCAGCTTGTCGAGCTCCTCGGGACTCTTGATCTGGCTCTTGTGCTCGAGCAATGCGGCTTTCTTGGTCTCGAAGACATCGGTGACATCGACGTAGTGGTTGATCCGCTCCATCCCGGTCACCCAGGTCTCTGACACCGTCCACGCCTCGAGGTCGCCGAGGCTGTCGGGGAAGGCGAACGGGTTGCGCGAGTCGGGATACATCGCGGACAGCGCCGCCTCGCCGACCGCGAGGTGATCGGGATGGCTCGCGGGGATGCGGACCATGTGTCGAACCGGAGATTGTGCGACCAACCGCTGCGGTCGTACCTCTCGGATGACCCTGGCGATGTCACGCCGCAAGTCAAGACTGACCTCAACCTGGCCGTCGGGATAGCCGAGGAAGCGGACGTCGCTCACCCCGACCTGGGCCGCCGCCGCGCGCTGCTCCGCTTGGCGAATGCCCGCGATGTCGCCGCGTGGCACGTCCGGATCGAAGCCGCCGGCGTCACCACTAGTCACGACGCAGTAGCTGACCTCAATGCCCGCGGCAGTCCAGGTCGCGACCGTTCCGGCCAAGCCGAAGTCCACGTCGTCGGGATGCGCCATCACTGCGAGGATGCGCTCTACGTTGCTGTCGTCGATCACCTGGGCGAGGCTAGTCGGCGCTGCGGGTAGGGAGAATGGCCGCTTGCCGCGCGGTCGGTTGCCCCACAAGACTGGCGGCGTGAACCCCTTCGAGGTCCACTACGCCTGGAATGGCGACGTGGCGCTGGCATATCAGGTGTTCGGCGCCGCAGGTGGCATGGATCTCGTCTACCTGCAGGGGTTCGCTTCCCACATCGACTTCAACTGGGAGAGCCCGTACCTCGCCAGGTTCCTGACCGGGCTCGGCCGGCTCGCGCGGGTGATCCACACCGATCGACGTGGCTGGGGCTGCTCAGACCGCATTTCCCCAGGCGACGTCGCGGCACTCGAGGTGCAGGTGGATGACCTGCTGGCGGTCATGGATGCGGCTGGCTCGGCGAGGGCCGTCATCTTCGCCTCGACGGTGACCGCTCCTGCCGCCATCCTGTTTGCCGCGTCGTTTCCCGAGCGAGTTGCCGGCCTGGTGCTGTGCGATCCGTTCGTCGCGTTCTACGACAGCGAGGAAGCCCGTCACGACTGGGTGAGTTCAAACGAGCGCGCCCGCCGTGAGTGGGGCACTCCGGCCTACTACCGCGAGCTCTTTGCCGACGATCGGGAGTTCCTCGGCTGGTTCGTGCCGTGGTGCCGGGCGGCAGTCGCGCCGGGAGCGTTGGTCGCGGAGGCGGATCGGTTTGGCGCCGTCGATGTGCGCGGGGTGCTCTCGGCCATCAGGGTTCCGACCGTCCTGGCCGGTCGCGCTGGGGATCCGGATATGCGCGCTCGACACTGGCGTGACGCCGCAGCGGGCATCAGCCATTCCCGCTTCATTGAGCCGACGCCGACCAGTGACGCCGGCCCGTTCCATTGGTATGGCCGGTCCGAGGCGGTTCTCGCCGCCGTCGGCGAGTTGATCGACGGCATCGACGAGGAAGAGCGGTCCTTCGACCGAGTGCTCGCGACCGTGTTGTTCAGCGACATCGTGGCCTCGACCGAGGCGGTGGTGGCGCTTGGCGACGATCGGTGGCGGGACGTGGTCGAGCGTCACCACGCGGTCGTACGCGGGCTGCTCGCGCGCTATCGAGGCAAGGAAGTTGACACCGCGGGTGACGGGTTCTTCGCGACGTTCGACGGACCGGCACGCGCCGTGCGGTGCAGCCAGGCGATCGTGGAGGCGGTGCACGAGCTGGGACTTGAGGTGCGGATTGGCGTCCACACCGGCGAGATCGAGACGATCAACGGAAAGGTCGGCGGCATTGCCGTACACGTCGGTGCCCGGATCAGCGCGATGGCCAAACCATCGCAGACGCTTGTCTCCTCGACCGTGAAGGATCTGACGATGGGCTCGGGGATGGTGTTTGTCGACGCCGGCGAGCACGAGCTCAAGGGCGTGCCCGACCGCTGGCACCTCTACTCCTTCGACGGCACCCGCTGACTCCGCCCGACCCCCAACCGTTCGTATGTCACATACGGGTTGCTATAGCCGCCCTCATGTGACATCGGTGCAGCCAGGGCAACCCCTATGTGACATACGAACGGTTGGGGGTGTCGCCTTGGCGTCGTAGTCTCGGCTGCGGCGATGTCGACCCTTTTTGATGAGCTTGGCGAACCCACTGAGCCTCCCCGCGAGCGGGTCCGTCCGCATGCCGTGATCGACCCTGAGACGCTGCTCGAAGGACTCAACCCGCAACAGCGGGCGGCGGTGGTTCACGAGGGCGGCCCGCTGCTCATCGTCGCGGGAGCGGGGTCGGGCAAGACTCGGGTGCTGACCCACCGCATCGCCTGGCTGCTCGGTGAGCGCGGTGTCCAGCCGGGTCAACTTCTCGCGATCACCTTCACCAACAAGGCCGCGGGGGAGATGAAGGAGCGCGTTGCGCGCCTGGTTGGGCCGCGTGCGCGGGCGATGTGGGTCTCGACGTTCCATTCCGCCTGCGTCCGGATCCTCCGGGCCGAGGGCAAGCGGCTCGGCTTCACGAGCAGCTTCTCGATCTATGACGCGGACGACACGCGCCGGCTGATGACCACGGTGTGCCGTGACCTGGACTTCGACCCGAAGCGACTGTCGGCCCGGTCGGTCGCGGCGCAGGTGTCCAACCTCAAGAACGAGCTGGTGGACTTCGAGACTGCGAAGGCGCGCGCCACCAGCCATCTCGAGCGCATGGTGGCCGACGCGTACGGCCTCTACCAGGACCGGCTCCGCCGCGCGAACGCGATGGACTTCGACGACCTGATCATGACCACGGTCAGCCTGCTGCAGGTGTTCCCAGACGTGGCCGAGCACTATCGGCGGCGCTTCCGGCACGTGCTGGTCGACGAGTACCAGGACACCAACCACGCGCAGTACGTCCTGGTTCGCGAGCTTGTCGGAGAGGGCGAGGACGCTGCCGAGCTCTGCGTTGTCGGCGATGCTGACCAGTCGGTCTATGCCTTTCGGGGCGCCACGATCCGCAACATCCTGCAATTCGAGGCGGACTATCCCGACGCGACCGTGATCCTGCTCGAGCAGAACTATCGCTCGACCCAGACCATCTTGAGCGCCGCGAACGCGGTGATCTCGCGCAACCCGGATCGCAAGCCGAAGCGGCTGTGGTCCGACGCCGGCGACGGCCCGAAGATCATCGGATACGTCGCTGACAACGAGCACGACGAGGCGGCGTGGATCGCCGGCGAGATCGACCGGTTGTCCGACGAGGAGGGCATCCGGGCCTGCGACGTCGCAGTCTTTTACCGGACCAACGCGCAGAGCCGGGTGTTCGAAGAGGTGTTCATCCGGGTCGGTTTGCCGTACAAGGTCGTCGGCGGGGTGCGTTTCTACGAGCGCCGCGAGGTGCGCGACGCCTTGGCATATCTCAAGGTCCTCGTGAACCCCGCTGACGCGGTCTCGCTGCGCCGGATCGTCAATGTCCCGAAGCGGGGTATCGGCGACACGTCCGAGGCGGCGATCGCCTCGCTGGCTGAGCGTGACCGGACGACCTTTTTCGACGCGCTGCACCACGCGGCCGACGCACCCAACCTCGCTGTCCGCTCGCTCAACGCGATCCAGGGTTTCGTGACCTTGATCGATGAACTCACCGAGAAGGCCGGCGCCGCGCCTGGCGATGTGCTCGAGGCGGTGCTCGACCGCACCGGCTATCTCGCCGAGCTGCGCGCGAGCGCCGATCCGCAGGACGAGGGCCGGGTGGAAAACCTCGAGGAGCTCGTCTCCGTCGCCCGGGAGTTCGAGCAGACCCGGCCCGACGGCACGCTTGGCGACTTTCTCGAGCAGGTGGCGCTGATCGCCGACGCTGACCAGGTGCCAAGCGCCGACGGCTCCGACGGTGTTGTGACGCTGATGACACTGCACACCGCGAAGGGGCTGGAGTTCCCGGTGGTGTTCCTGTCGGGGATGGAGGACGGCGTCTTCCCCCACATGCGCTCGATGGGCAACTCCGCTGAGCTCGAAGAGGAGCGGCGGCTCGCCTATGTCGGGATCACTCGAGCGGAGAAGCGGTTGTACGTCAGCCGAGCCAACGTGCGCTCGGCGTGGGGCTCACCGGCGTACAACCCGCCCTCGCGCTTCCTCGATGACATTCCGGCCGAGCTCATCGAGTGGCACGGCGCGACCGGCGTGACGGCCTCGCAGCAGGCGATCGAGAAAGCCAACCGCCGAGGTCGCTCAGCCGGCACTGGGCTGCGGCCGGTCCCGTCGCTGTCTCCGGGTGATCGGGTGACCCACGATGCGTTCGGGATGGGGCGAGTCGTCGCGGTCCGCGGAGCGGATTCATCGGCCGAGGCAGAGGTCGACTTCGGGGACGAAGTGGGCAGAAAGCGCCTCCTGCTGCGCTACGCACCGATCGTCAAGCTCTGAAATTGTCGACCTGATTCCCTGAACGGCTTCTCAGGTTCGCGACGTGTCTCCGGTTAGGCTGAAGATCACAAATCATCTGGAAGGGTTGTTGTGGGACGCAAGACCAATAAGCAGCGCCGCCAGCAACACTCCACCACGGCGCGTGAAAAGGCGGCGATCGCCAGAGCCGAGCAGCAGCGGGCTGACCAGCGCCGCCGCGCGATGACCGTGCTCAGCACGATCGTCGTTCTCGCCGTTCTCGGCGCCGTCTTCGCGTTCGTGGCGATCAACCACAAGGGGAAGAACACGGCCGCGGGAAATCGCGTCGCCGCATCCTCGAGCGTCCTGAACAAGGTCTACTCGGTGACACCGGCGACCCTGGAGTCGGTCGCCGGCGGTTCGGACACCCTGTTGCCGAAGAAGATCGGCGACCCGCCTCTGACCTCTGGCGGAAAGCCCGAGGTGCTGTTCATCGGCGCGGAGTTCTGCCCGTTCTGCGCTGCTGAGCGCTGGCCGCTGGTTCAGGCGCTGTCGCGGTTTGGAACCTTCAGCAACCTCAACGAGATCAGCTCGTCGAGCACGGACACCGACGCCAACACGCCGACATTCAGCTTCTACAAGTCGAGCTACACCAGCAAGTATCTCTCGTTCGTCTCGGTTGAGGATGAGACCCGTACGCAGGGGAGGCTGGAGAACCCAACGACCGCCGAGAACAAGCTCTGGGTCAAATACACCGGCAATCCACCTGGCTTCCCGTTCATCGATTACGGCGGGAAGTTCGTGCAGACCACCCAGAGCTACGACCCGGCGATCCTGGCGGGCATGACGCAGATCCAGATCGCGGCACAGCTCAACACGCCGAGCAGCACGATCGCGAAAGCGATCGACGGCGGCGCGAACATGACGACCGCGACGATCTGCACCATGATCGAGAACCGCGACACGAAGGTGTGCCTGCAGCCCGCGATCACCAACTTGCAGAGACAGATCGGTGCCTGAGGCCCGCAACGTTCGTTGGGCAGCACCGCTCACGCTGCCGTTGGCGATCGTCGGGCTGCTCCTGTCGATCTATCTCACCAAGCTGCACTTCGAGCATGCGACGACGATTCCGCACTGTTCGGAGAGCACTCACGTCAACTGCCTGAAGGTCACGACCAGCTCGCAGTCGGAGATCTTCGGCCATATCCCGGTCGCGCTCGCCGGTCTCGCGTACTACGTCGTGATGGTCGTGCTCGTCAGCCCCTGGGCGTGGCGGGCGGCAAATCCGTGGATCGGCCGGCTCCGGCTGGCCGGAGCGGTCGCCGGCATCGGGATGGTCTGTTATCTCGTGTTCGTCGAGGCGGTGCAACTGAAGGCGATCTGCCTGTATTGCACGGGGGTCCACGCCGTCACGTTCTTGCTGTTCCTTTCGATCTTGGCCGCGTACCTCTTGCGCCCGCTCGACCCCGTCGAGGCCTGAGTGGCGACCGCGGACCCCGCGGAGGCGCAGCGGGCCGCACAGCGCCACCGAGCGCAACTGATCCTCACCAGCGTGGTGGTGATGGCGGTCGTCATCGCCGGGATTGCGGTTATCGCCCTGCACAAGCCCGCGAAGAGCAATCCGGCTGGTGATCGCGTGACGGCGTCGTCCACGGTCGTCACTGACGTCACGACGGTGTCGGACGCGACGTTGGCGAAGGTCGGCGTCGGCAAGATCTTGACCGTGCCGACGCCGGTGACCGGCGAGCCACCGCTGGTGTCGAACGGCAAGCCCGAGTTGCTCTACATCGGCGCGGAGTTTTGCCCGTACTGCGCGGTTCTCAGGTGGTCGCTGGCGATCGCGTTGTCGAAGTTCGGCACGCTGTCCAACCTCGGCGAGGTGCGATCCGCCACGGATGACGGCAACTTCGCGTCGCTGGACTTCCATGGCTCCGGCTATACGAGCAAATACCTGACCTTCACCCCGGTCGAGAATGAGGATCGAAACCACCGGCCGCTGCAAAGCGTCACCGCGGCGCAGAAGGCGCTGTGGACCACGTTGGACAAGGGCGCGCTCGGCTATCCGTTCGTGTCGTTTGGCAACAAGCTGGCGTTCACGTCCGCGCCGCTCGACCCGACCGTGCTCGGTGGCCTGAGCCAGCGGCAGATCGCCGCGCAGCTCAACGACCCGACCAGCAAGGTTGCGCAGACCGTCGACGGCGGCGCGAACGTCGTGATTGCCGCGATCTGCGAGATGACCGGCAACCAGCCGAACTCGGTGTGCAGCACGGCGCTGACCACGACCTTGCAGTCAGCGATGAAAACCGCTGTCAGCGGCTGAAGCCGGGGTCGGCGGCGCGCCGCTAGAGAGACGAGCGGGCCCAGTCGACCGATTGCGGGGCCACCGTGGGAGTGCCGATGTCGAGCTGGATCGTCGCGTGCGCAGTGAGCGGAATCGAACGGAGGTTGCCCGCGTAAAGCTTGCCGTTTACGTACGCGGTCACCTTGCCCTGCACGGTCGCGACCTGATCGCTGGTCAAGGGTTGCTTCCACTCGTCGAAGAACTGGCCCAGGGTGTAGATCGTCTTCGTGGGCGACTCGATGTGGATCACGCCGTCCTGCACGTGGGTGTGTAGCCAGTAGTAACAGTTGCTCGCTTGGGCGAAGCCGCCGGTGGGGGTCTGCTGCACGACTGGTTTGACGATGCCGATACCCAGCGGGATCGGGCGGAGCCGGCCGTTGTCGTACACCGCGAGGTGAGCGTGAATGTGGTACGCCACCTGCTCGGCGCTTTGGCATTCGATGCCGTCAACCGGCTGCCCGCTCGCCGCCGTCGATGCTGGGGCGAGAACGACACCCTGCTCGATCGGGATCGCCTCGGGGCCGATCACGACCTTGCCGGTCGTGGTCGGCGTAGGCGTGGTGGTGTTCTTGCTGGATCCGCCACCGCTGGTGATCGCGATCACCACCACCGCGGCGGCGACGATGACAAACGCTGCGACGATCGCCGACCAGCGGATGGTGAGCCGTCGCCGGTCAAGGCGTGCTTGCTCGGCACGAGCAGCAGCGGCGCGCTCGCGAGCGCGACTCTTCGGGGGCGGGGGCGTCATCTCACCATCATCAACGAGCGGAGGTCTTAGCGACTATGACGGGCGCGGGCGCGTTTCGGCTCAGTGTCTGGGGTGGCCGGTTCTGACAGCGCCGCGGCGGTTCCGAGCCGGGTCACGCCTGCCGTGACCGTCGCGCCGTCGGAATCCAGCAGTGCGAGCGTCGCGGTGATCTCCCGGACCACCCGACGGTCGATCGGGAGTGACGTATGGCCCACGCCACTGACCTTGATGTTGCGGGCACCGAGATCGGGATGGTCCAGGATCGCGGCCTCTTTCGGTGACATGAGCGCGTCGATGTCACTCCAGAACGACACGAACCGGGTCTGACAACCGGGCGCCTCCTCGGCGAGCTCGGCGACCACCTCGCTGCCCGGTGTGAGCTGCTGGCAGACGCCGCGCGGAAACAGCCGAGCCGCACGGGTGCCTTGGTGCGGTGTGCCGAGGGTCACCAAGGTGTGGACGTGGGCGTCGCCGCCCAGCCGCTGCACGTAGTAGCGCGCGACCAGGCCGCCCATCGAGTGCCCGATGACGTGAATTCGCTCGTACCCGGTCTGCTCGCAAATCCCATCGACCGCGGTGGCGAGCTGGCGCGCCGCGGCGCGAAGGTCAGTGGTCCAGATTCGGTAGTTCATGGTCCACACCCGGCCGAAGCCACGGCGTCGCAGATGACGGCGGAGAAGCGTGAAGATCGAGCGGTTGTCGACCAGGCCGTGCACGAGCAAGATCGGCGTGCCGGCGGCCTCGACGTCACCGATGAGCAGCCCACGACGGACCGGCGAGAGCCGGCCGAGGGAAAACCGGTCAATGTCGGGGCGGATCCGCTCCTCGGCAACGCCGAACGGGTAGCTGACGACGTGGGCCGCGATCCACGCGACTTCGACGGCGGTGCCCTTGAGCCCGGATCGGCTCAGCATCGCGAACCTCGTCAAACCAGCGCCCTCCGTCCGCCCGGTCAGCCAAAAGTCGTCGCGTCGTGAGGCGCAAACGTTACCCGGTTGGCCGCCGGGAAGGCGGCGTTTGTGGGAGAACGTCTATTCTTTGAGCGGCTGCGGCTCTTCGAGGGTCCGTGACAGCCAGGTCGAGGAGGTCACGCCGTGCCGATCCGTGTGGTCGTCGCCAAGCCAGGCCTTGACGGCCACGATCGTGGCGCCAAAGTCGTCGCCCGCGCGCTGCGCGACGCCGGCATGGAGGTCATCTACACCGGCCTGCATCAGACGCCTGAGCAGATCGTGGCGACCGCGATCCAAGAGGACGCGCACGCGATCGGGCTCTCGGTCCTCTCCGGGGCCCACATGACGCTGTTCACCCGGGTGTTGGAGCTGCTCGCAGCCAGTGACTCGCGCGACATCGTTGTCTTCGGCGGCGGGATCATCCCGGACGGCGACATCGCGCCGTTGAAGGAGCTCGGTGTTGCCGAGGTCTTCACTCCGGGCACCCCGACGTCGGCGATCGTGGAGTGGGTCAACAGCCACGTCACCGTGAGCGGCGACGCGTAGGCGCCGTGCAGCGCGCCTGCGATCGGCACATCCCCTGTCTTGAGCAAAACCGCGGCCGGTAACGTGTCTGCGCTGCCAAGTTTTTGGGCTGCCAGGCTTTTGGGCTGCCAAGGAGAAGGAGTCAATGCGTGGACCTGTTCGAGTGGCAGGCCAAGGAGCTGTTCGCCAAGTACGGCGTACCGACTACTCGACAGGTCGTGGTCTCGACCGTCGATGAGGTTCGCGGCGCGGCCGAGCAGCTCGGTGGCGGTCCGGTGATGGTCAAGGCCCAAGTCAAGGCCGGTGGCCGCGGCAAGGCCGGCGGTGTGAAGTACGCACCGACCGCCGACGATGCCGTCGAGAAGGCCGGCGCGATCTTCGGCATGGACATCAAAGGCCACACCGTGCGGACCATCCTGATCTCCGAGGCCGCTGACATCAGCGAGGAGTACTACTTCTCCTTCCTGCTCGATCGCGGCAACCGCTCGTACCTCGCGATGTGCTCGGCCGAGGGCGGCATGGAGATCGAGGAGCTCGCGGTTGAGCGCCCGGAGGCGTTGGCCCGGGTGCCGATCGACCCGGTGGCTGGGGTCGACGCAGCGAAGGCGCTCGAGATCGCGACGGCCGGCAACATCCCTGCGGTCGTCCGCGACCAGGCTGCCGCTGCAATCGAGAAGCTCTGGGAGGTGTTCGTCGGCGAAGAGGCGACGCTCGTCGAGGTCAACCCGCTGGTCCGGACACCGGACGACCAGATCCTCGCGCTCGACGGCAAGGTCACCCTCGACGAGAACGCGGCCTTCCGGCACGCCGAGGTGCATGACGCCTACCGCGACATCTCTGCGACCGACCCGCTTGAGGTCCGGGCGATGGAGCTCAACCTCAACTACGTCAAGCTCGACGGCGAGGTCGGCATCATCGGAAACGGCGCCGGCCTTGTCATGTCGACACTGGACGTCGTCGCCTATGCCGGGGAGAACGAGGGCGGAGTGCGGCCTGCCAACTTCCTCGACATCGGCGGTGGCGCATCGGCCGAGGTCATGGCCAACGGCCTCGAGGTCATCCTGTCGGACCCGTCGGTGCGCTCGGTGTTCGTCAACGTCTTCGGCGGCATCACGTCGTGCGACGCAGTGGCCAACGGCATCGTTCAAGCGCTCGCCCTGCTCGAGAGCAACGGTGAGCAGGTGACCAAGCCGCTCGTCGTGCGGCTCGACGGCAACAACGCCGAGGAGGGCCGTCGAATCCTCACCGAAGCCGCTCATCCACTGGTCGAGCAGGTCGACACCATGGATGGCGCTGCCCAGCGGGCGGCGGAGCTGGCGAACGTCGGAGGGGCGGTCTGATGGCGATCTGGCTGAACGCTGAGAGCAGGGTGATCGTTCAGGGCATCACCGGCTCTGAGGGCACCAAGCACACCCGTCGCATGGTCGCGTCGGGCACGAACGTCGTTGGTGGCGTCAACGCCCGCAAGGCCGGCACCGAGGTCGATGGCATCCCGGTCTTCGCGACCGTCGCAGAGGCTATGGCGGCGACCGGCGCGAACGCCTCGGTCGGTTTCGTGCCGCCGCCGTTCGCCCGAGACGCGGCACTCGAGGCTATCGACGCTGCGATCCCGCTGCTCGTGGTCATCACCGAGGGCGTGCCGGTGCAGGACACGGCGTACTTCTTTGCCTATGCCCGCGAGCGCGGCACGACCCGGATCATCGGGCCGAACTGCCCTGGCTTGATCTCACCTGGTCGCTCAAACGCCGGCATCATCCCAGCCGACATCACCGGACCTGGCCGAATCGGGCTGGTCTCCAAGTCCGGCACCCTGACCTACCAGATGATGTACGAGCTGCGAGACATTGGCTTCTCGACCGCGGTCGGGATCGGCGGCGACCCGGTCATCGGCACGACGCACATCGATTGTCTCGCAGCATTTCAGGACGACCCCGAGACCGATGCGATCGTCATGATCGGCGAGATCGGTGGCGACGCCGAAGAGCGCGCGGCGGAGTTCATCAAGGCCAGCGTGACCAAACCGGTCGTCGGCTACGTCGCCGGTTTCACTGCGCCGGAGGGCAAGACGATGGGTCACGCCGGGGCGATCGTGTCCGGCTCGTCTGGGACCGCGGCCGCGAAGGCCGAGGCGCTCGAGGCGGTCGGGGTCCGGGTTGGCAAGACGCCGAGTGAGGCAGCGCGGCTCATGGCGGAGATCGTCGGATAGCGCCACCGCGGGGCCATATCGGCGGCGCAAGAGCGACCGGCATGGGCCATTGGTGCGGTTATGTGGCGTACTCGGCGTGTAACACCCGCCACAACGGTGCACTCCTGTCACGATCGCTGGGTGACCGACGTCCTGCAGCACAAGGCGCAGGTTGCTGCTGCTCGGCCCTCGGCACGCAGCGATCCCGCCGCGTCGGTCTGGATTCGTGGCGCATTCGCGGCGCTGTGGGCCGCCACGGTCGGTATTGCCGGGTTGATCGTGCTCGCCCTCGTTGTCTGGGCGGCTGACTCGCAGGTTGGCACGAGTGCTGGCTCGGCGATGCGCCTCGCGGCCCAGCTTTGGCTGCTCGCTCATCGGACACCGCTACGGGTGCCAGCCGGCACGCTGACGATTCCGCCGCTCGGACTCACGATCGTGCTGGGCATGCTGCTTGCCCGCGCGAGCTCGATCGTTGCTCGTGGCAGTCGATGCGCCGTGCCGCGCGACCTAGGCGTGGTCATTGCCTCGGTCACGATTCCGTACGCGGTGATTGCCGCCGTGCTCGCCGCGGCGACCAGATCGGCCAGCATCCGTCCGTCCGCGGGCGCGGCGTTCGTCTGCGCCGCGTTGATCGGCGGCGGGTTCGTCTCCCTCGGCGCGGCGCGCGGGGCGGGCCTGACGCGCACCGTGTGGCGCTCGCTACCGCTGGATCTCCGCACGTCGCTGCATGCCGCGGGCGCGGCGGCAGCCGTCCTGGTCGGGATGGCCACCCTGCTCGTGCTCGGATCCTCGTTGGCGCATGTCCATCATTTCGCGACGATTGCTTCCGGCTACCGCGGCGGTCCCGGGGTGTTCTCGATGCTGCTGCTGTCGTTATTGCTGGTGCCGAACGCGATCGTCTTCGCGATCGGCTATCTCGCCGGCCCAGGCTTCGCGGTGGGTGCTGGCTCGTCCGTCGCGCTCGGCGCGTCCCATCTGGGGGCGACTCCGGCACTGCCGCTGGTGGCCGCATTGCCGAGCGGCCGGGCACCGCTGCCGGTGCTGGTGTGCTGCGTTCTTGCGGTGTGGGCGGCCGGCACGCTAGCCGGCTGGCGAATCACCCGTCGCTCGACGTTGCAGCTTCGCGGCCAGGTGAACAGCGCTGTCGTTGCCGGCGCAGCCCTCGGCATCGGCGTGGCGCTTCTGGTCGGCTTCGCCGGCGGTCCTGCGGGTCCGGGCCGCTTGCGTGCAGTTGGTCCGTCGCCGTGGCAGGTCGGGCTCGCCGTGGCAGGCGAGACCGCCGTCGTCGCGGTCATCGTTGTCCTCGTCGTCGGCCTGGCCAGCCGCCGCTCCACCCCGACGGTCGTGACGCTGCCCTAAGTCGGTCGAGCGCGACGAGACGCTAGACGCGGATGACGACGGTGCTGCAGACCTTGTCAGCGAAGGTCTGGCGCTTGGCGTCCCACAATGGCCAGAGATAGCCGATGTCGCAGACCAAGCCGTCGAGGAAATGCGCGATCTGGCGGACGAAGGACATCCCCGGGCCGACCACCTGACCGTCGACCTCTCGGATGAGCTTGATCCCCACCTGTTGCTTACCGACGGTCTGCCCGGTCCTGCCTTGGCGGAACACCGCGTTCCAGATCCAGAGCGCGATGCCCCCGATGTAGCCCAGGATCGCGATGAACACCCCGATGCCATGGCCGATCGCCACGCCGATGCCGACGACGACCAGGGTGGGCAGGAAGGTGACGAACCAGTCGAGCACTGCCGCTCCGACCCGCTGCAACCAGGACGCGTACGACGCCGCGCTCTGATACTGCCCGGCGTACGGCGGCTGACCCCACGGCGGCTGGCCGTACGGCGGCTGAGCACCGTAGGGCGGCTGACCGTACGGTGTTCCGCCGAACTGGGGCGCGCCGTACTGCGGTTGGCCATATCCCGGTGCGCCGAACTGCGGGGGCCCGGGCTGCGACGCACCGGGCGGCGGCGTGAAGTACGGGTCGATCGGAGCCGGCCCGCTCCCGCCCGGTGGGAGATCAGCCGGGTCCTCAGGTGTTGTCACGGTCAGACCTTGATGACAATGGTTCCCATGACCTTGTCGGCGAACGTCTGCCGCTTGGCGTCCCAGAGTGGCCAGAACCAGCCGAGGAAACAGGCGAGGGTGTCCAGGAAGTGAGCGATCTCCCGCACGATCCCTAGACCGCCGCCGATGAGCTGACCGTCCTGCTCGCGGACCAGCTTGATGCCGATCACGCGCTTGCCCGGGGTCTGCCCTTGGGCACCGTTGAGATAGCCGAGCCCGAGGGCCAAGATGAACGCCACGATGTCGTAAACCACGCGGCTGCTCGTGATGACGCCGAGCAGCACCGACGGCACTGCGACGATCACCAAGTCGATGAGATAGCCACCCACGCGGTAGATCCACGGGGCGAGCTCGGCGCCGCCGTAAGGCGGGCCGCCGTAGGGCGCCTCCTGATATCCGCCGTACGCCGGTGGTTGCGAGCCGTAGGCGGGTGGTGGCGGGGCGCCGTACTGCGGTGCGCCGTACGCGGGTGGCTGCGCACCGTATGCAGGCGGGGTTGCCGGTGGCGGCGGTGGTGTGGGGTCTGCGGGCGGCTGGTTCGGGTCTTCCGGTGTGGTCATCGTCATGCCCTTCCGGTGGGTGATGCGGACAGCCTCAGTGCGGACAATAGGTGGCGGGGACGCTGCCTGCCGGTATTGCGCTCGCAGTGATCTCGGCCCCTAACCGCTCGAACCTGAGTGGATCACGGCGACTCCGCTCGCGAACAAGATGATGCCGAGCACGATCGAAGCGACGGAAATCACGATTCCTGCCGTTGCCAGACCGTTCCCCTGCTGACCGGTCTGCTTGATCTGCGACTTCGCAACGAACCCGAAGATGATGCCCAGCGGGGAGCACAGGAAGGCGCAGATGAACGACGCGATCGCAAAGCCGTTGGTGCTGGTCGGCGCTGAGTAGCCGTACTGAGGCTGCCCGTACTGGGGCTGCCCGTACTGCGGCGGCGCGCCATAGGGCGGCGGCTGGCCGTACTGGGGTTGGCCGTACTGCGGTGGTGCGCCATAGGGCGGCGGCTGGCCGTACTGGGGTTGGCCGTACTGCGGTGGTGCGCCATAGGGCGGTGGGGCGCCGTACGCCGGCGGGGTTGGTTGGCCGTAGTAGCCGGGCGGCTGCGTGGCGTCGGGAGGTGGCGGCGGCGTCGCTGCGGGTTCCCCGGGGTCTGGTGCGCCAGGCTCCTGCGGAGTGCTCACGTTTGCCTCCATGTCGGGCGATGGTCGGGTTAGAACGAGATGATCCCGAACCGCACAAGTTGCCAGATTTCCGAGGCGATCAGCACGGTGCCGATGACGATCCATCGGTTTCGCCTCGACTGCCACCACCGCGGCGGTCGAATCGCGTCGAGCAGCGGCCAGGTCGCGAGCAGCCCAACCGCGAGTGGTGATGCCGCCAGCGCGCCTTTCAGGTTTCCGTGTCCGAGCCGAACCGCGGCGGTGGTGCCACCGCAGAACGGGCAGGGCAGCCCGGTGAGCTCGCGGAACAGGCAGAGCGTCGCGGGTCGGTGCCGGATGTGCAGCGCCCCGAGCACGATGGCGACCAGAGCCACCGCGGCATACCGTTTGAGCACGGTTGTCGGACCTACCAGCGGCCGCACCACCGGTGCCGGCGGCTGGTACGCCGCTGGCACTGCGCGCGGTGCGGTGATCTGAATGGTCACGCGGGCAGCATGGCAGAAGCCGTCGGTCGTGGGCGGTATCCTGGCCGTACTTCCCCGAGTTCACCCTTGCGCCCGACACCACCCAATCTGCCCAATCTGCCCGAAGCCCGCTGAGTCCCTGGGGAGTCATCCTGTCCGCGCGGCTCGTCGTTCTCGTGTCGGGCTCCGGCACCAACCTCGCGGCGCTGCTCGAGGCGGCGCAAGACCCGGCGTACGGCGCCACGGTCGTCGCGGTTGGCGCTGACCGTGACGGGATTGAAGGGCTGGCCCGCGCCGAACGTGCCGGGGTGCCGACGTTCGTGGTGAAGCTGGGCGACTATCCCGCCCGCGATGACTGGGACGCCGCGCTCACGGCGGCCGTGGCTGCGTACGAGCCCACCCTGGTGGTCGCGGCTGGGTTCATGAAGATCCTCGGCAAGCGGTTCGTCGAGGCGTTCACGACGCTCAACACCCATCCCGCGCTCCTGCCGTCGTTCCCCGGCGCCCACGCGGTCAGGGACGCACTCGCCTACGGCGTGAAGGTCACCGGCGCGACTGTCCACATCGTCGACGACGGCGTCGACACCGGCCCGGTGGTCGCGCAGGTGGCTGTTGCGGTCGCTGACGACGATGACGAGGAGTCCTTGCACCTGCGCATCAAGACCGCCGAGCGCGACATGCTGGTCGACGTCGTACGCCGATGGGCGAGGGGTCACTTTTATTACGGACGGAAGGTCACGATCAACAGATGAGCAGACGACCCATCAAGCGGGCCCTGGTCAGTGTGTACGACAAGAGCGGCCTCGAGGAGCTAGGGCAGGCGCTGTCCGACGCTGGCGTCGACGATAGTGTCGACCGGATCGACGGCTGCCCGCTTGCGCGACGCCGGCATTGCCGTGACAGCAGTCGAGGAGCTCACCGGCTTCCCCGAGTGCCTCGACGGGCGGGTCAAGACCCTTCACCCGAAGGTGCATGCCGGGATTCTCGCCGATCTCCGCAAGCCCGATCATGCCGCACAGCTGGAAGAGCTCGGCGTTGCGCCCTTCGACCTCGTTGTCGTCAACCTCTACCCGTTCCGGGACACCGTCGCTTCCGGCGCATCGCCGGATGAATGCGTCGAGCAGATCGACATCGGCGGGCCGTCGATGGTTCGGGCCGCGGCTAAGAACCACCCGTCGGTCGCGGTCGTTGTCGAGCCGTCCGCATATCCCGAGGTCGATTGCCGCACTCGGCGCCGGCGGATTCACGCTAGCTGAGCGGCAGCGGCTGGCCGCGCGGGCCTTTGCCCACACCGCGTCCTACGACGTTGCGGTGGCCTCCTGGATGGGCAACGTGCTCGCGCCGAGCGACGACGGTTCCGGCTTCCCGGAGTGGACCGGCGCGACCTGGGAGCGCGCCGCAGTGCTGCGGTACGGCGAGAACCCGCACCAGCGGGCGGCTCTCTATCGGCACTGGCGCGGCGGCCTTGCGGCAGCTGAGCAGCTGCATGGGCCGGAGCTGTCGTACAACAACTACACCGACACCGACGCCGCGCGCCGCGCTGCGTACGACTTCAGCGACCCGTGCGTCGCGATCATCAAGCACGCCAACCCGTGCGGGATCGCGGTTGGCGCCGACATCGCCGAGGCGCATCGGCTCGCACACGAGTGCGACCCGTTGTCTGCGTACGGCGGCGTGATCGCGGCCAACCGCACCGTGACCAAAGCGCTCGCCGAGCAGCTCGCCGGCGTGTTGACGGAGGTCATCTGCGCGCCGGATTACGACGACGACGCGCTCGAGGTATTCAGGGCCAAGGCCAAGCTTCGCGTCCTGCGCTGCCCAGCCGACGAGCACCCCGACCTAGTGGAGTTCAAGGCGATCAGCGGTGGCGTACTCATGCAGACCGTCGATCGGCTTGACGCTGCGGGTGACGACCCGGCGTCCTGGACGTTGCAGGCCGGCGAGCCGGCCGACGCCGAGACCCTTGCGGACCTGTCGTTTGCCTGGCGTGCCTGCCGGGCGGTCAAGTCGAACGCCATCGTGCTTGCGAGCGGCGGCGCGACCGTCGGGGTCGGGATGGGTCAGGTCAACCGGGTCGATTCGGCCCGCCTCGCGGTGTCACGCGCGGGCGACCGCGCGAAAGGCTCCGTCGGCGCCAGCGATGCGTTCTTCCCGTTCCCGGACGGGCTGCAGGTGCTGATCGACGGCGGGGTGCGCGCCGTCGTCGAGCCGGGCGGATCGGTGCGCGACGAGCTGGCGATCGAGGCGGCGAACGCGGCCGGCGTCACGCTCTACTTCACCGGCACCAGGCATTTCTTCCACTAGTTACGAGGTTGTCAGCACTCCCCGCCGCTCTGGCGACGTGAGCTGCTGACAACTCGCGAAGGAGGGCGAGCGATGACAGCACGGATGCTTCCGGGCGGCCCGGTGGCAGAGGCCGTCCTCGCCGAGCTCAAACCGCGGATCGCAGCGCTGGTCGCCGCCGGTCATACGCCCGGGCTGGGCACGATCTTGGTCGGCGATGATCCGGCCAGCGCGGGCTACATCAGGGTCAAGCAGGAAAAGGCCGCGGAGCTCGGGCTGAACTCGCCGCACCTTCACCTGCCGGAGACCACCACGCAGGCGGAGCTCATCGGTGCGATCCGGGCGTTCAACGATGACGTCTCGGTTGACGCGATGCTCGTGCAGCATCCGACGCCGCCCCAGATCGACTTCGACGGGGCGCTGATCGAGATGGACCCGGACAAGGACGTGGACGGTCTGCACCCGACCAACATGGGCCGCCTCGCGCTCGGGATGCGGGGGCCGGTGCCGTGCACTCCGGCCGGCATTGAGGCGTTGCTCGCCTATTACGAGATCCCCGTGTCCGGTCGCTCGGTCTGCATCCTCGGCCGGGGCACCACGTTGGGTCGGCCACTGTCGTTGCTGTTGACGCAGAAGCGCCCGACCGCCAACGCCGCGGTGACCGTCGTGCACACCGGCGTGCCCAACTGGCCGGACTACACCCGAGCGGCTGAGATCGTGATCGCGGCCGCCGGCGTGCCCGGGATCCTGCAGCCCGAGCACATCACCCCAGGCGCGGTCGTCGTCGGCGGCGGCGTGCGCTACGAAGGCCGCCGGCTGCTCCCTGATGTCGACGAGGCGTGCGAGGCAGTTGCCGGCGCGATCACGCCGCGGCTCGGTGGCGTCGGCCCGACGACGGTCGCCATGCTGTTCCGTAACTGCGTCGAAGCCGCTGAAGCCCGCCACACACGCGGTTCGTGAACTGCTGCGTACCGTCCGCGGTACGTAGGAGTTCACACACCCAGGTCACTAGGATCGGCTCGCGATGAACGATCTGTCACCGACCCTCGATCCGGTCGAGCTTGCCGTGGTGCGCTTGCCGGCCGGTTGGCAGCCACCGGCGAGCCCGGCCGGGCAGTTCACCGCGGTCGTGTCGAGCGAGCTCGAGGTCACGGTCGTCTGCGCTCAGTCACTCCTCGACGATGCCGCGTGGTCGGGCGCTGCGCTCGAGGTCGACGTCGGCTGGCGACGGATCACCTTCCCGGGACCGTTGCCGTGGGAGCTGGTCGGCTTCTTGGCCGACGTCGCCGGACGCCTGGCTGGAGCGCAGATCCCGTTCACGTCGATCTCCGGCTTCACCACCGACCATGTGCTCGTCCGGGCCGCACAGGCCGATCTCGCGGTGGTCGTGCTCTCCGGTGAGGAGCCTCCGCCGCAACGTCCGGGCACCAACCCATGAGCGCCGGCAGCTCGGCGACCCCGACCGCGCCCCCGACCCGGACCCTGATCGCGCCCCCGACCCCGACTGCGGCTCGAGCTCGGATCCAGACGCCGCTGCTGCCGCCCCGGATGCGCAACCGGTGGGCACGTCCTCGCCGCCTCGCTCGCGGCCGCGCGACCCGCTCGCCTTCGTCGTCGCCACCGCCGCGATCGGCGTGCTGATCGCGGCGCTGCACCACCCGCGTACCGGGATGTTTGTCGTCTGTGGCGCACTCGCGGCTGGTGGGTTGCTTCGACTGCTGCTGAGCCCGCGCAACGCCGGTCTGCTCGTCGTGCGCAAGCGGCGGGTCGATGTCGTCGTGCTTCTTGGTCTCGCTCTCGCACTCGGAGTGCTCGCGGCGGTCACGCCATTCCCGGCTGGGCAGGGCTAACGAGCCAGGCTGCCCGCCAGGCTTGCCCACTCGCTGCACTAATCTGCGTCGCGAGGCCGAACGACGGCCAACAGAGTCCAGGAGCGTGCATGACCACCCACAAGGTGACCCTGATCCCCGGGGACGGAACCGGTCCCGAGCTCACCGAGGCGACCCGCCGGGTGCTCGAAGCCGCAGCCGCGACCGGTGGTTCGACCTTCGAATGGGATCAGCAAGAGGCCGGCGTCGACATCATGGAGACCGAGGGCACGCCGCTGCCCGAGGCCACGTTGGAGTCGGTGCGCCGTACCGGGCTGGCCTTGAAGGGCCCGATCACGACGCCGATCGGCACCGGCTTCCGCTCGGTCAACGTGGCGCTGCGCTACGAGCTCGACCTTTACGCCTGCGTGCGGCCCTGCAAGACCTATGCCGGTGTGCGGACACGGTTCGAGAACGTCGACGTGGTGATCGTCCGGGAGAACACTGAGGACCTCTACGCCGGCATCGAGTACGAAGCGAACACTCCCGCGGCGAAGAAGGTCATCGACTTTCTCAACGGCATGCAGGACAAGCAGATCCGCGAGGGCTCGGGCATTTCGATCAAGCCAATGAGCGAGTTCGGCTCGGCGCGGATCATCCGCTACGCCTTCGAGTACGCCCGCAACAATGGCCGCAAGCGAGTCCATTGCGTGACGAAGTCCAACATCATGAAATTCACCGATGGCTTGTTCCTGGCGGTCTTCCGCGAGATCGCCAAGGAATACCCCGACATCGAGCCGTGGGAAAACCTGGTCGACGCGACCTGCATGGGCCTGATCCAGCGCCCGGAGGAGTGGGACGTTCTCGTCCTGCCCAACCTGTACGGCGACATCCTGTCCGACCTGACCGCCGGCATGGTCGGCGGCCTCGGCGTGGCGCCCGGTGGCAACATCGGCACCAAGGCGGCGGTCTTCGAGGCGACGCACGGATCGGCGCCGAAGTACAAGGGCCAGAACAAGGTCAACCCGACCGCGATGATTTTGTCCGGCGAGATGATGCTGCGTCACATCGGCGAGACGCTGGCTGCCGACAATCTGGAGCGCGCGGTGTCCGAGACCATCGCGGAAGGCGAGAGCGTGACCTACGACCTCAAGCCCAGCCGCGACGACCCGACGGCTGTCGGCACGAGCGAGTACGCCGACGCCATCATCGCCAAGCTCGAAGGGATGAAGTCGTAGTGGCAGGCAACGGAGTGGCTGGCAAAACCGTCACGGTCGTCGGTTCGGGCTTCTACGGATCGACCACGGCGCAACGGCTGGCGGAGTACGACCTGTTCGACACCGTCTTCCTCACCGACATCATCGAGGGCAAGCCGGAAGGCCTCGCGCTCGACATGAATCAGTCTCGGCCGATCGAGGGGTTCGAGACCAAGGTCGTGGGAGTGACGACCGGCCTCGACGGCTCGGGCTACGAGCCGACGGCTGGCTCGGACATCGTGGTCGTGACCGCCGGGCTGCCGCGAAAGCCCGGCATGAGCCGGATGGACCTGATCGAGACCAACGCGAAGATCGTGCGCCAGGTGGCCGAGCAGATCGCGATCCACTCGCCCGAGGCGGTCCTCATCGTGGTCTCCAACCCGCTTGACGAAATGACAGCGCTGGCAGCCAACGTCACCGGGTTTCCGAAGGCGCGGGTGATCGGTCAGGCCGGCATGCTCGACACGGCCCGCTTTACGAACTTCGTGGCTGAGGCGGTCGGTGTGCCGGTCGGCTCGGTCAAGACGCTGACATTGGGCTCGCACGGCGACACGATGGTGCCGGTGCCGAGTGCGTGCACCGTCGACGGCAAGCCGCTCTCGGACGTGCTGGACGAGGCCACGATCGAGGATCTGGTCACCCGCACGCGCAACGGTGGTGCCGAGGTGGTGGCGCTGCTCAAGACCGGTTCTGCCTACTACGCACCGTCAGCCGCAGCCGCCCGAATGGCCAAGGCAGTCGCCGAGGACAGCGGAGCCGTCATGCCGGTGTGCACCTGGGTCGACGGAGAGTACGGCATCAGTGGCGTCTATCTCGGCGTCGAGGCTGAGCTCGGCGCGGGCGGCGTGACGAGGGTTGTCGAACGCGATCTCAGTGAAGGCGAGCTGGCCGGGTTGAGAGAAGCCGCTGATGCCGTTCGTGGAAAGCAAGCCGACGTCGCTGACCTCTAATGCCCTTGCTCCGGGCACTCGATGTGAGGCGACCGCGTGATCTGGATCAGCGTCGTTGTCGTCTTCCTGCTCGTCCTGATCGAGGCAGTCTTCGCCGCGAGTGAGATGGCGCTCGTCTCGTTGCGGGAGGGCCAGATCAGCGCGCTGGCCGAGCGCGGCCGGCGTGGCAAACGACTCGCTGACCTCGTCTCCAACCCCAACCGGTTCCTCTCCGCTGTGCAGATCGGTGTGACGACAACTGCGTTGCTCTCCAGCGCCTTCGGCGCGGTGACGCTGTCGCACTCCACGGCGCGTGGGCTCCGTCACCTCGGGATGTCACACCGGCCCTCGGAGGTCATCGGCTTCTTGCTCGTGACTCTGGTGATTGCCTACGTCACGCTCGTGGTCGGCGAGTTGGCGCCGAAACGCATTGCGCTGCAACGAGCCGAAGCCACGGCCGGCGCGATTGCTCCCACGCTCGACCGGTTCGCGGGCGCGATGCGGCCGGTGATCTGGTTGCTCTCGGTTTCCACCGACGGCGTCGTGCGGCTGCTTGGCGGTGACCCGACGATCGGCCGGGAGACCATCAGTCACACCGAGCTGCGTGACCTCGTCACCGGCCACGAGGCGCTGAGTCGTGATGAACGCAAACTCATCGACGACGTGTTTGAGGCCGGCGGTCGGCAGGTACGGGAGATCATGGTGCCGCGTACCGAGGTTGAGTTCTTCGACTCCGCGCTGGACTCTCGCCCACGCGATGCGCGAGGCGCAGACGTCGCCGCACAGCCGGTTCCCAGTTGTCCGTGGCTCGCACGACGACGTGGTCGGCTTCGTGCACGTGCGCGACCTCTTCCGACCCGAGGCTGGACAGCGGCGGGGCATGAAGATCGCCGATCTGACCCGAGAGGTGGCGATGGTGCCCGCGACAAAGCAGGTGCTGCCGACGATGTCGGAGATGCGCCGCAGTGGCGATCACCTGGCCGTCGTGGTCGATGAGTACGGCGGGACCGCCGGGATCGTCACGCTCGAGGACCTGATCGAGGAGCTTGTCGGTGACATTCGAGATGAGTACGACGACACCGACGACGAGGCCATCCAGCTGCGTGGCGGCGACATGGAGGTCGAGGGATTGCTCAACCTCGACGACTTCGCCGATGCGGTGGGTGCGGAGTTGCCCGATGGCCCGTACGAAACGGTGGCTGGTGCGATCATGGCGACCCTCGGCCGGCTGCCACGCAATGGCGACGCGGTCGAGCTCGACGGCATTCGGCTGAAGGTGACCAAGATGGACGGTCGGCGGATCGCACGGGTCAGGGTGACTGTTCTGGCCCCGGACCGGAATTCCGTCGATGCTGCCGATGACCAATAACGCCAGTCGTTCCAGAGGAAGATGAGGTCATGTCTGCCCCCCGTCCGCGTGTGCTGTCCGGCATCCAGCCGACTGCTGAGTCGTTCCACCTCGGCAACTATCTTGGCGCGATCCGCCAGTGGATCCAGTTGCAGGACTCGCACGACGCGTTCTACTGCATCGTCGATCTCCACGCGATCACGGTGGAGCACGACCCGGTGTTGCTTCGCGGCGCACCCAAGTCGCTGCGGCGCAGTTGCTTGCCGCGGGCCTTGATCCCGAGCGCTGCACGCTGTTCGTGCAGAGCCACGTGCCAGCGCATGCCGAGCTCACCTGGGTGCTGAGCTGCATCACGGGCTATCGGCGAGGCGAGCCGGATGACGCAGTTCAAGGACAAGTCAGCCAAGCAGCAGATCACGTCGGTCGGGCTGTTCACCTACCCGATCCTGCAGGCCGCCGACATCCTGCTTTATCAGGCGGAGCAGGTGCCGGTAGGTGAGGATCAGCGTCAACATCTTGAGCTGACTCGCGATCTTGCGCAACGTTTCAACTCCCGGTTCGCCGAGACGTTCGTGGTCCCAGACGCCTTTATTGTCAAGGAAACGGCGAAGATCGTCGACCTACAAGACCCCAACGCGAAGATGAGCAAGTCGAGCGAGTCGCAGGCCGGTGTGGTCGACCTCCTCGACGACCCGGACGCGATCGCGAAGAAGATCAAGCGCGCGGTGACCGACACCGAGACCGACATCCGCTTCGACGCGGAGAACAAGCCGGGCGTGAGCAACTTGCTGACCATCGCCTCGACGTTGACCGGGCGAAGCGTCACCGAGCTCGAGGCCGACTACCAGGGCAAGGGTTATGGCGCGCTCAAGACCGATGTTGCCGACATCGTCATCGACTTCGCGACGCCGGTGCGCGAGCGGACGATGGAGTGGCTGGCCGATCCGACGCGGCTGTCCGAGGTGTTGGCGCAGGGAGCGGCTCGTGCTCGCGAGGTCGCCGACCAGACGTTGGCGGCGGTGTATGACGCGGTCGGCTTCTTGCCGGCGGGTTCGTGACTGACGCACCGGCTCGCGACATCGGTGTCGCGATCGGGATCCCGGAGCCGTACGGCAGCGAGCTGCAGGGTTGGCGGGAGCGCCTCGGCGACCCCAACGCGTCGCGCATCGTTCCGCACGTCACGTTGTTGCCGCCGACGCCGGTCTCCCCGGAGGCGTTGCCAGAGATCGAGGAGCATCTTCGAGTCGTCGCGACCCGGGTTCGGGAGTTCGGCATTCGGCTGCGTGGTTCCGCCACTTTCTTGCCGGTGTCTGCGGTGGTGTTCGTGCCGCTCGTCCAGGGAATCGCTGAGTGTGAGCAGCTACAGGTGAAGGTGCGCTCCGGCCCGCTGTGGCGTGAGGTGGGCTATGCCTACCACCCGCACGTCACCGTCGCCCACGATCTGCCCGAGGACGCGTTGCTGCGCGCGTGGACCGCTCTCTCGGCCTACGACGCGTCGTTCCAGGTGCCGGGATTCACCTTGTTCGAGCAGGGCCCCGACCAGGTCTGGCGCCCGCAGCGGGACTTCGCGTTCGGTGGCGGTGGTCTGCCTGGCCCGCTCGAGGACCCGGTCGCCAGGCAGTACGAGGGCTGGTGAGGATCTCCGCGCTTCGGGACCGAGCCGATGAGATCCAGCGCAGTCGGCGGTGGCTCGCCTTTCCGTACGCCGTCATCAAAAAGTTCGGCGAGGACTCATCAGGGAACCTCGCCGTGCTCATCACGTACTACACGTTCTTCTCGATATTTCCGTTGCTGCTGGCACTGTCCTCGATCCTCGGATTCGTCCTGCACGGGCATCCGTCGTGGCAGAAGTCAATCGAGAAGTCCGCACTGCACGCGTACCCGCTGATCTCGGGGCCGGTGCCCAAACACGGCAGCCTGATCGTCGTCGTGGTCGGCGTCGTCCTCGCGATCTACAGCGGGCTAGCGGTGGCGAAGACCGCGCAGAACTCCTGGGACATCGTCTACGGCGTGCCGAGGGACAAGCGGCCAGGGTTCGTTGCCGAAGAACCTGCGCGCGCTTCGCCTCGTCGCCGTCGGTGGTCTCGGGTTGATTGCGACATCGGTGGTGTCGAGCAGCGTGACGAGCTGCGTCGGAGATCGGCCTGAACGTCGGTCCGCTGGTGAGCGCGATGAGCATCGCGGCGACCGTGGTGTTGAACACCGGGCTGTTCTGCCTGATCTTTCGGTGGCTGACCAGCCGTGACGTGACGCTCCGGCAGGTGCTTCCGGGTGCAGTCCTTTCCGCCGCCGCACTGGCTGTCCTGCAGGCCCTCGCGTCGGTATTCATCACCCACAAGCTCAAGGGCGCGACGGCGACGTACGGATCGTTCGGCACGGTGATCGTGCTGCTCTCGCAGTTCTACCTGCAGTCCCAGGTGTTGCTGATCGCGGCGCAGGTCAACGTGGTCAAGCAGGACCATCTGTGGCCGCGCTCGCTGCATGAGCCCGCCGCGCCGACCGATCTGGCCGACGCGGCCGACGCCAGCCACGGCACCGGCGGGACCGATTCAGCACATGACTCAGCGCCGCCGCAGCCGCGCTGAGCGCGGCCGGGCGTCCCGGCGGCACGAACGAGCGCAGTGGTGTGCTGGAGCGTGCAGGCCTGCCGGGTGTGCGTTGTTTAGACCGCGTGGACCTTGTCGGCCTGCGGACCCTTTTGCCCCTCGGTGACCTCGAACTCGACCCGCTGGCCTTCTTCGAGCGACTTGTACCCGTCCATCTCGATCGCGCTGTAGTGGACGAATACGTCACTACCGCCATCGACGGCGATGAAGCCGTAGCCCTTTTCGCCGTTGAACCACTTGACCGTGCCTTGTGCCACAACTACCCCAGGTTGCTCGATCCCCGCCTCACCCGTTCGGTGAGCCGCAATCCGCTCCGGGGGGAGCGGATTGGCGTGGACAATACACGTCAACAGCCGGTTGCGGCAGGGGTCTGGGCAGATCAAGATCACCGAGGTGATCGGAGCGTGCTCGGCCGCTAGATCGGCGGCAGCTTCAACCGCGGCCGATAACGGCGGTAGCGCCGGCGTCTGCGCCGCATAATCACCGTCGCTGATCAGCAGGATGAGCACCACTGCGCCGCGCGGCGATCTCGACGATCCGCGCGGTGATCTTGGGCCACGAGATGCCGAGTGCATGCCCGGATGCGGCCTTGGCGTGTATGACCGCGGCGTGCCCGACCAGCACCGCCGGCTTCGACGCTTTGCCTTCCTCGGCTCAAGCGGTGAGACCAGCTGCCGATCGGGTTCACCTTGCCGTTGGCCTTGAAACCCCAGTTGAGCAGGTCGGCCGCCATCGGCCACCAGATCGGGTAGGCGTGCATCAGGGTGACCAGGATGGTCTGGCCGTGCCGGGTAGCGGCGCCGACATATGTCGCCTGCGCCGCCACGGTGTAGCCGTTCTTGCCGCCGATATCCCCGCGGTACGTCGTCAGCAAGTTGTTGTGGCTCTGGATCTGGAAATGCTTGTGGTGCGGCGCCGGGATCGTGCTGTGGGTGAGCGAGAGGTAGTGGCGGAACGCGGGGATCTTGTAGTCGGCTTGGGCGATCAGCGCCAGGTCGTACGCCGATGTCGTCTCACCAACGCCGTCCAGGCCGCTCGGCGTGTCGGCGTTCGTGTCGTCGGCTTGTAGCTCCAGGGCCTTGGCGTTCATCTGCCGAACGGTGCGGCGGATGCCGCCGTTGGCTTGCGCCAGCGCATCCGCGGCGTCGTTGGCGCTCATCTCGAGCATGCACGTGAACAGCGTCTTGATCGGATAGCTCATCCCCGCCACCAAGCCAGCCCGCGTGCCGTCGACTCGTTCGTCGGTATCGGTCACTCGGAACGCCGACTGCGGGTTGAGCTTGGGGAGCAAGGTCAGCGCGGTCAGCGTCTTCAGCGTGCTCGCCGGAAGGAACTTTCCGTGTGGGTCCTTGGCGGCGAGCACTTGCCCGGTCGTCAGGTTGGCGACCAGCCAGGAGGACGCCGGCAGGTTGGCCGCCGGCGGCAGCGGTGGCGCGTCGGTGAGCGGCCGTACGATCACGCCGGTAGAGGCGAGCAGCGGGCCGCCGATCGTTTCGCCCGAGCTGTTCGCAGGCGCGGCGCTGGCACTCATCCCGCTCACGGCAGCGGTGAGGCAACCCGCAGCAACTGCGGCGGTCAGGCGAGCACGCATCACGGGTACGTTACGCGACTCGGCAAGGGCTCCGGGCGGCCGGAGGTTGACGTGACCCTTGGGTGGTGTGGTGTCGTACGTGCCGTGGAGATCCTCTTCAGTTCCTCGCCGCGGTCGAGCCTCGGCGTCGAGTGGGAGCTCGAGCTTGTCGACGTGGAGAGCCGAGAGCTGGCCAGCGCGGCGTCCGGCATCCTCGACGAGCTGTCGGGATCGCCCGATGTCGAGCACCCCAAGGCCAAGCACGAGCTCTTGGAGTCGTGCGTCGAGGTCATCACCGGCGTGTGTTCGACCGTCGATGAGGCAGTCGAGGACCTTCGCGGCACGGTCGCCGAGGTTGCCGGGGCCGCGGCTGCCCGAGGGCTCGGCGTGATGTGCTCGGGCACACATCCGATCTCGGACTGGGCGACGCAGCAGATCAGCCCCAACCCGCGGTACGCGAAGCTGGTCGAGGACATGCAGTGGCTTGCGCGGCGGCTGCAGATCTTCGGCGTTCACGTCCACGTCGGCGTGAGGTCGCCGCAGAAGGCGATCCCGATCGTCAACGCACTGACGGCCTACATCCCCCACTTCCTCGCGCTGTCCGCGTCGTCGCCGTACTGGGTAGGCACGGACACCGGGCTTGCGTCGGCGCGGAGCAAGGTGTTCGAAGGGTTGCCGACCGCGGGGATTCCCTACCAGTTGTCGGGCTGGGACGACTTTGAGCACTACATGTCGACGCTGATCTCGGCGCAGACGATCCACTCGGTGCGCGAAGTCTGGTGGGACGTGCGACCGCACCCGCAGTTCGGGACCGTGGAGCTGCGGATCTGCGACGGGCTCCCGACGTTGTACGAGATTTCCTGGGCGGCCGCGTTGTCGCAATGCTTGGTCGAGATGTTCAATGGACAACTGGATCGCGGCTATACCTTGCCGGTGCCGAAGGGGTGGACGATTCGTGAGAACAAATGGCGGGCTGCGAGGTACGGCATCGACGCCGAACTGATCGTGGACAACGAAGGTCGCACCGAGCCGCTTCGCGATCTCGTCGCTGAGCTGGTCGACGATCTCGCGCCGATCGCCGAACGGCTTGAATGTGGCGAAGAGTTGTTGCGTGCCAAGCGAATCCTTGACGTCGGCCCGAGCTATCTGCGGCAACGTGAAGCGGCCGCAGCCGCTGGCGGCGACCTTCGCGCGGTCGTCGACGCGTTAATGAGTGAGATGAGCGCCAACACGCCGGCTGGTCTTGCATCGTGACGGTTGCAGACTTCTTGGCCGACAACGGCCAACGCCTCGTCGAAGTGCGCCGTGATCTGCACGCCCATCCGGAGCTGAGCCGGGAAGAGCGTCGGACCACCGAGTTGCTGGCGGATGCGCTCGCCCACGTCGGGCTCTCGCCTCGAGTGCTGCCGCTGGGCACTGGTCTGGTCTGCGACATCGGTCCGGTGCCACCGACGCTCGCGTTGCGCGCCGATCTCGATGCGTTGCCGATCCCTGACACCAAGGACGTCAGCTATCGCTCGACCGTCGATGGGGTCGCACATGCGTGCGGTCATGACGTACACGCGACTGTCGTTCTGGGTGCAGGCCTGGCGCTCGCCCGGCTCGCGTCCCGTGGCGAACTGCACCGGGGCGTGCGGCTGGTGTTCCAGCCGGCCGAGGAGGTCGTGCCAGGTGGCGCCCTCGATGTGATCAGCGCAGGTGGCCTCGACGGCATCGAGCGGATCTACGCCTTGCATTGTGATCCGGCGGTCGAGGTCGGTCAGGTGGGATTGCGGGTCGGTCCGATCACCGCAGCCACTGACCAGATCGACGTCAGGTTGACCGGGCCCGGTGGCCACACTGCCAGGCCGCACCTGAGCGCTGATCTTGTGGCTGCGCTAGGAGCGGTGGTCACGCAGGTGCCGATGCTTCTCGGCCGTCGCGTCGATCCGCGCGCAGGCGCCTCGCTGGTCTGGGGTCAGGTGTCGGCCGGCACCACGGCGAACGTCATTCCGCGCACCGGCATCGCGCGAGGCACCCTGCGGACGCTGTGGCGCTCGGCGTGGGACACCTTGCCACCGCTTGTCGACGAGCTGATCCGCGAGGTGGCAGCGCCGTACGGTGTCGCGGTCGAGATCGCCCATGTCCGAGGCGTCCCGCCGGTGGTCAACGACGCCGCAAGTGTCGGATCGCTCGACGGTGCCGTGCGCCGCTCGGTTGAGGGCGGTGTCGTGTGCGAGAGCGCGCAGAGCCTCGGCGGTGAGGACTTCGCGTGGTATCTCGATCGCGTGCCGGGCGCGCTGGCCCGTCTGGGCGTCCGATCGCCCGGCAGCAAGGTCGCGATGGATCTGCACCAGTCGAGCTTCGACGTCGACGAGCGCTGCATCTCCGTCGGCGTGCAGTTGTTGACCGGCGTCGCGCTCGCGACCTAGCTCAGCAGGACGCTACGGCCCAACGGTGCGGCAAGGGCGGGTGCGCATCTCGGCGACATAGTCGTCCGGCGCGCCGGCGACTTCGGCAGCATCGGCCATGACCCCGAGGTAGCGCGCCGAAGGTAAGCCGCCTTCGTAGCCGTCGAGTACGTATAGCCAGGTGAGTGCGATGCCGTCGAGGGTGTGCACTCGGACCCGGATCTTGTTGTAGAGCCCGGTCGTGGCCGATTCGATCTCGTCGAGGATCGACTCGTCTTGTTCGGTGACGTCGTAGATCCGCACGAAGACCCGGCTGCCCGGCTCCTCGACCACCGTGGCAAGCGATCCCTCCCAGCCGAAGTCCTCGCCGCCGAACGTCAGCCGCCAGCCCTCGAGCCAACCGGTGCCCTGGGAGGGGGAGTGCGGGCATCTCTCGAGCATCTGGCCCGGATCCATGTTGGAGCCGTACGCCGCGTAGAGAGCCACGCCGCGAAGCGTAGTGAGCGGTGATGATCGACAGGCGACAATGGCGCTGTGACACGGATTGCAATTCTCGGCGGCGGCCCAGGCGGTTACGAAGCGGCGCTCGTCGCTGCGCAGTTGGGCGCCGAGGTCGTCGTGATCGACCGCGACGGTTTGGGTGGCGCCTGCGTGCTGGCGGACTGTGTTCCGTCGAAGACGTTGATTGCCACCAGCGAGTCGATCACCGCCTTCGCCAGCAGCGAGGCGCTTGGCGTCCGGTTGCGCAGCGGTGGTCACCCGGTCGAGCAGGTCTCGGTCGATGCCAACGCGGTCAATGCTCGGGTGAAGGCGCTTGCCCACGCGCAGTCGCTCGACATCGCCAACCGGGTCAGTCGCGAGGGTGTCGAGGTGATTCACGGGACCGGTCGGTTCGCCGGGCCGCATCAGCTCGTCGTCAACGACGGCGGCGACGAGCGAGTCGTCAACGCGGACGTCGTTTTGGTCGCGACGGGTGCTTCACCGCGAGTGCTGCCCGGCGCGCAGCCCGACGGTGAGCGAATTCTCAACTGGCAGCAGGTCTATGACCTGCCCGCGCTGCCTGAACACCTCGTCGTGGTCGGGTCCGGCGTGACCGGGGCGGAGTTCGCGAGCGCCTACCTCGCACTCGGCAGCGAGGTGACCCTCGTCTCGAGCCGGGATCGGGTCATGCCGAGCGAGGACGCCGATGCCGCGCTGCTGATCGAGGACGTGTTCACCCGACGTGGGATGCATATCGTTCGGCAGGCGCGCGCCGCCGCGGTTCGGCGCATTGATGACGGCGTCGAGGTGGAGTTGCTCGACGGTCGAGTCGTGAGCGGGTCGCACTGCCTGGTGACGGTCGGGTCGGTGCCGAACACCGCCGACATCGGGCTCGACGTTGCTGGCGTCGCCACAGATGACCGCGGGTACGTGCTGGTCGACCGGGTGTCGCGGACGTCAAGCGCGGGCGTCTACGCGGCCGGCGACTGCACCGGTCTCTTGTTGCTCGCGTCGGTCGCGGCGATGCAGGGCCGCACCGCGATGTGGCATGCGTTGGGCGATGCGGTCGTGCCGCTTCGACTGGCAACGGTGGCAGCGAACGTCTTCACCGATCCCGAGATCGCGACGGTTGGCCTGGTCGCGGTGGCGGCTGCCGCCGAACGCGGTGGAGTGCAGGAGGTGAAGCTCGCGTTGGCCACGAACGCCCGCGCCAAGATGCAGGGCATCGAGGACGGCTTCGTGAAGCTCTACTGCCGTCCAGGCACGGGCGCTGTGCTCGGCGGCGTCGTCGTCGCACCTCGTGCGAGCGAGCTGATCCTGGGAGTCTCGATCGCGGTGCAGCACGGCCTGACCGTGGACCAGTTGGCCCAGACGTTCACGATCTACCCCTCCATCACCGGCAGCATCACCGAAGCCGCCCGCCAACTCCACCTCGCGGTCCAGGACTGATGTGCGTGAGGGGTCCAAGCCAAAGCAACGGCGCTAACTACCGGGTGGCTCTGGCGTTTTGTCCCTAACGTCTGATTCCTCGGTCCCGCTTTGGGTTTGTGCACCGTTACGTACCGCCGGCGGTACGCACCAGTTCACAAATCCGTGGCGATGCGGCAGATCGCGCTGCCGGCGGTGACGACGTCGCCGATTGCGGCGGTGAGGTCGACGACCGTGCCGGCCTGATGGGCGTTGATGGGCTGCTCCATCTTCATCGCCTCCAGCACCACGATCAGCTCACCGGCTTCCACCGCCTGGCCCTCGCTTACCGCGACCTTGACGATCGTGCCCTGCATCGGGGCGGTCAGCGCGTCGCCGGATGCGGCCGCGTGTGACGAAGACGCTGTGTGGGACGTCGGCGGGGTGCGTCGCTGGCCTGCCGCCTTGGCCGCGCCGAGACCTGGTGGCAGCGAGACCTCGAGCCGCCGGCCATCGACCTCGACCGTAATGCGCTCGCGCTCGCCTGCTTGTCCGGCAGCCTCGGCAGCCTGGCCCTCCGGCTGGTACGGCTCAACGGTGCCGTTCCACTCGGTCTCGATCCAGCGGGTGTGGATCGAGAACGGCTCGCTGGTGAACGCCGGGTCCGCGAGCACGGCGCGGTGGAACGCGATGATCGTCGGCATGCCGCCGACCTCGAACTCGGCGAGCGCCCGCTGCGACCGCTCGATCGCCTCGGCCCGGGTGGCTCCGGTCACGATCAGCTTGGCCAGCAGCGAGTCGAACGCGCTCGGAACGGTGTCGCCGACGACGTAGCCGGCGTCGACGCGCACGCCGGGGCCGGTCGGTAGCTGCCACTTGGTGATGGTGCCTGGTGCGGGCAAGAAGCCACGGCCGGCGTCCTCGGCGTTGATTCGAAACTCAAATGAGTGCCCGCGGGGCAGCGGATCGACTGGGCCGAGATGCTCACCATCGGCGATCGCGAACTGCGCGCGTACCAGATCGACGCCGCTTGTCTCCTCGGTCACCGGGTGCTCGACCTGCAGCCGGGTATTCACTTCGAGGAAGGAGATCGTCCCGTCTTGCGCCACGAGGAACTCACACGTGCCGGCACCGACGTAGCCGGCCGCCTTCGCGATTGCCTTGCTGGCGGTGTAGAGCCGGTCGCGCTGGTCGTCGGAGAGGAACGGCGCAGGCGCCTCTTCGACGACCTTTTGGTGGCGGCGCTGCAGCGAGCAGTCGCGCGTACCGACGACCACGACCTGGCCGTGCTGGTCGGCGAGGATCTGGGTCTCGACGTGGCGGGGCTTGTCGAGGTAGCGCTCGACGAAGCACTCGCCTCGCCCGAAGGCGGCGACAGCCTCGCGCACCGCGCTGTCGAACAACTCGGGGATCTCCTCGCGGGTCCGCGCGACTTTCAGGCCGCGGCCGCCCCCGCCGAACGCCGCTTTGATTGCGACCGGCAGGCCAAACTCGTCCGCGAACGCGAGCACCTCGTCGACGCCGGCGACCGGGTTCGGCGTGCCGGGCGCCAACGGCGCGCCGACCTCAGCGGCGATGTGCCGCGCCTTGACTTTGTCGCCCAACGAGTCGATTGCGGCGGGTGGCGGCCCGATCCACGTCAACCCGGCATCGATGACCGCTGCCGCGAACGACGCGTTCTCCGAGAGGAAGCCGTACCCGGGGTGAATCGCATCGGCGCCGCAGCGCTGCGCGATGTCGAGCACCTTGGCGACGTCGAGGTAAGTCTCGCCGGGCGTGGCCCCCGTCAGGGCGTACGCCTCGTCGGCGAGTTGGACGTGCTGAGCATCCAGATCGGCGTCGGCGTAGATGGCCACGCTTACCAAACCCGCGTCGCGACAGGCCCGGATGACACGGACTGCAATCTCGCCTCGGTTGGCGACCAGCACCTTGCGCATCCCCAGACTCTATTGAAGTGATCACCCGCACCGACGCCAGTGGCCGGTTCGTGGCATGCTCCCGGCGTGAGCGAAGCGCCATTTTCGAACTACCAGAACGAGATCTACCTCAACGGCATGGTGGGGATCCTGCCCGACCTGCCCCTCGAGCCAGGGTTGCTGGAGGCGGCCGCCCGCGAGCGGTTCGAGCCGAAGGCATTCGGCTACGTCGCAGGCAGCGCGGGCACCGAGTCGACCGCTCGTGCCAACCGCGAGGCGTTCGCGAGATGGCAGATCGTGCCCCGGTTCCTGCGCGACGTCTCGGTGCGTGACCTGTCGACCGAGGTTCTGGGTACCCAATTGCCGGCTCCGATCGCGCTCGCCCCGGTTGGCGTGCAGGGAATCGTGCATCCGGATGCCGAGCTCGCGGTGGCGAAGGCCGCCGCAAGCCTCCGGGTGCCGATCGCACTGTCGACCCTTTCGTCCTACCGACTCGAGGATGTCGCGGTCGCAGGCGGCGACTCGCCTCGTTGGTTCCAGCTGTATTGGCCGAAGGATCGCGACGTGGGAGCGTCACTGCTCGCCCGCGCGAAGGCGGCCGGGTTCACCGCCCTCTTGGTCACTCTCGACACGTTCATCTTGGCCTGGCGGCCACGAGACCTGGCCCATGCGTATCTGCCTTTCCTGCACCGACTGGGCTTGGCGAACTACGAATCGGATCCAGCGTTCCTGGCCGGTCTGGACAAGACGCCGGACGAGGACCCGACCGCGTCTGTCTTGCATTGGCAGGCGATGTTCGGCGATCCGAGGAACACCTGGGCAGACCTCGCCTGGGTGCGGGAGCACTGGGACGGGCCAATCGCGCTGAAGGGGGTGCTGCACCCCGACGACGCGCGCCGCGCCGTCGACGCCGGTATGGACGGCATGATCGTGTCGAACCATGGCGGTCGCCAGATCGACGGCGAAATCGCCTCTCTCGACGCTCTGCCAGGGGTGGTTGCGGCCGTTGCCGGCCGGGCTGAGGTGCTCCTCGACTCGGGCGTACGGACCGGCTCAGATGTGCTGAAGGCGCTCGCGTTGGGCGCGAAAGCGGTCCTGATCGGCCGCCCTTACATCTACGGGCTGGGGCTTGGCGGCGAGGACGGCGTGCGCCACGTCCTGCGAACTTTGCTTGCTGAGCTTGACCTCTCAATGGCACTTGCCGGCTGCGCGAACGTCGCCGATGTCGGGCCGGAGCTGCTGACCCATATACCGTGATCGCGTGGCGGACTCATCGGCTGGCCTCGCCGGCTTGCGGTTCCGGCGACTCCACGAAGGCACCAGGGTCCGCACGGCCAACGGCCAGCCGATCGTGGATCGGCTGTATGACATCTGGGATCGCCGGGATGTCCTTCGCATGCTCACCGACCGCGGGCTGCGGCATAAGTACGCCGGATCCTTCCTTGGCTATGCCTGGTCGCTGCTCGAGCCGGCCATGCTCATCGCGACGTACTTCGTCCTGCTGAAGATCTTCCACCGCAGCTATCCGATGTACCCGCTGTTCATCGGCTCAGCCATCTTGCCGTGGTCGTGGTTCTCCTCAACGGTCCTGTCCTCGACCGGGACGCTTCGGGCAAACTCCCGGTTGATCACCTCGATCGCGCTGCCGCGGGAGATCTACCCGCTCGCTGACGTCGCAGTGAAGACGGTCGAATACATCCTCAGCCTCCCGATCCTGCTGGTCGTCGCTTGGCTGTATGGGGTTCGCCCGTCCGGCTATGTCTTCGCCTGGCCGCTCGTATTCGTGCTCGAGCTGATGATTTGCGTCGGCATGTCACTGCTGGTGTCGTCGCTGAACACCGTGCTGCGCGACATCGAGCAGGGCATCGGCATCGTCATCCGGCTGCTGTTCTACATGGTCCCGGTGCTCTACCCGTTGAGCCGCCTCAAGGGACGGTTGCGAACGCTGGACTCGTACAACCCGATGACGGGGATCATCGAGGTCAACCGAGCTGTGTGGGTGCCGGGCTACTGGACCAGCTGGCGGCCGGTCTACTTCTCGGTGATTGGCGCGTTTGTCATCTTGATAGCCGGTTTCTCGATCTTCGCTCGGGTCGAGCGCGCGGTTCTCAAGGAGCTGTGACGCGTGGCAGATGCCATCGTGGTCTCCAATGTGGGGATCAAGTTCGCGCTGAACCGTCGGCGACGGATCGGGGTCAAGAACCTCCTGATCGAGGGGTCGAAAGCGGCGACCGGCAGCGGGGAGTACTGGCCGTTTCGCAACGTGTCATTCCGCGTGGCCAAGGGCGAATCCGTCGGCGTCGTTGGCCGCAACGGCTGTGGCAAGAGCACGCTGCTTCGGCTGGTCGCCGGAGTGATGCTGCCGGACGAGGGCATGATCCGCGTCAACGGTGGCGTCGGCGCAATGATCGAGCTGTCAGCCGGATTTGTCGGTGATCTGACCGCCCGGGAGAACGTGTATCTGATCTCCTCGCTGCACGGCTTCTCCCGAGAGCAGACCGATGAGCGATTCGACGACATCATGCAGTGGGCGGGCGTCGAGCGATTCGTCGACACCCCCGTCATGCACTTCTCCAGCGGCATGCGGGCGCGCTTGGCGTTCTCGATCGTGACCCGGATGGAAGAGCCGATCCTGCTGGTCGATGAGGTGTTGGCGGTCGGCGACAAGGCTTTCCGACGCAAGTGTGGCGTGGTGATCGACCGCATGCTCGGTGACGGCCGCACGATGTTGCTCGTCTCCCACAACGAGAGCGATCTGCGCCGCTGGTGCACGAGGGGGATCTACCTGCGCCGCGAGCAGCCGCCCATCAAGGGTCCGATCGAGGAGATCCTGGAGATGTACCTCGAGGACGACGACAACACGTGAGTACGGATCAGGACGATTCGGCCAAGCGTCCGACGCTCGAGGAACTTCGCCGGGTTGCGCAACCGGACGCGGTGGTTCGCCGAACGAGCGGCGAGCACTGGGTCGGCAAGTTGTATATGCGCCATGTCTCGATCCGGCTGACCCGACTCGTCGTGCCGACGCGGGTCTCACCCGATGGCCTGACCTGGGTGATGATCGCGTGCGGCATCGGCGCGGCACTCGTGATGACGATTCCGCACGTGTGGTCTGCGGTCCTCGCCGTTTTGCTGATCCAGCTTCAGTGCCTGGCCGATTGCATGGATGGCGAACTGGCTAGATGGCGCCACCGCACGGGTCCGGTCGGCATCTATCTCGACCGGCTGGGTCACTACGTCACCGACGCGGGCCTGGCGGTCGCAGTCGGTGTGCACGCCGACGGCGGTCTCGGCTCAATCGGCGGCTGGACAACCGTCGGCCTGGCGGCTGGCTTCCTGAGCCTGCTGACGAAAGCCGAAACCGATCTCGTCCACGTGGCTCGGGCGCAGAGTGGTCGGGGACCGATCGCCGACACCGCCGCGGCCGCCGCGTCGCACAAGTCATTGTTGCGTCGGCTGCGATCACTGGCGGGTGCCCTGCCGTTCAACCGGGCCCTGCTCGCGATGGAGTTGTGCATGCTCGCCGTGCTCGCGTCGGTGATCGATGCGATCCGGGGTGATCTGAGTGCCACTCGGGTCCTCGACGTGGCGCTGCTCGTCATCGCCGGCATCGTCGTCGTTGGGCATCTGCTCGCCACAATCACCTCGGACCGGCTCCGATGACATCAGTCGGGTGTGTCGTGCTGAGCCAGGGCACGCGACCAGCCGAGCTCGCCAAAGCGCTCAACTCGGTCCTTGCCCAAAAGGGTGTCGACGTCGACTGTCTCGTGGTCGGCAACGGGTGGTCGCCGGCCAACCTGCCCGCCGGAGTTCGCTCACTCACCTTGGCTGAGAATGCTGGCATCCCGGAGGCGCGCAACATCGGTGCGGCCGACGTCACGGGCGATGTCCTGCTCTTCCTCGATGATGACGCCGCGTTGGACGGCGACGACATGCTGGCCCGGGCGGTGGCGGCGTTCGATGCTGATCCCAAACTGGGAGTGCTGCAGCCACGCGCGGTCGATCCCACCGGCGCTCCGACCGCTCGCCGTCACGTGCCCCGCTTGGGAGCAGCAGGTCCGACCAGATCAGGCGATGTGGCCTGGTTCTGGGAGGGCGCGTCGATGATCCGGCGGGCGGCCTTCGATGCGGCCGGCGGCTGGCCCGGGGCGTTCTTCTATGGTCACGAGGGCATCGAGGTCGCGTGGCGGGTCATCGACGCCGGCTATCGAGTGCATTTTGCCGCCGATCTGATCGTCCTGAACCCCGAGGCTGACCCGTTCCGCGGGCCGCGTCACCAGTACATGAACGCCCGCAATCGCGTCTGGGTCGCTCGCCGAAACCTGCCGGCGCCGCTCCTCGTCGGCTACCTGGCGGTGTGGGGAGCGGCGACCGTGCTGCGGGCGCGCAGCCTGGCCGATCTGCGGGACATCTCGCGAGGCTTCCTGGCCGGCGCTCGGCAGCCCTGCGGTCGGCGGCGACCGATCCGCTGGCGCACGGCGTGGCAGCTCACGCGGCTGGGTCGACCGCCGTTCGTCTAGCGCCCGCGACGAACGGCCTGCCGCCCGATGCGCCGGGCGGTAGGCTGCGCGCCTGATGGCACCGAGTGAGAAAAGGCTGCGGACAGTGGGGGTTGTCCTCGCTGGCGGCGTCGGCGAGCGCGTCGGGCTCGACTTTCCGAAGCAGCTGTTGAAGATCGCCGGAAAGCCGATCATCGAGCACACCCTCGCCGCGTTCGAGGCGGCGGCCGAGATCGACGAGGTCCTGGTCATGATGACTCCGGGCTATGTCGACGACGTGCATGCGATCGTCGCCGATCGAGACTTTCGCAAGGTCACCGCTGTCCTTGAGGGTGGCGAGACCCGCAACGACACGACAAAGCTGGCACTCGACCAGCTCGGGACCAGCGAGTGCAACGTGCTCTTCCACGATGCGGTCCGGCCGCTGGTCAGCAGTCGAATCGTCCGGGAGTGCGTCAACGCGCTGCGGCATTTCGATGCCGTCGATGTGGCGATCGCCTCAGCCGACACGATCGTTGTGGTCGACGCAGACGGCGACGTCATCACCGACATCCCTGACCGCAGCCACCTCCGCCGCGGCCAGACGCCGCAGGGCTTCAAGCTCTCGGTGATCCGGCGAGCGTACGAGCTGGCCTGGCAGGACTCGGATTTCGCCTCGACAGACGATTGCAGCGTCGTGCTGAAATACCTGCCCGATGTGGCGATTCACGTCGTCGAAGGGTCCGAGCAGAACATGAAGGTGACCGCGCCGGTCGACCTGTTCATCGCCGACAAGCTTTTCCAGCTGAGCTCGTCGACGGTGGAACGACTGTCGAGTGTGGAGGAGTACGCCGAGCTCCTGCGCGGCCGGGTGGCAGTGATTTTCGGTGGTAGCTATGGCATTGGCGGCGAGATGGCATCGCTGCTCGAGGAGTACGGCGCGACGGTCTTCGCGTTCAGCCGCTCGGCGACGAACACTCACGTAGAAGATCCGCGCGACGTCGAAGCGGCGCTCGGCCAAGTGCACGACGAGACCGGCCGAATCGACTACATCGTCGTTACCGCTGGGGTGCTGACAACCGGCCCGCTGTCCGGCACGGATGACTCGACCGTGGCCGAGATGATCGGTGTCAACTACATCGCGCCGGTGCAGATCGCGCGGCTCGGTATCGGCTATCTCGAAGAGACCAAAGGCCAGCTGCTGCTGTTCACCTCGAGCAGCTATACGCGTGGCCGGGCTGGCTACAGCTTGTATTCGTCGAGCAAGGCTGCTGTGGTCAATCTCACGCAGGCGCTCTCCGATGAGTGGCTCGATGTCGGGGTGCGGGTCAACTGCATCAACCCCGAGCGCACAGCGACTCCGATGCGCACCAGGGCGTTTGGCTCCGAGCCGATTACCGACCTGCTCGAGGCAACCGAGGTGGCGCAGACCTCCGTCGATGTGCTGGTGTCAGACGTCACCGGACAGGTCATTGATGTCCGCCGCCCGGCACCGACGATCGCCGCGACCATCACGGCGGCGCTGGCAACGGAGGTCGAGGCGGCCCGCAAGCACGGAGCGTCGTGACCGAGCCAATCCCCAAATCTGTTGCTCGCCACCACCAGCCGAACCGCGCGTCGCGGCTGACCGGGCTGGTCGCGCTCGCGAGCTATGCCGTTCTCGCTGTTGCCGGCGTCTTCGGCTGGGCGGTCACGGCACTGGTCGCCGTGGTGGTGAGCCAGGGCACTGATCTGTCGATCGCGTCGACCGACGACCTCCGAGCGGCGCTGGCACGCGGCCAGTTCGGCGTCGCGACGAGATCAGTAGTTCGCGAGCTCTCGATCGTCATGCTCGTCCTCGGCGCTGGCTGGGCGAGCCGCACGGACCGGCGGATCGGCGCGCTGGGCGTGTTGGCGGTTACCGGGCTTCGACTGCTGTATCAGCTCGTTCTGGTCCTCGTCCGGCGACGCGCGGTGTTGCCGGTTGAGACGCTGAACATCGACCTGGCTGGCATTCACGCGCCACCAGCACTGCCCGTTGTCATGCAACGCCGCATTTCCGAGCGGTTTCACGGCCTGTCGTCGGTCGCGCTCGTTGGAGCGACGGTTGCGGTCATCGCCGCGCAGCCGTCGGTGCTCTTTGTCGTGGTTGGCGCAGTCCTGCTGGTTGAGCTGGCAGCGGTCGCCGCGGCGCTTGCCTGGTTGGTGCGATCCCGTGGGGCAACCATCCGGGATGCGTACCTGGCGGCGGTGCACCAGAAGGTCAAAGCACTGCATTCGCAGGTGATGCTCTACCACGCAGGTGCCGAGGACTCGGCCTACCAAGTCAACATGTGGCTGCCGGTGGTGGAGCGGATCGGTCGACCCGCGCTGGTCGTGCTGCGGGAACGTCCCTCTTTCGAGCAGCTCGCGCCGACATCGCTCCCCGTCGTCTTCATCCCTGGCGCCGTGGAGTTCATGACGTTCTCGCTGCCTGAGGTGCGAGTGGCGTTGTACACAGCGAACGTCGGCAAGACGATTCACATGCTGCGCGAGCCAGGCGTGCGACACGTCTTCGTCGGCCACGGCGACAGCGACAAGACGGCGTCGTTCAACCCGTTCAGCAAGGTCTACTCCGAGATCTGGGTGGCCGGCAAGGGCGGTCGCGACCGCTATCGGCGTGCGGCCGTCGGCATTCGCGATGAGGACATCGTCGAGGTCGGTCGGCCTCAGCTCGACGACATCCGAGTCGGGTCCGGCAGCGTCGGTGACCGACTGCTGACCGTTCTCTACGCACCGACGTGGGAGGGCTGGACCGCCGACCCCGCCCATACGTCGTTGATCCGGACCGGGCCTGAATCTGGTTGAGCGGTTGGTTGGTTTGCCTAACGTCCGGGTGATCTACAAGCCTCATCCGTTCACCGGGACGGTGAGTGCTGCGGCCGCTGCTGCGGATGCGGCGATCCGGGCGGTCGTGGCGCGGGCGGGTGGCGGCAACGTGACTGTCACCGGGCCGTCGCCGACGCTCTACGAGTGCTTCAACGATGCCGACCTGCTCGTTGCTGACATCTCGAGTGTGCTCAGCGACTTCATCTATAGCGAGAAGCCCTATGCCGTGCCGAATCTCACCGGGCTGAGTGACGCAGAGTTCCGGGTGCAATATCCGAGTGCCGGGACGGCGTACTTGCTCGACGCCGATGGCGACGGGATCGCAGCGATTCTTGCGCTGGTGCGCGGCGATGATCCGCTCGCGGCCGAGCGTCGCACTCTCAAGCACTACCTGTTGGGTCCGGCCGAGCCAAGCTCGATGGCGCGATTCATCGCGGCCGTCGACACCGCCTACGACCTCGCCGTGTCCCAGTCACGGACCAGGGTTGCTGCCGGTCTCGAATAAGGATCGTTACGCCCGCGTGCGGGTGCCTTTGACGAGGCCGCTTGCCACCCACGGTGACAGGGGTTGTCGAAGATCGGGCTGCTCGCTCGCTGAGTCAGCCGCCGCGCGGGCACTGAGCACTGCGACCAGCGCGGCAAGCTCCTCGGGCTCGGGCATGCCGCCATGGACGATTCGCAGCTCGGTCATAGCGGGATGTTCCCGTGCTTCTTCGGCGGGAGCGATTCGCGCTTGGTGCGGAGCAGCCGAAGCGCTTGGATCACCTCGCGGCGCGTGGCCGACGGGCGGATCACGGCGTCGATGTAGCCGCGCTCGGCGGCGATGTAGGGGTTGGCGAAGTGGTCCTCGTAGTCGGCGACGAGCTCGGCCCGCTTGGCCTCGGGCTCCGCAACGTCGACAAGTGCCCGGCGGTGCAGGATGTTGACCGCGCCTTGTGCGCCCATGACGGCGATCTCGGCGGTGGGCCAGGCGAGGTTGACGTCCGCGCGCAGATGCTTCGAGCCCATGACGTCGTACGCACCGCCGTATGCCTTGCGGGTGATGACCGTGACCTTGGGCACTGTCGCCTCGGCGTAGGCGTAGAGCAGCTTGGCCCCGCGACGGATGATGCCATTCCATTCCTGCGCGGTGCCGGGCAGGAAGCCGGGGACGTCAACGAAGGTGAGAACTGGCACGTTGAATGCGTCACAGGTGCGGACGAACCTCGCGGCCTTCTCGGAGGAGTCAATGTCGAGCGTGCCGGCGAAGTGCATCGGTTGGTTGGCGACGATCCCGACGGCATGACCATCGATTCGCGCAAAGCCGCAGACGATGTTCGGAGCGAACAATGCGTGTGATTGCAGGAACTCTCCGCCGTCGACGACATGCTCAATCACGGTCGTGATGTCGTACGGCTGGTTGGACGAGTCCGGGATGAACGTGTCGAGGAAGTTGTCCGGCTCGAGGGTGTCGAGGTCCTCGCCGTCGTAGGACGGTGGCGTCTCCATGTTGTTGTTCGGCAAGAAGGACAGCAGCGCGCGGGTCAACTCGAGCGCTTCGGGCTCGTCGGCCGACATGAAGTGCGCCACGCCGGACTTGGTGTTGTGGGTGCGGGCGCCACCGAGCTCTTCCATCGTCACGTCTTCGCCAGTCACGGTCTTGATGACGTCCGGACCGGTAATGAACATGTGCGACGTCTGATCGACCATGATCGTGAAGTCGGTGATTGCAGGGGAGTAGACGGCCCCGCCCGCGCACGGGCCCATGATGAGCGAGATCTGCGGGACCACTCCGGAGGCCATCACGTTGCGATAGAAGATCTCGGCGTAGAGGCCGAGGGCGACAACTCCCTCCTGGATTCGCGCGCCGCCGGAGTCGTTGATGCCGACAACCGGGCAGCCGGTCCTCATCGCAAGGTCCATCACCTTGCAGATCTTCTCGCCGAGGACTTCACCGAGTGAGCCGCCAAAGACGGTGAAGTCCTGACTGAAGACACAGACCTGGCGGCCGTGGATGGTGCCGTACCCAGTGACGACGCCATCGCCATATGGCCGGCTCTCCTGCATGTCGAAGTCGTGCGCTCGATGCCGCGCGAGCGCGTCGAGCTCGACGAACGAGCCCTCGTCGAGCAGTGCGGCGATGCGCTCTCGGGCGGTCATCTTGCCCTTGGCATGCTGCTTGTCAATCGCGCGCTGCGTGCCGGCATGGACCGCTTCGTCGGTGCGGTGCTCGAACTCTGCGATCCGGGCGGCAGTGGTCCGCGGTTTGGGCGTCTCGTCAGGTTGGGCGCTCATGAAGCCGTAGCGTACGGCGGATGACCTCGCGGTGGAGCGACCTCGAGCGCCCGCCGTTGTCCGTGGCGCGGCTGCAGCGAGCCCTCGACCGCGGCCCGGTGTGGCGGGAGATCAGGGTCGTAGGGACCGCCGCGTCGACCAACGCCGACGCGGCCGCCGCGGCTCGCGCGGGTGAAGCGGAGGGGCTCGTCATCATCGCCGAGCAGCAGAGCGCCGGGCGGGGTCGGCTGGACCGGACCTGGTCCTCACCCGCTCGCGCAGGTGTGTTGATGTCCGCCCTGCTGCGGCCGACTGTAGGCGTCGCCGCCTGGCCGCTAATCCCGTTGCTGAGCGGGCTCGCTGTTGTCGAGGCGATGGAGGGCGTGGCACAGGTCGAGGCGACGCTGAAGTGGCCGAACGATGTGCTCCTTGATGACAAGAAGCTCGGCGGCATTCTGGTCGAGCGGGTCGATGACGCCGTCATCGTCGGAATCGGGCTCAACGTCTCGACCCGGGCCGCCGAGCTGCCGGTCGAGTCGGCCACCAGCTTGGCGCTTGCTGGCGGCGCGACCGACCGGGAGATCATCGTCAAGGAGATGCTGCGAGCCCTCGCTCGCCGCTACCTGGCGTGGCTCGACACGGGTGGGTCGTCGACCTCGGTCATCCCGGCATATCGCGAGCGGTGCGAGACGATTGGGCGCCAGGTCGAGCTGCAACTGCCAGGGGGAGATGTCGTGCGGGGCGTGGCGACCGGAGTCGATGACAGTGGGCGCCTCGTCGTTCGCGACGAGGCAACCGGCGCCGAGCACGCCTGGCTCGTCGGAGACGTCACCCACGTGCGAAAGGTGAGCTGAGGGATGGCCTTCCCCGAGAGCGTCCTCGACAGCGACGAGGAGGTCGTACGCAACCTGCGGCCGCACTGGCGCCGCGTCGTCGTGCCGATCGCGCTGTTGCCGATTGTGGTGGGTCTCGCGTCCTACGGCTGGTTCACGCTCCCGTCCGACAGCGCTCGCAAGTCGCTCCGCTACGTGATCCTGGTGGTCGCGGCGCTTCTCTTGCTGTGGTTGACGCTGCGGCCGTTGCTGTTCTGGTTGACGACGCGCTACGTCGTGACCAACCGGCGAGTCCTGATGCGCAACGGCGTGCTGTCACGTACCGGTCGGGATGTGCCGCTGACCCGGGTCAACGACGTCTCGTTCTCGCGCACGATCGTCGAGCGGTGTTTCGGCTCTGGCACCTTGATCATCGAGTCGGCCGGTGACCGTGGCCAGGTCATGTTGCGAGACGTGCCGCGGGTCGAAGCCGTGCAGCGCGACATCTACCGGTTGGTTGAGGGCGAGGCGCAGCGGCTCCGCTAGCGCGTCGTCCAGCATGGAACTATCATCGATAGCACCATGTTTGACGTCAACGTCGACCGGTCTGAGTCGCTGACCTTGCACGAACAGGTGGCGGCGTCCATCCGCCGGGCGATCGCCGATGGCGAGGCGGGCCCGGGCGATCGCCTGCCGCCGGCGAGAGATCTCGCGGCCGTTCTGGGCGTCAATGCGAACACCGTGCTGCGGGCCTTGCGGGTGCTGCGCGAGGAGGGGCTGGTGGAGTTCCGCCGCGGTCGCGGGGTCACCGTTACCGCTAGCTCGGGACACACCACCGTCCTCGCCGCCACCCATGATCTGCTGCGGCTGGCAAAGCGGCATGGCTACCGGCGAGAGGAGCTTCTCGACATGATTGCTGCTCTGCCCACCTAGTAGTACATGCACGGACAGAACCTTCTGGAGCCAAGATTCGTGGTGAGGATCAGCGAGTCGCGGCGGCGAAAGGGGTGAGTCACCGGATGCGGTCAGCCGACGAGATCGACTTCACCGAGTTCGTCGCGGGCTCATCGCGTCACTTGCTGGGGCTCGCCTACCTGCTGACCTGGGATCCGCAGGTCGCCGGGGACCTTTTGCAAGTCGCCTTGGAACGCGCCTATCGGCGCTGGCCGTCGCTGAATCGCGAAGGGCTGCCCGAGGACTGCGTCCGTGAGGTGATGGTCAAGACCGCCATCAAACATCGTGGCCGGCACGGGCCGAGCGCTGTTGTCGAGCTCGATGACGCGCAGGTGGGTGCCCCGGATGGATCTGACGAGGCAGCAGCACGGATCGCGCTGGTAGGTGGTGTTGTCGCAATGCCGGCGAACCAGCGCGCGGTGCTCGTCCTGCGCTACTTCGAGAGCCTCGGTGACGCTCAAGCGGCCGCCACCATGGGTGTGTCAGTCGGGGCAGTACGCAACCATTGCCACCGCGCGCTCCTGCAGCTGGCGACCGTCATTGCCGAGTCGCAGATCGGATGGGATGCGCTGTCGCCAGCGGGGCTCGAGCAGGTGTTGCGCGAGGTCTTCGACCTGGTCGGGACCTCAATGGTTGCGGCACCTGGACTCGTCGGGCCGGTCCGCCAGCGGGTTCGGGCCCAACGGCGGCGTACGAGCTGGGTGGCAGCGGTCGTCGTGCTCGTGCTCGGAGTCGCTGGTGCCGTGGTTGCCGGCTCTCGTTCAGCCAAGGCACCTGAGGCCGCGCCGAAACTGCCGCCGCCGAGATTTCGCGTCGAGGCCTTCAACGTCGAGTCGATGGCGATCGGCGGGAATCAGCTTTACGTCGCGATGAACGCATATCCACGCGGGCAGCTGACTGCGTACGACCGTACGACTGGTGCTCCGCTGCGCACCGTCGGCCTGCCGGCCGGCCCGAAGTCGGTCGTCGTCGGCTCCGACGGCACCGTGTGGGTGACGTTCTACCCGTCGAACGCGGGTCGCCGGGCCGGCGTCGCCGAGTTCTCTGCCGATCTGAGTCGGCGCTCCACGTTGCTCACCGACGATCGCTATCTCGATGCCGACACCTTCGACGTTGTGCCGCTTGGCGACAACCGTGCTCTGCTCGCGACAGATCACGGTCTGGTGACCGTGGCGCTGCCCCGGCTCGACGGCCGCCGGATCGCCGAGGCGGGTCGCGGCAACGCCCATCTCGCCGTCCTGCCGAACCAACATGTTGGTGCTCCAACGCACCTCGCGGCGCTCAGCAACGGAAACATCGCGGCGCTGTTGAGCTCCGACGGCGGTCAGTCTCGGCTTGTGCTGCGACACGGCAGTGCCGAGTTCACCGGGACCGCGATGACAGTTGCCGCCAGCCCGGATGGCCTGTGGGTGACGACGGGCGCCGGGCGACGAGCGGTGCTTCGGCGGTTGAGCACGTCACTCACGCCGCTACCGGTCGGCACGGCGGTTCGTACCGTCTCGTTGCCGGGGGGCGCGGACCGGGTGTGGACCAGTAACCGCACGGTCTGGATAGCCACGGACCGCCAGCGAATCAGCTTGGCGTGCTTCGCGTTCTCCAGCCCGAGCGACGAGCCAACCGCAACGGTCGCGCTGCCGGCCGCAGACTCGATGGAGGCCACCGACCCAGTCGTCACCGGGGACCTCACGATCGTGCCGAGCCCACAAGCGGTCTACGTCGCCAGCCCGTACGGCATCGACAGCTACCCCGTACCCGCCTCCTGCCGCTCCTAACTCGGCACGTTCGCGCGTCGGGGCGCAGGTCTGGGTGATCGATCACCGCAAGAATCGCGCGAAGCCCGGCAGGCGCGTAAGCCCCTAGGAGTGAGCGCTTTGGGGTTGGTTTGGCGGCACGCGCTTTCGGGTGTTTGTGTTAGGGGGCGAGCATTGCGGCGCGGAGTGGGTGAGCGCCCAACTCGCCGCGCAGGATTGCTACTGCACCTTTGCGGCGAGTGTTCCAGTGGCCGCGAAGCGTGCCGCTCGCTGCGGATCCCGACACCGAGTGGCCGGCATAGGTGACGCGCCGCAACGTGAGCTGGCAGGTGAGCGTGTGTCGGTAAGGCTGCCACGTCATCGTTCCGCTGACGGCGAGATCACGTTCGAGTCGGACCCGGTGGAGGTGGAAGGTGATCGTGCGGTCGCCGGTGTAGTGCCAGGTGCCGCCGTAGAGCCCGACCCCGTGCCCTGAGTAGTTGTTGTACCAACGGTCGATCAGGTCTGCGATCGTCTCTGCACCAGCGACAGCGGCGCGGCGGCCGAGAATGCCGACCTCGTTGCCCGGCTTGGGTGCGGCGGGCGCAAGCTTGGTGAACGACGTGCGATATCTCCCGAGCGCCCGGACCGGCGGCACTCGCCGCGCGCATCGCAGGTCAGCCTTGGTGAGCCGCTGGTTGGGATGAGCGACGAACACCCGCAGGATTGATGACGCGCATCCGTCGGTGTCGTCCTCGGCAGTCACGTGGAAGCTGTTCGCGATGATCACGTGCCGCGCCGTCGGGAACTCCGCGGTGACAAAGCCGGCTTCCTTGGGCGTCGTGATCGAGTCGAGCTCGCCGGAAAGGACGAGCGTCGGCACAGCCGGGTAGTGCCCGGACGGTGGCTTCGGCGGTCCGGCGGTGTGACCGGGGGCCGGCGACGGCCACTTCAAGCACCAGTTGGCCTCTGCCCACACCGAATGCAGATATTCCTCGATCGTGAATGGCGCGTAGACGTTCGGGTGATCCTTGTGCTCCAGCTTGATCGCTGCCTTGTACTCCTGCAGCCGCTTCGCCGGCGGGTCGGCCATGTTGTAGAGCTGCGGATAGTCCTCACAGCTGACCGCGGCGTCGAGCCCTTCGCTATATCCGGTCGGCGCCCCGTCGTAGGACGATGCATCCACGTTCTCGGCGACGAGGCGAAGCAACGGCTCGCGATCCCCGTGCAGGGCGGAGCGCAACGCCGCCGGGAACTCGCGGTAGTACTCCGGACCATACGTCGCACCGAATGCAACCGCGACGAGAGCTGCTCCGTTCACGACAGCGTGGTGTCTCACGCCGTCGGCGTCGTAGGCAATTCCGCGGTAGGGCGAGCGGCGAACCTGCTTGAGCACTCGCTTGAGCAGGCCGATCGGTGTGCCGCCAGCGGACGCGCAGGCCGGCGATCGCTGGCACGCGGTGTTAAGCGAGAACCGCATCGCCGCAGTCTGGGTCGGATACCACTGGGTCTCGCCATAGGTCGGGTACGCGCTATCGAGCACGATGCTGCGCACCTGGCTCGGATGGCGCCCGGCGAACACCTGGGTGTAGAAGGTGCCGTACGAGTCGCCGTAAAGCTCGACCTTCCCGAGTTTCAGCGCACTGATCACGGCTGACTCGTCGTCGGCGGACAGCTGGCTGGTGTAGAGGTCGGCGTGGTCTCCGAGTTTGCGCGCGCATTTCTGCGCGGCGGTGTCATACGCACCGTGGAGGTTCTGCAGGGAGGGGCAGTTGATCGCCTCGGATCGGCCCGTTCCGCGCTGGTCGAACAGCAGCAGATTGCGCCGACGGAGCAATGACCCGTACATCGCGGCGTAGTCGACCGCGCTACCGGTCGTGCTGTAGCCGGGACCGCCCTCCTGCGGCACTACCGTGCCGAGGACCGGATCCTTGTGATCACTGGCCGGCAAGAAGGCGAAGCCGTCCGTGATATCGCCCTTGACAGTCCCGGTCGGATCCCACGGTCGCTTCAGCTGGCCGCACCAGGCGTGCGGCAAAACGTTGCACCGGGTGAGCACCAACGAGCCGACTTGCTTGTGCGTCGCGGCCGAGGTCGAAGCCTGTCGCACCGAGCCATCGGCTGGTGCCGCGAGGACGGCCGGAACGATCGCCGCAACAACCATTGCGGCACAGACGATGACTGCGCGTGCAGCGCGTACGGATCCCACCGCGCCGACCTTAGTGATCTGAGCCAGAAGTCACTAGTCGCCGCTGCTCAGCGTTTGACCGCGCGAATGTGAAGGAACATCGGCATGCGGTGCCAGGGTCGGCTCGGATCGGGGTCGGTTGGCTCCGTGATCCGCTCAATCAAGAATCCAGCGTCGGACAGGGCAGCGGAGTACGCCTCGAGCGGGCGGTGCTCGCTGTGGAACGTCATCTCCAGACCGTCGCGGGCGCACCGGTCGGCAAACCGGTGCCGGTCGAACCACCCCGCAGTGATCACAAATCGTGGCGCATCGCCCGGCGATGCCTCCTCGAACCTGCCAACCGAGTTGACCGGATGCACGATCGCCAACAAGAAGATGCCACCGGCGTGAAGCAGTCGGCCGGCCTCGTGGATCGCACTCTCGTAGGCATCGACGTCCTGCAGGCTCATGAAGGCGATGGCGAGGTCGGCGCAGGCATCCCGGAACGGCAGTCGGGCGGCATCGGCGATGACCACTGGGCCGGGCGCGCCCGGGTGGGCCGCCGCGGCGCTCGCCATCGCGCTGGACCCGTCGATGGCCACGACGCGGTGACCGAGCGCTGCGAGGTCGCGTGAAACCCGGCCCTCGCCGCACCCGATATCGAGCGTGAGCTCACCGGGCGCAGGCACAAGTGAGAAGAACGCCTCGCGATGAAAGCGCCAGTAACTGTCGTGGCCCGGTGTGCGTGCCCACGTGATCCATTCGGGCGCGGCTTGGTCCCACGCATCGCGAAGAGTCACGCGCACCAGTCTGCCTGGCGTCGCGCGTCGATGGCAGTTCTCCGCTTTGATGGGCGGATGCCAGGGCCGGGTCGGCTTCGCCTTCGTGACGAGCGTCTTCAGGTTGCGGCACTGGTCGCGCTCGAGCTTGCGACTTTGGCAGGTGCGACCGTCGCCGCCGCTTTGCGCAGCGGTGCTGGCACGTTCGTGGCGCTTCTCGTGAGCTACCTGGTGGAAGTTCTGATCCTGAGTCGCTCGACGCGGGTCGTGTCGCTGTTGCGGCGATCGGGTGCCGGCTCACCGACCCGGATCGCGCTGCGCATGATCGCGGTGCTGCTGCTCGCTGCCCGCTGCTTGCGCTCATCGCTTGTCATCGACACCGCGATCGCCGCCATCGTGCTTGTCGGTGTCTCCGCTGGTCGCGGAGGCCCTCCGGGTGGTCGTCGCCCGCGCCCGGCGGCTTCCGTTGGTGACTGCCAACCTCGACCTCGGTGACTTCGTGGTGCCGCCCGCACCTCGTCCGATCCTGATGGATCCAAAGGGCGAGGACTCGTTTGTCGCCGTGCCCGCAGCCTTGGGGCTCTGGCTCGCAATGCATCACGCCTCGACCGTTTATGCGATCGCCGGGCTTGTCGTGGCGTTCGTCATCGCGGCTCTGCCTGCGGCGTTGCTCGGCCGCCACGTCCTGACCCTCACGCGGGCAAACCTGCGCAGTCGGCTGACCGAGGCGGCGACAACCGCGATCGAAGCCCTCGCGCCCGAGGTGGTGCTCTACTTCGCCGCTACCGCCGAGGAGACCTACCAGGCGCGGATGTGGTTCGGGCCGATCGAGCGACTCGGCCGTCCTGCCGTCGTCATCGTCCGCAGCTATGACGTGTTCGAGGCCCTGGGCGACGTCACGTTGCCGGTGATCTGCAGTCCGTTCAACGGCACGATCGCCTCGATCCCCCTCCCGGACCGGGTGGTGACGTTGTTCGTCACGCACAGCGGCAACAACCTGTCGATGCTGCGTCGAGCCGAGGTGCGAAGCGTCTTCATTGGCCACGGCGACAGCGACAAGCCCGACAGCGTCAACCCCTTCGCGCGGGTCTACGACGAGGTGTGGGTCGCCGGGCGGCTGGGGCGGCGGCGCTATGAACAGGCCGGGGTCGGGGTTCAGGACCGGGCGATCGTCGAGGTTGGCCGGCCGCAGATCCCGCTGTCGCCTGGCTCGGCACCCGACGAGACGACAATTGTGTACGCACCTACATGGGAGGGGTGGGGCGATGACCCCCATCACAGCTCGCTCGCCCACATCGGTCCGGCCTTGATCGAGAACCTGATGGCCCGCTCCGACCTTCGGGTCCGCTACCGCCCGCACCCGTTGACCGGTCGGCGCAACCCGGCCGTGCGAGCCGCGCACGAGCGGATCATGGCGATGATCGGCCGGGTGCCCCCCGACGAGCCGCTGGCGAGGACGTTCGCCGGAGCATCCGCGCTAGTCGGCGACGTCTCGAGCGTTACCAACGAATTCCTGCCGTATGACCGGCCGTACGCGGTTGCCGACACTCGCGGGCTCGGATCGACCGCGTTCGTCGCGCGCTTCCCGTCGGCGGTCGCCGGCTTCATCCTCGGGCAGGAGCTCGAACGGCTAGACGCCTTCGTTGCAGCGGCCCGAGGCGGGCCCGATCCCACCTCCACCGCCAGGGGCGATCTGCTTCTCGATGCACTCGGCGATCCGTCCACGTCACAACAGCGGTTCGCCGACGCCGTCGGTCACTTGCTGTCCGACGAATAGGCTTGTCGTTGTGAGTGACCTGCCGGCGACTATCAGCGTGCGCGAAGTCGGCCCTCGAGACGGCCTTCAAAATGAGTCGCCGGTCTCGACGGAAGCCAAGATCGAGCTGGTAGACGCCCTGTCAACCACTGGCGTACGCCGGATCGAGGCGGTCAGCTTCGTCAGCCCACGAGCGATCCCGCAGATGGCGGACGCCGACGAGGTGTGGCAACGGATTGCCCGCAACGATGATGTGCGCTACTCCGCGCTCGTGCCTAACCTCCGGGGTGCCCAGCGCGCACTGGACGCCGGGTTCCACGAGATTGAGGTTGTCGTCTCGGCGTCGGACACGCACAACCGCAAGAACATCAACCGCTCGACCGACGAGTCGCTCGACGACATCGCCGAGCTCGTCACCATCGCGCACGACCGCGGTACGTCGGTCCAGGTGATTGTTTCGACCGCGTGGGGCTGCCCGTACGAAGGTGATGTCCCGACCGAACGCGTCGTATCTGTCGCCAGTCGAGCAATGCGCGACGGCGCCGATGCCATCTCGTTCGGAGACACCACCGGGATGGCCACGCCCGGTCGCGTCACCCGGCTGATCGGTGAGTTTCGTTCTGCGCACCCCGACTCGGCCATCAACTTGCATTTCCACAACACCCGCGGCGCCGGTTTGGCGAACGTGATGGCGGCGATGCAGCTTGGCGTCGCCGACTTCGACGCGAGTGTTGGTGGGCTCGGGGGTTGTCCGTACGCCCCTGGAGCCAGCGGCAATGTCGCGACCGAGGAACTGATTCATATGGTCGAGGACATGGGTGTCGACACCGGCATCAACCTTGACGCGATGATCAACGCCGCGGCAACGGCAGAGCGCATCGTCGGTCGCACGTTGCCGAGCCAGGTCCTCCGCGCCGGGCCGCGCACTCGCACCACCGCCGCGTGACCACCCGGCTCACCACGGTCGTTTTCGACCTCGGCAACGTCTTGCTCGACTGGGATCCGCGACGGCTGTTTCGCGAACTGATCGACGACCCCGATGAGCTCGAGCACTTCATGACTTCGATCTGCAACCGGGCATGGCACGACGAGCAGGATCGCGGCCGGTCGACCGTTGAGGCCACGGCGGAGCTGCAGCAGCGGCACCCGGAGCATGCCGACCTGATCGCTGCCTACTACGGCCGTTGGCCCGACATGACCGCAGGCGCGCTGCCCGCGACCGTCGACATCCTGCGCGAGTTGCGCGATGCCGGTGTCCGCCTGATCGGCCTGACCAACTGGCCCGCGCAGACCTTCCCGCCGGCGAGGGATCGGTTTGAGTTCTTCTCGTGGTTCGACGGCATCGTGGTGTCGGGCGAGGAGGGCATGGCGAAGCCCGACGAGGAGATCTTTACGTTGCTCCTTGACCGCTACGACGTCGATCCGTCGACGGCGGCATACGTGGACGACACGAGCGTCCACGTCGAGACCGCGAGGCGGCTCGGCCTCACCGGCTTCGTTTTCTCCGACGCGGTGAGGTTGCGGAAGGACTTCGCAAGTGTCGGCCTGCCGGTCACCGCGCAGATCGAGGTACGGCCGGCTGTCATCGACGATCTCGAGGCGATCACCGCGATCTACAACCACTACGTTCTCCACAGCGCGGCGACGTTCGACGTCACGGCGTTCGCGACCCATGAACGGCAGGGTTGGTTCGAGCATTACTCCGATGCCGGGCCGTATCGCCTGCTGGTCGCGACTCGCGGCGAGGAGGTTGTGGGCTACGCCACCAGCAGCCGGTTTCGGGCCAAGCCCGCTTACGACCCGACGGTAGAGGTCACCGTCTATCTCGCGCCCGATGCTGCTGGCAGAGGGGTCGGGACGCTGCTGTACCAGCAGCTGTTCGCCGAGCTGCGACGCGAGGAGGTGCATCGGGCGTTTGCGGCCATCGCCCAGCCGAATCCGGCATCTGTCGCGTTGCATCGCCGCTTCGCCTTCAGCGAGGTCGGCACGCTGCACCAGGTCGGGCGCAAATTCGGAAAGTGGTGGGACGTGCTCTGGATGGAGCGCGCGTTGCCCTGACGGCTCGTCAGCCCTCAGGCGGAGAAACAACCGACGCGCCGGTAGCCTTCCGCTCGTGAGTGACCTCAGCGAGCAGCGCGCCCTGATCGAAGCCGGCGGCCCGCAGAAATACCACGAGGCAAACTCCGCTAAGGGCAAGCTCTTCGCGCGAGAGCGCATCCGGCTGCTGGTTGATGAGGGCTCGTTTGTTGAGGACGGCTTCTTCGCCAATGCGCTGGCCGGTGATCTCCCGGCAGACGGGGTCGTGACCGGCATGGCGCGCGTCGCGGGACGGCCGATCGCGCTGATGGCCAATGACTCAACGGTCAAGGCCGGCTCGTGGGGCGCGCGGACCGTCGAGAAGATCGTGCGCGTCATCGAGCAGGCGTACGACCTCGGTATCCCGATGGTGTGGCTTGTCGACTCCGCCGGAGCACGCATCACTGATCAGATCCAGATGTTCCCTGGGCGCCGCGGCGCCGGGAAGGTGTTCGAGACGCAGGTACGGGCGAGCGGCTCGATCCCGCAGGTCTGCGCGCTGTTCGGTCCGAGCGCTGCCGGCGGCGCCTACATCCCCGCGTTCTGCGACGTCGTGATCATGGTCGAGGGCAACGCGTCGATGTATCTCGGCTCCGCCCGCATGGTCGAGATGGTGACCGGTGAGCTGACCACGCTGGAGGAGATGGGCGGCGCGCGTATGCACTGCACCGTCTCGGGGGTCGGCCACTTCCTCGCCCCCGACGAGCCGACCGCGATCGAGACCGTGCAGCGCTACCTGTCCTACCTGCCGTCCAACTGGAAGCAGTCGCCACCGGTCGCAGAATCCGCTCCTGCCGGATCTGGTGACCTGCGCGCGATGATCCCGGAGCAGGACCGGCAGGCCTACGACATGCGCCGCTATGTGCGCGCCTTGGTCGATGACGGGTCACTGTTCGAGATCCACGCGCTGTGGGCGAAGGAGGTGATTGTCGCCTTCGCGAGGCTCGACGGGAAGCCGATCGGAGTCGTCGCCAACAACCCGATGTTCAAGGGCGGCGTCCTGTTCGTCGACTCGGCTGACAAGACCGCGCGGTTCATCGAGCTTTGCGATGCGTTCAACCTGCCGTTGCTGTTCCTTGCGGACGTCCCGGGCTTCATGGTCGGCACCGCCGTCGAGCGCGCGGGGATCATTCGGCACGGCGCAAAGATGATCAGCGCGGTTTCGCGGGCGACGGTCCCCAAGATCTCAGTGATCGTGCGCAAGGCGTACGGCGCGGGCTTGTATGCGATGTCCGGGCCTGGCTTCTCACCTGACGCGACGCTGGCGCTGCCGACGGCGATGATTGCGGTCATGGGCGCTGAGGCGGCAGTCAACGCCGTCTATTACAACCGGATTCAGGCGATGGACGACGAGGCGGAGCGAGCCGAGTTCGTCAAGACCAAGCGAGACGAGTACGACGAGGACATCAACATCGTGCGACTCGCGAGCGAGCTGGTCGTCGATGCGATCGTCGAGCCGGAAGACCTGCGCAACGAGCTCATCAAACGGTTCGCCGTGTACGCGACGAAAGACCGGCACTTCTCCAACCGGCGCCATGGCGTCACGCCCGTCTAGGTCGTCCAGCACAGCCGGCGCGACCGGACCGGATTAGACGAGGGCTTCGCTCGCCGCCTCATCCGTCCGGTCGGGCTCGGGGTCGCGGAACACCCAGCGCCGGAACGACCAGAACCGCCAGACCGTGCCAAGGGCGGTGCCGATGAGCGTCGAGGAGATGTTGTAGGCCAGCGGCGAGTGCAGCCCGAGGATGTATTCGCTGACACCGACCGGGATATCGGAGACCGCGAGCCCGACGAGGGAAAGCAGCAGGAACAGCGGGAGCTCACGGCCGATCCCGGTGTCGTCCTTGTGGCGCCACGTCCAATGCCGATTCGCGAAGTATGACGCGACGGCGGCGATCGCGGTTGCCAGGCCGAAGCTGGTCATCGGCCCCAGATTGGCGCCGAAGTGGAAGCCGTTGACAGCCCGATGGTCAGGCGAAGGCGGCGGCACCGATGATCCCGAACTTCGCGATCTCGTGGATCAGATGCTCAAAGGTGGCATAAAGGTGCCTAACCCGAGCGGGAACCATCCACTGCACCCTAAGGGTGACACCTGAAGGCGTGCGAAAATTACTGCTGTGGACCACCGGCTCAGTGACGAGCATGAGGCGTTGCGCAAGAGCGTGGAGGCTTTCGCCCGAGAGGTCGTCGCTCCGCAAGCCGAGGAAGCCGACCGCACCGGCGAGTTCCCGTACGACGTCATTCGCCAGATGGGCGAGATGGGGTTGTTCGGACTACCGTTCCCCGAGGAGTACGGCGGGATGGGCGGTGACTTCCTTGCGCTTGTGCCTGGCGATCGAGGAGCTGGCGCGGGTCGACTCGAGCGTGGCGATCACGCTCGAAGCGGCGGTAGGCCTTGGCTCGATGCCGGTCTTTCGGTTCGGCAAGCGAGGAGCAGAAGAAGGAGTGGCTGCCGTCGTTGTGCAGTGGTGAGACGCTGGCGGCGTTCGGCCTGACCGAGCCGGGTGGCGGGTCGGATGCGGGCAACCCGCGGACCACGCGCGGTGCTCGACGGCGAGGACTGGGTCATCAACGGCAGCAAAGCCTTCATCACCAACGCCGGCACGGAGATCACCAACCTGGTCACGGTGCTGTGCCGCACCGGCGAGCGTGCCGATGGCCGGCCGGAGCTGACCTCGATCATGGTGCCGGTGCCGCATGACGGTTTCACGGCGTCTAAGAAGTACGACAAGGTCGGCTGGCATGCCAGCGACACCCGTGAGTTGTCGTTCGCGAACTGCAGGTGCCGGCCGAAAACGTCCTCGGCGAACGCGGGCGCGGCTATGCGCAGTTCCTCTCGACGCTCGACGAGGGCCGGATTGCGATCAGCGCGCTAGCGGTGGGATTGGCGCAGGGATGCGTCGACGAGTCGGTGACGTACGCCAAGCAGCGCGAGGCGTTCGGCGCGCCCATCGGCTCCTACCAGGCGGTGGCATTTCGGATCGCGGACATGGCGATGCGCACCCATGTCGCGCGATGCGCTTATCGTGATGCGGCATCGCGGATGCTCGCGGGTGAGCCGTTCAAGCGGGAGGCCGCCATCGCGAAGCTGTATTCGTCGACGATAGCCGTGGACAATGCGCGCGATGCGACGCAGGTCTTCGGAGGCTACGGGTTCATGAACGAGTTCGCGGTGGCGCGGCACTGGCGCGATTCGAAGATCCTGGAGATCGGCGAAGGCACCTCGGAGATCCAGCGGATGCTCATCGCGCGGGACCTCGGTCTCTAGAACCGTTGATGACCGACCGAGTGACCGGGCTGCCGGTAGTCGGCATGGTGGGCGCTGGGCAGCTGGCGCGGATGACCCATCAGTCGGCGATCGCGCTTGGTCTGTCGTTGCGGGTGCTGGCGGAGTCGGCGACGGATGGCGCCGCTCTCGTCACGCCCGACGTCGAGATCGGAGCGGCGACCGATGGCGAGGCGTTGCAGCGGTTCGCCAAGGGCTGCGACGTCGTCACCTTCGACCATGAGCATGTTCCGCAGGAGCTGATCGCCGAGCTCGTCGCCGCCGGCGTGACGGTCTATCCCGGCGCCGAAGCCTTGCTATATGCGCAGGACAAGCGCGCCATGCGCCAGAAGCTCGCCGAGCTCGGACTCCCGGTGCCGCGGTGGTCCGACGATCCCGATGCGCTGCCGCGGCCGTACGTCGCGAAGGCGGTTCGCGGTGGATACGACGGCCGTGGAGTGTGGTTCCTCAACGAAGGTGACCCGCTGCCGACCGTCGACTTCATCGTCGAGGAACGGGTGTCGATCGTCCACGAGCTCGCGATCCAGGTCGCGCGTACGCCGTCGGGTCAGGTGCGCTGCTGGCCGGTGGTCGAGACGGTCCAGCGCAACGGGATCTGCGTCGAGGTCGTCGCGCCCGCGCCGCGGCTGAGCACGTCGCTCGCGGCCGAGGCCGACCGGATCGCGACCACGATCGCCAACGAGCTCGGCGTCGTCGGCGTGATGGCGGTCGAGCTGTTCGAGGCGCCGAGCGGTCTGGTGGTCAACGAGCTGGCGATGCGCCCGCACAACTCCGGCCACTGGTCGATCGAAGGTGCGACGACCAGCCAGTTCGAGCAGCACCTGCGCGCGATCCTCGACTGGCCGCTCGGCGACATCCGGCCGCGGGCGCGGGTGACCGTCATGGTCAACGTGCTCGGCGGCCCGGCGACCAACCTGGCCGCAGTCGCTGCCGGCCGCGATGGCGGCGTCGCCCAACTGCCTCGATCCACCTCTACGGCAAGGGCGAGCGGCCGGGCCGCAAGCTCGGCCACGTCACCGTGCTCGGCGATGATCTGGTCGAGGCGCGCGAGACAGCGCGCGCCGAGCGGTCGCGATCCTGCAGGGGGACGCCATGATGAGCGCGATCGTCGCGATCGTGATGGGCAGCGACTCGGACTGGCCGACGATGCAGCCGGCCGCCGACGCGCTCGCGGAGTTCGGGGTGGCGAGCGAGGTGCGGGTGGTCTCCGCGCACCGCACGCCCGCCGACATGCTGGAGTACGGCGCGAGCGCGGCCGAGCGCGGGCTCCGGGTGATCATCGCGGGTGCGGGCGGTGCCGCGCACCTGCCCGGCATGCTCGCGTCGGTGACACCGCTGCCGGTGATCGGCGTGCCGGTGCCGCTGGCACACCTCGACGGCATGGACTCGCTGCTCTCGATCGTGCAGATGCCGGCCGGCGTGCCGGTCGCGACGGTGTCGATCGCCGGGGCCCGCAACGCCGGGCTGCTCGCGGTGCGCATCCTGGCGACCTCCGACGATGAGCCTGCGCAGCTGCGATGACTGCGCTTCCAGGACGTGCTCGCGCGACACGGCTCGCGCACAAGGATGCCGCAGCTGCAGGCCGGCTCGGCGACGGACCGACACGAGCCGTGACGCACGCGACGGTGGCGGCGGACGCGGCCGAGCTGGTCGCCTGGACCGTCGAGGTCGGGGATCCCGGCGAGCTGCTGACCTGGCTGCCGGCTGGTGCAGTCCTTCGCATTCCTGCGGGGCGGCGACGGCATCGTTGGCTGGGGCGAAGCGGCTCGGCTGGCGACGGACTCGGCGCGCTGCCGTCGAGGCGCTGCTTGGCGCGATCACTGCGCGTGACGACGTCGGGCTGCCGGGCTGTGGCGCAGTCGCGGTCGCCTCGCTCGGGTTCGATCCTGCTGTTGATGCCTCGGTGGTCGTGGTGCCCAAGGTCGTCCTGGGCCGTCGCGAGGGCCGGTCGTGGCTGACGCTGGTGACGCCGCCCGGCGCGGTCGAGGTGCCGGCGCTGCGGCGCCGTCCGGTCGCGGCGGCGAGCACGCCGCCGTCGTCGGTCTCGGCGATGCGTGCCGAGCGAGTCCGACTGGCGCGATGCGGTGGCCAGGCCGTCGTGGCGCTTCGGGCCGGCGAGCTGGACAAGGTCGTGCTGGCGCGCGCGATCGACGTGACCGCCGAGTCGGGTCTCGACCCGCGGGCGATCGCGGCTCGGCTGGCGACTCGGTTCCCGGCCTGCTTCACCTTCTTGTGCGATGGCCTGGTCGGCGCGTCGCCAGAGCTGCTGATCCGGCGGCTCGGGCGTCACGCCGAGTCGCTGGTGCTTGCCGGCACAGTGCGCCGCGGCGCCTCTGCCGGAAGAGGATGCGGCGCTCGAGCATGAGCTGCTCGCCTCGGCCAAGGATGCCGCTGAGCACCGCATGGCTGCCGAGTCGGTGCGGGAGGTTTTGGCAGCAGTCGCGGCGGACGTGGTCGCCGATCCGAAGCCGCAACTGTTGCGGCTGGCCAACCTCAGCCACCTCGCCACGCACATCGACGCGTGGCTGCCCGTGCCCGCGCCGTCCGCGCTCGCGCTTGCGCTCGCTGCTGCATCCCGTCCGCCGCGGTTGGCGGCACGCCGCGAGCCGACGCGCTCGCGATGATCACGCGGCTCGAGGCCGCGCCACGCGGCCGCTATGCCGCGCCGATCGGCTGGGTCGATGCGAACGGCGACGGCGAGTTCGCGATCGCGCTGCGCTGCGCGCAGCTGTCCGGCAACGTCGCGCGGCTGTGGGCCGGCGCCGGCATCGTGGCCGACTCCGACCCGGACTCAGAGGTCGCGGAGACCACGGTGAAGTTCGACGCCGTGCTGTCCGCGCGTCTGGTGCTACGAACGCAGCTCTTGCGACCGAGGTCGGATAACCATAGAAGGTGGTTAGAGGCCAAACTCTCGAAGATACCTGCCGCAGATCCGAACTACCGGTCAAACCGCGGAGGCCTGGTAGTTAGCGCATCTTGGGTTTTGATCTTGGCGGACCGCGCGGCGGGCGACCGGGCCGAGGTCGTCCATGACGATCGACGAGCACGCCGAGCTGCTTCGAGCGCGCCAAGCGCTCGTGCGGCGCCTTCGGGGTCGACTCCCTCGTAGAGCTCGAGGCCGATGAACCCGGCGCTGATCGCGCGGGCCAGGCCGGCCGGATCGGTGAGCTCGGCAGCGGGTGATCACGCAGCACCCGGCGGACGACGGACTCGATCTCTTCGTTCCACCGTGCCATTGCGTAGTTCGCGGCGTCGTCAGGGTCGGGTCGGTCTGCGCGCCGGACATCAGCTGCGCCATCATCGCGACGTTGCCGGTGGCTCGTTCTCGCTCGTGCAGGTCGCGTCCGAGCGCCAGCAGTTCGTTGAGCGAGGACACCGCCGCGAACTGCTCGCGGTAGAACGCCGCGCTGTCATCGACTGCCTGGCGGCAGGCGGCTTCGACCAGCTCGGCGACGGTGCCGAAGTGGTAGAAGATCAGCGCCTGATTGACGTCCGCGCGGTTGGCGATGCGCGGGCGGACAGCCCGGCGATGCCGTCCTCGCGCAGGCTTTCGGCCGCGGCGGCCAGCAGCTTGTCCTTGGTGGGGTTCACCGGCGGGCACGCGAGACGGGGCGCGATCGCGACTGCGGCGAGGAACATGCGCGAGCGACGGCGCCGATCGCCGACGCCGAGGAACCCGCCCTCGAAGACCGCCGCCGGCGCGGTCGGCAAATAGCTCGGCACACCGATGACGAGCACCGACGATCGCGCCGATCGCGCACGCCGACCACCGCGCCGACCGCGAGCGTGGTCCCAACGACGATGCCACGCGGCGCTCGACCCAGGCGCTGGCCCGAGATCGAGCGGCTGGGCGCCGACGCGCGCGAGCGGACCGAGCGGCGCCGCCAGCACCGATGCAGGCCACGACGAAGATCCAGATCAGGAGTGTGCACTGATGAACGGGATCCGACCGACGACCGCGACGAGCCGTAGCGAGCAGGCGCACGTGGTGAGCGCGCCGGCCAGAGCCGCGGCCCAGCGAGAGGCTCGTCAGCGCCACCACGGCGAGCAGCACCAGCCCGTTGACCAGACCGAACGGCGGCGCCGACAACGCGACCCACAACGGCGCCGATAGACGTCCCGACGACCGGGGACGACGCGGTCCCGACGCCGCCACCTGCGACCACTCCGACGGCCGTCGCCGAGCACGATGGCGCGACGGAGCGCGAGCACGTCGAGCAGCTGTGGGTGGCGGTGCTGCAGGCGCTCATGGGCCCTCCCGCCGTACCCGGCGCATTTGAGCGACTGCTCAAACTCACCTAACACGAGTTTGAGCGATCGCTCAAATTGGTCCAACGCGAGGCGCCGCTAGCTCAGGTGCGACCTGAGGAAGATGACCGCGCGCTCCCAGGCAATGCCGGCCTGTGTCTCGTCGTACGTACCCAGGTGGTTCTCGTCGTTGTGGAAGGCGTGACCGGCCGGATAGAAGAAGTACTCGACCTCGGCGCCCGACTCACTGCGGATCTGGTCGGCCTGCGCGCGGGCGTCGTCGGCCGGGATAGAACGCGTCGTTCTCGCCGTAGTGACCCTGCACGGAAGCGGTGATCCCGACGTATTCGTCGGGCAAGGCCGGGCCGACGCCGTAGAACGGCACGGCGGCGCCGACCTTCTCGCCTTGCTGCGCGGCGAGCAGGAGAACGAAGCCGCCGCCCATGCAGAATCCGATCGCGCCGATCTTGCTGGAGGTGACGGCCTCGTGGGCCAACAGGAAGTCGACGGCGCCGCCGAGGTCGCGCGCGGCCTGGTCGACCGGCAGCGCCATCATCATCGCGCCGGCCTCGTCGGCATCGTGCGCGACCTTGCCGCCGAACAGGTCCGGCGCGAGCGCGACGAAGCCCTCGGCGGCCAGCCGGTCGGCGATCTCGGCGATGTGGTCGGTCAGGCCCCACCACTCCTGGATGACGACGACGCCCGGGCCGCTGCCTGACGCCGGGAGCGAGAGGTAGCCATGGGCGTGGCCGCCGTTGCTTGGAAACTGGACGTTCTGATGCGGGTTTTCTGCCATGGATTCAGCCCTATGACCAGCGGCGCGGATGAGCCATTGCGGTGATGCGATACCAACTGTCCGCGAAGTTCCGGCGTCTTAGCGGTATGAAGCTCAAGCTCGCCGCGGTCGCGGCCCTCGGGGTAGGCAGTCTGGTCGGTTCGGGATCGCGCCGGCGACCGGCAGCGCTGCGCCCGCTGCGCATTCCACGCGACGTCACCTCACACGGTGACGTCGTCAACCTGTCACAGCAAGCCGTCACCGGCGCCGGTAGCCGAGCGGCGGCACGAGCTTGCTGCGGTGCAGTTCGTGTCACCGACCACCGGTTGGGTGGTGGGGGCGGACCGGGTGCTGGCGACGACCGACGGTGGCACGGTCTGGTCGCTGCAGCGATCTGCTCCCGGCGCCGACTACAGCGAGGTCGACGCGATCGACGCCAATCACGCGTGGGTGGTCGGCCGCCATCAGGTCATCGGCACGACCAACGGTGGTGCGACCTGGCAGCGGCTGGCTGAACCATGCCCGGTGATCAGCTCGGTGCACTTCATCAGCCCGTCCGACGGCTACGCCGTCGCCGGCGGCAAGCTGCTGCGGACCATCGACGATGGCGCCAACTGGACCGCGATGCACGCGCCCGCGCACGTTCAGAGCATGTGCTTCACGAGCACCCAGCTCGGTTGGCTTGGTGCGCACGGCCGGATCTATCGGACCTCGGACGCCGGCCAGGTCTGGGCGGACGTGGCTCCGGGCCCGCACGGTCACGGCGTGAAGAACCGGCCGCTTGCCGAGGTTGAGTGTGCGGGTTCGCAAGGCGGCTGGGCCGAGCTGATCGGCCCTGGCGTCGGGATGAACCAGCAGGCCCACATCGGCTACTACCTGAACGACAATGGGTCGCGCCCGATCTTTGCCGAGCAGATGTTCAGTCATCCAGGCGTCAAGGTGAAGGCGAATTCGCCTGGCTCCTACTCCGCTGCATTCAGTTCCATCGACGGCTCAGACGCGGTCTTCGTCGACTGGTGCCCGGCATGCGGTGTTGGCACCGCCCCCGATGGTGATCGCGACCAACAACGGCCAGACCCTCAACCGGGTCGGTCGGGTGCACCACATCAGCGAGCCGTACGGCGCCAGCTTTCGCGTCAACGACCGAAGGCTGGGTGGTCGGCGGGCTCTACCACTTCAGCTCGCATGGCGTTCACGTCACCTGGAAGATCGAGCGCACGACGATGGCGGCAAGCACTGGACTACGCAGTACGTGGAGTGATCTCCCGCAGCCGCGCGTGCAGCGGCGGCGTTCTCGGCCCGATCGGTGCGGACTTCGATGATCCGCACCCCGCCGTACGACGACAGTGCCTTCGCCAGCTCGGCGGCGGTCGAGACCAGGGTGTAGTCGACGTCGTAGGCGGCGGCGAGCCGCTCGAGTGGACATGCCGTGTGGGGTGCCGAACAGGCGCTCGAAGGCGGCCGGATCGACCGATGATGCCTGCGGCAGCAAGCGAAAAGATGCCGCCGCCGTCGTTGTTGATCACGACGTAGGTGAGGTCCGGCCGCGGGTCCGGACCTGGCAATGAGGCCATTGATGTCGTGCAGCAGCGACAGGTCACCGCACAGCGCGACCGTTGGCCCGGCGTCAGTGCGCGATCGCGATGCCTTGCGCGGTCGAGACAAAACCGTCGATCCCGCTCACACCGCGGTTGGCAAAGATCCGGATCTGCTCGCGGGGCTGCATCACGAGATCGAGATCGCGGATCGGCATCGACGAGGAGACGACCAGCGCGCTGCCGTCCGGGATGAGGGCGGCGACGTCTCTCGCGCACCTGTGGCTCGGTCAGTGTCGGCGACGCGTCGAGCACGGCGTCGATGGCCGCGCTGACCCGATCTGATGCCTCGCGCCAGACGTCGCCCAGGCAGGATCGGCCGGTTCGACGTCGGCGCTACGCCAACGCGTCGATCTGGCAGTCGATCACCGTTTCCGCGGTGCGAGTCACATCCCACCGCCGCCGTCTGGCGAGATGACCACGTGCGGCACGGTCGGCGAGCCAGTCGAGCAGCGCCCGCGAGAGGCCGACCCGGCCGATGACGACGACCAGGTCGGGGTGATGGGCGCTCGTGAAGGTCCGTCGCGCAGCAGGCCGTCGGTCGATCGCAGCGCCATCGGTCCATAGCGAGCTTCGCTGTGCGGCTCGGCGATCAGCGGCCAGCCGGCCCGTTCGGCGAATTGGTGAATGTCGTGCGTCGGAGCCCGCGCTCCGCCCGCCGGCGACGACGACGCCACGGCGCGCTCCGGCGAGCCTGCGGCGAGCTCGTCCGGCGTGCGCGCGGAGACGTCGCGGAGCGCGATGCGGCCGGCAGTGCGGAGTCATCGTCGAGGTCGTACGGGAAGCCGATTGCCGTCGTCGACCGGCGTCAACGGCTCGCGCAACGGCACGTTGAGGTGCACTGGCCCGGCCGGCGTGACGCGGTGACCAAGGCAGAGGTCGGCGATCTCGCGGGACCAGCCAACGCCAGGCCTCGACGGCATTCGGGCGGGAGTCCGGCACGCCGATGTCGGCGCGCCCATCGCACCGCGCTGCCATACAGTCCGCGCTGCTCGACGGTCTGGTTGGCGCCGATCCCGTGGAGCTCTGGCGGCCGGTCGGCGGTGAGCACGAGCAGCGGGATGCATGAGAGGTCGGCCTCCATGACCGCGCCGTGGAAGTACGACGCTCGCGGTGCCGGAGGTGCACAGCACCGGCACGATCTCGCCGCTCGCCTTCGCGATTCCTAGCGCGAGGTATGCCGCCGACCGCTCATCGATCCGCACGTGGACGGCGACCTGCGGGTGCTCGATCAGCGCCAGCGCGATCGGCGTCGACCGCGAACCGGGCGCGACCACGGCGTGCCGAACGCCGTAGCTGGCGAGCTGGTCGACCAGGACGAGAGAGAACGCCCGGCGTGCCGGCGTTCTCAGCGGGCATCTAGCACGGCCTGGGCGTCGGCGAGGCGGCGCTCCCACCAGCCGGCGGTCGCGTCGTCGGCGCGGAACCTTGGCGATCAGGTCGGGCTCGGGTGCGCTCAGCGAGACCGGCAGCGTGCCGTCGACCGCGACGAGCGAGTCGGAGCAGACATCGCCGTCGAGCAGCGCGACGGTGGCGAGCCCACAGGCGTAGGGCAGCTCGGGCAGCGCGCCGGCGAGCGCCAGCCCGGCAGCGATCCCGACCGAGGTTTCGATCGCGCTCGACACGACGACGGGCAGGCCGCACGCGTCGGCTACCGCGAGGCACGCCCGGACGCCCCCGAGCGGCTGAACCTTGAGCACGACGATGTCGGCGGCTTCGAGGCCCGCGATCCGCAGCGGATCCTCGGCGTTACGGACGGACTCGTCGGCCGCGAGCTTGACGTCGACCCGCCGCCGCAGGATTGCCATGTCGGTGAGCGAGGCCACCGGCTGCTCGGCGTACTCCAGGGTGAATCTCGAGAGCTCGGTCAGCGCGGTGACCGCCTCGTCGAGGGACCAGGCGGCGTTGGCATCCACGCGGATCTGGCCGGTGGGTCCAAGCGCGTCGCGGACGGCTTCGACCCGCGCGATGTCATCCGCGAGCGACTGGCCGGGCTCTGCGACCTTGACCTTCGCGGTCGTGCAGCTCGACGCGCTGACCATCGCGTGCGCCTGCTCAGGCCCGACGGCAGGAACCGTGGTGTTGACCGGGATCCGGGTGCGCAGTGGCTCTGGCCAGCCGTCGAGTCGCGGCTTCCCGAGCGGCCGCGAGCCAGCGCGAGGCGACCTCGGCGTCGTAATCGGAGAACGGCGAGAATTCCCCCCAGCCGGCCGGTCCGCTCAGCAGCATGCCGCGTCGCCGCTCCTGACCGCGGAAGCGGGTCCTCATCGGGATGTCGAAGGTGTGCGCCGTCATGCCAGCAGCAGCCCTGCCGCCAGCAGGACCGCAACGGCGAGCTCGAGCTTGCCGGTGCCGCCGAGCGCGGGGATCAACGCGCGCCCGACGCCGCCGCCGCGCACCGCGTTGACCGGTTCGCGGGCCAGTGGCACAGCGATTAGCGCGAGCAGCGGCCATCCCGATCGAGCCGCGAGCGGCTCGCCAACGACGGCGAGCAGCACGCCGAGCGCAATGGCGGTGACGAACAGCTGCCGGGTACGGGCTTCGCCGAGTCGGACCGCAAGGGTCCGCTTTCCCGCGATCGCGTCAGTGGGGACATCGCGCAGGTTGTTGACGACGAGGATCGCGACCGCGAGCACGCCGGTGGCGACCGCCGCGACCCAGGCGGTCGCGGGCAGCATGCGGTGCTGGACGTAGGACGACCCCAAGGTGGCGATCAGGCCGAAGAAGAGGAAGACGAACACCTCGCCGAGGCCGGCTGAGGCGTACGGCCGCGGGCCGCCGCTGTAGCCGAGCAGTGCGACGAAGGCGCCGAAGCCGATCAGCAGCAGCCACCACGAGACCATCGCGGCGAGCGACGAGCCCGGCAGCACGCGGCTACGGCCATGACGAGGCCGATCGCGATGACCATCGCTCGCGGAGTGACGAGGCCACTGGCGACCGCGCGGCGAGGCCCGGCTCGCTGCACGGTGTCGACGCCCCGAACGCCATCGAAGTAGTCGTTGGCGTAGTTCACCGCCACCTGGACCGCGAGCGCGACGACCACCACCAGGGCGAATCTCGTCCAGACGATTCCGTGCGCGGTCGCGCCGGCCGCAGTGCCGACCAGGACCGGCGCGAGGGACGCCGGAAGAGTACGCGGACGAGCCGCCTCGACCCAGACGTTCACTGGGTCGCCTGCCCCTCGCGCACGCAGCGTCCTCTCTTCGTTCCCGACGACCTACCGTCATACAACGATGCCAGCACGCTCACTCGCGCCGTCTCGTCGCCCTCGCGCTGCCGCCAGGCGAGGAGTTCATCGCCGCGCTCGACAACGCGTGGGCACGCGGCGACGCCGTCATGCCCCTCGACCCGAGCGCCCCCGCGGCGGTCGTCGACCAGCTGCTGGCCGTCATGCGGCCGGACGAGCCGGTCGACGACGATGTCGCGCTGGTCATCCCCACCTCGGGTTCAACCGGCGAGCCTAAAGGTGCCCAGCTGACCCACGCCGCGCTCGAGGCGTCGGCTCGGGCAACCCACGCTCGGATCGGCCTCGAGCCGACGATCGCTGGCTCTCGTGTCTGCCCTGGCAGCACATCGGCGGGATACAGGTGATGCTCCGGGCGCGACTGCTCGGCATCCCGCTCACGGTCCACGACCGCTTCGACGTCGATCGGGTCGCCACGGCCGACGCCACGCTGACCTCACTGGTGCCGACGGCGCTCGTGCGCCTGCTCGACGCGGGCGTCGACCTGTCGCGCTTCCGGGCGATCCTGCTCGGCGGCGCCGCCCCGACTCCCGGCCTCTTGGCGCGCGCCGCGTCGGCCGGGCGCGAGGGTCATCACGACGTACGGCATGAGCGAGACCGCGGGTGGCTGTGTCTACGACGGCCGGCCACTCGACGGCGTGCAGGTTCGGCTCGACGACGGCCGGATCTGCCTCGCCGGGCCGGTGCTGATGGCGGGCTATCGGCTCCGGGCCGATATCAGCGTCGAGGTGCTGCGTCGACGGCTGGCTCGTGACGTCCGATCTCGGCGAGGTCGACGCGTCCGGACGGCTGCTGGTCACCGGACGTGTCGACGACGTCGTGATCACCGGCGGCGAGAAGGTGGTGTCGTCGCAGGTCGCCGCTGTGCTTTCGACCCATCCCGCCCTTGCCGACGTCGCCGTCACCGGAGTCGAGGATCCGGAGTGGGGTCAGCGGATCGTCGCTGTGGTGGTCCTTCGAAGGGGGGAGGTCGCGGTCTCGATTGCGGACCTTCGTCAGTGGTGCTCGGACCGCCTTGCCGGCGGCGGCTCGGCCGCGTGGTGTCGTCGTGGTCGACGACCTCCCGCGCCTTGCGTCCGGCAAGCCGGATCGGCTCGCGATCACTCGCCTTGCGGCGTCGGACTCAGGCGGAGACGGCGTATAGCCAGTCCGCCGAGCCCGGCTCGGTGTGGTAGACGTCGGCAGAGTGGATCGGCATCGCCAGGTCGAGCAGCAGGGTCAGCGGGATGCCCGCCTCCAGCAGTGCAAGGACCATGTCGATCTCGTCCATCTGCGGGCTGGGGGACCCGATTCGCTTGGCCATTCTGTGCTCCTTTTGTTGCTTCGCTGACCTATATGTCGGCGCCATTCGGAGCAGCAATCAATGCTCCGATCGGGCTAATTCAGCCAGCAACCGAATCTCATTACGGTCTGCCGAGTGCCCGGTACGTCCAGCCGGCACTTCGCCAGCGCTCCGGGTCGAGCGCGTTTCGGCCGTCCACGATGTTGCGCTTCGCGACGACTTCCGAGAGCACATCCGGATCCATCTCGCGAAACTCGCGCCACTCGGTGAGGTGCAGGACGACATCCGCGTCGCGCGCGGCTGCGGCCGCCGACTCGCGGTATTCCAGGTCGGGGTAACGCTCCCGGGCGTTGTCCATCGCCGCCGGGTCGTAGACGCAGACGCTGGCACCGAGCGCCCGCAGCCTGGTGGCGACGTCGAGCGCCGGCGAGTCACGGATGTCGTCGCTGTCCGGCTTGAACGCCGCGCCGAGTACGGCGACCCGCCGCTGCGCCGCGAGCCGTCGAGCAACTCGAGGGCGAGATCGACCATCCGGGCTCGCCGCCGCATGTTGATCGCATCGACCTCAGTGAGGAACGACAACGCTTGGTCGACCCCGAGCTCGCCGGCTCGCGCCATGAAGGCCCGGATGTCCTTGGGTAGGCAACCGCCGCCGAAGCCCAAGCCCGCATGGAGGAACCGGCCGCCGATCGCGGTCGTCGTAGGACAGCGCCTCGGACAGCTTCGTGACGTCGGCATGGGTGACCTCGCAAACCTCGGCCATCGCGTTGATGAACGAGATCTTGGTCGCCAGGAAGGCATTCGCGGCGACCTTGACGAGCTGCGCGGTCGCCAAATCGGTGATGACGACCGGCGTCCCGGACTCGATCTGCGCGGCGTAGACCTCGCGCATCGTCGCCTCACCCGCCGGCGGAGGTGATGCCGAAGACCAGCCGGTCCGGGTGCAGCGTGTCGTCGACCGCGAACCCTTCTCGCAGGAACTCCGGGTTCCAGACCAGCTCGACGTCCGCACCCGGCCGGCGCCTCAGCGGCGATCCGCGCCAAGATCCGCTCTGCCGTGCCGACGGGCACGGTCGACTTGCCCGCGATCGTGCAGGGCCGTGCCAGCAGCGGCAGCAGCGCATCGAGGGAGCAGTCGACGTCGGTCATGTCCGCGGCGTATTCGTCGGCTTTCTGCGGAGTCCCGACGCAGAGGAAGTGGACGTCGCCGAACTCTGCTACCTCGTCGATCGACGTCGTGAATTGCAGCCGGCCGGCGTCGAGGTTCTTGCGGAGCAGCTCTTCCAGGCCGGGCTCGAAGATCGGCATGTCGACCCGCCGCGAGCTGCTTGACCTTGGCCGCGTCAACGTCCATCGCCGAGGACCTCGAAGCCGAGCTCGGCCATGCAGGCGGCATGAGTTGCACCCAGATAGCCGGTGCCGATGACGGTCAAGCGTGGTGAAGGCATCGATCGATCGTAGGGTGGCCGGCCCGTACCATCAGGCCGGTGAACCCCGGGTTTGGTCTTTTTACGTTGCCTGAAGAGCATCAGCTTCTGCGGCGGACGGTGCGTGAGCTCGCGGCGGACAAGATCGCGCCGCGGGCGGCGGAGATCGATGAGACCGCGGAGTTCCCGTGGGATGTGAATGATGCCCTGGTCGCGGCGGAGCTGCACGCGGTGCATGTGCCGGAGGCTTACGGCGGGGTGGGGGCGGATGCGATCGCTTCGGCGATCGTGATCGAGGAGATCGCGAGGGTGTGCGCGGCGTCGTCGCTGATCCCGGCGGTCAACAAGCTCGGCACGATGGGGCTGCTGCTCTCGGGCGGCGAGGAGATCAAGGCGGAGTACCTGCCGAGGCTCGCGCGGGGCGAGGGCTTGTTCAGCTATTGCCTGTCTGAGCCTGAGGCGGGCAGTGACGCGGCGAACATGAAGACCCGGGCGGTCCGCGACGGTGACTCGTGGGTGCTCAACGGGGTGAAGCGTTGGATCACCAACGCTGGGGTGTCGAGTTTCTACACGGTGATGGCGGTGACCGACCCGGCGGCGGGGCCGCGGGGGATCTCGGCGTTCGTGGTCGAGAAGACTGATGCGGGGGTCAGCTTCGGCGCGCCGGAGCACAAGCTCGGGATCAAGGGCTCACCGACCGCGGAGGTCTACTTCGACAATGTCCGGATCCCGGCGGAGCGGATCATCGGCGAGGAGGGATCGGGCTTCAAGACCGCGCTGCGAACGTTGGATCACACCCGGCTGACGATCGGCGCGCAGGCGGTCGGGATCGCCCAGGGCGCGGTCGACTACTGCACCGGCTACATCCAGGAGCGCCAGCAGTTCGGCCGGCCGATCGCGGAGTTCCAGGGTGTCGCGTTCATGCTCGCCGACATGGCGATGAAGACCGAGGCGGCCCGTTCGCTGATCTACACGGCGGCAGCGTTGAGCGAGCAGCTCGCGCCGAACCTCACGTTCATGTCCGCGGCGGCGAAGTGCTTCGCGTCGGACACCGCGATGGAAGTCACGACCAACGGAGTCCAGCTGCTGGGCGGCTACGGCTACACCAAGGACTACCCGCTCGAGCGGATGATGCGCGACGCCAAGATCACCCAGATCTATGAGGGCACCAACCAGATCCAACGACTTGTCATGTCCCGCAGCCTGCTCAAGACCAGCCCGCTGCGTTGAGCGAACCGGCAAGCCAGTACGACGCGTTGCTGGTGCTGTCCTTCGGCGGACCCGAGGGCCCCGACGACGTCATGCCGTTCCTGGCGAACGTGACCCGCGGCCGCGGCGTGCCGCCCGAGCGGTTGGCTGGGGTCGCTGAGCATTACCTCCACTTCGGCGGGGTCTCGCCGATCAACGCCCAGAACCGCGCGCTGATCGATGCGCTCCGCGGCGAGCTCGACGAGCACGGCATCGACCTGCCGATCTATTGGGGCAACCGCAACTGGCATCCGTTCGTGGCCGACACCGTGCGCACGATGGCGGCCGATGGCATCGAGCGCGCGGCCGTCTTCGTGACGTCGGCGTACTCCTCGTACTCCGCATGCCGGCAGTATCAGGATGATCTTGCCGAAGCTCAGGTCGCGGTTGGTGCGGGGGCGCCGACCTTCGACAAGCTCCGCCAGTTCTTCGACCACCCGGGCTTCATCGAGCCACAGGTCGATGCGGTGCGCGCGACACTCACGGCACTCGATCGAGCGCGCCTGGCGACCACCCGGCTGGTGTTCACCGCGCACTCGATCCCGGCGGCGATGGCTGTCCAGTCAGGGCCCGACGGCAATCTCTACGTCCGCCAGCTGATCGCGGCATCGAAGCTGATCGCCGAGGCAGCGGCGCCGGGACTCGCCTGGCGACTGGCATTTCAGAGCCGAAGTGGTCCGCCGGCGGTGCCGTGGCTGGAGCCCGACATCGGCGATCACCTGCGCGAGCTGACAGCCGAGGGCGTCACCGACGTCGTCGTTGTGCCGGTTGGTTTCGTCAGCGACCACCTTGAGGTGCAGTGGGACCTTGATGTCGAGGCGGCGAGAGTCGCCGCGCAGGTGGGCCTTGGCTTCGCGCGGACCTCGACGCCAGGCACCGACCCTCGGTTCGTCGCGATGATCAGGCAACTGCTGCAGGAGCGGACCGACCCGACCTGCCCGAAGTTGGCGTTGTCGCCCCTCGGGCCTTCACCCGACCGCTGCCCGGTCGACTGCTGCCGGCCGCGGTAGCCCTCAGCGCGCCGAGGCGCGGCACACCGTCGATCGTGACGCCCAAGGTGTGAGTCACACGCTCGGACTCGGCCGCCGCGGCGAGCTCATCGCTGTCAGGGTGAGCGACCATGACGACTGAGCCGCCGACGGCGAGCGGCGCGATCAATCCATAGGAGAGCGCCTCGGCCTCGATGTACGGCAAGACCGTCAGGACCCGTGCGCCACTCGGGAGGTCGATCGGAGCAGCGTCGACCAGGTCGTCACCAGTCGCGTCGAACGCCGTGAACGAGTCGGGCTGAGCCGCCACCAGCCGGCTGAAGTCGACGCCCATCGGGGCGAGCGAGAGGACGACCGTCTCGCCGACCGGCACTTGATCCGACGTCGTAAACGTGACGATTCCGGTCGTATCAAACGAAACTTGTGCACCCACCGCCCAGCAGGCGAGCAGCACCACGGTGGTCTGCCAGTGCAGGGGGAGCCGGACGGTCACGAGGTCGCCCGGGTCGATCCCGTGCTCGTCGATGAGGTAGCCGGCCGTCTTGGCAACCCAGTTGGCGGTGGTGGCGACTGAGAGCTCGACCCGTTCGCCGGTGGCATCGTTGTAGTAGGTCAACAGCGGCCTGGCGCCGTCGCGGGAAAGCTCGTAGGCGAGCAGGTCGGCTGGTGTCGTCACCCCGCAAGGATCCGCTAGACGGCACCCGGGTGAACGATGGGGTGTCGCGCCTGCGGCCGGCGTTTTCGAGGGTTACGCTGAACGTCGATACAACAACACACTTCACACGCACGATTCAGACGGGGAGGGAGCCGCTCGTGGCCCCCCGAGTGCTGGTCGACGCGACTGCTGTGCCCGCCGATCGTGGCGGCGTGGGGCGGTACGTCGACGGCCTTCTTGGCGCACTGGGTAGCGCCGGCGCAGATCTCGCGATTGTTTGTCAGCGAGCGGATGCCGAGCGTTACTCACTCGTGGCGCCGCAAGCCGTCGTCGTGCCCGGCCCGGCCGCCATCGCGCACCGGCCCGCGCGGCTGGCCTGGGAGCAGACCGGCCTCCCGTTGGTGGCCCAGCAACTAGCCGCCGAGGTGGTTCACTCGCCGCACTACACGATGCCGCTGCGGGTCGGCGTGCCGGTTGTCGTGACCATCCACGACGCGACCTTCTTCACCTCGCCTGAGGCGATCACCGCGGTGAAGGGCACGTTCTTCCGCTCGGCAACCCGCACCGCGTTGCGCCGGGCGACGAGGGTGATCGTGCCCAGCAAGGCCACCCGCGACGAGCTTGTCCGGGTGCTCGACGCAGACTCGACGCTGCTCGACGTCGCCTACCACGGGGTCGACCCGCAGCTGTTCCACGTGCCGACCGATGCTGACAAGGCGCGGGTCGCCGCGCGGCTCGGCCTGCACGGTTCCTACGTCGCGTTCCTGGGCGTTCTCGAACCCCGCAAGAACGTCCCCGCTTTGATCCGGGGCTGGGTCGAGGCCGTCACCTGGCGCGACGACCCGCCCGCGCTGGTGCTCGCCGGCGGGAGTGGCTGGGACGAGGACGTCGACGCCGCGATCGCCGAGGTGCCGAGCCACCTTCGCGTCGTCCGCCCTGGCTACCTCCGGTTCGCTGATCTGCCCGGCTTCCTCGGCGGCGCTACGGTCGTCGCGTTTCCGAGCCACGGTGAGGGCTTCGGCCTGCCGGTGCTCGAGGCGATGGCGTGCGGCACGCCAGTGCTGACGACCCAGCGACTGTCACTGCCGGAGGTCGGCGGCGACGCGGTCGCCTACACCGAGCCGGATGCCGAATCGATCGGTGCGGCGCTGTCGGCGCTACTCGACGACACGGTCCGGCGGCGCACGCTGTCCGACGCCGCGCTCGCGCGTGCCCGTGAGTTCACCTGGCAGGCGAGTGCCGAAGCCCACCTCGCGTCGTACGCCCGCGCTGCCTCGCAAGGCTGACCCGTTTCCGCGATGGAAGCGGTCATCCTCGTCGGTGGCCACGGCACCCGGCTCCAGCCGCTGACGCTTCGTACGCCGAAGCCGATGCTCGACGCTTGCGGGCGTGCCGTTCCTGGCCCATCAGATCGCGCGACTGCGCGACGCCGGCGTCGACCACCTGGTGTTGGCGACGTCGTACCTGCCCGAAGTCTTCAGCGACGCACTTCGGCACCGGTGAAGGCCTCGGGGTGCGGATCGACTACGTGACCGAGGTCGAGCCGCTCGGCACCGGCGGCGGCATCCGCAACGTCGCCGACCGGCTCGAAGGCTCTGCCGATGCTCCAGTCCTCGATCGTCAACGGCGACGTGTTGTCCGGGCATGACATCGAGGCCCAGCTCGATCTGCACCGGCGCCGCGACGCCGCGGTGACCCTGCACCTCGTCGAGGTCGCCGATGCCCGGGCATTCGGCTGCGTGCCGACGGACTCGCACTCCCGCGTGACCGGCTTCATCGAGAAGTCGCCCGAACCGGTCACGAACCGCATCAACGCCGGCTGCTATGTCTTCGCCCGCCACATCATCGACGAGATTCCCGGCTGGCCGGCCGGTGTCGGTCGAGCGCGAGACCTTCCCCGCGTTGCTCGCCGCGCATGCGGTCGTCCTTGGCTACATCGAGTCGGCGTACTGGCTCGACGTCGGCACGCCGGCTGCCTTCGTTCAGGGGAGTGCCGACGTGGTGCGCGGCGTGCTGATGTCGCCGCGCATTGCCAGGACCGCTCGGGGAGTCGTTGATCGGCGGCGACGGCACGTGTCGACACCAGCGCCCGAGTCACGGGCGGCACGGTTATCGGCGCGAGGACGCCACCGTCGACGCGGGCGTGCGTGGTCGCACGGCACGGTCATCGGCGACAGCGTGCGCACGTCGGTCCGACTCGATGCTCGCCCGCTGCCTGGTCGGGCCGGGGCCGCGATCGGCCGCGGTTGCACGCTGACCGACGCCGTCATCGGTGACGGCGCGCGGATCGGGGCGCACAACGAGCTTGCGGCCGGCATCCGGATCTGGACCGACGCGGTCATCGGAGACGCCGCGATCCGCTTCTCCCGCTTCCCTAGATGCTTTCCTCAAGTTCGCCTCAGGAGCGACAGGGTAAAGCAGCGCGGTGGCGGTGGCGGGGCTGTCGGTGTCGGTGGTGAGATCGAGCCTCGGAGGCCCTCGGCCGCGAGGCCGCGAGCAGCCGGCCCGAGGGCGATCCCGACCGCGAGTGGGTCTCCGGTCGCCGTGACACAGGCCACCGTCGGAGCTCACCGAGAGGTCGCCTCGACCGGACCGAGTGCGTCGACGCAGCCCTGCACGACAGCAGGATCGGCGTTGCTGGTCGATGCGGCGCGATCCTCGCCGGCGTCCGCGACCGCAACCGGAGCGCAGTCGGCGACAACCTGGAGCTTGGCCTCGCGGGTGCCGAGCCGGAACATGTCGTCCGCCGACGGGCGGATCAGCGGTCGTGCGCCGAGGTCAGGATCGTTGCGATTAAAGGGAAATCCGCGCACGATTGCGACCGGCGTGGCGGCGAGCTTGCCTTTGACGAGGTCGGCCGCCGACGCCAGCTCGTCACGCGACGGCGATGACGGTCGCCTCGAGCAGGTGACCGGCAGTGTCGCGCTGGCCGCGAAGGTCCCACGAGCACATCAAGGCCGGCGGCGCCGATCGCGGTGTCGATGAGCACCGTCGCGCCACGGCCGCCCCATCGTGTCGCTGATGATCACGGCGACGTCGGCGCCCGACTGCTCGCGCAGGCCGGCGCGGATCCGCGCCGCGGAAGCATCGGGGTCGACCGGGAGCAGCGCGACGGTGCCGGCCGGGACGTTGCTGGCGTCGATGCCGGCCGCGGCCAGCACCAGGCCGTGATGGGTCTCGACGATCTGGGTGTGCCGCGCTGGGCGACGACGCCGTACCGTCTCCGCCGCGAGGTGGTCCTCCCGGGTGCCGTTGACCAAGCGGCCCTCGGCTTTGCTCACGACCTTGCTCGTCACGACCACGACGTCGCCGTCGCGAAGATCGAGTGGCTGACCGGCGATGAGCGCAGCAATGTCGTCGCCCGCGACCACTTCGGGAAGCCCCTCGACGCCCCAGATCTCGATGCTCGCCGTCACCGGCCGACCGCCGCGGCGAAGTCGAGCGCGGCAGTGGCCATCGCGGTCGTCGCCTCGAGGCCGTCATCAGCAGTGGGACAGCCATCGATGGATGCCGGCCTCGACAAGGCCCGGGACCACGGCGGCGTCCCGGCTGTCGACCAGCCAGCCGTCGAGCAGCCCGCCTGCCGTCGCGTGAGCCGTAGTGCCGACCGACAGCTGCCGCGCTGGTCTCGACGCCGATGGCGGCCAGGCAGGCGTCGGCCATTCCGCGTACCGGCGCACCGCCGACGATCGGTGACAGGCCGACGACCGGTGCTCCGGTGCCGGCGAAGCGCGTCGGCGATGCCGGGCACCGTCAAGAATCACGCCGATCGACACGACCGGGTTGCTGGGTGGCAGGACGACGACGTCGGCGTCCCGCAGCGCCTCGAGGACGCCAGGGGCCGGGGTGAGCGTCGCTCGCACCGACGACGTCAAAGCGCGTGGCGGGCACGCCAGCATGCAGTCGCACCCACCATTCCTGGAAGTGGACGGTGCGACCGTCGCTCGAGCGCGACGTGCGTCTCGATCGCCGTGTCGGTCGCCGGCAGCAGTCGAACGCCAGGCTGCCAGCGCTCGCACAACCGGCGCGTCACTTCGGACAGCGGCACACCTGCGGCGAGCCATTGGTGCGCAGCAGGTGGGTAGCCAGGTCGAGGTCGCCGAGGCCGAACCACGACGGCACGCCGGCGTCGGTCACCACGTCGGCGTAGGCCGCAGCTCGTCGCGGACCCGGAAGGTCTCGCCCTCGCGGCCCCAGCCGCGCTCCGCCGAGATCCCGCCGCCGAGGGTGTACATGACGGTGTCGAGGTCGGGGCAGATCCGCAAGCCGAGCATAGTGACGTCGTCGCCGGTGTTGCCGATGACAGTGACCTCGTGACCGAGGCCACGCAGCCCGAGCAGGAACCGCGCACCGCCGAACCCGCCGGAGAGCACCGTGACACGCACGCGGAGCAGTCTTGCGTACCGACGTATGGTCAGTCTCATGCGGCGGCGGGATTCATCGACCGTGATTGCGCCGAGTGCGATGCGCCGGGCGTTGCGGCGGGCCGATGACGGCAAGCCGCTGGATGCGACTGAGGCCGAGATCCTGCTGCACGCGCGTGGCGAGGATCTTGACCGGCTGTGCGCTGTCGCCGGGCGGGTTCGCGACGCCGGGCTGACAGCGATCGGCCGGCCGGGCACGTCACCTACAGCCGCAAGGTCTTCATCCCGCTGACCCGGCTGTGTCGTGATCGCTGCCACTACTGCACGTTCGCGACGACTCCGGGTCGCTTGCCGGCGCCGTACCTCTCGCCGGACGAGGTGGTGGACATCGCCCGGGCAGGGCGCCGCCGCTAGGCTGCAAGGAGGCGCTGTTCACGCTCGGCGATCAGCCGGAGGACCGGTGGCCGCAGGCGCGGGCAGTGGCTCGACGAGCACGGCTTCGACTCGACCCTGGGCTACGTGCGGGCGATGGCGATCCGGGTGTTGGAGGAGACCGGGCTGCTGCCGCATCTGAACCCGGGGTGTCATGTCGTGGGAGGACCTGCAGCGGCTCAAGCCGGTCGCGCCGTCGATGGGCATGATGCTGGAGACCACCGCCGACGTGCCGGCGCATCTCGGCAGCCCCGACAAGGATCCGGCGGTCCGGCTGCGGGCGATCGAGGACGCCGGCCGCAGCAACATTGCGTTCACCACGGGCATGCTGGTCGGCATCGGTGAGAGCGAGTCCGATCGGGTCGAGTCGCTGTTTGCGCTGCGCGCGATGGCGCGGCAGTACGGCCACATCCAGGAGGTGATCGTCCAGAACTTCCGGGCGAAGCCTGACACCGCGATGCGAAGCAAGGACGATCTCGATCTCGACAATTACATCGCGACGGTCGCGGTCGCCCGGCTGGTGCTCGGGCCGCAGGTGCGGGTGCAGGCGCCGCCGAACCTGGTCGACTCGACGAGTGCCGCCGGCTGCTCGGCGGCGGGCATCGACGACTGGGGCGGCGTGTCCCCGGTGACGCCGGACCACGTCAACCCCGAGCGGCCGTGGCCGCAGCTCGACGATCTGGCCGGGTGAGCGCCGAGTCCGGGTTCACGCTGACCGAGCGGCTGACCGCCCATCCGCGCTATCTCGAGGAGCCGTGGCTGGATCCGCGGCTGCGCCCGCACGTCGAGGCGCTGCGCGACGCGCGCGGGCTGGCGCGGACGACGTGATGCCCGTCCGGGCTGGCGTGGCAGGAGCCCGACGGTGGCTGGGATGACGCCGGCCGCACCGACCTGTTCGAGGCGATCGACACCGAGGGACGCCGCGAGCTGGCGCGGTCCGACGTCGACACGGCGTACGGCGACTGGGATGCGGTGCAGGTCAGCGATGAGGCGCGGCATCGGGGCAGCGCCGTGGCCGAGCCGGCCCGGGTCGAGCGGCTAGGCCCGACGTTCGCGGCCGCACTTCGTCACGCCGAGGCCGACCCGGCCGGGCATCAGCGACGCTGATGCGCTGGTGTTGTTCGAGGCGCTGCCCGGCGCGGAGATCGACGCGCTTGCCCGCCTCGCCGACGACCTGCGCCGCGACGCGGTCGGCGACACGGTCACCTACGTCGTCAACCGCAACATCAACTTCACCAACGTCTGTTACACCGGCTGCCGGTTCTGCGCCTTCGCGCAGCGGCGCACCGACGCCGACGCCTACACGCTGTCGCTCGACGAGGTCGGCGCGCGCGCCGACGCGGCCGTGCGGTCGGTGCGACCGAGGTCTGCATGCAGGGCGGCATCTCACCGGAGCTGCCCGCCACCGCGTACTTCGACCTCGCCCGCGAGATCAAGCGCCGCCAGCCCGTCGCTGCACCTGCACGCGTTCAGCCCGATGGAGGTCGTCAACGGCGCGTCGCGGATGGGCGATGTCGATCCGCGACTGGCTGATCGCGGCGAAGCGAGGCGGGCGTCGACTCGCTGCCCGGCACGGCGGCGGAGATCCTCGACGACGACGTCCGCTGGGTGCTGACCAAGGGCAAGCTGCCGGCCGCCACCTGGGTCGAGGTCGTCACCACGGCGCACCGCACTCGGGCTGCCGACCACCTCGACGATGATGTACGGCCACGTCGACACCCCCGCGCACTGGGTCGCGCATCTCAAACTGCTCGCCCGAATCCAGGAGTGAGACCGGCGGGTTCACCGAGTTCGTTCCGCTGCCGTTCGTCCACCACAACGCGCCGCTCTACCTCGCCGGCGTGGCGCGACCCGGCTCGACTCGCCGCGAGAACCGAGCGGTGCACGCGATGGCGCGGATCCTGCTGCACGGCGGCATCGACCACATCCAGACCTCTTGGGTGAAGCTCGGCGGCGAAGGCAGCGTCGAGATGCTGCACGGCGGCGTCGACGACCTCGGCGGCACGCTGATGGAGGAGACGATCAGCCGCATGGCCGGCTCCCAACACGGCTCCCGCCGCACTCCCGCCGAGCTCGAAGCGATCGCGGCAGCAGCCGGTCGGCCCGCTCGGCAACGAACCACCTCTACGGCAACGTCGTGTCACCCCCGCCGAAAGAACTCGACGTGGCAGGCTGACCACACGCGACGGCATTTTGCGCGAGGGCTGGGAGCCAGGGTGGACACGGATCCGTACACGGTGACAGCGAGCGAGCAGGCGGCGATGTCTCGCCGACTGGAGACGTTGGTCGGTGTCGCGGGTGCTGACCGAACCGTCGATCTGACGCTCGGCGCCGAGTTCGGCGGATGACGCGGTCGAGGCGAGGCTCGCCGCGATCGAGGATACCCTCGACGGGCTGGCCGAGCGGCTCGAGGCGTTGATGCGCAACGCGGCGATGGACCCAGCCACACTTCGCCGCCCTCGAGACGCGCCTCGAACGGCTGCAGCGGCGTGCTCGAAGGGTTGGCACCCGCCTCGCGAGCGGCTTCACGCTGCTGTTGTCGAAGGCTTCGGCACTGAGCTCGCCAGCCTGCGCTGCGCCACGACCTCGCCGATGCACTCGATGAGGTCCGTGACCAGGTCGAGTCGACGGTCGGTGCCGCCAACTCCACCATCGCTGCGACCCTCGAAGCGCACGGCGCCGCGGCGCACAGCGTTCTTGAAGCGGTTCAAGCGGAGGTCAAGTCCGGCCTCACCGAGATGAGTCGGTCCCTCACGGGGCAGTTCGCGGCGATCCGCGGGGTTACCGGAACTCTGGGTGGCGGCACCGATCGCCTCGTCGGCGCCGGCCAGGCACTGCTCGCCTACCTGGGCGAGCGTGACCAATGGCTCGAGCGCGAACGCGACCGGGTGCTGCACGAGGTGCTTGATGAGTTCGCCGAGGGACTGTCCGGCCGGGGCCGCCGTTCGCTGACCAGCCGGATGCGCAACGTCGTCGATCGTCGACGGGATGCCCGCGATGCCGAGCGGTTCCGCCAGACCGAGGCAGGGACGATGGTGATCGACATCCCGGCGATTCCGCCGGAGCTGGCGCAGCTGTCTGAGCCGCTGCCGGATCCACTGCCGGACGCGCTGCCCGACCGGGACAGCTCGTCCCGAGACCCGGCCTCCTGTCACCTTCGGATCAGAATCCGCGCAGTTGCCGGTCGAATCGGGCCGGCCGGCGCAAAAACCTCACCTCCTTCGAGATCGGTGCCCGCCAAGGCCCGGGCAGCGAAGCCGGCGGCCACCAAACGCCGAACGCTCGCCACGGTACAAACTGGGGCAAAAAAGGCGGCCGCGGCGAAGAGGCGAACCGGCGGCGGCGACCGGTCCGTCGGCCCGAATCGTTGAGAGGCCGGGCAATACCACCCGCCCGCTTGACTTTCAGGGTACGACGCGCGTGTAATTCCAGGCGTGTCATTCCCCTTGGACCGCATCACCGTGCTGACCAGGACACGCCGCGCGCCGCTTCCATCGATCGGGTGCGTGCCGAGTGACGTGGAGGCGCTATGACCGAGCCGCTCATCCTGCTGGACCCTGACGACGAGTCGCAGACTTGCCTTGGCAGGAAGAAGCGCTGTGCGCGCAGACCGACCCGGAGGCCTTCTTCCCCGAGAAGGGCGGATCCACTCGCGAGGCGAAGCGGGTCTGCGGGCGGTGCGACGTCCGCGGTGACTGCCTGACCTACGCGCTTGCGCACGACGAGCGGTTCGGCATCTGGGGTGGCCTGTCCGAGCGCGAGCGCCGTCGGCTCAAGCGCCGCGTCGTCTGACACCGGGCTGCCGGCGTCGATCCGTCGCGCTGTCCTCGAGCGAGGCTCGGCGCTGAACTGCTGTGCAATAGGCTGGGACACCGTTCGCCGATACCGGCATTGCTGGTTGAAGACAGCCAATCGATGACAGAGACGCCACCTCGCCCTCGCCATTCGGGCCACCGCGTAACCGCTGTATTGGTCTGCCACGACGGCGCGCATTGGTTGCCCGAGGTACTTGACGCACTCGCGGCGCAGACTCGACCGCCCGACCTGCTCGTCGCGCGCCGACACCGCGAGCACGGACGACTCGTTGGCGCTGGTCTCGGACGCAATTGGCGCGCACTGCGTCCTGTCGCTGCCGCGCGAGACTCCGTTCGGGGACGCGGTCAACGCTGCCGTCGACGCCTACGCGCGGGTTCCCCAAGACGACACTGTCGGGCCTCCGGCGCGCCTCGACGGCGACTCTCACAACGCCGACCCTGACGGCGCCGACGACTTCGACGATGACGATGACGATGACCACGGTCCCCGTCCGGTCGTCGAATGGATCTGGCTCCTTCACGACGACTGCGCCCCCGACCCGACCGCGCTCGACGAGCTGCCTGATCCGGGTCACGCCACTCGCCGTCGGTGTGGCTGGTCGGACCCAAGGTGCGCGGCTGGGATGGCGCCCGGCTGCTTGAGGCCGGACTCACCATTGACGCGACCGGGCACATTGACGCGGTTTCGACGGCATCGAGCTGGACCAGGGTCAAAGCGACGATGTCGACGAGGTGTTGGCGGTCAGCACGGCCGGCGCGCTGATCCGGCGCGATGTCTGGGATCGGCTCGGCGGCCTTGACCCGGCCTGGTCGACCTACGGCGACGACGTCGACCTCGGCTGGCGGGTCAACGCCGCCGGTGGGCGCGTCGTGGTCGGACGCACGTGCGATCGTGCGCCACGCGCGCGCCCAGCCTCGGGGCGTCGGGCGTCATCAGTGCAGACCGGCTCGCCCGCGTCCTCCGTCGGCGCTCGGGCATGCAGGTCGTGCTGACAAACACTGCGGCATGGCTGGTGCCAGTGTTGTTGGTCGCGGTACGTCGTGGGCGGTGTGCTTCGGGCGCTCGGCCTGCTGCGTCTTGTCGCGTCGAGCCGGCCCGAGCGGGCGCGGAGCTGCTGGCCGTCGTCAGTGTCTTCGCCCAGCCCGGCCTGGTGCTGACCGGCCGTCGGGATCGGTCGCGGTCACGCGAGGTGCCGCATCGGGAGCTGCGGCGGTCTGTTCCCGACCGGCGGGTAGCCGCTGGCGAGCGTCGCCGTTCCGGGTCGGCCGGCTCGGCGCTTACCGGGTGGTGCCGCTTCGCCGCGCCACGGCGGCGGAGACCGGCCCGGTCTCCGAGGAGTCCGAGTCACTCGCTTTGGATGAGAGCCTGTTTGCGCGGTTCTTTCGCCGGCCGGCGACCATGATGTTCGCCGTCATGTCGGTGCTGGCGCTGATCGCCGACCGTCACCTGCTCGAGCTCGACCCTGCACGGTGGCCGGTTGCTGCCGGCGCCGGGCGGCGCGAGCGACCTGTGGTCGACGTACATCGGCGTCGTGGCACCCGTCGGCGCTCGGGTCGGTCACGCCGGCACCGCCGTCCTTGGCGATCCTCGCGGTGCTCTCGTCGATCGCGTTGGGCAAGGTCTGGCTGGTCATCGACGTGTGCTCCTTGGCGCCGTGCCGTTGGCGGCGCTCAGCGCCTACACCGCGGCTCGGGCCGTTGACATCCGCGCGACCGGGTCCGGATCTGGGTCGCGGTCGTCTATTCGTTGCTGCCGGCAGTGACCGGTGCGATCGCGGGCGGTCGCATCGACGTCGTCGTCGATCGCGATCGTGCTGCCACAGGTGATCCGCGCCTGCGCGCAAGGCGTGCGGTCCGAGCGGGGTCGGGCTGGCGTCGCGGTGCCGGTGCCGGACTGCTGCTGGCGTTGGTCGCGGCGTTCTCGCCGGTGCTGTGGCTGATCGCCGTGCCGGGCTTTGCGTCGGCGTCGGCTTCATGCGTTGAGCTCGCCGACTCCGCGGCTGCGCTCCGGCGCCTCGCGTCAGCCTCGTCGTCATCCTCGCGTGCCATTGGTCGTGCTCGTGCCGTGGAGTTGGCATGTGTTCGCTCAGCCGCGGCTCTGCTGCTCGGCAGCGGCCTGCCGGAGTTTTACACCGTCGCACCGGGCGCCGACCGGGATCGCGTTGGCGTTGCTTCGTGCCGGCGGCCCGGCGCAGCCGCCGATCTGGATCGGGATCCCGATCGCTTCGCCGCGGCATTGCTCGGCCTGACCCGGCGGAGCCGGGTCGCCGTCGCGCGTACCGGTGCGCGTTGCTGGTGGGCGGCATCGCGGTCGCAATCGGTGATTACCCGGCACGCGGGCGTCAGCGCGGCTTCCGGCAAGCCGGCACTGGCCCGGCATTGCGTTCTGCTGGTCGCGGGCGCTGGGGCACTCGCTGGCGGCGTTGGTCGCCGCCACCGGCGCGCGCCCGGCGCTGCGCAACCAGAGCTTCGGCTGGCGCCAGCCCGCGGCGATCGTGCTCGTGCTGGCTGTCGGTTGCGGCGACGGTGACACTCGGCGGCGGGCTGGCTCGTGCGAGGTGCCGGCGGGCCGTTGACCGGTCGCGACCCACAGGTGTTGCCGTTGTTCGTTTCTTCGGAGCTGGCATTGAAGCCGACGTCGTCCGCGCGCTCTCGTGCTCGACTCAACCGGACCGGTGATCTCGTATTCGTTGGTGCGTCGTCGGGAGCGGGCCGCAGCTCGGCGACGCTGACACCGCACCGACGGGCAAGCCGAGCGCGGCCGCGGTTCACCTCGAATCCGCAGTGCGTGACCTCGTCGCCGGGCGGGCGGGTGCGGCGCCGAGCTGGCGCCGTTCGACATCGAGTACGTCGTGGCCCCAGGCAGGAGCGCATCACGGGTGCAGTCAGCACTTGGCCGCGCCGCCACCTTGACCGTCGTACCCGCGCCGGGCGCGACCGTGTGGCGGTCGTCACTGCCGACGGGGAGCTCACGGTGCTTGCACGGATCGGCGGCGAGCACGGCCCTCGGTGGCGGTGTGCCCTCGCCATCGGGTGTCCACGCTGGGGGCCTCGGCCGGGCTCGGCGAACTCCATCCTGCCGCCAGGGTCGGACGGCCGCCTCGCCGTGCTCGCCGAGCCGGCCAGCCCGCACTGGCATGCGAGCCTTGACGGCAAGCCGTTGGTAGGCACGACGGCGTACGGCTGGGCGCAGGCATTCGAGGTGCCGGCGAGCAGTGGCATCTTGCGGGTCGGCTACGCGAACGGCCCGCGCCATCGTTGGCTTTGGGTGGAGCTCGCGGCGGTCGTCGTCGTGCTGCTGGCCGACGATCCCGGCCCGCCGGCCGGATGACCTCGAGGCCGAGGCCGAAGCGTTGCCACAGGTCCAGCCGGCTGGTGCCGCATGAGACGGCCTCCCATTGCGGTGCTGATTGCGCTGGTCGCGCTGGTCGCACTTGCCGTGGTTGGCGGAGTCACTGGTTCGACCGCCTCGCATGCGGCACGGCCGAGCGTTGCCACTGCGCCGGTGACCTCGGCGACGCTGGTGTGCCCGGACGTTGGCGGCGCCGCCACCGCCACCACTAGCACGCGATCGCGGCGGACGTTGCGGCTGCGCTCTCACCGCCGTCAAAGAGCGCGGGCACAGTGACCGCAACAGTGCTCGCCCGCGCTAAGAGCAAGCGAACGACAGTCTCGCCGTCGCCGGAGGTCGTCGTCGGCAGCCAACCCAAGACCGACGAGGCGATCGCGATCGGGCGAACGGATCGGTCGCGGCGTCGCTGGTGGCCGACCAGGGTCTGTTGACCAGCACAGGCCGATACCGCGCGCTGTCCGGCGTACGCTGCGTCGCCCCCGCCACGGACTGGTGGTTTGCCGGCGCCGATGGCCGGGTCGGGTTCTCCGACGTTCTTGCAGTGGCCAATCCCGCCCCGACCGCTGCCGAGGTGACGATCACGTTGTGGGGCGCCAAAGGCCCGGTCGCCACGACCCGACTCGAGACGATGCGCGTGCCCCCGATGTCGGCAACCCGGATCGGGATCGCGACCATGGCCCCGGACCTGGCGACCTTGCGGTCCACGTCCACGCCACCAGTGGTGCGGTGACGCGCTTCACTGCTCGATCGGCGCACCGCTGCTCTTCGCTCCGACGGCGGCGACTACCTTCCGGCAACGGCAGCGCCGGGTCGCTCCGCAGTGGTTGCCGGATTCGCCCCGGGCCCGGCCCGCGCCAGCTCGTGCTGGCCGATCCGGGCAGCCTTGCCGCGACGGTCGATCTGCGGCTGGTCACGAGCTCCGGCTCGTTCACGCCGGCGGGTGACAATCAGGTGGTGGTGCGCGCCGGCCACACCCTCGTGGTGAGCCTTGACAGCGCGTTCGACCGCACGACCGGCGCGGTCGCGTTGACCAGTGATCAGCCCGTCTCCGCGAGGGGCTCTCGGTCACGACCTCGACACACGCGGCCCGATCTGATGTGGCTTGCCGCCGCAGCGCCGCTGGTTGGCTCGGCCGGCTTCGCGTTGGGTCGTGCACCCGATGGCGGCCACACGCTCTTGCTGCTGTCCGCCCCGAAGGCTGCTGGTCAAGTGCAGGTCACCACTCCCGAGGGCGGCAGCCGCAGCATCACGGTGCCGGCCGGGCGCAGTGTGACGGTCGATATCACCACCACGGTCAAGCCAGCCAAGGTAGTGACCGGGACCGGAACATGGCCGTTCGTCGTGACCTCAACCGGTGCCGGGCCGGTCTATGGCGTACGCGTACTGAGCTTTGCCGGCGCGCATGGCGCATTGATTACCGGCGAACCTCTCGTGGCGCTGCCGACGCCGATCGTGCTGCCCGCGGTGAGGTCAAACCCTCGGATCGCGATGCGCTAGCGGCGTTGCCCGCTCATTGCTCGGGCGGAGGCTCGCTGCTGCCGAAGCCGGGGTCTACCACCTCGGGCTCAAGCCCGAGATAGTTGGCGATGACCTGGACGACGACGTCGTGGACGAGGTCCTCGAGGTCCTCCAGGTTGTGCGCCCGCAGCTCGATGGGCTTTCGGTAGAGCACGATATGGGCCGGCCCTCGACCCGTGCCGGGAAGGATCTGGGCGAGGAGCACTCCGGCCGATTCGATTGCGCCGTCCATCGCCGGGTGGTTGCTGGGTACGTCGGCGCCGGGCACCAGGTCGACCGCGAACTCCACGTTGGCGAGCTGGTCGCGCCAGCGGTGCTCGACGTGCTCGACCGCTTCGCTGGCGATCCGATCGAAGCGGTCGGCCGGCGAGGCCGAGATCGGCACTCCAGGGGGGACCAGCGGGCCACGAATGCCTCGTCCGTGGCGGTCGCGGGTCACGCTGCAGCGTATGAGGTCCGGCGACACGGGCGGGGTTCCAAGGCGCGGTGATAGCCGCAACCGGCTTCGGGCGGATACCGTCGCGCTGGTGAGCCCTTTGCGCCGCTGCTCGCGGACTGCGTGTGCCCGCTCTGCGGTCGCCACCCTCACGTATGTCTACTCGGACTCGACTGCGGTCGTTGGCCCGCTCGCGACCTACGCCGAGCCGCATTCCTACGACCTGTGTGAGGTCCACGCGGGCGGCCTGACAGCCCCTCGGGGCTGGGAGGTGCTGCGCCTCGACATCGACGCTGAGCGCGCGGTACCGGGCATCGATGACCTCGAAGCGCTTGCCGACGCCGTCCGCGAGGCCGCGAGGCCGATCCCTCGACCGGCCGCTCAGCACGACCCGGACCCCGCCGAGGTCGGCCGAAGAGCCCACCTGCGAGCCGTCCCCAACCCCACTGCGTAAGGCCACGCGCGTCAAAGCTCAACTGCGCTAACTGCTACGGGCTTGGGCGTTTTGTTACGTGACGTCTGATTCTTGTGGCTGATCTTGGCGTTTAGAGCGTTCGTATGTGACATAGGGGTAGCCAGGGCTGCCGCTATGTCACATGAGGGTCGTGGGGAACCGAACGATCCGCGCGCTAAGGGACAAAACGCCCGAGTCCTTTGCTAGTTAGCGCCTTTTGCTTATCGAACGAACCGATCTTGCTGGCGCGCTCACCGAGGTGCGCCCGATTTGCCGGGAACATCCCGTTCCTCAAGGAAATCCAGGGCCGTGCCGATGGGAAGGTCGAGACCCAGTTGCCCACAACGGGAGCACCCATCACATGAAGCCCACCAGTTCGCCTGTCACCGAGACCCGCTCCGCCCAGCCGTCGTCGCTCACGCGTCGCGGCGCTCGAAGCGGCGCCGAGTGCCCCAGCTGCGGCAGCCAGCGTCTGACGACGCTCGCCATGACCCTCACAGACGGCACGCCGGTGAACTTCTCCTCGTGCCACAACTGTGAGCATCGGGTGTGGGAGGACAACGCCGGCCGGCTGGACATCTCCGACGTCCTCAACCGGGCGACGAAGCGTAAGGCCAGCTGAACCGTCGTACCGGTCTTTCAGTACCGATCGATCAACCCGGTGAGCTAGCGTCGCAGGCGTGACGGCGAGCCTCGGGGACATCGTCAAGGCGTACGACATCCGGGGCGTCGTCCCTGATCAGCTCAACGAGGCGATCGCACACGAGATCGGCGGGGCCTTCGTTCACTACCTTCGCGCGGACCGCATCGTGATCGGTTACGACATGCGTGAGTCCTCGCCGGGCCTGGCGGCGGCGTTTGCTGCCGGAGCGACGTCACAGGGCGCCGACGTCGTCGATGTCGGCCTGGCATCGACCGACATGCTCTACTACGCGGCCGGCAGTCTCGACATCCCTGGCGCGATGTTCACGGCGAGCCACAACCCGGCGCGCTACAACGGCATCAAACTGTGCCGTGCGGGAGCCGCCCCGGTCGGGCAGGACAGCGGGCTGGCCGAGATTCGAGCCCTGGCAGAGGACGGCGTGCCGACCCACGACGGGCCCACAGGTCGGGTCAGCCGGCGCGACCTGATCGCCGACTATTCGACGTACCTCAAGGGCCTGGTGCCCGGTATTCGCGACATCCGGCCGCTCCGCGTTGTCGTCGACGCCGGCAACGGTATGGGCGGCCTCACGGTGCCGGAGGTGTTCGCCGACCTCCCGCTCGAGGTGACGCCGTTGTTCTTTGAGCTCGACGGCAACTTCCCCAACCACGAGGCGAACCCGATCGATCCTGCCAACCTCGTCGATCTCCAGGCGAAGGTCCGCGAGACTGGGGCTGACATCGGGCTGGCCTTCGACGGCGATGCCGACCGATGCTTTGTCGTCGACGAGCGGGGCGAGTTGGTGTCGCCATCGGCGTTGACTGCGCTGATCGCGACCCGAGCAATCGATCGCGAGCCGGGCACCACGATCATTCACAACCTGATCACCTCCCACGCCGTGCCGGAGATCGTTCGCGAGCACGGCGGTGTCCCGCTCCGGACCCGGGTCGGCCACTCATTCATTAAGGCGACGATGGCTGAGACCGGCGCGGCTTTCGGCGGTGAGCACTCGGGTCACTTCTACTTCCGCGACTTTTGGCGGGCCGACTCCGGGATGCTGGCAGCGCTCCACGTGGTCGCCGCCCTTGGCACGCAGCCCGGGACGTTGTCGGACCTGCTCACGAAGTTCAGCCGCTACGCACAGTCCGGCGAGATCAACAGTGAGGTCGCGGACGTGACCAGGTCGGCCGAGGCGGTGCGGGCGGCATTCGAGGGCCGTGCCGGCGTCGTGGTCGACGATCTCGACGGGCTGACGGTCGACCTGCCTGACGGATCGTGGTTCAACCTGCGCCCGTCCAACACCGAGCCGCTGCTGCGATTGAATATCGAGGCGCCTGACGCCGCGGCGGTGGCCACGCTGCGCGACGAGGTCCTCGCGATCGTGCGGGGCTAGCCGCCGGGACAACTCCAGAGGGCCGCGCCGGACATGGGCGCGGACACTAAGGTGTCGTCGTGGACCTTGACCCCGCCTTGCTCGAGATTTTGGCCTGCCCAAACTGCCGCGCCGAGCTGCGAGTGGACGACGCCGCAAGTGAGCTCGTCTGCACCGGCTGCGGCTATGCCTACCCGGTACGCGACAACATCCCCGTGCTGCTCGTCGACGAGGCCCGCCGTCCGGACGGCGCGTCCTGACCGAGCTCGACCTCGATCGGCTCGACGACGTCGACGGGCTGGCCGAGGCTGACCCGCAGGACATGCTGCGCGCGGTAGCGACATCGGCCGCACAGGTTCGCGCCTCACTTACCGCGGCGCGCGAAGCGAACCTTGCCGCGCTCGCACTGGACTCGCGACCGCGGGCGGTCGTCGTGTCTGGCATGGGCGGGTCGGGGATCTCCGGCGATGTGCTGGCCGCGATCGCGGGGCTGCGCTGCCCGGTGCCGATCATCGTTCACCGCGGCTACGGTCTGCCTGGCTGGGTCGGAGCCGCTGACCTTGTGATGGCCGTGTCGTGCTCGGGCACAACTGCCGAGACGCTCAGCGCGGCAGGCGAGGCCGCGCGTCGCGGCACCCGGCTGCTCGGTGTCGGGGCGACCGACTCCGCGCTCGAGGCGCAATGCCTGACCGGCGGTGGCTCGTTCGTGGCCGTCACCAAGGAACTCTCGCCGCGGTCCTCGATGTGGGCGCTGGCGGTGCCGCTGCTGGTCGTAGCCGAGCGGCTGGGGCTGCTCGAGCTTGGTCAGGACGGTGCTGACCTCGAGGCAGCGGCGTTGCAGCTGGAGTCGATGGCTTCGCTGTGCGGGCCCGACCGCGAGTCGTTCATCAACCCGGCAAAGACCTTCGCAGCCGAGTTGGCAGACACCTTGCCGATGGTCTGGGGATCGGGCCAAATCGGTCCGGTCGCCGCGCTTCGGGCAGTCTGCCAGCTAGCCGAAAACGCCAAGTGGCCGGCGATCGCCGGGGCATTGCCCGAGGCCGACCACAACCAGATCGTGGCCCTCGATGGACCGCTCGCTCGCGGCGCGGCCGATGATGATCTGTTCCGCGACCGGGTGGACGAGGCCTCGCCGTTGCGGCTGCGCCTGGTCCTGGTTCGCGATGACGCCGAGGACGAGATCGCCGCTCGACGAGCTGTGGTCTCAGCCGAGGTCGCGGCGGATCGGGGCGTCTCGGTCTCGGTGCTGAGCGCCCAGGGCAGCTCCGCGGTTGAGCGGCTGGCCTCGCTCGTCGGCCTGCTCGACTACGCCAGCGTCTACCTTGGACTGGCGTACGGTCTTGATCCCACTCCGATCGTCCCGATCGATGAGCTCAAGCGTGCGCTCGCAGTTCCCCGTACCCTTTGACCTGATCCCGTTCCCCGTTCCCGTTCCCCGCTGTTCCGTCGAGGAGAATCCATGGACTACCGCGTCGCCGACTTGACGCTCGCTGACTTCGGTCGCAAAGAGATCACGTTGGCCGAGCACGAGATGCCCGGCTTGATGTCGATGCGCGCTGAGTTCGGCGCCGCCGCACCGCTCGCGGGCGCCCGCATCACCGGCTCGCTCCACATGACGGTGCAGACGGCGGTGCTGATCGAGACCCTCGTCGCGCTCGGCGCCGAGGTCCGGTGGGCCTCGTGCAACATCTTCTCCACCCAGGACCATGCGGCCGCCGCTGTTGTGGTCGGGCCGGACGGAACGACCGAGGCGCCCTCCGGTGTGCCGGTGTTCGCCTGGAAGGGCGAGACGCTCGAGGAGTACTGGGAGCTGGCCGAGCAGGCGTTGCGTTGGCCGGACGGCAGCGGCCCGAACATGCTGCTCGACGATGGCGGCGACGCCACGTTGCTCGTGCACAAGGGCGTCGAGTTCGAGAAGGCCGGAGTGGTGCCTGACCCGTCGACGGCAGACACCGAGGAGTACGCCGTCGTTCTCGGGCTGCTCACGCGATCACTCGCCGAGAGCCCGACTCGCTGGACCGAGATCGCCAACTCGATCAAGGGCGTCACAGAAGAGACGACAACCGGGGTGCATCGCCTCTACCAGATGCACGAACGCGGCGAGCTACTGTTCCCGGCGATCAACGTCAACGACTCCGTGACCAAGTCGAAGTTCGACAACAAGTACGGCTGCCGTCACTCGCTGATCGACGGCATCAACCGCGGCACCGATGTCCTCATCGGCGGCAAGGTTGCCCTCGTCTGCGGCTACGGCGACGTCGGCAAGGGCTGCGCAGAGTCACTTCGCGGCCAGGGCGCCCGCGTGATCATCACCGAGATCGACCCGATCTGCGCTTTGCAGGCTGCGATGGATGGCTATCAGGTTGCGACGCTCGCCGATGTGGTCGAGACGGCCGACATCTTCGTGACCGCGACCGGCAACTACAACATCATCATGGCCGGCGGACATGGCGCAAGATGAAGCAGGGCGCGATCGTCGGCAACATCGGTCACTTCGACAACGAGATCGACATGGCCGGGCTGGCCGCAACGCCCGGCATTCGTCGCTCAAACATCAAGCCGCAGGTCGACGAGTGGTTCTTCGCCGACGGCCACTCGATCCTCGTCCTCAGCGAGGGCCGGCTGCTGAACTTGGGCAACGCGACCGGTCATCCGTCGTTCGTGATGAGCAACTCCTTCACCAACCAGACCATCGCGCAGGTGGAGCTGTTCACCAAGACCGCCGATTACCCGGTCGGCGTCCATGTGCTGCCCAAGCATCTCGACGAGAAGGTCGCGCGGCTGCACCTCGACGCCCTCGGCGTACGACTCACGACGCTGACCGACGAGCAGGCCGCCTACATCGGCGTCCCAGTCCACGGCCCGTTCAAGCCGGACACCTACCGCTACTAGGTCAGCTGCCACGGGCCGGTGCCAGGCCCAAAGAAACCGGAACCCCAAAACCCGAACCCCAAAAACCGACCCAAAACCGAAAGCGCTAACTAGCAGGGGCTTCGGTTTTTTCCCCCGCTTCGCGTGATTGTTGCGGAAAAGCGGGCGTTCGGGCACGAACCGACCCGCCTGAGGGTCGTTTCAAGATCATGGCCGTTTAAGGGTCCTAGAGCACCCCTAAACGGCCGTGGGATTGAGCAGGTCCGAGGAATCGGACGCGACCGGACAAAACGCCGAAGCCCCCGGTATGAGCGGCTTTTCAGTTCTTGCCGGGTTCGCTAGCCGGGCGGAGCGAACGGATTGGTGCTAGGCGCTGTCGGCCCTGCCGCAGGCGGTGTCTCGACCGGCGGCATCTCGACTGGGGGCGTCTCGACAGGCGCCGCGACCGGCGGCACGGCGACCGGCGGTGGCGCCCAGGCGGGTTGAGCGGCGGATTGCTGGCCGGGCGGTGGCTGGCCGGGCGGTGGCTGGCCGGGCGGTGGCTGGCCGGGGAGGGGTCGCATCGCGTCGAAGGCGCGGCGGCGGCGTTCGGCGAGTACGGCCGCGATCAGTGCCCAGCCCGGCGTGTGAGCCGGCGGTGGGCCGACTTTGAGCACGACCTCGCTCGTGAGCTGGTGCTCGAGGCTCGCGCGCGCCTCCGGCGTGAACTGGTTGGCTCGGGCGAGGAACTGCCGCAGCCGCAGCGCAAGCGCATCATCAACCGCGGACAGGTCGAGCGAGGCTGCCCACCACGCCAGCGGCGGCGGCATCGCGATCGGCGCGTCGAGGTTGCCGGGTACGCGTTCCTGCAACACGACCGTTCCCGCGAGAAGGTCGCCGATTCGCTTCTTGCGCCGGCCGGCCAACATCGGGATGAATGCCAACAGACCGAGGCTGAAGCCGGGCTTTTCGATGACGACACCCGTGAGGCCTCGAACGAATGCGTGACGAAACCGGATCGGGCCGCCGTCGTCGCGCACCACCCGGAGACCCATGATCGCTTTGCCGAGCGTGCGGCCCCGCCACAGCGTCTCGAAGGCGACCGGGTAGCCAAGGATGATCCCGACGATTGCCACCAGGAGGATCGCGGTTTGGGCGTCGCATTGGCGCCGTACCCGACAAGACCAAGCGCGGAGATCACCAACAGCTCAGCGAGCGTCGCGATCGCAATGTCGATGATCGCGGCGACTCCGCGCGAGCCGACCCCGGCCAGTCGCAGATCGAGCGCGACTGCCTCGCCGGTGACGACCTGCTCGTCGGGGTGCATCCCACTAGTGTCCTGGATGTCATGGATGTCGACGTCTTCATCGCCACGCACCGGGCGGAATGGGCGCGCCTGGAAGACCTGGTGGAGAAGTCGCGTCGACCACGGCAGATGTCCGGGAGCCGAAATCGAGGAGCTTGTGGTGCTCTATCAGCGAGTGGCCGCCCAGCTCGCGATCGTGCAGACCCGCTCGCCCGATCCGGTGCTCGTCGCCCGGCTGTCGAGGTCAGTCGCCGACGCTCGGGCGGCGGTCACCGGGACACACTCCGCTGCGTGGCGCGACATCACCCGGTTCTTCGTCGTGACGTTCCCCGTCGCGGTCTATCGAACCCGCCGCCTGGTGGGTGCCGACGGCGGTAGTCTCGCTGGCCGTCGCAACCGGCTTCGGCTGGTGGATCGCGACCCACCCGGCGGTGCAGCGGGGCTTGCTGCCTGCCGCGAGCGTGCGTGCGCTGACCAGTAGGAGTTCGTGCAGTATTACCACTCCGCGCCGGCGCACGACTTCGCGACGCAGGTGTGGACGAACAACGTCTGGGTGGCGGCGTCCACACTGATTGTCGGGGTGCTGCTGGGCCTGCCGACGATCTATGCGCTGTTCCTCAACATGCTCAACCTCGGCGTCGACGGCGGCTACATGGTCGCGGCCGGCAAGACCGGGTTGTTCTTCGGACTGATCGCTCCGCACGGGATCCTTGAGCTCACGGCGGTTTTTGTCGCGGCCGGCACGGGGCTGCGGCTCGGCTGGACGGTCATCGACCCGGGGTCCGCGACGTCGTGCCGATGCGCTCGCCATGGAGGGCCGGGCCGCGGTCACGATCGCGCTGGGTTGATCTTCGTGCTTGCGGTGTCCGGGGTCATCGAGGCGTTCGTCACGCCGTCGGGCCTGCCGACCTGGGTCCGCGTCGGCATCGGTGCTTGTGGCCGAGGCGTGCTTCCTCAGCTATGTCTGGATGCTCGGCCGGCGCGGCGTGGATGCAGGCGAGACCGGCGATCTCGAGCGTCGAGGCGCGTGGCGACATGGCGGAGGTGGCGGGCTAGGTGGCCAGACCGGTTGACGTGGGTGGTCTTTGATCTCGGCGAGACGTTGATCGACGAGACCGCAAACTGGGATCGCTGGGCCGAGCTATCTCGGCGTGCCGCGGTTCACGTTCCACGCGGTGTTCGGCGCGATGATCGCCGCTGGCCGGCCCACACCTCGAGTCTCCTCGCCTACTTTCGGTCCGGACGTCGACGTCGAGGCTGTGATCGCCGCGAAGGACGCCAGCGGCCTCGGGTGGTCGATCAGCGACAGCTGACTTGTACGACGACGCGATCCCGACGCTGAATGCTGCTGCGGGAGCAGGGATATCCGGCTTGCGGTGTTCGCCAATCAGCCGCAGCAGCGCCGAGCCGTTCATGGCGACGCTGCCGGTCGACGTCGTCGCGACGTCGGAGCAGCGTGGGGCGTCTGCCAAACCAGACCGCGCGTTCTTCGAGCGGGTCGCCGAGGACTCTCGGTGCGCGCGCCGAGCAGATCGCGTACGTCGGTGACCGGGTCGACAACGACGTGGTGCCGGCAAAGCGGGCGGGCATGCTCGCGGTCCACCTCCGCCGTGGGCCGTGGGGGTTCCTGCAGGCGAAGTGGCCGGAGGCGGCCGAGGCGGACCTGCGGATCGACTGCCTGACCGAGCTGCCCAGCTGCGCTCGCAGGTCCGCCGACAGCCGAGCCAGGTCCGAATCCCGCCAGGCTCGGCCTACGGTGCGGCGTCATGGTTGACCCATGACCACGATGACAAGCAACGTATGAGATCCGAGCGATCGATCCGGCTGTTGCCCTGCGGCGCTTCGCGACCGTGACGACGCCGGCAGAGCGCCGCGAATCGTCATCGACCGACGGTGGCGGAGCCCGATGCGCTGCTGCCTGCAGCGTGAGCCGGCCGGGCGAGCGGCTCGCGCTGGTGTCGTACGCGCCGTTGCGACGGTGGGCGACGAGGCACGGTGCTGATCCAGGCGCGTACGACGAGGTTGGGCCGGTGTTCATCCATCCGGAGCCGTGTCGACGGCGCGACAAGATGGCATCCCGTCCGGAACTGTTCGCGTCGGCACCGCGGTGTCTTCGCGCGCTACGACGCCGACGGCGCGATCCTCGGTGGCCGGCTGGTCGGGCCGGGCGAGTCGGCCCGATCCGTGTCTCGAGGAGCATGTTCGCCGATCCCGCGGTCGCGCTGGTGCACGTCAGAGCGCTGGAGTTCGGTTGCTTCACCTTCGAGGTCACGAGCGGGTCACAGCCGACCAGCGGCCTTGAGGTCGAGGTAGGTGTCAGCGACGGTCGAGGCGAAGGCGTCCGGCGGCGCGGACACCACGATGACGCCGCGTCGCCGCAGCACGGAGCTGATCCGGGCGCGCTCGGACCGCGCGGCTTCGGCGGCGGCAGCGCCGTAGGCCGCGACCGCATCGTGCGCGGTCTGCAACGCAACTCGTCAGGCGGGGGTCCGACACCGATGCGACGACCACCGTGTGGCGCTTGACCAGTGAGCCGACGACGGGCAGCAGCCCGGTCTCGATCGCCGTGCGGCTCGAGCGAGGTGAACCAGACCACGAGCGATCGCCGGCGAAGTCGGCGAAGCACCGCGGCGACGACCGCGCCGACATCGGTCTCGACGAGCGCAGGCTCGAGGCCGCGGTGGCGCGCATCACCGATGGCAGCACGTCGCTCTGGCCGGGCCATGTCGACGCTGCCCGGAGCCGTCGGTCATGCGCGATCAGCCCGACCCGGTCGCCGGCATGGCGGGCGAGCGCGGCGAGCAGCAAGGTGGCGTCGAGCGTCGCCTCGAATCGTGGCGCGCCGCCGACGCGGCCGGCCGCAGTGCGGCCGGTGTCGAGAACCAGAAGCACCTGGCGGTCACGCTCTGGCCGCCAGGTCCGGACGACGACGTCGTTGCGCCGCGCGGTCGCCCGCCAGTCGATCGACCGGGGATCATCGCCGCCGACGTAGGTCGCGGAGCGAGTCGAACTCGGTGCCTTGGCCACGGACGAGGGCCACCACCGAGCCGTCGAGCTCGCGTAGCCGAGCGAGCTTGTCGGGCAGCAGTCGTCGGCTGGTGAAGGCGGGCAGCACCCGCACTGTCCAGGGGGCCGGGCGGGTGCGCTGCCGGCCGGCAAGTCCCGAGCGGTCCGATCGCGCGTACGGTCACGCCGGCGGCTGCATCGCTCGCCGCGTCGGGTCGGCACGAGGACGGAGGTCAGCCGGGCGCGGTCGCCGCTGCCGACGTCGACCCGCCACGACCTTGGGGTCGCTGCGGCGGACGGCGGCCAGGCATCTCGTACCTGAGCGCGTAGGCGCGCGCGCGCCGGTGTTGACCAGGGTGAGGGTGACCTCGGCCGGCTCGCCCAACCGCGTGCTGCGTCGCTCCGACTGCGCTCGAAGGTGAGCGACCGTGGCGAGGCGGCGAGTGCGAGATCGAGCGACGACGAGAAGACGGGCAGGACCGCGATGCGGCGAGCACGGTGAGCGCCGCCGAGCGGCACGCACGAAGACGATCGCGACGCCACACAATGCGGCGAGGAACGCGCGCGGCCGGTCAGTGCCATGTCAGCGTGGCCGGCTCAACTCAGCGGGGGACCGGGACAGACGCGAGCACCCCGTCGAGGACGCCGTCGGCGTTCACGCCTTCGAGCTCGGCCTCCGGCCGAACGCTGACCCGATGGCGCAGGGTTGGCCGGGCCAGCGCCTTGACGTCGTCGGGGGTGACGTAGTCGCGGCCGGACAGCCACGCCCAGGCCTTGCGACGTCGCCAGCAGCGCGGTCGCGCCACGCGGTGACGCGCCGAGCGACAGCGACGGTGAGGTTCGGGTTGCGCGGCAGACGTCGACGATGTAGCCGAGCACCTCTGGCGCGGTCCGCACTGCTCCGGCCGCCTGGCGGCCGGCGGCGAGCTCGGCGCGGCCCGGCGACAGCGCGCACGCCGGCGCCGGCGAGGTCACGCGGATCGAAGCCGGCGTCGTGACGCAGCAAGACGTTGATCTCGTCGTCGCGAGCCGGAAGCGGCACCGTCAGCTTGAGCAGGAAGCGGTCGAGCTGTGCTTCGGGCAGCGCGTACGTGCCTTCGTACTCGACCGGGTTCTGGGTTGCCGCGACAAGGAACGGGCTCGGCAGCGGCCGTGGGGTGCCATCGACGCTGACCTGCCGTTCCTCCATCGCTTCGAGCAGCGCGGCTTGGGTCTTCGGCGGGGTGCGGTTGATCTCGTCGGCCAGCAGCAGGTTGGTGAAGACCGGGCCTTCGCGAAACTCGAACTGCGCGGTTCGGGCGTCGTAGATCAGTGATCCGGTGACATCGCCGGGCATCAGGTCAGGGGTGAACTGCACCCGTTTGGAATCCAGCGACAGCGCGGCCGCCATGGTGCGGACCAGCAGCGTCTTCGCCACGCCCGGCACGCCTTCGAGCAGGACATGGCCTTGGCACAGCAGCGCGACGACCAGCCCGGTGACGGCGGCGTCCTGGCCGACGACCGCTTTGCCGACCTCGGCGCGCAGCGCGGTCAGCGACTCGCGAGCGGCCTCGGGTGAGACCGGTGCGGACGCGGTGGATGGTGCGACGACGACTCGGGGCTCTGGCTCACTGCTGACTTTCCCTCACTGCTGACCTCCTGGAGTCGACGCGTCGTCGTGGTGCACTGAGGCTTCGAGCTCGCGGCAGCTCTCGCGCGAGCTGTACGAGCGCGGCGTCATCGGCCGGCTCGCCACCGTAGAGCAGCGAGCTGACCTCGGTCGCTGGCCGTGTCGTGCGCTCGGCGACCAGGGCCGTGACCGACGCGCGGTCCTCATCGGGACCAAGCCGCAATACGTGGGACAGCCGCTGCACCGACGCGCAGCTCGCAGCGAGCGGGCCGCTGCGCCTCGGGCGCGCGCGGCGTGCAGCAGCCTGGCTCGTCCCTCGACGGTCTCGGCGGCTCGAACGACGACCGGCAGCGGCTCGACGACGGGTGGTCCGAGCCGTCGTGCCCGCCAGAGCGCGAGAACGACCACCGCGATGAACAGCTGCAGCGTTGCCCACAGCAACGCGAGCGGCAGCAGGTTGATCAGGCCCCGTTGCGACTTCGGTGCGGCGCCGGCGTCCAGGCCGGCCGGCACCCACTGAACGACCGGAGTGTCGAGCAGGCCGAGGGCGAGCGCCGCGTCGCCTTGGGTGGCGAGCTGCGCGTTACTGAACGTCGAGGCTGAGCCGAGCACGATTGTCGTTGCCGCCGTTGGGGCGCGTCGACTCGATCAGCGCAGCGTCGCCACCTTGGCGGTAGCAGGCGGTGACGTCGCCCGATACCGCATACAGATCGCCGGCGATCCGCGCCGAGCCTGCGGTCGACTGCGGCCGGCAGGGTGCACGCTGGACCGATCGTCGTGGCTGCCGATTTGGGCGTCGGGCGTGGCCGTTGACACCGAACGCGCGTCAGCGCGTCCTGCAGCGGATCGACGAGGAGCACAGTTGCGCTGCTCGACGCGATCGCGTGCAGAGCGCGTTCGGAGAGCTCGTCCGGGTTGGCGACCACGATCGTCGTGGGGCCAGATGAGTCGAGCTGACTCGAGGTTGTTGGCAACGGCTCACCGAGTCACGCCGCGGTCGCGAGCAGCGCCGCCAGCGCGTGTGCGCCGTCGGGTGAGTCGTTGCGTGGGTCGAGCAGCGCCGGTGTTTGGCGCCCGGCCGATCGCCGCGAGGATCGTGATCAGCGCGAGCCCGATCACGATCACGAGCGCCGGATAGCGCTACCGCCGCCACAGCGTGGCGAGCTCGTACGGCTGCTCGGCAGCAATCACTGTCATCGGGCGAGCACCTGGCTTCGTGACGATCGGCGGACGGCATCGTCAGCGGCATCATCGTCTCGAGAGTCGGCCCGGGTCGCCGTCGGCGCCGCCGTACGCGATGTCGTTGAAGGTCGCCGCGGCCCGGCGAGAGCTCACCCGACACGGTCGGCACGGCGTGGCCGGCCTCGTGTGCCAGCTCCGTGGCGGTGCGTCCCGGCCTGGGCGGCAGGACGCTGCGTTCCTCGAGCTCGCAGGCGACCGCGCGCATACGTTTCGATGACCGCCGTGTGCCAGATCGCCGCGGCCGGTGGCCGCTCGGCGAGTGACCGATGCTCCGCCGCGGACACCGACTGCCCGGCGGGCAGCACCGCACCGACCTTCGCCACTCGGCGCGGTGGGCCTACCCGCCAGAACACGACGATGGCCACCACCGCGATGACGAGGACGAGCGCGATGCCGCCACCGGCTCCGTTCGGTGCCGCCGACAACGCCTTGTTGAGCGCATGGTCGACCAGCCGGCCGGCGGCGCGGACCAGGCGCACCGGCCAGGGCTCTGCGTTTCGGTGGTAGATCGACTTGGTCAGCTCGTGCCGCGCTGCGCGCTGGGCACCAGCTCGCGTGATTGGAGCGGGTTGGCTCATGACGGCGATTGGGCTGCCGCCTGTTGGAGGGTGAGGTCGAGGGCCTCCGCCCGCATCCGGCGGTCGAGGTAGAGCAGCGCAATCAGGCCGGACGTGAACGGCCGCACGAGCGTCGTCGCGATCAATGTGCCGATGCCCTTGAGCAGCAACGGCGTGAAGCGGTACTGATCGGAGGGGTGAGTGGAGAAGACGCTTGTGAAACTGTCGATGCTGAACGGCACCACGATGATCCCGGCAATGACCTCAGCGATGACGCTCGCGAGCAGCACGATGCCAAAGACTCGCCACCAGCTGCCGGAGACGAGTGTGCGGGATCGAGACATGGCCGCGCGGATCCCCTGCTTTTCCAGCATCAGGGCTGGGGTGCTGAAGACCAGCAACGTCAGGATGTAGACGTCGAGGATCGAGGCCGCGAAGCCACCAAGGAACGCGACAGCCACCCCGATGCCGGTCGAGCCCGCGATCAGGATCGCGATGCCTGGCAGCACTCCGATAATCACGATCCCGATCGCGATCCCGAAGATCAGCAGCGACAGGCCGAACAGTCGCCAGAACAGCGGCTTGGTTGCCTGCCACGCCTGCCCGATTGTCATCGGGCGGCCCAGCACCGCCTGGCCGACGACCACGGTGAGCATGCCCGACAGCACGACGGTCGAGAGCAGGGTGGCGATGAGCGTGATCACGTCGAGGGTGCTGGTGCGGCTACCCACGTCGGTTGTGACCCCGTGCAGCAGGTAGTACGACGCGGGCACCTGGATGAGCTCGACGACAAGAGCCACCGCCGCGGCAAGGCCGAGAGTGGCAGCGGGGTAGCGGCGGATCGTGGTGAACGCACCATCGAGCAGCTCACCAACCGCAAGTGGACGGAGCGGAATCACGCCAGGTCGAGGCGCCTGCGGTGCGGCGTACTGCCCCCAGCCGTACGGCGGGGGAGGCGGTGGCGAGGTCGACCAGCCACCGCCCGGCTGACCCGCGTACGGCGGGGGTGGCGCCGGCTGGCTGGGGCTGGTCCAGTCGCCTTGGCCGGGCTCAGGAGGGGGCCATGACCCGGACATCGGTGACCTCGATCCAGTGGAAGGAACCGCCATGTTCGCAGAGCGGTGAGACGATGGACGGGTGAAAGCACGCGTGCTTGTGGTTGATGATGATCCGGCGCTGGCCGAAATGCTGGGAATCGTGCTGCGGAACGAGGGCTTTGAGCCCTCGTTCGTCGGCGATGGTGACCAAGCGCTGACCGCCTTTCGGGTCGTCAAGCCGGACCTAGTGCTCCTCGACCTGATGCTGCCCGGCACCGACGGAGTTGATGTCTGCCGGGCGATCCGCGCCGAGAGCGGCATTCCTATCGTCATGCTCACCGCCCGAAGCGACACGATCGATGTGGTCATCGGCCTCGAGTCAGGCGCCGACGATTACATCGTCAAGCCGTTCAAGCCGAAGGAGCTGGTGGCGCGCATGCGCGCTCGGCTGCGGCGAAACGATGACGGTGAGAACGAAGTGCTCATGATCGGCGATCTGACGATCGACATCGCTGGTCACGTCGTGAGTCGCAACGGTGCCGCGATCGCGTTGACTCCGCTCGAGTTCGACCTGCTCACCGCGCTCGCTCGCAAGCCTCGCCATGTCTTCTCCCGCGACCAGTTGCTCGAGCAGGTCTGGGGCTACCGCCACGTCGCCGACACGCGGCTGGTGAACGTCCACGTGCAGCGGCTGCGGGCGAAGGTCGAACGCGACGCCGAGCACCCCGACATCGTCGTCACAGTGCGAGGAGTCGGCTACAAGGCCGGACCGACGTGATGACCGGATTGACGTGATCAAGGGCGTCCGCCGGGTCGGCAGCGCGCTGCGTCATCGATGGCGCCGCTCGCTGCAGACCCGCGTGATCGCCACCACGTTGTTGCTCTCCGGAACTGTCAGCGTGCTGATCGGCGTGACGATCCTGCATCAGGTGCGCAGTGGGCTGCTGGATTCGGCAACGCGCTCGGCGCTGGGTCAGCTCAGCTCCGGGGTCGAGGACGCGCAAGGCCAGTTCGCCGCGCTGCCGCACTCCAACCAGGCGTCGATCGAGCAGACCGCGTCGGGGGTCGTGAGCGCCCTTTCGCCGGACCCCGATCAGCAGAACTACGATGTCGTCCTGCTCTCGGCGACACCGGGCTTGCCGTCCTACGTTCCGCCGTACCTGCCGCATGTGTCGACGGCGAGCATTCCGATCGCGTTGCAGCGAGCGGTGTCGAATCGGTCCCGCGAGGCGTGGACCTACACGACTGTCACGAGCGCCGACGGTGTGAGCGGACCCGGTCTGGTCCTCGGCGCTCCGGTCGAGTCCGGCAGCGTTCGCTATCAGCTGTATTACCTGTTCCCGCTGACTCGCGAGGCCGCGACGGTGCGGCTGGTCGAGCGGACGATGCTGTTTGCCGGAGGTGCGCTTGTCCTCCTGCTGATGAGCATTGCCGCGGTCGTGACCCGCCAGGTCGTCCGACCGGTGCGGCAAGCCGCCGCGACTGCTGAACGACTGGCGTCCGGTCGGTTGAAGGAGCGCATGAAGGTACGCGGCGAGGACGATCTCGCGACGCTCGCCGCGTCCTTCAACCGGATGGCTGACACCGTGCAGCAACAGATCTCGCAGCTGCGCGAGCTGTCTCGACTACAGCGACGGTTCGTCGCCGACGTGTCGCATGAGCTGCGTACTCCGATCACGACGATCCGGATGGCGGCTGACGTCCTGCACGATTCGAGCCCGGACCTTCCGCCGGAGCTCGCGCGGTCATCGGAGTTGCTGCAGGCGCAGCTCGATCGGTTCGAGTTACTGCTTGCGGACCTGCTCGAGATCAGCCGGCACGACGCGGGCGCGGCCGTGCTCGATGCCGAGCCGGTTGACCTCGGTGGGCTGGTCACGCGTGTCGTGGAGCTGTCCGCGCCGATCGCGCAGAGCAGGGGTTCCACCTTGGTCGCCGACCTGCCCGATCACGCGGTCATCGTCGAGGTCGACTCACGCCGGATCGACCGGGTGCTTCGCAATTTGGTCGAGAACGCGATCGAACATGCCGAGGGCGGGCCGATCGAGGTGCGACTGCGCGGTGGCGACGGCGGTGTCGCCATCTGCGTCCGTGACCATGGCGTGGGGTTGCGTCCAGGTGAGGCATCGCTGGTCTTCGGGCGCTTCTGGCGCGCCGATCCGGCTCGGGCGAGGGCGACCGGTGGAACCGGGCTCGGCCTGTCGATCGCACTTGAGGATGTGCGGCTGCACGGCGGCTGGCTGCAGGCTTGGGGCGAGCCCGGACGCGGCACGGTCTTCAGGCTCACGCTGCCGTGGCGAGTAGGCGAGACGGTGACCTCCTCGCCGCTTCCGCTCGGCCCCGACGTCGCCGGATCGGACGAGGCCGGCACGACTGCGGTGGAGTCGCTGCGTGCCTAGCCTTCGCGCGCATCGTTCGGCGATCACCCTCGCCGCGGCGGGGTTCGCGGTGGCACTCGCCGGCTGTGCTGCGGTTCCGACCTCGGGCTCTGTGCACGTCGGCCGGGCGCTGCCCGCCGGCGGCGGGCTCGAGCCCAACGACATCGCCCACGTTGTGGCGTCCGCACCGGTGTCGGGCATGTCACCGAAGCGAATCGTCACCGGATTCCTCAACTCGCTGGTCGACAGCGACGGCAACTACGCGATCGCCCGCCTGTACCTCGCCCCGGGAGCGGTCTGGCACACCGCATCCGGCACCACGTTGTACGAGTCGACCACCACTGTCCGCGTGGGTCCGCGGACCGTCGACGTCGCCGTCGCGCGGGTCGGAACGGTTGATGCGCGAGGCAACTATCGGGTCGCGCCGGGCACCTTGCACGCGCGGTTCACCGTGGCCCGAAGCGATGGGCAGTGGCGGATCTCCCACTTGCCGCCGGGCATCCTGCTGTCCACCTCAGATGCCGATCGGACCTTGCAGCCGGCGGTCATCTACTTCTTCAACCGCGCCGAGACCAGGCTCGTGCCCGATCCGGTGCTGGTGCCGCCGGACGAGCCTGGCCTTGCGACGACGCTGGTCCATGAGCTGGTCGATGACGGGCCGAGCCGAGAGCTGGCGCCGGCGGTCTACACCGCGGTGCCTCATGGCACCGGCCTGGTCGGCACCGTTCCGATCGACGGCAACGGGGTAGCCGACGTCGACTTGGCCGGCAGCGTGCAGCAGGTGACGACCGGGCAGCTTCAGCGTTTGTCCGCGCAGATCGTGTGGACGTTGCGGCAACTGCCGAGCGTCACCGCAGTGCGGTTGCTCGTCAACGGTGGTCCGTTGAGTGTCTCCGGCGCTGCGCTTGTGCAGCCGATCGGCTCGTGGCCGGAGTTCGACCCGGAGGCGCCACCAACGAGCCATGGCGCGCTCCTGTCCGATCAAGGGCTCGTTGCCGGTCTCAGCACCGCCGTGCCTGCCGCACTGATCAGTCGAGGGCTTGAGGCGCCCGCGGTAAGCGCGGACGGGGTGACGGTGGCGGCGCTGCGGACAACCGGGAAGCGCGCGACCCTGCTCGTCGGGCCGTCGAGTGGGCCGTTGCGGCCACGGCTGCGCGCCGCCGCCATCTCTGGACCCGTTTTTGACCCCGACGGCGACGTCCTCGTGGTCAAAGGTGTGGGCACCGCCGCGAGGATTGTCGAGGTGACCGCCACCGGTCAGGTTCGCCGGGTGCTCACGCCCAGATCGGTGCGTACCGCTGGCATCTCCGAGGTTTCGGTTTCCCGTGATGGCTCTCGCATCGCGATGGATGTCGGGGCGCCCGGCCGGCAAGCGCTTCTCGTCGGCGCGCTGACGCTGGCGCACGACGTGCTTGCCATCAGAGCGCCCAATGTCGTCATCCCCAGCTCAGCGCGGGTCAGTGGCGTGGCGTGGGCAGGAGCGAGCGAGGTCGTCACGACCGTGCAGGAATCGGCCGATCGGCGGGCAGTCCTCGAGACCGACGTCGATGGGTACGAGCCGCACACGGTCTCCACAGCCGGCTTGCCGAAGGATCCAACTCAGGTGGCGGCCGCGCCCGGACAGCCGGTGCTGGCCGGCGCGGCCGGGGCGGTGTGGATGTTCTCGGGTGCCCGTTGGCAGCGAGTGTCCCCAGGCGGAGACCCCTCGTACGCGGGGTAGCTGCTCGTCCACAGAGAGCAGCATCGCGACCCACGGAGCGCCACCGCGGGTGACCCTGACGTCGTGGCACTGCTTGATCTGTTGTTCGACACCGACTGCGCCGGTTGCGGCCGCCCGGGCGGGCTCACCTGTGCTGGGTGCATCGCCGCGCTGAGGGGTCCTGCCGTGCCAGCCTGGCCGCGGCCGGCGCCGGCCGGGCTGCCCCCGCCCTGGGCGGTTGCCGCCTACGTCGATCCGGCGCGGACCTTACTGCTCGCCTACAAAGAGCGTGATGCCATCGGGCTCCGGGCCGTGCTCGCTGTTGCGCTCGCGACCTCGGTCCTGGCCGCCTTGCCGGCAGCTGATGGCGATCAGGCCCGAGCCGTCCTGGTCCCGGTGCCGTCAACGGGACGCGCGGTCCGGGCGCGAGGCGACGACGTCGTCCTTGGGCTGACTCGCACCGCCGCGGCGATCCTCCGGCGGTCCGGCGCCCACGTCCACGTGGTCGGCGCACTGCGGCACAGCCGGACGGTCGCGGACTCCGCCGGGCTCACCGCGGCGAGCCGGGCCGCCAACTTGGCGGACGCATTCATCGTGCGGCGAGGCGCACAGGGGGCCGTCGCGGGCGCGGTGGTGATCATCACCGATGACCTGATCACCACCGGTGCCAGTCTGGCGGAGTCGGCCCGAGCGCTGCGAGCGGCCGGAGCCAGAGTCGTCGGGGCCGCGACAGTCGCTGCCACTCAGCGCCGTGACAGTGCACCGTGACCGTTCACCGCGCGGCGGGTCTACGGTCGTGGTGAACGGGGTATGTGGATCTCACCCGTCACTGAGGAGATGCGCCGCGTGGACATTGTCGTCAAGTCCCGCAACACCGAAGTCAACGAACGCTTTCGAGCAAGCATTCACGACAAGCTGGCCCGCCTCGCCAAGCTCGACCCTAAGGCTGATCGGGTTGACGTCGAGATCGCCGAGGAACACAACCCTCGGCAGGCCGATGTGCGGATGAGGGTGGAGCTCACCTGTCGCACCCGCGGCCCGGTGATCCGGGCCGAAGCTGCGGCAGCGGACGAGCACGCCGCGCTTGATCTGGCGATCGGCAAGCTCGACATGCGGTTGCGGCGGGCTGCCGACCGCCGTCGGGTGCACCACGGCAGTCGCACCCCGGTCTCGGTCGCGGCCGCGACCGGCGCGGTGGTTATCCCGGCGCCGGCGGTCGACGGTCCTGCAGCCGGTGGCCCCACATCCGATGGCACAGCCGCGGACGCCGACGGCGATGACGGTGCTGCGCCGCCCTTTGTGGTGCGCGAGAAGCTTCACCACGCCGCGCCGATGAGCCTCGAGCAAGCGATGTTCGAGATGGAGCTGGTCGGTCACGACTTCTACCTGTACGTGGACGACACCGACCGGACTCCGAGCGTGGTTTACCGACGGCGGGGATATGACTATGGCGTAGTCCGCCTACATGAACCACACGAGGCGCCCGAGCCCCCCTCGGCCTGACTACCCCCACCTGGCCCACATCGTGCGATCATGAGCCGGCGTTGTCGCGCTGGCGGAGCACCGCAACGCAGCCTGGCCACGTGGAGGGCGCGTGAGCGACATGACGAACAGCGGTCGAGTCGGGCAGCCCGCTGCGCTAAACGGCGATCCGATCCGCGTCCTTGTCGTTGACGACCATGCGTTGTTTCGCCGTGGCTTGGAGATGGTGCTCGCCCAGGAGCCCGACATCGACGTGGTCGGCGAGGCTGAGGACGGGTCCGAGGCGGTCGAGAAGGCCACCCAAACCACGCCCGACATCGTGCTCATGGATGTCCGCATGCCCAAGCGAGGGGGCATCGACGCGTGCACCGCGATCAAGGACGCGGTGCCCAGCAGCAAGATCATCATGCTGACGATCAGCGACGAGGAAGCCGACCTCTACGACGCCATCAAGGCCGGGGCGATGGGGTACCTGCTCAAGGAGATCTCGATCGAGGAGGTCGCCTCGGCGATTCGGGCGGTGCACGGTGGTCAGTCGCTGATCTCGCCGTCCATGGCGTCCAAGCTGCTTAACGAGTTCGCCTCGATGATCAAGCGCGGCGACGAGCGACAGCAGGTGCCTGCTCCCAGGCTGACCGACCGTGAGATGGAAGTGCTGCGACTGGTCGCCAAGGGCCTCAACAATCGCGACATCGCCAAGCAGTTGTTCATCAGCGAAAACACCGTGAAGAATCACATTCGCAACATCCTGGAGAAGCTTCAACTGCACTCTCGCATGGAGGCAGTCGTCTACGCGGTACGCGAAAAGCTTCTCGAGATCACCTAGTCGCAGTCTGGGAGGATCGCCCGGTGACCGGGCTGCTGAACCGCGAGGACCGGATCGTGATCTGCGCGGCGGCGGTTCTCGGGGTCGTTGCTGCGGTCCTTCATTTCGGTCACGGGAACGAGACGGCGGCGTTCATCGTCTCCGGGCTGACACTGGCGGCGTTGGCCGCGCTCGTCGGCCGCTGTGTCGAGCAGGTGGCCGATCGGTTGGGTGCCGGCGCGACCGGTGTGGTGCAAGGCGCCCTGGGCAACCTGCCTGAGCTGTTCGTCTGCATCTTCGCGTTGCACCACGGTCTGACGAAGGTCGTCGAAGCCGCAATCATCGGCTCGATTCTCGGAAACATCCTGCTCGTGCTGGGTCTTGCCTTCCTCGTCGGAGGCCTGCGAAACGGCCGGCAGCGCTTCGAAGGGGAGCGCGCCAGGACGCTGATCGCGCTGATGATCCTGGCGGTCGCCGCGATGCTGGTGCCGAGTCTGGCGTCCTACGTCCACACGCCGGCGGCCGGTCACGAGCGCGCGCTATCCATCATCGCGGCGATCGTGCTGCTGGCGGTCTTCGCGCTTTCGGTGCCGTCCTCGATCCGCCGCGGAGCCGATGAGACGGCCGAGGCGACCGAGGCGGCCGACCCGGACGAGGCGGCGCGTTGGCCCGTACCGATCGCGATCGGCGCGCTCGCCCTCACCGGCGTGCTGGCTGCGCTGGTGTCGGACTGGTTTGTGAGCGCGCTGACGCCCGCGCTGGGCACGCTGCACATCTCGGCGACATTCGCCGGGCTGGTGATCGTGGCGATCGCGGGCAACGCGGTCGAGAACGTGATCGGGATCCAGCTGGCCGCACGCAACAAGGCCGATCACGCCCTGTCGGTCATCTTGAACTCGCCGCTGCAGATCGCACTCGTGCTCGCACCGCTGCTCGTCCTGCTCTCGCCGGTGATCGGTGGGGCGACATTCACGCTGGTCTTCCCGCCGCTGCTCGTCACGACTGTGGTCGCGTCGGTCCTGGCGGTGAGCTTCGTGATCATCGATGGCGAGTCGGACTGGCTGGAGGGCGCCGCTTTGCTGGGGCTCTACGTCGTGGTCGCAGCGTCGTTCTGGTGGGGCTAGCAGACGTCGCTAGCGGGGGTCTGAGCGCCAGCGCGTCCTACGATGGAGTGAGCGACGCATCGCCTCCCCGCCCGATGCGTACGATCGCGCCCTCGACAGGGCCTACGACAGGAGATCAGCACTGTGGCTGTCTTGGACCGGATCATGCGCGCCGGCGAGACCCGCATCGTGCGCCGGCTGGAGGTCATCGCGAACCAGGTCACCGCGCTCGACGAGGACTATCGCAGCCAGACCGACGATGAGCTCCGGGCACATACCGAGCAGTTCAAGGAGCGATACGCCGAAGGCGAGTCGCTCGATGACCTGATGGTCGAGGCGTTCGCGGTCGTGCGTGAAGCGGCTCGGCGCACCCTCGGGCAGCGCCCGTTCGACGTCCAGGTGATGGGTGCGGCTGCCTTGCACCTTGGCAACATCGCCGAGATGCGAACCGGCGAGGGCAAGACGCTGACGGGTGTGCTGCCCGCCTACCTCAACGCACTGTCCGGTGACGGCGTGCACGTCGTCACCACCAACGACTACCTTGCCAAGCGCGACGCGGAGTGGATGGGTCGCATCCATCGTTTCCTCGGCCTGTCGGTCGGGGTGATCCTCTCGCAGCAGACTCCGGCGGAGCGGCGCGAGCAGTACGCGTGCGACATCACCTACGGCACGAACAACGAGTTCGGGTTCGACTACCTGCGGGACAACATGGCGTGGAGCGAGGACGAGCTTGTCCAGCGCGGCCACAACTACGCCATCGTCGACGAGGTCGACTCGATCCTGATCGACGAGGCCCGCACCCCGTTGATCATCAGCGGTCCGGCAGAGCACAACGCTAAGTGGTACATCGAGTTCGCTCGAATCGTGACCCGGCTCACTCGCGACGTCGACTACGAGTGCGACGAAGGCAAGCGCACCATGAGCGTGCTCGAGTCCGCGGTGGAAAAAGTAGAGGACGAGCTCGGCATCGAGAACCTCTACGAGGCGGTCAACACCCCACTCGTCGGCTACCTCAACAACGCCTTGAAAGCCAAGGAGCTGTTCAAGCTCGACAAGGACTACGTCGTGATGAACGGCGAGGTGTTCATCGTCGATGAGTTCACCGGCCGCATCCTGCACGGTCGCCGTTACAACGAGGGCATGCACCAGGCGATCGAGGCAAAAGAGGGCGTCGAGATCAAGCAGGAGAACCAAACTCTGGCGACGATCACGCTGCAGAATTACTTCCGGCTCTACGAAAAGCTCGGCGGCATGACCGGCACGGCCGCGACCGAGGCGGCGGAGTTCGACCAGGTCTACAAACTCGGCGTCGTGCCGATCCCCACCAACCGGGACATGATCCGCGTTGACGCGGCGGACGTTGTCTACAAGTCCGAAGACGCGAAGTGGGACGCCGTCGTCGAGGACCTCGTCGAGCGGCACGAGAAGGGCCAGCCAGTCCTCGTCGGCACGACGAGCGTCGAGAAGAGCGAGCATCTGTCTGGCTTGCTGCTCCGACGCGGGGTGCCCCATGAGGTCCTCAATGCGAAATACCACGACAAGGAAGCGGCAATCATCGCCCAGGCCGGACGCAAGGGCGCGGTGACCGTGGCGACCAACATGGCTGGCCGTGGCACCGACATCATGCTCGGCGGCAACCCCGAGTCGATGGCAAGTCAGGAGCTTGCCGGTCGCGGTCTGTCACCGGTCGAGACGCCCGAGGACTACGAGGCGGCCTGGCCAGGGGCGCTGGAGAAGGCCGAGGCTGCCGTCGCCGCTGAGCACGAGGAAGTGGTCGGTCTCGGTGGTCTTTACGTGCTCGGCACCGAGCGGCACGACTCCCGCCGCATCGACAACCAGCTGCGCGGTCGATCCGGTCGCCAGGGCGACCCCGGCGAGTCGCGGTTCTACCTCTCGCTCGGCGATGACCTGATGCAGTTGTTCAACGCCCACATGGTCGAAGCCATCATGGAGCGGCTGAACCTTCCCGAGGACGTCCCGATCGAGTCGAAGATGGTCTCCCGTTCGATTCGGTCTGCGCAGACCCAGATCGAGCAGCAGAACTTCGAGATCCGCAAGAACGTCTTGAAGTACGACGAGGTGCTCAACAAGCAACGCACCGTCATCTATGACGAGCGCCGCCGCGTGCTGCAGGGCGAGGATCTTCATGAAGAGATCGCCCACATGGTCGACGACGTGATCGCCGCCTATGTCGACGGAGCGACTGCCGAGGGCTACGTCGAGGACTGGGATCTCGACACGCTGTGGACCAACCTCAAGTCGCTCTACCCGGTCGGTGTCACGGTCGAGGAGCTCGACCAGCGCTCGGGCGGCGGCCTGTCAGCGGAGTTCCTCGCCGAGGAGTTGGCGGCCGATGCCCAGGAGGCGTATGCCCGCCGCGAGGAGTCGCTCGGCGAGGGCGCAGACGGCGAGCCGATCATGCGCGAGCTCGAGCGCCGCGTGCTGCTCTCTGTCCTCGACCGTCGCTGGCGCGAGCACTTGTACGAGATGGACTACCTGCAGGAGGGCATCGGGCTTCGCGGCTACGGCCAGCGTGACCCGCTGGTGGAATACCAGCGCGAGGCTTTCACGATGTTCACGGTCATGATGGAGGGCATCAAGGAAGAGTCCGTCGGATTCCTCTTCTATGCCGAGGTCAATGTCGAAGAGCCCGACGACGACGATGATGATCCCGATGTGCACGCCCAGATCGTCGAGGTAGATGGCGACGAGGGCATCGCCGCCGTCGCGCCGCCCCAGGTGACTCGGCGCGCCACATGCACCGGCACCTGAGGCCTCGCCCGAGGCAGACGAGCGAGCCAAGGTCGCGGGTGTTCTCGGCAAGGCGTTTGCGCAACCGAACCGCCCGGCAAACCTGCAGTACTCCGCGCCGACAGTGGATGGCGAGGGTGGGGTCGAGCGGACCGCCGAGCGAGTGAGCGGCTCGAACGGCTCGTATGACAACGTTTCCCGCAACGCGCAATGCCCGTGCGGGTCAGGTCGGAAGTTCAAGCGGTGCCACGGCGCGCCGCAGACCGCCTAGCGCCGCGGGCTGACTGTCAGGTCGCGGCCGCAGGGTCGACGTTGCGGAAGAGGTAGATCCCGACTGTCTGCCCACTGACCGCGGTGTTCTGCCCGGTGCCGAGCAGTCGATCGCTGCTGCTCTCACCGGTGATCATGAAGATGTAGCCGACGTGCTCCAGATGCCACCCGATGGCTTCGATCGCGGCGAGCGTGCCGGCATGGGTCGCGACCCGGTTCGTTCCGGACCCGGTCGGATCGGAGTTGAAGATCGAGCTCACTCGTTGTGATGAACCGACCGTCAGCTGCACCTCCAGGAAGCCCTGGTTCTGCTCCTTGGCGGCTTGGGCCTGTCCGACCGGGCTGGCCGCAAATTCAGCCGCCGTACGTTGTTGTGCGCGCAGCGCGACCTGCTGCTCCGCCGCGGCTCGTAGCGCTTCCTTCTCGGCTGCCTTTTCCTCGGCTGACTTGCCAAACGCCATGATCGGCTCCCTCGTGGGCGGTCCTCAATCGGTCGACACGGCGAAGTAGTCCTCGGTGGTCCTGCGCTCGAAGCCGACCGAGAGATACAACTCCAACGCCCGGTCATTGTCGACCGCGACCTCCAGGGTGACCTCCTCCGCGCCGTCCGCGCGCAGTTGTCGGCACACCCGGTTCAACACGTCGCGGCCGATTCCCTGACCCTGGTAGGGAGGGTCTACGGCTAGCCCGTAGATGCCGGCCTTGGCGCCATCGCGGTTAAGACGGAGGGTGCCGACAGCGACATTGTCCCGCTCGACCACCAACGTCCGGTCGGTCGCAGTGTTGGTGATGACCCCGTCTGAGTGGTCCTCGCCGAAGCCGGCTTTCAGGATGCGCGAGACATCGTCTCGGTCGGTTTCGGTGGCCGGTCGGAGCTGCACTGTGGGATCGACCGGTCCGGCGGTCGGCGTCGTGCCGAGCGCCAAGAAGTGTTCAGAATGGTCGAGGGTGGCGTGGTGCGCGAGAGCGAACTCCCGGCCGGCGGAGGTGACGCGCGGCGTCACGAGGAGCGCTTGGCGCAAGCCGCGTTCCCGGGCGAGCTCGAGCGCGGCGTCGAGCAGGGCCGTGCCGATGCCCTCGCGGCGTACCTGTGGGTCGACCATGCCGGCGAGTTCCAGCTCGGCAGAGCCAAAGCGGTAAAGGCCGAGAAAGCCGACTACCCGATCGCCGTCGCGCCACAGCAGATCATCGACCTGGTCGCCCGACCGTGACCGCAGCGATCCCCACTCGAGTTTCAGCCGGGCACCATCATGAGCGACGACGCGCCGCTCGAGGTCGGCGATCGCGGCGAGATCATCCTCAGACAGACCCTGCTCAGCACTCAGCACGACCTGAACCTAGCGGCGTGAGTCAACCTAATTCCGCCGCGTCGGCCCGCTGGCAACCTCCTGCTAGCCGAGCCGCACCACGGTGCAGCGCCACTGACCGTCGATGCCTTCCAGGCGCAATGCCAGCGCCCGCATGCGCGAGCCGGTGTTGATCACTGCGCACGCCTCGACGACGCCGTCGCACGGCTCACTGAGGCGAACCGAGCCGACGATCGGGCGTTGGGGCAGCGATCCGTCCCGGGCACCTAGCCGCCCGGCTCCTCGGCGAGCTGGCGCAAGACGTCGAGCGTCGCCAGCTCGCTGAGCTGCCCGGCGGCCCGCGCGCCAGCAAGCACCTCGGCGATCGCCTGCGCCAGCCGCTCGGTGCTGGCTTGCGGGTCCGGCAGCAGGTCACGCTGGGTGCGCGGCGAACCGGCGGCGATTCGACGAGCGGGCGAGGATCGCCGCAGCTGGATGCACCGATCTCCTGGCGCGCGGGACAGCCCGCTCGGCGAGGGTGGATGAATCGTCCTCGACCTGCGGTCCTCAGCTTCGGAGTGCACGATCGGTTAGCCCGCCGTGCGTTTCGTCACTCGATCGCGCCCGGATCCGTCGGTCGTCGAAGTTGTCGCCGCATTGCGCCCCCTTTGCGAATGTCCGCAACATATGGGGCAAATCCACGCAGTTACATGGCATAACAACAAGATTCACCCGGTTCGCGGGCTATATGTCCGGTAGATGCGCCCGGCGTGCGACCCGCAGTTACAGTGACACGCCGGTGGGCAGGGAGGGGACGGACGTGATGACGCCGACTGTCGCGACGGGCAGCCGGTCGCGGAACCTGGTGCTGGCCGCGATGATCTTCGCGGTCGCGATGACCTTCATCGACCAGACGATCGTGTCGATCGCCGTGCCCGAGATCCAGAAGGAGCTCGGGCTCACGAGCACCGGCGTGCAGTGGGCGGTCAACGCCTACCTGCTCTCGCTCGCCGCGTTCTTCGCCTTCGGCGGCCGGCTGGCCGACACCCTCGGCCATCGCAAGATGGTCGTGATCGGCGTGGTCGTCTTCGCCGCTGCGCCTCGGCGCTGTGCGGGCTCACGCCGAAAGGGAGCATCGCCGAGGCGTGGATCGTGGCGTTCCGGGTGGTTCAGGGCGTCGGCGGCGGCGATCATGTTCCCGGCGGCGCTCGCGATCGTGGTGCAGACATTCCCGCTTCACGACCGCGGCAAGGCGCTCGCGATGTTCTTCGGCATCGCCGGTGGGCTGACCGCGGTCGGGCCGGTGCTCGGCGGCGTATCTCACGCAGTGGACGTGGCGGGCGATCTTCTGGGTGAACATTCCGGTCGCGCTGATCGCGCTGGTGTTGATCGCCGATCTCGAAGCCGACGACGGACCTATCGGCCGGCGCGGATGGACTACCGCGGCCTCGTGCTGATCGCGGCCGGCGTGGCGTTGAGCGTGTTCGGCTTTCAGCAGTCGACGATCTGGGGCTGGAGCAACCCGGGCATCGCGATCGCGATCGCCGCCGGCCTGGCGTTGCTCGTCGTCTTCTACGTCGTCGAGCGCCGCACGACTCGCCGCTGATCCAGGTCGAGCATCTTCCGGATCCGGCCGTTCCTCGTCGAGAACCTCGTGCTCGCGGATCGCGATGATGGCGTTCGTCCCGGTGTTCTTCTTCGCCAGCGAGTACGCCCAGATCTCGCTCGGCAAGTCGGCGTCGGGCGCCGGCCTGTTCCTGCTCTACTTCTTCCTCGGGTTCGTCGTCGCCGCGCAGATCGGCGGGCGGATGCTCGACCGCGTCGGCGCCAAGCGCCCGGTCGTCATCGGCTGCGTGCTTGCCGCCGTCGGCTTCTCGCTGTGGGCCGGCAAGGTGACCGAGCTCGACTTCGGCTCGCAGGTCTGGTTCATCGTGCTGGCCGGCGCCGGCATGGGGATGATGCTCGGCCCGGCCAGCACCGACGCGGTCAACCGCGCGTCGTCGCTGTCCTACGGCGAGGCGACCGGCATCACCCAGACCGTCCGCAACTACACCTCGAGCCTCGGGCTGGCGATCCTCGGCACGATCCTCGTGTCACGTGATGAAGTCGCGGCTGACCAGCATCGCTGACGTCGCGCAGGCGTGCCGCACGCCGCGGCCGTAAGGGAGGCGAGAGGCGATCTCCCAGTCGCAGGGCGGTTCCGGCAGCACCGGCAGCGATTCCGCACTTCGTCCGGCTGGACTTCGCCTACGCGACCCACGTTGTCCTCTATGTGCATGTCCGGCATCATGGCCGCGGCCGCGCGTGGTGGCGTTCGCGGTCTACGCCGCGGCGTGCAGGAGGAGCCAGTGCCGCCGAAAGCCGCAGCCTGCCGTCCTCGAGTCGTGACAATTCCGAAGGTTTAGCCGACGTGGAGCGGCGGTGCAGCGCCACTGGCCATCGATGCCTTCGAGCCGGAATGCCAGCGCGCGCTTTCGAAGGCCGGTGTCCACGACCGCGCACGCTTCGGCGATGCCGTCGCGACGGCTCGCTGACGTGCACTGAACCGACGATCGGGCGTTGCGGCGGTGATCCCGGCCGGGCGCCGAGCCGACCGGCGCCCGCGCTCGAGCAGCGCAAGGACGTCGAGGGTGGCGACTCGGGAAAGCTGGCCGGCCGGTCGTGCACCGGCGAGCACTTCGGCGATCGCCTGCGCAAGACGGGCCGTCCATGGCCGCGGGTCGGGCAGCAGATCTCGACGTGTCGGCGCCATCGCCGGCGAGACGCCGCCAGCAGGTGGCACGAGCCGGAGCGGCACGCTGACCCGGGTCGGCGGCGGAAAGGCAAGAGCGAGGCTGCCGTCGACCATCGGCGGCGCCGGATCTGTGCGCTCGTCGTCGTAAGGACCGTCAATACGTGGCACCGGCCGTACGCGCAATGACGCTGCCCGGCCGCGGTCAGGTTGGGTGGGCAGCGCCGTCACGGTCATCGAGCGCCTGCTTCGGCCGGTGCGGCGCGGTGCGCCGGAGCGCGCAGCCGTTGGCCCGGGTAGATGAGGTCAGGGTCATCGCCGACGACAAGGCGGTTGGCGTCGTACCACTGATGCCATGCACTCACGGTTTCCTCGGCCGAAGCGCCTGGTCCGAGATGCCGTGCGGCGATGCTCCAGAGGCTGTCACCGGACGTCACAACGACTTCCGCGGTGCTCGGCGGGCGCGACGTCGTCGAGGCACGTCCACCAGCGACGAGTCTCGACGGTTGCCTGGTGATGGCGTGGCACGTTGCGGGTGCTGCCGACTCGGGCCGGCGCGGCGAGTCCCGGCCAGTCCAGCGTGCCGGTTGTCGCCGGACTCGGCTGCGCACCACTGCCGAGGTGTTGCCGTGCGCTTGCCACGGCCGGTGCGGCGCCGCTGGCGCCGAGCACGGTGGCAGCGATGCTCAGCGTGACGGCGAGGTCGACAACGCGCCGCAATCGCTCAGGTGCTAGACGAGCTAGCTGAGTCTCCCGCCAGCCCAATGGCATTGACCACGTGGGCTAGACCACTGAACGCCGTCGCAATCGCGAGATACCCGGTGAGTGCCCAGGCCAGCCACGTGCACGCGGTCACGATGTCGGCATCAGGTGGCGCCGTCGAGGTCGCAGCGTCGGGCCGCAGGCGCCAGATGAGCCAGGCCGCGCCAATGGACACGGCAACCACGACGAGCGCCCGCATGGTCTGCCGTGGCGAGCCGCTACCGATAGGCTGAATCATTCGTTTACCCCCGTTTGAATGCGGAAGCGAATGTTATCTTCGGTTCATACATTGTCAATATGGTGTGTTTACGTGCGGTTGATAACTCGTGCCACACTCCTCGATGTGCGCTGGGAGCGGCTATTCGACGACCTCGAGGCGCAGCTCGACGCCAGCAGCCGTGAGGAGCTGGCCGCGGAGGTCACGGATCGAACCCGCACCGAGGTGGCTCGCGTTCATCTGATCGACCGGCTGCGACACGCGGTCGGGGCGCAGCTCGATATCTCAGTCGATGGGGCCGGGACTGTGCGCGGCACCCTCGTGCGGGTCGGGCAAGGGTGGCTGCTCGTCGCCGTGGCGGCGCAACCGGAACTCGTCATCGCGAGTGCGGCGATCCTTGCCGTACGTGGGTTGTCGATTGCGGCGGTCGATCCGACCGCGATCGACGCGGTGGCGTCGCGCCTGGACTTCGCGCACATCATGCGGGCCGTGGCGCGCGACCGTGGCGCGGTGACGGTCTCGCTGCGCGATCGATCGTCTTATGTCGGCACGATCGATCGGGTGGGCGCGGACTTCGTGGATCTCGCTGAGCACCCGTCGGACGAGCCTCGCAGAGCTGGACACGTGACGGCGCGGCGAACCTTGCCGTTCGCCGGGATCGCGGTGGTGCGGCCCACCTAAGTGCTAGTCGGCTACTTCGTCCGCCCGCTCCTCGCGCCCGAACGGATGACCTTCGATGAACTCGCGAGTTTCCTCATGCGCCCGTTTGATAAACGATTCGAGCTCGTCCCGCTCGACCCGCCACTGCCCTCGGCCCCCGACTTTCATCGCCTTGAGCTCGCCGTTTCGCACCAGCGCGTAGGTCTGTGAGGCGGAGATGTTCAAGATCTCGGCCACGTCTGAGAGTCGAAGGAACCGTGGCTCCGCCATAGCCTAAGTCTGGCATTCCAACCTGTGTGTCCAGCGACTGTCCACAGCCGAGTTCGCGAGTGGGCGCCTGTGGACAAGGCAGCGCACCAACAGGGAGCTCTCGGGCACGATAGGCGGCGCTTGTCGACTGCTGGGGGGATTGGGTGTCCGAGGCTTCGCCGCGCGCCAGTCGACTCGCGACACCGAGGTGGCTCGATGTGCGCCTTGTCCTCGGCGTTGTCCTGGTCTTGCTTGCGGTGGTCGCGGGCGCACGAGTGTTCGCGTCCGCGGCGCGCTACTCGAATGTCTACGTCGCCCATCGGGCGCTTGTCCCTGGCGAGCACCTCGCCGCGGGGGACCTGTCTGTCGGTCAGGTGCGGTTCGACGGTGAAGGCGGCTCGTATGTGGCGGTCGGCACGCGAATGCCGGTCGGATATCTCGTTACCCGTTACGTCGCCGCCGGTGAGTTCGTGCCGCTGAGCGCGCTGTCAGCCGCCGCGTCCGGAGCAACGCTCAGTCGATTCGTCACGGTGCCGGTCGGGCCCGGCCATCTGCCGGCGGGGCTAGATCACGGCGACGTGGTCGACGTCTACCTCACCCCGAAGGTCGCGGCTGGTGACGTCGTGCCACTGCCCACCCGGGTGCTGACGGCGGTCGCGGTCGACTCCGACGATGGCGGGTCGCAGTCGCTGTCGGCCGGCTCGACGGTGGCGGTCGTGCTCGACGTGCCCGCAGCGCTGGTCGCCAAGACAGTCCACGCCGTCGAGAGCGGCACCATCGACCTGGTACGGGTGCCGGCCGCCGCCTTGGTGGCGACCGGGCCGACCGCGACGGCAACACCATGAGTGTCCCAGTGCTGACTGCGGTCGGTGATCCCCGCTGGGAGGCCGATCTCAGCTCCGGGCTCAGCCGCGATGAGCAAGGGCTTGCGGTCGTCCGCCGTTGCGTCGACCTCGCGGACCTGCTCTCGGCGGCCGCGGCCGGCCTGGCGCGAGCGGTCATCCTGTCCGCGGATCTGCGGCGCCTTGACCGTGAGGCGCTGAGCCGGCTCACGCTGTCTGGTGTTGCGGTCGTCGGCCTGATCGACCCGGCCGATGAGAGCGCTGACCGACGTCTGCGCCAGCTTGGTGTCACGCATGTCCTGCCACATGACGCGTCGAGCACTCAGGTGTCGGCCGCAGTGCTTTCGGCGATCGCCGATCTCTCGCTGGCATCGGCAACCGACTCCTCGCTGGACTGGTCGGGCATCGGCAACGTTGTCGAGCTGGCGCCAATGACCGGCGGCGTTGCGCCGGAGGACAACGTTGAGCTCGGCGCCGGCCGGGTGGTCGCCGTGTGGGGGCCAATTGGCTCGCCTGGGCGCTCGACGATTGCGGTCAACCTCGCCGCCGAGCTCGCCGCGCTGGGCCGGTCAACGTTGCTGGTCGACGCCGACACCTACGGTGGCGTCGTCGCTCAGCTGCTCGGTGTGCTCGACGAGGCGCCCGGCCTGGCAGCCGCGTGTCGGCTCGCCAACAACGGCAGCCTGGATGCGACCTCCCTTGCCGGCGTTGCACTCGAGCTGCGACCGTCGTTGCGGGTGCTCACTGGTATCACCCGAGCCGATCGTTGGCTCGAGATCCGACCAAGCGCGTTGCGAACCGTGCTCGGCCTGGCACGCTCACTTGCCGCGTTCACGGTCATCGACTGCGGCTTCTGCTTGGAGCAAGACGAGGAGCTCGCGTACGACACCGCCGCGCCTCGCCGCAACGGCGCAACGCTGGCGGCTCTCGAAGCAGCGGATGACATCGTCGCGGTTGCCGCCGCGGATCCAGTCGGACTCGCGCGCTATATCCGCGCCTTCCCGCAATGTTGCGCGATCGCGCCGGGCCGGGCGCCGCAGACCGTCGTCAACCGGCTGCGCCACGGTGTTGTTGGCCCTGGCGAACCCCGCCGTGAGGTGGCCGCCGCGCTGCAGCGCTACGCCGGCGTGACCAGCATCCAGGCCGTGCCCGATGACGCGGCGGGAGTTGACGCGGCGCTTGCCGCTGGCCGGACGCTCGCCGAGGTGGCGCCCAATTCCGTGGCCCGCCAAGCGATTCGCACCATCGCCGCCAGGCTCGCAGGTGCGCCCGATCCCGCCCGCCGCCGGCGTCGACGGCTTCGCGCGTCGTCGGGCTAGCGGTGGGTGTAGCGGCCGAGTTCTTGGCGGGCGACTGAGCGCACATGGACTTCGTCGGGGCCGTCGGCGAGGCGCAAGGTGCGGGCGCCGGCGTACATTTCGGCGAGCGGGAAGTCGTCGCTAACCCCGCCGCCGCCGTGGACCTGGATCGCGCGGTCGATCACCTCACACACCATCCGAGGGGCGATCACCTTGATCGCGGCGACCTCGGTCCGCGCTCCTTTGGCGCCGACGGTGTCGATCAGCCAGGCGGTCTTCAACGTCATCAGCCGGGCTTGCTCGATTGCCATCCGGGACTCCGCGATCTGCGCCTGCACGACGCCTTGCTCGGCTAACGTCTTGCCGAACGCGACCCGCGACGTCGCCCGGGTGCACATCAGCTCCAACGCCCGCTCCGCCATCCCGACTGCCCGCATGCAGTGATGGATCCGACCCGGACCCAGCCGAGCCTGCGCGATGGCGAACCCGCCACCTTCGGCACCGATCAGGTTGCTCGCTGGCACCCTGACGTCGTCAAACGTGATCTCACAGTGTCCATGCTGATCCTGATACCCGAACACCGGCAGCGGCCGCACGACCGTCACCCCCGGCGTGTCCATCGGCACCAACACCATCGACTGCTGCTGATAGGTGTTCGCGTCCGGGTTCGTCTTGCCCATCACGATCATCACCGCGCAGCGCGGATCAGCGGCCCCACTGATCCACCACTTCCGGCCATTGATCACGTACTCATCACCGTCACGACGGATCTGCGTCGAAATGTTCGTTGCATCCGACGACGCCACCGCAGGCTCAGTCATGGCGAACGCCGACCGGATCTGCCCGTCCAACAACGGCACCAACCAGCGTTCCTTCTGCTCGGCAGTGCCGAACAGATGCAACACCTCCATGTTTCCGGTGTCCGGCGCCGCGCAGTTCAACGCCTCCGGCGCCAGATGCACCGACCGACCGGTGATCTCCGCCACCTGCGCGTAATCCAGGTTCGACAACCCCGACTCGGACGGCAGGAACAAGTTCCACAACCCGCGCGACCGAGCCGAGACCTTCAACTCCTCCACCACCGGAGGGACGTGATGCACCCGGCCCTGCCCAGCCAGCTCGATTCGCTGCTCCCGATACACCCGCTCGGCCGGATACACCTCGGCATCCATGAACTCATTCAGCCGCTTCACGTAATCCTCAGCGACCGGCGAAAGCGCGAAATCCACGATGTCCTCCTGGGTGTCAGTCGCCCAGTCTCCTACGATCCAATGTCGTGAGCATCCCCGGGCGTGGCGACCTCTCGCCGCCACATCGTCACGTCCCGATCGGGCGGTGGATCATCGGGGTGGTAGTCCTGCTCTTGCTGGGGGCGGCGGCTATGCCGCTTTCCTGGGTCTGAGCGGTGGGTCCGCGAAGCCCCGGCGAGGTGGCCCTGTGCCCGCCGGCCACGAAATCCCCGCCAGCGCTGCATAAGCAACCGCTCCGGCTGGCCGTTTTGAACGGTACGCAACGGGTCGGGCTCGCGGCCGAGGTGGCCGCCGACCTCAAGACGCGTGGCTATCACGTGACCGCGATCGGGAACACGATCGCGGCGGTCAAGGGCGTGGCGACCGTGCGCTATTCGGCGGACCGCCGCTACGTTGCCGATCACGTTGCCGCGCAGGTGAAGGGCTCGAAGCTGGTGCTCGCCGGCGGCCACGGTGTGGTCGATCTCGATCTTGGCTCGAAGTTCCAGGCGTTGTCGTCGCCGTCGGAGGCCAAGCAGGCGTACCTCACGCTCGTGCCAACCGCAACCCCGCCCGCGAGTCCAACTGCAGTCTGCCAGCCACGTGGCTGACCTTCGTGCGCTGATCGTCGACTGGGGAGGCGTGCTCACCAGTCCGTTGCAGGACTCCATGACGTCGTGGTGCGACGCTGACGGCATCGACTACATGGCCTTCCGCGCCGTCATGAAGGAGTGGCTGGGGACGTCGTACGACGACGACGCCGCGGTCAACCCGATCCACGCGTTGGAGCGCGGCGAGATGGAAGTGCCGGACTTCGAACGTGAGCTGGCAGCTCGGTTGCGCACCCACGACGGTCGGCCGGTTGAAGTCGTGGGCTTGCTGACCCGGATGTTCGCCGGCTTCGAGCCACTCCCGGCGATGATCGAGGCGGTCCGCCACGCCAAGCGGGTGGGCATCGCGACGGCACTGCTCTCGAACTCGTGGGGCAACGACTATCCGCGCGAAGGCTGGGAGGAGATGTTCGACGTCGTGGTCATCTCCGGTGAGGTCGACATGCGCAAACCCGAGCCGGAGATCTTCCGGCTGACCGCGCGCGAGCTCGGTCTGGACCCGTCCCAGTGCGTGTTCGTTGACGATCTGATGCCGAACATTCGGGGTGCTGCGGCAGTCGGCATGGTGGGGGTGCATCACGTCACTGCGCAACAGACGCTCGGCGAGCTCGAGTCGCTGTTCGGCGTGCCCATGCGTGGCTGAGTTCGTGGATCGAACTCGCGATCTGACCGGAAATGGGAGACTTCACGGTGTGGCTGAGTTGGCGATGTCGTGACTGAGCGGCTTTCCGCGCTCGACGTCTCCTTCCTGTATCTGGAGGCGCCGACAACGCCGATGCACGTCGGCAGCGTCGCCCGCTTTGCTCCGCCCGCGGGCGAGCCATTCGACTACGAGGCGTTGTGCGCACTCGTGTCGCGTCGCATCGGTCTCGTCCCGCGCTACCGGCAGAAGGTCCGATGGGTGCCGGGTCACCTCGCCAACCCGGTCTGGGTGGACGACGAAGACTTCGACATCACCTACCACGTCCGGCGCAGCGCCTTGCCGAAGCCGGGAAGCGATGCTCAGCTTCGCCAGCTGGTCGGCCGGCTCCAGGCCCGCCCACTTGATCGACACCGCCCGCTCTGGGAGATCTACCTCGTCGAGGGGCTTGCCGACGGCCGATTCGCCATCATCACCAAGACACATCACGCGATGGTCGACGGTGTGGGCGCCGTCGACATCGCCGCCTTGATCCTCGACCTCGAGCCGACGCCGCGCGAGACGCCCGACGACGCGTGGGTGCCGCGGCCAGAGCCGTCGCCGGTCGGCCTAGTCGTCGGCGCGGTCGCCGATACGTTGCGCCGGCCGTCCGAGGTGGTCGACACCATCCGCAGCGGAATCACAGATGTCCGGGTGACCGCGGAGCGCGCGGCGGGAGCAGCAGCGGGCGTCGCGGCTTTCGCCAGAACGTCGCTGAAGTCGGCGCCGGCGTCGCCCCTGAACGCGGAGATCGGCGAGCAGCGCCGGTTCGGCATGGCATCAACATCCCTTGATGACTACAAGCGGATCCGCAAGACCCACGGCGGCACGATCAACGACGTCGTGCTCGCCACCGTCGCTGGAGCATTGCGGATCTGGTTGTTGACCCGGGGTGAGTCTGTCGTTGCAAGTACGACGATCCGCGCGATGGTTCCGGTCAGCGTGCGCAGTGAGGCCGACGGCGGGTCGCTCGGCAACCGGGTCTCGTCATACTTCGTCGACCTCCCAGTCGGTGAGCCAAGTGCCGTCATTCGGCTGCATCAGGTGAGTTTTGCGATGAAGGGGCACAAGGAGTCCGGGCAGTCGATCGGTGCCGACACGCTGGTTCGGCTCACCGGATTCGCGCCGCCGACGATCCATGCCGCGGCCGCGCGGCTGGGCTCCGGTTTGGCGCGACGGCTGTTCAACGTGGTGGTCACCAATGTGCCGGGACCGCAGTTCCCGCTCTACGCTGCCGGAGCGCAGATGATCGACTGCTATCCGGTGGTTCCGCTCACCAAAGGTCAGGCCGTCACGATCGGTTTGATCTCCTACAACGGAGGCGTCTTCTACGGCATGAACTGTGATCGCGACTCGATGCCTGACATTGACGTCCTCGCCAGCTGTATCGAGGAGTCGCTCGGCGAGCTGCTGGAGACCGCCCGATGACCAGTGTTGCGCCACGCCGTGGCTTGGTCCTCGGCGGCGGTGGGGTGCTCGGGGCGGCCTGGATGATCGGCGCGCTCTCGGCCCTCAGCGACGCCCGCGGCTGGGATCCGCGGCAAGCCGACGTGATCGTCGGCACCTCGGCTGGCTCGGTGCTTGCCGCGATGATTGGAAGCGGCATTGGGGTCGACAGCCTGCTCAATCACCAGCGCGGCATGCCGGGGCCGGACGACCCGCAGCTCGACTTCAACCCCGACACCGCGAGTGGCGGCGCGCTTCCGCCTCGACCGCAGCTACGGATCGGTTCGCGGTCGCTGGTCGCCAGGACGATGCTCCATCCCCGTCGCGTCCCGGTGCTCGCTGCACTCGCTGCTCTTGCACCTCGTGGCCGTGGAAGCCTTGCGGCAGTTGGAGATTTGGTGCGCGCCGCCAACCCGCAAGGGCTCTGGCCGACCACGCCCGAAGACATGGATTGTGTCGATGGACTACGACTCGGGGCGACGGATTGCGTTCGGTCGTGCCGGTGCCCCACCCGCATCGTTGGCGGACGCGGTGATGTCGTCGTGCGCAATCCCCGGTTGGTACGCACCCGTCGAGATCGGTGGCCGGCGTTATATCGACGGCGGCACGTTGTCGCCGACGTCGATCGATCTGCTCGCCGACCGCGGTCTCGACGAAGTCATCGTGCTCGCGCCGATGGCGTCGTTCGACTACGACGACCCGCCGACGGTGGTCGGCCGGATGGAACGCCGCTTCCGTCGGGCGATGACCAAGCGAGTGCTTCACGAAGCCGGCAAGGTCCGCCGCCGCGGCGCGAGCGTGACGGTGCTTGGTCCTGGCCGCGAGGATCTCGAGGCGATCGGCGTCAACCTCATGGACCATCGCCGGCGGATGAACGTGCTGGAGGTCTCGCTGCGCACGACGGCGGCGGCGCTCGCCGACACGGATCCGCCGTTGTCGGCCGCGGGCTGAGCGGTCGCGGGCTGCGCGTGCGCGTTTATCTGCCGGCCACGCTCCCGCTGCTCCGGCAATGGGTGGCAGCGGGCGAGGCAACCCTTGCCGACAGCGGCTCAGGCGGTGTCGCGTACGCCGTCACCCCGACGCTGCGTGAGTGGTATCACGAGGCCGACCTCGACGAGCTCGAGCATGCCGCGCAGGTCGCCGCGTCGATCGGGTCACTGGAGCTGCTCGCGTTCGATGCCGCGGCGCCGCGGCGCCGGGTGGTCGTCGCGGTAGACGTCGCGGATGAGCAGGTCCGGCCGGATCCGTGGCAATGGACGCGCGTCGGCGCGCATCGTCGGCGCTGTGCCGGTTGCCCGATGGGCTAGCGCGCTGATCGACGAGCCAGCAGCCGAGGCAATCGTGGCGACGGCGATCGCCGGCCTCGCGCTGGCGAGCGCGGGCGATGACGACGCGCAGTTCGCCATCGACGAGGCGGAGGACCAGGACCTCGGCTGGTACGCGGTCCAGGAATTGACCCAGCTGTTCGAGTGAGCTCGGGTTTGGCAGGCTCAACCGCGTCAGATGGCAAGATGGAAGCAATGGACGCGCTTACCTCAGTTCCACTTCCGGTCAACGAGCCGGTCCGTAGCTATGCACCTGGTTCGGCCGAACGCGCATCGCTCGAGACCCGGCTCAAGGAGATTTCCGCCGCCGGCCCGGTCGATCTGACGATGACCATCGCCGGCGAGCAGATCGTCGGCGAGGGCGAGCCGACCGCGGTGGTCGAGCCGCACCGCCACTCGATGGTCCTTGGCCACACCTGGAACTCCACGCCCGCGCACGTCTCGAGTGCGGTCCAGGCAGCGCTTGACGCCGCACCAGCGTGGCAGGCGCTCAGCTTCGAGGACCGTGCCGCTGTGTTCCTCAAGGCGGCCGATCTGCTCGCCGGTCCTTGGCGTGACGATGTCAACGGATCGACCATGCTTGGTCAGTCGAAGACTTGCTACCAAGCCGAGATCGATGCGGCCTGCGAGCTCGCCGACTTCTGGCGGTTCAACGTGCATTTCGCGCAACAGATCTACACCGAGCAGCCGCAGTCGGCGGCTGGCGTGTGGAACCGCTTCGACCACCGTCCGCTCGAAGGCTTCGTCCTCGCGATCACGCCGTTCAACTTCACCTCGATTGCCGCCAACCTGCCGACGGCACCCGCGCTGATGGGTGTCCCAGTGGTCTGGAAGCCCTCACCCACCCAAGGACTGTCAGCTCATGTCCTGATGCGTTTGCTTGAGAATGCAGGGCTCCCGCCAGGGGTGATCAACCTTGTGACTGGTGATGGTCAGGCTGTGAGCGAGGTGGCACTGGTGCATCCGGATCTCGCCGGTGTCCACTTCACCGGATCGACTCCGACTTTCCAACACCTCTGGCGCACCGTCGGCGACAATCTCACCGGCTACCGCAGCTATCCGCGGCTGGTCGGGGAGACCGGCGGCAAGGACTTTGTGATCGCCCATCCGTCGGCTGACGTCGATGCGCTTCGCGTCGGGCTGATCCGCGGCGCGTTCGAATACCAGGGGCAAAAGTGTTCTGCCGCCTCACGGGCGTACATCGCCAAGTCGGTCTGGCAGCGACTTCGCGACGATCTCGTTGCCGACGTTTCCTCGCTGCCCATGGGTGACATCAGCGACTTCTCGAACTTCCTGGGAGCAGTGATTGACCGCCGTGCCTTCGACCGGCACGCAGCGGTGTTCGATCGCGCTCGCACGGACCCTGACCTGTCGGTATTGGTTGGAGGCACAGCTGACGACAGCGTCGGCTACTTCGTCTCTCCGACGGTGTTGCTCGGCACTGACCCGACGCACGAGGTCTTCACCACTGAGTACTTCGGCCCGATCCTCAGCGTCTATGTCTACGACGACGCGGACTTCTCCTCGGTGATGTCCGCGGCCGCAACTGCTACGCCGTACGCGCTGACCGGCGCCGTCTTTGCCCAGGATCGCGCCGCGATCGTGGCCGCCAGCGACGCGCTCCGTTACGCCGCCGGCAACTTCTACATCAACGACAAGCCGACCGGTGCAGTTGTCGGACAGCAGCCCTTTGGCGGCGCGCGAGCCAGTGGCACCAACGACAAGGCCGGGTCAGCGCACAACTTGTTGCGCTGGACTAGTCCGCGCGTGATCAAGGAGACGTTCGCTCCTGCCACCGACTGGCGTTATCCGCACCTCGGCTGAGCACCCTCAGGTCCAGGCGAGCCTGCCCTCAGGTCTTGGCTTGTTCGAGCGCTTGTTTGACGTACGGCGCGAAGCGCTGTTGGGCGGCTTGCTTGGTCACGCCAAGCGAGGCCCCGATCGCTGACCACGACACCACGTGTGCGCGTGCCTCACCGACCAGCGAGAGCATCGCCCAGTCGATTCGCTCGGCGATCGCGGCGAGATGGCCAGCGCCGCGAGCAGCGAGTCGGGGTGAGTCGTTGATGCTCCTCGCCGGCGTCGGCGACGGTCGAGCGGACGCTCCTGACACCGCGGCCAGTGCGCGGTCCTCGCCGTGCGTCGCCGCCAAGCCAGCGGCGGTCGGCATAGGACCGGTAGGGCCAGGGCGAGGTGGGCATCGAGCCTCCCATCTGCGTCAAGGTGACTTGACCAGCCGCGTACAGGCTCGCGTGTCGCGCTTAATCCGTCAAGGCTACTTGACGCCGGAGATCGTGATCCGTTCCGTGATGTTTGGCCGCCATATGGCCGTCAAGGCATGTCGGAATCGCGCCGATTTAACGCGCGATGAGAAGTGTGGGGCGGTCGACGGTTCGGGTGGGGCGACAAGATGCGCCGCGCCTTGTCGGCGGCCGTCGTCATGCTGCTCGGAGCGGGCGCCTTCACCGTCGCCGCAGTGCCCGCATCGGCCGGTCCTGGCCCGTCGATCGACTCCAGCCCGACCAACGCCACGACGGCCACCCCGCTGGAGTGGACGTTTAGCAACGCGACGCCCGCCAGCTGCGAGCTCGCCGAGGGCGCCACCACGATCTCGGCGCTCGCCGACTGCACGTCGCCGGCCGACTTCGACGTCTCCGCAGATGCCGGCGGGAGCTACACGTTCACGGTGTATGCCGCGGCGGCCGCCGACGTCGTCGTTGGCACCACAGCGTCGGCGACGTCGACGGTCAATGTCGCGCCGGTCGCGCCGACAATCACGGCCTCGCCGACCAGCCCCGACAACGATTCGACCCCTGCGTGGAGCTTCACCCTTCCGACCGGCGCGACCGCGGACTGCGAGCTCGACGACCCGTCGCGGCGACGCGGTCGACACGGTCACGAACTGCACCAGCCCTTTCACGGCGACGGACCTTAACAGCCACCGGCGCGGCCTGAACGGCCAGTACACGTTTTCGGTGACGCCGACCGCAGGGGGCGTCACCGGCGCGGCGGCCACCTCCACCTACACCTTCGACACCGTCGCGCCTGCGGCACCTACCGTGACTGCGGACGCCTCCACCGGCTTCTCGTTGACCCGAGCTTCACCGTCAGCGGCCTGGTCGCGGGCGGGACACTGGCATGCACTGTCACCAGCCCATCCGGCGGTCCGGCAGTGACGGTCCAGACCTGCGGCGCGTCGACGGTGCTCGACCTGACCGGTGGCATCGACGGCAGCTACACGCTCGATGTCACGCAGACCAAGGCCGGCAACGTCAGTGCCGATGGCACGGCGTCGTACCTGCTGGACACCCACACCCCCGCGACACCGACCGTCACGCCGCCGACCTCGCCCGGCACCGACTCGACGCCCGACATTCAGCGATCTCCGGCGTCGAGACGGGCGCGACTCCGGTGTGCACGGTCACGGGACCATCGACCGTTCCGGATCCGACGTGCGGATCGATCGACAACGCTCGACCTGTCCGCGGCCGCCAAGGGCACCTACACGTTGACTGTCTGAGCCAGGACGCTGCCGGTAAGGACAGTGCCCCAGCAAGCGCGACGTATGAGTTCGAAGGCGGGGCGCCGGCCCGGCCGGTCGTCACCGCGCCCAGCTCACCGAGCCAAAGCCGGTCGCCGACCTTCACGGTCACTGACTCGGATCCGGTCGACCTCACCTACAACTGCACGGTCACCGGACCGTCTCCGGTGACGACCTCGGAATGCGGCCCGACGACGCGCTCGCGCTGTCGGGTGCCGCAGATGGCACCTATGTCGTGTCGGTCGTCGCCGATTGACGGTGTCGGCCACACCAGCCCAGCCGGAACGCCAGCTACATCCTGGACACGACGGCACCTCCCGCGCCGACCGTGACCGCGCCGAGCTCGCCGTCATCAAACACGTCGCCCGCCTTTGAAATTAACGAATCTGAGGCCGGCACGACGCTGACCTGCACGTCAACGGACCGACGTCCTTCCCGATCCCGCCGGCCGACTGCGTCTCGGGAGTCGTTCTCAATCTGTCGGGCACCAATCATGACGGGACCTACACATTGGCGGTGACGGCGACCGACGCGGCAGGCAACGTCAGTGCTGCCGGCACCGCGACCTACATCCTGGACACGACCCCGCCGCCGGCGCCGACGTGTCCCCGCCGACCTCGCCGTCGAATGACCTGACGCCGACGTTCACCATCGCCGACTCAGAGTCCGGCGTGACGTTGACCTGTGTCTTCCTCGACCCCAACGATGCCGTGGTCTTCAGCGGTGCCTGCCCGGCCAACGGAACCTTCGACACCGCCGCCGACTCGGTGGACGGGGTGTACCAGCCTGATCGTGACTGCGTCCGACCTCGCCGGTAACGAGTCCTCGACGACGGCCGGATGGACGCGCGACACGACGCCGCCACCGGTCCCGACCGTCAGCCCACCGACGTCGCCGTCGAACGACATCGCGCCGACCTTCACGATCGCCGACAGCGAGTCGGACGCCACGTTCGACTGCGTGCTGACGGCCCGGCGAGGCCGAGCTCTTTACCGGTCAGTGCCCGGTGGACGGTATGTTCGACCTGAGCGGCTTCGGCGACGGCACATATTCGCTGTCGGTCACCGCCACCGACCCGGCCGGCAACACGAGTGCGCCGCGAGACGGCGTCCTACGTCCTGGACACCACGCCGCCACCGGCGCCGTCGTCACGTTGTCGGCTCCGCTGCTGTCACTGGGCAACGTCACTCGCCGCAGTTCACCGTCTCGGACACCGAGTCTGGCGTCACCTACAACTGTTCGGTCTCCGGTGTGACGCCGGTGCCGCCGTCGGCGATCACCTGCGGCGCACTCACGACGGTTGACCTGAGCGGGGTCGGCCGCGACGGCGACTACACGCTGTCGGTCACCGCGACCGATCCGGCCGGCAACACCAGCACGGCCGGACCGCGAGCTACACCCTCGACACCACCCCACCACCGACCCGACGGTGTCTGCGCCACCGTCGCCGTCGAACGATCTCACTCCCACGTTCACTATCGACGACAGCGAGTCCGACGCCTCCTTGACTGTGTGCTGACCGGCCCCGGCGCCACCACCGTCTTCTCGAACCTGTGCCCGGCGAACGGAACGTTCGATCTCACCGGATTCGGCGACGGCACGTACGTGCTGTCCGTCACCGCGACTGACCCGGCCGGCAACGTCGCGGCCGCGACCGGCACCGCGACTTATTTGCTCGACACGACTCCACCGCCCGTGCCGACGGTGCGCTGTCCGTGCCGGCGTCCTCGCCGGGCAACGTGACGGCGCCGCAGTTCTCGGTGTCGGACGCGGAGCTCGGCGTGACGTATCGCCTGCTCGGTCACCGGCCGCGACGCCGGTGCCGAGCACCGCGATCACCTGCGGGCCGACGACGACGGTTGACCTCAGTGGCGCAGGTCGTGACGGCACGTACACGCTGTCAGTGACCGCAACCGATGCGGCCGGCAACACCAGCGCGGCCGGCACGGCGACCTACCGCTGGACACCACGCCGCCGCCGGTCCGATCGGTCGACGCTGTCGGTGCCGGCGTCGTCGCCGGGCAACGTCACCTCGCCGCAGTTCGCCGTGGCGGACACCGAGCCGGCGTGACGTATCACTGCTCGGTCACCGGCGCGACGCCGGTGCCGAACTCCGCGATCACCTGCGGCGCGACGACGACCGTCAATCTCAGCGGCGCCGGTCGCGACGGCAGCCTACACGTTGTCGGTGACGGCAACCGACGCGGCCGGCAACACCAGCACCGCCGGCACCGCGACCTACACCTGGACACCACGCCGCCGCCGGCCCCGACGGTGGTCCTGTCGGTGCCCGGCGTCGTCGCCGGGCAACGTGACGACGCCGCGTTCTCGGTCACTGACACCGAGGCCGGCGTGACGCTACACCTGCTCGGTCACCGGCCCGACGACCGTGCCGGGCTCGCGATCGCCTGTGGCGCGACGACGACCGTCGACCTGACCGGCGCCGGCCGTGACGGCACCTACACGCTGTCGGTCGAATGCGATCGATGCCGCCGGCAACACCAGCCCGGCCGGCACGGCGACCTACACCTTGGACACCACGCCGCCGCCCGCGCCGACGGTCGCGCTGTCCGATCCGGCACTCGTCGCCAAGCAACGATGCCGCAGCCGTCGTTCTCGGTCACGGACACTGAAGCCGGCGTCACCTTCACCTGCTCGGTCACCGGACCGACGACCGTGCCGGGCTCTGCGATCGTCTGTGGTCCGACGACGACGGTCGATCTCAGCGGCGCGGGTCGTGACGGCACGCTACACGTTGTCGGTGACCGCGACCGATGCGGCCGGCAACACCAGCGCGGCGGGAACCGCGACCTACAACCTGGACACCACGCCGCCGCCGGTGCCCTCGGTGACGCTGTCGGTGCCGGCGTCCTCGCCGGGCAACGTCACTCGCCGCAGTTCGCGGTGTCCGACACCGAGGCCGGCGGTGACTTACGCCTGCACGGTCACCGGTGCCACGGCGGTGCCGAGCACTGCGATCACCTGCGGCGCGACCACGACGGTCAACCTCAGCGGCGCGGGCCGTGATGGCAGCTACACGTTGTCCGTGACCGCGACCGACGCGGCGGGCAACACCAGCCAAGCCGGGACGGCGACCTACATTCTCGACACCACCGCGCCGCCCGCGCCGATCGTCGTCCTGCCAGGTGCGTCGACGAAGATGCCGACGTTCGGCATCACCGACGGTGATCCGACCGCCGTGCTCACCTGCCTGCTGACGTCTCCCGAAGAAGAAGATGGTGTTTGCCACCGCCGACGTGCCCGGTCACCGGCACGTTCGACACGACCGGCTTCGCCGACGGCAACTACACGTTGGTGGTGATCGCCACCGACCCTGCCGGGAACACCGCGACGACGACGGTGACCTGGCTGCGCGACACGACACCGCCGCCGGTGCCTGCCGTCACGCTGTCAGTGCCGTCGAGCTCGCCGGGCAATGTCACCTCGCCGCAGTTCTCGGTCTCGGACACCGAGGGCGGGGTTACCTATAACTGCTCGGTCACCGGCGCCAGTCCAGTCCCGAACGCGGCGATCACCTGTGGTCCGACGACGACGGTTGAATCTCAGTGGCGCTGGTCGTGATGGCACGTACACCCTGTCAGTGACGGCAACTGATGCAGCCGGCAACACCAGTGCGGCGGGGACCGCGACCTACAAGCTGGACACCACGCCGCCGCCTGTCCCGTTGGTCGACCTCTCGGTGCCGGCGTCATCGCCGGGCAACCTCACCTCGCCGCAGTTCACTGTGTCCGACACCGAGGCCGGCGTGAGTTACGCGTGTACGGTCACCGGGCCCACGACTGTGCCGAGCGCCGCGGTGACTTGTGGTCAGACGACGACGGTTGATCTCGGTGGTGCGGGGCGTGATGGCAGCTACACGTTGTCGGTGACCGCGACTGACGCCGCGGGCAACACCAGCCAGGCCGGGACAGCAACCTACGTTCTCGACACCATTGCGCCGCCGGCGCCAACAGTTGTCCTCTCGGTGCCGGCAAGCTCGCCCGGCAACGTCACGGTGCCGCAATTCACCGTGTCCGACGCCGAGGCCGGAGACACGTACTCGTGCAGCGCCACGGGACCCGGCTCAATACTCGTGCCGAGCTCGGCGATCCAGTGTGGCGCCACGACAACGCTCGTTCTTTGGGCCCGATCTCAATCCCTACAAGCTTCCTGATGGCCTGTACACCCTCTCGGTGACGGCGACCGACGCGGCGGGCAACCCCAGCCTCGCCGGCATTGCCACCTACCAGCTGGACACCACCGACCCGCTTCCTGCGGTTGTCGGTTTGGCGAGCGCGACGCGATCCAACAACGACTCGCCGCTATGGATCTGGCAATTCGCCTTCGCCGACCAAGCCACCGCGCTCGACAGCGCCACCTGCACCGTCACGGGGCCAGGCGGCTGGACGAGCACGACGCAGGACTGCCCGCATCACTTCCAAACGCAACTACTCGGTGGTGACGGCAACTACACGCTGCGGGTCACGCTGACCGATGAGGCCGGCAACACATCGGTGTCGACGCCGTCGACGTACATCCTCGACAGTACGGCGCCAGCCGGCCCGACGGTCTATCTCCTTCATCCAGCCAGCGGTGCCGGCCTCGACCGCCATCCGGTCTGGTCAGTAAGTGGCCCGCCCGACACCACACTGATGTGCACGTTGGTCCGGGGCACCAAATCAGGCACGGTTGTCTGGCCCAAAGCGGTGTGCCCGGACCCGGCCACCTTCAGCCTCGTCGGCATGCCCGACGGGATGTACACGCTGGTCGTCGTCACGGTCGACGCTGCTGGCAACATCAGCCCGTCCGCCTCGTGGCCGTACGTGTTAGTCCCACCGGCGCCTCGAGTCCGGCCGCCGACTAGTGAGAGTGCCACCGCGGTGTGGTCGATCATCGGCAACCCGAGTGACAAGTTCCAGTGCACCTTGTTGCGCGGCAGTCGAGTGATCTCCACAGCGCGTCCATGCCCGGCCAACCCGCAGTACGACATGACCAAGGAGCCGGCTGGCGGATACACCTTGTCCGTCGTCCAGGTGGGCGCCGAAGGCGTCGCCAGCGCTCCCGGCTCCGGCAACTGGTTCTGGGACGGCGTTGCCCCGCGGCTGCCCGGTGGGCCACCGCCGGGGTCGCGCGGCCATCATCCTGCCGGCCCACCGGTCACGAAACGGCCATCGAATACCACGCCGCTGACGAGGCTGCCGGCGCTGATCCGCAAGCAGCTCCAAAAGCTGGGTCACGCAGTGGGGTCAATCCCGGTGATCTACCCGGTGGTTCACCCCAACCGGGTGACGGCGGCGGTCAGCAGCGCGGTGCAAGGTGTCGTTCACGCCGTGGGTGCCGCCGGCGGCGGCACCGGCTTCCCGCTGTTGCTGATCGGCCTGGTGATGATCTTCCTGCTGGTGCAGAACCGCATCGATCGGCGAGATCCGAAACTTGCGCTGGCGTCAATTGCTGCCGATGACACGGTGGAGTTCCAACCGCCGCCCAGCCGAAGGGACAGGCCATGATGGCCGCCGCCCAGCGATCCAGCGACCTCGTGCCGCTGCGCGAACGGCTGCTCTATCTGCGGGTTTTGCGGGCGGTGCTGGCCGCAATGACAGTCCTGGATGCGGCGTTGCTCCCGCAGCCGCTGGAACGCTCATTCATGTTCATCGCGTGCGTGGCGCTTGGCTACGTGCTGCTCAGCTGGGCGATCGAGGGGGTCTGGCGACTGCTCCAGCGCCCCGGGTTGTGGCTGTTCGGTCTGCTGCTGATCATCGACGGCGTCTACCTGGCTGGCTCGACGTACCTCGCTGGCGGTTCGAACGGCCCGGTCCGCTATCTCGTGTTGGTCTACCTCGCCGCGATCACCCTCCTTGGCTCGTATCGCACCGGCTTGAAGGTCGCGCTGTGGCAATCGCTGATGTTGCTGAGCGTCTTCTACGCGCAGAAGGCCGGCATCCTGACGCGGGTTGGCAACGCCGCCGCGACGAACACCGAGTGGTATCGCCTGGTGGCGTTCATCTTCGCGCTCTGGGCACTGACATTGACTACAGCAACACTCGCCGCCGTCAACGAGCGCGAGCTTCGACGGCGCCGCTTCGAGCTCGAACAGCTGGCTCAGATGGGTCGAGATCTTGAAGACGCCAATGATCCGCTGTCGGTCGGCGACGTTCTGCTCGAGGCGCTGACGGACACGTTTGGGTTCCGACGCATGGCGCTGTTCGAAGTGACCGAGGACGCCCCCCGAATGCTCACCTCGCACGGACTGGTCGACGCTGTCGTGGCCGACTTCCGGCTCGGGGAGAACTCCGTCCTGCAGGTCGCACATGACCGGCGGCAGACCCTGTTGGTCGAAACTGTCGATGAGACCGTCGACCCGTGGCTGGCCGCCGTCATGCCGGACGCTCGCAACATCGCGGTCGTGCCACTTGTTGCCGACGGCGTCGTTGCGGTGCTCGTGGCTGAGACCGGTGATCGTTCCGGCGCGCGGATCGAGCGACGAGTGATCGACACAACGGAGCGGTACGCCAGCCACGCCGCACTCGCGATCCGGAACGCGAACCTGCTCGCTCGGGTCCAGCAGATGGCCGTCACCGATGGCCTGACACAGCTGTCGAACCGCCGCGCCTTCGACCGGTCGCTGGATCGTGAGCTCACCCGTGCGGCGCGTACCGACGGTCGACTCTCGGTCGTCCTGCTCGACATCGACCACTTCAAGCTGCTCAACGACAACCATGGCCACGTCGTCGGTGACACGGTTCTCAAGCAGATCGCGCTAGCGCTGCAGCAATGTGGTCGGGAGTACGACACGATCGCGCGCTACGGCGGCGAGGAGTTCGCGGCGGTCCTTCCTGGCTGTTCGTCTGGCCTGGCGTTGCAGGTGGCCGAGCGGCTACGCGTCGCGGTGCAAGACGCCTCCACTGACGTCAAGGTGACCGCGAGTGCCGGCGTCGCGACGTACCCGTACGACGGGATTGACATCGCCGGGCTGCTCAGCGCCGCCGACCGAGCGCTTTACACCTCCAAGCGGGCGGGTCGTAACCAGGTGCGCTCTGCCGAGCAGGCTCGCGCCGCCGAGACACCGGTGCCCGCCGTCGGATGATCCGCTGGCGATACCCTCGCTGCGCTCGTCGTTGACGGTTCGGGGGAGGGATTGGCGTGGATAGGTCAGCTCGCGCAGTCGTGATCGGTGCTGGGGTGCTTGGCAGCAGCATCGCGTGGGCGTTGGCAAGTCAGGACGTGTCGGTCACGATTGTCGACCGCGCTGCTGGGGCAGGCATGGGCTCGACGAGCGCGTCGTCGGCGATCGTCCGGTTTCACTACTCGACGTTTGCCGGCGTTGCGCTGGCGTGGGAGGCCAAGCACGCGTGGGAGGACTGGCAGGCCTTCCTCGGGGTCACCGACGACGCCGGGATGGCGCGCTATCTGCGCACCGGCGCGCTCGTCCTGGACACACCCGGCTATGACGCCGAGCGGGTGCTGGGGCTTTATGACCAGATCGGCATCCCGTACGAGCGATTGACGGCGACCGAGATTCAGCAGCGGTTCCCGTACCTTTCCGCCGACCGGTTCTATCCGCCGCGGCTGCCGAGCGATGACCGGTTCTGGGATGAGCCGACCGGTGAGCTCGGCGGCTTCTACAGCGCCGACGGCGGTTTCGTCGACGATCCAGGGCTCGCCGCGCACAACTTGTGGGCCGCCGCGACCGCAGCGGGTGCGGTGTCAAAATTTCGCGCCGAGGTGACCGAGATCCGACGCGACGGTGACGCCGTAGTCGGCGTGACGTTGAACGACGGCACCAAGCTTGACGCTGAGATCGTGGTGAACGCCGCCGGTCCGCACTCCGCGGTGATCAACTCGCTAGCCGGTGTGCGTGACGAGCTCGGCGTGACGACGCGGCCGCTTCGTCAGGAGGTGTTCGCGGTCGACGGCCCGGCGGAACTTGACGGCGCGGTTGGACCATTCGTGGGTGACGGCGACCTGGGCACCTACTTCCGGTTCACTCCCGGCGGCGGGCTGTTGGTCGGCAGCCAAGAGCCCGAGTGTGATCCGCTGGAGTGGCTGAGCGACGCTGATGACAACGACGTGCGCCCGACCGTCGCGGGTTTCGAGCGTCAGACGCTGCGGCTGGCGCGTCGGGTGCCCTCGGTCCGGGTGCCGAACCGTCCGGTCGGTCTCGCCGGGGTGTACGACGTCACCGACGACTGGATCCCGATCTACGACAAGACGAGTCTCGCGGGATACTTCGTCGCGATCGGCACGAGTGGCAACCAGTTCAAGAACGCGCCCGTGATCGGCTCGATCATGACCGCGTTGATCGACAACGCGATGGCAGGTGGCGATCACGATCGCGTGCCGGTTCGGTGGACTGCGCCGCGGACCGGCTCGGTCATCGATCTCAGTCACTACTCCAGGCTGCGCACCCCCAACCCCGACAGCTCCAACTCCGTCCTCGGTTGAGGTGCCGCGCCGTCTTCAGTTCCACGGTCAGGGTCAGCCAATTGGAGGCGGGTCGCTCGTCCCTTGCTGGCAAGCCAGGCGCGTCCCGGCGGATCGTCACGACTGATCCGGCGAGGTAGTGCGATGCGGAACATTTCGCCGTCGTGCGGGCTGGTGGGGCACAGCAGGATGCCTGTCTGCGCCCGCCGCGCCTGCGCGATCGGTCCGCGAAACGCATTCGCGAGAGTGTCGATCGATCCGGTCATGACGATCACTTGGTCTGAGGCTGCGGGATTGCGGATGAGCTCTTCGAGGCGTGCCCACAGCGCGCTATCGGGCAGCAGATCGACGGCATCGACGACCACGTCGGGCGCCGGCCCGCTGCCGGCGCAGAGCGAGTCGAGAAGTGCGGCCGCGTGATCGTCGTCGTCGCGCGGCAGGTGGATTGCTGCCCTGTCCGTCAGCAGCCTCGACCCGGGCGTGCAGCTCACGGCGAGTGGCCGACCGCCGAGCTGCCTGACGAACAGTGCGGCTGCGGTGGTGCGGCCGGAGCCGGGCGGTCCCGCGATCAAGAATGATGCGCCAATCTCGCTCCGCGCGAGTGTCGATGGTCCGAGGTCTTCAGCGCGGACGCCGAGGATGATCTCGTCAGTGGCTGGTGACCTCCCGACGTCACGCAGCGAGACTCGCTTTGGGAGGGCGTCGAAGCGCCGTGGCGGTTGATTCGGGGCGGCCCATCGGTGTGCCGCTGCCGTCGTCGCGGCGTCTGGGGCGGCGACCTGCACCAGGACGAGGTCGGCCGCTCGAATGCCGCGTCCTGGCGGCAGACGCCGCGGGACATCGCGGCCGGGCATTCCGATGAGGGCATAGTCGCTCGGGTCGGCGAGGCGCAACACGATCTTGTCAGTCGCGGCGCTGCCGAGTCGGCCGACGAGACCAGCACGGTCAGTCGTGATGACGGTGTGGAGGCGCGCAGCAGGCCCGTCAGCGGCGAGGCGGAGCAGGGCGTCGACGATCCGGCTACCGTCTCGATCGTCGGTCGCCGCGGCCAGGCCTTCCCAGCTGTCGATGACGAGCAGAAGCGCCGGCACGTTGCGGTCAGGGTTGTCACGGCGACGCGATACCTCGCGGCTGAGATGGCTCAGCAACGCCTCGATCCGATCGATCTCGTGGGTCGCGATGATCGCGCCGCAGTGTCCGAGGGTCGCGAGCTCAGCGAGGCCGGTGTCTGCCGTGATGGCCCACAGCTGAAGTTCTGCCGGCGAGCACTGTGCCGCGGCACAGAAGGCGATCGCGAGCGCGGCCGTCGTTCGTCCGCTGCGTGCCGTGCCGGCGATCAAGCTCGTGGCGCCGGCGCTCAGGTCCAGCTCCAAGGCGCGTTGCCGGCCGGCGGCAGGCAGATCCACCATGCCCCAGCTCACCCACCGAGGTGCCGCGGGCGGTGGCAGGGTCGAAGTCGGCAGCTGGTCGGGCAGGGGTGGCAACCAGGGCGGCGGTGGTAGTCACGCAGCCGAGCCTTTCGCTGACCTCGAGTGCTGCCGCGATCAGCACGTCGATGTCCGAAGCCGACCCTGCCTCCTCGGCGTCATCGCGGTCTTGCCGGGCTGGCGGCGGATCGCCGAGGGTCGCGACCGGCGACACCGTGACACTGAACGAGTCCACTCGGCGTACGGCAGCCCCCGATTCGGGCCGGTCTGGAACTCACGAAGGTCGCCTGGTCCGACTCGGAGATACGCGCGACCTGGGGTCATCGAGCTGATCGTGACCGCATCGGGGCAGTCGATGACATCACGCGATTCGTTCTCGCGAGCAACGCCGAGGCAGATCCGCAGCCGAGTGTTGGCGCGGATGTCTGCAGAGACGACGCCCTCGGGGCGCTGCGTCGCCAGGATGAGATGGACGCCGAGCGATCTGCCCCGCTGTGCAATCGAGACCAAGCCGCCGACGAAATCCGGCTGCTCCTCGGCAAGTGTCGCGAACTCATCGACGACGATCACGAGTCGAGCCAAGCCCTCGCCCTGATCGCTCTTTCGATCACTGATCACGACGTAGGACGCAAGGTCCGTCGCGCCAAGCGCCGCGAAGAGGGTCTCGCGGCGGCGGATCTCAGCGGTCAGCGACAGCAATGCCCGACGAGTCGATTCCGCATCGAGGTCGGTGACCACGCCGACGGTGTGGGGCAATCGAGCGAACGGTCCGAATGCGGCACCGCCCTTGTGGTCGATCAACAGCAACGACAACTGGTCCGGCCGATTGAAGGCGGCGAGGCTCGACACCATGCTGAGCAGCAGCTCACTCTTGCCGGATCCAGTCGTGCCGGCGATCAGCGCGTGCGGGCCGTCTTCGCACAGATCGACAGTCACGGTGCCGTGCTTGCCCTGGCCCAGCGGAATCGATGTCGATGGCCCACGTGACCAGAGCCTCGTCAATGCGCGTGCCACTGACGTGCGGTTTTGAAGATCGACGTCTGATAGCTGCTCCCAACGAAGGTCGCGGGGTAGCGCGAAGGAAGCACCGTCGCCGCCATCGCGAAGTGGGGCAAGCGTGCGGGCGGTGGCCAGCGCGACCTCGGCCGCTAGCAGGTCGGGCACCACCTGGGTGCAGCCAGGTTTGCCCTGGCGTACGAGCCGCAACAGCGGCCTTGGTGCGGCGGCCAAGGAGGCGACGGCTCGGGCGCTTCCCGGAAGATCGTGTTCGGTGTCCGCGCACCAAATGAGCGAGAGGTCGCCGCCCGTGTCATCGGCGAGTGCTGCGAGCGCGGCGTACGAACGCATCGACGCGTTCCCATCGACCACAACGAGTACGTGTGGCGTGTGGCCATCCGACGTTCGTCGTCTGGCCAGCTCAGCCAGGCGCGCCGCGACCTGGTCGTCGTCGAAACCGACCATGGCGCTGCAGTCCGAGGTGCCGCGGGCGAGTAGATGTGGCAGCCATCGTGTCCATGCCCAGGCGTCGGCATGACCGGGTGCGAGCACCACGAGCTGGAGGTGCTCCGGGCTGTGCAGCGTCGTGGCTTGGACGACGAGCGAGCGAAGCAGTCCTGTCGTGGATTCGCGCGGGCCGCAGACACCGAGCAACGTGAGCTCCGGCATCGCCACGACGACCGGCACGTCGATGGCCGTGGCGTGCCGGCCGCCGGTGACGTCGACGCTGCTCGGCAGATCGCCGCGTCCAAGTCGAAGGACGACGGCGTCCTCGTCACGCGCACTGCGCTGCCACAACAGCCGACCGTGGATCCGTGCCGCATCCACGAGGTCAGCGAGGTGCGGTGCAGCGGCGTGACGCTGGCAGCGTTCATCGTCGAGCGCTTTAGCGAGTTGTGTTGCTGCCACGCTCGTCGCCGTGGTGTAGGCCTCGCATCCGGTCCGCGTGGTGCGTCGCGCAGCTCGCCGATCACTCGCGGCCTGACCGAGGATCATGACCGGCGACAGCGCGGTGAAGGCGAGAAACTGCCACTGATGCAGCACGACCGCGAGAACCACGCCCGCGATCAAGGGTGCGATCGCGGCGAGGATCGGGATCCGGGCTGGCGCCGTCGGTATCGGTTGCGCGGGAAAGGCGATGGCGACGGCTGCGGCGGATGCCGCAATCGCGGTGCTCGATGGATCACCGCGACTCTGCTGGTCGGGGACACCGAACTGGTGGCAACGACGCGCAGGTCGCTGTCGCCGATTCGCAGCCAGGAGCCCGTCGGCATTGCAGTGACGCGACTCCCAGCGAGGGGAACGCCGTCGAGCATCGTCCCGTTGGCAGAGTTGAGGTCAGTCACCGTGGTTGCAGCCACGCCCACCGACACCAGCAGGTGCTGCCTGCTGACCAGGCGGTCGTTGATCGCAAGTCGGCAGCGCGGATCGCGACCGACCTCGTGGTCACCTGGGGTCAGCGATAGGCGACGTCCGGCATCTGGCCCGGACGTGACCACCAGCTCAGTTGGCGAGCACTCCGCCGGTCGGTCGGCACCGCCCGTCCGGACCACGATGCCATCGGCGAGGTGGCAATCGGCCGCACTCCCGTCGGCGGCGACGGCCTCGCCGTCAATCGTGAGGGTCTCGTCGGGAGCAACCCCCACGGCCATCCGGAGCGCTGCAAGCAGGGGAGCGCCTGGCGCTGCGTCCGAGCGACGACGCGCAGGTCGGCAACGGTGCCGGTCGATGGCGCAACGACGGTCAGGATGACGTCCATGCTCGGACGGTATGGACGATCACCGGTCGGTGACTCGGCTTGTCCACAGGCGGCTGTGGCCCGTTCGTTCGTCCCCGGTCGGCCGATCACGGCGCAGGTGCCAGCGCGCTACCGCCGGCGACCGAAGCCGTGGTGCAGCCACACTGCGACGAACACCGCGACGAGCAACCAGGGGACGTAGAACCGAAGGATCAGGTGTCCGATCGTCGCGACCAGCGCAATGACGAGGACGAGAAACAGCAGGTCGTGCGTATGCCCTCGGGAACGACGCGGTCGCCGAGTCTCGATGTCGGATCCGTCGATCGGCGGTAGGTCGGCGAACAGACCGTGCAGATCGAATTGCGTCTTGGCCGACATCGCCTGGTCGAGGCGCTGGTTGAACTCGGCTTGGTCGAGCCGGCCGTCTGCGTAGTGCTTGGACAACCGGTCAGCAACGTCCGCGCGTTCGGCGTCGCCTACCCGAAGGTGTCCTTCGAGTAGCGGGAGCCCCGCCGAGGCATCCCTCCACGAACCCACGGTGGACTGTAGGGCGCTGACATGTCGATCGACCTCTCTCAGGTTCGGCAAGCCGGCTAGCGCGACTGCGGCTGGGGTGAGCGATGGATGAACTCGCCCGCGATGGATTGCGAGGCGCCTTCTTCGGGGATAAGCAGCCAGCCGGCGAGATAGAGCGGTATGCCGGCTCCGCCCATCACGGTGAGCACCGCGAGCGCGATGCGGACGAGGGTGACGTCGATGTCGAGGTAGTCGGCCAGGCCGACCGCGACGCCCGCGATCATCCGGTCCTCGAATGGCCGGCAGGAGCGGCCGGGACCGGGCTGGCTCGTCGGGCTCGAGTGTGTGTGCTGGTAGTGGTCATGACGCTCAGCGTGGCGCTGGCTGGCCGCCTGCCAATCCGGAAGACCCTAGGGTCGACCCTGATTCTGCCCGGGCGCGGATCAGGGTTCGTCCCGATGGCTTCGCCGGCGGTTAGCACGACAATGGACAGATGCCGCCCCACGAGCGCCGGGACTTCCACCGGCAGGATGGCGCCGCAACCATTTGGCCCTGGCCGCCGATGGCGAGGCATCGCCGGCGCGGCTCGTTGCGGCGGTCCCGGACGATCGACTGGTCGGCGGCGTTGCCGCGGGCATCCCGGCGTGGACAGGCATCGACGTCACGATCGTGCGGATCGGCTTTGTGTTCGCGTCACTGGTAAGCGGGGTCGGCGCGGTCGGCTATGTAGTCGGTTGGCTGATGCTGCCCGGTTGCTGATGAGGCAACGGGTGAGCACGACGCGATCATCGTGCAGGCGGTCCGCGACCGACGGGGACATTGCGCTCGCTGCCGGGCTCGGGTCCGTTCTCATCGTCCTGCTGGTCATCGCCTCAGCTCTGGGTGCGGGCTGGCTGGGTTCGCTGGCCGTGCCCGTGGTCGTAAGCGCTGCCGGGCTGGTGCTGATTTCGCGCAACGCGGGTGCCGACGAGCAGGCTGAGATGCGACGAATCGGTGACGTCGATCCTGCGATCCGGGCCAGACAGTCACCGGTATCGCACCGTGATGCGGCTGGCAGTGGCGAGCGTGCTTCTCGGTGTCGGACGTGGTGCGTTGCTGTCGGGCCGTGCCAGCCGCCTCTCACTCCGCCCGGTTGGTGGCGCTGTCCTGGTCATTGCCGCCGTCGTTGTTGTCCTCGGGCCGTGGTGGCTGCGGATCGCGCGAGACCTCGTCGTCGAGCGGCAGGCAAGGGCGCGTGCCGAGGAGCGGGCGGATATGGCCTCGCGCGTGCACGACTCGGTCCTTCAAACTCTCGCCCTGATTCAGCTTCATGCCGACGAGCCTCAGCGGGTCATCGGTCTCGCCCGAGCTCAGGAGCGTGAGCTGCGGTCCTGGTTGTTCGATGGTCGCGCGCCGGGCTCGATGCCGGACGGCGAGATGACCGTTGCGGCCGGCGTACGCCTGATTCAGCAGGAGGTCGAGACCGCCCATGGGGTCGCAGTCGAAGCGATCACGGTGGGCGACTGCGTGCTCGATGACGACCTCGCCGCGCTTCTCGCCGCTGCCCGGGAGGCGACGGTCAACGCGGTGAAATGGTCAGGCGCGCCGGTCGTCTCGGTCTGTTCGTCGAAGTCGAGCCGGCGATGGTGTCGATGTTCGTACGCGACCGCGGTCGAGGATTCGACCCGGCCAGTGTCCGCCGGACCGCAAAGGACTGGCCGAGTCGATCCACGCCCGGATGAACCGTCGTGGCGGCGCGGCGACGGTCAGAAGGCGCCCGGACGAGGGGACCGAGGTGGCGTTGACGATGCCCCGGTCGGCGAGGGACCGCCAGCAAAGCCGGACATGACCATGGCTGGAGCCGCGCCGCCGGGCCGGCCGACGGGTCTTCATCGTCGACGACCACGCGCTGTTTCGTTCCGGCGTCCGCTCCGAGCTCGGCGACGACGGTCGAGGTCGTCGGCGAGGCTGACGACGTCGAGCCCGCGATCGCGCTGATCGCCGCGTTCCAGCCCGATGTCGTCCTGCTCGACGTGCACCTGCCAGGTGGCGGCGGCCAAGCGGTCGTCGCGGCGCTGCGGACGACCCACCCGCAGGTGCGGTTTCTCGCGCTCTCGGCCTCGGACGCGCCGGAGGACGTGATCGCCGTCATTCGCGCCGGCGCGCGGGGCTACGTCACGAAGACGATCTCCGCGGCCGAGCTGGTCGACGGCGGTGAACCGGGTCGGCGCAAGGCGAGGCGGTTTTCTCGCCGCGGCTGGCGGGGTTCGTGCTCGATGCCTTTGCCGCTGCCGGAGCGGGCAGGCGGCGGCGGGGCCGGGAGCGCCTCCCCCTCGTTCGACGCGGAACTCGATCAGCTGACGCCGCGCGAACGCGAAGTGCTTCGGTTGATCGCGCGGGGCTACACGTACAAGGAGATCGCGCCGCGAGCTGTTCATCTCGATGAAGACGGTCGAGAGTCATGTCTCTTCGGTATTGCGCAAGCTGCAGCTCTCCACGCGTCATCAGCTGACGAGATGGGCGACTGAGCGACGGCTCACATAGTGAGGTGCGACGGCTCACATAGTGAGGGTGGGCACTGCCTACGCAGCGCCCACCCTCGACTAGGTGTTGCAGATCTCTCCTAGAGCGTGTCGCTCAGAACTTAGAGATATCTGCGATGAACGACGGCCCCACTGATCCGAGACCGGTCATGCTGTCGAATCCCTTGCGCGGTGCTCAGCGTGACGTTCCGCGTGGCACAGTTGCCGGTGCCGTCGCAGTAGGTCTCCGGGCCCTGGTAGTCGATCGCCCGAAGGCTCACGATGTAACCCTCGTGAGGGGTCGACCGTGTTCGCGTAGTCGACGCGGATCACCGACGCCTGGTCAGCGGGTTGGCCGGCGGGACGATGTCCTTGATCGCACCTGGGTCTGATGAGTACGCCTTGTACAGCGTCGGGTTGAGGAAGCCCTCGGACACGCCGGCTGCCTGGTCGGTGTCAGCGATGACGCCGGCAAGCAGCGGCGAGGCGAGGCTGGTGCCGCCCTCCTTGAACTGGTCGTAGTACGTGCCGTTCGGGAAGGTCTGGGTCAGCCCGATGAGCATGCCGGTTGTGCGTCGGCGTCCATCGAGATGTCCGGGATGACCCGCAGCGGCTGCGGCCCGAAGATGGCCTCGTTGCGCAGCGCGAGCGCGCTGGGCACCACGGTGGCCTGGTAGTACGGCTGGGTGTAGGTGTAGCTCGTGCCACCGCCGCCGCCGGCCTGCCAGGCGAGCGCTCCGGCCGGCGTGGTCGCCGAGCCGCAGGTGGTCGTCGACGCCGGCGCACAGCGTCTGCTTGGCGGTGGACCAGCCGTACTCGGCCGTGCCGCGCCGTTCGCGTTGACCTCGAGCGAGGTGCCGCCGACTGCGGTCACGAACGGGCTGGTCGGCGGGTAGTCCGGAACGGCGAGGCCGAAGTCGGCGAAGTTGTCGCCGTCGTCGCCGCTCGGAGAACAGGACACTGACGCCGGTCGCGTCGGCCAGCTCGAAGGTGGTGTCGAACGCGTCCTTCGCGGCCTGGTCTTCGAGCAGGTCACCAAGGGTGTCGCCCCACGAGTCGCTCACGACAGAGGCGCCGCTGGTGACGGCGGTCTGCAGGGCGGCGAGCAGGCTGGTGTCGAGGCAGTCCTGCGCACCCACGAACAGGATGTCCGCGCCTGGGGCCATGGCGTGCGAGGACTCGACGTCGAGCGCCTGCTCGTCGTACCAGCCGCTGCCGCCGCACTCGGCCTCGTCGTCGACCGTGGCCGGCTCGTCGTTGAAGAACTGGCTCGACTTCAGCGGGTGCGCCGGGTCGTTCAGGCGTGCAGTACTTCTGGGCGTCCGCAAGCAGCGTCGGCGAGTCGTACGCGTCGACGATGGCGAGTGCGACGCCGTTGCCGTCGTTGCCCTCTGCGATCCGCGCTGGACAGCTTGTACGCCGACCGAAGCTGGGCTGGCTTGTATCCGCAGATGTCGTACGGCTGCGGGCGGTGTACGGCGCGTACAGCGACGGCGAGTCCTTGGTGTCGGTCTTCTGCCCCGAAGATACGCCGAGCACGGCTGCGGGTTGCGGAAGCCGGCCGGGCGGTGCGGGCTCGGGGTCGCTCGGCGACGCCTTGGCAGCGACTGCCTGCGGCTGGACCGAGAGCTGCGGCGTGTCGACGTACTGGTTGACGCCGACTGCGCCGGCAGACCACGCCCGCGATCGAGGTCGGGATCGACAGGGTCTTGGTGGCGAGGCGGACGGTGTGACCGTTCACCTTGTACAGTGCCGAGGCCGGTCGACGAATGCCTTCTCAACCTGCTTGGCGGTGCCAGTGGCGGACACGTACAGCCGGGTGCTCGGGACGCTGCCCACCGAGAAGCCCTGGCTGCGCAGCCAGGCCTCGGCCGCGTGCGACCTGGGCGGCTGGTCGGGAGAAGCGGCTCTCCCACTGCGCGTCGGTCAGGTAGTGGTGGTAGCGAGCCGAGCTGGGGCTGGACACCTTGCGGACGAATGCTGCGGCGCGTGCCGCGTGGCGCACCTTGAGCGTCAGGTCGAAGCTGACCCGGCTGCTACGCCGCGACCTTGCCGTGCTGGCTTCGAGCGCTCGGACTGCGGGGCTGATCGAGCCGCGCAAGTCGGATGCGGTGCGGTGAACTCGCCGCGGTCGCAGTGGGGATTCCCATTGCGACCGTTATGGCGGTCATCGCGAGTCCCGCTGCTCCCAGCGCGACCCATGATCGGGCAGATCTCATGGATGCCTCTCCTTCTCCGGCAAGTGGCATGGCCGGACGCCGTCCTCGCCCTGTTGGCGGGGACGATCAGGCAACTTAGACCCCAGGACGTTCAAGGACAATCCCGCCCTTACAGGAGTGACCAACGTTGCAGATGTGGTCATAAGTGGCACCCTCAGCGGCCCGCTGGCACTAGATTGGCGAGCCGTGCACGCCGACTCCGAAGCCGCTGTCGCCGACGCCCGTGCGCTCGCCGACTACTGCCTGCGCCGGCTGATGATGCAGGCGCCCCTCGACCGGCCGCTGACACCGGGCGAGCTCGACGACCTGGTCGGCCAGACGATCACCCCGGCCGGCATCGGTGGCGACGAGGCGTTGCGGCTGTGGGCCGACGTGCTCGCCAAGGCGTGCCTGTCGGTCGACCATCCGCGTTATCTGTCGTTCATCCCGAGCGCGCCGACCAAGGCGGCGGCCGCCTTCGACATGCTGGTCGGCGCATCGAGTGTGTACGGCGGATCGTGGCTTGAGGGCGCCGGGGCGGTCTACGCCGAGAACCAGGCGTTGCGCTGGATCGCCGACCTCGCCGGGTTGCCGGCCGAGGCCGGTGGAGTGTTTGTCCAGGGCGGCACGGTCGGCAACCTCTCGGCGTTGGTCGCGGCCCGTGAGGCCGCCCTGCAGCACCGAGGCAGCCGACCGGAGCGGTGGGCGGTGTGCGTGACCGAAGAGACGCACTCCTCGGTCAAGCACGCGCTCGGCGTCGTGATGGATGTGGACGTCATCGAGGTGCCCGGTGACGAGCGAGGACGTCTGCTCGGATCCGAGTTGCACCGGACGGTGACGGAGCTTCGGCCAGACACTCGCGACGGGATCTTCGCCGTCGTCGCGACCGCGGGCACGACCAACCTCGGCGTCGTCGACGACATCGACGGCATCGCAGATGTCGCCACGTGAGAACGGGTGGTGGCTCCATGTTGACGGCGCGTACGGTGGTGCCGGTCTGGCGGCGCCGAGCGTGCGACATCTTTACGCCGGCGTCGAGCGCGCTGACTCGTTCATCGTGGACCCGCACAAGTGGTTGTTCGCGCCGTTCGACTCCTGCGCGTTGATCTATCGGGATCCGGTGCAGTTGCACGCGCCGCACACACGCAGCACGCCGGGTATCTCGACCCGGTGACCGTTGAGGGCGAGTGGAACCCATCGGACTTCGCGGTCCAGCTCACCCGACGTGCTCGCGGCCTGCCGTTCTGGTATTCGCTGGCGGTGCACGGCACGGACGCCTATCGCGACGCGGTAGAGAGACGCTCGCCGTCGCGCGGGCCGGAGCTGACCTCATCCGGGCCGCGGGCACGTCGGCTTGCTGGTCGAGCCGGACCTGACGGTCTTGGTGTTCGAACGCCTGGTTGGGCCCCGACGACTACACCGCGTGGAGTGCCCGGCTGCTCGACGAGCAGATCGCGTTCGTCACCCCTACCCGCCACCCGGGCCAGGTCTGCACGCGCGTCGCGATCGTCAACCCGCGCACGACCGTGGCAGATCTCGCTTGATCGTCGATTCGATGCGCTGATCGTCACCGACCCGCGCCTTGCAGCACCGGGTCTGGAAGCGCACACTCGAAGAGTGACCATGACCGCGGTTCCTGACCTCGACACACTGCCGACGACAAACTTTGCCGACGTGCCGGATGTCGACCCCGAAGCGGTGGTCGATCCGTTCTGGCTGAAGCTGCAGGGCGACTCGTTGCTGCCAGACGCTCTACATGCCGCCGATCATGGCGGGCCGGCACTCGCCGGCGATGCGGGCGATGGCGGTGCTGTTGATTGCGGTCTTTTTGCTGGCGACTGTTCTTGGCATCTGCCTCACGTACGGCCCGCCGAACCGCCCGTTCTGAGCCCTCACTCCTGATCAACGGTGGCGAGCGCTCCCACCTGGCTTGAGGGTGCCGACCGGCAACGCCGGTGCAGCTAGTGGCTCGTCGCCGCCCGGGACGACCCCGAACAGCTCGCCGTTAGCCCATTGTTCGCGAGCGATGGCGATCTCCTCGCTGGTACGAGCGACGAAGTTCCACCACATGACGATCTGTTCAGCGAAGGGCTCACCGCCCAGCAGCAGCACGCGTGCGCCCACCTCGCTCGACAGCCGCAGGTCGCGACGCCCGCAGCCGAGATAGAGCATCGTGCCCGCAGTGAGCTGCTCGTCGTCGACCTCCAGCGCGCCGGACATCGTCAGCACGGCGTACTCGAAGTCGGACTCGAGCGGCAGCAAGACGTTCGCGCCGGTCGCGAAGGCCAGGTCTGCTCCGATGAGTGGCGAGTAGCTTCGCCCCGGCGCATGTGCGCCTGCTAGCTCGCCCATGATCACCGTTGCGCTCAGGCCGACATCGGTCACGATCGGCAGCTGCGAGTGGTGCTCCCAGCTGGGCGTGGTCTCTCGCGCGCCCTCCGGCAACGCGACCCACAGCTGAACGCCATGCAGCAACGCCGGGTGGGCCACCGGTGAGTGCTCAGCGTGGGCGATCCCGTGACCTGCGGTCATGAGGCCCAGTTCGCCAGGTCGAATCAGCTGGTCGCTACCGATGCTGTCGCGATGGTGGACATCGCCGTCGAGCAACCAGCTGACGGTCTGCAGACCGATGTGCGGGTGCGGCGGCACTGCCATGCCAGGCCGATTAGCGATGTCATCGGGCCCGTAGTGATCGACGAAGCACCAGGCGCCAACCAGGCGCCGGCCGAGGTTAGGCAGCAGCCGCCGCACTACCGTGCTGCCACCCAGGCTCACCTCGCGGCCCTGGAAGACCTCGTGGACGGGCTTCGCGGTGACCTCTGCGCGACCGCGGGAAACAGCGAGCTCTGGCAGGCGATCGACATTGCTCATGTAGGCGACCCCATCAGTGCGGTCAATGTAAGGCTCGGCGCGGTCTTGCTCAGTAAACTCTCAGGAAACTTTCAGTCTTCCTGGCCATCGTGACTACAACAAATCTAATCAGTTTGATTCACTTTGACGGAGTCGTTCGATCGGGGCGACAGGGCGTCGTTGATAGGGGAGAAATTGGCTGCGGCGCGGGCTGCTCGACTCAAGACGCCTGATGACATCCCGGGCTGGTTTCGGCCACTAGACCGCGATCTGTTTCGTGAGATCCTCGCCTGGCAGGTCGCCAACCAACCGCCGGCTGATCTCGTCGAGCTCGGCTGTTATCTCGGCAAGAGTGCGGTTGTCATGGGCGAGTCCCTTCAGCCCACCGAGACGTTCACTGTCTGCGACCTTTTTGGTAGTGAGACCGACGACGTCGAGAACGCCACCGAAAACTCGGTCTCGTATAAAACCCTCGACCGCGAGCAGTTCGAGCGAAACTACCTGCAATTTCACCCGGCTCTTCCGGTCGTCCTGCAGATGTCGACCGCTGAGATCCTCGATCATGTGGCGCCAAACAGCGCGAGATTCATCCACGTCGACGCCTCCCATCTATATGAGCACGTCGTCGCCGACATCTCGGCCGCCCGAACCATGCTGCGCCCTGGCGGCATCGTGGTCTTCGATGACTACCGGTCGGCACACGCTCCCGGCGTCGCCGCCGCGGTCTGGAGCGCGATGGTGTCCGACGGTCTGATCCCGTTCGCGCTGACTCCGAAGAAGTGGTACGGCACCTGGGACAACCCGGCCGCGATCCGCCGACATATCCGGCAGTGGGCAACCGCAGATCCCAGCAAACGAGTCACTGCTCCGGTCATCGCTGGCCACCGGATCCTGCGCCTGCGAGAGCCGGGCGCCCGCCTTAACCGGGGACGCTGACCGGCAGAGCGCCGTGAGCTAGGCCTGGTACGACCCGGCGAGGGCACGCAGCCGGGCGTGCGCCTGATCGAAAACCGGTATCGCCGGCAGGTATGTCTTGTCGACCTTGGCCAGCGAGCTGTAGTTGGTGTCGACGACGTTTGCCAACGGAGACTCGACCACTTGCGAGAGCAGCTGGTAGGCGTCGAGCTGGTGCAGGCCAAAGTCGCTCGCGGCCCAGGCCACGAGATCGGCTTGCGCGATCCGGAACGCGTCTTCCAGCGGTCGGGCTGAGCCGATTGTCATGAGGTGGGTGTCGGTCTCGAGTCTCGGTGTCGGACAGGTGCGTCCCTTGATCAACTCGATCGCGATTGTCGTGTCCATTGCACACTCGGCCGCGACGCCACACGTCTCGCCCTCGCCTTGGCGGGCATGTCCATCACCGATCGAGAACAGCGCGCCTTCGACGTTGACCCCGAGATAACAGGTGGTGCCCGCCGTCATCTCCGGGGTGTCCATGTTGCCGCCGAAGACCTCCGGCACGAGTGCGGACCGCACCTCGAGGTTCGGTGGCGCGACGCCGACCGTGCCGTGCATCGGATTCATCGGCACGTCGACTGCCCAATCGCCGAAGCGTGATTCGAACCTCGCAAGGTTGCGGTCGCGGTCGAGCTGCCAGATCCACACCACCTCCGGCAACGCGGCTTGCAACGTCGCCGTCAGATGCGTGCTCGTGAGCGCACCGAATAGCGGGACGGTCGTTGACGCGGCCCAGTCCCGTGCCGGCCGGATCGAGATGAAGTGGATCGCGAGCGTGTCACCGGGCTCGGCGCCCTCGACGTAGAACGGGCCGGTCTGCGGGTTGAGATACGGAAAGTCGCAGACCTCGGACACCAGGTCGTTCTCGCTTCGCACCCGGCCCGCGAAGCAGTCCTCGGTGAACAGCTCGAGGATCGTCCCGGGCGTGACGCGTGCGACGGGTGGCGCGCCGCCGAACGTCCAGGCGTACTCGCCGTTGCCAGGGCGATAGCGCAAGACCCGCGGATCGCTCATGCCAGCGTGATCGGCTCGGCCGGGTAGTAGGAGCCGACGATTGCCGCCGCGACTGGAGCCGGCGGTGTTGCGACTCGCGAGCCAAGGTCCTTGGCGAATTCCTGAAATGCCGCGAGCTCAGGCAACGGATTTGAGCCTTCTGGCGTGTCCGCCGTCGAGACATGCAGGAACGACACGCCGTCGTCGAGGCGCAGCACCTTGTATTCGACGTTCGCCGGAGCGTCGGCGGTCAGTTGCGCGAAGACGCCCTCAATCAGCCGAACGTGTTCCTCGACCGCTTCTGGCTTCACCTGGTAGCTGACGACGACGTTGGTGATCATGGGCGCGTGCTCCCTCGGTCCGATTCCGGCTGTCGCCGATTGGGCACGGTACCCCGCCGTGGTACCTACCAGAGCTTGTCGGTCTCTCCTGGGTAGAGCGCGATTCGCGCGTCGTGGAACACCGCCTGGTCACGTAGCGCCCGTGGCGAGAAGAAGTCGGCCATGGTCACCTTGTCGAAGCCAGGCTGATCGCTGGGAAACGGCGCCGTGACGGTGCCGCCGACGAGCACCGCGCCCGGCAACAGGTGCCACCCGGCTCGCTCGTAAAAGGCCTGCAATGGTCGGTCGCACGTGAACAGTCCGAGGTCGAGGTGCCCGGCCGCCATCACGTCACGCGCGGCCGAGACGAGTCGACCGCCGTAGCCGCGACCGCGCGCCTGTACCGGTGTGATGACGGTGCTCAGACCGCCGACGACGTAGGACTGACCGGCATGGCGGATCTCCGTGGACAGGATGTCGAGTGCCGCGAGCACGGTGGCGCTGTCGACCAGCAGCATCGACATCGGCTCCAGTGCGGTGTCGTGGATGAGACTCCGCGTCGCGATGGGGGTCTGCCCGTTAGTCGGCCAGGCCTGCTCCTGTGCTGCCCGCACCTGCTGGCGGAGCTCGGCAGGCACGTCGGCCTCAGGGAACGACACGATCTGCACGCCGAAAGTCTGCCCGTTCTCGGCAGCAAACCCTGGGGATTCCGGCACAAAGCCGCTTGAGGGGCGATAGTGGGTACATGCAACGCGTCGAAGTTGAGCGGGACGGCCGGTGGTGGCCGGGGGTAATGGGGTTGTGGCGCGAGGATGAGCGTGGCTGGGTGGCGACGGTTCGATACGCGACAGATGCCCGGCGATACACCGAGACCATCGGTGCCGACCGGCTTCGCGAGATCGACGAGCCAGGCTGAGCACGACACTCGCTAGGTCAGCGTCACCGTTACTTGGTGAGTGATCTCGTTGTAGACGGCGTAGCCGTGCTCGAAGTCACACCGCTGGTCGTGCGCGTCGAGCTGGTAGACGTCTGAGACGGGAAAGCCCAGCTCGCCTGCCGCTCGTCCTTGCCCGTCCCAGGTGGTGTAGATCGGGCCCCAGACGGAATAAGCAGGCTTGCCCGGCGTCAGGTCGATCGCACCGGTCTGGAATGTGGCCTCGACGCCCGGATTTCCCTGGCCATCGGTGACGTCCTGCTGGTCTGAGGTCGGGTAACCAAGCGGCCCGGTCTCGTACTTGAGCTCTCGATATTTGGTGCCGATCGCACCGTACTGCTCGTACGCGGCAAGCCCCGGGCCTTGGTAGATGGAGCCATGCTCGAAGTGGGCGAAATGGCCCTTGTGGTCAGCGGCGACCGAAAAATCTGTGGTGGGAAAGCCAAGCGGGCCGGCGTAGATCCGATCCGCCGCCCACTTCTTCCAGATGCTGCCCCACAGAGCGTGGGCCTCCCGGCCGGGACCCTGGTAGATGCCGCCGTGCTGGAACTGCGCGCCGTGGCCACCCGTGACGGTGAGGTCATGCGCGTCGGTCGTGGGGAGTCCGAGCGGCGACCCGGTCTGGCCGACCTCGCGATAACGGTGCAAGACCTTGTTGGTGAGGTAATGCGGGCCAGTCGACTCCGACCAATACATCCGCCCGTGCACGTATCGCTGGAAGCGGCCGTGATCGGCCTTGGCCTCGGCGCCGACCGTCGGCCCCAGCAGCGAGGCCTGCGAGCCGAGCTGAGTGTATCGCTGCTCGATCGGCGTCCATGTCGGCAGACACGGTGCGGAATGGGTGACAGTGAAGTCGTCGGTTGCCGACGTGGTCGAGCAGTCGGCCCACTTCCACGGCGGTGTGCAGGAGATGGTCCTGCACAGCACGGGCCCGCCGCAATGCCGGTTGCGTTCGCACTGGCCGTAGCGAAACAGGTTGTGGCAGACCCGTCGTTCGTCGCAGGTGCCGTTATGCGGGCAATGCGGCTTGCAGTTCCAGCATCGCTCGCCGCAGTAGTGCGACCCGTGGCAGCCGCAGTGGGTGCACTCCGCCTGGCAGTCGACGTAGTAGCGAGACTTTCCACCGCACAGGCTGGCGTCCTGCGCCTTCCACCAGCCGCCGGCGAAACTGCCAGGCGGGCAACGATTGATGCCGTGGTTGATCGTGCAGCACATCGCGGTCCAGCCCGACCCGCAGGTGTGTTGCTCGCCGCAGACGGATGCGTACGCCGACCCCGGTTTCAAAACGTAGTCCAGGCCGGAGGTGGTGACGGCGGAGCCGACGACTGCGAGCCGAGCCAAGAGCCGCCGCCGGCTCACTCGGCGGTCGAGAAGTGACGACGTCGCCGCCAGCAGCCGCTCCGACGGGCTGGTCACTGAGTGGCCGTCATTGAATCGCCAGCGAGGCGAGGAGTTGGTTCGCGGCGGGAACGAGCCGCCGCCGACGGGCGTGGCTGCCGAGAACGATGTAGAGGCAGAAGGCACGCGCCCGCTCGTGGAAGAAGTACTGCACTCCGCTCTGCCCACTCAACGTTCGTTGCAGTGCCCGCGGCGAGAAGTCATCAGCGCGTGGGATCGGCAGCCCGCTTTTCTCGAACAGGGCGGTGGCTGCGGCTTCAGGCTCATACTCGAACAGCACGACCAAGACATCTCGAGGTCGCATGATCTCCACCGCGCCTGACCCGAAGTCACCGCGTCGTTTCGGCAGCGGAAAGTTCGCGGCGTGCATGATCGCGAACGTGCGCTCGCCGTCATCGGCAGGTCGCTTGTAGACCCGGGCATCCCAGTCCGGGGGTGCCGACACCCTGAGGCCGTGGGCGTTCATCGATGGCTGGTCGCGTTGTTTCTGTCGGCGGCGGAGGCTTCAACGTCGGGGTAGAGGCTGGCGTGTCCCGGTCCAATCCCGGCTGCCAACAGCTCCAAGTCAATGCGTTCGGCGTTGTCTCGGCCCGCTGGTTGAACATCCATCGGTGCTCCGGCACCCAACGCGTGCCCCAACAGATCTCTGACCTGCGACCAGGTCGACGCGGTGCCCTCGCCAATGACCTGGCCTGATGGCCCATCTATGTAGACGAAGTGCGGCGAGCCGGGGACCTCGTAGTCGGACCATGCCGCGTCTGAGATCACGACGAGCAGTTGTGGTCCGGCGAGCTTGCGCAGCTTCGAGACGTTGTCGCCGGCCTGGACGACCACGATCAGCCTGGCGTCATTCGGAATATCCGCCGCCACCGACCGTTCTGAGCCCGACAGGTCCCGCCAGAACGGCTCGCAGGTGTAGCAAGTGGCCGAGAGGAACGCGAGCACGGTGTCTCGAGCAGCGCCGAGCACGCCAATCTCGACTGTCTCGCCGTCCAGCGTCATGCCCTGAACGTCCCGGCCCATTGCGCCGACGCTTTCACCTCTGGCTCCTACCAGTGCGTCGTGCCGGATCGGTGCGAGGCCGCGGTCGTCGTTGCGGTGGTCGTTGTGGTCGACGTCGGCGCCGAGGTCATGAAGTGCGCGCAGGATCTCGGCATGACTGCGAAGCAGTCCCACAACGAGGAGGCCAAGCAGCAGGAGCGCGACGCCTTCGACGATCATTATTGCCAACATCTGGGTCGCTCCTGGTGGTCGTCAGGACTGCGGGTTGAGGTGCGTGCGCGACGCAAGATTGAGGATCGCCCAGCCCAGCCAGGTCACCAGCGCGGCATAGCAGAGAATCGTCACCGACCTGGCCGGGTGCGCTGCCTGAACGAAAGCCATGATGCCGGTGTTGCCGCCAACTGCCGCCGCCGCCGCGCCGCAAGCTGCGAACATCACCGTCATCACCAAGTGAGCGACCGTCGGCGGAGTGTTGGCGCGACCGGTGCATCCGCAAGACGCGGTCGAGCCGCGCAGGGCGACGACCAGGAAAGCCGAGAAGCCGAGATAGAGGAGCGCGACGCCGGTGTCGGCCCAACGTCCCCCGACTGCGATCGCGGCCACGCCGAGCATGATCTCGGCGACGGTGAGAGCGCGGGCACCCGTCGCACCGATCCACGAGACTCCGACCGAATGCAGGGCGACGACCGTTCCCTGTGGCCGCCGGAGTTTTGGGATGCCACTCACGATGAGCAGGGCGGCGCAGGAAATCGTTACACCAGCCCAGATTTGCATTGCGAGGGACGCTACAGAGCGGGCGTGACGACCACAAGGTCCGTCGTTGCGTGTCGCCGGATCGGTCGACATTCGTTGTGGTGCACTGGCTGGTGTGCACGTTGCGACCCTGACCGGCCTCGCATTGTTCGTCGGGTTGGCCGCGGCCGTGCGGTCGACCTGGTCGCCGTGCTCGTTGTCGATGTTGTCGATGATGACTCCGCTCGGTGAGGCAAGTCGTGGTCACCGCTATCCGGTGACAGTGGCGTGGTTTGTCGCCGGTGCCACCGTGGGTGGCGCGTGCCTGGGCGCGGGGATGGCAACGCTTGCTGTTGCGGTCCGCAGTCTGTCGCCGACGAGTCGGATTGCCGCGATGGCCACGGTCGCGGCCGCGGTGGTGACGATCGCGTCTGATCTGCGCCTCGGCGGGTTCGCGCTGCCCCGGATCCCGCGACAGGTCAACGAGGCCTGGCTCAATCGCTATCGCGGTTGGGTCTACGGCGCCGGCTATGGCTGGCAGATCGGTGCAGGCCTTACGACGTACGTGATGACGTCGGGCGTCTACCTCATGATCGTGCTCAGCGCGTTGAGCGGTCGACCGGCCATCGCCTTCGCGATCGGCACTGGCTTCGGGCTGGTCCGCGGACTTGCTGTGCTGCTCGGAGCGCGCCGGTCGACGCCCGATGCCATCCGCATATTGCACCGTCGGATTGAGTCAGCGGCGCGCACTTCCCTCGCGGTGGCGGTCATCGTCCAGGTAGCCGTGCTCGTCGCCGGCGGGTTGGCGCTCGGTGAAGACCGGTCGGCTGCGACCTATGCGTTGGTCACGGTCGGCGCGTCCGTTGTCGTCTGGTCACTCGTGGGCAGGCATCTGTCCGGCCGGGGAAGAAAGTTTTGGGATCGTGTCGATCCGGTTGAATCCCGTTCGTAGTTGCGGTGAGGGCAGGCAGCGAGTCGGCCCGTACCGATCACTACGAAGGGGTCGACATGCGCAAGCTCATCAACTCCACCTACATCTCCCTTGACGGCATCATCGAGAACCCGCAGGACTGGCCGTCGCTTACCAACACGGACGACCGAGGCGGCCAGATCCAGACCGACCTGCTGTTCGACTGCGACGCCCTCCTGCTGGGCCGCCGCACCTACGACGGATTCGCACCGGCCTGGTCGAGCCGGTCCGGTGACCCGTTCAGCGACCGGATCAACGCGATGTCGAAGTACGTCGTGTCCGCCACCTTGCAGGACCCGGTATGGGCCAACACGACGGTCATCAGCCGCGACGTGGTCGCCGAGGTCGCCGGCTTGAAGGAGCTGCCTGGACAGAACATCGTGCAGTACGGCTTTGGCGAGGTTTCGTACTCGCTGATGGAGGCCGGCCTGCTCGACGAGCTGCGCCTGTGGGTGCATCCGTTCTTCGTCGGGGCTGCCAAGAGCGATGATCTGTTGTTTCGGCACAGCCAGTTGACCAGCTTCGAGCTGGTCGACACGACGACGTTGAGCAACGGGATCGTGATCTTGTCCTACCGCATCGCATGACCTGACCGCCCGGATGTCGATTCGGGTGGATCGAATTCGTAGTGGCGATAGAGGATCGGCACTGGGCCGACCCGCAACCAGAGGGAGAATGCCATGAAGCAGTACATGTTGTCCGTGCACAGCGTCGAAGGCCAGCCACAGCCGTCAGGCGAGGAAATGCAACAGATGTACGACGATGTCGACGTGTTCAACAAACGGCTGCAGGCCGAGGGTGCCTGGGTTTTCGGCGGCGGGCTCTACCCGGCTGAATCGGCGACGGTGGTTCGCGCCACGGGTGGCGAGGTCGTGACGACCGACGGCCCGTTTGCCGAGTCCAAGGAGCACCTTGGCGGTTTCTGGGTCATCGAGGCGGCCGACCTCGATGCCGCGCTCAAGCTCGCAGCCGACGGAAGCGCTGCGTGCAAGGGGCCGGTCGAGGTACGACCGTTCCAGGAAAACCCGGGCGAGTAGTGCCAGTGGTCGGGCAAGGCGAGATCGGCACGATATTCCGCGAGGAGTATGGCCGGTGCGTCGCGACCTTGATCCGCTTCCTCGGCGACATCGAGCTCGCCGAGGAAGCGGTTCAGGATGCGTTCGCGGTTGCCCTCGTCAAATGGCCTGACTCCGGCTTGCCGCCGAACCCCGGCGCGTGGATCACCACCACAGCCCGCAATCGGGCCATCGACCAACTGCGGCGGGAGTCGAGCCGCACCGACCGTCACGTTCAGGCAGTCCGCCTGCAAGAACCCAGCGAGGAACCGGAGGAGGTGGGACCAGTGACCGATGACCGGCTCCGACTGATCTTCACCTGCTGTCACCCGGCACTGGCGCAGAGCGCCCAGGTTGGCTTGACGCTGAGACTGCTGGGCGGCCTGCAGACCCCGGAGATCGCGCGGGCGTTCCTCGTCCCAGAGGCGACGATGGCGCAGCGGTTGGTGCGGGCCAAGAGAAAGATCAAGGATGCCGGCATCCCGTACCGCGTGCCGGCTGAGGCAGAACTGCCCGATCGACTCGTGCCAGTTCTCGGTGTCGTTTACCTGATCTACAACGAGGGCTACACCGCGACCGGCGGTGAAGCGCTGACTCGCGACGATCTCAGTGTCGAGGCGATCCGGCTGGCGCGGCTGCTCGTCGAGCTGATGCCGGACGAGCCAGAGGTCCTTGGCCTGCTCGCATTGTTGTTGTTGACACAGTCGCGCCGATCGACGCGAACCGCGTCCGACGGCTCGATGATCTTGCTCGCCGACCAGGACCGATCGCGCTGGGATCGCGAGCTGATCGATGAGGGCCACTCGCTCGTGCGTCGATGTCTGCAGCGAGGCGCGCCCGGGCCGTACCAGATTCAGGCGGCAATCAATGCCGTGCACACCGACGCGTCGATCGCGGTAGACACCGATTGGCGACAGATCCTCGCGTTGTATGACCAACAGCTGGCGATCAAGCCGACGCCAGTCGTCGCGCTGAATCGCGCGATCGCCTCAGCGGAGGTCGACGGACCGGCAGTCGCGCTCAGCGAAGTCGACCGGCTGGATCTGGACAACTACTACCTGTTTCATGCCATCCGCGCGGACCTGTTACGTCGGCTCGGGCGGACACTTGACGCCGTGGCTGCCTATCGCGCTGCGCTGGACCTGACCACGAACCCAGCCGAGCGCAGCTTCCTCTCGGGGCGCATCGAGGAGCTGTCAGGTGCTGCCACGGCGTAGCTCGCTACGCGCGAGCGGGGACGCTGTACTTGTTGCTGTCCCCGAACTTGTCCTTGCCAAACAGCCCTTGCTCATTGGTGCCAGCGCCCCAATAGTCCACCCCACCGGTCGCGGTGATCGCGTAGTAGCCCAGCCCACCGACCTTGTCGATGGAGTCGGGGACCAAGGTGGCGATTCCCGCAATGCTGCCCTTGCCGGTGATGCTGACGACTGGGGCTGGCAGGATTCCGCACGCGTTGGCACACAAGTCCGGTCCAGAGACGCCGCCATTGCCCAGCTCAGCGCCGTTGTTCTCTCCCCAGCAATCCACGTGCTTCGACGAAAGGACGGCGCAGAAGCTCGCCGCTGAGGTTGACAGATGCACGACACCTGCGAGAAGCCCGGCGCCGTTGGCACTCATCACCTGCACTGGAACTGTTGCCTCATCGCTCGTCACCAGGGGCTTCACGCCAAGTTGGCCGACGTTGTCGTCGCCCCAGCAGTCGACCCGTCCTGAGGTGAGCAGTGCGCAGGTCGTCTGGCCGTCGCCCACCACGTCTGCGACACCACTCAGCAACCCCGTCCCGCTCACACCTTCCACTGCCACTGGATGGTCGGTAGGAAGCGCGCCGGACCCGGCGCCGAGCGCGCTCAGTCCCCAGCAATCGACCCGGCCCGAGGTGAGAACGGCACAGATCGTGTTCCCCATGGCGCGGACCTTCGCAACGCCGGTGAGCGGCTCGCTTCCGCCGACCTCCAGGACCTTGACCGGGAAGTTGCTGGGATTGACAGAATCATCACCGAGCGGCCCGTTGCCCCAGCAGTCGATAGCCGACGAGGTGAGGAGCGCGCACATCTCCTCGTTGTTGCCAATCATACTGGACACCTTGCTGAGGTTGCCGCTGCCGCCCACGCCCTTGACGGCTTCCACCTCGTTATTGGAAGTTGCCGTGGTGCCGGTTCCGAGCTGGCCGGACTGCTGGTAGTTGCTTCCCCAGCAGTCGACGCGGCCGGACTTCAGCAGTGCGCAGTAGCTGAAGTAGCCGCCAATCACGCCGGCTACCCCGGTCAGCTTCCCGTGCCCGCCGATGCCTTTGACCGCCACCGGGTAGACCGGCTGCGACGTGCCGGCGTTGCCGAGATCGCCGTCGCTGTTGTCACCCCAGCAATCGAGCGCACTGGACTTCAGCAAGCCACAGAAGCCACCGCCGTCGGTGGCAATGCTCCTCACCCCGGTCAGCACCCCGTGCCCGCCGATCGCCCTGACTGGCACTGGCTTCAAGACGAACGAGCTGGCGACTCCGCTGCCGAGATTGTCCGAGTCGTTGTAGCCCCAGCAGTCCACCTTGCCGGACGTGAACAGCGCGCAAGCGTCGTTGGAGTTGGTCACGACTGTCTTCACGCCGGTCAGGAAGCCGGAGGTTGTCGTTGCGGTGATCTTGGCGATCTTCGCGTACTTGCCGGCCTTGGTGTAGGCGAAAACGGCGAAGGAGTATTTGGTCGATCGGGCGAGTCCTTTTGCTGTCACCTTGTGAGCAGGCTTGCGGACCTTGGCAACGAGATGCCCTTTCTTCGCCGTGGCTGGCGCCTTCGATCCCTTGGCATAACGGACGATCGCACCGGCGTAGCTGGGCGATGACGGGTTCTTCCAGGACAGCGATATTGACGACGAGGTGCGATTGATCACCTTCAGCGAGTGGACCGGCTTGAGCGACGACGTCGCGCCGGCAGCTGGATGCGCGGGCGCTGACTGCGCAATCGCTGGCGCGGCAACGCCGAGGTAGCAGACCAGCGCAGTGCCGATCGTGATGAACGCGCGTCGACGTGACATCGGGAGTCCCCTCCGAGCAGGTGATGAACACCGGAGTTAAACATCGCTCGGCCGACCGCCGCAGCCGAACGGTTGAACTGCCAGTCAGTGTTCCCCCACCTGACTCGACGAAAAACCGTCAAAGTGGTCGAACGTGGCAGCAGCGGCATACAGTCAGCGAGATTTCAGGGACGGGATCGAGAGGGGCTGCGATGTATGGACGCGTAGTGCTGCCAGTCGTGGCGGTGCTGGCGGCGGTGATGTTGTCGCCAGTTTCGGCGGCGGCGGGGGTTACGGGTAGCACTCATCACAAGACCTATTTCGCCCAGGGCGGTGACAGCCAGGACAAGGCCTACCGGCCGAAGACCCTCGAGATCTCCGGCGATGGCGAGATCCTCATCCACCCGGCGAAGTGGTCGTCGTGGACCTCGACGGCGGCCTGGGGCCACGGCACGCTTCGCGTCGACAACTGCAAGCCGAACTGCGCACAAGGTCACTACAATGATCACAAGGTCCGGATGATCCTGGCCGATCCGCACAAGAAGTGCGGCAAGTGGTTCTTCACCAAGCTGCGCATCAACTTCACGGCCAAGAACTACACCGGGAAGCGTCACGTGACAGACCCGGTGGGCCCGGTGGGATGCAGCGCGGTTTAACTCCAGCCCAAGTCGCCAGAGGATCGCGGCTGTTGCCGCCGCCCGGCACGCAGGTACGGTCGAGGTGAGCGCTTAATCGTGGGGGACCCTCGATGAGGTTGACGATCACGCTCGCCTGGCAGCCTGAGAGGCGTTGTGATGATTGGTGAGAAGGTCCTGAACTTTCAGGGCAAGCACGTTGACTCAAGCGATTTGCAGTCAAAGATCGAGCAATACATGAAGTCCGAGGGCTTCACAGTGACGACGGCCGCACCTAGTGATCAGGGTGTCGTGATGCAGGCTCGCAAAGGCAACTTCCTTGCCGGGTTGATCGACGCCGATCGCGCATTGACGATCAGCATTACGGGCCCGGCAGATGACTGTGTCGTGCGGATCGGGATCGGCAAGTGGCTCGAGCACCTCGCGACAGCCGCGATCGAGACCCTGCTGATTTCTGACTTGTTCCTGCCGATCGACGTGGCAGAGACGGCCTGGAACCTCGAGATCGAGGGCAAGCTCGTCACGCAGATCAATTCGTTCGTCGGCTAAGGAAGCGCGCCGGCCTGAAAATTCGCGTGTGGAAGCAGTGGTGCCATGCGCGGTTTAGGTGCCCCTGATTTCGGACGCCTCGGCAGGTGAGAGGTGTTGATCCTCGACCAGCCACGACCGGGTCGTCCGGGCACACTCGGCCACGGTCACGTCCCGGACGTCAGCGGCTTGCAGCCGGACCGCGATCGGCCCGTCGAGGGTGTTCGGGTGGCCAGCAGAGTCTCGGTCTCGTCCAACAGGCGAGCTGACATTTCGACCTCGCTCGAAGTGTCGCGGACTTAGGGTGCACCAATGGCAGATTCGGCGAGCGATCTTCCCGATACCGATGACCGCGATCCCGTGTCCCTAGTGCCCAACGCAGTCGATGAAGTCCTGGCGCTAGCCCAGACGTGGCTGGCGTGGAACGGCGTCGGGCGCTATGGCGATGAGAACGTGTGGACTCCGTACAAGGCACTTCGACGGGTCACCGATCATTTGCTCGACCACCTCGCCGAGATCGATGCGCTGCTTGTCGGCGCACCGACGATTCCCGACACTTGGCACGGCCGCACCCTGACCCTCGACGCCGACGGGCTCGGTTCACCGAGGCCGACCTCGACGAGTCGCGTAGCCGGCTTCGTCGCTATGCCGAGCTGTACCGACTACGACTGGCTGCTCTGTCCGAGGCGGAAGCTTGACCGGGACCGCTCGCCCGCCTGGACGATTCGACAGATCGTGCACCACGTTTCGAACGTCACGTACTACGCCCACCAACTCGGCGACCTGCGCCGCGGCTGAGCTATCGGCCCGACAGGGCGTGGCCGATCGCGCGACCAGCGGCGTCGCAACCCCCGGTGATGGGGACGATCTCGAGGGCGGGCGGCCGAATAGCCAACGCTTCATGGCGGGGTTATCCACAGCGACGAACAATCAGGATTGCCGCTGAGTGTTGCTCGCCATAGCGTTCGCCGCCACGGGGTGGTCGGGGTCGGTGCGCGACGGGTCGGGGGTGGGTGCGAGTTCGTGGACGCGATGGGGGTTGTCGAGCAAGAGGTCCGCGAGCTGGTGCGCCGTCGCGGGCTGGACCCGGCCGGCTGATCAGCAGGCGATCCGCATGTTGGTCGATGACGTCATCTCCGACTACGACGATCGCACGCTCAGCGGCGCCCAACCGAGCCTTGGTCGATCCAAATCTCGCCGCGCGTCAGGTCTATGACGCGGTTGCTGGCTTCGGTCCATTGCAGCCGTACCTCGACGACGCCGAGATCGAGGAGATCTGGATCAACGAGCCCGGCCGCGTCTTCGTTGCTCGTCGCGGCCGAAGTGAGCTGACGACGACCATCCTGCGCCCAGACGAGGTGCGAGATCTCGTCGAACGAATGCTGAAGTCGTCGGGACGGCGCGTCGACCTGTCGACGCCGTTCGTCGATGCGTCACTGCCCGACGGCAGCCGCCTCCACGTGGTGATCCCAGATATCACCCGCCGCGATTGGGCGGTGAACATTCGAAAGTTCGTCGTCACGGCGAACTCACTCGACGAACTGGTGGATCTCGGCAGCCTTACCGCGCACGCCGCTCGATTCCTCGAGGCGGCCGTCTGTGCCGGTTTGAACATCATCGTTGCCGGCGGTACCCAGGCGGGCAAGACCACGCTGCTGAATTGCCTCGGCGCCGCGATTCCGGCGCGTGAGCGCGTGGTCACCTGCGAAGAGGTCTTCGAGATCCGCCTGCCGTTGCCCGATGTCGTGTCGATGCAGACTCGGCAGCCCAATCTCGAAGGCAGCGGTGAAGTACGGCTGCGGCGGCTGATTAAAGAGGCACTACGGATGCGGCCCGAGCGGTTGCTGGTCGGCGAGGTCCGCCAGGAGGAATGCCTCGACCTCCTCATCGCATTGAACTCCGGCCTGCCGGGGATGTGCACAATCCACGCCAACTCCGCGCGCGAGGCGATCACGAAGATGTGCACTCTGCCGTTGCTGGCCGGCGAGAACGTCAGCTCATAGCTTCGTGGTTCCGACGGTCGCCTCGAGCGTTGACCTCGTCGTGCACATCATGCGTGACGGGCTCGGGCATCGTCGGGTACGCGAGATCGTCGCGGTTCCCGGTCGAGTCGAGGCCGATGTCGTTGAGGTTGCCGACATGTTCGTGACGAAACGCGATCGGCTCGTGCGTGCCGACGGCTGGCCACCTCACGACGATCGATTCGTGAGTGCCGGCTTCGATCTCGCCGAGCTTTTGGGGTCCGTCTGATGGGAGCGTTGCTCGGCCTGATGCTGGGCGTCGGCTTGCTGCTCATGTGGCGAAGTGGTTCGCGTGCCCCGCAGCGGCGACCGCGAAAGGGTCCATCGACAAACGCCCGCGTGAGCGAGCTGCTCACTCAGGCTGGCTATCGGGGCGTACGGCCGCAACAGCTGTACGCGCTGTGCGTGGCGTTGGCAGTCGTCGCCTTCGTCGTCGTGGCAGGCGTCAGTCGGGCCGCAACGATCGGGTTGGCATTCGCGGTGTTCGCGGGCTACTCGCCAATTGCGCTAGTGCGTCATCGTCGGCGACAGCGCGCGATCGAGCTACGCGAGGTCTGGCCGGACGTCGTCGACAACCTTGCGTCTGCCGTTCGCGCCGGGATGTCGCTGCCCGAGGCGGTTTCGCAAGTCGCGGTTCGCGGGCCGAAGCCATTGCAGCCGGCGTTTCGTGCCTTCGCGGCGGACTACCGCGCCTCCGGCCGGTTCGGTGACTGCCTCGATCGACTCAAGACGTCGCTCGCCGATCCAGTCGGCGATCGCATCATCGAGTCGATGCGGGTGGCGCGCGAAGTCGGAGGCACGGATCTGGGTCGGTTGCTTCGGACACTGTCGCAGTTCTTGCGAGAGGACGCGCGGACGAGGGCGGAGCTCGAAACTCGGCAGGGCTGGACTGTTGGCGCGGCCCGACTCGCACTGGCCGCGCCGTGGATCATCCTCGGGATGCTTGCGCTGCGCCCGGAAACCGTTGTGGCGTATGACTCAGCTGCCGGTGTTGTCGTGCTGTTCGGTGGCGGCGCGGTGTCGTTCACTGCCTATCGCGTGATGCTGCGGATCGCGCAGTTGCCGACCGAGGAGCGAGTGCTCCGCTGACCCCCGGGCTGATTGGCGCCGGCCTCGGGCTGCTGGCGGCCACCGGATTGGCATTGACAGTGGCTGTCAGTCCGCCGATGCGACGACCGCGCCTCAACGATCGGCTGGCTCCGTATCTGCGCGACGCGCCGCGGCCGTCGCGACTGTTGATCGACGGCCGGACGGTGACGCCATTTCCGACCATCGAACGGCTCCTTGGACCTGTGCTGCGCGACTTGGCTGGGCGGATCGATCGCGGCATCGGTGGCACAACGTCAGTACGACGCCGGCTCGACCAGACCGGGCGGGACATGACCGTCGAGCAGTTCCGCGTGGAGCAGGTCCTGTGGGGCGCGGCCGGACTGTCTGCGGGGCTGGCCCTCGCCGTCATCGCGGCTGCTCGCGGTTCGACGACGAACCCGATCGGATTCGTGATTCTCGCGGTGGTGTTGTCCCTTGCGGGTGTGTTGCTGCGAGACCGAGCGTTGACTGGCGAGGTCAAGCGCCGCGAGACGCGCATGATCAGCGAGTTTCCGACGATCGCCGAGCTCCTTGCGCTTGCCGTTGGTGCGGGCGAGGGCCCGGTCGGCGCGCTGGAGCGGGTTGTCCGCCTCGCACACGGCGAGCTCGCCATTGAGCTCGGCCGCGCTCTCGCGGATGCCCGCTCGGGCGCATCCGTGGTGAGTGCTTTGGAACGAATGGCGGCACGCACGTCGCTGCCGGCGCTGGCTCGGTTTGTCGATGGCATGGCCATCGCGGTTGAGCGCGGAACGCCGCTGGCTGACGTTCTTCGTGCCCAAGCAACCGACGTGCGGGAGATGAGCCGGCGGACCTTGCTCGAGGCCGGCGGTCGCAAAGAAATCGCGATGTTGGTCCCGGTCGTCTTCCTGGTGTTGCCGGTGACGATCATTTTCGCTTTGTTCCCAGGCTTTTACAGCTTGCGTCTCGCGGTCCCCTGACCGTGACGCAACCGAGGATCGGAGGCTTCATGGGGATGTGGCTGTTCATTGCTTGGCGGGCGCTTCGACAACGCACATCAGGTGCGCATGACGACCGTGGCGACGTACCCGGCTGGGTGCTGATCACCTTGATGACGGCCGGCATCGTGACGGCGCTGTGGGTTGTCGCCGAGCCGACGCTGCGCAACTTGCTGACCAACGCCCTGAACATCTCCGGCGATCCCAACCAGTGACGCGGCGCGCGCTCGCCGACGAGACGGGCGCCGCGGCCGTCGACTTCGTGTTGGTCGGTGTGCTCGTGACCCTGATGTTCATGGCGCTGTTGCAACTCGGCATCGACTACTACGTCCGCAACGTCCTGGCCGCCTGCGTCGCCGACGGTGCGAGGTACGGCGCGAACGCCGACGTTGCCGATGCCGACGCAGGTGCGGCGCAGGCGAACCAGGAGATCCGTAGTGCCCTCGGTGCGTCGTATGCGACCGCGTACGCGCCCGATCGGCAGGACGAGGTTGACGGTGCACCGGTCGTGACTGTGGACGCCCGGGTTCGGTTGCCGCTCCTCGCGTGGTTCCTGCCGATCGGCCCCACGGTGCGAGTGAGCGGCCACGCGCTGATGGAACCTCAATGATGCGCCGGCGGATGTCCCGAGAACAGGGCAGTGCGCTGGTGGAGTTTGTCTGGTTGGCGGTGCTCCTGATGATCCCGCTCGTCTACGTCGTGCTCACCGCGGTTTCGATCCAACGGGCGGCCTTCGGCGTGACTGCTGCGGCCCGAGATGGTGCTCGTGCATATGCCAGTGGCGGCAGCGACGCAGTCGGGGAGCGGCGGGCCGAGGAAGCGAGCACGCTGGCCATGAGCGACCAGGGTGTCCGATGGAGCGCCCGCGGTCGAATCGTTTTGTGTGGCGATTGTGACTACTCGCCGGGATCGTCGTTCACCGTCGAGCTGAGCCAACGGGTCGATCTGCCGCTCGTGCCTTCCTGGCTCTGCGGTCACAGGTGCGTGGCCGGCATTGTCGTTAGCGCGCATCACACCGAGCGGATCAGCTGCTATTCCGGCACCGGTGCACCCGACGTGGGCGCGAGATGCTGACGCGCCGCGGCGGCCACGACGATGGCTCGATCACCGTCCTGATCATCGGATACACCGCAATCGCAGCGGTGCTGATCACGGTCGGAATCGACACGTCGAAGGTGTTCCTGGCGCAGCGAGCGCTAGCGTCCGCCGCCGACTCCGCGGCGCTCGCGGCAGCGCAGGGCGTCGACCTCGCTGCGATCTACGACGGTGGTGCGCTGCGGTGCGGGCAGCCGTTGCCGCTGGACCAGACACACGCGACCGAGCTCGCCAGCGCGTCGGTTGGTGACAGCGCTTCCGACTTGAGTCACACGTTCGCAACGCTCGCGCCACCCGAGACCTCGCTCGTCGCCGGCACGGTCACGGTCGAGCTGTCCGGCAAGGTGGCCGTACCGTTCGGTCGGGTGCTCAGCTGGCTCGATCCGTCGCGTCCGGACGGTCTTGTGCACGTCCACGAGACGGCTCACGCCAGGTCGCCGGTAGCGGGCGGCGCGTGCAACTAGGCCGGGACGGCGTCTGGGGGCAGTGTGCTGGGCAGACTCGCCAGGTCTTGGTGGCGTCTCGCGGCAAACCGCGCCTCCACCAGTTGCCAGCTCGCGTAGGCGAAGAAGGCCGAGAGCAGGAACGCCTCGAGCAAGTGAGATGGATCTCGGATCCGTCCGCCCAACAACCGCAGAATCGGGTAGTGCCACAGATAGAAGCTGTAGGAGTGTCGAGCGCCCACGAGGGCAAGTCGACGATTGCCTAAGACTTTGGTGAGCGGATGGGTCGCGTTCTCGGCAAAAGAAACGATCAGGCAGCCGGCAACGACGGCGATCAGCGGCATCGTGAGCCACAGATGGGCGTTGTACTTGTAGTTCGGCACTAGTGCGGCCCACGCCACGAGCACCGCAGCGGCGGGCCACGCCAGCACCCGGGCAGCGGCGGTCAACGCGCGAGCGGCACCGCCGTGAGAGTGGAGGACGGTGGCCAGCAGACAGCCCACCAGCAATTGGACAGCTCGGGTGTCTGGTCCGTTGTAGATCCGGACCTCACTCGTCAGCGCGCCATTGAACACGGTGATGAGGACCGAATCGAGCACCGACAGTACGAGGAGCCCGCCGGCGGTCCATTGAAGCCAGCGGATGCCACGTTTGTTCATGACGAACGCAACTACCAGACCCCAGACCAGGTAGAACTGCTCCTCGATCGCCAGCGACCAGGTGTGCAGATAGGCGCCGGTCGTGTGGTCGGGCCGAACGATGCGGAAGAAATCCATCGTGTACGTGAGGGCGAACGGCGCCAGTTTCAACTCGCCTTGTTGTCGTCTCAAGGCAAACGCCAAGCCGGTCAGCCCGACCATCGCGATCAAGGCCGGCATGAGCCGGTTAAGCCGAGCTCGATAGAAGCGTTTCAATCCAGTCGCGTCGAGGGGCCGCTTGAGCAGGACGCCCGTGATCACGAATCCGCTGATCACGAAGAAGACGTCCACGCCGATGTAGCCGCCCGGCACGAGGTTGGGGCAGGCGTGCACTCCGAAGACGGCGAGGACGGCGAGCACCCGCAACCCATCGACGGCGGGAACTCGGCCGGTGCGGGCTCGCGGGGCGGCTTCCGCCGGCTCCTCGCGTTCGGGCTCGTCGATCTCCACCGCCGACGGCCCCATATTCGATCATCGGCTTGCGCGGAAGTGCGCTGTAACCGCGTCGAGCCCACCGCCGGTAACCTCGCGGGCGTGTCCAGCATCGATCCGGCCGAGGAGCTGAAGAGCCTCGTCGCCACCCTCGGCTCGATCGAGGGCGTCCTCGACCCGGCGGCGATGCGTCGGCAGCTCGCCGAGCTCGAGGAGCAGGCCGCCGACCCTGAGCTCTGGAACGACCAGGAGCGCGCCCAGCGCGTCACCCGGCGGATGGCATCGCTGCGCGCCGATCTCGGCCGCCTCGATGCGCTGCACGGCCGCCTCGACGACCTGTCCGCCGCGATTGAGCTCGAGGACCCGGATCTCCTCGAAGAAGCCGCCACCGCACTCCCCACGTTGCGTGCGGAGATCGAGGCGCTGGAGATCCGGACGTTGCTCTCCGGGGAGTACGACGCCCGCGATGCGCTGATCACAATCAACTCCGGCACCGGCGGCACCGATGCCGCCGATTGGGCCGAGATGCTGTTCCGGATGTACCTGCGGTGGGCAGAGCGCCACGAATACCCGACCGAGGTCTTCGACACGTCGTACGCCGAAGAGGCGGGGATCAAGTCGGCCACGTTTGTCGTCAACGCGCCGTTTGCTTACGGCACCTTGGCCGGCGAGCACGGCGTCCACCGGCTGGTCCGGATCTCGCCGTTCGACAACCAGTCGCGGCGCCAGACGTCGTTCGCAAGCGTGGACGTCACGCCCGTCGTTGAGGAGACCGACGACGTCGAGATCCCCGAGGACGAGATCCGCGTCGATGTCTATCGGTCGTCCGGCCCGGGTGGGCAGGGCGTCAACACGACCGACTCCGCCGTACGGATCACCCACCTGCCCACCGGCATCGTCGTGACCTGCCAAAACGAGCGCAGCCAGATTCAGAACCGGGCCCGCGCGATGGAGGTTCTCGCGGCGAAACTGCTCGAGGTCCGCCGCCAGGAGGCTGCCGATGAGATGGGCCGGCTCAAGGGTTCGCGCAACACCGTCGGGTTCGGCAGCGATGACAAGGTCCGCGATTACGTCCTGCATCCGTACCAGATGGTGAAGGACGCGCGAACCGGACTTGAGGTCGGAAACACTGGCGCCGTGCTGGATGGCGACATTGACGCGTTCATCGAAGCCGAGGTCCGCTGGCGTCGCACTCACGGGGACAACGAGTAACTCCCAGTAGACTCAGATCTTGTGATTCGCTTCCAGTCGGTGACGAAGATTTACCCGACGAGCACCCGTCCCGCGCTGGAAGACATCAATGTCGAGGTCGACAAAGGCGAGTTCCTCTTCCTCGTCGGCCAGTCCGGGTCGGGCAAATCGACCTTCTTGCGACTCGTGCTGAAAGAGGAGCAACCGACTAAAGGCGACATTTGGGTCGCTGGCAAGGACCTCAGCAAGCTGCCGCGCCGTAAGGTGCCCGCGCTGCGCCGCCAGGTCGGCACGGTGTTTCAGGACTTCCGGCTGCTGCCGAACAAGACCGTCGCGGAAAACGTCGCGTTCGCCCTTGACGTGATCGGCAAGCCGCGCCACACCGTTGCCAAGGTCGTCCCCGAGGTGCTCAGCCTGGTCGGCCTCGATGGCAAGGAAAATCGTCGCCCGGACGAGCTCTCGGGTGGCGAGCAGCAGCGCGTGGCGATCGCCCGTGCTTTCGTCAACCGGCCACGCGTTCTGTTGGCCGACGAGCCGACCGGCAACCTCGATCCCACCACCAGCGTCGGCATCATGAAGCTGCTCGACCGGATCAACCGCACCGGCACGACCGTTGTCATGGCCACCCATGACTCCAACATCGTCGACTCCATGCGCCGCCGTGTGGTCGAGCTCGAAGCTGGTCACGTGACCCGTGACCAAAATCGCGGTGTGTACGGCTACTCCCGCTAACAGCCCGGAGCCCCCTTAATGCGCACTCAATTCATCCTGTCCGAGCTTGCGATCGGCCTGCGCCGGAACGTGACAATGACGCTGGCTGCGACCGTGACAATCACGATCGCGGCGACGCTGCTCGGCGGTGCCTTGATGACGCGCGACGGCGCGAAGCGGCTGCAGTTCGATGTGCTCAACCAGATCGAGGTCTCGGTCTACCTGAACCCCGCGTGCGGCACGCCTCAAGCGCCGTCTAACTGTTTGACGTTGGCTGAGCAGACCAGCATCCAGCGGACGCTGAAGCAACTGCCAGAAGTCGAGGACGTCAGCTACATCTCGACCGCGAGTGCCTACCAGCGATTCAAGGACGACTTCGCCAATGACCCGGAGCTGTTGAAGGCCGCGCCGCGAAGTGCGCTACCGGCGTCGTTCGAGGTCAAGCTGAAAAATCCGCGGCAGTTCAACATTGTGTCCAGTGCGGTAAGCGAGGCGCCGGGGGTGCAGTCGGTGACGGACGCCTCGAAGGACCTGCACACGCTGTTCAACTTCTTCCACAAGATCGAGCTCGGCGTTCTCCTGATCGCCATCTTCCTGCTCGGCGCTTCTTTGCTGTTGATCTACAACACGATGCTCGTCGCCGCGTTCACTCGTCGCCGCGAGACCGGCATCATGCGCCTGGTCGGTGCCTCCGACTTCTACATCCAGGCACCGTTCATTCTGGAAGGCACCGTGATCGGGGCGATCGGCACGGCCCTCGCTGTGGGCCTGCTCGCGCTGGTGCGGTGGTTTATCAGCAGTGCGACCAAGAACTCCGAGACACTTCGGCCGTTCGGCTCGCTGTCGACCTTCGAGCACGCACTTCCTGAGGTCATTGCGGTTGGTGTCCTACTGCCGGCGATCGCGTCGTTCCTCACCCTGCGGCGCCACATGCGGGTATAGCTCGCAATGGTGAAGGAGACCGGGCGCAAGCTGATCGCGCAGAACCGCAAGGCCCGGCACGACTACGCGATCGAGGATGTCTTCGAGGCCGGCCTGGTGTTGCAAGGCACCGAGGTCAAGTCACTGCGCGAAGGTCGGGCGTCGATCGTCGATGCGTACGGCCGGATTCGGGACGGCGAGATCTGGCTCGAGGGACTGCACATCCCGGAATACACGCAAGGGACGTGGACCAATCATGAGCCGCGGCGTACGCGCAAGTTGTTGTTGCATCGCAAGGAGATCGACCGCCTCGTAGGCAAGACAAAGGAGAGTGGTCTGACACTCGTGCCGCTGTCGCTGTATTTCAAGGACGGCAAAGCGAAGGTCGAGATCGCCCTGGCGCGAGGCAAGCGGACGTACGACAAGAGGCAGGCAATGGCGACGCGCGACGCGGCGAGGGAGATCGCGCGCTCGGCCGGACGTCGGGCGAAGGGCCGCGAGTAAGGGCGGCTGGCCGCTCTTAGAGACTGACGCAGTGGTCGACGCTCCGCTTGCTGATGCCGAGGTGCCGGCGTTCGCTGCGGCGCTGGGGATCCCGGGGCTGATCGACAGCCACGTGCACTTCATGCCTGACTCGGTGTTGAAGAAAGTGTGGGCGTACTTCGATGCGGCCGGTCCGTTGACCGGGCGTGACTGGCCGATCTTCTACCGATGGCCCGAGGAACAACGGCTTGCCCATTTGCGGGAGATGGGCGTCCGCGTGTTCCCGTCACTCATCTACGCCCACAAGCCGGGCATGGCGGCCTGGCTCAACGAGTGGGCCCGCGGGTTCGCGGCCGCACACGACGATGTCCTGCTGACCGCGACGATCTTTCCCGAGCCGGAGGTCTCGACCTATCTCGAAGAGGCGCTTCGGACCGGAGTACGGATCATCAAGGTCCATGTCCAGGTCGGCGGGTTCGACCCTCGCGACCCGCTGCTCGACGAGGCCTGGGGCATGCTCGCCGACGCCGGTGTGCCGGTCGTCGTGCACGCCGGGAGCGGCCCGGCGCCCGGCACCTTCACTGGCCCGGGTCCGATCGGTGAGGTGCTGGAGCGGCATCCCACGCTGCCGTTGATCGCCGCACACATGGGCATGCCGGAGTACGACGAATTCCTGGGCTTCGCTGAGCGTTACGACAACGTGAGAGTCGACACGACGATGTGCTTCACCGATTTCGCGAGCGGTCGCGGGATCGGTGAGCGGCTGGCGCCCCGCCTCGACGCGTTGCGTGACAAGGTGCTGCTCGGCGCCGACTTTCCCGAACATTCCTTATCCTTACGCCCACCAGCTCGAGGCGCTCGTCCGGCCTGGGCCTTGGTGACGACTGGCTGCGCGCGGTGTGCTGGGACAACGCCGCGCAGCTGTTCGGGATCGAGGGGTGATCCTGGTGGGCACGATCGGGCAGAGCCTGTCCGAAGGCTTCTTCATGTTCTGGGCACGTTGTGGGCGTTCGTGCTGGGCTTCACGCTGGCCGGCATCGTGCAGGCGTTTGTCTCGCGGGCCCAGCTGCAGCGGGTCATGGGTGACCACCGGCCCAGGACGATGGTGCGCACGTCACTGTTCGGCGCGGCATCGTCGTCGTGCTCTTACGCGGCGAGCGCGTTGGCGCGGACGTTGTTCGCCCGCGGCGCCGACTTCACCACGCGATGGTCTTCATGATCGCCTCGACCAACTTGGTCGTCGAGCTGGGCATCGTGTTGTGGCTGTTGATCGGATGGCAGTTTGCGGTGGCGGAGTTCGTCGGCGGGTCGATCATGATCGCGATGCTTGACGGTGATCGGCCCGCGGGTGTTCCGCGGCCGGTTCCTCGTCGCCGCCCGCCGCCAGGTCGACTTCGACGATGCACGACCAGTACATCTCGACCGGCGCCTGGTATCCGGTCGCGGACGGCGGTTCAGACCCGCCGCGTGGCGGTCGAGGCGGGCATGGGCGGACGCCGCGTCGTACACGATCGCCGACCTGCGAATGCTGCGTCGTGAGCTGGTGCTCGGGTTTGTGGTCGCCGGCTTTCTCGCGGTCGCGGTGCCGCGTCGGTCTACCGCGCGGTGTTCTTCACCGGCCACGGCGGGTGGACCACGGTGGAGAACGCGATCGTCGGGCCAGTCATTGCGTTCGTCAGCTTCGTCTGCTCGATCGGCAACGTGCCGCTCGCCGCCGCGCTGTGGACCAGTGGGGTGAGCTTCGGCGGCGTGGTGGCGTTCCTGTTTGCCGACCTGCTGGCCGCGCCGCTCGTGCTGATTTACTGCAAGCTCTACGGCGGTCGCCAGGCGTTCGTGCTGGTCGGCGTGCTCTGGGCCGTGATGAGCGCGGGCGGACTGATCACCGAGCTGTTGTTCCGAGGCGCGGGCTTGGTGCCGCCGGTCCGAGCACGCCGAACCGGTCGGCACCGGCTTCCACTGGAACGCCACGACCTTTCTCAACCTGGTCTTCCTTGCGGTGTTCGCGGTCGTGTGGTGGCTGGCCCGCCACCGCGACTCCTTCGGCGCGGGAGGTCGTATCGCGATCGACCCAACCTGCGGCATGCAGGTGGAGAAGGCGCACCCCGGGGCGTGGATCGTGCGGGACGGCGTCACGTCGTACTTCTGCTCCGATGGGTGCCGCGACGCGTTTGTCGGTAGCCTGGGTGGCGTCACAAGCACTAACCCAACCAGGGGGTGAACGGTTTCGACTTCGGACGTCGATTCAAGAGAAGCGGGCTGAGGATGTCGCGTGAACTCATAAACCATCGTGGCAAAAATATAAATGCCGATAATAACCGGCTCGCTCTCGCTGCCTAACCCGTAGCGAAGCTGTCAGCCTAGGGGTGCCTCCGCTCTAGGGTCTGGCATCGATAGGAGGCTCAACCGATAGATCCGGTCACGGGGTCTTGAGGGAAATCAAACAGTGACTGGGCCTGCAGCGGGGTGCCTGTGCCACCGCTGGGGCCGAGAAAACTGCAGCAGGCTGCGCCCGGAGAAGTCTTGATGACCCGCCGAAGGACCCGGGTTCGATTCCCGGCACCTCCACCGATTTGACGGTCGTCGTCACAGCAAAAGCCCAGGTCAGAGGCCTAGTCGCTGACCTGGGCTTCTGCGTTTCAAGATCAAAGCCCGGAAAAGCCCGAAGATCATTTAGCGAAGGGCGGCGATTAGCGGTTTTGGAGGGTCGTCGACGGCCCTCGTCGGGCAGGTTCAGACAGCTGGCACGGGCTACCTTCGCCGACAGGTGTATGACATTTCGTGATACATTTTCGCCATGACGGCGATCAGTGTGCGGCTCGACGATGAGGCGCTCCGAGCTCTGAGTCAGTTGGAGGCTGCGGGTCTCAGCCGCTCGGACGCGATTCGTCGGGCGATCATCGACACGGCGGCGAGACAGCAGCGGGGAAAGGCGCTCGCCGAGGAGGTGGCCGCGTTGGAAGCCGATGACGTCGACCGGGAAGAGATGCTCGAGGTCGCCTCGCTGATGGAGAGCATGCGTGCTTCGCGGTGACGTCTACGAGTTTCGGTTGCCTCGTGGCCGCGGGCACGAGCAGCGCGGTCGCCGATTCGGGGTGCTCGTGCAAGCGAACGAGCTGTTGCCGCGGTCGGTAGTGCTGGTGGCGCCGACGTCGACGAGCGCCCGGTCGGCGTCATTCCGTCCGGAGATCGAGGTCCAGGGCGAAGCGACGAAAGTGCTCGTCGAGCAGGTTGGCGCAGTGGATGTCGGTCGGCTGGGAAGCCTGGTTGGTCACGTGACGCCGGAGCAGCAGTGGGGAATCGACGAGGCGTTGGTTACGGTGCTCGGTCTCCGGTGAGATCCCAAGACCGTCCCTAGGTCGGTCACGCCCGCTCTCTGCGCAACGGGACCACGCGGCGAGCGGCCTCAGCTTCGCGGGCGGCGCGGTACTGCTCCCGCCAGATGCTGTAGTCGTCGTTGGCTCGCAGATGCACATAGACCCGGTCGGTGACTGCCACCGACGCATGCCCGAGCCAGCGACTGATGACGGATAGCGGGATGCCGTCCTCGTACCAAAGAGTCGCGGCAGTATGGCGAAGGTCGTGGACCCGCAGCCGTGGAATGCCGATGCGTCGGGCAGCCGGCTTGAGATGCCATTGATAGAAGACGTCCGGGTCGAACGGCTTCGAGGGGTCGGTGCCGTGGCCACCGACGGCGCGACCGTAGAACAGCGGTGCGTCCGGTTCGGCCGATCGTGGATGAATGCGCACGTAGTCGGCGAGGTCTGCAAGCAGTTCGTCGTCAAGGATCGGAACCTCTCGACGTCCGCGGCGGCTCTTTGGAGTGCCGACGATCCACTCCTCGGTCTTGCGGTCGCGAGTCAGGGTTCGTACGACGGACACGGTGCCGCGGTCGAAGTTGAGGTCGTCGATGTGTAGCCCGGCGAACTCGGCCGCCCGCAGGCCGACTGCTGCGAGCAGTCGACCCGCCAGGCCATACGGCTCCCAGCGGTCGAGCTCTGCGGCGAGAGTGGCGACCTCCGCGCGGGTCAGCGGCTGTCCCTCGAACTCGGCTTGGTCTGGTCTGTGCCGGCAGGTCGACGCCGGAACACGGGTTGGACCGGATCATGTTGTGGCGCTTGGCGTACTTGAAGGTCGCGACCAGCGGTGTGTAGGACGTTGTGAACGGTCTTCGTCGCGAGACCGGAGTCAGCGAGCGAGCCGAGCCATTCCTCGATCTCGCGTGAAGTGATCGAGCCGATCTTGCCGCGACCCGAAGGCGGGAAGGATGCGAGTGCGCAGCAGCTCCTCGTATCCCTCGGCGGTTCGGAACTTGACTCGTCGCCGGGTGGTCGTCGAGCCAGGCTGCGCGACGGTCTCGAATCGCTCTCGCGTGAGGCGGCGACGTCGGGCACCTCATCGCGCGCTTCTTGGGCCACTCGCTCGCGCAAGCGCCCGACCGGCGGCGGTCTTGCTTCGGTAGGTCCGTTGGCACTCGCGGCCGGCGGCGTCGGTCCAGCACACCACGTAGGAGTCGCGGCCGTCGGCGCGGTCCGTGCTTTCAGATAAGCCATGGCCAGAACCTCCGGGAGTGGCCCGTGAGTGAGATTACGACGAGTAGGGGCCGGAGCGGCGGCGTCCATTGCGTTCTGTGGATGACCGCAGCCCTGTGGCTGGCCGTCCCTACGGCCGTGGTCGCTATGAGGCCGGCGGGTCGACGCGGCCGGCGGTGATGAACGCGTCGACGTCGGCGGCGTCGATCCGGACGTGGTGGCCGAGCTTGACGTAGGGGATGCGGCGTTCGGCGATGAGCCGGCGGATGAACCGGGGTTTGGTGGCGAGGCGTTCGGCGGCTTGGTCGACGGTGAGCAGGGTCATGGGGTGCTCCTTACCTGCGGCCTCACCGGGACATCGCCGGGAAGCAGTGGTCACATAATCGGTGACCATACACCCGACATCGCGCACTGGCAAGTCCCACTATTGGCTGGGACAGATGTAGCGTGAGCCGGGTGCGAACCCCTCGACGGACACGCGCGGACAGCCCCGGACCGTCACGGCCAGTCGCGGACGGGGTGAACCTCAACGAGATCGTCGCCTACAACTTCCGGCGCGCCCGCGAGTTGCGCGGGCTGGACCCAGGAGGAGGCCGCGATCCGCGCTCGAACCGTTCCTCGGGATGCGGCTGCGGCAGGCCGCGGTGTCCTCGATCGAGGGCGCGTTCGGGGGGAACGGCGGCGGGAGTTCGACGCCCAGGAGCTGCTCGCGTTCGCGTGCGGGTTCGACCTGCCGCTGATCTGGTTCTTCCTGCCGCCACCGGAGGACCACCGCACGGTTGCAGGGGACGTCGGAGATCGTCAGCGAGCTCTACCTGCTGGCGATGGGCCGTAACGACCAGCTGGACCTGCTCCGGGACCGGTTCCGCGAGCTCGGGCACGCCGAACCGAACGAGGACGACAAGATCCTGGAACGGATCTATGGCGGCCCGACCGAGCGGACGCTGGCGGACTACCCGACCCGGCGCAAGGAGCTGCTGCTCGCGATGCTCGACCGCCACGCCGACAACCTCGACGCCGCCGCCGACGAGCTCGGCGGGTTCTTCGACCATCTGCGCCAGGTCGGGATCCGCGGGTTCGTCGCCGAGAAGGCGAACGACCGCGGACTACGCGCTTCCCCCCGCGAAGCCGGCGCGGCGGCCGAAGGACACCTGACCGTTGCCTGGTCGTACTGCTGGTCGTACCATTCGGGTGATGGGTGTGGTGAAGCGGTCGGTGTCGTTCGACGCGGAGGTCTGGGACGGTCTGGTGGCCGAGGCCGGGTCGGGTGCGGTGTCGCCGTTGGTGAACGACGCGCTCGCGCACTACCTGCGCCGGCAGCGGGGACTCGCCGCGGTCGCGGCGTATGAGGCCGAGCACGGCGCGTTCAGCGACGACGAGCTCGCCGAGGCCGACCGGCTCCTCGACGCCGCCGGGGTCGTCGACCTCACCGCCGCCGACACCGAAGCCGAAGCCACGGAAGCGGCGCACCGAAGACGGCACCGCCGAAGAAGGCGAGCCCGGTCCCGGAAGTCGGCGTGAGCGGACTGACCTACGACACCGGCGCGCTGCTCGCGGCCGAGGCGAACGATCGGCGGATGTGGGCGCTGCACCGCCGAGCCCTCGAACGGTCACACACCCCGACCGTCCCGGCCGCCGTGCTCGCGCAGGCCTGGCGCGGCGGCCCGCAGCCGCTGCTCTCGCAGTTCCTCGATACCTGCGCGGCCGAGCCGCTTGACGAGCCGACCGCTCGGCTGGCCGGCGCGATGCTCGGCCGCTCGAGGTCCGCTGATGTCGTCGACGCGAGTGTCGTCGTCGGTGCGCTGCGCCGCGCCGACGCGATCGTCACCAGCGACCGGCGCGACATCGAGCAGCTCGCCGGCGCGGTCGGCCGCCGGGTCGGCATCATCGGGATCTAGCACGCCGACTGGGGCCGGCGATCCCGCCGATCGGGTGACACGCCCGACCGCGTTGCAAAATTTCTCAACTTATTTCCTGCCCACTCCGTCACCTCCCTCTCACCACTACCGCTCACTGCCCCCCCTATCCCCCACTACCTACCAACACCTCCCGCCACACCCACCCCGACCCCATCTCCCCCTCCACACCGTCCCCACAACACCCGGCAGACATGTGCATTGCGAATGCGTACGGTGCGCCGCATGTTGTCGACGGCGAAGATCGGGACCGCGTCGTGGCGGTACTACGCGAACCAGGTGCAGCCGCGGTGCGTGCGAGTACTTCCTCGGGGTCGGTGAGGCCCCGGGTCGCTGGCACGGCCGCGGCCTCGACGCGCTCGGGCTCGAACCCGAACGCGAGGTGTCAGCGAGCGGGAGCTGGAGGCGCTGTTCGGCCGGGCGCTGCACCCGACGACCGGTGAGCGGCTGGGGCGGGCGTGGCGCGCGACGGGGTGACCGGCTACGACTTGTGTTTCTCCGCCCCGAAGTCGGTCAGCGTCCTGTGGGCGGTCGGCGAGGGCAGCGTCCCGGCTGAGGTGATGGCGGCGCACCGCGCCGCGGTCACGCACCGCCCTGGACTACCTGGACGGCCACGCGCGTTCTCGCGGGTCGGGACGGATGGGCATGACCCAGGTGGGGACGGACGGGTTCGCCGCCGCGGTGTTCGGTCACCGGACCAGCCGGGCGGGGGACCCGCAGCTGCACTCCCACGCGCTGGTGGTGAACAAGGTCCGCTGCCCGGACGGCGGGTGGCGCACGATCGACGGGCATGAGATCTACGCGCACAAGAAGTCCGCCGGGACGGTGTACCAGGCCGCGTTGCGCAACGAGCTGACCCACCGGCTGGGCGTGTCCTGGACACCGGTGTCGAAGGACGGGCAGGCCGAGATCGCCGGCGTCCCGACAGAGCTGATCACGGCCTGGTCGAAACGCGCCATCGCAGCTCACCGGCGAGGCCGCCCCGGTGATCGCCGCCTACGAGACAGAGCTCGGGCCGCCCGCTGTCGCTCAGCGGAACGCACCGCGGTGCTGAAGGTCGCGGTGCTCAAGACCCGACCGGGCAAGGACCCGGTCGACATCGTCGCGCTGCTCCGACCGGTGGGCCGCTGAAGCCGCCGACCTCGGGCTGGGACGGGCTCGGGGTGCAACGCGCAGATCGGTGCGGGCGAGCCGGCCGATCCGACGACCGCGGTGCCTGGTCGAGCAGATGGACCGGGCCACCGTCGACGCGGTCCTCGCGGCGGGGGCACGGCGGGCGGTGTTCACCCGCTCCGATCTCGCTCGCCGAGGTCGCGACCCGGCTGCCGACCGGCGGGTTCGACGCGCGACCTGGTCCGGACCCTGGTCGAGCAGCTCACCGACCAAGCCCTGAGCCACACCCGAGACGGTCACGCTGCGGCCCCAGGTCGAGGGATGCCGACCGCGGCTCCGACGCCCGCTACGCCTCCCGGACCACGCTTGGTGCGGAGCTGCGGATCCTCGGCGTCGCCGACACCGGCCGCGATCGACGGGGTCGCGGTGCTCGACCCGAGACGAGGTCCGGGCGGTCGCGCGCCGCCGCGGGCTGGACGTCTCGCAGCAGGCCGCGCTCGTCCAGGTCGCCAGCAGCGGGGATGCGGTGTCGGTGCTGGTCGCGCCGGCCGGGACCGGGAAGACCACCGCGCTCGGCGCCGCCGTCTACGCGTGGCAGGCCGCCGGGTACCGGGTCGTCGGGCTCGCGCCGTCCGCCCGCGCCGCCGCCGAACTCCGGGACGCGACGGTCACCCCGGCCGACACGGTCGCGAAGTTCCTCTACGAACACGCCAAACCGCCCGACCCGTTCGCGCTCGAGACCAGCGCCGAGTACCGGCTGCATCCGGGGACGGTCATGATCGTCGACGAAGCCTCCATGCTCGCCACCACCGACCTCGACGCCTTCACCCACGGCGACCTGGGCAGGCCGGAGCGAAACTGCTGCTGGTCGGTGACCCCGCGCAGATCGGTGCCGTCGACGCCGCCGGCGGGATGCTCCCCGCCCTCGCCCGACCGCCTCGGACGCGCCGACCCTGGACACGGTGCACCGGTTCACCGAAGCCTGGGAACGCGACGCCATCACTGCGGCTGCGGGCCGGGGACCCGACCGTCGATCGACGACTACATCGCGGCCGGCCGGGTCCACGACTGCCCCGACGACACCGCGGCCTACCAGGCCGTCCTCGCCCGCTACCTCGACGCGACCGACAGCGGGGCGTCGGGTGTTGATGCTCGCCCGGACCCACCACGACGTCGACACCCTCAACACCCTCGCCCGCACCCACGCCATCAGCACCGGGCAGCGTCCACGGACCGGTCCTGCATCGACGGGCCGATCGCAGTGGCGGGCCGGGGACCGGCTCCGCGCCACCCGCAACAACCGCAGCGATCGACTGTCGGCGAGCGACTACCTGCGCAACGGCGACCAGTTCACCGTCCTCGGCGCCGACCGCGACGGCCTTGCACGTCCAGACCCTCGACCGCAGCCGGACCGCGACGCTCCCGCCGACTACGTGGCCGCGCACACCACGCTACGGGTGGGCCTCCACCATCGACGCCGCGCAAGGCGCCACCGTCGACCACGCGATCCTGCTCGCCCGACCCGGCATCGACCGCGAACACCTCTACGTCGGGCTCACCCGCGGCCGGAATGCCAACCATGTCGTCCTCGCCCAACCCATCAGCGACATCGATCACCACGGCCTACCGAAAGCCGGGGTGCCCCGGGCGGCCAGAGCAATGCTTGCCGACGCGCTCAATGCCAGCGGCGTCCAGCAAGCCGCCCACACCCGGCTACCCGAGCACCTCCAAATCGAGCCGGCCACGCAAGCCAGTACCAGCTCGGCCCATGGTTCGACGGCCAACGACCGGCCCGGTCACCGCTCCGACGGATCGAACGACCCCAGCGCAGCATGGAACCCGACCACCACTACCGCGGACTCACACACGACCACGGGCTCGACCAAGACCGAGACCTCGGCCGCGGACGATAACAACGAACTATTCGACGGTCCGAGACCAACACGAATCACGCCGAGCCGGCGATATGTGGGTGATCTTTGTCAAGTGATCTGCGGTCTGCTCGGTAGCGGCGGGCGACGGTGTCGTGGGTGCTGGTTGAGTAGCTGCCCGATCTCGGTCCAGGTGAGTTCTTGGTCGCGGGCGTCGCTGACGGCGTCGTGGAGTTTGCTTGTCGGGCTTGCGCGATGAGGCTGGCGAGGGCGTGGAGTCGGACGGCGGTGTCGCCGAGCCAGTAGGGGGTGCGGAGCCGGGCGAGGGTGTCGATCGCCTCGTCAGGACGGTCGTGGCTGTCGGTGTCGACGCGTGGTGCGGGCAGCTCGTCGTTGCCGGTGAGGCGCAGAGCGGGGCGGGTCATGAGGCGTCCCGGTCGACGGCGTGTGAGGAGTCGCCCGAACAGTTCAGCTCGGTCGGGTTGTCCTTTGGTGACGGCGTCGTCGTGTTGGTCTTGCAGGGTGGGCCGGAACCCGATGGTGGTCTGGAAGTAGACGCAGTTCTCGCAGGCGCTGTCGTGGGCGCAGTCGAGTTGGCGGGGTCGGGTGCAGTAGCCGTTGCCGAGCAGGCGGGCGCTCATCTCGCGTTCGAGGTCGGTCAGCGACAGCACGGGTGGGTGGTTGTCGTAGAGAGCGTCGACTTTGTCGGCGACGTCGAAGTAGGCGTCGGCGACGGTGCGGTCAGCGATCCGCGCGTATTTGCGGGTCATGTCCAGGCTGCGGTGTCCGAGCAGCGCGGCGATCGCTTCCATGCTCATCCCGCGGTTGATCGCCTGGGTCGCGAGGGTGTGCCGGAGCTTGTGCGGGTGGACGTGCCCGATCCCGGCGTCGACGCGCGATCCGGGTCAGCATCCGGGCGACGCCGTGGCGGTTGAGCGGGTCGCCTTTCTCGTTCGGGATCAGCAGTGGATGGTGGTCGGGGACGTGGCGGCTGCGGTAGTCACCGATCAGCCCGACCAGGGTGGGGTGCAACGGCAGGTAGCGGTCGTCGTGGAGTTTCCCGACCGGGACGTGCAGCCAGAACCCGTCGGCGCCGGTGCGGATCGCGTCGCCGGTCAGGTCGCAGAGTTCCCCGACGCGCAGCCCGGTGCGGAGCAGGACTTCGGCGACGACGCGGCGCAGCAGCCGGGTTTGGGTTTGCGCGGCGCGCAGGAACTTGCCGGCGTCGGTGTCATCGAGGGCTTTGGGTAGTGGCTGGTCTCGGGTGGGCAGGTCACCGAGGAACAGCAACGGCCGGACCGGGGCGTCGTCCCAGCCCCACTCGATCGCGCGCAGGAAGAACATTCGCAGTGCTCCCAGCCGCAGCGACCGGGTGGTCGCGGACAGCGTCGCCTGGCCGCGGCCGGTGCCGCGGGTGAGCAGCCACCGTTTGTAGTCCTCAAGATGAGCGCGTTGCAGCTCAGCGACCGCGGTCACGTCCGGGTGGTGGTCGACCATGAACGCGGCGAACGTCCGCATGCTCAGATCCGTCGAGGTGACGCTGGCGGGGCGGAGCACGCAGTCGATCTGATGCGAGATAACGCCGCATCGTCGCGGTCATGGTCGGTGCGGACTCGGCGAGGGTCTCCCAGGTCGGGAGCGTCTGGCGGCTCATCGGCTGATCCGCATCGCTGGGTGGTCGACGATCATCTGCGCGTCGATCGCTTCGGCGGCTCGGCGGTACTCATCGGCCAGCCAGCTGTCGGACAGGTGCAGATAGATCCGGGTCGTTTCGATCGAGACGTGACCGGCCTGGGCCTGCACCGCTTCCAACGCCATCCCGGCCTCCCGCAACCGGGTCAGGCAGGTATGCCGCAGCTCATGACACGTCCCGTGTCTGCAGCCCAGCCCGGCGGCGGGCGCCGGAGATGACCTCATCGAGGCCATCGGCCGACAGCGGCTGCCCGCGGCGTGGGCCTTTCAACACCACGAACACCCGGTCGGTGTCGGTGGCAGGTCGTTCATCGTCGAGGTAGTCAGCGAGCGCAGCGAAGAACCGCTTCGAGAAACGTTCACGTGGCGTTGCCGGCCGCCTTTGCCGTCGACGATGAACACCCGCCGCGCGGCAGCGTCGACATCACCGCAGCCGAAGACCCAGCACCTCGCAGCGCCGCAACCCGCCCAGCAGCATCGCGGTCACCATCGCGGTGTCCCGGTCGGTCCGCAACGCCGCCAACAACGCGTCGACCTCGACCGGGGACAAGATCATCGGCAACGTCCGGCGGCGGCGGATCAACGGCACCCCCTGACCCGGCCGGTGCTGCTCACGGCGGGTCGGCAGCCCACGAGGGACCGGGTTCGCCCTCACGTCACCCCGGGCCAGCAGATAGGAGAACAACCCCGACACCGTCGAGAGCCGGCGCGCGACCGTCCGAGATCGACAACGCCGCCTCCTCATCGACAGCGCGGATCCTGCGCCCGTCACCACCGGCACGCTGCGAGCTGATGAACGCCAACACATCCGCCGCTCGTCACCGCCAGCGGGTTCCTTGCCGACGACGGTGAAGAACACCTTCAGATCGAACGCGACCGCCAACACCGTGTTCGGTCGGCACCGAGCCGCGACGAACTCCAGATAGTCATCCAGAAGCCCAACACCAAGCCGGACAACCGGCTCACCCGACGGTCGACGACGACCGGGTCAAACAAGAACAACAACAGCCATGCGGGCCTCCAACCCTCAGGGACAGCCGGGCCAGACGGCCCGGCGAAATGTCCATCGAAGATCACCCACATATCAAGCGTTCCCGAACACTCACTCAGTGGTCGGTCGGCGTTCGATATTGACGGTTAAGTGCGACCCGAATTGCGAGCCGGACCAAGATCATGGCGAGTTAGTCGTGCTAGAGGACGACAAACTCGCCATCGAACGCTGCGGCACCAAACAGAATCGAGAGTGCCAGTTATGCTCCCTGCGCCGGGAACCCAAGTACCTCCCTGTTAGTCGCCCGTTGATCCAGCTCTGCTCGCTGGCGTGTTGATCCTCGATGACGGTCTTGTCGGACGGCTATGTAAGGCTGCCCAGCATGTCCACTCGCGGGCCGATCATTCGAGGGATCTCACCGCTGGTTACGGACGAGGCTCTTGCGGTGCAACTCTCGGCCCGGGGCTCGGTGCGCGTCCCGGCTCATTTTGCGAGTCGTGCTGACGCCTGGGAAGTGGCGCTTCATGTTGCGACACGGGCCTACGGTCTCAGGGCTGCGACTGCGGTCGCGCCTGCATTGGAGGTCGTCGGCGAGTTCAACCTGCCTCCAGATCACGCGGATCAGCGGGACTTCCAGGCGCTGCATCACGACTTCGGTGTGCCCCGGCTAGGTGCCGACCCGGTAGCTGTGGCGCTGTACACCGCGCTGTACCTCGATCCTGAGCGGACGAGTTCGGAGGCAGCGACGCGGATCGTTCCTCTGCGCCAGCTGCTTCAGCAGCGAGAATGGCCGGCGAGGGCGGTGATCACCGATCGGCTTCGTTCGTCAACGCGTGACGATTCACCGGTCGAGGGGATTCTGGCCAGAATCGTCGAGTCAGTCGATCTAGCGACTGACCTTCCTCCCCAAGGATGACGACGGCTTTCTCTGCGGCATGGAGTTCGCATCAATCGACGAAGAGCGGCGCTACTTCGCTCGTCACGGGATGAGCATCGAAGATGTGGAGCAGCAGATCGCTCTCGGCGGCGGCGATCTCCTCGTCTTCGACAATCTCGCGGTCGCTCACGGCAGACAGGGCCGGCGGGCAGCGAAGGAGTTGCATCAGCTCTGCATCGGTTTTCGGTATGCGGACGTTGCGCAGCAAACTGAGGTCATGGGGCGCCTAGTCGAAGCGTTCCGCGCCAACAATGCGACGGATGGAGACTGCCGGTCAGGGTCGTCCGCGCGAGCTTGAAGCGGGCATGCCGGCATCTCGTGGACCGACCGTACAAGGACACGTCTGGACTGATTCTGGTCCATCTCTTGTCCATGTAGCCGACACCACTGGACTCCACTAGACGGCACTAGCCAACCCAATCAATCCGCCGGAATCGTACTAGGCGCGCTGGGGTCAGTCATGGGATCAGGTGGCTGTGTCTTGCCCATCGGGGCACCCTGGCCACTTGTACGGGACTGTGGTCTAGGTGGTGCATCAACCCCACCCGTCACACGTCGATGTTGATCATGTGGTGGGCAGCCATTGGTGAGATGGTTCTGGTCGGTTCTGCTGGATGCGCGGGGCGACCGGAACTGCTCAACGCGGATGTCAGGCCAGCGCGACGTTCAACCGGCGCCCTCTGAGGTTCTGGGCGCTGGTACGAAGGGTGCCCTGGAGTTCCAACGCACCTGGGCACGGACGTCTGATGCGCGGAACCGCCAACGCCCGCCAGGTGTCCGTGTTCCTGTGATGCGATCTGCAGCGGCCCAGCGGTTGACAGTCTTCACGTCGACGCGGAAGAGCTCCGCGACCTCACGTGGGGTGAGTAGGCGATCCTGTGAATCTACGGTGCGGACGGTAACTGGAGGACGTGGCTCGGTGGGGGCGAAGCGAACGCACATTCACCGGTCGTTCACCCGACGGTCAGCGGAGCACATGAACATGTGGTGAACGGCCGGACAGCGGCGAGCGCCAGGCGTACCGTCCACGTCACGGTTGCGCTCGACCTGGGCCACGCACCCTTGAGCGCGGTCGTGTGGGTTGGTAGCCACAAAGGTTCCGGTCGTTCTGACCGCGCATGGCGGGGCGACCGGAACTACCCGCCGGCGATTGTCCGCCTGATCTGATCCGTTCAGGCCGACGGCGAGTATGCCCAATCTTGTGACTGGGCTTAACTCTGGGTGTCAATCGTCGATAAGACGGCGTGGTGCGGCAAACGCACGACACTCCGGTCGTTTGTTGCTGGATGCACAGCGACCGGAGTGTCGGCGCACCTAAGCGTCAGCCGCTCACCCTCTCGGGACGATGCGTCCGCGAGCGCGGACATGGTGGTCTTGTGCCACCGGGGCCGGCCCCATGAGGTGGTCGAGATCGAGCAGAGATGGGACGCCAACGCAGGCGACGTAGTCGACCTTTGGGTCCCCGTCGCTCCACAGGGGCTCCCCACCAGTTCTGACGGCGATATACCGTTGTGCGTTGTGGACGACGAGCATGCGGCAAAGAACGAATATGAGGTGGCGGCGAAGGCATTCGAGGAGATCGCGGGGAGCATGTCCGTCCCACCGACTCCTGAGCAGATTGCGATCGCCAGACGTTTCGTTGACGCATCCCGACGCCGGCGTCCACCCCGTCACGGTCGTAATGTCTGACGGTTGCTGATCGGGGCGTACCGTCGGTGGCAGGGTCGCGCTCTGCACGGGTCGGCACCCTAGGGTGTGATCTAGGCCCCGGCGGTTGTTTGATCGCGGTCGCCGGGGCCGCTCCCTGTCCCTGCGGACTTGCACGGGTTTAGGCGATGCTGGCCGGTGGGATCCTGTTCGTTGGGTGCTCGCCCGCCAGGCGGTCGGTGAGGATCAAGGGGCCAGTCGGTGTACGAGCGCACCAGCTGGCCCCGCTCGCGTCACCCCGATCACGAGCACGTTTGATATAGGTCCAAATCGGCGTAAAACCGTCATAGGTCGCCCACCGGCAATCAGGGGCGACCGAGGTCACCCCGGTGCGCCCGCGGTCCCGTCGTCGCGGTACGCCGCACTCTTGCTGAACAGTTCCTGGACCTCGGACGCCCGGAACCGGTGCTGACCCCCTGGGGTGCGGATGTCGGTCAGGCGTCCCTGCTTTGCCCAGCGCGTCGCTGTCGCGCTGGTGACCCCGAACATCTGGGCCACCTCGGTGGCCCTGAGGAGCCGTTCGTGTGCCGGGACGGTAATCGGGATCCCTTTCGTCGCGGCCCCGAGTTCCTCACCGCGAAGCGATACGCCCCCGCAGCTTTTCCTGCCGTGGGGGCGCTTCGCTTGCGCTCGATCCATCCCCCGCCGGGGACGTTACCAGTTCGTGACCTACCTGTCAGGGTCCTCGTTTCGCCCCCAAGCCCGGCTCGAACACTGCGACTTTTGGGCCGTTACGGAAGTCGGGGCGACTCCTCGTCGTGCAGATACACGCCGTGCTGTGGTCGTGCAAGACGTACTTCCCGACGCCCTCGTGCGTCAATCGCTGACAGTGACACGGGCTTGCCTCGGCGCGGCTGAGGCAAGACGGTCGACTTCCCGTCAGTCGCGACCGCTCGCGTCCGTCAGCAGCGCCACGCAAACCAAGATGAAGGCAAAGAAGGCGTAAACGAGTTGCGGCACATTTATCGGAGCCGGTGCCTTGGGTCTGAATTCGTGGACGATTGTCACAACCCCGTCCAGGGCCGAAAACAACGGTCACGGCGGCGACAATGATCATGCCGCCGTAGTTCACGCGCTCAGCCTCGGAATGCATCTCGACCTTGAGGGCCTTCCGCAGCAGTGCCGAACCAGCGGTCGGCGCCCAGGGGGCTTATTGGGGCTCCCGATCCAGGGTGTACAAGGAAAGGCCCAGCACCACGGTGGCGAGACTGCCGAAGATTCCTGTGGATGGAGCCAGAAAAACCCAGCGACAGAGAACGCAAGTCCCGTCAGACAACCCCAGACGAGGGCGAAAGCACGAGGCCTAACCACAGACCCCGATGATCATGCCGAGCCTCCCGGGCTCAGGACCGCCAAGACGGTTGCATGCACCACCTAACTCCGTCCAGTCCGTGTCAGCCTTCTGGGCTTTGATATCCGTGGTTCCGACGTGGCGTGCTTGCGCGATGATCCACCATCTGAAAGTCGACCCAAAAACCCAGCCTGATCGGACGCTGGGATCGGTTCATTGGTCCATGACGCGACGGATGTAGTCCTCCATGGTTTTGCGTCCTTCGTCGTAGCGTTCGCGCATCAGGTGGGTGTAGATCTCTTGGGTGAGTACTGGTGAGTGGTGTCCGAGCCCGCGTTGGACGTCGAAGATGGTCAGCCCGGCGTCGAACATCAACGATGCGGCGGTGTGCCGTAGGGACAGCCAGGTGATGTGCCGGTCACCCAGCCCGGCACGTTGGAGTCCTGGTTTGAGGACGCTGCGCGCGAACCGGCCGCGGGTCGGGTTGGTGCCGTCTTTGGTCAGGAACAGGAACGCCTCCCGGTCCCCTACGGGCAGTACGCCGCTATATGCGCGACAAGCGCGTCCATCACCGGTGCGGGGACCGGGACGGTGCGGTGTTCCTCGGTCTTGTTCCCGACCTCGATGAACGTGGTGGTGTTCTCGTTCACCACGACCCGACCGAACACGATCTCCTGCCGCAGCGGGTTGACATCACAGACCCGGACCCCGAGGACCTCGTTCCACCGGGGTCCGAGCCAGCAGCCCGGTCAGGATCATCGCCTGATACCGCGCGTTCGTCCGCAGCGCAGCATAGCGGGGTTCGGGGTCGACCATGGCCTCGACCAGCCGGCACACCTCGACACCGGTCAGCACGTCGTCGAAGTTCTTCGCAATCTTCTTCTTCGGCGGCAACTTGATCTCGATCAGGGGGTCGGTGATGATCCCGTCCTTGACCGCCCGAGCGGACCAACGTGCGGTATCAGGCGATGATCCTGACCGGGTGCTGGCTCGGACCCCGGTGGAACGAGGTCCTCGGGGTCCGGGTCTGTGATGTGAACCCGCTGCGGCAGGAGATCGTGTTCGGCCGGGTCGTGGTGAACGAGAACACCACCACGCTCATCGAGATCGGGGAACAACCGAGGAACAGCGCACCAGTCCCGGCTCCGGCACCGGTGATGGACGCGCTTGCCTCGCGCATATAGCGGCGTACTCCCCGGCAGGGGACCGGGAGGCGTTCCTGTTCCTGACCAAAGACGGCACCAACCCGACCCGCGGCCGGTTCGCGCGCAGCGTCCTCGAACCAGGACTGCAAGGTCCCGGGCTGGGTGACCGGCACATCACCTGGCTGTCCCTACGGCGCACCGCCGCATGGTTGATGTTGCGACGCCGGGCTGGCAGCCTTCCAACATATCCAAACTAGCCAGCTGGGACAGCCACTCACCAGTACTCACCCAAAGATCTACGCCCTTCTGATGCGCGAACGCTACAACAAAGGACGCACAAACCATGGAGGACTACATCCGTGCGCGTCATGGACCGGAAACCGATCCCCAGCGTCCGAGCAGAGCTCGGCATTCTGGGTCGACTTTCAGATGGTGGATCATCGCGCAAGCACGTGAGCATCGGAACCACGGATATCAAAGCCCAGAGAAGGCTGACACGGACTAGACAGAGTTAGGTGGTGCATGCAACCGTCTTGGCGGTCCTGAGCCCCGGAGGCTCGGCATAAAAAAGGGGTCTATAATCAAAAATCTACTTTCGCCCTCTCTGAGAATCTGACAGGGACTTGCGTTCTCTGTCCGTTGGTTTTTTCCTGGCTCCATCCACAGGAATCTTCGGCAGTCTCGCCACCGTAGGTGCTGGGCCCTTACTTGTACACCCTCGATCAGGACTCCCGGATCAGCCCCTGGGCACGAACCGCTGGTTCGGCAAAGCTTTCCGCTGCGGAAGGCCCTCAAGGTCGAGATGCATTCCGAGGCTGAGCGCGTGAACTACGGCGGCATGATCATTGTCCGCGCCCCCCGTGACCCCTCTTTTCGGCCCTAGGACGGGGTTGTGACAATCGTCCACAAATTCAGACCCAAATTTCGGCTCCGAATAAATGTGCCGCAACTCGTTTACGCCTTCTTTGCCTTCATCTTGGTTTGCGTGGCGCGGCAGAGGAGACGAGTGCAAACACGAACTAACGGGAAGTCGACCGGTCTTCCCTCGGCCGCGCCGAGGGGCAAGCCCGTGCTCACTGACAGCGATTGACGCACGGAGGGCATGGGAATTACGTCTTGCACGACCACGGCATCTTGTGCTTCGGAGCGAGCGAGGAGTCGCCCCCTGACTTCGTAACAGCCAAAAGTCGCAGTGTTCGCGGGGAGAGCCGGGGCTTGGCGAGACCTGACAGGTAGGTCACGAACTGGTAACGTCCCCGGCGGGGAATCCATCGAGCTCACGACGACGCGCCCCCACCGCAGGGAAGCTGCGGGGTCGTATCGCTTCGCGGTCAGAATCGGGGCCGCGACGAAAGGGATCCCAATTACGGTCCCACAGCACGAACACTCTGGGGAGGAGAACCGAGGTGGCCCCAATGTTCGGGGGGCGACAGCGACGCGCTGGGCAAAGCAGGAACCTCTGACCGACATCCGCCGCCCAGGGGGTCGGCGCCGGTTCCGGGCGTCCGAGGTCCAGGAACCAGGGGAGCAAGATCTGCGGGCACGCGCTACCGCGAGGCGAGCCGGGACCGCGGGGCGCGTCAGAGTGTTTGTCGGTCACCCCTGATTGCCGATGAGCGCGTATGACGGTTTTACGCCGATTTGGACCCTCTGTGGACGACCCTAGTAATCAGGGTGACACAAGCGGGGCCAGCTGGTGCGCTCGGTACCGCCCCGGCCTGGCCCCTTAAATCTCACCGACCGCCTGGGCGGGGGAGCGCGCGGCACAGGATCCCACCGGCCAGCATGGCCTAAACCCGTGCAAGTCCGCGGGGACAGCGGGAGCGGCCCCCGCGACCCGCGATCAAACAACCGCCGGGGCCT
>CAWFEP010000002.1:0-569904 GCA_963814845.1 uncultured Actinomycetota bacterium
GCGCTCATGGCAGTATTCCTCCTTTTTTCTAGGCCGAGATCGCGTCAAACCCAACACTTTCCTACCCTGGTGGGTGCCCAACCAACCACCGTCGATCGATCTCGGCCTGTGGCCCGCCGGCTGCGCCGATCACGGGGTCCTGACGTCACGCCGGGGTCGGAATGCTCTTAATCGCGCTCCCGGTTTCATGAACGTCATCGCTCGGCGCCGGCTCTGTGCGGACCAGACTCTCTACGGTCAGAGGGGCTTACTGCCCCTCACATCCAGCCACTCGCCGCCGCGCGTATCTCTTACTTCCGCTGGTTTCGGCTGTCGGCGCGATCACGAGCGCGAATGCCATTAGGTCCGCCGTTGGCACGCACGACATCTACTGCACCGCAAGCGAAGCTGATCACTCGGACACAGATGACGTCCATGACCAGACGGCCGGGAGGATCGCCGCAGTCAACGTCGTTCAGCACAATCGCAGCAGGCGAGCGTCTCAGGTCTCGTCGGCACCCTCCGCGCCGGTTGGTGGGGTCTCAATTACGTCAACGTCGATCTCTAGCCGATTGCCCTGTTCATCGACTTCGACCAGGTGGACGGTCGACGGCACTGCGGCGGGTTCGTCGTCGAGCAACTCGCCGAGTACTTCAGGATCGCCGAGGTCGAGAGGCTCGTCGCCGGTGTCGGGCTCGCTCGGCCCGGTCACTCGTCGATCTCGTCGATCAGCGGTGGAGTGGCGGACGTTGGGCGTCCGACCCCGGTCTCCTCGGCGGTTGGGGTCTCGGCTGCGCAACTCCACTCCAACGCGGCGGCGTGCACGTCGTTCGGATGGCTCATCTTCTCAGTATCGACCGCTGGGCGAGGAAGTGCCATCGCCTCGGAAATCCCGTCCCAAATCAGGTCCAGGTCCCGCTGCCCGGCGAGGAACGGCTCGGATCCACAGGCGAACTGGATCAAGAAGCTACAGCGGTCACGCGCGACGGAGATGCCGGTACCGTATGACGTCCAGGGCTTCTCCCAAGGGATCGGGTCCAGCGCTGTCATCGAGCGCTCGGTTAAATGCACCGGCCTGTGGCGTTCAAACTGAATCACGTCAGGCGTACTGCGCAGGAAGTCGCGGCGCGTTCTCTAATTCTTCCGGTGGAGGAGGTCGCGGTAGGCGGTTGTGTAGGCCTGTGCGTAGGTCGGGAATGGTCGTACGACGTCGGCGAGGATCTCGAGCGGTACGCGAGCTCGGATCGCGAGCGTGGCTTCGGTGATCCAGGAGTCGGCGTCCGGGCCTACTGCGCCGGCGCCGAGCAGCACCTGGGCTGCGCGGTCGGCGATGAGTCGCAGGACGCCACCGGCTGCGTCCTTTGGTCCTAATGGGCCTTCGCCCTCTGCGCCAGCTCTACTTACTGTGCTCAGGTCGACCTCGGCGGTGATGACGTCGTGTCCGGCGTCGCGGGCCTGTTGCTCGGTGAGTCCGATGGCGGCCAGTGGCGGGTCGGTATACACCACCCGTGGCAACGCATCCGGGGTCATCCCGTGGCCACGATGGCCGAGGATCTCGTCGGTGACGATCCGCGCCTGGTGACTCGCAGTGTGCGTGTACGGCGCGATGCCCGTGACGTCTCCGACTGCCCAGAGACGATCCCCGGCGCGACAGTACCGGTCGACGACCACCTCACCACCCTCACCCACGCTCAGTCCGACGCTCGCGAGGCCCAGGCCGTTGGTGTTGGGTCGACGGCCGGTGACCACCAGCACTCGGTCCGCCTCGATCACCTCACCGTTGTCAACGTGCAGTCGTGCGCCCGCGTCGTACCGTTCGGCTTGCGTCACCGTGACACCGAGCCTTAACCGGGCGCCTTCAGATTCGAGCACTTTTGCCATTGCGATGCCCAGCGCTGGCTCCTCGCGGGACACCGCACGTTCGGCGGTGTCGATCACGGTGACCCGGCTGCCGAAGGTCGCGTAGACCTGTGCGAGTTCGCACCCGATCGGCCCGGCTCCGAGCACGGCGAGCCGTGCGGGGCGGTCGGTTCCCGAAAGCGCCTGGTCCGAAGTCCAGGTCGGTACATCACGCAGTCCGTCAACCGATGGCCATACCGGACTCGATCCGCTTCCGAGCACCACATGATGGCCCTGCAGCACACCTGAAGCCGTGCGCACTCGGCCCGGGCCATCGAGAACGCCCCTGCCACGGAGCAGCGTCACGCCGGTGCGGCTGACCTTCGCGGCTTCCGCGCTGTCGTCGCGATACGCCGCCACCGAGTCCCGACGGGTTACCGCCGCCGACCAATCGACCGCGGGGTCGGCCAGCTCCAGCGGCACGAGAGTTGCGCCGTGGACGGTCGTGCTGGCCGCCTCACGACGACCACGGGCGGAGCGCAGCAGGCTCTTACTCGGCATGCACGCGACATACGGGCACTCACCACCGACAAACCCATCGGCAACGAGCGCCACGCGAAGACCGGCCAACGCGAGCTCCATCGCAACAGCCACACCACCGCTACCCGCACCGACTACCACGACGTCATAGACCGCGTCGGCGAGCTGTTCGTCCAACCCATTCACCCCTTAGCACTCGAGCACCTGGTCCGTTAGCTCATCCTGCCCCGGATGGGACCCGTCTGCGGGGCACGGCTCGTAGGGCTTCGTGTTCGGGCGCTATCCGGCGGGTCGGACGTCGAAGCCTCGATCGAAGTCGTTACAGCGCGCGCACGGCGACCATGCCGGCTGGAAGTCCACATTCAGCAATGACCGAAACGAGGTGCCGCTCCGATTCTGCGGCCCCGCGTCGGGTCTTCTGGCCCTACCAAGGTTGGCAGTGGGATGGCAGCCTCGGCGGGCGGCCTGGTTCCTTCGTGTGATCGAACGCCCGGATGCCAGTTGAAGCTGCCGTCGCAGCCGGGCGGACCTTGACCCATGCCGAGTTAGAGGACGCCATCAGCCACCTCAGGATCCTGGCGGTTGATCAGCAGCCGGCCGAGTTGTTCCTGCACCGCCTCGACGGGACCGTGCAGCTCCTCGGTGGCCGGTAGCGGGCTGCGACCGAGTCGAGGCTTAGGTTCGTTGGCAAACCCGTTCGCCATCGGCCGTAGTGCCGCCACGAGCGCCTGCGCAACGGGTCGACCATCACCCATCGCTACGGAGGCAGGCGGCGGTACTGAGACTCCACTGCTGAGCCCCAGGCTCCCAGCCTCCACCATCATCTGACAGATCTCCGCGCCTAGCCGACGGCGCGCAGGCCGCCCATCAAGGCCGCGGTGCCAGCTCAAACCTGACGCCAAATTCGCAATGCTCTCCAATCGCCACGGCTCTAATCGACTCGTGAGCAAGCCAAATGTCGTATCGAGAGCAATCCACACAACCGCGCTTGCCAACGGCGAGCAACCCACGGATCAAGAATCCGCGTGGGCTCGGCGGCTACGAAGAATCGTGATCGTCGAGCCGTTCGTTCCGGGCATCTAGTCGGGCCGTTCCCTGTTGACGTGGGTTCTAGATTGACGGCAGGCCAACATCGGCCCGGGGGGTAACGGGACTTCGGGAGGGATACCATGAAATCTCGCACGCCCATCGCCGCGATCGGTGCGGCCACCCTGATCGGCACCGGAGCGTTCCTGCTCCCCGCGGTCGCCAGCCCCAGCAGCTCAACTCACACGCTGACGTTCACCGCGGTCACGCTGCACAGCGCCAACTTCTCCAAGACCGACGGCGGTCAGATCGAAAAGGACGTCGTGAAAGGCAAGATCGTCGGTTTCGATGAGATCAACTTCAGGTTGAACCCGAAGACGAAAACGGCATCGGGTGGCGTGACGTTGGACACCATCGGAGGCTTCCTCTACGGAACCTTGAACTTCACCAGCAACGGCCCGGTCACGCACGGCAAGGTCACCGGCGGAACAGGCAAGTTCAAGGGAGTGACCGGGACAATCGTCGGCAAGAGCCTCAACAAGGCCGGCACCCGGACCGCGGTCACCATCACCTATCACCACTAGACGCGGCTATTCCTTTGCACGGCGTGCGCCCCCACTTCGGTGGGGGCGCTTCGCTGCGGACCTTGGTTGGACACCGACGGGCATGCAAACGGCCCCGGCTGCTGGTAGATGGGGTCAGCAACCGGGACCTAATCGTTGACCTGATGGAACAGATCAACGATCTTGCAAAGACGGTCATCGGCAGTCCTGGGCCGAGACCTGACCGGGCCAGGAGGGTGATTCGCTGTCCGGTTTGCGCTGCGCGTACGTTCCGCGTATGGCTGAGCCCCTGATCACCCTGGTCTGTGCCGTGTGCGCCGATTCGACCGAGCCGGACCCACCCCGACGATCGGAACGGTCGCCTACGGTGCGGACAACAGCCGCATCTGGACGCCGACCAACGGGCTCGCCGAACCCCTCGACGACGTCGTCACGTTCGTGACGGATGACGGCACGGAGAGATACCAGCACCGCGGAGACAGCCTCCACGGGGTCTGCCCGGCCCACGACAAGATGGACGTCCCCAACCTGGTTGTCCGCCAGTGGATCGATGACGGTCTGCCCACCGGGCAGATCTATCCGACCGGATGGCCGACGAGACCTGACTACAGCCTCGGCGCCTGATGCCAACGTGAGCTATCGGCCCTAGCCACACGTTCCCGTCCGTCCGGCGTTTCCGCCGTGCCCAGACAGTTGTGACGCCGATTTCGCTAAGGTCCCCGCTATGGCGCTCTACTGGTGCGTCGGGGGAACGCGCGATGGCGAGGGACGGCCAGTCGAAGATCCAGGCGAAACCGACGAAACCGTCGTGCTGCGAGACCACTCGTGGAAGTACGGACGCGGTTACTACACACCGGCTGACCCGATCCAATACGTGGACACAGCAAGAGGGCGAGCCCTCGTCGTCCGGTACGCCGGAGAAACCCCACCCTCGACTGCTAACTGGCCCCATTGGTGACTGGCTCCGGGCCACTGCCATGCAGTTCACCGCAGGTTCACGCGCTCCTTGGCCGTGGGTGAACGAGCGGTGAATGTGCGTCTGTTCACCCCATCGAGACCCCTCTGCCCGCTACCGTCCCCGGCGTGGAATCAAAGGACCGACTGCTTACCCCACGTGAGGTCGCGGAGCTTTTCCGCGTCGACGTGAAGACCATCAACAGATGGGCCGCTAGAGGGCGCATCAAGGGAACACGGACACCCGGTGGACGCTGGCGGTTCCGCGCATCAGATGTCCGCGCCCAGGTGCGTTGGGACTCGACCGCGCCATTCGTGCCGGCACCCAGAGTGCCCGACCACGCTGGCTGACCGGCCTCAATAAGACTTCCCGGGCAGGTACCGGTGTCCTGAGACGACGACACCGGCCGCCAGCGGAAGCCCGCAACGGTCGGTGTGCCGAACCGCGCTGACCGGGGAGGGCGACGCGAGACGGCCTTGACGATAGGCCCATCTGGACACGAGGCGGCCCCGACCGCTGCAGGCTCAACAATCGGGGCCCATAGGCCGTCCCGAAATCATTCGGACCCACGACGGCCCGCACCCGGCATACCCCAAACCACCACCGGCATGCGAGCGTTACGGTGCAGGAATTTCGTCGGCCCGTTGGTGCGGTGGGCGGTGCCGGTGGCCCCGCCATGCGCGTCGGAACGACCGGAACCGCCCACCTGTGGCTACCAACCCACACGGTCGCGCTCAAGGGTGCGTGGCCCAGGTAGAGCGCAACCGTGACGGAGACGGTACGCCCACAGTTCGCCACCGGTGGGTCGTTTACCTGAAGTTCACCTGAGGCGACTAGAACGACGTTGTCCGTGCGCTCCCCACCACGGAAGGTCGGGGCAGATCTGCAGCACTACTCGTCTCATCATAGGTCTCCGGTCAGCTCTCGCGGCTCGCCGCCGTGCCACCATGACTACGAACGACCTCCGGCCGAATCGACACCAACCAGGCGGGCTGCCGCAGATGACCCGCAACGGCGGCATGCCTGGCTGAGCGTGATGAATCGGTCGAGGCACTTCGCGATGACGCAGGTCGACCAGAACGCGGGCTCCGGAGCGTGAGGAGAACCTGGCGGCGATCGTCGGTGCACAACTCCGACGCGGTCGCGCCAGCTCACGGATCCGAGGCTCGAACTCATCCGCCAACGACCCCACCGGCCGCCGCACATACCCCAGCGGACCATCACTGGCCAACGCCGCCCGCACCGTGTTCCTCGACACCCCTAACGTCCTGGCGATCATCTTGATCGGCAACCGCTCGGCCCGATACAACCGGCGGATCTCAGCCCAGTCCTCCACGTTCAACACCCCTTCGTCCCCTGGCTAGATGAACAGCCAGGCTTCACGGACAGGGGGTCAAAATTCAGATGCCGCACCGGGGTCAGTTTTCACCTGCCGCGGACAAACGCCGGACGCTCAGGCGCATACTGTCGGTGGTCGCTGATCGAGGAGCGTGGCGACTGGTAGCCCGTACTGGCATCCGGGCAATCGGAACGCTTCGGGGTAGCCGAGACCCCGCACCCGAAGCCACCCGTTGAACCTGCCCGATCGCGTGACCTGGCTTAACTCTAACGGTCAAGCGCCGATAAGACGGCGTGGTGCTGCGACCGCATCGAGTCTCCGGTCGTTTGTTGCTGGATGCGCAACGACCGGAGACTCGGCGCGCGTACGCAGTCTCGCTCTTGCCAACGTCGCTACCGTCAGGTGTGGGTCGTCCCGATCGCTCGTAGGTCCGAGCGGCTCTAGGCCCCGGCCGTTCGAGGCGCATCGACGGTCGGGGTCGCTCGCGTCGTCGGGGTCACTCGAAGATGTAGCGCTGACCCGTGCTGATCGCATCCGCCGCCGACCGCAGGGTCTCCTCCGTGGGTTCGAACTGCGCGCTAGTGGTTTTGCGCCGGAGCGCTTCCAGCACCTCATCGGCCGGCCTCCCGGCGTGGGAGGTGAACACTGCCTCGCTCGTTTCGTTGAGCTTCCGGCGTTGCCGCACAGCGACTTCCAACCTCAGTCGGCGAGCGGCGCTGGCCATATCAGAACCGTTGAGTAGCTCAGGATCGATGTCGTCGGTGGACACACTGCCTCGGCTCCCCGCTCTAGGCGTGGACCGACGCGAAGTCCGGGCACCGGTGCGGCTCAGCGTAGGCCCGGGAATGGTGCAGCGATAGGGGCATAAGTCCCATGCCGTCGCGCTACACGGCAGAACGCCAACCGTCTGATCGGCAGTGGACGTTCGCCTCACCGGAACACGCAAGCCGCCGAGCCCACGCGGTTCCCGCGATCGTTCTACCCCTCGTGGGCGCAATGATTCTTGGTATGACAGGCAAAAGGTGTCGGCCTCGTGAATGGCAGCGAAACGCCCCCAGGCTCTTCCTGCCGTGGGGGCGCTCGCTTGCGCTCGATCCATCCCCCGCCGGGGACGTTATCAGTTCGTGACCTAGCTGTCGGTGATCGCTAGGCCTTCGCACGGGTCGTGCTCCCGGACGGCGTTGGCGGCAGTTCGATCATTTTGCGGCTGACCGGACCTAGGCAGATAATCATTCGGTCGTCGTGCCCGGACCCCGCACGGCGGGTTGTGCGTGTTCTAAGCAGTCAGAGCCGTCGTCACATCGCGGGGTCATTGACGTGGTGTGGAGGTGAGCGTTCGACATGGATGCAGAGCACGAGCTAGCAGATCCCAACCCCCAGGTGCCGACGCAGTTTGCTGCCGGCGGGTTGAACGGGACAGGTCGGCGCGAAGCGCTCGGGGATGCCCGAGAGCAGGCGCTCGATCAACGCGAGGCCGCCCTCATTAAGCGTGAGGCTGCCGTTGTCCAGCGTGAGCTGGAGCTCGATGAGTGGGAGACCGCGGTCGAGTTCGCGATCGCCGCTGCCGATCAGCGTGATCTTGCTGCGGCCAATCGTGACCGGGCCGCCAGGGTCCGTGATCAGGCCGCCGGATTGCGCGACATGGCCGCCACCGAAGATGAGGAGTTAGGGGAGCCACACGACCATGGGTCGGACCGGACGGCAGCCGCCGAGGATCGTCAGTCTGCGCACTCAGACCGGCATTGGGCCGCCCTTGACCGGGACGCCGCTGCCGGCGAGCGCGCCTTGCTGAAGCGCCGGCCGGTCTAAGCCGCCTACGATCAAAGGCACGGCCAACCAGCCGCGTTCCCTGGAACAATCATGCTCCTTGAGGCGGCATGTCCAAACCACGCCGCCACGTAGTCGGGATCATCGAGCTTCGCGAGGGCTGCATGAGCGGGCAGCAAGCCTCCCATCAGCCAGTCACCAGCAAACGCCGGAGCACGAATGGTCCGTGCCACCTGCTCGGCAAGCGTCGACACACCACTACCCGGCAGACCCGTAAAGACGATCACCTGCCGTTTTGAGTCAGTAATAGGCACGCCGGCAGGCTAACGGGTGTCGGCGAGAGATCTTCGTGCGGACAAGCGTCGAGGAGCGCAGGATCGAGCGCGCCAGATCAGGCACATCTGCGTTCGTTGAGCGAGGAGTGCACTGCCCGACGCACGTAGCCTTCAATCGTGACCTTGCCATCCGACCTCGTCGAGCTGCTCGAGCAGCCGAGCCCATGCTTCGTCGCGACCGTCATGCCCGACGGCGGCCCGCAACTGACCCAGACCTGGGTCGACACCGACGGCGACCACGTTTTGATCAATACCGTCGACGGATTCCAGAAGTTGCGCAACCTCGAACGGGATCCTCGGATCGCTCTGAACATCGCGGACCCGACAGATACCCGCCGATACTTCAACCTCGCTGGCCGGGTCGTCGCGACCACAACAGAGGGCGGCAGCGAGCACATCGAGAAGCTCGCTCAGAAGTATCTCGGTGGTCCGTACCCTTGGTACGGCGGCAGAGATCAGGTGCGGGTGATCGTCACGATCGAGGTCGACAAGGTTCGCTCCGTCGGCTAAACATCGATTCTCGGCGACGCAGGACGAACCGACCGGTTTGCCGGATCGCCAGTACGATATCGGGCACCTCCGTTCGCTGTGCTTCAGTCTGCAGTGCAGTGTGATTTGTCGTTGATCTCGACCGTCCGGCCATCAGGGTCCCGGAACAGCATGCGACAGCCCCAAGGCATCTGTTCATGCCGAGTGACCGGCGATACCCCGTTGCTGGCCATCGCGCTGACTACAGAATCTAAGGAATCTACATAGAAGCCGACGAAGACCTCCCCAGGCTCGCGATGTCCAGCGACCACCGCGTCACCCTCAGCCTGATAGATCGCGAAGTGCGCGCCGCCGATCTCGACCGCGAAATGAACCGGCCCGTCGTCGTGCTGCTCGTGTACTAGTGCCGCACCGACGGCCTCGTAGAAGCTGACTAGCTCCGCGATGTTGTTGCTGCACAGAACGATGGATGCGATCTCGAGCGCCATCGAATAAGAATGCCAAATGCGCTGTTGCTAGCCTCAAATGGGGCCAATCTCGCCAGCGCCGCAACCGGACGGCGAATACCGAGCGCCCACACACGATCGAGATGTAACGGTTCCCCTCTGTGTCAAGACGCGGCTGCGATTGGGGGCGTATGGTCGGCGCTGAGCCCGGGAAGTGACTGCTCCGAAGTGCCGGCCATGGGGATTGGGTCGGTCGCGCTGGATTGAAGAGACGCCCCCACTTGTCCTCCCGGGCTCATTGCTGCCTGGTCGGCGATGAGGCAGCGGAAGACCACGTCGGAGATTCGCCGTTTGAGGCAGCGCAGTGCTTCGAGATGCGTTTTGCCGGCAGCTCGTTTTCCGCGGTAGTAGTCCTGGCCGGGGCCGGGCATCCGGGTTTGGGTGACGGCTGCGATGTGCAGAACGTGGTTGAGCCGCCGGTTGCCGCTGCGGTTGAGTCGGTGCCGGTTGTTCTCACCGGATGACACGTCAACAGGTGCAGTACCGGTGTAACTCGCGAAGTGCGCCTTCGACGGGAACCGGCGCACGTCGAGGATCTCGCCGTAGATCTTGCCGGCGCTGAGATTACCGATCCCGGCCACGTTGACCAGTGAGGTGTTCTTCTCCTCGACGAGGTCACTGATCTGCTTCTTGAGGTCCTTGCGCTTGGCGTCTAAGCGTTCGAGCTCGGTGACATAGTCCAGCGCGAGTTGTTTACGAGCCTTGCCGACCGCATCACGAGGCCTGACCTTCGACAGCATCGCGCGGGCCGCGGGCATACGCAGCTGTTTCTTTGCTCCGCCAACGATCAGCTGACACAACAGCTCGTGGAGCCGGTTCACCGTCGAGATCCGTTCGTGGGTGAGTTCCTCGCGGCGGTCTGTCAGCATCCGCAGGATCTCCGTCCTGTCATCGGGTCGGACTGGTTGCAGGCCAGGCGCCCGAAGCCCAGCAACAGCGACCGCGAACGCGTCCGCGTTATCAGTCTTGCGACCGCTGCTGCCACCGAGCGCCCTAACCCGAGCGGACAGCTTCGCTGGGACGTTGAGCACCTGCTCGTGTTCAGCGACCAGTCGTTGCGCCAGGCCAGCGCCAACGCCTCGAGCGCCTTCCACCGCCCAGATCCGGTCACGATGAGTCCTGGCGAACACCTTCATCTCCCGGTAACCAGCACGGTCATTGGTGAACCGGCGGTGCGCCAGAATCCGTTCACGCCCCTCGATGACGACCAGCGTGTTGCTTGCCTTGTGCGGGTCGACACCGATCACGACCTTCGACATGCGCCCTCCTACGTCGACGTGACACGGCAAGGAGGGCAGAGCTACTTCTGGCGAAGCACACCCCTCTTGAGCCACTCCAAGCCAACGACACCCGGCAGGGGCAGCACCCCGTTCTCGAGCCACACCGAAACGGTGGGCAGCCGGTTCGCGAGCTACCCCACCGAGCGCCTAACCCACAGCCTGGCCCGGCCACGAGCTGACGTCATCAAACAAGTAGCCGGCTCTGCGCGGTTTTGGCCTGCTGGCTTGCCCGGGTTTATCACCCACATATCGCTGGCTCTGGGCACTCAGGTGGGACTACCGCAACTGGCGGTCTGCACAACCGCACCAGAGCCCGGGATATGTGGGTGATCCCGGACGCATCCGTACGAGCAGCAACCGCGCAGAGCCGGCGCTATCGTTCACTCGCGATGGACACCGAAGGGGCGCAGCTTCCTGTGCTGGAGTTCTGGCCTGACTACGGCCCCGGACCGCTTTGGCTAGGGAACGGAAAGGCGGCCGACCTAGATTCGCTGGGCCTCTCAATCGATCTCGTCGCGCGGCTTCGCGCATACAACGCCGCCTATCGGTGAAGATCGCCTGCCATCGGACGGGCGAGGCGATCCTTACTACCTCGAAGAAGGCAAGAATCTCCTCGCCGAAGCCCGCGAGGCGCTAGCTGGGCGGTACCGCGTCGTAGTGACGAACCGTGGTGGGGCGAAGCGCCCTCGGATTACGAGAAGTAGGTGCTGGTCGACCCGCTCAGGTGACACATAGCGGCGGCCTCTGCGCGTTTCGAGCGCGCGGCAGATCGAGCGGATCCGGTGTTCTGTCCGGCACCCCGGACGCGCGATGATGGTCGAGTGAGCGATGAACAGGCGACGATCCGTGTGACGGTCTCGGACCCGTGGGACTTCACTTCGGCTGCTGGCTCGAACGTCTTCGAGGCGAAGATCGTCGACCACGATGCGGATGGCGCGGTCCTGCTGCACTTCGCGACTCCTGTTGAGCGTGACGGGCGTTCTTGGGATTGGTTCTTTGCAGATAGGGCGAGCGGCGACTGTCGCCTCTACGGCGTACCGGAGGAGGCGCGCGAGGAGTGGGCAAACGCCGGAGCCAACTGGCGGGGTCGAACTCCTGCTGCGCGAGCCACTCTTGGTGTCGACGCGCCGTAGGCGAGGTGCCGCTACCGCTCGTCTAGTGATGTCTGTGGAACGCCGTGATGGCGCTGTCCGGCTACGGCTCCTGGAGCAGTTTGGCCAGGTCCTCGACGGACGTCCCGGTGCGCGCGGCGGCGATCCGCAGGTAGGCGAGGACCCCTGCTGGGCGTATGGCCAGACCTGGGATCGCCAGTAGACGACGTCATCCCAGATGTCAGGATTGAGTCCGCCAGCGCGCAAGGCCGGGTAGGTCAACGCGTAGCGCAGGTTTCGGTGGTCGACTTTGCCGCTGTACTCATACTCCGGCAGGTATCGCTCGGCTAGTCCGGCGAGTTCGACTGGCTGATCCGGGCTCGCACCGGTCAGCACGTACGCATCGGTGGCGAGGTCGAGGAGCTCCTCGAGGTAGGGCTGGGCGTCTCGGCTTCGGATCGCAGCCAGGGCCAACGCCTCGTGCGCGTCGTCAAGATCGCCGCCGCTGGCAAGACCCTTCAGCGTCTCTGCGCGAGCGTCCAACTTCGTCTTCGTGTTGCCGGTCACCAGTGCAGTTTCCCGGCCGGTGCCGTGGTGCGCAACCTCCCTTTGAAGCGCACCACGGGACACCCGTATCCCGATACCAATGTGTCTGTGGGATGGGGTGGTCGGTGGTCGGTGGTCGGTGGTCGGTGGTCGGTGGTCGGTGGTCGGTGGTCGGTGGTCGGTGGTCGGTGGTCGGTGGTCGGTGGTCGGTGGTCGGTGGTCGGTGGTCGGTGGTCGGTGGTCGGTGGTCGGTGGTCGGTGGTCGGTGGTCGGTGGTGGCGACTCAGTACAGCGATGGCGGCCGGTACCCGTGAAGGGCGTGGTGCAGCCCGGCTGCGAGATCGACGAGGGTGGTCCCGGTCGGTGCCGGGTAGCCGTGGCGGGACAGGACCTCGCAGACGTCGAGCACGAGCGCGAGGGTGAACCGGTCGTCGCGTTCGGCGAGCCACGGGTAGTCGCGGGCGGCGTCGTTGTCCACGCTGGCTCCTTCAGATCTGCGTTCACGATCCACCCCCATGTCCGTCGGATCCATCTCGCCGACGGATCGGTGGACAACCTCAGGGAGGCCTCGCGGCGCCTGGTGCGGTATGACCGTCACGCCGCGATAGTGCGCCCCCCGACCGATTTCTTCGTTGGGGGTACGTCTAGCGGTACGTCGACGCGGTACGTCTGGGGGTACGTCCCTGGTTGATCCTGCGGCCCATGAGCTCGCTCGTTCAGGTCCCGGCTACCCCTTACCTCGCCCGCTGCTGGAGCGCGGGCGGTGACGGGTCACGCGGTGGTGACGTTTTTGGTGACGTTTTTGGTGCGCACCGCGGAAGGGTGGTGCGGACCAGCCGGGTTCGTGGTGACGTTTGTGGTGCGCCCGCCCGGCACGGTCTCGGCATGCAGATCAGGGGAGACCTCAGGCAGCGATCCCGCGCTTGTGCGGGGTGGTCGCGGTGATCTCGATCGGGATGCTTCGCGGTGGCACCGTCAACGCCGCGTATTACTTGGAGCGGTCCGCGGAGTGCGCCCAGGTCGCCTACTACACCGGCGAGGCGGAGCAGGTCGGCCGGTGGTGCGGTCGCGGTGCGCAGGCTCTTGGTCTTGACGGGCCGGTCGGCGCCGGGAACGCGGAGGTGTTCGCGCGGCTGCTTGACGGTGCCCTCCCGGACGGCACCGTGGTGGCCCGCCCGGTGCTGCGCGCGGGCCCGGATGGACCGGTCGATGTTCGCCGGTCCGGGTTGGACGTCGTGGTCTCGGCCCCGAAGAGCGTCTCGGTGCTGTTCGGTCTCGCCGACCCACAGGTCGCGGCCACGGTGCTCGCGGCACATGACCGGGCGGTCGACGAGGCGTTGGGGTATCTGGACCGGCACGCCGGCCACGGTCTGCGCGGACATCAGGGCGGTGATCAGCGCGCTGCCCGGGTCGACACCGAGGGGCTGGTCACGGCCGGCGTTCACCCATCACACCTCACGGGCGGATGACCCGCAGCTGCACACCCACCTGGTGATCGCGAATCTGGTGCACGGTGTGGACGGGAAATGGTCCGCGGTGGACTCCCGGGCGATGCACCGCCAGGCGCGCACCGCCGGGTGCATCTATCAGGCGGTGCTGCGCGGGGAGCTCACCCGGACCCTCGGTGTCGGCTGGGGGCCGGTACAGCCGTGGGGTCGCGGAGATCACCGGGATCCCGAAGGTGTTGGTCAAGGAGTTCTCGACCCGGCGCCGAGAGATCGAGGCCGAGCTTGACCGGACCGGGAGCCGTGGCCGTAAGGCCGCGCAACGCGCCGCGTACGTCACCCGCCCGGCGAAGTCCCACACCCCGCAAGCGTCACTGCGCCAGCAGTGGGCCGAGCGTGCCGGACAGCTCGGCCACCCGGCCGCGGTGGTCGTCGAGCAGGTCACGCAGCGGACCCTCGCACCGGCACTGCCGGACCTCGAGCGGGTCGGCGTCGAGCTGTTCGGTCCGGACGGGCTGACGAACACGCAGACCTCGTTCGACCGACGCGACGTCATCCAAGCACTCACCGAAACCCTCCCGGCCGGCGTCGGAGTCACCGCCGCGCAGCTGGAGGAGACCGCCGACCGGCTCCTGGCCCATGCCGAGGCGGTGCCGCTGCTGCAGCCGGCGGACCGTGACGGCGGCCGGCGATGGTCGACCCGGGACCTGCTCGAGCGGAGAACGCCGCGATGATGCTTGCCCTCGAACGCGACCGGCCTGGCACCGACCGACCGTCCCTACTCGCCGGTTAGCACGGCTGTCGGTCGAGCAGCGCGCTGTGGTCGCCGGGATGCTCGCCTCGGCCTGACCTGGTCGATGTGGTGGTCGGGCCGGCCGGGTCCGGGAAGACCGCGGCGCTGCGCACCGCCGCCGACACCTGGCGCGGCGATGGATACCGGTCGTGGGGTGTGCGCTCGCGGCGGTCACCGCCCGACGCCTCGAAGCGGCCACGAACGTCCCGAGCTCTTCCATCACCCGGCTGCTGGCCGACCTTGATCGCCCGGACCCACGCACCGGCAAGCCAGCCGGGCTCGCGCCACGATCGGTGGTGCTGGTCGATGAGGCGTCGATGGTCGGCACCCGCCAGCTGCACGAGCTGATGCGGCACGTCCGCGCGGCCGGCGGCAAACTCGTGCTGGTCGGAGACCCCGCCCAGCTCCCCGAGATCAACGCGGGCGGGCTGTTCGCCGCGCTGTCCCGGACCCGCCAACCGCTGTCGCTGACCGGCAACCAGCGCCAGACCGCGGACTGGGAACGCGCCGCGCTCGGGATGCTGCGCGACGGGAAGATCGACACCGCGCTCGCAGCTACCTGGCCCGCAACCGGATCCACCTCGAAGCCACCCCGGCCCGGACCCGGCAACGGCTCGCGATCGACTACCTCGCCCACCGCCTCGACCATCCGGACCCGTATGCCGTGATCGCGCTCGCCGCCACCCGCGCCGACGCCACGGCGCTGAACACCGCGATCCGCGCGCAGCTACGCACCGCCGGTCGGCTCGGACCCGACACCACCAGCGAGCCTGACGGCCGGTCATACGCGCCCGGTGATCTCGTCATCGTCACCCGCAACGACCATCCACGCGGGCTGCTCAACGGCACCCGCGCCACCCTGACCCGCGCCACCGACCGCGAACTGAGCCTGCGGACCGAAACCGGAATGTCCATCACGGTCCCGACCAGCTGGGCCGGCGAACATCTCGACCACGGCTACGCCATGACCGTGCACAAAGCCCAGGGCCTGACCACCGAGATCGCGTTGCTCTACGGCACCGACGCGCTCTGTCAGCAATCCGGTTACGTCGCGCTCTCCCGCGGCCGGCACGCCAACCACCTCTACACGAGCGCGACCTCGCTCGTCGCCGATCGGGCCGGCATCCGGAAAGCCCCGGCACGGTTCGAGCTGCTCGGACCTGACCCCACCGACGTCGCGACCCGACTCGCCCAGCAGCTACGCATCAACCGCCGGCACACCCTCGCCCGCGACCAAGCACCCGCCTACCGGTACGAGCCCGCCTACCGATCTCGAGACTGCGAGAGCGGCCGCGACTTCGGCCCATCTCGATGACTGGACGCCACACCAACAGAGGAGGAAGTTATGAACAGGATGCTTCTGACACCCACAGAAGCCGCCGAAGTGCTTGGCATCGGCCGATCGAAGATGTACGAGTTGATGAGGGCCGGCAAGGTCGAGTCGGTTCTGATCGGCGCAGCGCGCCGCGTGCCGGTCGAGGCACTCGACGCATACATCGCGGTGCTGCGCGAGCAGTTCGCGTCATAGAGGAGCTGGGATGAGCCGCCGAGGCAACGGCGAAGGCAGCATCTACTGCGACAGCAACGGACGCTGGCGCGGGTCAGTTGACCTCGGCTACGTCAACGGCAAACGCGCCCGCAAGTATGTGACCGGTCGCACGCGCAAAGAGGTCGCGGCGCAGCTGCGACGAGCAGTGGACGCCCGCGACACCGGCAACCTGGTGATCGGCCACGCCACCCTCACCCTTGGCGAGTGGCTCACGTTTTGGGTCGACTCGATTGCTTCGGCAAAGGTGCGACCGTCGACTCTGACGACGTATCGCGGCTACATCAACAACCGAATCATCCCGGCACTCGGCCGGCACCGTCTCGATCGACTGCAACCCGAGCACCTCGAGGCCTTCTACCGCGCGAGTCAGGACGACGGCATGGCGCCAGCGAGCGTCCTTCATATGCACCGAATCATTTCTCGCGCTCTGAAGATCGCTCACCGCCGCGGCCGAGTTGGCCGCAACGTCGCCACCCTGGTCGACGCGCCCAGTGTTGATCGCGCCGAGATCGAACCGCTCAGTGCCGACGAGGCACGCCGCATCCTGCTGACTGCCATTGGGCAGCGGAACTCCGCACGATGGTCGGTGGCGCTCTCCCTTGGCCTTCGCCAAGGTGAGGCGCTCGGTTTGTTGTGGCAGGACATCGACCTCGATCAGCGGACGCTCACCGTACGGCGGGCTCTGCAGCGCGAGGCCGGCGGAGGGCTCGTCCTGGTCCCGCCGAAGAGCCGCGCCGGCCGCCGCACCATGCTCCTGCCAGCCCCGTTGGTTGCGCACCTCAAGGAACATCGCGCCGCGCAGAACCGCGAGCGGCTCGCAGCTGGCGAGATGTGGGTGGATGGCGACTTCGTCTTCGCAACCGCAGTCGGAAAGCCGATCGACCCGCGGAACGACTACCGCGCCTGGAAGCTCTTGCTGGTGGACGCAGAGGTTCGCCCGGCTCGACTTCACGACGCTCGCCACACCGCCGCAACACTCCTACTGATGCAGGGAGTCGCCCCGCGCGTGGCGATGCAGATCCTCGGCCACAGCCAGATCTCGTTGACACTCGGCACCTACAGCCACGTCGTGCCAGAGCTCGCCGAAGAGGCGGCCGCAGCGATGACCCGAGCACTCTGGGACGACGTTGCGGACGACTCTGCGGTGGGCAAATCCGACACCGACCACGACAACGTCGCAAACCAATTGGCTGCCAATTTGGCTGCCAGCCCTAGAAAACTGGAGCAGACCAGTCCAGGTACACCCCATCTGACCTGCGACGATGCGGTGGGCCGCCCGGGGATCGAACCCGGAACCCGCGGATTAAAAGTCCGCTGCTCTGCCAGTTGAGCTAACGGCCCCACGACGTCATGACGTCGACAGGTCCGAAGAATAGTCGGGTCGGGCGCACCTAGATGATCTCGAAGTGCTTTGAGGTCGCATGGGAGCCGGAGTTGTACTGGTCGCCAGCGAAGCTCACCGTGAACCGGAGCGGATACTCGTGAGTCGCCTTTTTCAGGTACAGCTTGAATGTGCCGCTCGCCGGCAGGTAGAACGTCGCGCTGGACGCGACCTGCCAGGCTCCGTTGACCCGGATCTGCGCGGTCACAACGACAGGCCGTCCACCGACGGCCGGCAACACCGAAACGTGTGCCTTGACCGCCTTGCGATTGAGGAACCACGTGATGCCATGCCGGCGACCGAAGCTGCCAGACAGCGTGATCCGCGCCCTCGACGGCCTTGTGAAGGCGTGGCGCACCGTCGCGGGCAGCTTCGCCGCGCTTCCGGCGTAGGCCGCCTCAATCGCGCCGCTGTACGGCGACTTGAACCGCAGCGTCGCGACGCCCTTCGAGTTGGCGGTCACGGTGGCGAGTGTCTTGGTCAAGGTTCCGACGCTGCCGACGAAGGTGATCCGCCCGCCTGCCGGCCCGGTCGCGGTGGCCGTCAGCACCTTGCCGTACTTCACATGCGGAATCGTGAGATGCACGCTCGACGAGGTCGGGGAGATCGTGCTCGAGAACAGGTCAACGGCAGTATTGGAGTCCTCTGGCTCAACCAAGCCGTAGACATCAGCGTTATTAGAGGAGAACGTCAGCGAACCAGGCAGCGTCTCGTCCTGCTGTTGACCGGTTGTCCACGTTGACGGCGCCGCCGATGCCCCGAACCGCTCCCAGATCGGTGCTGAGGTCGCCGCGTTGTAGAGGCTCACGAGCCCGGTGTAGGACTGCAGCCCTCCGGCGAGGTACTGACCGTTCGGTGAAAGCGCGACCGCCCTCGGGTACGCAGATGCGCTGAAGTCACCGGACGAGTCCAGACTCGACGCGGCGTATCCGCTGAACTGAGTCCCACCAGCCGCGGCGACGTAGACCTTCGTTCCGTCGCTTGATATCGCGAGGTCATTCACGTTCTCGTCGCTGGTCACCGTGGCGAGTTGAGTGACCGCGCCGGTGTCGTCGGAGGTGTAGGTGGTGATGGTGTCCGAACCCGGAAGTGACACTGCCAAATTCGTACCGCCCCCCGCAAGCAGGGACGGTCCCGATGTGCCGGTGGTTGCCACGACAGGCGTCCCACCGGAGCTCGGGTCGATGCTCGAGACACCACCGGTTGGCTGTTCGTTGCAGCCAAACGAATAGAACAGCCGTCCACTCGCCAGCGCGAGGTACGTGGGACACGAATCGACCGTGAACGAGGTGCCCTCAGTCAGAGCGCTCGTGTTGACGGGCGTGATCTTGTCCGAGGCGGCCTGCGCCACATACAGCGTCGTGCCGTCGGCTGAGAGAACCATGCCCGTCGCGCCCGGCATGTCGGTGAAGCTGTGCAGCAGCTTGCCGCTCGTCGAGAACACCCGCACGCCGGATCCGGACTGCCCATTCGAGATGAACAACTCACCGTGCGCGTAGACCATGCGAGCTTGCCGGGTGACGCCGGAAAGAGCTTGCGTCAACGGGTACGCCACCGGCCCGCTTGTGGCGAGCGCGGGGGTCGGGGCCAGGGCGAGCCCGAAGCTCGCAACCAAGGTGGCGCACGACGCCAGCACGGCGACCCTTGACAGACGCATACCAGTCCCCTTTGACGACAGCCGACCCGCAATATTCAGACTCGGAGCGCGATGGCTCCGTCTTCAGTCGAAACGTGTCGATTCACCCTTTTGATCGAGAGTTGGCGCAACCTGTCCTGGCGGGCCGGCTTCCCGAAATTAAACTGGATAAACCCACTAGATATAGTTGACATGGACGCCGTCGCCAGGCAGCATCGACCCATGCACTCGCGGCGCTCCACGCTGTTGCTGACCCGACGTCGTTGCATCGACCTCGTCCGCGTCACCAGCGACCGCTGTCCGCTCAGCTGAGCGCGCTCATGAGCGAGCCGTAGCCGCTCGCCGTCGTCATTCCGTACCTCACCAATTCCGGTTGAAATCTGCCATTCTGACTTGAAGGGTCACTTCACTATGCGCAAAATCCATCAACTCGCCCTCGCCGCCGGCATCCTTGCCCTCGGCGTCACGGCGGCCGCCGCACCGAGCCTGGCCGGTGCAAGCGCGAAGCCCGCCGACACTCCGACCCCGACCTCGCCACCACCAGTGACCTCCCTGGTCCACGGGATCGGTGATCGGGAAGGCGACTTCTTCATCACCCCGACGGGCGACACGACGACGTACGCCAACGGTCCCGAGATCGTCGATGGCCGAGGCAACGTCGTGTGGTTCCAGGCTGTGCCCGCCGGCGACACCGCGGCGGACTTCCGCGAGCAGACCTACAACGGCAAGCCGGTCCTGACCTGGTGGCAAGGCACCGGGCTCGGCAGCGTCTCTGACGGCACGGACGTCATCGACAACACCAAGGGCCAGCAGATCGCGACCGTCACCGCCGGCGACGGGCTGACCACCGATGGACACGAGTTCCTCATCACGCCCCAGAACACTGCGCTCGTCCTCTCCTACGACGTCACGACCGCGGACCTCACCTCGATCGGCGGCGCGGCCGACCAAAGCGTCATCGACGGCGTCGTGCAGGAGATCGACATCAAGACCGGCAAGGTGCTGTTCTCCTGGAACAGCGCCGATCACGTGCCCTACAGCGCGAGCGAGCAGCCGCTGCCCGCGTCGACCACGACCCCGTGGGACTGGTTCCACGTCAACGCCGTCCACCTGGACACCGACGGCAGCCTGCTGATCGATGCCCGCAACACCTGGGCGGCCTACGACGTCAACCGGCACACCGGCACCGTGAACTGGACCCTCGGGGGCAAGGACAGCACCTTCACCGAGCAGGCCGCCCCTGGTCAGGCCCTCGACAACGTCGGCGAGATCTTCTCCTGGCAGCACGACCCAGAGGCGCTGGGTCACGACACCTACACCTGGTTCGACAACGAATCCGCCGGCACACCGAACTACCCCTACAGCCGAATCGTGACCGTCAAGCTCAACACCAAGAGCGACGTCGCCACGCTCATCAAGTCCGACGACCAGCCGGACCACCTCTCGGCGGCGTCGCAGGGCAACGGTCAGACGCTCAACGACGGCAATCTCGTCGTCGGTTGGGGCGCCCTGCCGTACTTCTCTGAGTTCAGCCCATCGGGAGCACTGCTCGACAACCTCGAGTTCCCGACCGGCGTGAACACCTACCGCGCCTACCGCGAGCCCTGGCCGGCGCCAACCGCCCACGCCTGGGATCGCCGCCACCGGCGGTAACACCTGGGGGGAAGATCATGGCCGTTTGGGGTGGCTCTAGCCGTCCCAGACGGCCATGATCTTGTGCGTCGTCACGGGCCGCGCAGCAGGGCGTCCAGACGTCACGAGCACGAATGGGCAATCGTCCCCTACACTGGCCCGGTCCCCGACGGCGGACGCCGAGGCCTGCAATGCCCTCATCGTCTAGAGGCCTAGGACGCTGCCCTTTCAAGGCGGTAACACGGGTTCGAATCCCGTTGGGGGTACGACCTCTCACGAGGTCCCGTGGAGCAGTTGGAGTGCTCGCCGCCCTGTCAAGGCGGAGGTCGCGGGTTCAAGTCCCGTCGGGACCGCCAGGCACGTTGGCAGTTCGTTTAGTCCGTCACCCGATACTCCGCCAACGACGCCATCGGCTTTCCGCCGGTACACGTCAGCGTGACGTCCAGGTTGCAGGTCTGGCCGTACTTCCGGAATGCACCGGCGACGATCAGGATCCCGGTGTGCGCGTCATAGGCGAGCCCTCGCACCCCGTTGTTGCCGCCATCGGCAGGGGTGGTCGGCGGCATGCCAGACAGGCCAGCGGCCCAGCTCTCCGGATCGCCGTTCGATGCCTGCAACTGCGCGGCGAAGTACGGCCACTGGATCCCCGTCGACTTGTTGATCCTGGTCCGGTGATATCCAGCGACAACCGAGTCGCCGATGCCGATCACGGCCTGGGTGTCACCGATCATCCCGCGGTCCCAGATCACGGCCCCGGTCGTCGAGTTGAACAGATGCAGCAGGTTGGTCTTGCCGCCGCCGCCTTCGATGATCGCGTGCGGGGTCACCGCGGTGTCCAGCGCAAGCGAGATCGGATCGTCTCCCGTCAACCCGCCGTTAGCCGGAACATTGGGCTTGAGGACCGGAGCGAAGCTGGTGACCGGAGCGCCGGTCGTCGCGTTGAGCTCGATCAGACCATGGTTGGCGAACCCGCGGATCGAGTCGAAGAACCCACCGACGTACAACCCACCGTTGCTGGGATCCATCAGCAACGCGCGAAGCCCGCCATAGGGCACCGGGTCCGACCAGATCGCCCGGCCGGTCGTTGGGTTGAGCGCCCTCACCGTGCCGGAGGCGCCGGTCGTGAACACCGCGAGCGGGGTGGTGCTGACGGCGAGCGCATTGACGTGGCCGCTCGCGCCCGGATTCCACGCGGGATCCACCGCGAACCCTGGCACGGTCAGCGCGACGAGGTGCTTGCGCGCCTGGCCGGCGAACGCAGTGAAGTCGCCGCCGAGATAGAGCAGACCAGCTTGGTAGGCGATCGCGCGGACATAGTCGGTCGAATCAAGGCCGGTTGCGGCGAAGACGAGGTCGCCGCTCGTCTCATTCACGACAGCGAAGTTCGTCGCTGGGTGAACCACCTTGTTAGGGGTCGTGACGGTGGTGAAATCGCCGCCGAAAGCCACCTCTGGCGTGCCGCCGACACTGAAGTCGGCGACCGCCAGAACGTCGCCGTTCGTCTGAGCGAACGGGACCGCGGTCGGGGTGTTCGAGATCGAGACCGTGGCATGCGGAGCAGCCGCGCCTGCGGCGGTCCAGGAACCCGTCAGGCCGGTCAGCGCGAGCGTCAGACCACCGATCAGCAAGCGTCGTCGCATGTATTCGTCCAGCCTTTGGTGACGTTTCCCTGGCGTGGGATCACAGTGCATCGGCACTCCGGGGCACCAACGTCTTGACCGTACCTCCGATCCGAAGGCGCGTCCGGGCTACACACCAATCAACTTCGACTAAGACGAACTCACGATGCGTGACAACCAGAAACCGTGGCCGCCGTGGGTCTGCAGAGCACCCAAGGCCCGCCAGTCGACCGGCGTGATCTTGCCGGTGACCGGGAGATGATGCGATGTCTGAAACGCACTAACCGCGACGACCGTGGCAGCGTCATACATCCCACTTGGAGGCAGCCCCAACACCCGCTGCGCTGCACTGACCGCCGCTCCCTGAGATGACAACTGCAGCGTGAGGTTGCGAAATGGCCACAGCGCGCTGTGAACCCCGGGCACCGGATTGAGCACCGGACAGGTCAGATCGGAGTCCAACGACCGGGTGTATTGCACCAGCCACGTCGTCCCGCCGGTCGCGCTGGTCCGGCACAACCGGGCGGCGTGGCGCGCCTTGCCGTCGCCGCTGGGCAGCCAGTTGGGCACGTTGAGCTGATAGCCGCCGGTGATCTCCTGCCACATGGCAGGGGTTGTATATACGCCAACCGGCACGTGCTCCGCCCGAGCGCCGGCCACGATCCCCCGGAGCACTGCGATGTTCGACCCGACGTACCGCGACCACGGCAAGGTCGTGCTGACCTCGACATCGATCCACAATCTCGGCGCCGCGAGACCGGCGACCTGCATCGTCGCGATCGCGGTCTTCGCCTGCGAAGCACCAACGTTGCGCAACCGGCATCGCTTCGAGGTGCCGCAGTTGCCAAACAGTCCACTGCCGGCCAGGGTCTGGCGCGCCTTGTCCGGGAACGACGCCACCAGGTAGGCCCCGACCCTGACGCCTCGACTCTTCGCCCAGTCGAGCTGCGAGCCCAGACACGGATTCACGGTCTCCCCGGCGCCATGGGTCACCCCGAGGATGAGGTACGCCGGCCGGCCTGGGGGCATGTTGACCGCACGGTCGCCCGCACATTGCGGCCAGGACACATCAAAGCCGTGCGTTCCGATCGGCGCCGGCCCGACCGGGGCCGCGGGCCGATTCAGCGCGACGCCGATAGCAACGCCACACAACACCACGAGCGCTGCCCCGACCAGGACGCGGCGGCGCCCCAACCCGATCGCCCGCCGCCCGATCCTGATCAAGATGTCAGCGCAGTCTCGTCCGAGCGCACCGCAGGTCGATCGTCACGGCGCCCATCCTGCCTCTACACTCGACCGGTCCCCACTAGGGGCAGGTAGCTCAGTTGGTACGAGCGTCCGCCTGAAAAGCGGAAGGTCGGCGGTTCGACCCCGCCCCTGCCCACCTCAAGCCGCGCCCCCGCCCACCTCAAGCCGCGCCCCCGCCCACCTCAACCTGCGCCGCAGACGAGCGGTTCGCCGGCCTCCTCAACTTCGTTGCGCCGCGTACCAAGCCGCCGGCTCACGTGGACGACTGCCGGCGTGCGATAGATCTCCTGGGCGTTGAGCGGCCGGCGCCGGCGCTCGGAGAGGTGGAGGAGATCGACCGCGATGCAGGATGCCAGTGCCACGACTGGCCACAAGACCCAGCACGAGCAGCGGGTGGGCCGCCGGGCGGGTCTAGGCGATTTCGCGGCGCTGAACTCGCGCCGCGCCGACCGCAAGCGGTAGCACGCCCCACACGGCTACCGAGACCGCAAGGCGACCCCACACGCCCGGGGTCAGGTCGTTGCCAAGCAGGTTGGTGATGTTGGTGACGAGATCCAGCCAGGTCACAGGCTCTCGGAGCGGTTCGATCAGCGAGACAAGCGCGGTCAACACGCTCGGAAGCAAGAAGAACGCGACGAGGGCACTCGGAGCATTGAGCAAGGCCAACCCGAAGGCTGCTCCAACAAGGACAGCGAGGCACTCGAACAGTCCCGCCCGCCCGATGATTGCGAGCACACCACCCCAGTGACTGCCACCGTCCGCCGACCCGATCAGCGTGGCCACCGCCGCAGTTGCCAGCGAGGCGGCGACGAGAGCGAGGGCCAACGCCACGAGACCGAGCAGCTTCGCCACCAACACCCGGGATCGGTTGGGCACCAGCGCAAAAGTCGTGAGCGCCGACCGCTGGGACCACTCGCTCGTCATCGCCAAGATGCCCAGCACTGGCAACAGCAAGCCCATCGGCAGCTGGGCGGTGAAGACGAAGTCGCCGAAGTCCTTGTCCCCAGTCTTCGCGAAGATCAAGACGAGCACGACGCCGGCGATCGCAACCACGGCGAGCACACCGAGCAGCCAGCGCCCGGCACGCGTATCCGCGCTCTTGCGCAGCTCGACACGCACGAGGCGACGCAAGGTGGGAGCGGCAACGATCACGGCCCGGTCAGCCCGAGGAAGAACTGCTCGAGGCCTGCACTGTCTCCCTCTCGCAGCTCCAGCAGGACGACCCCGGCAGCGGCAGCCGCGCGACCGACCGCTTCCGCGTCAGCTTGGGCAAGTTCTGCGCCGTCAGCAGTCGGGCTCGAGACAATCCCAGCCGCCGACAGCGCATGCAACAACACCCCGCGATCCAGCGCTTTGACCCGTACGCCGGTCGTGGCGAGCAAGTCGTGCTTGGCACCCTGCGCCACGATTTTGCCGTCGCCGATGACGACGAGTTCGTCCGCGACAACGTCGATCTCCATCAGCAAGTGAGACGAGAGCAAGACCGTGCCGCCGTTGTCCGCAAAGTGACGAAGCAGGCCACGCATCCAGTAGATCCCTTGCGGATCAAGACCATTGGCGGGCTCGTCGAGGATCAACACCTGCGGCTCGCCGAGCAGCGCGTGGGCGATGCCAAGGCGCTGACGCATGCCGAGTGAATATTTGCCGACTCGCTTGCTGGCAGCGCCGTCGGCCAGGCCCACCAAGGTAAGCACCTCCTCGACCCGCTGCCGTGAAACGCCGAGGACGAGCGCGGCGAGCGAGAGAACTTCGCGTCCGGTGCGACCTGCATGTTGCGCGCTAGCGTCTAGCAACACCCCGACTTCGCGACCCGGGTTGGGAAGGTCTGTGTACGGCCGGCCGGCCACGGTCGCTGAGCCAGACGAGGGCCTAGACAATCCGCAGATCATCCGCAATGTGGTCGACTTCCCCGCACCGTTCGGCCCGAGAAATCCGGTGACCGTTCCGGGCTGACACCGAAACGACACGTTCGACACGGCGAGGTGCTGACCGAAGCGCTTCGTCAAGCCGTCAGCGGCGATCATTGCCTGCAGCCTATTGACGTCGAGCCCGAACCCCTCCGTGATCTCGACGTAGGTGTCCTTGGCAGGCCGCTGCAGGGGAACCTACGTCAAGATCACCGAAAGAGTTACGCAGCTGAATGCCCGCGATGTCACAGATCATCCGGAAAGAGAGGTGACCCGCAGGAGGTTCTTCGGCATACTGGAGTGACAGCGGATAGATCTTGATCAGCGCCGCGTGAGCGTTACCACGCGAACGCGACAACAAGGAGGCGTCAATGGCGGAGCGTCGCGGCGTACACGTGCCGGCGAGCGAAGTGCATGACCGACTCGGCGAGCATCTGCTCATCGACGGGTTTCGGCTGGTGCTCGACGTCGAGCGCAGTCACGGCAGCTGGCTGGTCGATGCCCGCGATGGCACCGAATACCTCGACATGTACACCTTCTTCGCCTCGGCGCCACTTGGCTCAAACCCACCAGGAATCGTCGACGACCCGGAGTTCATGACGTTGTTGGGACGCGTTGCGGCAAGCAAGCCGGCCAACCCCGACATGTACTCCACCCACCTGGCTGAGTTCGTCGAGACCTTTGTGCGCGTGCTCGGCGATCCGGACCTGCCGCACCTGTTCTTCGTCGAGGGTGGCGCACTCGCGGTCGAGAACGCGCTCAAAGCGGCGTTCGACTGGAAGAGCCGTCTCAACGAAGCCGCGGGTCGATCGCGAGACCTCGGTACGAAGGTGCTGCACCTGACCCATGCCTTTCACGGCCGTTCCGGCTACACGATGTCGCTGACCAACACCGACCCCACCAAAACCGACCGGTTCCCGACGTTCGGCTGGCCCCGGATCGAGACCCCGGCGGTGATCTTCCCGATCGATGCTCACCTCGAAGAGATCGAGGCGGCTGAGGCAACCGCGCTCGCGCAAGCCAAGGCGGCCTTCGAAGCCAACCCGCACGACATCGCATGCTTTATCGCCGAGCCGATCCAGGGCGAGGGCGGCGACAACCATCTGCGCGCCGAGTTCTTGCAGGCGATGCAAACCATGTGCCACACCTACGACGCGCTGTTCATCCTCGATGAGGTCCAGACCGGAGTCGGCCTGACCGGCACACCGTGGCTCTATCAGCAGCTGGGACTCGAGCCGGACATCGTGGCGTTCGCCAAGAAGGTCCAGCTCGGCGGGATCATGGCCGGTCGCCGGATCGAGGAGGTTCCGGACAACGTCTTCCAGGTTTCGAGCCGCATCAATTCCACGTGGGGCGGCGGCCTCGTCGACATGGTCCGCTCCCGCCGGCTGCTCGAGATCATCGAGGCAGACGGGTTGTTCGACCACGCCGCGAAACTCGGCGAAGTCCTCCAGAACGGTTTGGGCGACCTCGGTGACCGGCATCGCGACGTCGTCTCGAACGTCCGGGGCCGCGGCTTGATGTGCGCCCTTGACCTGCCGGACGGCGACACCCGCGATCAGGTGATCAAGGGCCTGCGCGAGCAAAAGGTGATCGCTCTCGGCTGCGGCGCCCGGTCGGTCCGATTCCGGCCGGCCTTGTCAGTGACCGAGGACGAGTTGGCGATCGGGTTGGCGGCCCTCGACCTCGTCCTGACGAGCCTTGGCAACACCGCCAACTAACCCTTCAACAATTCAACAAGACAACTCAACAAGTAGAGAGAAGCTATGACGCGCACCATCACCTCGGTCATCGCCGGCACACCGGTCAGCGGCGCGCCGGGCGGCGTGGTCGAGGACCGCAACCCCGCCCGTCTGGATGAGGTGGTCGCGAGCGTCGAGCTCGGTGATGCCGCGATCTTCCTGGCCGCGACCAAAGCCGCCCGCGACGCCCAACTCGCCTGGGCCGACGTCCCGGCGCCGGTCCGGGGGCGCGCGATCGCCCACATCGGCCGGGTCGTCGAAGCCAATGCAGAAGCGCTAGCCCGCCTCGTCACCCGAGAGATCGGCAAGCCGTACGCAGAGGCACTCGGCGAGGTCCGCGAGATCGTCGACACCTGTGACTTCTTCCTCGGCGAGGGTCGTCGGCTCTATGGCCAGACCGTTCCGAGCGAGATGCCGGACAAGCAGCTGTTCACGTTCCGCAACCCGGTCGGGGTAGCGGCGATCATCACCGCCGGCAACTTCCCGGTCGCCGTCCCGTCCTGGTATCTCGTACCTGCACTGCTCTGCGGCAACACGGTCGTGTGGAAGCCAGCCGACTACTCGCCGGCCTGTAGCGCAGCGTTGTTTGAGCTGTTCGTCCATGGTGGCGGACTGCCCGATGGCGTGCTCAACCTAGTGATGGCCGATGGTGAATCGACCTTTGCTGGGCTGACACAGGCGCTCGAGGCGGGGTACGTCGACAAGGTCGGATTCACCGGCTCGAGTGCAGTCGGCTCGAAGATCGGCGAGCTCACCGGCCGGCATCTGCAGTCCGCCTGCCTCGAGCTCGGCGGCAAGAACCCGATGGTCATCACCCCGACCGCCGATCTCGACCTCGCAGCCGAAGCTGCGTTGTTCTCCGGCTTCGGCACCGCCGGCCAGCGATGCACATCGCTGGGCACTGTCATCGTGCACGAAAGCGTCCATGACGACTTCCTCGCGCGCTTCGACAAGATGACGCAGCAGGCGCCGGTCGGCGACCCGGCGCAAGGCGTTGTGTACGGGCCGATGTTGGACAAGAAGTTCGGCGATCGCTTCGAGGACTTCCTCGGCTGGATTCAGCCGCATCACGTCGTCCTCGGCTCGTCATCAACCGGGCGAATCACCGCGGCCAACCCGCGTGACGGATTCGTCGGCGACCCAGACGCGGGCGTCTTCTACCACCCGACGATCGTCGACGGTGTCCGCGAGGAGGACGAGATCTTCCAAACCGAGACCTTCGGGCCGCTGGTCGGCGTCACGACCTATCGCGATCTCGACGAGGCGATCCGACTTTCGAACGCCCCGGGCTACGGTCTGTCCTCTTCGATCTACACCACCGACGCAAACGACGCGTTCCGGTTTCGCCGCGGTGTGAGCGCCGGCATGGTGAGCATCAACAACTCGACCTCGGGTGCGGAGGCGCATCTTCCCTTTGGTGGCAACGGAAAGTCGGGCAACGGCTCCCGTCAGTCCGGCGTCTGGGTGCTTGACCAGTTCACTCGCTGGCAGTCGATGAACTGGGACTACTCCGGCCGGCTGCAGAAGGCACAGATGGACGTCGCGGACCTCGTCCCCGATGAGTCGTTCCGTTTGTCGGACTGACCAGGCGAGAATGCATCAGTGAGCGACCTCACGCCCGAGGCGGCGCTCGACCATCACTTCCGCAGTGCGGTCGCGGCGCTTGCACCAGGCGACCCCGGCGATCCATCGTTGCCTGTCGCACCCGGCAGCGCGCTGACCGGCACTGACGCCCTGACGTTGTTCGATGCGCAACTGGGCAACCGAGCACTCGACATCGAAGCCCGCAGGCTTCGCGCTACCGGTCGAGGCTTCTACACGATCGGGTCGTCCGGTCATGAAGCCAATGCGGCCGTCGCCGGGGCGCTACGGCCCACAGATCCGGCGCTGCTGCATTACCGGTCCGGTGCTTTCTATCTCGCGCGGGCCGCACAGGTGCCGGGCTCCACTCCACTTCGCGATGTGTTGCAAGGTCTGGTCTCCTCGGTCGATGAACCCATCGCCGGCGGACGACACAAAGTGTTCGGCCGTAAAGAGCTCTCGGTCATCCCCCAGACGTCGACGATCGCCTCACACCTGCCCCGCGCGATCGGCGTCGCCTTCGCCATCGACCGGACACGCAAACTCGGCGTCGAGAGCGAGTGGCCCTCAGACGCGATCGCTGTCACCAGCTTCGGCGACGCGTCGGCAAACCACTCGACCGCGACCGGCGCGATCAACGCCGCCTGCCAGGCCGCTTATCAGGGCCTGCCGATGCCGGTGCTGTTCGTCTGCGAGGACAACGGGCTCGGCATCAGCGTTGCGACACCTGACGGATGGATCGCGGCGGCATACGGCAACCGGCAGTCGCTGCGATATTTCAGCGCCGACGGCCAGGACATCGCCGCCTGCTACGACGCGGCCAGCACTGCCGCGGCTTTTGTCCGGACCCGGCGCGCGCCGGCGTTCCTTCACCTGCGGGTCGTGCGGTTCATGGCGCACGCCGGCACCGACGCCGAGATCAGCTATCGCAGTCCCGCCGCGATCGCCGCCGACTACGACCGCGACCCGCTGCTCGGAACCGCCCGCCTGGTGGTCGGCGCGGGTTTGACGACGCCCAATGCGGTGCTCGGGCGCTACACCGCGGTCTCGGATCGAGTCCGCGCGCTTGGCGAGGAGATCAGCGCGGAGCCGCAACTAGGCAGCGCCGAGCAGGTGATGGCACCGCTCTCACCTCGCCACCCGGACCGCGTCGCAACAGCCATCGCGGTCGCCGGCTCTAACGAGGCGCGAGCCGCGGCGTTTGCCGGCAAGCTGCCGGAGGATGGCGAGCCGCTGACACTTGCGGACAGCATCAACCGTGCCCTTGCTGATGCCCTCGTGACGTACCCCAATGCCATCGCGTTCGGCGAGGACGTTGGACGCAAGGGCGGCGTGTACGGCGTGACCCGTGGCCTGACCCGTCGGTTTGGCGCCGGCCGCGTTTTCGACACGTTGCTCGACGAGCAGACGATCCTCGGGGTCGGCCTCGGCTCAGCCGTCTCCGGCTTGTTGCCAATCCCAGAGATCCAATACCTCGCCTACCTCCACAACGCCGAAGACCAGTTGCGCGGCGAGGCCGCCAGCCTGCAGTTCTTCTCCAACGGCGCCTTCCGCAACCCGATGGTGGTACGCGTCGCCGGGCTGGCGTACCAGAAGGGCTTCGGCGGCCACTTCCACAATGACAACGCCGTCGGCGTTCTGCGCGACATCCCCGGACTCGTCGTCGCAGTGCCCGCGCGCGGCGATGATGCAGCGGCAATGCTGCGCACCTGCCTCGCCTCGGCCACGGTCGACGGCACCGTATCCGTGTTTCTCGAGCCGATCGCGCTCTACCACTCACGCGACCTCCACGAGCCGGGCGATGGCGGCTGCCTCTCGCCGTACCTCGCTCCAGCCAACTGGGCCGAGGCGCACGTCCCCATCGGTCGCGGTCGAACCTACGGCGACGGGCGCGACATCACGCTGGCGACGTTTGGCAACGGCGTGCCAATGTCGCTTCGGGTCGCGCGGCGGTTGGCGGCCGCCGGCATCGGTGCCCGGGTGCTCGACCTGCGCTGGCTCTCCCCGCTGCCGGTCGAGGATCTATTGCACGAGGCCGCGGCGACCGATCGGGTGTTGGTGGTCGATGAGACCCGGGCCTCGGGCGGCGTCTCGGAGGGCGTGATCACCGCCTTGATCGACGCCGGTTACACCGGTCAACTGGCACGAGTCGCTGCCGCCGACAGCTTCATTCCACTGGGCGACGCGGCCAATCAGGTGCTTCTTGCCGAATCCAGCATCGAAAGGGCCGCCCTCGATCTGTGTGCTGTCTGACCGGTTTGTGCCTAGGCAGCAGTAATTTTCGATGCCTAGGCAGGCCCGATCCGGCTGGGCTCTTGCGCGATCGGATTCGGCCGTTAATGTCTGAGTGGTGATCGACGTTTCACCCGTTTACCGGCGACAGTCGCACTGAGCCGGTTCACCGTTCTAGGGGCCGCAATGACGCGCGTCAGCATGAAGGTCGATGGGGTCAATTACGAGGACGACGTCGAGCCACGCCGGCTCCTCGTCCACCACCTGAGGGACGGTCTCGGGCGGGTCGGCACACCGATCGGCTGTGACACCTCAAACTGCGGCGCATGCACGGTGCTGCTGAACGGCGAGAGCGTGAAGTCCTGCTCAGTACTGGCAGTGCAGGCGAGCGGTTCCGAGATCACCACGATCCAAGGCCTCGCGACCGAAGATCGCTGGCATCCGGTCCAACAGGCCTTCAAGGACAACCACGGCCTGCAGTGCGGCTACTGCACCCCAGGAATGATCCTGGCCGCTGTCGACCTACTGAGGACGAACCCCAACCCGACCGAGCAAGAAGTCCGCGAAGGCCTTGAGGGCAACCTGTGCCGTTGCACCGGCTACGTCAACATCGTCCGATCCGTCCTGGCCGCGGCAGCCGCGATGCGCGAAGGAGACGGCGCTGAGCAGACCGACGACGCGAAGGTGGTCGTGGCATGACTGAGCAAGTGGTCGAAGAACGGGAGCTCGGCCGGCGTCGGGTGCGCAAGGAGGACGCGAAGCTCGTCACAGGTCAGACGATGTGGACCGACAACATCTCGCTGCCCGGCCTGCTGCAGTTCGCGTTGCTACGCAGCCCGATGTCGCACGCGAAGATCACCAGGATCGATGTCTCGCCGGCGCTGGCGATGCCGGGCGTCATCGCGGCCTTCAGTGGTGCCGACCTCGCTGAACAACTCGGCTCGCTGCCGTGCGCGTGGCCGGTGACTCCCGATATGGTCAGTCCGGCCCACCCGCCGATCGCCGTCGACGAGGTCCGCTACGTCGGCGACGCGGTCGCGGTTGTCGTCGCGCGCGACCGTTACACCGCCGCAGACGCCCTCGAGGCGATCGAGGTCGAGTACGAGCCGTTGCCGGCTGTCACTGACATGGAGGCAGCGCTGGCCGAGGGCTCGCCGCTGGTTCACAGCGACAAGGGCACGAACCGCTGCTACGACTGGCCGTTTGCTGGCGGTGACTACGCGGCCGCCAAAGCTGCCGCCGATGTTGTCGTCTCCCGTCGGTTCATCCAGCAACGGCTACTGCCATCCGCGATGGAGCCGCGCGCCGTGGTCGTCGCACCTATCGCCGCCGCCGATGAATACACCGTCTACTCCTCCACACAGATCCCGCACGTCCTGCGGGTAATGCTCGCCCTCACGACCGGCATTCCGGAGCACAAGCTGCGCGTGATCACTCCGGACGTCGGCGGCGGGTTCGGCTCCAAGCTCAACGTGTACGCCGAAGAGGTCATCGCGTTGATCCTCGCCAAACGACTCGGTCGCCCGGTCCGCTGGACCGAGTCGCGAAGCGAGGGCTATCAAGCCACCATCCACGGCCGCGACCAGATCCAAGACATCGAAATCGCCGCCCGCGCAGACGGCAAGGTTCTCGGGCTGAAGGTCCACCTTCTCGCCGACATGGGGGCCTATCTCCAGCTGGTGACCCCGGGCGTACCGATCCTCGGAGCGTTCATGTTCCCGGCGATCTACAAGATGGACGCGTATGACTTTCACTGCACAGGCGTATTCACCACGAAGACTCCGACTGACGCCTATCGTGGCGCCGGCCGGCCGGAAGCGACGTTCGCGATCGAGCGGATCATGGACGAGCTCGCCGTGGAGCTCGGCCGAGACCCGTTGGACCTTCGGAAGCAGAACTGGATCACCCACGAGGAGTTCCCGTTCGAAACCGTCTGCGGTCTGACGTACGACTCCGGCAATTACGAAGCGGCGACCGCCAGGGCGGTCGAGCTGTTCGACTACGACGGGCTGCGCCGCGAGCAGGCCGAGCGGCGCGAGCGCGGCGACTCGGTGCAGCTCGGCATCGGCATCTCCACGTTCACCGAGATGTGCGGTCTCGCCCCGAGCCGCGTGCTCGGTTCGCTGTCGTATGGTGCTGGAGGCTGGGAGTCCGCGAGCATCCGGATGCTGCCAACAGGCAAAGTCGAGGTCGTGACCGGCACTACGCCGCACGGTCAGGGCCACGTCACCTCGTGGAGCCAGATCGCTGCCGACGCTCTCGGTGTGCCGTTCGAGGACGTCGAGGTTCTCTACGGCGACACCGACTCCAGCCCGAAGGGCATGGACACGTACGGCTCACGTTCGCTGGTCGTCGGTGGCGTGGCCATCCATCACGCCGCAGCCAAGGTCATCGAGAAGGCGCGACGGGTCGCAGCCCATCTGATGGAGGCCGCCGAAACCGACGTGGAGTTCGCCAACGGCGGCTTCACCGTGAAGGGCTCGCCGGAGGCGTCGTTGAGCATCCAGGAGATCGCGCTCGCGACGTTCGCCGCGCACAATCTGCCCGAGGGCATGGAGCCCTCTCTTGACTCCGACTTCGTTTTCGACCCGGAGAACTTCTCCTTCCCGCACGGCACGCACCTCTGTGCGATGGAGATCGACACCGAGACCGGCCAGTCGAGCATGCGGTCCTACGTTTGCGTCGATGACATCGGCAAGGTCGTCAACCCGTTGATCGTCGAGGGCCAGGTGCACGGCGGAATCGCACAAGGGGTTGCGCAGGCTCTGTATGAGGAGGCGGTCTACGACGAGGACGGCAATCTCACAACCGGCACGATGGCCGACTACCTCGTGCCGAGCGCGGCCGATTTGGTGTCGTTCGTCACCGACCGCACCGAGACACCAGCCACCAGCAATGCGCTCGGCGTCAAAGGTGTCGGCGAGGCCGGCACGATCGCGTCAACTCCCGCGGTTGTCAACGCGATCATTGACGCGCTGCGTCCCTACGGCGTAACAGAAATACGGATGCCGGCATCACCTGAGCGCGTCTGGCGGGCGTTACAGGATGCGCGAATCAACGGAGGTGCGCAGTGATCCCCGCGAGCCTTGACTACGTCGCGCCCGACTCAATCAGTGGGGTGGTCTCTGCACTCGCGGCAGCGGGGGAAGACGCCAAGCTGCTAGCGGGTGGTCAGAGCCTCTTGCCAGTCCTCCGACTGCGCCTCGCCTATCCAACGGCGTTGGTCGACCTCGGCAAGGTTGACGCGCTGCGCGGCGTCCGCGAGGAAAATGGCAGCCTACGAGTCGGCGCGATGACCCGGCACTGCGACGTGATCACCGACCCGCTGATCGGTGAGCACGCTCCGCTCATCGCTGCCGCAACTCGCACGGTCGCCGACCCGGCGATCAGGCATCGCGGCACGTTCGGCGGGTCGCTGTCCCACGCCGACCCGGCCGGTGACCTTCCGGCTGTCGCGCTGGCACTCGGTGCAGACTTCGTGCTCGAGGGTCCCGGCGGACGCCGCACCGTGGCCGCGTCGGAGTTCTTCGTCGACTATCTTCAGACCGTGCTCTCGCCAGACGAGCTGCTCGTCGAAATCCGGGTGCCGAAGCTCACCGGCTGGGGTGTGCACTACGAAAAGTTCCAACGGGTTGCCCAGGCCTGGGCCATCGTCGGCGTCGCAGCGGCCATCCGCGTCGAGAACGGCATGATCGCCGAAGCACGCATCGGGTTGACCAACATGGGAACTACTCCGGTCCGGGCACACGCAGTCGAAGCTGCTCTTGTTGGACTAGCGCCAGAGGACGGCGCGGTCGGGGCCGCCGCTGCGGCGGTGGCTGAGGGCACCAACCCACCGTCCGACCTCGGCGGCGGAGCCGACTATCGGGCCCACCTCGCGACGGTGCTGACCCGTCGTGCGGTGCTGGCTGCGGCCGGGGGCGTGTGAGCCCGCAACCCGCCGACCGCCAGGGCCTGCTGCCCGCAGACATCTCCTCGCCCGCGGACCTCCAGGCCGCACTCACCGAACACAACTACCTCGCCGATGAGGGCCTTGCGACCGCGGTGTACCTCTCCTTGGCGATGGGCCGTCCACTGTTTCTCGAGGGCGAGGCCGGCGTCGGCAAGACCTCGCTCGCCACGGCACTCGGTGACCTGCTCGCTGCGACTGTCATCCGGCTGCAGTGCTATGAGGGGATCGACGCTTCCCAAGCGTTGTACGACTGGGACTTCCCTCGCCAGCTGTTGCATCTGCGAGCTGTGGAGGCGACTGGCGCACCAAGCGACGACGCTGCGGTCGCGCGGTTGGACAGCGAGGTCTACAGCCGCCGTTTCCTCCTCGCCCGCCCGTTGCTTGCGGCACTCGAGACATCGCCGTGCGTGCTCCTTATCGATGAAGTGGACAGGGCTGATGACGAGTTCGAGGCCTTCCTGCTGCAGGTGCTGTCCGACTTCGCAGTGACGATTCCAGAGCTCGGCACGATCCGCGCAGAAGTACCACCGGTCGCCGTCCTCACATCGAACCGAACTCGGGAAGTGCACGACGCGTTGAAACGCCGCTGCCTTTACCACTGGGTGGAGCACCCGTCGTTCGAACGTGAAGTCGCGATCGTGCGTCGTCAGGTGCCGGCAGCGAGCGCCTCACTCGCCCGGCAGGTCGCCGCGGCGGCACAGGTTCTCCGCAACGAGGACCTCGTCAAGCCTCCTGGTGTCGCCGAGTCCATCGACTGGGCGTTAGCGCTGGTAGCCCTCGGCGCGGAACGACTTGACCCCGACACCGCAATCGCGACACTCGGCGCAGTCCTGAAATACCGAGAGGACCAAGAGCGCGCGACCCGGACGGACGTTGGAGCCTTGATCGCGGCGGCGCTGAGCGGTGGTTGACACCGCCACCTCGGCCGCACGCTTCGACGGGGTCGACAGCATCGTGGGCTTGGCGCGAACGCTGCGCGCTGCAGGCGTGCCGGCCTCGCCGGATCGGGTGCATAACGCCGTCGCAGCACTGCAACTGCTCCGCGCTCACCGTCGCGACGATGTCTACTGGGCAGGCCGGCTGACGTTGTGCGACAGCCCGACGGATATCGAGCGCTACGACCGGGTCTTCGATGCGTACTTTGGTGACCGCCCGCTGTCGGTGCAGCAGCGGGCCAAAGTGATGCAGCCGCGGCTCCAACTGGTCGCGAGCGACGGCGCCACACCGCGCCCTGACGAGGAGGTCGGCGGTGAGCCAACCGGTGCTCGCGCCGCAGCCAGCACCGAAGAAGTGCTGCGCCACCAAGACATTGCGACGATGTCAGACGCCGACCGTGATCAGCTGCGACGGCTGCTCGCGCGGCTGGCCTTGCCAGGCGAGACCCGAGCCAGCCGCCGGATGCACTCGGCGAGGCGCGGACCGATCGACGGCCGTCGTACCGTCCGCGCCTGGCTCGCCGCCGGCGGCGAGCCCGCCCAGCTCAAGCGACACCGGCGCAGCGAACGTCCGAGGCGAGTCGTCCTGCTCGTCGACGTCAGCGGATCGATGAGCGCCTATGCCGACGCGCTGCTGCGCTTCGCTCATGCCGCGGCACGGCGGCGTCAGGGCCCGACCGAGGTGTTCGCGCTCGGCACCCGGCTGTCGCGGCTCACGAAGGAGCTGCATCAGGCCGACCCGGATGATGCGATGGCCGCCGTTCTGAAGGCAATGCCGGACGCGGGCGGTGGCACGCGTCTCGGAGTGCTGTTCAAGGAGTTCACTGACCGATGGGGCCAACGTGGCCTCGCTCGCGGTGCAGTCGTGGTTGTGCTGTCAGACGGTTGGGAACGTGGCGACCCGGAACTGCTCGGCGAGCAGACTGCGCGACTGCAACGACTCGCCCACCGAGTCGTGTGGTCTAATCCGCGCAAGGCGGCGCCCGGCTTCACTCCGACCGCGGGCGGAATGGCAGCGGCACTGCCGCACGTCGACGACTTCGTTGAAGGTCACAGCCTGGATGCCTTGCTGCGGTTGGCAGATGTGGTTCGCGGTCACCACGTCTCGGCTCGTCGCCATGCCTGAGCTCGTCGGCGTCGTGCTGGCCGCCGGTGCCGGCCGGCGACTAGGCCGACCTAAGGCACTGGTCCGCCTTGGCAGTGAATTGCTTGTCGAGCGAGCGATCCGTACCGCGGTCGAGGGCGGCTGCGAGCCCGTCATCGTCGTGCTTGGCTCTCACGCCGAGGAAGTGAGGGAGCAAGCTCACCTTGCCGCCGCCCAGATTGTCGTCGCTGCGGACTGGCGGGAGGGCATGGGTGCATCACTGCGTGCTGGCATCGACGCCGCCGACGCGCTCGACTGTGAGGCGCTCGCGGTGATCCTGGTCGATCAACCACATGTCGGGCCGGAGTCCCTTCGGCGCCTCGCTGCCGCCTGGCAGTCCGGCGCGATGGCTGCGGTTGCGACTTACGACGGCAATCCGCGCAACCCGGTCGTGCTCGACCGCAGCGTCTGGCCCGACGTCAGAGCCGCCGCCAGGGGTGACATCGGCGCCCGTGGCTGGCTGCGAGAGCATCAAAGCCAAGTGATCGGCGTGCCATGCGACGGGACCGGAGATCCGGTCGACATCGACACCCCCCTTGATCTCGAAAGACTGCAGGAGGCACCGTGAAGCTCGACAACACATTCACCGTCCCAGTCGCCGTCGATACGGCATGGCAGGTGCTTCTCGATGTCGAGCGCATCGCGCCGTGCATGCCCGGCGCAACCCTCACCGGCAACGACGGCGACACGTTCACCGGCAACGTGAAGGTCAAGGTCGGGCCGATCAGCCTGACGTACGGCGGGACGGCGACGATCACCTCACGCGACGACACGAACCACGTCGCGGTCATCGAGGCGTCCGGCAAGGAGACCCGCGGCTCCGGCACCGCCAAGGCGGTCATCACGGCCCGGCTTCACGAGCAGGATGGTTCGACCGAGGTCGCAGTGGAAACCGACCTTACGATCACTGGCAAGCCGGCGCAGTTCGGCAGAGGTGTGATGGCTGAGATCAGCGGCAAGCTCATCACCCAGTTCGCCGACTGCCTCGCTGCCGAGATTACGGCGGATAGCACGGCCGCCACAGTGGCACCGGCGGACACGGTCAGCACAACATCGAACGCCGCCGTCTCAGGCAACGCTGAGCCGGACAGTGCTGAGTCCTCAACAGCGCCATCAACCGTAAAGGCCGCCAAGCCCGCACCAGCGCCTACCGCGAGTCCGGAAGCGATCGACCTGCTCGGCACCGCAGGTCTACCGATCCTCAAGCGAGTCGGGCCAATTGCTGTAGTCGCAGCGGCAATCATCGCGCTCCTTGTGTGGCGTCACCAGCGATGAGCCGTATCTCGACCTAGACCGGCTCGAGACCGCCCGAGGTGACTGTCGCCGACATGACCGGCGGCTGATGGGCGAGCAGCCACTCAGGCAGCAGTCCGGCCGGCATCGGCCTCGCGAGCAGATATCCCTGCGCGATGTCACAACCCAACACGGTGAGCTCGGCCAGGATCTGCTCGGTCTCGACTCCCTCGGCGACGACCTCGAAGCCGAGGTTGTGAGCGAGGTCGATCACCGAATGCACAATGGCTGCGTGCGACCGGTCCTGCAGCATGTCGAGCACGAAACTCTTGTCGATCTTCACCTCGTGCAGCGGCAACGTGGACAGATAACCCAGCGATGTCTGGCCGCGGCCGAAATCGTCCAGGCTGACCCGTACGCCTGCCGCAGCGAGCTGGCGCAGGCTCCGTCCGGCCCGATCCGGATCTGCGACGAACGCCGTCTCGGTGATCTCGAGCAGCAGGCGCCCGGGTGCCAGACCGCTACGCGCCAGCGCCGACATGACGGTGTCGGCGAAGTCGCCCCGGGAGATGTTGCGCGCGGAGATGTTGACCGCCACGGAGAGACCCTCGACGGCGTCGCCCCAACTCACTAGCTGCTCGAGCGCGTGCGCAAGGACCCACTTGGTGAGCGACTCGATGATGCCGGTCTGTTCAGCGATCGGAAGGAAGGCATCGGGATAAAGAAGTCCACGCTCGGGGTGGTTCCAGCGAACCAACGCCTCGACTGCGGTGATCGCGCCGGTCGCGACGCAGGACTTCGGCTGGTAGTGCAGCACGAGCTCGTCGGCGTCGATCGCGCGGCGCAGTTCGCCGACGAGCGCGAGTTTGTTCGAGTCGTAGTGGTCGTGCCCTGGGTCGTAACGCACGACCGGAGATGGGCCGCCCTTGGCCACGTACATCGCCACATCGGCATGTTGGAGGAGGGTGTCCACGTCCGCACCGTCATCCGGCGACATCGCGAAGCCGATGCTCGCATCGACGGCAAGTGGCAGGCCACTGACCTCGATCTCCTCCTGCAGGATGTGAAGCAGTCGCAGCAAGGTCGCACGCACGTCGAGCGGGTCGGCCACACCAGTCAGCACGACGCCGAACTCATCACCGCCGAGGCGCGCGACCGTGTCGTTGCCGCGGACAGCTTCTCCGAGCCGGCGACCGAGCTCACGCAGCAGCGCGTCGCCGTTGCCATGGCCCAGGGTGTCGTTGACCTCTTTGAACCGGTCAAGGTCAATGACGGCGACCGTCACTATGCCGTCGCGACCCGCGGCGGCCGTGGCCTCAACGACCCGGCGATGGAACAGCGTGCGGTTGGGCAAGCCGGTGAGCACGTCATGCTCGGCGAGGTAAGCGTTGCGCGCGACCTGCGCGCGCAAGCGCCGGGTCACCGAGAGCGAGATGCCGGCGAGCAGTAGGTAGAGCGCTCCGAGGCCGATCCCGAGGTCGCGATAGAGCGAACCGAGGCCGGCGTCGACATCGCGCGCGATCGGTGCGTACGGCAGATAGACCTCGAGCACGCCGACGCGGCGCGCCGGCCGGCCGGCCGACAGCGGCCAGTAGACCTCGGCCACCCGCTCGCCTTGTGGTCCGGTCGGGTTGTCATCGGCATCGAGATGGGTGATCTCCGCGCTGACCTGGCCGTGGGCCGCGTCGAGCGCACCGTCATCGGCGGGATCGTGAAGACCGGCGTTGTCGGTCGCGAAGACCACCGTGCCGTCGAGGTCACGAATCCGCAGCCGCACGATCTGGCCGGCCGAGATCGCCTCCGTACTCATCCGGCGTAGCGCGGTGGTTTCAGCAGGGGTCAGATTGGATCGCAGATCCCGGTTGGTGAGAAGCGGCGCCACCGCGGTGCGGGCCAGCAAGCCGGCCTCCGTCCGGCCCTCGGACAGACCGCGAGCGTTGGCATCGCGGCGATAGCTACCGGCCAGCACGAAGCCGAGCAGGAGCACTGGCACCAAGCTGGCGATCGCATATGTGGCGAAAAGGCGCGAAGCAGAGCGTGGAGCCGCATTCTGCAGCTTCATGCCCGGATTGTCGACGCGAGCGACACGGACTAAATCGCCCGAACGGATCAGCCCCCCGTTCGTATGTCACATAAGGGCTGCTATAGGTGCGCTCATGTGACATAGGGGTCGCCATGGCGACCCCTATGTCACATACGAACGGTGGTGAGGAAGTTGGCGAAGCGACCGATTGCGTCCTCCAGCACGTCGACAGCCGGCAGCGTGACGATCCGGAGATGATCCGGGTCGGGCCAGTTGAAGCCGCGGCCGTGCGTGACGAGGATCTGCTCCGCCCGCAACAGGTCCAGCGCCATCCGCTCGTCATCGACGATCGGGTAGACCTCGGGATCCAGCCGCGGAAAGACGTAGAGCGCCCCCTTGGGCTTCGTGCAGCTGACGCCGGGGATCGCGTTGAGCAGCTCCCAGGCCTTGTCCCGCTGGGCCAGCAGCCGCCCGCCGGGAAGAACCAGGTCAGTGATGCTCTGATAGCCACCGAGCGCAGTCTGGATCGCATGCTGTGACGGCACGTTCGGGCACAGCCGCATGTTGGCGAGCACTGAGAGCCCGGCGATATAGCTGTGCGCGTGCTCCTTCGGGCCGCTCACGACGACCCAGCCGGAGCGAAACCCGGCAACGCGATAGGACTTGGACAGGCCGCCGAACGTCAGGCAGAACACGTCCGGGGCAAGCGACGCCAACACGGTGTGGGTGGCGTCGTCGTAAAGAATCTTGTCGTAAATCTCATCTGAGAGCACGACGAGATCGTGCTGTCGAGCAAACTCGACGAGCGCTTCGAGCATTGGGCGGGGATAGACCGCGCCGGTCGGGTTATTGGGGTTGATGACGACCAACGCCCGCGTTCGGTCGCTGACCTTCGAGGCGAGATCGTCGAGGTCGGGCAACCAGTCCGCCTCCTCGTTGCAGCGGTAATGCACTGCGTTGCCGCCACACAGACTTGTCACGGCGGTCCACAGCGGATAGTCCGGCGACGGGATCAGCACCTCGTCGCCGTCGTTGAGCAGCGCCTGCAGTGTCATCGAGATGAGCTCGCTGACCCCGTTTCCGAGGTAGATGTCCTCGACGCTGACGCCCTCGAGACCCTGCAACTGGTAATACTGCTCGACCGCGGTTCGTGCCGAATACAGACCCTTCGACTCGCTGTAACCCTGCGAGGTCGCCAAGTTGTGGGTTACGGCCTGAAGAATCTCCTCCGGCGCCTCGAATCCGAATGGCGCCGGGTTGCCGATGTTGAGCTTGAGGATGCGATGGCCATCGGCCTCCATCCGTGCGGCCTCGTCAAGCAGCGGGCCCCGAACGTCGTAGGCAACACCTTGCAGCTTGTCGGACTGGCGCAAATCCATACGTCGAGCGTACGTGCGTCACGTAAAAGAACCACGCGGATTTTCCCGCGGCGGCGGCTCAGGTCGAGCGCTGTTGTGGCACTCCAGCGAGCAACGACCGGACCTCGGCCTCGCGGTAACGACGGTGACCACCGAGGGTACGGATCGATGTCAGCTTGCCGGCCTTGGCCCAGCGGGTGACGGTCTTCGGGTCGACCCGGAACATCGTCGCAACCTCGGCGGGGGTGAGGAGCGGCTCAGCGTCGGCGGTGCGAGTGCTCATCGTGACTCCCGTCGTGGCAACCGCTTCTCGGTCGACAGCGTCCATAGTGCAGATTCGGAGGCATGTCCGGTATGGCCCATCCGAACCATCTTTGGTCAAACTGACTACTACGTATTGTACGACTTCGGGCGAAAAGTACCGGGCTGTTCGGCCTAACGACACTCCGCCGAACGCCCAATGTTGCCTAGGTATGGCACTAGTTGGCGTGCTCGAGCGCGGCGATCGTGCGCCAGCGTCCGATGACCTTCTCGTAGCACTCGCCCGCTGCCTGGACATCGCCCACCGAGAGCCGCTCGAGTGACTCGCCGACCTCAGCCACCGAGGTGTCCGCGGACAGCGCCTCGTCGTCGAGCAAGTGGACCAGGCCGCCGTAGTCGAGCTCGACGAGTGAGTGCGGATGGAACTCCTCAAGCCAGCGGCCGACATCCTCGATCGCCTGCGTGGCAGGCCCCTCGTCGAAGACCTTCCGCACGATGCGCAGCGCCTGCGCCACCCGCCGCCTGGCCCGAGACATCGCGGTCAGATAGACCATCGCGCGATCGAGCCCGGTGCCCGACACGCCCCCCTGCGAGCGTCGGTCGCCGAGCACCAGTCGTCGCTCTGACGCCTCAAAGACCGTGAACCACGCGACCGGCACCTGCCAGGTCGAGGTCAGGATTCCCGCTTTGACCTCCGGATGCCGAGCGACCCACGCATCACGGGCATCATCCGCGGCCGCGGTCAGCGCCGGCGGGAAGAACGCGTCCCGAAGTTCGTCGGGGAGTTGCGAGCGGAAGCTGTCGAGCGCGTCCCATGCCCGCAGTTGCAACCGCCATGGACACACGTACGTCAGCCCGTCGAGGTGACGCACGTAGGCGTGGTCGACGCCGTCGGAGAGGTCGAGGCGCGGCGGGACGGCAAGCACCGCCGACAGCGCGACCTGGTGTTCGCGTGCCATCTGCACTGGCCGGCTCGGGATGTCACCCTGCGCGACGTACTCCTGCCACCTCACCCGCTCGGGCTCAGGCAAGCCCGACATCGGCTCGTAGACCCGCAGGTGCGCGGCGTACCCCATCACGCCTCCATCCTGTCACGCAACCGGCACCTCGCGGTGGGGCTAACCTGGCGAAACGTGGGCGTCTTCGACTCCGGCGCATCGCACGAACAGGTCGTGTTCTGTAACGACCCAACGAGCGGGCTCCAAGCCATCATCGCGATCTACTCGACTGCGCTCGGCCCGGCACTAGGCGGCACGCGCTTCTACCCGTACGCCAACGAGGCAGACGCGCTCGAGGACGTGTTGAACCTCTCGCGCGCCATGGCCTACAAGGCGGCATGCGCGGGCCTCGACCTCGGCGGCGGCAAGGCCGTCATCATCGGCGATCCCACGACCGACAAGACCGAAGCACTGCTGCGGGCCTACGGCCGGTTCGTGCAGGCCGTCGGCGGCCGTTACTACACCGCCTGCGACGTCGGCACATATGTCGAGGACATGGACATCATTGCCCGCGAGTGCTCGTACGTCACCGGGCGATCGCCGGCTCACGGCGGCGCCGGCGACTCGTCAATCCTGACCGCGTACGGCGTTTTCCAAGGCATGCGCGCCGCGGCTGAGGTGACCTGGGGTTCGCCGACCCTGCGAGGCCGCCGGATCGGCATCTCCGGTGTGGGCAAGGTCGGCCACCACCTCGTCGAGCACCTGCTCGAGGACGGTGCATCGATCGTCATCTCCGACGTCTCCCAGGACGCCGTGGACCGGGTGCGCCTGCTGCACCCCGAGGTCGATGCGGTTGGACCAGACGAGCTCATCCGGCAGCCGATGGACGTCTATGCGCCATGCGCACTCGGTGCCGCGTTGTCAGACGAGACGGTCATGGCGCTCTATGCCCGAGTCGTCTGCGGCGCCGCCAACAACCAGCTTGCCCATCCCGGCGTCGAGAAGCTGCTCGAGCAGCGTGGCGTGCTCTACGCACCCGACTACGTCGTCAACTCCGGCGGCCTGATCCAGGTCGCCGACGAGATCGAGGGCTACAGCGAGCCCCGTGCGCGGGCCAAGTCCACCCAGATCTACGACACCACGCTGCGGATCTTCTCCCTCGCTGCGGCCGAAGGCGTGCCACCCTCCGTGGCCGCCGATCGCCTCGCTGAGCGCCGGATGGAGCAAATCGGCGCGTTACGACGGGTCTGGCTTCCCACCCGGTAGGGCGGGCGCGTTATCCTGAAGACGGTTCGGCTACGCCGGATCGTCACTAGCCGAACACGTCCGAATCGCACCGGGTCGGCCCGGCGCACGAGGGGGTCGAGCCACATGGGGCGCGGCCGGGCCAAGGCCAAGCAGACGAAGGTCGCCCGCCAGCTGAAGTACTCCAGCGGCGGGACAGATCTGGATCGACTGCAAGAGGAGCTAGCCGCTGAGCGCGGGAGCTCCTACTCGACGAGCACACCAGCACCGCCGTCCGACGACGCGGAGGAATCTGACGACACGGACGACGACGAATACGGCTACGACCCCGACTAGGTCTCACGATTGCGAGTGAGAGCACAAGCAAAAAGCAACTGCGCTCACTACCAGCGGACTCCGGCGGTTTGTCCGGCAACGTCCGATTTTTGGCCGCCGCTAGTCTCGTAACGCCCGATTTCCCGGTGATCTTCGCGTCGTTAGCGCTTTTCGGGTTTGATCTCGCCACAGATCCACGCCGGTACGCCGCGCTCGGCCAGCAGCGCGACCGCGACGTCACCACCGATCGCCGGCACAACGGCGGCCATGCCGACTCCAAGGTTGAACGTCCGCTCCATCTCATCCGGGGCAACCCCGCCACGCTCGGCGATCAGGTCGAAGATCGGCGCCGGGGTCCACGTCGAACGGTCGATCTCGGCGACCAGACCGGCGGGCAACACCCGGTCGAGATTGGCCGAGAACCCGCCGCCGGTCACGTGCGCGAAGGCGTGCACGTCAGTCGCCGCCGCTAACGCCAGACAGTCGAGCGCGTAGATCCGGGTCGGTGTCAGCAGCACCTCCCCGAGCGATTCACCGAGATCCGCGGTCGAGTCCAACCCGAGCCGGCTGACGGTGAGCAGCACGTGGCGCGCCAGCGAATAGCCGTTGGAGTGCAAGCCACTTGAGGCCATCGCCATCACGACGTCCCCCGCCCGAACCCGGTCGGGGCCAAGCACGGCGTCGGCCCGCACCATGCCGGTCGCGGCACCGGCGACGTCGTAGTCGTCCGACTTGAGCAGACCAGGGTGCTCCGCGGTCTCCCCACCGATCAGCGCGCAGCCAGCAAGCGCACATCCCGCATCGATCCCCGACACGATGTCCGCGATCCGCTCGGGCACGACCCGGCCGCAGGCGATGTAGTCGGTCATGAACAGCGGCTCAGCGCCGCAGACCACGATGTCGTCGACAACCATGCCGACAAGATCCAAGCCGATGGTGTCGTGGCGGCCCATGGCCTGCGCGATCGCGACCTTGGTGCCCACCCCGTCGGTGGACGTCGCGAGCAGGCGCTCGGCATCGATCCGGAACAGCCCGGCAAACCCGCCGAGCCCACCCACCACCTCGGGCCGGGTCGAGGTCAGCCTGGCCTTGATCAACTCGACAGCCCGATCGCCCGCCGCGATATCGACACCCGCACTGGCGTAGGTCGCAGCGCCCTCGATCGGATCTGTCACGGACGCTGAAGAGCGTCAGCCGCGCCGACGCCGGGCAACAGCTGCTCGTACCCCGACTCCGGTGACAGCTCGTGCAGCACCGCGTCCGGCTCGACGACTCGCGAGATGCCTTCGAGCATGTGCTTGCCGAGCAGCTCCGGTGCGGGCAGCTCGATCGGGTATTCGCCGGTGAAGCACGCACTGCACAACCGCTCGGTCGGCAGCGTCGTCGAGGACACCAGCTCGGCGAGCGAGATGTAACCGAGGCTGTCGGCGCCGATCGACGCACACACCTGGTCGACCGTCAGGCCGTTGGCGATCAACTCCGCCCGCGAGGCAAAGTCGATGCCGTAGAAACACGGCCACTGCACTGGCGGCGAGGAGATCCGTACGTGCACCTCACGCGCCCCGGCCTCTCGCAACATCCGCACCAGCGCCCGCTGGGTGTTGCCGCGAACGATCGAGTCATCGACGACGACGAGCCGCTTGCCGGCGATCGTCGACCGCAGCGGATTCAGCTTGAGCCGGATGCCGAGCTGGCGGATCGTGTTGGACGGCTGGATAAACGTCCGCCCGACATAGGCGTTCTTCACCAAGCCAATGCCGTACGGAATGCCACTGGCCTCGGCGTAGCCGACAGCGGCTGGCGTGCCGCTCTCCGGCACCGGGATCACCAGGTCGGCGTCCGCGGGATGCTCGCGCGCCAGCCGCCGACCGACCTCGACGCGGGTCTCTTGGACAGAGCGCCCTGCGATCGAGGTGTCAGGCCGGGCCAGGTAGACGTACTCGAACAGGCAGCCCTTGGGCGTCGCCTCCGCAAACACCTGCGAACGAAGCCCGTGTTCGTCAATCGCGATCAGCTCGCCAGGCTCGACCTCACGCACGAACGAAGCGCCGACGATGTCGAGCGCCGCACTCTCACTCGCGACCACCCAGCCGCGTTCGAGCCTGCCAAGCACGAGCGGGCGAACGCCGTGCGGATCCCGTGCCGCGTAGATCGTGCTTTCGTCCATGAACACGAGCGAGAACGCGCCACGCAGCGTCGGCAAGACATCCATCGCCGCCGCCTCGAGCGAGAGGTCCGGATGGCCAGCGAACAACGCGGTGATCAGATCGGAGTCGCTCGTCGCCTTCGGCCCGCCGTCATGCGAGCGGTCGGTGCCATGCGATGCGGCGGCCAGTGCCGCCGCGAGGTCCGCGGTGTTGGTCAAGTTTCCGTTGTGCCCCAGCGCAATTCCGCCACCGTGTGCGGATGATCGATAGGACGGCTGCGCGTTCTCCCAGGTGCACGACCCCGTCGTCGAATAGCGGGTATGGCCGATTGCGAGGTGGCCGGTCAACGCACCGAGAATGGGCTCGTCGAAGACCTGCGCGACCAGGCCCAGATCCTTGTAAACCACCACCGCGCTGCCGTCCGAAACCGCCATCCCAGCAGCTTCCTGACCGCGATGCTGCAAGGCGTACAGGCCGTAATAAGTGAGCTTCGCTACCTCTTCACCCGGCGCCCACACACCGAAAACGCCACAGGCGTCTCGAGGTGGGGCCTCGTCGGGGATGTAGTCGTCGGATGCGTCTTGCGCCACCGACCGGGCTCCTTGTCGTCGTCGACACCGGGGAACTCGACGCCAAGTGTACGGGCACTAGCCGTCGACTGTGGCGGCCGCCTCGGCGCGTCGCAGCCGCATCCGGATGCCGGGATGCGGCCGCAGCGTGACTGCTGCCCACATGCCGACTCGCTGCCCAGACTCGACCTCCGGTGCCCACCGCCGAGCCAACGTGACGAGCACGAGTACCGCCTCTGCCCACGCGAACGATTCACCGATACAAATGCGGCTGCCGGCACCGAACGGCAGGTACGCGCCCTTCGGCTGGCCCGGCGCAGTCGGATCGAAGGCGCCGTCCGCGTTGATCCAGCGATCCGGCCGGAAGGTCATGACATCGGCTCCCCACGACCGCAGATCGTGGTGCAAGATCCACGGACTCGTCAGCATCGTCGTGCCGACCGGCGCGATGAATTGCCCGACCGCGATCGGCTCGCGCACCTCGCGCTCGATCATCCAGGCCGGTGGCCGAAGTCGGAGAGTTTCGGCGATGACAGCCATCGCGTACGGCAGCCGCCGCAGGTCGTCGTACGAGGCATTGCCATCCCCGAGCACCGCCTCGATCTCGGCCCGAAGCTGTGCCGCTGCCTCGGGGGCGCGATCGAGGAGCCACCAGGTCCAGCTCAACGCATTCGCCGTGGTCTCAAAGCCGGCGAGCATCAGGGTGAGCGTTTCGTCGCGTACCTGTTCCACGTCGAGTGACTCGCCAGCTTCGCTCGCCGCGAGCAACGACGCGACCATGTCACCGGTCAGCGTCGGATCGGCGCGGTGCTCGCTGACGATCCGCGCCACCGTCGCCCGCATCGCCGCGATGGCCGCGCGGATCCGAACCGCGGCCGGCAGCCTGGTGTCCATCAGCTTTGCGGCGCCGGGCACGAAGCCGAGCCCGAAGTGCTTGATCACGACGCCGAGCGCGTCGATGACCGCCGGCGCATCCTGATCGGTCTCGTCACCCAGCAACGCGCGACCGACGACGTCTAAGGTGATCCGGCCCATCTCATCGACGATTTCGACGACCTCGCCGTCCTGCCATCGCTCGTCGGCACGCATCGCGGCCGCGACCATCACCTCGGAGTAGGCCCGCAGCCGTGACGTGCTGAACGCCGGCTGGATCAACCGGCGGTTGCGACGATGGGAGACCGGATCCTCGTTGGTGAGGATGCCGTTGCCGAGCACCCACTGCACGACTCGAAGGCCTTCGCCCTTGCTGACCGACCGCCCGTGATCGACGAGGACCTCGCGAGCAAGTGCGGCATCGGAGACGAGCCAGAGCTTGCGTCCCGCAATATGGATCTCCGCGAGGTCTGGATACCGACTGGCCACCGCCTCGAACATCGCAATGCTGCGCCGTCGGTCAAACAACGAACGAAGCACCCTCGGCGAGGAACGCACGACCGGCGGTTTGGCCGCCTTCGCCTTCACGTTCGTGCGCTCACGACAGCACCGGGAGGTGCTCGGAGATGTCAGCCCGCTCGCCGCTGACCTGCAACCCGCCGGTGCGCAGTGCCTCGGCCCACGACTGCCGACCGGTCGCGAGCTCGACCCACAGGATCGGCGCGACCTCGACGACATTCGCCGGCGTCCCGCGAGTGTGCCGCGGGCCCGCGACGCATTGAACCGCGGCGTACGGCGGAACCCTCACCTCAACTGTGCGCCCCGGCACGCGTTCGGCGAGGATTCCGGTGAGCAGCCGGCACGAGATGGCGAGGGCTCGCGAATCGATATCGACCGGCGACACGTCGGGCACGGAGGCAGACAGATCGAGGCTGTGAACCACGAGCTCGTCGACCCTCGTCGCCAACATGTCCAGCGCCCGAATCGGCCCACGCCGAGCGGCGACCACCCGATCGGCATCGACGCCGTCAAGCGCGCTGAGCATTTCCTCGCTCTCAGCGTCGAGCCGCTCGGCGATCTCGCCGATGGCCAGCCCGGCAGCGCCCGCACGATCGCGCTGCACGATCTCCGCGGCCGAGCCACGCCAGTGCGCCGTATAGGCAGCAATCGACAGTGGCCTCTCTGCGGCCGGGGCCGCACGCAGTGCGTTCGTCAAGGAGTGCGGCACCTCGGTGAGGTGAAACGCCAGCTGCTGCACGGTCCAGCCGGCCAGCCGTGACGACCGATCGGGCGCATCAGCTGGGAGCTGGCGAAGCCAGCTGCCGAGTGCGGCGTGCTGCGCGGTGTAGGCGGTCAGGAGATCGTCGCGGCGGGCCACGGCGCCGAGTCCCGGCTATCCGAAGAGTGCGGGCAGGAGACGTTCGAACGCTGCCCGCAACTCACCGATCGAGATCTCCATCACGTCGGTCACCACGAGACTGTCACCGCCAGTGATCCCGAGCTGCATCGCGGGCACACCGAGGTCAGCCGCGATCTCGAGCAATGCTTCTGGATCGTCGGTGGTGACGATCGCCCGCGCGGCCGACTCGCTGAACAACGAGGTGAAGGCATCGCCCTCGAGCGACACCGTGGCTCCGATGTCGTGGAGCAACGTGGCCTCGACCAACGTCTGAGCCAGCCCACCATCAGAGAGGTCATGCGCCGAGCTGATCAGGTGATGAGCGGCGGCATGCCCGAGCAGATCGGCGAGTGCTTTCTCGGCAAGCAGCCGAACGGCCGGCGGGTGCCCGCCGAGGTGACGGTGGTCGACCCACGCCCACGCTGATCCGTCGAGCTCATCGGCTGTCTCGCCAAGCAGCAAGATGTGCCGACCAGGCTCGCAGAACCCGCTGGGCACCCGGTGCGCGACGTCGTCGATCACGCCGAGCACTCCGATGACCGGCGTCGGGTTGATCGCGGTCGCGCCGGTCTGGTTGTAGAAGCTGACGTTGCCGCCGGTCACGGGCGTGCCGAGCACCCGGCAGCCCTCGGCAAGTCCGCGGGTTGCCTCCGCGAACTGCCACATGACGGCGGGGTCCTCCGGGGACCCGAAGTTCAGGCAGTCGGTGACAGCTAGCGGGGTCGCGCCGGTGCAGGCGACATTGCGATACGCCTCGGACAGCGCGAGCTGGGCACCGTCGTGCGGATCGAGCTTGGCAAACCGGCCGTTGCCATCGAGAGACAGCGAGATGCCCCGCGAGGTGCTGTCGCCGAGCCGAACGACGCCGCCGTCATGCGGCATCGCGAGCACCGTGCCGCCGATCACGTACCGGTCGTATTGCTCGGTCACCCAACGGCGCGAGCACAGCTCGGGCGAGGAGATCAGCCGAAGCAGCGTGTCGCGCATCGCCGCACTGGTCGACGGTCGCGGCAACGACGACGAGCTGGCCGCGATCAGCGCGTCCTGTGCCTCATCCGGGCGTTGCAGCGGCCGGTCGTAGACCGGACCGTCGTCGGCGAGCGACCCCGGGACGACGTCAACGACGGTCTCACCGTGCGCGGCGATCACCAGTCGTCCGGTGTCAGTCACCGTTCCGACAACGGTCGCGAGCGCACCCCACTTTTCGCAGAGCGCCAGCACAGCGGCAACCTTCGCCGGCTCGACGATCGCCATCATGCGTTCCTGCGACTCGCTCGTCAGGATTTCGACCGGCACCATCGAGGCTTCGCGCAACGGCACCTTCTCGAGCTCGACGTGCATGCCGCCGTCACCGTGTGCGGCGAGCTCGGTGAACGCGCAGGCCAAACCGGCCGCTCCGAGGTCCTGAATGCCCGTGACAAGACCGGCGTCGAAGAGCTCGAGGCAGCACTCGATCAGGATCTTCTCCGCGAACGGGTCGCCGACCTGTACTGACGGGCGCTTGGTCGGGCTCTCATCGTCGAAGGTCGCGCTCGCCAGCACCGAGGCGCCACCGATGCCGTCGCGTCCGGTCTTCGCGCCAAGCAACACCACCAGATTGCCCGCACCCTTCGCCTGCGCGAGTTGCAGGCGGCCGTGCGGTAGCACACCGACACACAACGCGTTGACGAGCGGGTTGCCGGCGTACGTCGGGTCGAAACCGACCTCGCCGCCGATGTTCGGCAGGCCGAGGCAGTTGCCGTAGCCGCCGACACCGGCCACGATCCCCTGCACCAGTCGCTTCGTGTCAGGTGCGGTGGCATCGCCGAAACGCAACGAGTCCATGACCGCGATCGGCCGCGCACCCATCGTGAGGATGTCGCGCACGATGCCGCCGACGCCAGTTGCGGCGCCTTGATACGGCTCGACGTAGGACGGATGGTTGTGACTCTCGACTTTGAACGTGACGGCGAGCCCGTCACCGACGTCGACCACGCCGGCGTTCTCGCCAATCCCGACGAGCATCGCGGCGCTCACCGGCGCGTTGTCCGCAAACTGCCGAAGATGCACCTTGCTCGACTTGTACGAGCAGTGCTCGCTCCACATCACGCTGTACATCGCGAGCTCGGTGTCGGTCGGACGGCGACCAAGAATCTCGCGGATTTTGGCGTACTCATCGTCCTTGAGCCCGAGCTCGGCAAACGGCTGCGGCTGGTCGGGCGTGGCCTTCGCGCGGTCGACGGTGTCGACGGTCGTCATGCTGCGATCAGCGCCTGGAGCACCGAGGTGAACATCCCCAGGCCGTCTGCGCTCGGCCCGGTCAGCTCGTCGATCGCGTGCTCCGGGTGCGGCATCAGACCGACCACGTTGCCCGCCTCGTTGGTGATGCCCGCGATGTCATTGAGGGCGCCGTTCGGGTTGCCGCCGACGTAACGAAAGACCACCCGGCCGCCCTGCTCGAGATCGGCGAGCGTGCCCGCGTCGGCAACGTAGCGTCCCTCGCCATGTTTGACCGGGATCAGGACCTGCTGGTCCTTGGTGTATTCATTCGTCCATCTGGTGTCGGCGTTCTCGACCGCCAGTGCTTGATCGCGGCAGACAAACCGTAGTCCGGCATTGCGCACGAGCGCGCCGGGCAGCAGGTGGGCTTCGCACAGGACCTGGAAGCCGTTGCAGATGCCCAGCACCGGCAGACCAGCGTTTGCCGCCGCGATGACCTCGCCGACCACCGGTGAGAAGCGGGCGATCGCACCGCCGCGCAGGTAGTCGCCGTAGGAGAAGCCGCCCGGCAGCACGACAGCATCGACGCCATGCAGATCCGCCTCACCGTGCCAGAGAGGCATGGCCTCAACACCGGCGGCGCGCACGGCGCGAGCGGCATCGCGGTCATCGAGCGAGCCGGGGAATGTCACAACGCCAATGGTGATCGCTGCGGACACCCCCTGAGGATACCGGGCGCTACTCCTGGATCCGGACGGTGAAGTCCTCGATGACCGGATTCGCCAGCAGCGCCTCAGCGGCGCGTCGAGCGACGTCAAGGGCATCGCCACTGTCAGCAACGTCAATCTCGAACCGCTTGCCCTGTCGGACCGACGTCACGTTGTCGAACCCCAGATCCGGCAACGCCCGCGCGATCGCCTGGCCTTGCGGATCGAGGATCTCCGGCTTCGGCATCACCTCAACGACGACCCGGGTCACGCGTTGACCCTACCCGCCGAGGTACTCGGCGAAGCTGCCGCCAGTAAGGCGCTCGTAGGCCTCGACGTACTTCTCCCGGGTACGCGCCACGACGGCCTCAGGTAGCGGTGGCGGTGGCCCCTGCCGATCCCAACCGGACTCAAATCGCAGCCAGTCGCGGACATACTGCTTGTCGTAGGAAGGTTGCTGGCCACCCGGCGCCCAGGTGATCGCGGGCCAGAACCGCGAGGAGTCGGGCGTCAACACTTCATCGCCCAGCACCAACTGCCCGTTGCTGTCACGGCCGAGCTCGATCTTGGTGTCGGCGAGGATGATGCCAGCCTGCTCAGCGAGGTCGCGACCGCGGGTGTAGACGGCGAGGGTCAACGACCGCAACTCCTCGGCGAGGTCCGCGCCGACGGCAGCGACGACATCGGCAAAGGTCATCGCGGTGTCGTGCTCGCCGATCGGCGCCTTCGTTGTCGGGGTGAAGATCGCCGCCGGCAGCCGAGAGCCGTCGCGCAACCCCGCCGGCAGCTCGATGCCGCAGACCGAGCCATTCGCGTCATAGTCCAGGACGCCACTGCCGGCGAGGTAGCCGCGGGCAACGCACTCGACGGTGACCATGTCGAGCTTGCGGCACAGCACCGAGCGACCCCGCAATGCCTCAGCGAACGGCGCGAACGCACCGGGATAGTCCTCCACGCGAGCGGTCACCACGTGGTTCGGGATGACGTCGGCGAGCTGCTCGAACCACCACAGCGACATGCCGGTGAGCACGGCGCCCTTGTCGGGGATCTCGGTGGGCAAGATGTGGTCGAAGGCCGATATCCGGTCACTCGCGACCATGACAAGCAGGCCCTCGCCGGCGGCGTACAGATCCCGCGCCTTGCCGGAGTAGAGCCGCAGCTCCTCCAGGCCCTCCAGCTCTTCCACGCTCACTCCAGGCCCGCCACGCGTTCGAAGACATCGCCGAGCCGGTCGAGATAGCGCTCGGGTCGGCAGACCTCGTCCAGGCGGCCTTCGTCGAGTGACTGTCCAGCGGCCGCGGCGTGGCTGCGCAGGGTCTCCCGAAACGCCACGCCGGTCGACCAGGTCTCCATGGCTGCGGCTTGAGTGAGCGCATACGCGTCTTCGCGCGACAAGCCTGACTCGACCAGCTCGAGCAGCACCGCGCTGGAGTAGATCAGGCCCCCGGTCAGGTCCAGGTTGGCTCGCATCCTCGCCACATCCACGACGAGCCCGTTGACCAGCCGCGAGGTCAGGTGCAGCAGGTAGTCGGCGCCGATCGCGGCGTCAGGAAGCGCGATCCGCTCCACCGACGAGTGGGAGATGTCGCGCTCGTGCCACAGCGGGATGCCTTCCATCACCGGCACGATCTGAGCCCGGACGATGCGGGCGATCCCGCAGATCCGCTCGCACAGGATCGGGTTGCGCTTGTGCGGCATCGCGCTCGAGCCCTTCTGGCCCGAGCCGAACGGCTCCGCGAGCTCGCGTACCTCGGTCCGTTGCCCGTGCCTGACCTCGAGCGCGATCGCCTCGCAGACTGATGCGAGGACAGCAAGCGCGGACACCCACTCGCTGATGCCGTCGCGGATCACGACCTGGGTCGCGACATCGGCCGGGTGAAGGCCGAGGGCGTTCGCCACGTGCCGCTCGATCGCAGGATCGATGTTCGAGTAGGTGCCGACAACGCCGGAGATCTTGGCAACCCCGACCGCCTGGCGGGCGCGCAGGAGACGATCGCGGGATCGCGCCATCGCGAACGCGAAGTCCGCGACCCGGTGGCCCCACACGTCGGGCTCTGCGTGGACGCCATGGGTACGGCCGACCCGCAACGTCTCGCGATGGGTGAGGGCGTGATCACGCAGTGACGCGACCAGCGACGTGGCCTTGGCCAGCAGCAGGTCGGTGGCATCGACGAGCTGCAACGCCAGCGCGGTGTCGAGCAAATCACTCGAGGTCATCCCGAAGTGCACCCACGCGGCCGCCTCCCGCGGGTTCGTCACGTCGGCCCAGGCCGTCAGGAACGCGATCACGTCGTGCTGGGTCACCGCTTCGATGGCCGCGACTGCCTCCGGGGTCGGAGGTGGTGCTGCCCTGACCGGCTCCACCGCTTCGGCCGGCACGGTGCCAGCCGCGGCGTGTGCCTCAAGCACAATCGTCTCGACCCGGCACCACAGCTCGTACTTGTGGGCCTCGCTCCACACCTTGCCCATCTCGGGAAGCGTGTAGCGCTCGATCATCGGCTCTCCGTCTGCTCGGCGCCCGCGGCTGCCGCCGCTCTGTCCCCTGCCGCGGCTGCCGCCGCTCCGTCCCCTGCCGCGGCTGCCGCCGCTCCGTCCCCTGCCGCGGCTGCCGCCGCGATATCCCTGCGGAAGTGCGACCCGTCGATTTTGATCTTCCCAACTTGGGCGTACACCGATTCTCTCGCAGCCGCCAAGTCAGCGGCGACCGCCGTCACCGAGAGCACCCGGCCGCCACTGGTGACCAGCTCATCGTCAAGGCACGCGGTGCCCGCGTGCAACACGTCGGCACCCTCGACCGCCTCGAGCCCGGCGATCTTGTCGCCGCTGCGGGGTGCGGAGGGGTACCCCGCCGCAGCGAGCACGACCGTCACAGCCGCGGCGTCGCGCCACTTCAGCGGCGGATGTTCGGCGAGTGTCCCGGTCGCCGTGGCGCGGAGCAACCCAGCCAACGGCGTCTCGAGCAAAGCGAGCACCGCCTGCGTCTCCGGGTCACCGAAGCGGACGTTGAACTCCACCACTTTCGGGCCGCGGGAGGTGAGGGCAAGTCCGACGTACAGCAACCCGCTGAACGGCGTCCCCCGTCTCGCCAGCTCAGCAATCGTCGGTCGCACAACCCGCTCGACGACCTCGTCGGCCAGGTCCGGCGGCGCCCAGGGCAGCGGGGCGTACGCGCCCATCCCGCCGGTGTTCGGACCGGTGTCATCGTCGCCGACCCGCTTGAAGTCCTGCGCCGCCAACAACGGCACGACTGTCACGCCGTCAGTCAGGCAAAACAGGGAGACTTCAGGACCGTCGAGATACTCCTCGATCACGACCTGGTGCCCGAGCGCGTGCTGCTCGGCGGCCTGGCGGTCCGGGGTAACGATGACCCCCTTGCCGGCGGCGAGCTCGTCGTGCTTGACAACGTACGGCGGGCCCAACCGGTCGAGGACTTTGCTTACCTCGGTCGGTGTTGCCGCAACCCAGTGACCCGCAGTCGGCACGCCGGCGTCGGCCATGACCTGCTTGGCGAAGGCCTTGCTCCCCTCGAGCTGGGCCGCGGCGGCGCTCGGTCCGAACACGTCGAAGCCGGCACCACGCAGGTCGTCCGCCATTCCGGCGACCAGCGGCGCCTCGGGTCCCACCACGACCAGGTCAGCCGCGACGCTCGTCGCCACCTCGACCGCTGAGGTGAGCGGCGAAACCGCAGCCACGGCAGCGATGCCAGGGTTACCGGGGGCGCAGAACAACGCAGTCACCGCCGGGTCTCGCGACAGCGCGAGGCACAACGCATGCTCGCGGCCACCGCCGCCAATGACCAGGACGCGCACGGCGCTGAGGTTACTTGGCGACGAGGGTCGCAAGGCGCTGCTCGAGGCCCGCCTTCACCCTCGGCCAGTCGTCGATGGTCACCGAATAGATGACGCTGTCCCGCCAGGAGCCGTCTGCCCGCTTCAGATGACGGCGGGCGATGCCCTCGCGGGTTGCCCCGAGCTTGGCGATCGCGGCCTGCGACCGCTCATTGACCGAGTCGGTCCGGATCTTGACGCGTCCGAAGCCACAGTGCTCGAAGGCATGCCACAGCATCAGCAGCTTGCACTCCGGATTGACCGATGTGCCCCAGACCGACGGGGAGTACGCCGTCCACCCAAGGTGGAGCTTCTCATTGACGAGGTCGACATCGGCAAGGCTCGAGGTGCCAACGATGCGGCCGCCGTGCGGATCACCATCGGGATCGACCGTCCGCACGACGTACATCACCCGCGAGTCGTTGAGCGCTGCCTCCATCGCCTGCCGCCACGCACCTGGCGACTTTGGCCGATTGCCGTTGGCGTACCCAGACGCCCACACACCATCGTCATCAAGAGCCGCGAACAACTCCTCGGCGTCATGGTCGGAGGCTGAATCCAGCCGGACCGTACGGCCAAGCAGCGACCGACCGTCGGGGGCAACCGTCATCCGAGCGTCACACCAGCGACCTGACCGCGATGGTTTCCTCGCGGTCGGCGCCGACGCCAACCACCGACACCGGCGCACCACTGATCGACTCGATCGTCTCGATATAGGCCCGCGCCGGCTTCGGAAGATCTTCGAGGGCTCGCGCAGCGCTGATGTCCTCAGTCCAGCCCGGCAGGAGCTCATAGACCGGCTTGGCGTGATGAAACTCGGTTTGCGTCATCGGCATCTCCTCGAGCCGCTCGCCGCCGATCTCGTAGGCCACACAGACCGGGATCTGCTCGAGGCCGGTCAGGACGTCGAGCTTGGTGAGCACAAAGTCCGTGACGCCGTTGACCCGCGCGGCATAGCGCGCGACCACCGCGTCGTACCACCCGCACCGGCGTGGCCTCCCGGTCGTGACACCGAACTCCGCACCGACCGTGCGCAGCCGCTCACCGTCAGCGTCGAGCAGCTCAGTCGGCATCGGGCCCTCACCGACTCGCGTCGCGTAGGCCTTCACAACCGCGATGACCCGGTCGATCCGGGTGGGCGGAATGCCGGAGCCAGTGCATGCGCCACCGGCAGTCGCGTTCGATGACGTCACAAACGGATAGGTGCCGTGGTCGACGTCGAGCATCGTGGCCTGGCCGGCCTCTAGCAGCACGACCTTGCCGGCATCGAGCGCCTGCTGCAGCAGCAGCGAGGTGTCGGCAACCATCGGGCGCAGCCGATCGGCGTGGGTCAGAAGCTCAGCGACGACCTCATCAACTCAATCGCCTTGCGGTTATAGACCTTCACGAGGATCTGGTTCTTCGACTCAAGGGCGCCCTCGACCTTCTGGCGAAGGATCTTGGTGTCGAACAGGTCCTGGACTCGCACTCCGAGCCGCGACATCTTGTCGGCATAGGCCGGCCCGATCCCCCGCCCGGTCGTCCCGATCTTCGACTTTCCGAGAAACCGCTCGCCGACTTTGTCCATCAGCACGTGGTACGGCGTAATGACGTGCGCGTTGGCCGACACGACCAGCCTCGAGCAGTCAACACCGCGTGCGGTGATCGCGTCGATCTCTGCAAACAGCACGCCGAGATCGACCACCACCCCGTTGCCGATCACCGGCGTGACGCCAGGCGTCAGGATGCCGGACGGCAGCAGATGCAGCGCGTACTTCTCATCGCCGACGACGATGGTGTGGCCGGCGTTGTTGCCGCCGTTGAACTTCACCACGAAGTCGACCTGCTCGCCGAGCAGATCGGTTGCCTTGCCCTTACCTTCATCGCCCCATTGAGCGCCGAGCAGCGCGATCGCCGGCATCGCAGCCGTCCCTTCCCGCGGAGGCGGTTCTCATCGGGGGGCCTGCCACATGCAGAAGGCCCCGGTCGCAAGCGACAGGAGCCTCTTGCGAAAAAAGGCTACCCTCCCGCCGGCAAAAGCGACGCTCGAAACCCCGGCAATCCCCAGCCACTGCTAGACCGGCGGGCGAAAGAGTCAGCTGGAGAGGTAGTCGGTCAGCGGGATCGTCGGGTCGCTGTCGTGCAGCAGATCCCGGCACCGCTGCGCCTCGTCAGTCTCACCGATCTTGTGTGCGGCCCGACCGAGCGCGTAGACCGAGCGCAGGAAGCCACGGTTCGGCTCGTGCGACCACGGCACCGGCCCATGACCCTTCCAGCCAGCTCGACGAAGCGCATCCAACCCGCGGTGGTAGCCAACGCGGGCGTAGGCGTAGGACTCGATTGGCTGGCCGGCTTCGAACGCGGCATCGGCTAGCGCCGCCCACGCCCCCGGGTAGGAGGGGTAAAGCGCGGCAACCGCTGCAGGGTCGTCGCCGCGCCCGAGTGCTTCACGCGCGTCGGGCACAGCCGGAAGCAACGTCGCCGGCGGTTCGCCGAGCAAGTTGTGGGAGTGCGTCATTTGACGCCACCCCAGGCACTGGTCAGTGGTAGATCCAGACAGATGCACCAACCGCGAGCCACGGCGTCGAGAAGTACCGCAGGACGGCGTCGTCGGTGATCCGTACGCAGCCGTGGCTGTTGGGGTACGGCGGGACGTTGCCACCGTCGTTGCCGTTGCCCTCGCCGTGGATGGCGTAGCCGGTGTCGGTGAAGTAGGACGGGTAGTACAGCGTGCCGAGCTTCGACACCCGCGTGCCGGTCAGCTTGTACTGAATCGTGAAGTGACCGGTCGGGGTGATGGCGCGCGAGGTGCCGCCCTCTGAGTTGGTGTAGAGGTAGCCCCCGGCGGTCGAGGTGTCGAGGATGTGCACCACGTGGCCGTTCTTCCCCAGCAGCAAGACCTGCTTGCCGATGTTGACCTCGACCTCGTATGTCCCCGCGTGTGGGTAGCGCAGGTGAATGCGCTTGGGGTGGTTCAGCGCCTTCCAGACGCTGCGTTGAGACCTCGCCGTTCGGCGAGAGGCCCTGGACCTTCTCGAACGCGGTGACCGCGTGCAGCGTGTCCCAGCCGTAGTCGCTGTTGATCGGACCGATGTCGTAGTGGAGCTTGCGCAGCCGCTTCTGCAGCGTGCGGACATCAGATCCGCTGTCACCGAGAGACAGCTCACGGTTGACGACCTGGATGTGCAGCGTGCCGGTCGTGTTGGCCGAATGCGTGCCGTCGAACTTGCGCACCACGCGATAGCTCCGCGCGCCAAGGGTCGTCGGCGAGATGGTGAAGGCAAACTTGCTGTCCACCACGTCGGACTTGCTGATGCGATGCCAGGCACCGTTCTCGAACCGCTGCAGGTAGACCAGCCCGGTCAGGTGCGGCCGGATCGTGCCGGTGAGCTGCGAGCTGGAAAGCACGGGAACGGTACGGATCGGGTTGACGTGGATCCTCGGTAGTACCTGGATCCAATGACCGACAGTCGAGACGCCGGTGAAGTTCGGTGAGGTGAAGAAGTGGACTCGGTAGAAGCCGTTGACCGCTGGCTTCACACTGAAATGCACCAACCCGTGCGCACCGGTCTTACGGTTCGCCACGCCCTTCGCGTGATGCCAGGTCTTGGAGCCCTCGATCCGGTGCTGCAGCGACGCCAGCTCGCCCGCCACTGGATGGCCGGTCCCGGCCTCGGTCACGGCGCCGGTCACGACCGCGGTGTGGGTGTAGGTCAACGAGGTCCGCGACACCGTCGAGGTGCCGGCCGCCTGCTGCTGAACGGTGAACGTGGGGCCGGTCAGCGTCTTGGACGGGAGTGTCACGACGACCGGACCGGTGGTCGCACCTGCTGGCACCCTCGCGGTGATCGTCGTGTTGGACGACAGGCTGACATCTGCTGCCTCGACGCCACCGATCGTGACGCCGGTCTCGCCGGCGAAGTTGGCGCCCGACAACGTGACCTTGCTGTTCTGCAGGCCATACGCCGGGGTAACCGTGAATGCGGCTTTGCCGCTTGAGCCCGTCGCGCCGGCGGCGGTGGTGACGCCGGCAACAAGAACGGCCGTGCAACCTACGACGGCGAGTGATCGCAGCGTCGACGACATAGTTCTCCTATCAAAGGGCGGTACGCCTACGATACGTCGGACATGCGAGATATCACACCCACTGGATCCAACTGTGCACCGGATTGTGACCTCGCTATGTCAGGCGCGTCCCCGTGCTTTTCAGGTCCTCGCACGCCTGGGTGACGCGCGCGGCCATACCGGCTTCGGCCGAACGACCCCAGGCTCGCGGGTCGTAGGACTTCTTGTTGCCGACATCTCCGTCGACCTTGAGCACCCCGTCGTAGTTCTTCAGCATGTGATCCGCGACGGGCCGGGTGAAGGCGTACTGCGTATCGGTGTCGATGTTCATCTTCACCACGCCATAACCGAGGGTCTGCCGAATCTCTTCCAATGCGGAGCCAGAACCGCCGTGGAACACGAGATCGAACGGCCGATCGCGGCCGAGCTTCTTCCCGACGTAGTCCTGGCCCTCCTTGAGGATGGTCGGCTTGAGCTTGACCGAGCCAGGTTTGTAGACGCCGTGCACGTTGCCGAAGACAGCGGCGAGCAGATACCTGCCGCGCTCACCGGGTGCGCCCAGCACTTCAGCGACCCGGAGCATGTCCTTGGGTGAGGTGTAGAGCTTCTCGTTCATCTCGTTCGAGATGCCGTCCTCCTCACCACCCACCACGCCGATCTCCAGCTCGAGGATCGCGTGCGCCTCGATCGCCAGCGTGAACAGCTCGTCGGCGGTCTTGAGGTTGTCCTCGAGGTCGATGCCCGAGCCGTCCCACATGTGGGAGCCAAATAGCGGGTGGCGACCCGCCTTGACGCGCTCGATCGACAGCTCGAGCAGCGGCCGCATGAAGCCGGCCAGCTTCTCCGGCGGGCAGTGGTCGGTATGCAACGCGACGTTGACCGGGTATTTCGCCGCCACGACCTTTGCGAACTCGGCCATCGCGACCGCGCCAGAGACCATGTCCTTGATCGAGGCGCCGGACGCAAACTCAGCGCCGCCCCACGACACCTGCATGATGCCGTCGCTTTCGGCTTCGGCGAAGCCGCGAAGCGCCGCGTTCAGCGAGCCCGACGATGTGACGTTGATCGCGGGATAGGCGAATCCGCCGGCCTTGGCGCGATCCAGCATCTCGCCGTACACCTCTGGGCTGGCAATCGGCATCGCGGCATCTCCTTTGGCGTCTGGCTGCTGGCGCACTACCCATTGGCGCGCGAGGACACGCCTTGCGTGAAGTATGGGCCGGTAGCCTTCGCCGGTGCACCCGCACCTCGCTCTGCTCAGCGCGATCGCCCCGCAGCATCTGCTCTCGACCTTCGGCGTCATCGGCGTCCTGGTCATCATCTTCATCGAGATGGGGCTGCTCGTCGGCTTCTTCCTGCCCGGTGACTCGCTGCTGTTCGTCGCCGGATATGCCACGGTCCAGGACAACTCACTGGGCCTTCACCTGCCGCTTGGCTGGCTCATCCTTGCCAGCGCCGGCGGCGCGATTCTCGGTGGCCAGCTCGGCTTCGAAGTCGGTCGGCGTGCCGGCGTGACGCTGCATGAGCGCCCCGACTCGCGCTTTTACAAGAAGGAGTACACCGAGCGCGCCGAGACGTTCCTCGGTCGCTTCGGGACCGCCCGCGCGGTGGTGCTGTCGCGGTTCGTGCCCGTGGTCAGGACGTTCATGAGCCCGATCGTTGGCGTGGCGGGCATGCCGACCGCGTCATACGCGATCTGGAACGTGGTGGGCGGCTTGGTCTGGACGATCCCGATCATCTTGCTCGGTCACTGGCTCGGCCACGTGTCGTTCATCCGGCACTACATCGAGGGGCTGGCCGTACTCGTGGTGGTGGCCTCTGTCGTGCCCGCCCTGATCCACATGGCCCGCCACCGCGCCTAACCGTTCGTATGTCACATGGGGGCAGCTATAGCTGCCCCCATGTGACATTGCTGCTGCTCTAGCAACCCTTATGTGACATACGAACGGGTTGGCGCGAGCGCGGAACGGTTATTGCGGAACGGGTGTGCTGGGGCGGCTCAGCGCAGGCCGATCAGCGCAGGCCGATCAGCGCAGGCCGATCAGCGCAGGCCGAGATCAGCGGTCGAGTAGGCGGCGCGGTAGTCCAGGCCAGCGGCGCCGACAGCATCCGCGGCACCGCGTTCGACGATGACCGCGACTCCCACGACGTCGGCGCCGGCTTCACGAAGCGCCTCGACCGCAGTCAGGACCGAGCCGCCGGTCGTCGAGGTGTCCTCGACCGCGAGCACCCGCCGGCCCGCGACGTCCGGGCCTTCGATCCGACGCTGCAACCCGTGGGCCTTGCCCTCCTTGCGCACCACGAACGCGTCAAGCGTCCGGCCCTGCGCGGCCGCAGCGTGCAGCATCGCGGCCGCGACCGGGTCTGCGCCGAGCGTGAGCCCGCCGACCGCGTCGTAGTCGAGATCAGACGTCGCCGCCAGCATCACGCGGCCGACTAGCGGCGCCGCGTTGGCGGCCAACGTCACCCGCCGCAGATCGACGTAGTAGTCAGCCTCCTGACCGGAGGACAACGTCACCTTGCCGTGAACCACGGCATCGTCCTTGATCCGCTGCAGCAGTTCCTCGCGATCGCCCACGCCACCGACCATATCGCCGGCTGCCAGCGAGTTTCGCGCACCAGGTCAAAGCGACCCCGCAAAGATCATCGCCGTCTGAGGTGCATAGAGCATCCCTAAACGGCGATGAAATGTGTGTTACGGGTGACTGAGACCTAGACCGAAACCGCTCGCTTCGCCGCCACGCTCAGGCCCGATCGGTCAGGCGTCACCTCGACGAGGACGGTGTCGCCGTCGTTGATCTCGCCCGACAGCAGTGAGCGAGCCAGCGGGTCGCCGATCGCCGTCTGGACAAGCCGCCGCAGCGGGCGGGCGCCGTAGACCGGGTCGAAGCCGGTCAACGCCAGCCACTCGCGCGCGCCCGCAGTGACATCGAGCGTCAGGCGCCGGGCGCCAAGCCGTGAGGCAAGGCGAGCCACCTGGATGTCCACGATGGCAGCGAGCTGCTCGGTGCCGAGCGAGTGGAAGACCACGATGTCGTCCAGCCGGTTGAGGAACTCCGGCTTGAAGTGATCGCGCGCGGCCTGCAACGCCGCTTCACGCTTAGCGTCCTCAGCCAGCGCCGGATCGTTGATGAAGACCGAGCCGAGGTTGGACGTCAGCAGCAGGATGGAGTTACGGAAGTCGACCGTACGCCCCTGGCCATCGGTCAGCCGACCGTCATCGAGCACTTGCAGCAGTACGTCAAAGACATCGGCATGTGCCTTCTCGACCTCGTCGAGCAGAACCACGGTGTAGGGCCGACGTCGCACTGCCTCGGTCAGCTGCCCGCCCTCGTCATATCCGACGTAGCCGGGTGGTGCACCGACCAGCCGCGAGACGCTGTGCTTCTCGCCGTACTCGCTCATGTCGATCCGCACCATCGCGCGCTCGTCGTCGAACAGGTAGTCGGCCAGCGCCTTTGCCAGCTCGGTCTTGCCGACACCGGTCGGGCCGAGGAAGAGGAACGAGCCGGTCGGCCGGTCGGGGTCGGAGATGCCGGAGCGAGCACGCCGGACTGCGTCGGACACGACATGCACGGCGTCGTCCTGGCCCACGACTCGAGCCGACAGCGCCTCATCCATGCGCAGCAGCTTGGCGGTCTCGCCTTCGAGCAACCGCCCAGCCGGAATGCCGGTCCAGGACGCGACCACCTCGGCGATGTCGTCTGGCCCCACTTCCTCAGCAACCATGTGGTCGATGCCTCGTGCCGCCTCGGTAGCAGCCTCGAGCTCGGCCTCGGCCGCCGGGATGTCGGCGATGCGCAGTCGCGCCTCGGTCGCCCAGTCGCCATCGCGCTCGGCCCGGTCACGCTGCTCTCGCAGCTCGGACAGTCTGCGGTTGAGGTCGCTCGCGCGCTGCTCGCCGGTGGTCTCCAACGACCACCGTGCCACGAGGCTGCGCAGCTGCTCCTCCTTGTCGGCAAGCTCGGACCTGGCCGCCTCGAGACGTGCCTCGGACTCCTCGCCGGTCTCACCTTCGAGCTGACTGACATCGCCGGAGAGCCGTCCCACCTGGCGTTCGAGATCGTCGATCTCGACCGGCTTCGACGTGCGTTCCATCGCGAGCCGAGCGGACGCCTCATCGACGAGGTCGATCGCCTTGTCGGGCAGGAACCGAGCCGTGATGTAGCGGTCGGACAGCGTCGCGGCCGCGACCAGTGCGGCATCAGTGATGCGCACGTCGTGGTGGCGTTCGTAGCGGTCCTTCAGACCCCGCAGGATCGCGATCGTGTCCTCGACGCTCGGCTCGCCGACCATGACCGGGGCAAACCGGCGCTCGAGCGCCGGGTCCTTCTCGATCGACGTGCGGTATTCGTCGAGCGTGGTCGCGCCGATCAGCCGTAGCTCGCCTCGCGCCAGCATCGGCTTGAGCATGTTGCCGGCATCCATCGCACTGTCACCGGTCGCACCAGCGCCGACGACAGTGTGCAGCTCGTCGATGAAGGTGATGATCTGCCCGTCGCTGTCGCGGATCTCGGCGAGGACGGCCTTGAGCCGCTCTTCGAACTCCCCGCGGTATTTCGCGCCGGCCACCATCGCGGCGAGATCCAGCGAGACCAGCCGCTTGCCACGCAGCGACTCGGGCACGTCGCCCGCGACGATGCGTTGCGCCAGGCCCTCAACGACCGCGGTCTTGCCGACGCCTGGCTCCCCGATCAGCACGGGGTTGTTCTTGGTACGACGACTCAGCACCTGAACGACGCGGCGAATCTCGGTGTCACGGCCGATGACCGGATCGAGCTTGCCCTCGCGGGCTTGTGCGGTGAGATCGACGCCGTACTTCTCCAAGGTCTGGTAGGTGCCCTCGGGCTCGGGGCTGGTGACCCGCGCCGATCCGCGTACGGCGGTGAACGCCGCTTGCAAGGAGTCGGGGTCCGGCAACAGGTCGGTCACCGGTGACCCGCCGGCCTTCGCGAGGCCGACGATCAGGTGCTCGGTGGAGACGTACTCGTCTCCCAGTGACTTCGCGAGCTCAGCCGCAGCGTTGACGACCGCCAACGACGGGCTCGACAGTCCAGGCGCGGCGACAGTGGCGCCGGTCGCTGTTGGCAGCCGGTCGAGTGCCGCCCGCGCCTCCCGCGCGATGACCGCAGGGTCGCCACCGGCCGCCTCGATCAACGGGCGGGGAACGCCATCGATGGGCGCGAGCAGGGCGAGCAAGATGTGCAGCGGCTCGACATGGGGATGCCCGGCCGCGCCGGCCGCCGTCACGGCGGCTCCCAACGCCTCCTGGCTTCGTGCCGTGAATCTGTAGGTGTCCATCAAAATCTCAATTCGCTGTTGCGGTGTCAGACAATTCAGGGTTGGCCGGAGCTCGGTCGCCAGACGACGACCGCGCCCTGGTCGATCGGCACGAGGTCGCGGCGGTAGGACTGATGCACCTTCCGCTCGCGCCGGGCCGCTTCGTGATGCATCGCCTCGAGCTGCGAGTGCAGCTCGATGAGGCGGGACTGCAGCGCCTGGACCTGGCTCTCGAGCTCAAGGATCCGCTTGACGCCGGCGAGGTTGATGCCCTCGTCCTGGCTCAGCCGCTGCACTTCACGTAGCAACGCGATGTCGCGTGCGGAGTAGCGCCGGCCGCGGCCGGTGGTGCGGCCGGGCGAGACCAGACCGATCCGGTCGTAGGCCCGAAGGGTCTGCGGGTGCATCCCGGACAGCGTCGCGGCGACCGAGATCACGAAGACCGGCGCATCGTCGTCTGGCACGCCGCTGCCAAAACCATCACTCATCACTCAGTCACCCCCGATGCCAGGTGCGCACGCGGATCCTCGGAGTTGGTGGCGGCGTAGGCCTGCAACGCCTCGCGCGCCTCGTCAGAAAGCTGTTCAGGCACGACGACCTCGATCGAGACGAGCAGGTCGCCCTTCGTGCCATCGCGTTTCGTCACGCCCTTGCCTCGGAGTCGAAGCACGCGGCCGTTGGTGGTGCCGGCTGGCACCTTCATCGAAACGCTTGGACCGTCGAGCGTCGGCACCTTGACCGTCGCGCCGAGCGCAGCTTCGGCAAACGTCACCGGCAGCTTCAGGGTCAGGTTGTGGCCCTTGCGCCCGAACATCTTGTGTGGCGCGACATGCACTGTGACGATGAGATCGCCCGCCGGCCCGCCACGCTCGCCGGCTTCGCCCTTGCCCTTGAGCCGGATGCGCTGACCGTCTGCAACTCCGGCCGGGATCCGCGCCCGCAGGTTGCGGGTCGTGATCGCCTGGCCAGATCCAGCACAGGTCGGGCACGGGTCATCGACGACCAAGCCACGGCCGCGGCAGTCGCGGCACGGCTCGGCAAACGCGAAGCCGCCCTGGTTTTTCGTCGACATCCCGGTGCCTGAGCAACCCGGACAGACGCGGGTGGCAGTGCCCGGCTTCGCGCCGCTGCCGGCGCAGGTCGGGCAGATGTGCGGACCAGAGATAGTCAGCGGGACGGTCGCGCCTTCGGTTGCGTCGTTGAACGACAGCGTCACTTCGGCCTCGACGTCGGCGCCGCGGCGCGGACCAGCAGCAGTAGGACGCCGACCGCCGCCGCCGAACAGACCGCCGAACAAGTCGCCGAGCCCACCGCCGCCCGCGGCACTCGCGCCGCCGAACAGGTCACCGAGGTCGAAGGTCTGACCACCAGGGCCAGCCGGGCCACCGGCACCTCGAGGCACTCGGAAGCCGCCGCCGCCAAACAGCGATCGCGCCTCGTCGTACTCCTTGCGCTTGGTCGTGTCGGACAGGACGTCATACGCCTCGGAGACTGCCTTGAACTTCTCCTCGGCCTTGACATCGCCGCCGTTCGCGTCCGGGTGGTACTTGCGGGCCAGTTTGCGGTAGGCCTTCTTGATTTCAGCCGGAGTCGCTTCCTTCGAGACGCCAAGCGCCGCGTAGTAATCCTTCTCGACGTAGTCGCGGGCGCTCACGCGCGTCTCTCCTCTCCGCTATCGAAATTCGGTGTCATGTATCGGTAGGCGTCCGTCACTCCGTGACGTCGTCGCCTTCCGGCGACGGCGGTTCCGACGAAAAATCAGGCGTCTCTGACGCCGGTGCCTCGCCGCCGTTGGTCTCTGCCGGCGCGGCGACGGCTGGCTCGAGCACCGCGACCCTCGCAGGCCGCAGCACCCGGTCGCCGACGCGGTAGCCGGTCTGGAAGACCTCAGCACTGACCGCTTCAGCGACGTCGTCGGAGAAGCCGTGAGTGAGGGCCTCGTGCATCGTGGGGTCGAACGGCTCGCCGGCCTCACCGAAGCGCTGCAGGCCGAGCTTGGTCAACGTCGCCTCGAGCCCATCTGCAACCCGCGCAAACCCGCCCTCGACCTCGCCGTGCGAGCGGGCACGGTCGATGTCGTCGAGGACTGGCAGCAAGTTGGCAAACACGGACGCGAGCGCGTTCTCGCCGACCGCCTGACGATCGCGTTCCACGCGACGCCGGTAGTTGGCGTACTCCGCCTGGAGCCGCTGCAGATCAGCAGTACGTTCCGCGACCTGTGCCTCGAGACCGGTGATGTCTTCGCCGCCGGCCGGGCCGGGCGGCGCGTCAGGGGCAACCTGATCGGCTACCCCCGCACGCACCTCCCCGGTCGCCGGGTCGAAGCGGCGTCGGTCACGGATGACCGGGCCATCCTCGGGAGCCTCGCTCACGCAGCACTCCCGTCATCACTGCTCGGGGCCTCGTCCACGATCTCCGCGTCGACAACATCGTCGTCGCTGTCATTCGTGGCACCGTCGGCACCTGGTGCGCCTGCACCAGCGTCACCGGACTCGGCATTGGCGGCGTACATCGCCTGGCCCATCTTCTGGCTCACTGTGGCGAGTGCCTCCGCCGTGCGGGTGATCGCGTCGACGTCATCAGCCTCGAGCGCCGCCTTGACCTCGGCGACCGCTGCGGTGACCTCGTCACGGACGTCGGCCGGGACCTTGTCGCCGTTGTCGGCGAGGAACTTCTCGGTGCTGTAGACCAGACCGTCGGCCTGGTTACGGGCCTCCGCTGACTCGCGCCGCTTGCGGTCCTCCTCGGCGTACTCCTCGGCCTCTCGCATCATGCGGTCGATGTCGTCCTTCGGCAGCGCGGAGCCACCGGTGATCGTCATGGACTGCTCCTTGCCGGTGCCGAGATCCTTGGCACTGACGTGGACGATGCCGTTGGCGTCGATGTCGAAGGTGACCTCGATCTGCGGCACGCCACGGGGTGCTGGCGGCAGACCAGTCAGCTCGAACATGCCGAGCTTCTTGTTGTAGGAAGCAATCTCCCGCTCACCCTGGAAGACCTGGATCTGGACGGACGGCTGAGAGTCATCAGCTGTCGTGAAGATCTCGCTGCGCTTCGTCGGGATCGTGGTGTTGCGCTCGATCAGCTTGGTGAAGATGCCGCCCTTGGTCTCGATGCCCAGCGACAGCGGGGTCACATCGAGCAACAGGACGTCCTTGACCTCGCCCTTGAGCACACCGGCCTGCAATGCAGCGCCGACCGCGACGACCTCGTCGGGGTTGACACCCTTGTTGGGCTCGCGCCCACCGGTGAGGGACTTCACCACATCGACCACCGCGGGCATGCGGGTCGAGCCACCGACGAGCACCACGTGGTGAATGTCGGAGACCTTGATGCCGGCATCGCGGATCACTTGCTCGAAGGGGCCCTTGGTCCGGTCGAGCAGGTCGGAGGTCAGTCGCTGGAACTCCGCCCTGGTCAGCTTCTCGTCGAGGTGCAACGGGCCGGCGTCACTCGCGGTGATGTACGGCAGGTTGACGGTCGTGTCCGAGGACGACGACAGCTCGATCTTGGCCTTCTCGGCGGCCTCACGCAGCCGCTGCATCGCCATCTTGTCCTTGGACAGGTCGATGCCGTGACCACCCTTGAACTTCTCGACCAGCCAATCAACGATGTGCTGGTCCCAGTCGTCGCCACCGAGGTGGTTGTCACCGCTGGTGGCCTTGACCTCGATCACGCCCTCGCCGATCTCCAGCAGCGACACGTCGAACGTGCCACCACCGAGGTCGAACACGAGGATCGTCTGGTCGGCCTCTTTGTCCAGGCCGTACGCCAGCGCAGCCGCCGTCGGCTCATTGATGACTCGGAGCACCTCGAGCCCCGCGATCTGACCAGCCTCTTTGGTGGCCTGACGCTGAGCGTCGGAGAAGTACGCCGGGACGGTGATGACCGCATCGGTGACGGACTCGCCGAGGTAGGCCTCAGCGTCGCGCTTGAGCTTCTGCAAGATGAAGGCTGAGATCTGCTGTGGCGTCTGCTTCTTCCCGTCGATGTCGACCGTCCAGTCAGTGCCCATGTGGCGCTTGACGGACCGGATCGTCCGATCGGGGTTGGTGACGGCCTGGCGCTTGGCGACCTCGCCAACGAGTACTTCGCCGTTCTTGGCAAACGCGACGACGCTCGGCGTCGTCCGCGAGCCCTCGGCGTTAGCGATGACGTTGGGCTCTCCACCCTCGAGCACGGTGACGACGCTGTTCGTCGTCCCGAGGTCGATGCCAACCGCTCTTCCCATGGTGATGACCTTTCTTACTGTTGTCCGGATGCAGCCCATCGGAAGTTGAGCCGCCTGTACTCATAGTGAACACCGCCAGCTACCTTGTCAATTCCGGGTTGAGCCAGATTCGCTCAACTTTCTTTCGGACGGGGTCTACAACGTCCGACAGGCCATTTCAGATGCCAACCCGGCCAGATCGGCGTAGCGTTCACGCGTGCTCGGCCGGCTGCAGGACACGCGCGGCGAGCCGCGGCTGCGGATCCGGATCATGGCCGCGCTCGTGATCCTCGGGCTGCTCGTCTTCACCGCCCCGATCGTCATGATCCCCGTGATCGACTGGCTCGCCCACCAGCTGTGAGGCCACGTACGTCAGGTCAAAAGCGATAGGCGCTCACTACCGGGTGGCTCTGGGGTTTTGTCCGGTCACGTCTGATTCCCCGGTCGTGCTCAATCCGACGGCCGTTTAGGGCCGCTAGAGCCGTCCCAGATGGCCATGATCGTGAACCCAACCGAAAGAATCAGACGTTACGGGATAAACCGCCCAGGCCCTGGTAGTGAGCGCCTTTTGCTGTTGACCTTCGCTGTTGGCGTTCGCTGTTGGACCTTTGGCCGTGATCTCACGAGAACAGGCGAGGCGGGCGTGCGCGCAGCGACTCAGGCTCGTACGCTTCCCGCGTGACAGTTCGCCTCATTGCCGGCTTGGTCGTGACCGTCGCCGCGCTCGCTGTCGCGGGCTACCGGGTCGGGTGGCTCGCCAGGCTTGTCCTGGCCGGTGCACCCATCCCGCCCGAACGCCGGCCGCACGTCGCTGGCGCGATCAAGGCGCAGATCACCGACGTGTTCGGGCAGCGCAAGCTGTTCAAGGTCAAAGTCGCGGGCACCGCCCACGCGCTGACGTTCTGGGCCTTCATCGTGCTGATCCTGACGATCGTCGAGGCCTACGGCTCATTGTTCAAGCGAGACTTCGCGATCCCGGTCATCGGGCACAGCCGCGCGCTCGGCCTGATCGAGGACAGCTTCGCGGTTGCCGTGCTGATCGCGCTGCTCGTCTTCACCGCCATCCGGCTCCGGAGTTCGCCGAGGCGTTTGGACCGCAAATCCCGGTTCTACGGGTCGCACACCGACCAGGCGTTCATCGTGCTCGGCATGATCTTCCTGGTCATCGCGACGTTGCTGCTCTACCGCGGCGCGCAGATCGCCAGTGGCAACTTCCCGTACCAGCATGACGGTTGGTGGGCGTTCGCCTCGAAGGCGACGTCGTACATCACCCCTGACAGCGAGGCGTTCGAGACGATCTTCATCGTCGCCCAGATCGCAGTGGTCATGAGCTTCCTGATCGTCGTGCTCTACAGCAAGCACATGCACATCTTCACGGCGCCGATCAACGCCTCGATGAAGCGCCAGCCAAAGGCGCTTGGCGCGCTGGGCACGACGCCGGACCTCGAGAAGCTGATGGAGGACGAGGACGCTGTGCTCGGCGCCGGCGTCATCGAGAACTTCCACCACCAGCAACTGCTGCAGACCTTGGCGTGCACCGAATGCGGTCGTTGCCAAGACAAGTGCCCGGCTTGGAACACGGGCAAGCCGCTCAACCCGAAGCTGATCATTACCAGCCTTCGCGATTCGATGATGGCGCAGGCCAACCGCTTGATGGGCGGCAAGGGAGAGGACGGCTCAGACCTCGAGCCGACCATGCTCGTGCCTGATGTCATCGACCCCGAGGCGCTGTGGGCATGCACGACCTGTGGGGCGTGCGTCGAGGAGTGCCCGGTCGACATCGAGCATGTCGACGCGATTCTCGACATGCGTCGCTACCAGGTGCTGATGCAGTCCTCCTTCCCGACCGAGGCCGGCACGATGCTGCGCAACGTCGAAAACCAGGGCAACCCGTGGGGGCTGCGCGCCGACATGCGGATGGAGTGGACCGAGGACGTTGAGTTCGACATCCCGGTGGTCTCCGACCGAATCCCCGACGACATCGAGTGGCTCTACTGGGTGGGCTGCGCCGGGGGCCTCGACGACCGAGCGCGCAAGTCAACCCAGGCGATCGCGCGGGTGATGCATGCGGCCGGCGTGAAGTTCGCCATCCTCGGCGCGGGGGAGTCCTGCACCGGCGACCCCGCCAGACGCATCGGCAACGAATACCTCTGGCAGGAGATGGCCAAGGCCAACATCGAGACCCTCGACGGTGCGGGCGTGAAGAAGATCATCGCGTCGTGCCCCCACTGCTTCAACACCATCGGCAACGAATATCCAGCACTCGGTGGCAACTACGAGGTCGTCCACCACTCGCAGTTGCTCGGCAAGCTCGTCGCCGAGGGCAAGCTCGCGCCGCAGGACCCGATCGTCGCCAAGCTGACCTACCACGACCCGTGTTATCTCGGTCGCCACAACAACGAGTACGACGCGCCGCGAACAGTTCTCGACGCGGTGCCCGGCATTGAGCGGGTCGAGATGCACCGGCACGGAAAGCGGGCGTTCTGCTGTGGCGCCGGTGGCGCGCGGATGTGGATGGAGGAGCGCATCGGCAAGCGGGTCAACGTCGAGCGCACCGACGAGGCGCTCGGCACCGGCGCGGAGATCATCGCGACGTCATGCCCGTACTGCTTGATCATGCTCGACGACGCCGTCAGTGCGAAACGCGCGGACGGTGGTGCGCAGGGCGTGAAGGTCATCGACATCGCGCAGGTGTTGGCCGACTCGATCGGCCTTCGCAAAGTCACTGCGGGCGCGCCCGCAGCCGACGTCCCGTCCACCGACGAGCCGGCCCCGCCCGACTCCGAGCGCTAGCCGGTCGAGGTGGTACGTCCGAAGAACCGGCGCGACTGGCAGGAGCGCGCCTTCGAGGAGACCGAATACAAGCGGCGCGAGCAGGCCGCCGGAGCTGCGGACATGCCGAAGCCGCTGCGCACCTCGGTCGACCTGCCACGTCGATCCACGTGGCGGTGGACCCTCGGCGGCGTTGCGGCGATCGTCGTCGCGATCCTGATCCGCAACGGGCTCGACTCACGAGCGCCAACCCTGGTGACCAGCTGCAAGACACCGGCGCTGGCGTTGAGCTCCAGCACCACGCACCAAGGCTCGGTCGTTCGTTGGTCGGCGACCGGCCCCGCCAACGCCCACTTCCTGATCGCCATTGGGGTGGGGAGCCTCGTGCCCGGATCCAAGCCCGGCCAGCTCCATCCCGTCCCCGACACCGGCGGCAGGCCAGGCACCACGGAGCTCGCAGTCCCAGCGTCGAAACTGTCCGCGAAATGCACCGCCCACGGGTCGTTCACCGTCGACATTCCGAGTGGGCAATACAACGTCCGGATGTTCCAGATCAACGGCAGCGGAGCCAGTGTCACTGGCACCTCGGTCGCAAGCAGGCCGCTGAAGGTTTCGACCTAGGACCGCTCGGTCAGGCGAGGCCGCCGCGACGGAAGTTCACGCTCGACCGTGACGGGGTCGGGCCGCGTTGCCCTTGGTAGCGGGAGCCGTAGATCGAAGATCCGTACGGATGCTCGGCCGGCGTCGAGAGCTGGAAGACGCACACCTGGCCGATCTTCATGCCCGGCCATAGCTTGATCGGCAACGTCGCGACGTTCGACAGCTCGAGGGTGACGTGCCCAGAAAATCCGGGATCGATGAACCCGGCCGTGGAGTGGGTCAGCAGCCCGAGCCGGCCAAGCGAGCTCTTGCCCTCGAGTCGCGCCGCGAGGTCATCGGCGAGGCTGATCACCTCATACGTCGACCCGAGCACGAACTCGCCGGGATGCAGGATGAACGCCACGTCTTCCGCCGTCTCCACCAGGCGGGTGAGGTCATCCTGCGCCTCGGCCGGATCGATGTGCGGATAGCGATGGTTTTCAAAGACGCGGAAGAGTCGATCGAGGCGGACATCGATGCTCGACGGCTGCACCAGGGTCTCGTCGTACGGGTCGATTCCCAGCCGGCCGGCTTTGATCTCCGCCCTGATGTCACGGTCGCTCAGGAGCACCCGTGGAGGCTATCCTCGGCCCGATCGTCGGCGACCACCGGCGGCCGCGGGTGTAGTTCAATGGCAGAACATCAGCTTCCCAAGCTGACAGTGCGGGTTCGATTCCCGTCACCCGCTCGGGACCCATCAGTGCGGGCTCAGCGCGACTTGTCGATCGTGATCCGACGCGCGAGCTCTGTCCGAGATCGGACTTGGAGCTTGCGGTAGATGTGAGCCAGATGGCTTTCAACCGTCCTGACACTCATGAACAACGCGCCGGCCACCTCCCGATTGGTCTGCCCGGCAGCGGTCAGATCCGCTACCCGTGCTTCCGTGGCCGTCAGCTCCTGCTGCTCACTGACCCTGCCGCCGATGCTGGCGAGCTCGACGGCTGCCCGCTCGGTGAACAGCGGAGTACCGAGATGCATAAAGCCGTCGCGAGCTGCTTCCAGCGCGCCGCGGGCATCGCGATTTCGCCGGCCGCGGCGCAACAGTGTGCCCAACACCAGCAACGTGCGCGCCCGCTCGAACGGCATCGGCACCCGGTCGTGGGCGACGACGGCCCGCTCGAGGCTCTCGATGCCTCCCGCCAGATCACCGTGGCTCGCCTGCAGCTGGCCGCGACAGCGAGCCGCAATCGCTGCCGCCCATGGCAGGCCGCTCTCAGTGGATCGGTCGAGGTCGTCGATGAGAGCTGCCGCTTCGCCGAGCCGGTCGAGTCCAATGAGCGCTTCGACGGCATCGCCATGGATCCGCAGGATGCCCGGCTCCCGCACGCCGAGCCCTGCCCCGATCGCGATCGCCCGGAGCAGGTGATCCGCCGCCGTTGCCAAGTTGCCTGCGGACAGCTCAATGAACCCGAGGCTGCGCAACTGGCAGGCGACGCCGGCCTCCTCGCCCAAGGCTTCGTCGGCGGCAAGATCCGCCAAGGCGAGCGTGCGCGCGGCGGCAAGGTCTCCCAACTGGGCGTAGGCCAACGAGTGTGCAGAAGTGACCGAAGGTGAGCCGATCCCGGTGTGCGCGATCAGCTCACGACCCGCAACGGCGAGGTCGATGGCAACGCGGTAGTTGCCCGACCAACACTCGAGCAGCGCGAGGTGTCCGTAGATGTTGGGCAGCGCGCTGTCGTCGGCTTCGTCGAGGGCGCTGTCACGCATCTCGAGCAGGTATTGCCGTGACGACTCGAACTCGCAGCCGAACCGCAGCAACATGCCGAGGTACATACCGGCGCGATCCATCACCGCGACGGGCTCGGCCGCCGCGTCGAGGTCGAGGGCCCGCTCCAACGTCGCGAGCGAAAGCCCATGGCCGACCCGCAGCTCGTGGTACGCAATCAGCTTGAGTGCGGTCGACAGCAGCGCGGGCGGCGGTTCGGCCACCCGCTCGAGCAGTTCGACAGCGGCGTGGGCGTGCGCAAGGCTCGCCTCGACCCCGGCCGGAACGATGTCGGCGATCGCCACGTGGCATCGGGCCAACAACAGTGGGTCTGAGCCGGCCGCGCTCATCGCCTGGTCGCACCACGGCCCCGGTCCGGCGTCGCCCTCGGTCCAATAGGAGATTGCGGCCAGCACCAGCAGGCCTCGCACCCGAGTCCCACCCTCCGGCGCAAGGTCGACACCCGCCAGTGCCATCGCCCGCGCCCGCGCCGGGTCGCCGAGGTGAAACAGGTAGTCGGCCGCGTCGAACCGGCGACGCTGCAGGTGCAGGACCTCCTCGAGCGGGGTACGCGCGACGGCGAGCTCGGCGAGCTCGGCCGCGGCGTCTGTGCTGCCTCGCCGACTCGCCCGCCGCGCGGCCTCCTCGAGGGTGGCGGCGATCACCTCATCGGCTTCCTCGCTCCCGAGAGCCGCATGCCTCGCGTGCTCCTCGGGATCGCTGACGACGGCCGCCAGTCGCAGGTGGAGCCGGCGGCGGGCCTCCGGCGTCAGCCCGGCGTATGGGACCGAGGCGAGCAACGGATGCACGAACCGGACTCGCTCGCCGTCGCACTCCACAACCCCCGCCGCGAGAGCTTGGTCCAAGGCGCGCCGGTAGAGCTCAGGATCACCGAGCCCGACAAGCGTCTCGACGGTCGGGTGCGCCAGCGCGGCGCACAGCAGCAACAGCTCCCTCGTCAGCGGCGCCAGCACGTCGAGACGCTCGGCGACGAGCACCCGCAGATCAGTCGGCACCGGCAGCGGCTCGTCCGCGGGCGGTTCCCGGCCGAGGCGTTGCAACGCCTGCCCGATCTCCAGGCCGGCCATCGGGTTTCCACCCGTCGCGTCATGAAGCCGGGTCAGGGTCGGGCGCGACACTGCCAATGCAAGCCGTGACCGAAGCACTCGGCGCAGCGCGCCCACGCTCAACGGACCGATCGTGATGCGCCGCCCGGCCAGACCCAGATCGGCGTCGACCCCCGCGCTGTCCTCCGCCATCAACCGGTAGGACGCGACCAGATGCGCGGGCTCAGCTCGCAATCGGCGCAATGCGAACGTCAGCGCCTTCCGAGATGACGAGTCCAACCACTGCACATCGTCGATTGCCAAGATCACAGGAGCCGCGGCCAGCGCGCGGAGGACGCTGAGCACAGCGACACCCACCACGCGCTCGGTGACCCACACCTCACTGCTGTCATCCAGCAACAGCGCCGCCGACAGCGCACGGCGCTGCACCTCTGGCAGCGCGCCGATCACGTCGTCGTCCAGGTTGTCGAACAGATCGCCTAAACCCGCGAACGGAAGGTTCGTGTCAGCCTGGGCACAGCGACACTCCCGGACCGCGATGCCGAGCGCCCGGGCTTCGGTCAGCGCGGCGTTCCAGATCAGGGTCTTGCCGATGCCGGCCACGCCCTGAATGACAAGCGACGATGCCGGGCCGCCGCTGGCTCGCAAGAAGTCCTCGACCTCGGCGAGTTCTTGGTCCCGTCCGATGGCAACCGGGCCGCTCTCAGTCACGGCGGCCTCCCCGGTTGACCGTTGGGTCCGCAACTGCCGACCCGTACGGCTGCCACCAGAGTCGCATGCGCGGGCGCGGGCAAAGACCGGTAGCGCCACGGATGCGCCGCCTGACCATCGCTTCCTAGCCTCGGCGAGTGACGACGGTGCAGATCGAGTTGGGCGGCCTCGCCTTCCTGGTGGAGCGATACCTCTCTGCCGCAGACTCGGCAGACCTCGAGGCCGCCGTGGCCCGGCTGACCCGGGCCTGTCTCGCTACCCAGGGCACCGCCACGCCGGTCCACTACCTGCACTCGACCCTCGTACCGGCCGAGGACACCTGCTTCTGCCTGTTCCGCGCCGTGTCGCCTGACGCCGTCCGTGCCGTCAACGTCGCCGCGCGGTTCGGCTTCGACCGGATTTGCACCGCGAGAGTGATCCTGCCGGCGGAGTAGTAGCTCCGGACGTGCTCCCGAGCAAAGTTCCGTAGTTGCACGGACGCGGTGCAGTCGAGCCGTGCCTAGCGTCAGCCCAGTCCTCATCGGCGGTGTGGAAGCAGTCCGCCAACGGTCGCGCAGTGACCGGCTCGCTCTCCTCGAAGGGAACGTCATGTCGTTGCAGTCTCGAACCCGCTGGCGCGCCAGCCTCATCAGCACCGTGGCCCTTGCGACAGGTCTGTCCCTCGGCTCGCTGCCGGCGGCACACGCGACGCCCGACGGCCACTGGACGACGCTGTCGAAGGGCAACATCGACACCGTTCGGCAGCCGGCCGTCCATCGCTTCGGCCAAGACCTGCAGGCGATCTGGACTCAACCGCAGGGCCAGCGAATCGCGCTCTACACCCGGATCATCGGCGCCAATGGCAAGCCAAAGACCGCCGCGATCCGCATCATGGTCTGGGACGGCATCATCGAGGATCCGGTGATCTTCGGCATCGGCTCACAGCGCGTCATCGCGTTCTCCGGGCTTCGCAACGGAAACACCCCGGACCCCTACACCAGCGGCGCGGAGTTTTACCTGACCAGCCCCAATGGGACGGCTTGGACGCTGGGGACCGGGTCACTCTCGCAGAGCACGGCCGCCTTCGGGTCGTACGGCACCGCGGCGATCGACTACAACGGCTCGCCGCTCGTCGCGTTCACCGAGGCCTCCACCTCGCGCATCACCTTCCATCACGGGATCGACTCGCACATCCCGGCGGCGACCGCCGACGGGCATACCTCGAGCACCGGCAACTTCGCTTACAGCACTGGTCTCGGCGAAGACAAGTCGACCTCCAACGTGTGGGCGATCTGGTACTCCAACAGCGGCAAGCCGCGAACCACTGGGGTCGACGCTCAGCGCATCTATCCCACGGAAGGTGCGTTGGTCCACGCGCCAGCCTCGTTCCTGGCGAGAGGCGGCGCGGCAACCTCGACCGCGCCGGACCAGGATCTCCCCGCCGTGTCGCGGCCAGCCAGCGCCGGCGGCGGCGTCTACACCGCGTACGCGACTCCGTCCGACCGCTCGATCGTGGTCTGGCGGGTCGGCGCGAGGCATCCGGCATTCATCGTCAGGTCCGTGAACACCGCCGGGCAGGTGTCGCTCGGTGCCGGACCACACGGCAAGCTCTGGCTGTTCTGGCGCGACGGCAACAGCGTGCGCGCCACGCGAAGCAACGCCGCAGCGACCAGAGCCGGCGCCATCCGTACTATCGCGCCGCCGCGCGGCACCACGGCATACCGCATCGCAGGGGACGGCGCGCTAGGGCCGCTCGATGTGGTGTCCCTATTCTCGGCTGCTCACGGCTCGATGGACTCGGCGCAGATCTTGCCCGGCCTGAGCGGGTCTGCCAGCCGGGTCTGGCGTCGCGGCCATCGATACACGGTCAAGGTCACCGATGCCGGGGCGCCGGTCGCGGGCGCCGTCGTGAGCTTCGCGGGTCACAAAGCTCACACCAACCGCCACGGCATCGCCCGCCTGACCACGTCGAGCCGGGCGTCGCTCGGTCATGGCCAGGTGCGCATCAGCCACCGCGGGTACGCCGGGGCACGAGTGCGGGTCACGGTCACCAACGCGAGCAACGTCAGGGGCCAGTCGTGAGTGGGACCACGGTCGCGAGCGCGTCGCGAGCTGCCCGCAAGCCGGCACTTGACCGCGATGTCGCGATGAGGCTTGCCAGCACCGAGTACGACCGGTTCACCGACCAGGCCCGCGCGCTGTCGGACGAGGACTGGACCCGGCCAACGGCCTGCCCCGCGTGGGATGTCCATGCGATGACGTGCCACGTCCTGGGGATGGCCGACATGGCAGCATCGCCGCTCGAGTCGATTCGTCAGATGCGGGCGGCCAAGCGGGCTGGCGGGCTGTTCATTGACGCGTTGACAGATCTGCAGTCACGAAAGCACCTGCACAACTCGCCACAAGAGGTGGTCGCGAGGCTCGCGCAAGTCGGACCGAAGGCTGCCAAGGGGCGGCGTCGTACGCCATCGCTAGTGCGGCGGCAAACGATGGCGGACCAGCCCATCGACGAGACCGGCACCCACACCGAGGCCTGGACGGTCGGATTCCTCATCGACATCATCCTGACGCGCGACCCGTGGATGCACCGCTGCGACATCGCCTCAGCCGTTGGACGCGAGCCGGTGCTCACCGCCGAGCACGACGGCGTGTTCGTTGCTGATGTGGCGGCGGAATGGGCGAGCCGGCACGGCCAGCCATGCACGTTGACATTGACCGGACCGGCCGGCGGCTCCTGGAGATTCGCTGGCGGCGGCGAGCGGGTGGAGCTGGACGCGGTGGAGTTCTGCCGGACTATTTCGGGCCGTGTCCTCGGCGAGAGGCTGCTGGCGACCCGGGTGCCGTTCTAGGCCCTTCAACCGCCGACCGAGCGTCAGCCGAGTTGGCTGACCCGGCGGATCACGTCGTCTGCTGATGAGCCGGCGACCAGCTCGATGTCATCGACGACCGCGCCGTCGCGAAGGCGGATCAGTCGCTCGCTATGCGCCGCGACCTGCGGATCGTGAGTCGCGAGGATCACGGTCATCCGGTGGTCCTCGCGAAGCCCGGCAAGCAGTCGCAGGATCTCTGCCGTATTAGCCGAGTCGAGGTTGCCGGTTGGCTCGTCTGCAAGTAACAGCGAGGGCGTGTTCATCAATGCACGCGCGATCGCGATTCGCTGCTGCTCGCCCCCCGACATCGTCGACGGCAGTGAGTTCTCTCGCGCGCTCAAGCCGACCGCAGCGAGCAGATCTCGCGCCCGCGACTTCTTGTCGAACGACGTCCGGTACGGAAGCACCGGCGCGATGACGTTGTCCAACGCGGTCAGCGCGGGCAGCAGATTGAAGCGTTGGAAGATGAAGCCAACGGTCCGGCGGTAGGACGCGAGGGCGCCACCGCGCAGCGCGGTGACCTCCACCCCGTTGCTCGTGATCGTGCCGGAATCGACCCGGTCGATCGCACCGACCAGATGCAACAACGTCGACTTGCCGGAGCCTGACGAACCCGTCAACGCGACGAAACCACCGGCCTCGATCTCGAGGGTGATGTCGTCGGCTGCGCTGAGATTGTCGTCCTTCCCGAGTCCGTACCGCTTGGTCACGCCACACAGCTCGAGGCGCACACCGGTGTCGTCGGTCATAGTGATCACTCCTCGGCGAGTAGGTGCGAGGCCGGTAGGCGGCGCAGGATCTGGATGGGCAGCAACGCCGCGATCGAGGTGATGACGACACCGGTGATGACCTCTGCTGCCGCGATCGCATACAGGCGATCAGGTAATTGGCCGGCAATTTTCGCCGCAAGAACGAGGCCGACTGCGGCTCCAGCGAGCGAACCGATCAGTCCAACCAGCGCGCCCTCGGTGACGACGAGCCTGCCAAGCGCAGACTCACGCCAGCCGAAGCAGCGAATCGCGGAGAGTTCGGAGGCACGCTCTCTGATGTTGAGGAAGATCACATCGGCGACCGCGACGACACCCACCGTGATCGTCGCAATCGCTGCGATGTAGTCCACGCCACGGACCTGGACCGACACTGCAGAGCCGAGCAGCGATCCGACCAGGACGCCATGAAACGCAGCACTGACCGCGGCGAGCACGGTGAAGGCAACAATGCCGACGGCGAGGCTGATCGCCGCGAGCACCGCGCGACCCGGAGTGCGAAGCACGTTGACCGCTGCCATGGCGGTGATGCCACGCGGGTGGTGAGCCCGCCGGACGGTGAGCGCGGCCGGGCGCACAGTGGCGATCGGTTGGCCATGCGCGGCGAGCCAGGCCGGCGCGAGCCCCGCGAGCACGGCGACAACCACCGCAACCGGGATCGCCATGGCGGCACGGCCGACCGACGCATGCAGATTCAGCGCAGCGGCAAGGCCAAGTGCAGCCGCGGCTCCAATCACGCCGGCCAGCAGCCCGATCATCGCGAGCTCGCCGAGCACGGTCGCAAACAGCCGCGGCTTCGTCCAGCCAATGCAGGCCAAGAGCCCGAGCTCCTGCCTTCGCGCCCGGACGGTGGCAGACGCCGAGTTCGCGACGAACAGTGCACAGACGACCAGGATCAACACGTAGAGCGCGACGCTGTTCTTGTCGACGCCGGTGATGATCGCCGCAGCCACGCCCTTCTTGACCCACTCCTCGGTCAATGTCAGCGGGGGGACGCCGAACTTCCCGGCCGGCAGTTCGATCGTTCGAGGCGCACCCGACGCGCCGTCGACGATGTCGACGTCGAGATGGGTACGAAGGGCGATCTGCTGAGCGACCTCCTTGATCCGCGCGAGCGAGACCTTGTCCGGCCCGGTCACACCGGCGACCCGCACTCGGATCACGCTGATCGGGTCGTGCCGGTGCAGGTTGCCGCTATAGCGGTCGCTGTGCTGCAAGGCCGTCAGCGCCGACAGCGTTGTGATCAGGTTCGCCGGTTGGCTGACGTAGCCGCCGAGGTTCTCGTTCGGCAGCAGGTTGTGACCGCCCAGTGCCTTCTTGGTGGCAGCGTTGGCAGGGACGGCTGCGATCGGCTGGTAGGCGCCGAGCGGCACCGCAGAAAGCGGATCGAACGACGCGATCTTGGCGGGACTGAACACCCCTACCAGCCGAGGCGTGGCGATCGGTGCTGGTGTCGAGGGAGTACTTGCGTGAGGCGTGCGAATGGACCCTGATCGAGCGGTACTGATTGTCCTCGTTGTCCATCGACACCTCGGACGGATCTGGGGTGCGCCAGATCGAGAGCGAGTTGTGGCTCAGCCGCGGCGACAGTGCACCACTCGCTAAGCGCTGATAGCGAACCGGGCTGACGCTCCAATAGGCATCGACGTCGTTCGGCAGACCGTTCTTGCCGCCCATCTCGGTCAGCAGATGGCGATAGACCTGGGCGGCGGTCGAGCGGTTGCGGAGCACCGTACGTCCTGGAGTCGCCGCTTCCCGAGTCAACCAGCGCGTCGTCATCACCGGCGTCGATGACGGTGCGCCTAACCGCTGCACAGCCAACTGGGCGTACTCGTCCATGCCGATGTCCGACGAGGCGAGCACCGGAAAGGTCGCGGTGTTGTAGGGAGCCGAGCCATCCTTCGCGTTCTGCGCGAGATATGAGCCGGAGACGACCGCGCGATTGAGTCCGTCGAGCTTTGCCTCGGCCCCCGGATCGATCGCGGCGATCAGCACCGGCAGTGACCACGTCACCCCCACGGTCGCGTCCGATGCGTGGCCGTTGAACGGCGGTGAGCCGTTGACCTTGGACCAGCATTGCGAGCTCGCCTGATCGGCAACGCCGAACGGATTGCGCGACCGGTCCTCGCGGAACGGGCAAGCGGTCGCGAGCCGGTGGTTCCCGAGCACTTCGCTCACGGCGCCGGATGATCGTAGGAAACGCAGCCGGTTTGGCGTCACGTAAAGATAGGAAGCTGGTGCCGTGAGGTGGCTCGCGCCAGCATCGCTGACCCACGTCGTGCTGATCCGGTAGAGCTGGCGGCCCGGGCGGGCGTAGTCGGCAGGTGGCAACGCCAGCGTGACCCCCGTCGTCAGCAATGCATACCCGACCATCGCGATCGGAGCGGCGACCTGGACACCGGGAATCGTGGCGATCCGGTGGTACTGCGCGGTCGTGATCCCGCCGTAGATGCCGGAGAGGAAGTTCGGCTGCACCGTGCCGGTCTGCGACTCGAGCGCGGTCCGCGCGCCTTTCGGGCGGACGAGGATGTCGTACGCCGGCACGAAGTGCGACGACACCGTCCCGACCGTGCGTAGTTGTGAGGTCTTGGCGGCGGCGGTCAGCACCGTGAATGCCGACGTGGCAAGGACTAGGCCGAGCAGCAACGTGACCAGGCGCACGGGTCGAAATCGCAGCTGCGACCAGGCGAGTCCCGCCATCCCGACACCTTTCGTCGCTGTCTTACCTAGTCACAATGCAAGATTCGGGTTACCTTACCTAGCGGCAATGCAAAATGAGACGGATTTGTTACGCGGCTCACGAGGAGGCAGTCGGCCCACATGCCCATCCACCATGCGGTCCTCGCGCTCCTCGCGGATCGGCCAGCACACGGCTATGAGTTGCGGGCGAGTTTTGAGCACGCCGTCGGCGACCAATGGGGCGGCCTGAACATCGGGCACCTCTACCAGATTCTCGAACGCCTCGGCCGCGACGGCCTAATCGAGTCAGAGGTCCACCCCCAGTCGATCAAGCCGGACCGGCTCGTGCACCACATCACCGAGGCGGGCCGAGCCGAGCTCCAGCAATGGCTCGAGGAGCCAAGCACGCGGCTGCGTGGCTACCGGGACGACTTCTTCCTCAAGGTGATGGCCGCGGCGCGCACCGGCGATCGCGCGACCGTTGACGGCGTCCTCCACCGCCAACGGGTGCATCTGATGACCGAGTTGCGCAGCCTCACCGAGGCAAAAGCGCACGCGGCTCCCGGCGTGGTCGCGTTGTTGATCACCGCAGCCGAGCTACATATCCGGGCTGACCTCGGTGTCCTCGACGCCGCAGAAACCGCGCTTGACGACGACCTCGCTGCCGCCGGGAGACGCGACGTCGACGCGCCGGCCAGCGCCACCCACCCGAATTCCACGCTCAAGACAGCCGAAACTCGCCCCTAATCCTGGCTGAGCGGACAACCTGAGCCAGATTGGCTTGCTTTGGTGCCATGGCGGTGCCATAGTGGCATCATGGATCTCGACCCGTACATCGACGCGGTGCGAAACCAGCTCGCAGCAGCGGCCGAAACCGCCGGCCCGCAAGCACGCGAGCTCGCCGAACGGCTCGCGGGATCGCTGGAGTCCGCGACGCGACTGGCCCTGTTGGAGGCGTTGTCGACGGCGGCCAGCGAGATCACCCGCGACCTCGCGCCCGGGTCGGTGGACGTGCGCCTGCGCGGCCGGGATCCCAGCTTCGTCGTCAGCATCCCGCCGACCGAGGCGGCTGTCGACGACACCCAAACCTGGCCGGCTGAGCTCGCTGCACGACCGGCAGCCGAGGGCGAGGACAGCAACCTGACCCGAATCAATCTCCGCCTCAACCAGGACCTGAAGGATCGAGTCGAGGAAGCCGCTCGGGCCGCCGGGCTTTCGGTCAACGCCTGGCTGGTACGCGCCGCGGCAGCTTCACTCGCCCCGCCGGACGGCACTCGTCGCGGCAGCCGGACCTACCGCGGTGGTGACCGCTTCACCGGGTGGGTGCACTAGCGCCCGCACCGACTCGGCCTTCACCTCCATCCCACACCTGATCACCGTCACCACGACCCTTTGAGAGGACACCGCTATGCCTGCTTTCCCCACACCGGAGCCGATCACCGCAACGATCTCCCTCGTCGTCGGCGAGGCGCGGCTTGTCGCCAGCGACCGCGGCGACACCGTCGTCGAGGTCCGGCCCACCGATCCCTCCCACCAGCCTGATGTCGAGGCCGCTGAACAGACTCGGGTCGAATACTCCGCCGGCGAGCTTGTGGTGCGCGCACCCAAACAGCGCGGTAGAGGCTTGTTCCTGCGACCCGGCTCGGTCGACGTGAGCATCGAACTGCCGTCCGGCTCGAGCGTCGAAGGCAGCACTTCGGTTGGTGCGTTTCGCGGCACCGGCCGGCTCGGCGCTTGCCGGGTCAAGATCTCGGCTGGTGACATCCGCTTCGAGGACGTGGCTGGCGTGGATGCCCGCACCTCGGCCGGCTCGATCGACATCGGTCGCGTCGCCGGTGACGCGGACGTCAGCACCGGGACCGGCTCGCTTCGGATCGGCGAGGTCGACGGCGCCGCGGTGGTGAAGAACTCCAACGGCGACTGCTGGATCGGGCACGCCAGCCGCAACCTGCGCGTCCACAACGCCAACGGGGTGATCGTCATCGATCGAGGTGACTCCGACATCACCGCCAAGACGGCCAGAGGCGATGTCCGGGTCGGCGAAGTGGCGAGCGGCTCGATGGCGTTGACGACGGCGTTCGGCGAGATCGAGATCGGGATCCGGCCCGGGACCGCGGCCCATCTCGACGCTCATACGTCGTTCGGGCAGGTACGCAACTCCCTGATCGGATCGGACGGACCGGACGCCGCAGAGCGGACGGCCGCCATTCACGCCAGGACCAGCTTCGGCGACATCTTGATCCATCGCACGCCACCCACCAGCCCGGCGTAAATCGGTTGGGCCATAGATAGTTGATCTGTATATACTGCCGACGGGACGGACCAGACCCCTGAGCAGCGAGGAACTATGGCGCACACCACCGACACATCGGTCGCAGGCCACAACGGCTCCCCGGCGGCGCACAGCATTGATCTGCGCAAGACCTACGGGACCGGCCAAGCCGCCGTCGAGGCGCTAGCCGGGATCAACGTGTCGTTCGAACGCGGCCGCTTCACCGCGGTCATGGGGCCGTCGGGGTCGGGGAAGTCCACCCTCATGCACTGCATGGCTGGCCTCGATCGACCTACCTCGGGTCAGTCGTTCGTCGGCGGGCTCGACATCGGCGCTCTCGACGACGCTGGCCTCACCCAGCTACGACGCGATCGGGTCGGCTTCGTCTTCCAGTCCTTCAACCTGCTGCCGACGCTGACCGCGGCCGAGAACATCACCTTGCCGCTCGATCTTGCCGGGACGAAGCTGGACAAGGGCTGGTTCGACTACCTCGTCGAGCAGCTTGGCGTTGCCAGCCGCCTGACTCACCGGCCGACCGAGATGTCCGGCGGCCAGCAGCAACGAGTCGCGTGCGCCCGGGCGCTCATCACCAGGCCGGACCTCATTTTCGCCGACGAGCCCACGGGCAACCTCGACTCGAACTCCTCCGCGGACTTGCTGTCGTTCTTGCGTACCTCGGTCACCGAGATGGGCCAGTCGATCGTCATGGTGACCCACGACCCGCGCGGCGCGGCGTACGCCGACCGCGTCCTGTTCCTGGCCGACGGCAACGTGGTCGATGAGCTCCTCGAGCCGACCGCGGACTCGGTCCTCGAGCAGATGCGAAGCATGGGCACCTGAGATGTGGAACGTCACCATCAAGGGCCTGCTCGCCCACAAGCTCCGCATGACATTGACGGCGATCGCCATCGTGCTCGGCGTGACCTTCGTGTCTGGCACGTTCATCCTGACCGACACGCTGCATCAAACCTTCACGACGCTGCTGAGCAACGTCTACCAAAACGTCGACTTCCAGGTACGCGGCGTCGCGCAGTTCTCCAGCGGGGGCAACGCGGTCCGAAACCCCATCGCGGAGTCCGTCCTTCCTGCGGTGCAACGTGTCCCGGGAGTCGAGGCCGCCGCCGGCACAGTCGGAGGCTATGCGCAATTCGTGTCGCGGGACGGCAAGGCGATCGCGACTGGTGGCTCACCAACTGAGGGGCTTTCCTTCGACCCGGACCAGCGCGTCTCAGAGCTTCACCTCGTGGCCGGCAAGGCACCTACGACAGCCAGCGATGTCGTGATGGATGCCGGCACGGCCAAGAAATACGACTTCGCCGTGGGTGATCAGGTTCGCATCCTGCTGCCGGGACCGTCGAAGACGTTCACCATCACCGGTATCGCGCAATTCGGCAATGCCAACAACATCGCGGGAGTCACCCTCGCAGCTTTCGATCTGCCGACCGCCCAGACGTTGTTCGGGGAGGCCGGCCAGTTCGATGACATCGACGTCGTCACCTCGCCTGGCGCAAACAAGGCGGTCGTGCAGCGAGACATCGCCCAGATCCTTCCCCGCGGCGTCGAAGTAGTGACCGGGCAGACCGTCGTCAACGAGCAGACCAGCTCGGTTGACAAGGCGCTGTCGTTCTTCTCGACCGCGTTGCTCGTCTTCGCCTTCATCTCGCTGTTCGTGGGTGCGTTCACGATCCTCAACACGTTCTCGATCATCGTTGGCCAGCGCACCCGCGAGCTCGCCCTGTTGCGGATCGTCGGTGCCAGCCGGCGTCAGGTGTTCGGCTCGGTGCTGGCAGAGGCGGCAATCGTCGGATTGGTGTCCTCGTTGATCGGGATCGGTCTCGGTGTGCTGGCCGCGGTCGGGCTTGAAGCGTTGCTGCGCGGATTCGGCATCACGCTGCCTTCAGGTCCGCCGGTGTTTGAGGCGCGCACGGTCATCGTCGCGCTGCTGGTCGGCGTCGGTGTGACAGTCGCCTCCGCCATCAGCCCGGCTCGACGCGCGGTGCGGATCGCGCCCGTCGCCGCGATCACCGACCAACAGAGCGGCGGCAGCGTCTCGTTCCGGCGCCGATTCGGCTGGGGCGGATCGCTGGCCGTGCTCGGCGCCATCGCCCTCACGATCGGGCTGACCAAGCCAGCGATCCAACTCGTGGGTCTTGGCGCGGCCGGCATCTTCATCGGAGTTGCGATGTTGGCGCCCGCCGTGGCGCGACCACTCTCAAGCGCCATCGGCCGACCGCTCGCTCGCCTGTTCGGTGTCGCTGGCAAGCTGGGCCGTGAGAACTCGATGCGCAGCCCGCGGCGCACCGCCCAGACCGCATCGGCACTGATGGTGGGTCTGGCATTGGTGTCGGCAATCGCGGTCTTCGGCGCGTCGCTGTCGAAGTCGGCGACGAGCAGCGTCGACAATGCCGTCAGCGCCGACCTGATCGTCACACCCAACAGCAGCGGAGCCGGGTCGGGGTCCTTCAGCAGCACCGTGCCGAAGGCGGTTTCGTCGGTTCCTGGAGTCACCACGTCATCAACGGTGTACGGCGGGCAGTTCGAAATTCGGCACTCGCTGGAAAGCCTCGGCGCGGTCTCGACTCAGAGCTTGGCCCAGACCGTCATCCTTCGCATGACAGCGGGGAACCCAGGATCTCTGGCATCCGGAGAGCTGCTGATCGACTCGACGACCGCCAAGTCAGATCACCTCCAGGTCGGCGATACCGTACCGGTGAAGTTCGCGCTCACCGGCGACTCGACGATGCGGATCGGCGGGATCTTCAAGCCGAACGCGCTGATCGGGAGCTATCTCGTCGGCGACGCCTTCTATCTCTCCCACTACCAGAATCCGCTGCCCGGCGGCGTCCTGCTCAAGACCAACGGCAGCCCGTCCGTCGAGCAGGAGGTGAAGACAGCGCTTGCGCCGTACCCGAACGTGCAGGTTCAGACCCGCGCGCAGTTCGAGAAGTCGCAGTCGGCCCAGGTCAACCAGCTTCTCGGCCTGGTCTACGCGCTACTCGGCCTCGCGGTCATCATCGCGCTGATCGGCATCGTCAACACGCTGATGCTGTCGGTGTTCGAGCGCACCCACGAAATCGGACTGCTCCGAGCGGTCGGGATGAAGCGGCGCCAGATCCGCGCCATGATCCGATCCGAGTCCGTGATCATCTCCATCTTCGGCGCGATCATTGGGATCATCATCGGCACTGGCTTGGGCATCGCGCTCGTGGCGTCGCTGCACTCGCAAGGCATCAGCGACACCGTTGTGCCCGGCTCGCGGTTGATTCTGTTCCTCGTCCTCGCCGGCCTGCTCGGCCTGGTCGCCGCCGGCTGGCCGGCTCGCCGAGCCGCAAAGCTCGACGTCCTCGCCGCGATCGCCACGGATTAGGCCGTTCGTATGTCACATAAGGGTTGCCCTGCCTACCCGCATGTCACATGAGTGCTGCCCTGGCTACCCCTATGTCACATACGAACGGCGTGGACCGATCGTTGATCGATATATATTGCTGACATGGTGAAGCGGACGATGCAGGAGGCGACGTTCCTGATCCTGACGGCGCTGGCGTCGGGCAGCCAACACGGCTACGGGATCATCGCTGACGTCTCCGAGATCTCGGATGGTCGCGTACGGCTGCGTGCTGGGACGCTCTATTCGGCGCTGGATCGGCTGCGCATCGACGGCCTGATTACCGTGGACCGCGAGGAGATCGTCGACAACCGGCTGCGGCGTTATTACCGGCTCACCCCGGAGGGCATGAGCCAGCTCGCCACCGAGGCCGCCCGAGTCCAGTCCAACGCCTCCACCGCGTTCTCGCGCCTCGGGCTTGCGGGAGGATTGACGACATGACGTACGCCGCCGAGCTCGAACACAGCTACGGCCGCTGGCTGCGGCTGTATCCCAAGCAGTTTCGTCGCGAACACGGCCGGGAGATCCTCGGAGTTCTGCTGGCCGCAGCGGGAGAGGGCCAGCGCCAGCCCCGGCTGATCGAGTGCCTGGATCTGATGCGCAGTGCGATGTGGATGCGGCTTCGTCCGAGCGTTCCCCGATCGGAACGGTCGGTCTTCGCGACAATCAAATTGATGCTTGTTGGCGCGGCGGTCGAGCTCGCGGTCGGCATCACGGTGCTCGTCACTGCCAACCAAGTCCAGTCGCAGGTCGCCAGTCACAACCCTGGTTTCAACGCCGCCCAAGGCCATGCCGCGGTCATGAGCAAGCTTGACCCGCTGGTAATGGCTGCCGCCATTGCGGTCTTGTTCTGGCTATGTATGGCGTGGGCACATGGCCGAGGTCATCGTTGGACGCCGATCGCCTTGGCGGTGTTCTTCGCAACCAACACCAGCAGCCTGGTCCAGGGACTGGCCAACGGTTCGGCGGTCTACGCCCGGGCGGACCTTGTCGTCGGTGGAACGCTCTGGCTCCTCGAGGCCGCCGTCCTGGTCATCTTGTGCCACAACGAACTGCGAAAGATGTCCCTCAACCGCTGGAGCGGACGGCGAGTCAGCCCGCTGCGCTAGGTGCGATGCCCGAACGTTGCTTCTTGGTTGTTGATCCTGACCGAAGCATTCGGCCGCGTTAGTGGAACGGGTCGGGCCTCGGCGGATCCTTCAGGTCGGCCCGATGGCAGTTCGCCAGCGTCAACCCGGCATAGCCGAGCGCGTCGTTGCACAACGACTCAACCGTCCAACCGAGCTCGGAGCCGTGCGCGGTCACAGTGACGCGATAGAGCGTGATGTCGTAGCGGGTAGGCGCACCGTAGGTCGATCCGATCGTTCCGACCAGCTTCGAGGTGCCGGCCATGCCACCAGGGCCGTCCCACGGTTTGTCGTAGCGCTGCCACAGGCCCGGGTTGATGTTCCAGGTGCCGCCGTCGGCCACGTCGAGTGCGCTGAGCGCGGTCACCACCCGCCGACCTTCGGTCTCGCGCAGGACGGCGGCCGGTCGGAGCACCGTTGATACGCCCGCCACCGCTGACCTCCTTTGTCGCTTTTCCTACCTCGACTGCTCTGTTGATTGTCGCAGCACATCAGTCGACCGCAACCACCAACGGCTGAAGTTGGGCCTCATTTGGGTCGAAGACACCGGTGATGTCGATTCTGGAGGGCTGCCCGTGACCGCGTCGCCGGTGACCGGGCCCTCGAGCGCCCACGATGATGCACGGGCGCTGGTCGCCGCCGTCGAGGAGATCGTCCTCGGTCGGCGACCCGCAGTCGAGCTCACCGTCGCCGCGGTCCTCGCCGGCGGCCACGTGCTGGTCGAAGACGTCCCCGGCTCGGGCAAGACGACGCTCGCTCGGGCGCTTGCACACGCACTTGGCGGCAGCTTCAGGCGCATTCAGGGCACCGCCGATCTCATGCCGGCCGACATCACCGGCTCGGCCGTTTGGGAGCCCGCGCGGGGCGGGTTCACTTTCGTCCCCGGTCCGATCTTCGCGAACGTCGTCCTCGTCGACGAGCTCAACCGCACCTCGCCACGTACGCAGTCGGCCCTGCTCGAGGCGATGGACGAGGGTGCGGTCACTGTCGACGGCGTCCGGCACGCGCTGCCGGAGCCGTTCATCCTGCTCGCCACACAGAACCCGTACGAGCAGTGGGGCACCTATCCGTTGCCCGAGGGCCAGCTCGACCGGTTCACCGCCCTGATCCACCCCGGCGTCAACACCGAGGACTACGAGCGACGCATCGTCCGCGAGCAGCTCGCCGGCCCTACGGTCGATGCGCTCCAACCGGTGATGTCGCCCGAGCAGGTCGCCGCGCTCCGGCGCCAGGTACGTCAGGTCCACGTTGCCGACTCTGTGCTGGCGTATGCCGTCACCCTGACTGCGCTGACCCGCAGCCACCCGTTGGTCGCGATCGGTGCGAGCACCCGGGCGACAATCGCGCTGGTCAGGTGCGCCCAAGCCCGCACACTGCTCGACGGCCGGCCGCACGTGCTGCCGGATGACATCAAGGCGCTGGCGGTGCCGGTCCTCGCCCACCGCCTCACGCTGGCCACCAACGACGCTGACCGGGCCAGTGCCGGTCGGATCGTGACCGAGGTCATCGGGATGGCGGCCGCGCCCCTGTCCGGCGCGACCTAATACTGCGATGCGAGGCGCCTTCCGCGCGATTGGTCGCGCGGCCAGCCTGCCCCGGCCGACCCGTACCGCCGCACTGCTGTTCTCGCTGGCCGTGCTTCTCGAGCTGCTCGGCCGACTGGTTGACTCAACGCCCATCACGATCGCCGCTGCAGCTGCCCTCGGAGCCGTAATCGGTGACGCCGCACTAACGCCTCGGATCGACACCATCGATGTAAGCCGGCACGCCCCGAGCCGGATGACAGCGGGCGTCGAGACCTCACTGCGCGTTGTGCTGGCGAATCCGAGCCGGCGGCGTACCTACCTGCCGCCGATGCTGCTCGGCGACAACCATCCGGCCCTTGGCGAGCTGCGCGTCCTGACGCCGTCGCTTCGGCGGGGCAACATCGCGGTCGTTGACGTGTTGGCGACTCCAGGCCAGCGCGGCTTCTGGGCCAGCGGCGGCGAGGACACCGTCGTCGCGCACTCGCCACTCGGCGGGTTCATCCGGCAGCGCGCGTTTCCGATCACCGCTCCGGTATGGGTGCACCCAGCACCCGCCCGTCCACTGCCGCTTCCGCACTCGGGGCACGGCGCGACGAGTGGCACCGCTGGCTCGAACCGAAGCGGCCAAGGTCAGGAGTTCTACGGCATCCGGGAGTGGCGCTCAGGCGACGGCTCGGGCAATGTCCACTGGCGCGCGTCGGCGCGCCGCAACCAACTTGTCGTGATGGAACGCGAACAACCCGCCCACGCCGCGATGGTCATTGTCATCGGGTCGGCCGTCTCGGGCGAGGTATGGGAGCTCACCCTCGCGCGAGGCGCCGCGACCGCAGTCGCCGCAACGCGACGGCGCCAGCCCGTCACGCTCGTCTGCGGCGACGAGTCGATCAGCCCCGACTCCGAGGTCGACGTGCTCGACTGGTTCGCCGCACTAGGGCCTGCCGCCGGTTTCGTGCCGGCAACCGTGGCGAGCGCGATTCGCCGACTCGAGCCGGGGGCCACTGTGCTGTGGCTGGGCACCGAGGCGGTGCCCGAAGAGGCTGCTCGCCTCGCCAGAGCCGCAAGCGTGCCGATTGTCGCGATCGACCCTGCCGACGGCCGGCTGGTGCAACGATGACCACGTCGCCGTTGCGTCAGACCCGCGGCTGGGTCGTCACGGCCGCGGGTCTCTCACAGGTCGCGGCGACAAAGGCGGGGATGTTGCCGTGGTGGGCGCTGCCCGTCACCATCCTCCTGACGGTCGCCGTCGCCCGGCAAACCGGACCGATCAGCGAGCAGCGCGCGAAGACAACGCGCGGTGTCGCCGTCACCGCAGTAGCAGGATTCACGGTGTTCATCGCGGCGAAAGCGATCGCTGCGGGCGGCGATGGTGCCGACCCGTTGGGAACCATGCGCCTGTTGACCGAGGCACTGGTAGTCCTGTCGCTGGCGATGGCGCCCACCTGGCGAACCACCCATGACTACCGGCTTTGGCTCAGCGTCACGACCGGCGTCCTCGTGGCCGCCACGGTTGGCTCGCACAACATCGCCACCGATGTCCTGCTGGTCGGGGCGTGGATCGTCACGCTGCTGGCGATGGCATCCGTACAAGGCGCGGCGCTGGTCGCCGCAGTGACTCCGCAGGCCGGCGCAACTCCCGCGGTGCCGCCTGCATCCCGGCCCGCTTGGGGTGGCGACGCCGGTCGTAGCGTCACTGACCGCTGGCGTGCTCGTCTTCCTCGCCTTACCTGCCGGTCTCGGTGGCGGCAATCTGGCCGCCACCTTGTGCACCACCCGGCGAAATAATCCAAACGGACAGCAATCATCCCGCGGGGTCGTCGGTGTCGACACCTCGGCGTTCGGCGTCCTCAACCTGCTCGTCCGCGGTGCGCTGCCGACGACGCCGTTGCTGCGAGTGCCTGCCGACTCGCCGCAGCTGTGGCGCGGAAGCATCTACTCCGACGTACACCGGCGACAGCTGGACGCGGACCTGCAATCAGCGACTGTCATTCGTCCGCGGCAGCGACCCGAAGGTGCCGCCCTCCGCGAGCGATCCGCGGCCGGTCGGGACCGATCAAGAGCTATCAGGTCGACTTCGTGCCCGGCCTGCACAGCTCGCTGCTGTGGGCGCCGGGCGTGCCGTTGCGACTGCGGGGCGACGGCGGCGCGATCCGGGCATCGCTACGAGGCCCGGCCAACGTCCGCATCATCGGCGCGCAGGAGATCTCACCGGCTACACCGTCACGACGGCGGTGGCGACGACGTCGCCCGCCCGGCTGAACCGCGGTCGGACCGGACGACTGGTAGCACGGAGTGGACCACGCTGCCGACCGAGCTGCCCGCCGGCGTGTCGCAGCTCGCTCACCGCATCACCGCCGGCGCCACGACGAACCGGTACGAGAGGTCAACGACCTCGAGGCCTACCTGCGTGGCCACGAGACGTACACCCTGAACTCGCCGGTCCCCGGAGCCGGCCAGGACGCCGTCGCTGACTTCCTGTTCCGCGACCACACCGGATTCTGCGAGCAGTTCGCCTCGGCTGAGGCGGTGATGCTGCGCACCTTGACGTGCCGGCACGCGTCGTCAGCGGCCTCGCGTACGGCACGCCGCAAGGCGAACACCCGGCTGCTCACCGCCGCCGATGCCCACGCCTGGGTGGAGGTGCTACTACCCGGGAATCGGCTGGTCGCCGACTGACCCGACCGCGGGCGTCAGCCTGGCCAACCCACCCGGCGAGCTCGCGCTCCGCGCTGTCCGCCGCGCTGCACCGGATCTCCGCCGACCTTCCCGGCGGGCGGATCGGCCTGATCGGCGTGCTCTTCGCGATTGTGCCGCGGTCGGCCACCATCGGGTCGCACGGTTCGGCGCGTGGGTGGCCCGCCGGCGAGCACGGCCGAGCGGTCCGCCGCCGGGACCGGTGCTTGCCGCTTCCACCGGTTCGCCGGCCACCGCCGGACCGCCGATGGCGAGGGCGCCGGCGGAGACCGCCCGGGAGTACATCGGTGCGCGGTGCGACCGCCCGGGAGCCTGCGAAGCCGCCGTCGCGACGCTCGAACAGGAGTGCTACGGCCAGGACCGCGCCCGACGCCGCCGAGGTCAACGCGGCGGTGGCGGCTTCGCAGGCTGACCGCAGGCTCTAACGTGATCATGCAGCGGTCTCAGCCGCGACCCGAGGAGTGAGATGAAGATCCACGTTGACACCGACAGGTGCACCGGTCACGGCGTCTGCGAGTCGCTGGTTCCTGAGGTGTTCGAGGTCGGCGACGACGGCGTCGTGCACCTGCTGACCGAGGCCTTCTCCGAAGACCAACGCGTCGACCTCGAGTCGGCGGTCGCCGAATGCCCGACCCAGGCGCTTCGCCTCGAGGACTGAGCGTGGTCGAGGGCGAACCGCATCTGGTCGTCGTCGGCGCGTCGCTGGCCGGCTTGCGCGCCGTCGAGGCCGCGCGCCGAGCCGGCTTCACTGGCGCGATCACACTGGTCGGAAGCCGAGGAACACCTGCCGTACGACCGGCCGCCGCTGTCCAAGGAGTTCCTGACCTCGGCGGAGGTACCGCCGCCGCCGACGCTGCGCGAAGCACGGTCCTGCGCGACGACCTGCACGTCGATCTCCGGCTGGGTGTCAGCGCGACCGGTCTCGACACCGCCGAGCGGGCGGTCGTGGATCGGCAACGATCCGCTGACCTACACCGCGTTGGTGCTCGCGACCGGCGCGACGCCGCGGACCTTGCCCGGCGCTGAGCACCTGGCCGGGCGTCCATACGCTGCGCAACCTCGACGACGCGCGCGAGGATCCGCGACCGCCCTCGATGCCGGCGCCCGAACCGTCGTCGTCGGTGCCGGCTTCATCGGCTCGGAGATCGCCTCGTCGGCCCGCCAACGCGGCTCGACCGTGACCGTCGTCGAGGCAATGCCGACGCCGCTCGCGCGACCGGTCGGTGAGCAGATGGGCGCTCGTCCTCGCCAGCCTGCACGAGCGAAACGGCACGACGCCTTCGCTGCGGCGTAGGTGTCGAGGCGATCGAAGGCGATCGATCAGGTCGAGGCCGTACGCCTCGCCGACGGCACCAGGATCGAGGCCGACCTCGTCGTGGTCGGCGTCGGCGTCGCGCCGGCGACCGACTGGCTCATCTCCTCCGGGCTCGAGCTCGGCAACGGAATCGAGTGCGACAAGACGCTGCAGACCAGCGCGCCGGGTGTCTATGCCGCGGGCGATCTCGCCAGCTGGCCCAACCCGGTCTTTGACACCCGGATGCGCCTCGAGCACTGGACGATCGCCGCCGAGCAGGGCGGAGTCGCGGGTCGGCACGCGGTCGATCCAAGCGCAGCCACGGCCTACTGGCACGGTGCCGTACTTCTGGTCCGACTGGTATGGCAAGCGGATCCAGTTCGTCGGCATTGCCGCCGCCGCGGACGAGGTTCAGGTCGTCGCCGGCGACCTCGAGGGCGAGAGCTTCCTTACGTTGTACCGCCGAGGTGATCGGTTGATCGGTGCGCTCGGCCTCGAGCAACGGTCCCAGGTCATGAAGTACCGGGTGATGATCGGCAAGGGCGCGACGTGGACCGAGGCACTCGAGTTCGCCCGCGAGCGCGCGGCCGCCAAAGCGGCCACCCCGCCTACGTCGACCTTGAGGTGCCGCGCGAGGAACTCGACCTGCAACAGCAGCAGGTTCTCCGCGACCGCCTCCTGCGGCGTCATGTGGGTCACGCCGGTCAGCGGCAACACCGAGTGCGGCCGACCGGCCTCGGTCAGGCGCTGCGAGAGCCGCAGCGTGTGCGCGGCGACCACGTTGTCGTCCGCGAGTCCGTGGATCAGCAGCAAGGGCCGCGACAGAGACGGCGCGTCGTCGAGCAGTGCGCAACTCCGATAGACGGCCTCGTTGTCCTGCGGAAGGCCGAGATAGCGCTCGGTGTAGAAGGTGTCGTACAGCGACCAGTCGGTGACATGGTGCGCCTGCGATCGCCACCGAAAAGACGTCTGGGCGACGAAGCACCGCGAGCGCGGCCAGCCAGCCGCCAAAGGACCAGCCCCGGATGCCGACCCGGCTCAGATCGAGGTCCGGTTCGAGCTCGGCGGCGGCCTGCAGTGCATCAACCTGGTCGTCGAGGACCGGCGTCGCGAAGTCGAGATAGATCTCGCGCTCCCATGCGGGGTCGCGGCCAGGCGTGCCGCGGCCATCGACAACGAGGACCGCAAACCCTGATCGGCAAGCCATTGCGGCTCCAGCCACGCGCTCCTCGCGGACAGCACCCGCTGCGCATGCGGCCCGCCGTACGGATCGACCAGGACCGGCAGCGAGGTGCCGGCTCGATGGTCGCGCGGCAGCACCAGACCTGCGGCGAGCCCGCGCGGACCGAGCTCAGCATGCGAACGGTTGGCGTCAGCGACGGGACCACAGCGTGCGAAGCGAGCGTCGCGGGTTGCCGCCGCGGTGTGGACCACCGTGCGGGTGCCGTACGTCCCCAAAGTCGCCGAGCTGATCGACCGTCGTGGCGCCGCCGACCACCGCGCGATGCACGCCGGGCGTTGGCGTCAGGCACTCGAGGCCGCCGGCACTCCACCGATAGACCGCGACTTGCGTCGGGTCGCGCGGCGGACGCGGTGAACACGACCGCATCGCTCAGCAACACTCGCGACCGCCCGCACGTACAGCTCGGTTGGCGTGACCGCGGCCGTCTCCGACCAGAAGTCGAGTTGCACCGTCAACCGACGGCGATTCGCACCACCTGGTCGCCGAGCCAGGCCGGCACGCCGGCGTACAGCTCGACCCAGCAATCGTCGCTGTCCTCATGCAGCACCTCGGTCCGGCCGGTCGCAGTGTCGACGCCGAGAACTGCCACCGTCCGCTGGTCGCGGCTGACGACGGTGCAGCAGCGGTGCGCCTCGTGGCTGCCATGAGACGCGGCCGAGATAAGGGAACCGGGCCCGGTCCCAGTGAATCTCGCGGCGCTCGCCGTCGAGACCGAACAGCCACAACGAGACATCGGCGTTCGCCGTGCCGGCGGCTGGGTATCGCACTGCCGTCGGCGTGTCGGTCCGGATGGGCCGGGTCCGCAATCCACCACTGCTCGACCGCGGCTTCGTCGACCCGGGCGACGAGCAGTGCGGCTGCCGTCCGGCGCCCACCAGAAGCCGCGGAAGCGACCCATCTCCTCAGCGGCGACAAACTCGGCCCGGCCCCACGACACCGCCTCGGCTTGCCTCGCCGGCCAGCACGCCGATCATCGGTCCCGTCCACGCCGACGACGCGAAGATCGCGCCGCATCGACGTACGCCACCCATCGGCCGGTCGGGTCGGGGCGCGGGTCGAAGCACGCGCGGCGTCACCAAGAGCACGCACCTCGCCGGTGTCGACGTCGACGACATGCAGCCGGCCACCCAGCGCGAAGGCCGCTACCTGGCCAGCGTCGTCCGCGGCGTACGACACCACCCCGGCGGCGCCTTCTCGGGCCCGCTCGCGCCGCATGCGTTCGGCGGCCGGCAGGTCGTGGTCCGAGGTCGGGTCGACGACCACCCGCTCCTCGCCGTCCGGGCAGATCGAGAACCCACAGACCGGTGCGCGCATCGTCTCCGGCCGCGGCCCGCAGGAACAACACCCGCCGGCCGTCGGCGCAGACCGAGATCGTCCGCGGCTCACCGAGGGTGAAGCGTTGGGTACGGGCCCGCTGCCGCGGAAACGAATCACGGAGGCAGTCACGCCGTCAGCCTACGAGCCACGCCGAGGTCGACGATAAAGGCGGTTAGAGACCTGCTAAACGCCTTTATCGTCAAGGTCAGCGAGCGGGGTTGACCTCGGCAGTCACGGGAACAACCAAGTGGCGCCACTATTCGGTGCCGCTGACGTCACGAGGAGGCTTTCAATGCCCGGGCTGCGTCGAGCCGACGCCTGAGCAGCTTGGTCCTCGACCTCACCAGCCGCTCGCCGAGGAGTACGACTCCGTCCCGCTGCCCGCGGTCACGCGGGTGGTCCGCGACGCGGTCGCCACCACGACCGGACCCGGACGGACGGTGGGCGGTCAAGGCCGAGGGCGTTCCGGCGGTGATCGCGGTGATCGAGCATCTCGCCCGTGAGGATCTCGACGCGCTGCACGCCGAGCTCAGGCGGACGGCGAGTGTCAGGCCGGAACCAGCCGGCCGAGCACCGCGGGCAGCTCGCCCGAGTGAACCACGTCGAGGCGCTGCGTCGCGCGGGTCAGGGCGACGTACAGATCCCGAAGTCCGCGATCCCCGATCGCCACCCAGTCACCGGGCTCGGCGAGCACGACCGCGTCAAACTCCAGGCCCTTTGCCTCGGTGACTTCCAGTACCGCGATCGGCCGCATCGAGCCCGGCCGCGCCGGTGCCGACGTCGTCGGGGAACCGGGCCTGCATCGCGGCGACAACCGCGTCGTAGCACCGCTCCGGAGTGATCACCGCGAGCTTGCCGTCTCCGACCGCGGCTCGGGCCGTGACCCGCGACGACGGCGACCCGGTCGGCGAGATCCTCGCCCTCGCGGACCTGGTGCGCCAGCGGCTGCTCGCCCGCGTCGCGCACCGACGACGGGGACTCGGCGCTCGGGTCCACCGCCGCCAGCACGTCCGCCGCGACCGCCATCACCTCACTCGGCGTGCGGTAGTTGACGGTGAGCTCCGCCACCCGCCAGCGATCGGGCGCGACCGGGTCTAGCGCCGCGTACGCCACGACCTCACCCCCCAGGGCGCCGACGCCTGGGCGACGTCGCCCACCACCGTCATCGAACGCGTCGGGCACCGGCGGACGAGCATCCGCCAGGCCATCGGCGAGAGCTCCTGTGCCTCATCGACGATGATGTGGCCGTACTCCCAGTCCGGGTCGGACTCGGCCCGCTCGGCGACCGCTCGGCTCCCCGGGCCGGCCCGGAAAACCGCTCCGCGAGTGCGCTCGCGTCGACCTGTCCGCGCAGGCCGCTCGCCGCAACGACCTGCTGCGCGTACTCCCGGTCGGCCCGCGCCCGCCGTATGCACGCGCCGCGGCGCGCAGCACCTCCTCGGGATCGCCGAGAACGACCACGCCTCGTCGAGCAGCGGCATGTCGCCGGCCGTCCACGGCGACCCGGGCTCGCGGGCCAGCAGCGCCGCTCCGCGGCGCGAGAGCAGCTCCCGCCCGGCGAGCTCGAGACCGGCGGGCGTCAGCAGGTCGCTGATCAGGTCGGCCGCACTCAACCGTGGCCAGCAGTCGTCGACCGACTGCTCGGAAGTCATCCGCCGCCATGATCGTGCGCACCACCCAGCGCTCGCGCGCCAACTCCGGATCGACCTCAGCCAGCCGGCCGATCGACAAAGCGAAGCAGCTGCTTGGCGAAGGCGTAGCGCGCCCGGTTGTGGCGCCGCCGCGAGCGCCGTGGCCCGCGCCCGCGCCGTGGCGATGTCGTGCGGCGTGAGCACCAGCTCATGGTCCTCGAACTCGACGACAAGCGGCTCGGCCGGCACCCGCTGGCGCGCGGCCACAGCTGCCTCGACGAGGTCCGCCATCCGCAGATCGGCCTTGAGAGTCGCGACCTCGGTCGGGTCGCGGCCGGTCACCTCGATCGTCGGGCACCAGGCCCTCGACGGTCGAGAGGAGCACGCCAGTCTCACCGAGTGACGGCAGCACCTGCTCGATGTAACGCACGAAGGCCGGCCCCGGCCCGACCACCAGCACGCCGGATCGCGCCAGCCGCTCGCGATGGGTGTAGAGCAGGTACGCCGCGCGGTGCAGCGCCACCGCCGTCTTGCCCGTACCCGGGCCGCCCTGCACAACGAGCATGCCCGAGGGCTCGGCGCGGATCACACGGTCCTGTTCGGCCTGGATCGTCGCGACGATGTCGCGCATCCGGCCGGTCCGGGAGGCGTTCAGCGCCGCCAGCAGGGCACCACCGCCGCCCAGCGTCTCGCGGTCGGCGTCGGTGAGGCCCTCGACATCAAAGACGTCGTCCTCGACGTCGAGCACATCGCGGCCGCGAGTACGCAGATGACGGCGGCGCGTGACGCCGTAGGGCTCGGCCGGTGTGGCCCGATAGAACGGCTCGGCGGCTGGTGCTCGCCAGTCGACCAGCAGGGTGTCGTGGCGATCGTCGGTCAGCCCGATCCGGCCGACATGCAGGCGTTCGCCACCGGTGAAGTCGAGTCGGCCGAAGCACAAGCCCGGGCTCGACCGCTTCGAGCTGTGCAAGCCGGTCCTCGTACAACGAGGCGAACGCGTCGCGCTCGCTGCGCGCCTGCGGTGTGCCCGATGCACCACGGCGGCGTACCTCAGCCAGCCGCGTCCGAGTCTGGTCACGTAGCGCGTCCAGCCGGTGGTAGAGCCGGGTGACGAGCTCCTGCTCGCGCGCGACCTCTGTGCTTCGGGACATCGATCTAGTCTGCCCCGACGACGGGCAAAGGCGGGAAGAACAGCAGATCGCTGGCCGCCACCGCGATCGCGACGAGCCCAGCGGCGACGTCTAACAGCAGCGCACTGACATGTCCGGTGAGCAGACCAAGGAGCGCGAGCACCACGATCCCGGCAATCCGGCGCCCACGGCACAACCCGCCAGACGGTCGCCTTGAACGCCGCGTGGCCGAGCAGGAACAACCCGGTCCCGCTCAGGATCAGCCAGCTGACGTCGGCGTGAACCGTGCCGCCTGGGTGCTTCACCACGAGCTCGTCAGCAGCCGCCGTCACGATGATCCCGGCGACCATGATCGGGTGAATCAAGTGGTAGGCCGAGCGGCCGAGTCGACCTGGGTCTGCTGATCTCACGACGACGTCCGTTGCGGCGTCGGCGCTGCGGTCGAAGTAGATCCACCACAACGCGACCGCACCGATGAAGGCGGTGACGAACGCGACCACCTGCTGATCCGACTGACCTTGTGCAGTTCGGCGAGTGTCTCACCGATCACGAGGATCGACTCACCGAGCGCGATCAGGATGAAGGCCTGGCAGCGCTCGGCGATGTGGTGACCCTCGATCTCCCAGTCGGTCGTCGTCGAGCGGCCGATGCCCGGCACCGGGAACCCCAGCGCGCCGCCGAGCACGTCGACCGCGACAGCCGCCAGCCAGCAGATCACCCGGGCATGCCCGTGCACCACACCGCCAGCGACTGCGAAGCCGCCACTGACCACGCACCAGACGAAGATCCGCTCGAAGTTGCTCTGCAGCGCATCGCCACGCAAGCCCGAGCGCGGCGACCGCACTGCGCCCGATCTGCATGCCGGCATAGCTGTCGCCGACCCAGGCGCCGCGACTGCCGAAGGCATCCGCAATGCCCGCCGCCATCACCAGGCTGACGAGCATCATCGCGATCAGCGTCAGCCGGATCGCGAGCCGGTCGGGGTCGAGCCAGTTCGTGACCCACATCGTGTAGGACCAGACCAGCCAGACCATCGCCAGCAGCAACGCTGTTTGCAGTGCGCCACCGACGCCGTGGTGCGTGCGAAGCCGGTCGGAGAGCTGAGTCACCGCGAGGACGTAGACCAGGTCGAAGAACAGCTCGATGTTCGACGCTCGCTGCACCCCTTCGGTGCGCCGACGAAGGTTATGCGGGTGGCCCCTGGTGCTCGGTTCGGCGCTCACAAGCCGGCAAGTCTGCCCGACCAATCCGGAACCGGGCGGGCGATTCAGTCCCCGGTCACGATGCCGACGTAACAACGAGCAACCTCCAACCCACGTAGAAACGGTCGTAGCGGATGTCGAAGCACAGAACGGTCAGGGTGGGCGCCGCGTTCGCTCTGACGCTCTGCACGATCGCCTCCTGCGCCGCGCTCGCGCTAGCTGGCACATCGGTGAGCGCGTCGGCGGCTGCCAGCACGACCCATACCTCCTGGTTCCACGACCCGGTGTCGGCCGCCGCTCGCCGCGCAGAGATCGCGGTCCCGGCCGATCCGGACGCCTACGTCGGCCCGATCCGTCACACCACCGCCACCTTCCGGACCGAATCCGGCGCCTTTGCCGTGCCGATCACGAGGGCGGCTGGGCACACGGTCGTACGTGGTGAAGCCCTCTCGCTGTCCAGGCACGGCCTGTTTGCCTTCAACAGCCCCAGGCTGACCCGCACCGCACACGCCGAGATCGCGGCGCTCGGCGCTTCGTTTCGCGGCGTCACCGCCGTGCGGTGCGAGGGCTACACCGACTTCGGTGGCACGAAATCCCACGAGCATGAGCTGAGCCTGGCGCGGGCCCGTGCCGCGTGCACGATCGTTCGCCGGCACCATCGCGGCATCTCGACTACGTCAGTCGGGTATGGCGGCACCCGCCCCGTCATCGTTGGTGGCACTCACGCCGACCGAGCGCAGAACCGGCGGGTCATCATCGCGGTCACGGCTTCACGACCGCTGGTGACGCGACCGGGCTCGCCCCATCTGTCGAGAGCAGTCGCCGGCAACGCCACTGCCGCACTCACCTTCGCCGCACCGAAGCACGACGGGGGCGCGCAGATCACCGGCTACCAGGTGTCGACCAACCACGGCCAAGCCTGGAAGGCCCTCACACCCAGAGGTCACAGCCCGTTCACCGTCACGCTGAACGGGCTGAGCAACGGCACGGCCTATCCGCTCACGGTTCGCGCCACGAACTCGGCCGGTCATGGCGCGGCGAGCAACACGCTCACGGTCACTCCCGTGACCGTCCCAGGTCCGCCAACCATTACGGACGAGACGGTGGGCGTCGTGCAGAAGGCTTACTCCATCACCTTGACCTTTGCCAGCCCGACCTCGGATGGCGGCTCGCCCGTTTCGGGCTACCTCTACTCCCAAAACTCCGGCCCATACACCGCCCTCGTCTACACCGCCGGCACGCCCAATGTCAGCACCATCAGCGCCGGGCCCTTCCATTGCGGCGCGCGGGCGAGCTTCACCTACACCCTCGAAGCGGTCAACGAACAAGGAATCGGTGCACCGAGCGCGCCCTACACGGCCGCCCTGCCCGACATCGCCGTCGGTGCCGCGACTGGCAGGCACCGCGACTGCTAAGCCCCCCTGCTCGAGGGGACGACGGTTGAGCCGGCGATAGGCCAATCGCGGGAGAAAAGAAATTTCGCCGTGCGGCCGAGGGTTACTTGTGGGTAATATAGGTCTTGTTACTGGTGGGTAGCCACCCGGCACTCAACCGGTCGGAACGGGAGTGATCATGGGCCACTACAAGGCGAATCTCCGCGATATCGAGTTCAACCTGTTCGAGGTCTTCGACCGCGGCTCGATCCTGGGCCAGGGTGCGTTTGCCGACGTGGATCTCGACACCGTGCACAGCATCCTGGGTGAGGTGCGCCACCTCGCCGAGGGCCCGCTCGCCGAGTCGTTCACCGACGCCGATCGCCATCCGCCCGTATTTGACCCAGACACCCATTCGGTGACGCTGCCCGAGTCGTTCAAGAAGTCCTACCGGACGTTCACCGACGGCGGATGGGACCGGCTCGGGCTGACCGCCGAGCTCGGCGGACCGGGCCTGCCACCTTCTGTCGCCTGGGCCGTCAACGAGATGGTGCTCGGCGCCAACCCGGCGATCCACATGTACGCCGCCGGGCCGGCCTTCGCCGGCATCATGCACCGCCTCGGCAACGCTGACCAAAAGCGGTTGGCGGAGCTCGCGGTCGAGCGCCACTGGGGCGCGACCATGGTCCTGACCGAGCCGGACGCAGGTTCTGACGTCGGTGCCGGTCACGCGAAGGCGACCGAGCAGCCCGACGGCAGCTGGCATCTCGAGGGCGTCAAGCGCTTCATCACCAGCGGCGACTGGGACATCCCGGAAAACATCGTCCACATGGTGCTTGCCCGGCCGGAAGGCGCGGCGCCAGGCACCAAAGGCCTGTCGCTGTTCCTCGTGCCCAAATTCCTCTTCGACCTTAAAACTGGCGAGCTCGGCGCCCGCAACGGCATCTACGCCACCAACCTCGAGAAGAAGATGGGCCTGAAGGCGTCGGCAACCTGCGAGCTCACTCTGGGCGCCACCGACGTACCGGCAGTTGGTTGGCTGGTCGGTGACATCCACGCCGGCATTGCGCAGATGTTCGAAGTCATCGAGATGGCCCGGATGATGGTCGGCACGAAGGCGATTGCGACGCTGTCAACCGGATACCTCAACGCGTTGGAGTACGCGAAGACCCGGGTGCAGGGCTCCGACATGACCCAGATGCTCGATAAGGCTGCGCCCCGCGTCACGATCACGCATCACCCGGACGTCCGCCGCTCTCTGATGCTGCAGAAGGCTTACGCGGAGGGCATGCGGGCGCTCGTCCTGTTCACCGCGACCTACCAGGACGCAATCATGGACGCGACCGCGCGAGGCGAGCACGATGCCGATGCGGTGCGCCTCAACGACCTGCTGCTGCCGATCGTCAAGGGCTTCGGCTCGGAGAAGTCCTACGAGCTGCTCGGCTCGCAATCGCTGCAGACGTTTGGCGGCTCCGGCTTCTTGCAGGACTACCCGATCGAGCAGTACATCCGCGACTCCAAGATCGACACGCTCTACGAAGGCACCACCGCGATCCAGGGCATGGACCTGTTCTTCCGCAAGATTGTGCGCGACCAGGGCTCTGCGCTGACCGCGCTGGTGACCGAAGTGCAAGCCTTCGCCGACTCCGCGGCGGGCAACGGCCAGTTGAAGAACGAGCGCGCCCTGCTCGAGACCGCCCTGGGCGATGTGCAGGCGATGGTCGCGACGATGCTCACCTACCTGACCAGCGCGAGTGAGGACGTCGCCAACCTCTACAAGGTGGGCCTCAACACGTCCCGGCTGCTGCTGGCACTCGGAGACGTCGTCGTCGGTTGGCTGCTGCTGCGTCAGGCCGAGGTCGCACTCAACGCCCTCACCGCCGGTCCGGCGTCAGCGCGGGACAAGGACTTCTACGAGGGCAAGGTGGCCGCCGCGAAGTTCTTCGCCCAGACCCGCCTCCCGCTCCTGCACGGCGAGCGCGCCGTCGTCGACGGCACCAACCTCGAGCTGATGGACCTCCCCGAGTCCGCCTTCTAGCTACCCGAAACCGGTTTGTGAACTGTTGCGTACCGCCGGCGGTACGCAACAGTTCACAAAGGGGGCGACGTAGCGAGCGCCGCTGCTTTCGGGCTAGCTCCAGCTGACGAGCTGCCACGGGTCGGCGAGCATCCCGGCGAGATCGCTGAGGAACTCGCTGCCGAGCTGCCCATCGACGATGCGGTGATCGAAAGACAGCGCAAGCTGTGTCACCTTGCGGATGGTGATCGCGCCTTCGTGGACCCAGGGAGTGTCGCGGACAACGCCGAAACACAGGATCGCGCTCTCACCCGGATTGAGGATTGGCGTGCCGGTGTCGACCCCGAAGACACCAACGTTGGTGATCGTGACGGTGCCCCGCGCCATGTCCGCCGGCGAGGTACGACCGTCGCGGGCGACACCCACGAGCGCCTCAAGCGAACGGGCGAGATCGGGGAGCGACAACCGACCGGCGTCTTTGATGTTCGGCACGATCAGGCCACGTGGGGTGGCCGCCGCGATGCCAAGGTTGATGTAGTCCTTGACGACGATCTCCTGCGCATCCTCATCCCATGACGAGTTGACCATCGGATGCCGCTTGACCGCGAGGATCAGCGCCCGAGCCACCAGGAGCAATGGCGAGACCTTCACGCCCTCGAAATCGGGATGCTCGCGCAGCCGACCGACGAGGTCCATCGTCGGCGTGACGTCGACCGTGACGAACTCCGTCACGTGCGGCGCGGTGAACGCGCTCGCCACCATCGCCTCGGCGGTCATCTTGCGTACGCCCTTGATCGGGACTCGCTGCTCGCGGGTCGCGGGATCAAAGTCAGGGGCGGCTGGCGCGACTAGACCGAGCGATGTCGGACCGGCCGCGGCCGCCTGCACGTCGGATCGAGTCACGGTGCCGTCCGGCCCGCTGCCACCGATCACCCGAAGGTCGACGCCAAGGTCACGGGCAAGCTTGCGCACCGGCGGCTTTGCCAGCACATGAATGTCACCGACCAGCTGCGCGGCGCGTGCGCCAACGGCGGCAGCGGACACCCGGGCCGGTTGCGCCCGCTCGGCCTGCGTGGCCACCGGTGACTCAGGCGTCACGGCCGCGGTTCTCGGGCGGCGGGTGAGCTTGGAGGTCTTTGGGCCGCTGCCGACGAGCACCTGGATCTTCTCCTCGGTGCCTGCCTTTGGTGCCGGCGAGCCGATGATGCCGGGCTCGGACGGCACCATGTCGCCGCCCTGGATCTTGCGGTCGTCGTCCACGACGAGATCGGTCGCGTCACCTGTGTCACTCGCAGCGCCGCTCTCGCCTGCAGCGTCGATGGCGCCACCGGGGTCGATATCGAACGTGATGATCGGCGATCCGACATCGACCGTGTCGCCGACCGCAAAGTGAACCGCGGTCACAAGGCCGGCGTGCGGCGAGGGAATCTCGACCGCCGCCTTCGCGGTCTCGACCTCGACAATCGGCTGGTTGAGCTTGACCTCGTCGCCGGGCTGCACCAGCCATGCCAAGATCTCGCCCTCGGTCAGACCCTCACCAAGGTCAGGCAACGCAAAGTCTCTGAAGGTCGGCATCTGTGGCCTTCCGCTAGAACGCGAGTGAGCGGTCGACGGCGTCGAGGATCCGGTCGAGGTCAGGAAGGTAGTCCTCTTCGACCCGCGACGTCGGGTACGGCGTCGAGAAGCCGCCGACCCGAAGCACCGGCGCCTCTAACGAGTAGAAGCATCGTTCGCTGATCCGGGCGGCGATCTCCCCGGCAAGAGAGGCAAAGACCGGCGCCTCGGCGACCACAACGACGTGCTGGGTCTTGCGAACCGACGCAAACACGGTGTCCCAGTCGATCGGTGACAACGCCCGAAGATCGATGACCTCGAGGCTCTGTCCTTCGGACTCGGCTGCGGTCGCGGTCTCCAAGCAGGTGCGCACACTAGGCCCGTACGTGATGAGCGTCGCGTCAGTGCCTTCGCGCGCCACCTTCGCCTGCCAGAGCGGAGCAGGTGCAGCGTCGAGATCGACGTCGGCCTTGTCCCAGTAGCGGCGCTTGGGCTCGAAGAACACGACCGGGTCGTCCGAGGCGATGGTCTGGCGGATCATCGAGTAGGCATCCGCGGGGTTCGAGCAGGTCACCACCTTGAGGCCGGGCGTGTGCGCGAAGTAGGTCTCGGGCGACTCACTGTGGTGCTCGACCGCGCCGATCCCGCCGCCGTACGGGATCCGAATGGTCAGCGGCATCTTGACGTTGCCCGCCGATCGGTAGTGCATCCGGGCGACCTGGCTGACGATCTGGTCGAACGCGGGGAACACAAAACCGTCGAACTGGATCTCGCAGACTGGGCGGAAACCGCGGATCGCCAGGCCCACCGCGGTGCCGATGATGCCGGACTCCGCAAGCGGGGTGTCGATGACGCGGTCCTCGCCGAAGTCTTTCTGCAAACCGTCGGTCACCCGGAACACGCCGCCAAGCCGGCCGACGTCCTCACCCATGATGAGGACTTTGGGGTCGTCCTCCATCGCCTTGCGAAGGCCTTCGTTGATCGCCTTGCCCATCGTGATCGTCGCCATGTCAGTGCCTCGCCTCCGAGAACGACGCGAGGTACGTCGACAGCTGCTCGCGCTCCTCGTCGAGCAGGGACGAGCCGCCGGCGTACACGTGGTCGAACAGCGTGATCGGATCCGGGTCGTCAAGGGCGAGACAGCCCGCCCGCAGATGTGCAGCCAGCGCGTCGGAGTCGACGTCGACGCTGGCGAAGAATGCCGCGTCGCCTGCGCCGGTCCGGGAGAGGTAGGCCTTGACCCGCTCGATCGGATCCTTGAGCTTCCAGGTCTCCAGCTCGGCGGCGAGCCGGTAGCGGGTCGGGTCGTCGGAGGTGGTGTGGGCACCCATGCGGTAGGTGAAGGCCTCGATCAACATCGGGCCGCTGCCTTCGCGGGCACGCGCCAGCGCCGCCCGAGTGACCGCGAGCACCGCGAGCACGTCATTGCCGTCAACCCGCACCCCGGGAAAGCCGAATCCCTGCGCCCGTTGATAAAGCGGGATGCGAGTCTGGCGCTCGAGTGGCTCAGAGATAGCCCACTGGTTGTTCTGGCAGAAGAACACCACCGGCGCGTTGAACACGCTGGCCCAGACGAACGCCTCGTTGACATCACCCTGGCTGGACGCACCGTCACCAAAGAACGCCATCGCGGCGCCATCGCCGCCGTCTCGTTGCAGGCCCATCGCGTAGCCGGTTGCGTGCAAGGTCTGCGAGCCGATCACGATCGTGTAGAGACCGAATCCGTTCGTCTGCGGGTCCCAGCCACCTTGGCTGGTGCCGCGAAACAACCCGAGCAAGGTGACCGGATCAACGCCCTTGCAGTACGCAACGCCGTGTTCCCGATAGGTCGGAAAGGCGAAGTCGCGATCGGTCAGTGCCCGACCCGCGCCGACCTGCGCCGCCTCTTGACCCAGCAGGCCGGCCCACAGGCCCAACTCGCCCTGGCGCTGCAGCGCGGTGGCTTCGGTGTCGATCCGGCGGACCAGGACCAGGTCCCGATACAGGTCGCGGATCTCCGCGTCGCTGATGTCGAGTGAATAGTCAGGGTGGCTGATCCGCTGACCTTCGGGGGTCAGCAGCTGAACAAAGTCCGGGCCCTCAGAGGGCTGGACCGGAGGCAGCGCTTCGACCAGGTCGGTCGGTGCCTTCGGCGGCATACGTCACTCCTCGTTTGTCTCACCATCGTCACTGGGATCGCCAGTGGCGGCTGGTTGTGACCCGCGACCGCGCTGGGTGAGCGTGACCGTTGGTGCGGGCGTCGTATGACGCTTATACCCATGGTCGCAGACGCTGACCCGCGTGGCTATGCGAGCGGCTCAGGTGCGCCCCGGATGGCCCAGCGCCCTGACACTAGCCACGACGAACTTCAGCGTCCGGCCGCGGCGAGGTTTACGCTTCGGCCGTGGACCCTTGGATCTGGCTGGTGATCGCGGTGGTTCTCGCCATCGCCGAGGTCCTCACGCTGACTTTCGTGCTCGGGATGATCGCGGGGGGCGCCGCCGCAGCTGCGATCGCCGCAGCCGTCGGGGCGCCGGCTATCGCCCAGATCGTGGTGTTCGGCGCGGTCGATGCCGCGCTTCTCGGGTTGGTCCTTCCGGCAGCTCGTCGCCACCGCCACACGCCGAGCGCCATTCGCACCGGCACGGCGCGCTTGATCGGCACCCGGGCGATGGCGCTGTCGGACATCAACACCGCACACGGTGGCCAGGTGCGAATCGGCGGCGAGACCTGGACGGCGCGACCGTACGACGAGGGCCTTCACATCACTGCCGGTGAGTGGGTCGACGTGCTGGCCATCGACGGCGCGACCGCTGTTGTGCACCCGACGACGTTGCCCGGGACGGGCACCTCATGACCAAGGTTGCCCGGGACGGGCACCTCATGACCAAGGTTGCCCGGGACGGGCACCTCATGACCAAGGTTGCCCGGGACGGGCACCTCATGACCAAGGTTGCCCGGGACGGGCAAGCTCGTGACCCACGTTGCCCGGGACGGGCACATCAAATATGGAGCGGATCAATGAGCGCAGCCCTCATCGTCGTCCTGGTGATCGTGGTACTCGCCCTCGTCGTGCTCGTGCGGGCGGTGCGGATCGTGCCGCAGGCTCGCGCGGGCGTGATCGAGCGACTCGGTCGTTATCAGCGCACCGGATCGGCCGGCCTCAACGTCCTCGTGCCGTTCATCGATCGGATGCGCCCGATGATCGACCTTCGCGAGCAGGTCGTGAGCTTCCCGCCGCAGCCTGTGATCACCGAAGACAACTTGGTCGTGAACATCGACACCGTCATCTACTTCCAGGTGACCGAGCCGCGATCGGCGACGTATGAGATCGCCAACTACATCCAGGCCATCGAGCAGCTCACCGTGACGACCCTGCGAAACGTCGTCGGTGGCATGGATCTGGAAGCGACGCTGACGAGTCGTGACCAGATCAACGGCCAGCTTCGCGGCGTCCTCGACGAGGCGACCGGGAAGTGGGGCGTGCGCGTCAACCGCGTCGAGATCAAGGCCATCGACCCGCCCGCCAGCATCAAGGAGTCGATGGAGCAGCAGATGCGCGCGGACCGAAACAAGCGCGCCGCGATCCTCAACGCCGAAGGCGTCAAGCAATCGGCCATCCTCACCGCCGAAGGCGAGAAGCAGTCGGCCATCCTCACCGCACAGGGTGCCCGAGAGGCAGAGATCCTTCGCGCCGAAGGTCAGGCGAAGGCAATCGGTACAGTCTTCGCCGCGATCCACGAGGGCCAGCCCGACCCGGAGCTGCTCGCCTACACCTACTTGCAGGCACTGCCGAAGATCGCTGAGTCGAATGCCGCAACCGTCTGGGTGATCCCGGGCGAGCTGACCGCGGCCATGCAGGCGATCACCGCCGGGTTCAAAAAGGGTGACGACGCCGGGTAACGTCGGGCGTCGTGACAACACCCACCGGGGCCACTGCCGACTGGGCCGCGCGGCTCGGCCGCGTCGGGGTGTGGACCGGGCAGCTGGACTTCTCACCGGCAGACACCGTCCGCGCAGCCGCGCGCGAGGTTGAGGCGCTCGGCTACGGCGCGTTGTGGACAGGCGAGGCGGTTGGGCGTGAGGTCCTCTCGGCTGCCCAGCTGTTGCTCGCCGCCACTGACTCGCTGGTCATCGCCACCGGCATCGCGAATATCTGGGCCCGCGATGCGCTTGCCACGGCAGCCGGCCAGCTCGCACTCGGTGAGGCCTACCCGGACCGCTTCGTGCTCGGCATCGGGGTCTCGCACAAGCCACTGCTCGATGTCCGTGGTGAGGACTACCGCAAGCCGCTCGCCTTCATGCGCGAGTATCTCGACGGCATGGATGCCGGCTATTCCGTCTACCGCGCGGTTCCACCGACCAACCAGCCGCCGCGCCTACTCGCCGCGCTCGGCCCGAAGATGCTCGAGCTCGCGCGCGAACGGGCCGACGGCGCCCACACCTACTTCGTCCCGCCCGAACACACCGCCCGCGCCCGCGAGATTCTCGGCCCGGACAAGCTGCTGGTGCCCGAGCAGGTCTGCGTACTGGTCGAGGATCCCGGGCTCGCTCGCGAGATCGCGCGGCGCCACACCGCCTCCTATCTCCGCCTACCGAACTACACCGCCAACCTCGAGCGGTTCGGCTTCGAGGCCGCGGACTTCGCCGACGGCGGCAATGACCGGCTCGTCGACACGATCTGCGCGTGGGGCAGCGTCGAGGCTGTCGCGGCGCGGGTGCAGGCGCACCTCGACGCCGGTGCCGACCACGTAGCGGTCCAGGTTCTCGTCGATGATCGAAGAGGCCTGCCCCGGCAGGAGTGGTCAACCCTCGCACCGGCATTGCTCGCGCTGTGAGTGACTTCGACGCGGTGACCGCGCTTCAGCGCCGCCCCGACACCACGACGTACGACGCCGACCTGCACGCCGGCTGGTCAATCGTCGGCAAGCCGAACGGCGGCTACCTGCTGGCAATTCTCGCCCGCGCCGGCTGTGATCTCGTCGACACGCCACACCCGCTCGCGGTCTCGGGCCACTACCTGCGGGCGCCATGCCGCCGGAGCGGCCGAGGTCCGGGGCGAAGTCATCCGCAACGGCAGGCGGGTCTCGACCTCGCGAGCAACCCTCTGGCAGAACGACAAGCCGTGCATCGACGCGTTGATCACCAGTGGCGAGCTGCATGGCTCGACGGCCGACTGGAGCGCCCTGTCGCCACCGCATATCCCCTCGCCGGACGACTGCGTCGCCGGCGGCAACCCCCGGTTCCCGGTCGAGCTGTTCGACCACGTCGAGCTCCGCGTCGATCCAGCGACGTCGCCGTTCCCCACGCCGACCGGCGAGCCACTCGTGCGCTTCTGGTTCCGGCTACGTGACGGCGCCGAGCCGAGCCTGCTCTCGCTGATCCTCGCGGCTGACTCGGGCCCGCCGACCGTGCTCAACCTGCAGCGCTACGGCTGGGCGCCGACCGTCGAGCTGACGGTGCTGTTGCGCGGGCTGCCCGCGCCGGGATGGCTGCTCGTCGAGTCCCGAAGCGCCCTGCTCGCCGACGGTTGGTTCGACGAAGAGGCGGACGTGTGGGACTCGACTGGTCGGCTCGTCGCACAGTCGCGACAGCTCGCCCTCGCCAACAGCGACTGACTCGAATAGCCCCGATGCAACCCTTCCGGGCTCGGTCTCGTACACCCACTGTGCGGGGCAACCTGGAAAGGGTCGAGGTGACCACGAGTCGCGACGAACAGTTCCGTGCTTATGTCACGTCCAATCGCGGTCAGCTGGTCCGCACCGCCACGTTCCTCGCCTCAGGCGACCGTTTCGTCGCTGAGGATCTGGTCCAGACCGCCCTCATGCGGCTCTACGTCGCGTGGCCACGGGTACGCACCGAAACCGTCGATGCTTACGCCCGCAAGGCGCTGCTGAACGCGTTGATCGACGATCGGCGGCGGGCGTTCAGCCGGCACGAGCGTGCGCACGCTCAGGTGCCGGATGTCCCCGCGATCGACCAGCCGGTCGCGGACACCGAAGCCGCAGTATTTGCGGCTCTGGCGGCACTCCCACCCCGGATGCGCGCGGCCGTGGTGCTGCGTCATCTCTGCGAGCTGAGCGTCGCGGAGACGGCTGATGCACTGAACTGCAGCGAGGGCACCGTAAAGAGTCAGACCGCCCGTGCCCTCACCCAGCTCCGCAGCGCGCTCACCCTCGACGACCCGACGCCCGACGACCTGCACAACTCCGGCCTGCGCACCGACAGCGACCCGTCGGTAGATCGCCAGCACGCCGACGACACCGTCCGCATTCCCGACATTCGAGGTACTCATGAGTGACATCACCGAGCTGTTCAAGCGCGTTGCGCCTCCGGCCGATGCCGAGCCCGCCGCGGAAACCATCGACGGCGACGTCCGTCGTGGCCGGGTCGCGCTGACACGAGACCACCGTCGGCGCACCATTCGCCGATCGATGACGGCCACGACGACGGTCGCCGCAGCCGCCGTCGTGATCGTCGTTGCCACCCAGCTCGGCGGCAGCTCGCCGAGCCACCACAACCAGACGATCGCGACGAAGACACCGGCGACGCACCCGCGGGCGCACCACTCCACGGCAGTGAAGGCCCGTCCACATCGGTCGACGCCGATCAAGCTGGTGGCCTACACCGGTAAGCAACTCCAGGGCTTCACCGTCGACAAGGTGCCCACCGGCTGGTTCCTGTCGACCTCGACGCAGTACGCCTTGCTGATCGATCCGCAGGGCGACACCGACAACAACCCCAATGCTTTCGTGGGCAAGCTCGCGGTCCTGACGCAGTCGAAGGACGTCCACAGCCTGCCGAGCGGTACGCCCGTGACAGTCAACGGACAGCCGGGCGTCGTCACCGATCAGGGCAAGTACGGGCTGAGCCTGACCTATAACGACCCGTCTGGCTTCGGCGTCGTCATCCAGGCGCCCCCGCAGCTGAACTGGACCGACGCACAGCTTGTGAGCTTCGCAGAGGGCGTGCACGTGACCAGCCACGCCCTTCAAAGCTCGGGCTGAGCGCAGCAAATCGCTTTCCCGTCAGGACCGCCGGCCATTTCAGGTCGGCGGTCCTGATCTTGCGTAGGCAAACACTCAACCGATTTGCCGCCGTGAACGTCTGATCACTGTGGGGAACACCGACCGGGATCTCGACTCGTTGCTCGGCTCCCACCCGCGCGCGCTGCTGATCGTGATCAGCACCGTGCTCATCTTGATCGTGGCTGGCACCGTAGCCGGGCTCGAGCTGACCAAGCAGCCGCCGAGCACCCCCAAGGCAGCCGCGTCGACCAGTGTGGTCACCCGGGTGGTCGCGTACCACGGCATCGAGATCGCGGTGCCTGCGTCGTGGGGCGTCAACCAGGCACCCTGTGGCGTACCGATCACCGACACAGTTGTCCTCAACGCGGCCGGCTATCTCGACGCCTGCAAGAAGCGCCACGCGCCGTCTGCCGCAGTGAGTGACGTCTTGCTTAACGAGTGGTCCCGCGGGCAAGGCAAGCCTGGTTCGAAGGTGACCCACAACGGTGTGACGGAGTACGTCGACCGCCTGACGGCGGCCGGCGGGCCAAGGATCAACGTCGTGGTGCCGGCCGACAACGTCATGCTCAGCATCCACGCAACAGTGGCCGCAATCGCAGAGCAGATCCTCGACTCGATCCACGCCATTGCGAGGAGTCCCGGCGGCTGCTCGAGCCCGGAAGGCGACTACCTGCCAGCCAACATCGGCACGTCGGGCGCCCTGCGCCATCCGTTCCATCAACGACCGGGCATGTCGCACGCGTTGGTGCCCGGCTCTGCCCGCTCGATCCAGATCTGCGCGTACGAGGACAACTGGTTCTATGACGCCATAACGTTGACCCGCACCGCGGTCCGTCAACTGGTCCACACCATGAACCAGGCGCGCCGCGCGCCGATCCCGTCGCCGCCTGGCGGCTGCGCCGCTCCCACGCCGTTCGGCACCCTCACCGCACGGTATTCACATGGCGCTGCGGTCACCGTGTGGATTGACGACGTCTGTGGCGACGACGTCATCACCAACGGCTCGTTCCTCGGCACGGCTGGTCACCGGCTGCAGCATCGGCTCGGAGTCCTCGCCGTCAACGGCGAGGGCAGCTGCCTGTTCGCCCGCTCGGACTGTACGGCCGAACCCGCTGGGGTTTCGCTGGCTCCCTAGGCTCGCGGTGTGGATGACCCTGCGGCGCTCGCCCCGACTCGAATCGATCCGCTCGTTAAGCGGGTCGCCGACGACGCCAAAGGATTCATGCCACCGGACGAGGCCGAGGCGTTGTGGGACGCGGCGTGGGCGATGGCGCCACACGGCGTGATCCTCGAGGTCGGCACCTACTGCGGCAAGTCGGCGACCTGGCTCGGCGCGGCTGCGCGCGACCGTAGCGGGCAGGTCGTCACGGTCGACCACCACCGCGGCTCGGAGGAGAACCAGGCAGGCTGGGAGCATCACGACCCGTCGTTGGTCGACCCAGCCACTGGTCTGATGGACACGTTGCCGTACTTTCGCCGCACGATGCATGCCGCCGGTCTAGAGGACGTCGTCACGGCGATCGTCGGCCGCAGCGTCACAGTCGCCGCGATGTGGTCAACGCCGCTGGCGATGCTGTTCATCGACGGTGGCCATGCCGAGGAACACGCCCAAAACGACTACGCCGGATGGGCGAAGTTCGTTGTCCCACAAGGGGTTCTGGCGATTCATGACGTGTTCGAGGATCCCGCCGACGGTGGCCAGGCGCCGTACCACGTCTATCAGCGCGCGATCGCAGACGGCTTCCTCGAGATCCGGCAAGTCGGCAGCCTTCGCATCCTGCGCCGCGCCTGATCCCTTCCAGTGATCTTGACGTAGGTTCCGTTGCGGGCGCCTTCAAGGGAACCTATGTCAAGATCACCGCGCTTTGTTACTAGTTGCGGGCTCCGGCGGTGGAGGCGCAGCCGCAAGCGGCGGCATCGAGGCGCAGGCCGACCGGGAGATTCTCCGCCGCAAAGACGTCCCGGCCGGGAGTAGCCCGCGAGAGCGCATCTGCGCGCGAGGACCACCGCGGCCGCAGTCCAGGTCGAGTGCTCCGCCGGCCAGTTGACCTGGTTGACGAACTGCCAACCCGTCCAATAGGACCCTTCGGGAGTGCGCAGGTGCTGCATCTGGCTGAAGACTGCCATTGCCCGGTCGGACATGCCGACGGCATCGAGGGCGATCACGAGCTCGGCCGTCTCGGCACCAGTGACCCAGGGCTCGTCTTCGACGCAACGGATGCCGAGACCGGGGACGACGAAGTCCTCCCATCGGCCCGCCAGCCGCTCGCGTGCGACGGCGCCTCGAACCGCACCGCCGAGCACCGGGTAATACCAATCCATCGAGAAGCGCGACTTGTCGAGGAAGGCCTCGGGATGCTCGACGATCACGTGGCCGAGGCGCCCGGTCGCAATCTCCCACTCCGGCTGTGGCGCATCGAGCCGATCTGCGAGCGCGAGCCCGCACCGAAGCGAGTGGTACGTCGATGACGACCCGGTGAGCAGCGCCTCGTGGCGCGGCTTGCCGTCGGCGCCGACCGACCAGGCGATCTCGCCGCGGTCAGTCGCGTACCCGGTCACGAGATCCAACGCGTCGCGCACGGTCGGCCACATCCGCGCGGCGAACGACTCGTCGCCGGTCACCAGCAGGTAGTGCCAGACGCCAACCGCGACGTAGGCGCACTGGTTGGTCTCGAACGAGGCATCTTCGACGACACCGCCCGTGACCTTCGCCGGCCAGGAGCCATCCGGGCGTTGCGTTCGTCGCAGGAACTCATACGCCGCACGCGCCTCGTTGTTGAAACCCGTCACGGTCAACGCCATCGCGCATTCGATGTGGTCCCAGGGATCGGTGTGACCACCCGGGAACCACGGAACCGCGCCGGAGGACTCCTGCACCGCCGCGATCGACGCCGCGGTGGCCTGCACCTCGGCCGCGGCGAGCACGCCGGGCACCTCAGGCAGCCGCACGTGACCGCTCCGATCCAGGCACGGGCTTGTCGGCGTAAACCACCAGACTCTTGCCCATCAACGGATTGAGCAGCCGCTCGGCGGTGCGCGTCAACGTCGGCGCTTTCATGATGTCCCAGACCAGCAGCCGGTGCCACGCCTTCGACGGCAGGCTCTCGCGGCCTAATGCGCAGTTCAGCCACCAGTACGGCGAGTGCAGTGCATGGGCATGATGCTGGCCGCGGGGCTCAAGGCCGGTCGCCGCGAGCCGCGACGTCACCTGGTCGCCACGATAAATCCGGATGTGGCCGCCAGGAATGTCGTGGTAGTCGTTCGACAGCGCCCAACAGATCTGCTCCGGCCACCAGCGAGGCACGGTGACCGCGACCCGACCGCCAGGGCGAACGATGCGGGCGATCTCCGACATCGCGCGCTCGTCATCCGGGATGTGCTCGAGCACCTCCGCGGCGATCACCGCGTCGAAGGACGCATCGGGAAACGGCAACGCGAGCACGTCGCCTTGCACCACCGCGGCGGTCGCACCCGTAGGCGGCTCGCCGGCGCTCGCCATCGCCTGGAACATGGTCTCGACACTGGCGAGCTCGTCCGCGTCGCGGTCGAACGCGACGACGTGAGCGCCGCGGCGGTAGAGCTCGAAGGCGTGGCGACCGCCTCCGCACCCGAGATCCAGCACGCGATCACCGGGCGTGATCGGGAACTGCGAGAAATCAACCGTCAGCATCGCGTGCCCCTGCGCGCTGCGCGATCGCGTCGCGATAAACCCCCACCATCGCCTCGGCCACAGCTCGCCAGGTGTAGGAGGTCTCGACTCGGCGACGCCCGGCCGCTCCGATCGAGTGGCGTCGCGCGTCGTCGTCAAACAACGCACCCAGCTTGTCGGCCAGGTCAGCTGAATCGCCGGCCTCGAACAGCACCGCAGTCGTGCCGTCGTCGCCGACCACCTCCGGAAGTGCACCGGCCCGGCTTGCGATAAGCGGCGTGGCGCAGGCCATCGCCTCGACCGCGGGGATGGAGAAGCCTTCGTACAACGAGGGAACAACGGCGATCTCGGCGGACGCGAGCAGCTCGGCAATCCCGTCGTCGGTCAGGCCGGAGACGAACCTCACGATGTCGGCGAGGCCGAGGTCCTCGACCGCACGCGCGACCGGGCCGTCCGGCCGCGGGATGCCGACCACCACGAGCTCCACGTCGCGACCGGTGCGAAGTTTGGCGACCGCTTCGAGCAGCACCTTGACGCCCTTGATCGGGCTGTCGGAGCTCGACACGGCCACGATCCGGCCAGGCACACGCGGCAGCTCGGGCGGTCGGAACGTCAAGGTGTCGACACCGATCGGCACCACCCGCATCACCTCGGGGCTGACCTTGAAGTCACGCACGATGTCCGCAGCGGAGTTGGTCGAGACGGTGACCAACGACGTCATGCGGCGTGCCACTCGTCCCTGCATACGGGTGAAGGTGTACCACCGGCGCTTGCCGAGCCGCTGCCGCAGGTTGGGCGCATTGGCGATCTCGACGACACGGTCGACGCTCACCGGGTGATGCACCGTGGCAATCAGCGGCAAGCCGGCCCTCGCGAGCGACAACATGCCGTAGCCAAGTGTCTGGTTGTCGTGCACCACATCGAAATCCGTCCGGCGGGCCCTCATCAGCCGGGCCGCGCGAAGCGAGAACGTCAGTGGCTCCGGGAAGCCGCCCGTCCACATCGACAGCACCTCGAGCACGTCGATCCGGTCGCGGATCTCGCGCCAGTGGGGAGTGCGGAACGGGTCTGGCTCTCGATACAGATCCAGGCTGGGCAGCTCCAGCAGCTCGGGGCCTGGGTCGAGGTTCGGGTAGGGCTGCCCGCTGATCACCTCGACGTGATGGCCGAGCTCAGCGAGCTCCCGCGAGAGATGCCGGACATACACGCCTTGCCCACCGCAATGCGGCTTGCTGCGGTAGGAAAGCAGCGCGATCCGCAACGCGGGCTCGCCCGACACAGCAGTGCTCGATCCGGCAGCGCTCGACGCAGCAGCGCTCGACGCAGCGTCCTTGGGGGAGTCCTCGCCCACGCCGCTGCCGCACCTCACCCTGCTGGCGCGTCAGGAGTGCGCGCTCGGTCACCCGATGCTAACGACCAACTACCGAACCACGTTCGGTGCCCCCGAGATTCGCTCCATCGCACGACCACTGCACGGCGTACGATTCCCGCAGGCGCGAGGTCAACGCCATGGATCGGGGAGGGGCGCACCAATGCCGAGGTATTTGATTGAGCGGACGTTCTTCGTTCACGAGCAAGAAATGCCTGAGATCGGCCGCAGGTCGAAAGAGGTTGCGGCCAACGAGTTCCCGGCGATCGTCTGGGAGCACAGCCACGTGATCGTTGACGAGAGCGGCGGCGTCCGGACGTTCTGCATCTACGAGGCCCCGGACCGCGACACCGTCATGGGGCACGCGGCCGCGCTCGGACAGCACAACGTCGACCAGATCCACGAGATCGCCGGCGACGTGACGCCGGCGGACTTCCCGGCCTGACGGGTTAGGCGCCGGCTCCCCGGCCGAGGTGGCGGGCGTCCGGGATGTGCATCAAGGCCTGCCAGGCGATGGCTTGGCGACCCTTCAGCATCCGGATGAGCTCGACCCGATCGGCCGGCACGCAGGTCAGCGCTTCGCCGTAGAGCGTGAACGCCTGCGCCTTCGCCCAGCCGCGCCCGGCTTGCTCCGCCGCGGCGATCAGGTAGTCGACTGCGCGTTCGGGCTGGCCAGCTGCGCGCCAGTGCCGGGCGAGCGCCGCGGGGGACTCGCCTTCCAGCGACACCTCACGCTCGAGGAACTCGGCGACCTCGGCGTGCATCTCCTGCCGCTTCTTACGCGGCAAGGTTTCGTACGCCGCATCGCGGATCAGGACGTGGTTGAAGGCGTACTGCTGCTCGCCCTTGATCATCGACACGCTGTCGCGGCGGATCAAGTCGCGCGACTCCAGCGCACTCAGTGCGCCCGGCAGCGTCCGCTGATCGACCGTGCCAGCGAGCGCGCCAGGCCAGAACACCCGGCCGACCACCGACGCGGCCAACAACACCGTCCGCTCAGCTGCCGGCAGGGCATCGAGGCGGGCTGCGACGATCCCCCGGATCGTGGTGGGCAGCGCGGCCCCGGTCGCGGATCGCTCGGTCAGCGCCGCGGCGAGCTGCTCGATGAACAGCGGGTTGCCTTCCGAGGTTTCCGCCAACCCTTCGACCTCGAGCCCGTCGTCAGTCTCAGTCGAGGACGGAAGCAGGCGGCGCACCAGCTCCCGCGCCGCTTCCGGGCCGAGCGGCTCCAGCGGAACCGCGAGGTAGGAAAGCAGCCCGCCTGCCCATGCCGGCCGGGTGTCGAGCACCTCCGGCCGGGCGAGGGTGAGCAGCAGGATCGGGAGGTCGTGAACCCGGGCGGCGAGCAGTTCGATCAGATCGAGCAGGTTCTGGTCGGCCCAATGGATGTCTTCGAACACCAGCAGGGTCGGGCGATCTCGCGCCACTGCCTCGAGAAAACAGCGGACCGAGAAAAACAGGCTGTCACGGTCGGTGACCTCATGCTCGGGGGTGTAGCCGAGGACGACCGCGAGGTGATCAAGCACACCGTCCGGGCCGGCGCCGGCGAGCAATGGCAGGGCCATCTCGCGGAGCTTGCCCAGCGCGACGTCGGGGGAGTCGCTCTCAAAGATGCCGGCGAGCTGCTTCACCTGCGCAGCAAGCGCGCCGTACACACTGCTGTCGCGGTACGGCAGCGACCGGCCGCGCAAGGTGCAGCCGCCGGCCTCGGACACCCCGCGCGCGAACTCCAGACCCAACCGCGTCTTGCCGACGCCGGGCGGCCCGAACACCGTTACCAGCTGCGGGGTTCGGTCAACCGCGGCCCGCGACCAGGTCCACTCCAGCAGCCGCAGCTCTCGCTCTCGCCCGACCAGCGGCGACCCGGACTGCGGTCGCTCGCCCGGCGGGGCAGCCGCCGCCATCACCAGCCACGCCTCGACCGGCTCGGCCTTGCCCTTTGCGATCACCGACGGAACCGGCTCATAGGTGATCACGTGGCGGGTGCAGGCGTAGGTGTCGGCTCCGACGAGGATTCCGTTGACCGGTGCGGACTGCTGAAGCCGCGACGCGGTGTTGACGACGTCGCCGGCGATCATTGCGTCACCGTGCTCGGGTCGCGCGCCGAGATGCACGAGCGCATCGCCGGTGTTGACCGCGACTCGGATCGCGAGGTCGGGCGCCTCGAGGTTGAGGTCGTGCACAGCGTCACGAATCGCGAGCGCGGCCCGCACGGCTCGTTCCGGGTCGTCGCCGAACGTCGTCGGGACGCCGAACACCCCCATGACGGCATCACCGATGAATTTCTCGACCACCCCGCCGAAGGATTCGATCTCCGCGCGTACCCGCTCGTAATAAGGCGTGAGGATGGCGCGCACGTCCTCGGGATCGAGCCGCTCCGCCTGGCTGGTGAACCCGACCAGGTCGACGAAGATGACCGTGACGACCCGGCGTTCCTCGTGCTCCGGCTCGGCCGCGCCGAGTCGCTTGCCGCAGCTCAGACAGAAGTGCGCGATGTCCAGGTTCTCCTGCGCACAGGACGGACACGCAAGCATGCGCTCAGGTTAGGGCCAATGTGCACCGCCGACCTGTCATCTTGCCGACAGCCCCGCCCGCTGCGCCACCGCTTGTGGCAGTCTGACCCGATGGACCGTGTTGCACTGAAGTCGACCCAGGACGGCCTCAAGGCCGGCTACCGCGAGTCGCCGGAAACTGCGCTGATCACGCTTCGGGCTGAGGGGTCGCTCGAGGACGGGATCACCTGCTCGGTGCAAACCGGGCAGGCGATGGCGCGGGCTGGGCTACACCCGGCGACCGGCGGCGACGGCCTGTCGTTGTGCTCAGGGGACATGCTGTTGCAGGCGCTGGTCGCCTGTGCAGGCGTGACGCTGCAAGCGGTGGCAACCTCGCTGGAGATCCCGATTCGCGGCGGTCAGGTCGAGGCGTCGGGCGACTTGGACTTCCGGGGCACGCTCGCCGTCGCAAAGGACGCGATGGTCGGCTTCACGAACATCCGGCTCAGCTTCACCCTCGACAGCGACGCGACCGACGAGCAACTCGCGACCCTGCTGCGCCTGACCGAGCGCTACTGCGTGGTCTTCCAAACCCTCGCCCAGTCCCCTGAGCTGTCCGCCACAACCGTCCGCGCCTAGATCTCGCGCCAAGCCACCACCACGCGGAGCAAGCGAAAAGCAACTGCGCTAACTGCCAAGGACTCGGGAGTTTGTCGCTTGGGGTCCGATTCTTTGGTCTCGCGAAGGGTTTGTGATCCGTTACGTACCGCCTGCGGTACGTACCAGTTCACAAAGGCGGAACGCTGCCGAGGAATCGGACGGGACCGGACGGCGACGAGGACGGATCAGGTGCGCTGCATGTCGACGAAACAGGAGTAGTGCAGCGAGGAGGAGACCGGCAGGTCCATGGTGGGCCCGTTACGGTTCTTTGCCACGATCAGGTCGGCCTCGCCGGCACGAGGTGATTCTTTGTCGTAGAAGTCCTCGCGGTGCAGCAGGATCACGATGTCGGCGTCCTGCTCGATGGCGCCCGACTCTCGCAGGTCGGAGAGCTGCGGTCGCTTATCGGCGCGCTGCTCGGCGCCTCGGTTCAGCTGGCTGATCGCGATAACCGGGACGTTGAGCTCCTTGGCCAGCAGCTTCAGCGACCGGCTCATCTCCGCGACCTCCTGCTGCCGGCTCTCGACCCGGCGCGGGCTGGTCATCAGCTGGAGGTAGTCGACGACGACGAGCTTGAGGTCGTGGCGCTGCTTGAGTCGGCGAGATTTCGCGCGGATCTCCATCATCGTGAGGTTGGGGGAGTCGTCGATGAACAGCGGCGCGCCCGCCACCTCGCCCATCCGCCGTGCCACCTTGTTCCAGTCGTTGTCGGACATCTGGCCGTTGCGCATGCTCTGCAGCTGCACCCGCGACTCCGCGGACAACAGCCGCATGGTGATCTCGCTCTTGCCCATTTCCAGCGAGAACAGCACCGACGCCTGACCGTGCTTCACCGATGCCGAGCGCATGAAGTCCATGCCGAGCGTGGACTTGCCCAGGCCGGGCCGGCCGGCGATGACGACGAGCTGGCCGGGGTGCAGGCCGTTGGTGAGGGCGTCGAGATCCCGGAAGCCGGTAGGCACGCCGGACAAGCCACCCTTGTGGCCTTGGATCGCCTCGAGCTCGGCGAGCGTCGACATCATCGTCTCGGCGATCGGAACGTAGTCCTCGCTCGTGCGCCGCTCGACCACTTCGTAAACCGCGGCCTGCGCCCGGTCGACAACCTCGTCAACATCGCCACCAGCGCCACCTGCCGCGCCGTAGCCGAGCTGGACGACCTTCGTGCCCGCGTCGACGAGGCGCCGGAGGATGGCACGCTCCCGCACGATCTCGGCGTAGTAGCCAGCGTTCGCGGCGGTCGGCACCGACTCGATGAGGGTGTGCAGGTAGGGGCCGCCGCCGGTGCGCTCCAGCGAGCCCGCACGGGTGAGCTCAGCCGCCACGGTCACTGGGTCAGCCGGCTCGCCTTTGCCGTACAGATCGATGATGGCGTCGTAGATCGTCTGATGGACCGGCCGGTAGAAGTCGGTCGGGCGCAACACCTCGACGACATCGGCAATCGCATCCTTGGACAGCAACATGCCACCGAGCACGCACTGCTCCGCCAGGATGTCCTGCGGTGGCGTGCGATCGATGTCGACCCGGGTGCTTCCCCCCGGCATCGACACGACGTCGGCCATGCTCACTGCTGAACCCGCCTCCCCGATGTGCCGCCCTGTCCCCCGCAACGCAAGCAGCCGGGTACGACAACCATCGCGACGTTAGGTCGATTGATCGGTCAGCGACACGGTCACGAGCGGTGAGTTTCTGCATGGTGTGGACGCCGGTGTGCACACGGTGTGTACGCCACGCTGTGCCACGGTGCGCAAACATGTGCACAGGTGTGGATGACGTTGTTAATCATGACCGCGACACGCGTCGTGACCTGCGCAAATACCCGTACACAGGTGTGCGCCAGAAGCGATCGCGAACGGACACCGGACCGAGCGGCGGCAAACGCCGCCCAAACACCCGCCTAACGCCCGGAAAACACCTTTTAGGCGGGCGTGACCTCGACGTTGACTGACGCGGTGACCTCAGGATGCAGCCGCACGGACACCGCATGGGTGCCGACCGTCTTGATGTGAGCGCTCGGCAGCTCGAGGCGACGGCGGTCAAGCTTCGGACCGCCAGCCGCGCTGACCGCCTCAACCACGTCTGCCGTGGTGACCGATCCGAACAGCCGCCCACCGTCCCCGGCCCGCGAAGACAGCGTCACGTGCAGCCCGGCGAGCTGACCAGCAATCTCGCGCGCTTCGCCGAGGTCGCGGACATCGCGAACGTCACGGCCGCGTCGGAGCGCAGCAACCTGGCTCTCGCCGCCCTTAGACCAGCGGATTGCGAGCCCACGGGGGACGAGGAAGTTACGGCCGTAGCCGTCCTTGACCTCGACCACCTCGCCCGGTCCGCCGAGACCGGTCACTTCCTGAGTGAGGATCAGTTTCATCGCCAGACCTCTCAGCGAGCCGTGCTGGTGTACGGCAGCAGGGCCATCTCACGGCTGTTCTTGACCGCAATGGCGATGTCGCGCTGATGCTGCGAGCAGTTGCCGGTCACGCGGCGGGCGCGGATCTTGCCGCGATCGGAGATGAACTTGCGCAGCAGGTTGGTGTCCTTGTAGTCGATATAAGCGGTCTTGTCCTTGCAGAACTGACAGACCTTCTTCTTCAGCTTGCGAATTACCGGCTTTGGCATCGTGGTGCTCCAGTCAGTGCGAGCCCCTCAACGAGGAGGGGATGCTCGAAACGATTCGGTGTCGGGGAATGGGAACTGCGGTGAGGATGATCGTGAGGGTCTAAAACGGTGGCTCGTCGGTCGGCTCGGCACCGGCCGCGGGCGTCGCCCACGGGTCGTCGCTGCCACCGGCGGAGCTTGCGCCACCACCGGATCCGCCGCCGTATGAGCCGCCGCCACCGCCACTGCGCGAGGCCTTCGCGACCTTGGCGGTCGCCCAGCGCAATGACGGACCTACCTCGTCGACCTCGAGCTCGACGACGGTGCGCTTCTCGCCTTCTTTGGTTTCATACGAGCGCTGCCGCAACCGACCCGTCACGAGCACCCGGGCGCCGCGCTGCAGGGACTCAGCGACGTTCTCCGCCGCCTGCCGCCAGATCGAGCAGCGGAGGAACAGCGCGTCGCCGTCCTTCCACTCGTTCGTGGCCTTGTCGAGGATCCGTGGGGTCGACGCCACGGTGAAGTTCGCGACCGCGGCGCCACTCGGCGTGAACCGCAGCTCCGGGTCGTCGGTCAAGTTGCCGACCACGGTGATGGTGACATCTCCCTGTGCCATGGCCCTGCCTTACTTCGTGTCCGGCCGCAGCACCTTGGTGCGCAGCACGGCTTCGTTGAGGTTGAGTTGGCGGTCGAGCTCCTTGACCGTCGCCGGCTCGGCGGTGACGTCGAGGACGGCATAGATGCCTTCGACCTTGTGAGCGATCTCGTAGGCCAGGCGTCGGCGACCCCAGACGTCGACCTTTTCCACGGTGCCACCGCCTTGGCGGACAACGCCGAGGAACTGGTCGAGTGAGGGAGCGACGGTGCGTTCCTCGAGATCAGGATCGAGGATGACCATCAGTTCGTAATGACGCATGCGTGCAACCCACCTCCTTTGGACTCGGTGCACGTCACCGCGGTGGTGACGAGGCGGCCACGACGAGACGATCTGAACGGATCACGCCGGAAAGCGCTGCTCAGGTCGGTCGGGTCGTGACAGGAGGCTGCTCTGCGTCGAGCGCCGCCAAGGCTAGCAGTGGACAGACACGATCTTGAAAGCTCAGCGTATGGCCGATGTCGGACAGTGCCGCGCCGTCGTCCACAGCCGCCTGCCTCGCCCCGTGAGCCTGGTCTCAGCCTGGCACGCCCGCGTAGTCGCGAACGAGCGCACCGAGCCGCGCATCCGGGGCGCCATCAAGCAGGCCGCCCGCCGGGTCGTCGACGCCGTCGCGCCGGACAATGTCCTCGCGAGGCACGAGCGCCTCACGCACGACGAGGGCGCACAGTCCGGCGAGCACCAGGTCGCGGACCACCACGACCACCAGGTAGGTGTCGAGCGGCAATCCCTGGTCGGAATGGTCGAGCGCGATCAGCGTGTAGAGGTTGGCGACGCCGAGCAGGACTTCCGTCAACTGCCAGACCAACAACGACGCCCATCGAGGCCGAGCGAGCACCGCCAACGGCACCAGCCACAGCGCGTACTGCGGTGAGTCGACCTTGTTGAAGACCACGAAACCGGCGACGAGCAGGAACGCGATCTGGCCAACCCGCGGTCGGCGCGGCGCGAGGGCGACAAGCGCGCCGACGCCGGCAACCACGAGAAGGACGCAGATCGCCGAGGCCAGATTGAGGACCTTCGGGGAAGCGCCGCAGGCGACCGACGTGTTCAGTGTGCGGCCGATGCCGTCGCCATGGAACAGGTGCTGCGCCACCAGCCAGACGCTGCCCCAATCAGCGCCTCTGGTCTGACTCAGTGAGATGAACCACCGCCAGCCGGCGAGCTCGTGGCCGCTTGAGCAGTTGGCATCAGGGAAGATAAATGAGCGCGAGATCAGGATCGCGGGGAGATAACACACCACCACGCCGACTGCGGCGCCGACAATCGCTTTCGCCGCCGCTCGCCATATGCCCGCCCTGGCGCAGAGCATCAACAATGCGAGCAGGACGAAGACCGGATAGAGCTTCGTGGCGATCCCCACGCCGAGAAGGAGTCCGGCCCAGATCGGCGAGCCGCGACTCCACGCCCACAGGCCGAGCCCGGTCAGCGCGACCGCGACGAGGTCCCAGTTGGTGAACGCATGCATAAAGAGCACCGGCGACGCGGCGACCATCGCGGCGTCCCACACCCGGCGACGGCCCGCCAATCGGGCAATCGACCAGGTGGAGATCAGGGCGCAGAGCGCGAGGCCAAGGGCAGTGATGTTGAAGAACGTCGTGTTGTGCACGCCGTCGACATCAGGGGCCTGGTGTGGATGGACGAAGACGGTGAGCTCCGCCGCCACCCACATCAGCCCGCCCATGACTGGCGGGTATTCGACTGGGTGGTCGCGGTACGGCACTGAGACCCGGCCGGTCGCGACGCCGGCGCTGTTGATCTTCGCGTTCAGACCCTCGGCCGTATAAAGCACGTAGGTGTCCGTGTAACACACCCGGGTGTACTGATGCTCGTTCTGATAGCCGCCGCTGCCGAAGCAGTCGGCCTTCTGCGCATAGCCCAAGACCAGGACCAGGATCGTCAGGCCCATCGCGACGCGTAACGGTGTCCACCACCAGGCGGTACGCCCGTCGGCGTGGTTACCCCAACGACCACCGATCAGCCGGCTGGCGCCGCCGACAAACCCATCATCCTGCGACGGCGCGATCGGCTCGACGACCTCCGCGGTCTGACGGTGGCGCGCCCGGGCGGGTGGCGGCATGGTCGCTCAGCGTCGGAGCCGGCGGCGGACACGCTCGGCTTCCACGGCGGCAGCGGTGTCGGCCGGAGCAGCTGCGGTCGTGACCGTCACCGGTGGACTTGTCGTCGGCGTTCCGGTCGGGGTGATGGTCGGCGATGGCGTGGTCGGGGTGACCGTTGGTGACGGCGTGGTCGGGGTGACCGTCGGAGTTACGGTGGGGGTCGCCGTCACGGTCGCGGTCTTCGTCGGTGTCGCCGTCGGGGAAGTGCTCGAATGCGGTATGCCGATAGCGGCGGGTGTTGGGAAGGGCACGGCGGGGAAACCGGCGAGCGCGCCGTTCATCATCTGCTGCCAGATCTCTGCAGGCAGCGTGCCACCAAACACTTCACCAACACCGGCGCCCTCGACGGTCTGCGACGGATCGACGTTGCCGATCCACACCGAGGTGCAGAGCTGCGGCGTGAAGCCGGTGAACCACGCGTTCGTGTTGTTGTCCGTAGTCCCGGTCTTGCCGGCCGACGGACGACCGCTCAACGCATGCCCGTACGCGGTGCCGCCCGGTGCCAGGACCTTGGTCATCGCGTACGTCTCATCCGAGGTGACCGCTGCAGAAAACTCCTGCACCGTGGACACCTTCGCCTTGTAGATCCGCTGACCGGTGGTCGTGAACACCGACTGCACGAGGTACGGGGTAGCGCGAACCCCCTTCGCCGCAATGGTGGCGTAAGCGTTAGCGAGGTCGACCGGAGAGACCGAGTCCGGCCCGAGCGAGATGTCGGGTACGGCAGAGAGCTTGCGGCTCTCCGGGATGCCGGCGTCATACGCCGCGTTGACGACCTTCTGCGGCCCCACTTGCTGTGCAAGCGGCACGAAAATCGTATTGACCGACTGCGCGAAGGCTTTCAGCAAGGTGCAGCCGTAACAGCTCTCGCCGGGCGAGGCATTGTGGATCGTGTCGCCGTTGACGGTGACCTCGGGAGGCCCGTTGAAGACCTGGCTCAGCGAGATGTGTTGCTGCAATGCCGCGAGCAAGGTGAACGCCTTGAACGACGACCCTGGCGGCCTCGCCCACTGACCCGTCAAGCCGGACAGGTCGATACAGGAGTCCTTGTCCTTCTTCGTGTCATGGCAATATCGCTGCCCGCCGTACAACGCTTCGATCGCTCCGTCACCTGGCTTGATCGAGGCGGCACCGCTTTCCGGAGTGCCAGTGTCGTTGTTCGCCAAGACGTTCTGTTCGGCGGTGATCAGGCTCTTCTCTGCGGTCTTGTTGATAGTCGTGACAATCTTGTAGCCGCCGAGGTCGAGCTGGTTCTGGGTGATGCCGTCGGCGGACGTCAGCTCGTGCTCGACCGCGTCGCGGATGTAGCAAGCCGGTCCTTTGCACTGCGAAAGCGCGCTGTCTTTCAAGGTCTTGGTTGCCGGGAAGTGGATCTTTGCCGCCTTCGCCGGCGTCAACCAACCCTGGCTCACCATCCCGCTGATGACGTAATGCCAGCGAGCATGTGCGTTGTCTCGCGTCGTCTTGCTGATCTGCGGGTCGTACAAGCTAGGGCCCCGGACGACGGTGGCGAGCAGTGCGCCTTGCGCGACGGTCAGGTCCTGTACGGGGACTTTGAAGTAGGCCTTGGCGGCGGCTTGAATGCCGTAGGCGTTGCGACCGAAGTAGATCGTGTTGAGGTAGTCGTCGAGGATCGTCGTCTTCGACCTGGTCTGGCCGAGCTTGGTCGCGATGAAGATCTCCTTGAGCTTTCGCGACAGTGACCGCCGCGGGCTCAGGTAGGCGTTCTTCGCGTACTGCTGGGTGATCGTCGATCCGCCCTGGGTGATGTCGCCGCCGCGAAGATCCACCGCAAGTGCCCGCAGGATTCCGGTTGGCGAGACACCTGGCTCGGAGTAGAAATGGCGGTCCTCCGCCGCAAGCACGGCGTGCTGGACATAGATCGGCACCTGCGAGAGCGGCACATCGGTGCGGTTCGTCGTGCCAAGCCGGGCGAGCACGCTGTGGCCGTCGCTGTAGTAGATGGTGGTGTTCTGTTGCGACGCGATCGCGCTCGGTGACGGAATTGTGGTGCGCGCGTACGCGACTCCGGCCAGGACGCCGAAGACCACGATGGCGCCGCCGAGACCCCAGAAGATCTGCTTGGGGCGAGGTGCGATTTGCGCAAGTTTCACGCGCGCGATCCCGAGCCTGATCGGGACTTGCGCCGGCTGACCTGCTCACCCGTGCCCAGAACGTAGGACGTCACGAGGTAGTTCCAGCCACAACCCAGGCAAACTTCCACGACGAAAACCGAGAACTCGGGAAGCACCTCGGCGAGCTCGCGCAGCTCGCGGCGGGCACGCGCCCGACCGTTGCCACCTTTGGGAAAATAGTCACCGAAGGCGTACGTGACAGCGATCAACGGCTCGGCCTGGCAGACCGGGCAGGTCTCGGTCGTTCGCTGGCCGTGGTAGCGCGCCGCACGTCGCAGATAGACCTGCGCATCGCAGGCGTCCTCCGGGCGGATCCGGCCCGAGCGCAACCCGGCGAGGGCAGCTCGCCTGGCCAGGGAGTAGTCGACCACGCAGCGTGCGCTGTCGCCGTCGACGAGTGACCGCTGGGTCAACACGGGCGTCAGCGTACGCCGCATAACCCCCCAATTTGCTGAACTTCTCGACACAGGGTGGACATCCGGTGTTTGCGTTGCGGCCATCTGACATGTACCTTCCACGATGTATCCACTCGATACATCGTGATTTGCCAGTCCGAGTCCAGCCCGAGGAGATCACCAGTGAGCAGAAAGTCCGGCGTGCTTGATCTCGCCGTGCTCGGCCTGCTGCACGAGTCTCCACTTCACGGCTACGAGCTGAGCAAGCGCCTTAAGGGTGTGCTCGGCCCGCTGCGCGCGATTTCCTACGGCAGTCTCTATCCCTGCCTCAGCGCGTTGCAACACGCGGGCTACATCACCACCGACGATTCGGCCAGCGAGTCCGGCCCAGGTCGGCGCAAGAAGCACGTCTACAAGCTGACCGCCGAGGGCAAGGAGCGGCTCCAGGAGCAGCTCGCCGAAGGTGGACCGTCGGCCTGGGACGACGAGGCGTTCGGAGTCCGGTTCGCGTTCTTCTCGCAGACCGACGCCGACGTCCGCCTCCGGATTCTCGAAGGTCGGCGCAGCCGGCTCGAGGAGCGGCAGGAAAACGCCAGCACCTCGATCACGAGCACCCGCGAGAAGCTCGACCGCTACACCCTTGAGCTGCAAAAGCATGGCCTCGAGTCAGTCGAGCGCGAAGTGCGCTGGCTCAACGAACTGATCGCCACCGAACGAGACGGAGTGGCCGCCCGGCCCCACCGGACACCACACGTTGTCGCTACAACGACCGCAGCAACGCTGAATACAGCAACTGAAGGAGACCACCGCTGATGGGTTCCATCCGAGTCGCCATTGTGGGCGTCGGCAACTGTGCCTCTTCCCTCATCCAAGGCGTCGAGTTCTACAAGAACGCCAACCCCGACGCGCGCGTGCCGGGCCTGATGCACGTTGACTTCGGCGGCTACCACGTCCGTGACGTGAAGTTCGTTGCTGCCTTCGACGTCGACGGCAAGAAGGTCGGCCGCGACCTGTCCGAGGCGATCGTGGCGAGCGAGAACAACACGATCCACATCGCGGACGTGCCGCCGACGGACGTCATCGTCCAGCGCGGTCACACCTTCGATGGTCTCGGCGACTTCTACCGCGAGCTCGTCGAGGAGTCCGACGACGAGCCGGTCGATGTCGTGCAAGCGCTCAAGGACGCCGAGGTCGACGTGCTCGTGTCGTACCTCCCGGTCGGCAGCGAGGACGCGGACCGCTTCTACGCACAGTGCGCCATCGATGCGAACGTCGCGTTCGTCAACGCACTTCCGGTGTTCATCGCCAGCGACCCGACGTGGGCGAAGAAGTTCACCGACGCCGGCGTTCCGATCATCGGCGACGACATCAAGAGCCAGGTCGGCGCGACCATCACGCACCGGGTGCTGGCCAAGCTGTTCGAAGACCGCGGTGTCGAGCTGCTGCGCACCTACCAGCTCAACTTCGGTGGCAACATGGACTTCAAGAACATGTTGGAGCGTAAGCGCTTGCAGTCGAAGAAGATCTCCAAGACGCAGTCGGTCACCTCGCAGATCCCGCACGAGATGCGTAACGCTGACGTCCACATCGGCCCGTCGGACCACGTGCCGTGGCTCGATGACCGCAAGTGGGCCTACGTCCGCCTCGAGGGACGCTCCTTCGGTGACACCCCGCTGAACCTGGAGTACAAGCTCGAGGTACACGACTCGCCGAACTCTGCCGGTGTGATCATCGACGCGATCCGCGCGGCAAAGATCGCGAAGGACCGCGGCCTCGGTGGCCCGGTGCTCTCCGCATCGTCGTACTTCATGAAGTCGCCGCCCGTGCAATACAGCGACGACGAGGCCCGCGACGCCGTTGAGGCCTTCATCAACGGCGACGTCGAGGGCTAAACCGTTCGTATGTCACATGGGGGTCGCCTAGGCTCCCCCCATGTGACATCGGTGTTGCCCTGGCTGCCCCTATGTGACATACGAACGGTTGTTGCGGTGGTGGGGCGGTGCGCGGGTAGCGGTTAGCGTCGGTTCATGCAAGCCGGCGCGCTGCGCGAGCTTTTCGGGCAACGGCGCTTTGTGGCGCTGCTCGCAACCCGGCTGACGTCACAAACCGCCGACGGGCTCTTCCAGACCAGCCTGGCGGGCGCGGTGCTGTTCAACCCCGAGCACCACACCGGGCCAAAGCAGGTCGCGGCCGGGTTTGTAATCCTCCTCCTGCCGTACAGCCTGATCGGGCCGTTCGCCGGCGTCCTGCTCGATCGGTGGCGACGCCAGCGCGTGCTGTCCTACGGCGCCGGCGTGCGATCTGTCCTGGTCGTCGCCACCGCGGCCGAGCTCGTCGGCCATGGCCCGAGCGGCGTACCGTTCGCGCTGACCGCGCTCGCCGCACTTGCCATCAACCGCTTCTACCTCGCCGCGCTGTCGGCGGCGTTGCCGAGCGTCGTGCCCACCGACCAGCTCGTCGTCGCTAACGCCTTGAGTCCAACGGCGGGGACTGTCGTGACAATCATCGGCGCAGGGATCGGACTCGGCCTTCGGTCGGCCGGTGGTGGGGCCGATCACGGCGACGCACTCGCGGCGCTCGCTGGCGCCCTCGGATACGCGGCTGCCGCACTCGTCGCGATGCGGTTGCCGGCCGACTCGCTTGGGCCCCACCCGCCAAACACCGAACCACTGCGTGAACAGCTCTCGGGCATCGTGGCGCGGACTCGTCGCCGGCGCCAGACACCTTCGGCACCGGCCACCCGCGGCGCGCGCGTTGGCCGTGATCTTCGCGCAGCGGTTCCTGTTCGGCATCTGGTCGATCATGGCGTTGCTGCTCTACCGCAACTCCTTCCACAGCCACGGAGCGCTCCGAGCCGGCCTCGTCGGAGTCGGTCAGGCGGTCACGGTCGCCGGGATCGGGCTGGTCATCGCCGCCGCGGTAACGCCATGGGTGACAGCGCGGCTCGGCAAGCAGCGCTGGATCGTCGTCGTCACTGTCTTTGCCGCGGTCACCGAGCTCGCGTTCGGTGCGCCCTTTTCGATGGCCTCCTGCTCGTGTCGTCGCTTGCGCTCGGCTTCTCGACCCAGGCCACCAAGGTCTGCGTTGACACCTTGGTGCAGTCAAACGTCGACGACGAGTTTCGTGGCCGGGTGTTTTCGCTTTACGACACGATCTTCAATCTCAGCTTCGTCGCGGCCGCAATTCTCGCCGCGTTTGTCTTGCCTACCAACGGAAAATCGCTCGCCGCGTTGATCGCGATGTCGGCCGGCTATCTCGCGATCGCCGCGACGTACGCCGTTGCAGAGAGCGCGGCGGCTGACCAGCACCGACGCGACCTAAGGTTCGAGGCCGTGCTCGCGGGCCCACTCGTGCAACGCCGCTATCGCCTCTTCGCGAGACAACGGCCCGCGATCGAGGCGCAGGTTGAGCAAGTAGTGGTAGGCCTCACCAACCAGCGGACCTGGCTGCAGCTAGAGCTCGCGCATGATCTCGTTGCCGTCGAGGTCAGGGCGGATCTTGTTGAGGTCCTCCTCGACCGCGAGCTCGGCGATCCGCTCCTCGAGCGAGTCGTACGCCGCGGCCAGCGCCTTGGCCTTTCGGACGTTGCGGGTCGTGCAGTCGGAGCGGGTCAGCCGATGCAGCCGATCGAGCAGCGGGCCGGCGTCCCGGACATAGCGGCGCACCGCGGCGTCTGTCCAGGTGCCACCCGAGTAGCCATGAAACCGCAGGTGCAGCTCGACCAGCCGTGAGACGTCGTCGACGACGTCCTTCGGGAAGCGCAGCTCGACCAGCCGCTCTGCGCGCCATGTCGGCGCCGACAACTTCGTGATGGTGGAACGACACCTTGCCGTCCGGCTCGATCGACTTCGTCTTGGGCTTGCCGATGTCGTGCAAGCAGCGCAGCAAGCCGCAGCACGAGGTCCGGGCCGTCCGGCTCGAGCGCGATCGCCTGCTCGAGCACGGTGAGGGTGTGGGCGTACACATCCTTGTGGCGGCGATGCTCATCAACCGTCTCGGTCAGCCGACCCACCTCGGGCAGGCAGTAGTCGATCAGGCCGGTGTCGACCAGCAGCTCGAGCCCGCGGCGCGGGTGCGGCGCGAGCAGCAGCTTGATCAGCTCGTCGCGAATCCGCTCCGCGCTGACGATCCCAGCCGCGGCGCCATCTGCCTGGATCGCCTCGAGGGCCTCGAAGGCGCACCGTGAAGCCCAGCTGGGCGGCGAACCGAGCCGCTCGCAGCATCCGGAGCGGATCGTCATCGAAGGAGCGTTCCGGGCGCGATCGGGGTACGCAGCACCCCCTCGACCAGGTCATCGAGCCCCCGAAGGGGTCGACGATCGGCTCGGCGGCATCGATCGGGCAGCGCCACCGCCATGGCGTTGACCGTGAAGTCGCGCCGGCCGAGGTCGCCCTCGATCGTCGAGCCGAACTCCACGCGGGCTTGCGCGACTCGAGGTCGTAGGAGTCGCTGCGGAAGGTCGTGATCTCGCAGCGGTGACCGTCGACCTGGACCCCGACCGTGCCGAACGCGATCCCGGTGGTCCAGGTCGGCCCGAGCGGCGCCACGATCGACAGGACGTCCTCCGGACGGGCATCGGTGGTGAAGTCCAGGTCGTTGGACTCCCGGCCGAGCAGCGCGTCACGCACCGGGCCCCCGACCAGATAGAGCCGGTGGCCGCCGACCGCGAAGCGCCGGGCGAGCGGATCGGTGACCGCGCTCACCCGCATCAGCTCGCGCACCGCACGGCGCGCGGCATCGTCAGAGTTCGGATCACGCGGGGGCACGCGGTGAAGACTACGAGCGATTGAAAACCGGTGCACGTGTCGGTGCCACTCGCCCGTACGATCAGGACATGTCCCCCTCCCGCGATCGGCTGCGGCGCGTCGAGGAGACGTCGGCCGGCGGGTTGGTGGTCGACGGATCAGCCGACGACGCTCGAGCCGCCCTCATCGGGCGGCTCGATCGCCGTGGTCGGCTGCGCTGGTCACTGCCGAAGGGTCACGTCGAGGCCGGCGAGACCAACGAGGACGCCGCCATCCGCGAGGTCGCCGAGGAGACCGGCATCACCGGGCGCGTCGTGGCCCCGCTCGGCACGATCGACTTCTGGTTCGTCGCGGACGGCCGCCGGGTGCACAAGACCGTGCACCACTTCCTGCTGCTCGCATCGGGCGGCGAGCTATCGGATGAGGACATCGAGGTCGAGCAGGTCGAGTGGGTCCCGCTTGGCCAGCTGGCCGACCGGTTGGCGTACGACGACGAGCGTCGGCTCATCGAGCAGGTGCCGGCGCTGCTCGCGGACACTGCATGACCCCATCCGCGGCGCCGCTCGATCGTCGCGCTCGCCGCGCCGGTTCTCGTGACCGTGCTTGCGCTCAGCCCGATGGCCGCGGCGCTTATGCCGACGCCAGCGGCCGCGATCAGCGACGGCGCCCCACTACCGATCCAGATCCAGCTGAACAGCCTGACCCCGATCGCGCCACAGCCCGACGACACCGTCGAGGTCAAAGGAACCCTGCACAACGTCTCCGACGGTGTCGTCTCCAACCTTGCGTTGAACCTGCAGATCAGCAGCGCAGTCGGGTCCCGCAGCGAGTTCGACGCGTACGCCGCCGACCCTGACGGCAACCTCAACAGCCTGCTCCCGATCCCCAGCACCGAGAGCGTCGCGCAGCAGACCAGCCTCGCGCCGGGTGAGAGCGAGCCGTTCGAGCTGAGCGTCGACCTCAACCAGGACGAACGAAACGCCTTGCTCCTGACCGACCAATGGCAGGTCCGGGAGTTCGGCGTGCAAGTGACCGGCACAGCCGATCTCGACTCGAACACCGTGGGTCAGCTTCGTACCTTCCTGCCCTGGGCACCCCGGGACACTGTCGGCAACGGCGTCCCCACCCGCGTGGCGTGGATCTGGCCACTGGTCGACCAGCCGCACCGCAGCGCGAGCGGCACCTGGTTTGACGACGCACTCGCTCCCGAGCTCGGCCAGCAGGGCCGGCTCACCGGACTGCTCAACGCCGCCAGCGACGCCGAAGACCAAAGCCCGCTCGGACACAACCCCACCACCCACAACGTGCCGGTCACGTGGGCGATCGACCCGATGCTCGTCGGTGATGTCCAAGCGATGACCCGCGGATACCGCGTGCAGGCGGCGACCGGCACCACCGCAGGCACCGGCACGGCCGCCGCGAAGACGTGGCTCTCGGGCCTGCAGAACGCCGCAACCCGCACCGACGCCTCGGTCATCCCGCTGCCCTACGCCGACCCTGATGTCGTCGCGGCAGTGCGCGACCCCGGATTCACCACCGCTATCGGAGTCGCGACGAGCAACGGCCGGAGCCTGCTCGACGGGGCGTTGAGCGGAGCAAAGCTCTTGCCGTACGGCTGGCCGTTGAACGGGCTCGCCAACCAGGCCGCTGTCAACGCGCTTCGGGCTACCGGCGACACCACCTTGGTGCTCGACGACAGCGCGGTGCCGCCCGTGGGCGGCACAACCGGCGGTGACCCCATCTGCCCACACCGTGATCACCACCAACGACGGTGACGTCCAGACGCTGCTGACCGACACCGGCCTGGACGCCGACATCAACAGCGGCGTCAACAACCCGAACGGCGCCCGGGTCTCGCTGCAGGAATTCCTCGCGGAGACCCTGATGATCCAGGCCGAACTGCCTGGATATCAGCGTGATCTGGTGGTCGCGCCCGGCCGGCGCTGGGACCCGTCGCCGACCTATGCCGCCAAGCTGCTCGCCGACACCGGCAAGGTGCCGTGGATCGATCCCGTCAGCCTACGAACCGTGCGGCGCAGCCCCATCGACACCAAGGTGTTGCGCAACCCGTTGTACTACCCGACCTCGGCGCGGCGCAGCGAGCTGTCGCAGGCTTACCTTGGCCAGGTTGCGGCGCTGCGCGACCGGATCGGCGATCTCAACGCGATCCTGCCGCAGAACACGCCGCAGATCCGCAGCTACGCGACCACCGCGCAACAGGCATTGTCGTCGGCGTGGCGAGACCAGCGGCGCCTGGCCAACACTCAGCTGGCAGCCCTGAGCGGAAGTGTCCAGGCGCAGATGCACGAAGTCAGCATCACGTCGCGGCCTGCTAGCTATGTCACGTTGACGAGCCACGGCGGCAACGTACCGGTGACGGTGTCCAACAATCTCGGCACGACGGTCCACGTGACCGTGCTGCTGGTCGCGAACAAGGGCCGGCTGGCGCTGTCCCGTGGCGGTCGCGTCGTCAACATCCCGATCCCGCCGCACCAGCAGACGGTCGTCCACGTCCATGCCGCGGCCAAGACCTCGGGCGTGTTCCCCGTGACGGTGCAGCTGCTGACGCCGAAAGGCCGCCCCTACGGCTCACGCGTCCAGTTGTATGTCCGATCCACGGTTTACGGCACGATCACCCTCGTGATCACCGGTGCAGCAACCGCGGCGTTGATGGTTGCCGTCGCCATCCGGCTGACCCGCCGGGCGTTGGCCGCGCGGCGCTCGAGCGCCGCCGCAAGCGCATGACGTACCCGATCATCCCGATCAAGCCGGATCCGGTGCCGATGCCGGCCCCGCCACCAGCCGTTGCACCACCCTCGCTCGCCCGCAGCGGACTGGCGATGGCGATGGGCACCGTGGCCTCCCGCGGCACCGGCTTCCTGCGCACGGTCGTGATTGCCTCGGCCATCGGCGAGGCCGGGGTCGGCAACGCCTACGCCGTGGCAAACACGGTGCCCAACGCGCTCTACGACCTGCTGCTCGGCGGGATCCTGAGTGCGGTCATCGTGCCGCTGCTGGTGCAGGCGGCGCGCGATGACAACGACGGCGGGGACGCCTTCGCGCAACGGCTCGTCACGATGGTCACGGTCGTGCTCACGATCACTGCGATTCTGGCGGTGGTCCTCGCGCCGGCGATCATCTCGGCGTACGCCCACAACGTGAAGCCGGCGCAACGCGCCCTGGCAATCAGCTTTGCCAGGTTTTTCCTGCCTCAGCTTCTCTTCTACGGCATCGGCGCGACGTTCGGCGCGATCCTCAACGTACGAGGCAGGTTTGCCGCGCCCATGTGGGCGCCAGTGCTCAACAACATCGTCGTCATCGCCTCAGGCATCGCCTTCGACGTCATCACCCACGTCACGCCGCGGCCAGGTCATCTCACCCACACCCAGACCCTTGTCCTGGCGATCGGGACGACCGCCGGCGTCGTGATTCAGACGATCGCGCTGCTTCCCGCCCTGCATCGGATCGGCTTTCGGCTAAAGGCGCGGTGGGACTGGCGCAACTCCGGCTTGCGTCGGGCCGGCCCGTTCGCGGGCTGGGTGCTCGGCTACGTGATCATCAACCAGCTCGGTTATCTCGTGATCGTGCAGCTGGCAGAGTCCGTGAACGGCGGCAAGGGCGTTTACGCGGTCTACTCCAACGCCTACATCCTGTTCTCGCTGCCCTACGCGATCGTCGCCGTCTCGGTGATCACGGCACTGTTCCCGGGCATGAGCCGAAGTGCCGCCGACGGCGACGAACCTGCGGTCGCGCAGTCACTCGCGCAAGGGCTATCCGTCGCGGGAGTCGTCCTCGTGCCGGCGACCGTGATGCTTGTAGTGCTCGGACCGGCGATCTCGGTCGCGGTGTTTCAGCATGGACGGACGACGCCGGCGCAAGCGCACCTGACCGGGCAGGTGCTGGTGGCGTTCGGTGTCGGGCTGTTGCCGTTCTGTGCCTTCCAGATGCAGTTGCGCGCCTGGCTCGCGGTACGCGACTCGCGGACTCCAATGTTGGTCAATCTGGTTGCCACCGCAGTCAACCTCGCACTTGATGTCGTGTTGTACGTGCTGCTGCCCACCAACGACAAGGTCATCGGGCTCGCACTGGGCTACTCGCTGTCTTATGTCCTCGGCGCGCTCATTTTCACGGTCAAACTGCGGCGCCGGATGATCGCCGGCGAGCGCACCCACGTCATCCGCACGCACGTGCGGCTGATCCTGGCGGGCCTGATCGCCGCAGTTCCGGCCGAGCTGGTGACGCACCTGATCAGCCACAGCACCCAAGCAAGACCGGTCGGCGCGGCCGTCACCCTCGTCGCCGCCGGCGCCGCTGGACTGGCAGTTTTTGTCCTCGTGGCGAGGCGTCTTCGGGTCAGAGAGCTCAGCCAGCTGCTCCGCATGCTCCCCGGCAGAGCCTGAGGGCGACCGACTCGCCGCGTGGCACGCGGGCTTTCTCGCACGTCTACCGTCTCAAGACCCCGCTGAATCACGCCGACATCCCTTCAGACAGGGAGGGATGGATGCGGACCATCGGCAACGACCGTGGCGCCGTACGGCTAGCCAACTTCACGTGGCTATTCGTCGTGCTCGCCATCGTTGGCGTGTTCGCATACGACGGTGTTGCCGTCCTCACCTCCCGCGTCCGCGTCGAGAATGACGCTCAGACGGCCGCCTTCGCCGCCAGCTCGGCATGGCACTCCACGCTCAACATCGACAGCGCGTACGAGGCCGCGGTCGCATCAGTTGCGGGTCACCACGAGACCGTAGAGACCAAGCACTTCACCATCGACTCCAACGGTGAGGTGCACCTCCTGCTCACTCAGCAGGTGCACAGCATCGTGTTGAAGCACATCGGCCCGCTGCGCAAATACACGCTCACAGTCGAATCCGGCGACGCGAACTCCATCAACTGATGATCCGTCGTCCTCGCCGCAGCATTGCCGCCCTGATCGCGATCGGCGCGACCGTCATCTCGACCGGGCTGGCATCGACCGCCTCTGCTGACTCGCTGACCAACGCTCGCGCCCGCGCCGCCGCGCTGACCAAGACAGTCGACACGCTCAACACCGAGGCCGAGGTCGCGACCGAGCGGTTCGACGGCATTCAAGCCAAGCTCAACGTCGCCGTCTCCGAGCAGGGCCAAGCCGACCAGGCACTCGCTGCCGTGCAGTCAGCCGCAAGGGCGGCGTCTGCGACCGTTGCCAACCGCGCGACGGAGTTGTACGAGACCGGCGGCGACCCGACCGTCTTGGCCTCGTTGCTCAGCGGCGAGAACCCGACCCAAGCAGTCGACCGCTACCGCCTAGCCGGTGACGTGCTGGCCTACGAGAGCCGCACCGCGCACGCGGCGACCGTCACCCTCCAGCGTGCCCGCGCGCTCGACCAGCGCGACGCCGCGATCTCCCGCCAGGTCACAAAACTTCAGGTCGCGCAGCAGGCCGCCGCGTCCAAGGTCGAGCTCTTGCTCAAGACGCAGCAACATGCGCTTGCCGCCGCCAACAGCACTGTCCGCGGCATCATGCGGGCGGACGAGGCCGCCGAAGCGGCGGCCAGCGCGGCTGACTTCGTTAGTGCAGTGCAGGCCGACGGCGGCAACGTCAACCTCACGGGTGGCACCCAACCGCCGAACGCGATCGCCGCGGCGGCCATCGCCGCGGCACGCAGCCGACTCGGCGTGCCGTACGTCTGGGGAGCGACCGGTCCTGACGCGTTTGACTGCAGCGGATTGACCCAGTGGTCATATGCCCACGCCGGCATCTCGCTACCTCGAACCGCCGCCGAACAATGGAACGCCGGCCCTCACCCGTCACTCGCCGACCTCGAGCCAGGCGACCTGTTGTTCTGGGCGCTGAACACCTCGGACCCGGCAACGATCCATCACGTCGCGATGTACATCGGCAAAGGAATGATGATCGCCGCACCGCATACCGGCGAGAACGTCCAGATCCAGCCGGTCTACATGCAGGGCTTCATCGGCGCGATGCGGCCCTGGGCCACGTCGAACTCGACGACCTCCTAGCTCCGACACGACCAGCACCGCGCAGTCACGTCATTAGCATCAGGTCGTGCAGCCGCGGGCCGAGACAGGCACCCGGCTTGACGACCGCTACCGGCTCGACGAGCTGCTTCACGAGACCCCGCCCAACGCGAGCCTGTGGCGAGCCACAGACGAGGTGCTCGATCGGCCGGTCGCCGCTCGCGTCATCACCCCCGCGACCCCGACGCCGGCCCGGACGCCAGCCTCGGCGTCAGGCTCGACAACAACCTCGACAACAATCTCGACAACCTGCGGCGACGTCACGGCCGCAGCAACCCGCGCCGGCCGAGTCGCCGATGCCCGGTGGGTACGCGTGCTGGACGTCGGCGAGGACACCGGGCCAGGCGGCATCGTCTGGGTGATTAGCGAGTGGGTCGACGGGCCGTCGCTGACCTCGCTGGTTCAGCAGGATCCGCTGCGCGGGCCGGCCGCGACGGCACTCCTGCTGTCGTGTGCCCAAGCCGTCGCCGCTGCGCAGGATCTCGGCGCCAGCCACGGCTTGCTGCATCCCGACGAGGTGCTACTGCCTTCCGACGGCAGTCCGAGGTTGACCGGACTGGAGCTGAGCAGAGCGCTGCACCCGACGCAGATCTATGACGACACTGTCGGCTTGGGAGGGCTGCTTTATGCCGCACTCACCGGCCGCTGGCCGCTGGCCGGGTGGAGCGGGCTGCCGGCGCCGAACCGAGGCGACGGCCTGCACCCGCGTCAGCAACGCAGCACTGTGAGCCGCGAGCTCGACGAGATCACGGCGAAGGCGCTCACCGGCGGCTATCCCGACGCCGCGTCCCTGGCGAGTGACCTGGCTCCACTTCCGATAGCAGCGCTGAACCCTCCGCCGCCGGATCCGGCAGATCGCGAGCATCAACGCTGGCGGCGGTTGGCCTGGCGGGCGCTACCGCCCCTTCTCGTCGCCGCACTGGGGGTCGGCGCGTGGTCCCTTGGTAGTCACCTCGGCCGAGTTCCGAGCCCGGCACGCGTTGTTGCGCCAAGCTTTCCGCAGCCTCGGCAGTCGATCGGCACCGCGACGAACCAGGTGGTGTGGTCCACCCCGCCACACGTCACCAGCTTCGATCCCGAAGGCGACGGCTCCGAAGACCCAGGAGGCGTTGGTCTCGCGGTCGACGACGATCCGTCGACCCAGTGGATGACGGACATCTACTACGGCAGTCCGGAGTTCGGCGGGCTGAAGCACGGCGTCGGGCTGCTCCTCGACCTCGGCCGGCCGACCACTGTCGATGTCGCCGACCTGTTGCTGTCCGCGCCCGGCGCAAGCGTGCAGATTCGCGCAGGCTCGGTCGTACCGCACGCGGCCGACGATCTGCCGCTCGTCGCGTCCCGCGTCGACAGCAGCGCATCGCCTCACCTCACGCTCACTCGACCGGTACGCGCCAGATACTGGCTGGTGTGGTTCACCTCGCTGCCGAAGGCGGGCAATGGCTACCGGCTCGGTGTCGCGGAGATCGCGTTGCTGCATTAGACGAGCCGGGCAGAGGCGTTGAGATCACCTGGTCGGCTGGGCCTGTCAGCCCAGTCTGAAGCGCCGCAGACCTCTACGCTCAAGCCAATGAGCGCGGCGGCACCCAGTGACGACGAGCTGCTGGCCAGCCATGTCAACGGTGACCCGGCTGCCTTCAGCGAGTTGGTCAGCCGACATCGCGATCGGCTGTGGTCAGTCGCGCTTCGGACCCTTGGATCACCAGAGGACGCCGCCGACGCACTGCAGGATGCCTTTCTCTCGGCGTACCGCGGGGCGGCCGGATTCCGTGGCGACTCGGCGGTCACGACCTGGCTGCATCGCATCGTCGTCAACGCCTGCCTCGATAACGCGCGTCGCCGCGCGGTCCGGCCCACCGAGGCCCTGCTCGTGGACCCGGCGAACGACCGTCCCGACCGCGACATCGTCGCCGAGCGCGAGACCTCCCTGGCGGTGATGGCCGCCCTTCGGACCCTGCCGCCCGAGCAGGCGGCGGCTGTGGTGCTCGTCGACATCGAGGGATACCCGGTCAACGACGTCGCCGAGATGCTCGAGGTCCCCGCCGGCACGGTCAAGAGCCGCTGCGCGCGCGCCAGGGCACGGCTCGCCGAGCAGCTCAGCGACCTCGACCCGCGACGTTCGACGCAGGCCGATCCCGGGCAGAACGCCGCAACCCGGAACGACTCAGCGCTTTCGCGCGTCCAACCCGAAGTAGCAGACGGCGAGGAGCACGCGTGACCGACGACCATCCCTCTCTCGAAGAGCTCGCCGAGCTCGACGAGGGACTTCTTTCCCCGGAGCGGGCCAGCGAGCTCCGGGCGCACCTCGAGGGGTGCGCGGAGTGTCGTGCCCTTGCTGACTCCATCACGACGACACGCGCGTTGCTCGACGAACTGCCTGATGAACCGATGCCGGCCGATGTCATCGCCCGCATCGACCAGGCGCTCGCCGATGCCGCGCCACAAGACAGCACGGTGATGCCCGCAGTGGCCGACATCACCCGGCACCGTCGTTTCGGCCGGCCGACCGCAGCGGCCACCGCCGCCGCAGCTGCCGTTGTCCTGCTCCTCGGCGCCGTCATCTTCGGTCACTTCGGCAACTCGACCAGCTCCGGCGGGGCAGCCGCGGCCGGCTCCACTGCTGCAAACAAGGCCGCGCCGAACTTCGGGGGCGTCGTCCCCACTCAGCCAAAGACCTTCACCAAGACCTCAACCGGACAGAACTACACCCCGACCAGTTTGTTCACGAAGATCCCCGCCCTGTTGAAGGCGCACGCCGCAGCGACCTTCGCTAACGGCGGTATCGAGGCCTCCCCGAGTGAGCCGGTGCCTAGCGGCGCTCCGACCTCGATTCGGACAGCTCCCGTGCCGGCGGTGTTGAAGCCGCTCTACGACTCGCGGACGAAGGTGCTGCGGTGTGCGGCCGCCCTCAGTGGTATCCCTAACGCGGTTCCCATCGCGGTCGACTTCGGTCGCTGGACCAACAGCACCTACCACAACGCGCCGGCACTCTTCCTCATCTTGCGCGACAGCGACCCCAATCAGGTCGACGTCTACGTCACCGATCCGACCTGCAGTGGCGTCGGCCAGGTCCTCACGGTCGCGAAGGTGCCCCTCAACTGAGGAGCGGGTGACCGTAGCTCGGCTGCGCTCCGTACGAGCGGGAATCAGCGTCCCTAGACTCCTGTTCAGATAGCGCAAGCCCTCAACGATCCTCTGGAGCTGTAATGCCGGACACCGTCCGCGACGTTGTCATCATCGGATCTGGGCCCGCGGGCTACACCGCTGGTGTCTATACCGCGCGCGCCGGATTGAAGCCGCTGCTCATCGAAGGCGTTCAGTACGGCGGGGCCCTGATGAACACCACTGATGTGGAGAACTTCCCCGGCTTCCCCGACGGCGTCATGGGCCCAGAGTTGATGGACCTCATGCGCAAGCAGGCCGAGCGTTTCGGCGCCGAGATCATCAGCGACGACGCCACCGAGCTCGACCTCGCCGGGCGAACCAAGCGGGTTGTCGTGGGCGGCGAGGAGCACCTCGCCCGTTCCGTGATCCTCGCGATGGGTTCGGCCTACCGCGAGCTCGGTCTGCCGGCGGAGAAGCGCCTGGCCGGCCATGGCGTGTCCTGGTGTGCGACCTGCGACGGGTTCTTCTTTCGCGATCAGCACATCGCGGTCATCGGCGGTGGCGACTCGGCCGTCGAGGAAGCGACCTTCCTGACCCGGTTCGGCAAGTCCGTGACACTGGTTCACCGCCGTGACTCGCTGCGGGCGTCGAAGATCATGGCCGAGCGGGCCGCTTCCAACCCGAAGATCTCCTTTGCCTGGAACAGCGTGGTCGAGGACATCGTCGGCGATGACCACGTGACCGGGCTCACCCTCCGCGATGTCGACACCGGCGAACTGCGGACGATCGACGTCGGCGGCGTCTTCGTCGCGATCGGCCATGACCCACGCAATGAGCTGATCCGCGGCCAGGTCAATCTGGACGACGAGGGCTACGTCGTGGTCGACGCACCGCACACTCGGACCAACCTTCCCGGCGTGTTCGCGAGCGGCGATCTGGTCGACCACACTTATCGTCAAGCCATCACCGCCGCTGGCAGTGGCTGTGCGGCTGCGCTGGACGTCGAGCACTACCTGGATGGCCTGCCGGCCGAGGAAGCCACGACGGCCGAGCCAAGGGAACATTGGCCACCCCGCACGCGTTTAGCCATCACAATCGCAAGTAGGAACGACAGGAGATCCCATGGGTGCCAACACCAAGATCGTGACCGACGCCAGCTTCGACGCCGATGTGCTCGGTAGCGAGCTTCCGGTGCTGGTCGACTTCTGGGCTGAGTGGTGCGGACCGTGCAAGATGGTCGCCCCCGTGCTCGAGGAGATCGCGGCGGAGCACGCCGACCGAATCACGATCGCCAAGGTCAACATCGACGAGAACCCCGAGATCGCCCGCCGCTACCAGATCATGTCCATCCCGACCATGTCGGTGTTCAGCTCCGGCGAGGTCGTGAAGAGCATCGTCGGCGCCAAGCCCAAGGCCGCACTACTCCGCGACCTCGAGGCTTACCTGTAACACCAGCGCCTCACCCGCCGCACGTCGCGAGAGGAACAGCAAAAACCGCCGTCCGACTAGCATCGGACGGGTCATGCAGTTCTTTCGCCGTGGTGACCGCGGCCCCGCAGTAGCGGAGATCCGCGCGAAGCTGGAACGCCTCGGGCGGATCGAGCAGGTCGAAGCGGGGCTGATTCGCGCCGCGGTCGGCGGTGATCAGGCTGACTCAGATGCGGTGTTTGACGACGTCACCGACCGCGCAGTTCGCGGCTTCCAGCAAGAGCGCGGGCTGCGCGTCGATGGCGTCGTCGGGCCGGAGACCTACCGCGCGCTCGACGAGGCACATTGGCGCTTCGGTGACCGGCTGCTGTCCTACACCGTCGCCCGGCCGTTCGTCGGCGACGATGTCGCCACCCTGCAGCAGCGGCTGCTGGATCTTGGCTTCGACCCCGGGCGCTGCGACGGCATCTTCGGTCGCGCCACTGAGGCCGCATTGCAGGAGTTCCAACGCAATGTCGGCCTGCGGGCCGATGGCACGCTCGGCCCCGGAACGCTTCGCGCGCTTGATCAGCTTCGTCGCACGGTGACCGGTGGCTCGCCCTCCGAGCGGCGCGAGGAAGAGCGCCTGCATCGCGGCGCGGGCGCGATCGCCGGGCGGATCGTCGTGCTCGATCCGGGCCACGGCGGCGAGGATGCCGGCGCGGTCGCCAACGGCCTGGTCGAAGCCGAGATCGTGCTCGACCTCGCCACCCGGATCGAGGGTCGTCTCGGTGCACTCGGCGTCACGACCTATCTCACCCGCAGCGCGGATAACTGTCCGGATGACCGTGAGCGTGCGAAGTTCGCCAATGAGATGGCGGCGGAGATCTTCGTCTCGCTGCACCTCGACGCCGACGACAGCAGGCACGCGAACGGCAGTGCCTGCTTCTTCTACGGCGCCAGCTTGCCGGCCCGCGAGGTGCGCTCCGCGGTGGGCGAGCGGCTCTCCGACCTCATCTCCCGCGAGGTCGCGACCCGTACCGATCTGGTCGACGGTCGCACCCATCCCAAATCATGGGAGCTGCTCCGCCTGACCCGGATGCCCGCAGTTCGGCTGGAGGCCGGCTACGTGACCAGCCCGGGCGACGCCGCGCGGCTCGCCACGCCGGAGTTCCGCGACGCGCTTGCCGAAGCGGTCGTTGCCGGCATCCAGCGGCTCTACCTGCCCGACCATCTCGACATCCCAACCGGCCAGTTCCGAATCGCCGCCATGACGCGCTGAGGCAGGGTCGCAACTAAGGCGCTCAACGACTCGGGATCCCGGCGTTTTGTCCAGTAGCGTCTGATTCTCTGGCTTATCGAAATCCCATCGCCGGTTGAGGCTGCTCTAGCGCCCTCAGATGGCGATGAACCGTAAATTGGGCCGAGGAATCGGACGATATCGGACAAACACCGAAGCCGCCTGGTAGTGAGCGCCTTCACGCCTGCGCCCCTCACACCGGACGCAAAGCACCTTCGGGCGTCATTGAGCCCAGCAGTCGCTCGAGGGCCACTTCGACGTCCTCGCGCCAGGAGGCGACCGACTTGAGCTCGAGCCGCAGCCTCGGCGTCAGCGGGTGGGGGCGCACCGTCTTGAAGCCGACAGCGAGCAGATAGTCGGCGGGCATCATGCAGTGACCTACCTCAGACCATCGCGCGTCACCGAAGGCCTCGAGGGCCTTGACGCCACGTCGGATCATGTCCTTGGCCACCCCTGGCACCAGCATGCGGCCGAGGCCGGCGCCGGAGAACTCGGGCAGAACCGCCGCGGTCATCAGCAGTACGGCATCAGCGCTGACCGGCGAGGTCGGGAACGCGACCGAGCGCGGAACGTAACTTGGCGGGGCATACAGGATAAATCCGGCAGCAACGCCGTCCACGTATATAACCTTGCCGCAGCTCCCCCACTCGAGCAGGGCAGCGGAGACCCAGGCTTCCTTCTCCAGCGACGGGTCGCCGGCCTCGATCGCCCGCGCACCGGCGACCGGATCCAGCTCCCAGAACACGCAGCGACGGCATCGCCCGGGTAGGTCGTCGAGGTTGTCCAACGTGACGTTGGCAAGCCGGCGAGTCACTCGACACCTCACAACCACAGGCGGCGCAACCGACAGGCAGCCGCAGCGCCGGCGTGGGGAGATCCACGCCAGACCGCAGCGTCACGATAGCGCCGGCGGCGCGACCCGGCAACGGTGTCGGTCGGGCCAATCTCCGCGCCTAACGAGTGAACTTTCGGCGAGTACCTCGGGCGCGAGTACGCCCAGCACACGTGCAGGTCGTCGAGCGAGGCGAAGGCCACGGTCAGCTTGCCGTGGCGGCGGCCGAGCTCAACGGTGACCTCGCGTCTCGAGCAGATCCGACAGCGTCGCCTCGAGCCGGGCGAGCGCCGGCGCCTGCGGCCGCGGCTGGCGCGCGCCCGGGCTTAGCCGGCGCGCTCGCCGGTCGCGACGAGCTCCTCGGTCGCTCGCACCGACAGCCCCTCGGCCACGATCCGGGCGGCGAGCCGCTCCTGGGTCTCCGCATCGGCGAGGCCGAGCAGACGCGCGGGCGTGGCCGGCGCTGAGCACGCCCGCCGCCACTCGGCGCTGCACGGTCGGCGGCAGGCCGAGCAGCCGGATCGTGTTGCTGACCTGCGAGCGTGACCGGCCGATCCGCTCGGCGAGCTCCTCGTGGGTTGCCCCGAACTCCTCCAGCAACTGCTGGTAGGCCGCCGCCTCCTCCAGCGGGTTGAGCTGCTGGCGGTGCAGGTTCTCCAGCAGCGCGTCACGCAGCAGGGCGTCGTCGGGGGTGTCGCGGATGATTGCCGGGCACCGTCTCCAGGCCGGCCTCTCGGCAGGCCCGCCAGCGCCGCTCGCCCATCACCAGCTGGTAGCGCCCCGGCGATCAGCTCGCGCACGACGACCGGCTGCAGCACGCCGACCTCGCGCACGCTGCTCACCAGCTCGGCTAGCGCCTCCTCGTCGAACGCCTCGCGCGGCTGCCGCGGGTTGGGCTCGATGGCGTCAATCGGCAGCTCCTCGAACCGTGCGCCACTCGCGTCATCCGCAGCGGGGCCGGCGGGGATCAGCGCGCCGAGCCCGCGACCTAAGCCCACCACGACGAACATTCATCCGCGATCGTCCATGTGCTGCTCCTTCGCGCGATCGATGCGTACGGCAATATCCCCGTGACGGCCAGATCGTACGCTGCGGCCTCGTAGCGCGAGCACCCCGGGAGGCCGGGTCGAAGGTCACGACCGTCTGGCCGAACCCCGGCGCCTCGGAGATGCGCACGCTGCGGGGAATCACCGAGGTCGAGCACCAGATCGCCGAAGTGCTGCGCGGACCTCATCCGCCACCTGATCGGCAAGCCGGGTCCGCGCGTCATACATCGTGAGCAGGATCGTGGAGACGTAGAGATCCGGGTTCAGCTGGTTCTTCACCAACTGGACGTTCTTGAGCAGCTGGCTGAGCCCCTCCAGCGCGTAGAACTCGCACTGGATCGGGATCAAGATCTCGCTTGCCGCCACCATCGCGTTGAGCGTCAGCAGGCCCAGCGACGGCGGGCAGTCGATGAGGATGTAGTCGACCTCATCGCCGATCGGTCCAGCGCGCGTCGCAGCCGAGACTCCCGCGCAACCACCGAGACCAGCTCGATCTCAGCGCCTGCCAGGTCAATCGTTGCCGGCGCGCACCACAGGTTCGGGACGCTCTTCGACAGCGACCGCGATCTCGGCGAGCGATCGGTTGCCGATCAGCACCTCGTAGATCGACGGCTGGCCGGCCTGGTGCGGGATGTTGAAGGCGGTCGACGCGTTGCCTTGGGGATCCAGGTCGATCACCAGCACTCGGATGCCGTGCTGCGCGAGCGAGGCGGCGAGATTGACCGTCGTCGTGGTCTTGCCGACGCCGCCCTTCTGGTTGGCCACGGCCATGACGCGTCGCTGGCCGGCCTTGGCCAACGCGTCGTCACGTGAGACGCGCCAGGTCGACCGTCTCGGCAGGCGTTTCACGTGAAACATCGGGCAGCACGCTCGGCAGCCGCCGGACAGCCGTCCGGCACCGGATGCGTCGAGACCCGCCACCGGCCAACCGAGCCGGCTCCGATGCTTTTCGGTGGGCAAGCGGCCAACCCACGTCGGACGCTCATCGCGAGCCGACCTTCATGCGACCTGACGCACGCTGACGCGATCGTCAGCGGTCGCATCACCCGCAACACGGTCGCTGCGCCGACAGGCGCAGGCACCGTCACGTAGTCGGCGGCGACCGATCTCGGGCTACGCTGTCCAAGTTCGTGCGACGCCGACTGCACCCTTGAGCGCCAGCAGCACACCACCGTCGACCAGCAAGCCAAACGACAGCGTCGATCAGCCGATCGAGGGCCGCAACCGCGCGAGCGACGACATAGTCGGCGAGCGGCGAGATCCCGCTCTCGGCGCGGCCCGCGACCACCTCCACGTCGGCGAGCCCGAGAGTCCAGCGCAGTCACGCAAGAAAGGTCGACGCGCCGCTGCATCGGCTCGAGCAACACCACCGTCAGGTCGGGTCGCGCGATCGCCAGCGGGATCCCCGGCAGACCGGCGCCGGAGCCGAGGTCGATGACCCGAGCGCCGGCCGGGATCAGCCCGGCCAGCGCAGCGGAGTTGAACATGTGACGGGGCCAGATCCGGCCGGCTTCGCGCGGGCCGAGCATGCCGCGCTCGATGCCGTCGGTCGCCAGCAGTTCGGCGTAGGCGCGCGCGTAGCGGCGCGCTCGCCGAACACCTCGGCGATCGCCGAGCTGCAGGTCCGGCTGGGCGCCTCGCTCGTCGACGCGGGAGCGATCACACCGGCCGGATGACGACGAGGCGTTCGGGCTCTTCGCCTTCGGACTCGGTCTCCACACCTTCGACGGTGGCGACAGCATCGTGCACGATCTTGCGCTCGAACGGTGTCATGGGTGCCAACCGCTCGGCCTCACCGCTGTCAGCCACGCGCTTCGCCGCAGCGGCGCCCAGCGCGGTCAACTCCTCGCGACGCCGGGCGCGATGACCGCCGACATCGAGCATCAGCCGACTGCGGACTCCGGTCTCGCGATGAACCGCCAGCCGGGTGAGCTCCTGGAGCGCGTCAAGCGTGGCGCCGCCGTTGCCGACCAGTCGATCCAGCCCAGGCCCGACCACCGAGACCGCGGCCCGGTCGCCTTCAACGTCAATGTCGATGTCGCCATCGAGGTCGGCGATGTCGAGCAGCACCTCGAGGTAGTCCGCGGCGATGTCGCCCTCGCGCTCGAGCAGCGACGCCTCGTCATCGGCTGCCTTCGCACCGCTGCCCGCCACGGTTTCGGTGTCCGCCGCAGCCTCAGTCTCGACCTCGCCGTCGTCGCCTACTGCGTCATCCACCGGGTCGGCGTCGCGGGTTTCGGCGTCAGTGGTGTCGCTGGTCATCGTCGTCCTCGCTTGCGGTTCTTCGAGCGCCCGGCTGGGCGTCGCGCGTTGTTGGGGCGCGGTGCGATCGGCGGGATTGCGCCACCAGGCGGTAGCTGTCAACTCACCCCCGGCCGTTGCCGGCTTGGGCTGCGTGGGCCACGGTGGCGCGGGCTTGGGCTTCGCGCCCGGTGCCGGACCCGGCGGGCGGCGGCTCGGTCGGGCAGCCGGTGCCCGCCGACCGCAGGCTCCATCCGCCGGATCACGAACCGCTGCTGCACCATGCTCCAGACGTTGGTGGTCAGCCAGTAGAGCAGCACGCCGATCGGGAACTTGAAGCCGTAGACCAAGAACACCAGCGGGAAGACGTAGAGCAGGATCTTCTGCTGCTGCGCCATCTGAGAGGTCGCGGCGGGGCCGTTGCGGGCCATCAGCTGACGCTGGGTGATGAACGTCGAGGCGCCCATCAAAACCGTGAGTAGGAGGCACAGGATCCGGGTCGTGGTCTGTGAACCGCCAAGGGCATGGAGAAGGAGACGTCGAGGTGAAGATCGCCGAGATCGGCACCCTGAAGATCTTGGCGTGCGCGGCGCTGTAGATGTGCGCGGCTGAATCCGGGCACGCGCCTTATAGCAGCGAGATCGAGTCGGCGTCGGCTGCAGCCCTTGATCGGCTTGATCTCGCGCAGCGTGTGGAACAGCGAGATGAAGATCGGGATCTGCAGCAGCAGCGGCAGGCAGCCGGACAGCGGGTTGGCGCCGTCCTCCTTCCACAGCGCCATCATCTCCTGGTTGAGCTTTTCCTTGTCGTTCTTGTACTTCGCCTGCAGCTCCTTCATCTTCGGCTGCAGCGTCTGCATCGCCCGCTGGTTGCGGATCTGCTTGACGAAGACCGGGAACAGCACCAGCCGCATCGCGATCGTCAACAACACGATCGACAGCGCCCAGGAGGCGCCGCTGTTGGCGCCGAAGATCGGCGCCAGCCCGGAGTGGATCTGGACGATCAGGAACGCGACCGCCTTATAGAGCGGATTGAGGAAAGCTCACCGGTGGGCTCCTCTAGCGCGCAGCGGGAACCGGGTCATACCCACCCGTAAAGAAAGGTTGACACTTCGCCAGCCGGCGAACCGCCAGCCAGCTGCCCCGAGCCGCGCCGTGGGTGGCGATCGCCTCGATCGCATACTCGCTGCAGGAGGGGCTGAAGCGGCAGTGCGGCGCCATCATCGGGCTGATCCAGCGGCGGTAGGCGCCGAGCAGCGCCGACCAGGACCCGACTCATCGACGTCGCCGCGCGGCAGCGCGCGATCGACAGCGCGTCGAAAGTGGCGGCAAGCTCACGCCCGCGCAGCCGCGCGCCGGCGCCGTGGCGCGGACGATCACGACATCGTGCCGGCCGGGAGGTGGTCAAGGCGCGCGCGCGATCAGGTGCCGTAACCGGCGGCGAAGCCGGTTACGGCGCACCGCCGGGCCAACCGCCCTGCCGACGATGAAGCCCGCCCGAGCAGGCGCGAGAGCCGCCGTCGTTACTGACGTGGATCACCAGCCCGGGGGCTCCAATCCGACGCCCGTCACGAACCGTCGCAGTGAAGTCCTCGCGCCGACGTACCCGCCGTTCGGCCGGCAACACGGCGACGGCCTAAGCCGACAGCTCTGCGCGTCCCTTGCGGCGACGCGAGGAGAGAATCGCGCGGCCAGCACGGGTGCGCATGCGCAGCCGAAAGCCATGCGTCTTCGCGCGCCGACGGTTGTTCGGCTGGAACGTGCGCTTGCTCACAACAACTCCCACCAGCGGGTGCAGGGTTCTTTCACGCGCCTACGGCACGCTCAGGCAACCCTCGAAGGGCGCGCTTGCCAAGGTACGGGCGCACGCGAAGCCAGGTCAAACGATACCGGCGGCCAACTGATCGAGATTCTCAGGTCGGTCAAGCCGACACGCCGATCGGTTGGCAGTCAATGTGCGCTGAGCGGTTGTAGCGGTGGCGCGAGTGCTGTTAGCGTTCCGGCGCCGGCCTTCCCTGATCGCCCGTTCTGCGGGTGGTGCCCCTCGTGGCGACGTCGGTTGGGTCTGGCCTAACGTCGACTAGCGCCCTTGATCCACAGACTGTGGATGGAGGTGTGGATGAGGCGGCTTTCCGGCTCTACCGAGTTGACCGATTGCGAAGCAGGGAGCGTCCGTGTCAGATCAGGTCCTCGACCTCGACTCGGTATGGACACGCGCAATTGCCGGACTTGGCGAGGATCTGGTTTCCGCACAGCAGCGCGCTTGGCTGCGCTTGACCAAGCCGCTCGCTCTGGTGCAGGACACCGTCGTTCTGGCTACGCCAAACGACTTCGCCCGCGACGTGCTCGACACCCGGCTGCGGCCACTAGTTATCGAGGCGCTTTCGCGAGAGCTCGCCCGCGACGTGCGTGTCGCTGTCACGGTCGAGCCTGAGGCCGGCTCGCTGTCGGACACCACCGATGAGACCGACGGTCGACGACGAGCCGTACCCGATGGATGACCTCGAGCCGGTACGCGTCGTTCCGGCGCGTCGGCCAAGCACCGAGCCGGACCGGCTCAACCCGAAGTACCAGTTCGAGACCTTCGTCATCGGCTCGAGCAACCGGTTCGCCCATGCCGCCGCGGTGGCGGTTGCCGAGGCGCCGGCCAAGGCGTACAACCCGCTGTTCATCTACGGCGAGTCCGGCCTCGGCAAGACCCATCTGCTTCACGCTATCGGCCACTACACCCGCGCGCTCGTGCCCGGCTGCCGGGTGCGCTATGTGAGCTCGGAAGAGTTCACCAACGACTTCATCAACTCGATTCGTGACGGCCGCGGCGAGCTGTTCCGCAAGCGCTATCGCAACATCGATGTCCTGCTCGTCGACGACATCCAGTTCCTGGAGAACAAGGAGCAGACGCAGGAAGAGTTCTTCCATACCTTCAACACCCTGCACAACGCCAACTCGCAGATCGTGATCTCCAGCGACCGCACACCGAAGCAGCTCGTCACGCTCGAGGATCGGCTGCGCAACCGGTTCGAGTGGGGCCTGATCACCGACGTCCAGCCGCCCGAGCTCGAGACCCGAATCGCGATCCTGCGCAAGAAGGCTGCCGCCGAGCGCCTCGATGCGCCGGCCGAGGTGCTGGAGTTCATCGCCAGCAAGATCTCGTCCAACATCCGCGAGCTCGAAGGCGCTCTGATCCGGGTCACCGCGTTCGCCAGCCTCAACCGGCAGACCGTCGATCTGGCGCTGGCCGAGATCGTGCTGAAGGACCTGATCGCGGATGCCGCCGGCCCGGAGATCACCGCTCCGACGATCATGGCGCAGACCGCCGCCTACTTCTCAATCTCCATGGAGGACCTCTGCGGATCCTCTCGCAGCCGCGTGCTGGTCCAGGCGCGGCAGGTCGCGATGTATCTGTGCCGCGAGCTCACTGAGCTGTCGCTGCCCAAGATCGGCCAGGCCTTCGGTGGCCGCGACCACACCACCGTCATGCACGCCGACCGCAAGATCCGGTCGTTGATGGCCGAGCGCCGGTCGGTCTACACCCAGGTCAGCGAGCTCACCAACCGGATCAAGAGCCAGGCTCGCGGGTGATGGCCGCACAGCGTCCCCGCTGCACCCCGACATATCGGCACAAATCTCCGTACACAGCCTGGGGACAACTCTGTGGACGTTTCGGGTCTGGATCGTCCAATCTCGGTCCGATCGACGGTTGTCCACCACACGTCCCCGGCAAGTGCTCCGGCTGTCCACAGCCCCCACGAGCGTAATTTGGCCTCTGACCTGGGGTTTTACCGGTTATCGACAGTATCCACCGGGCATAAGACGAACAACGTATCTAGAAAAACTTGTCAGACCTTCAACGAACACTGTGGATCTGGCGGCGCGGACTGCGTACGCCGGACCTGCTGCGAGAGGTGGTGCCCGATGAAGATCCGGGTCGAACGCGACGGGTTCGCCGATGCAGTGGCATGGGCGGCGCGCATCCTGCCGCAGAAGGCCGCGCTTGCCGGTGCTGGCCGGCTTGCGGATCGACGGCCGATCAGGACGGCTCGCTTGAGCTGTCCGGGTTTGACTACGAGGTCTCCGCACAGGCACAGCTCGACGCCACCGTCGCCGAGGCCGGCTCGATCCTCGTGCCTGGCCGGCTGCTGGCCGAGATCACCCGCAGCCTGGCGCCGCAGCCGATCGACCTCGCCACCGACGGCTCCCGGGTGGTGCTGAGCTGCGGTTCGTCGCGGTTCACGTTGCCGACCCTGCCACTCGATGAGTACCCCACGTTGCCCTCGATGCCGGAGGTCGCCGGCACGGTCGGCAGCGATGCGTTCGCGGCTGCCGTTGCCGCGGTGGCGATCGCCGCTGGGCGCGACGACGCGCTGCCGGTGCTGACCGGCATCCGGGTCGAGATCGACGGCGAGCAGGTGACGCTGGCGGCGACCGACCGCTACCGCCTCGCCGTTCGCACCTTGCGCTGGGCGCCGCTGGATCCGGCGATGCAGGCGACCGCACTCGGTGCCCGCCCGCACGCTGGCGGAGGCGGCCAAGTCGCTGACCGCTGGTGCCGAGGTGACGTTGTCGTTGGCCAGCAACGGCCCGGGCGAGGGGCTGATCGGCCTGTCGGGAGCGCAGCGCTCAACCACCAGCCGGCTGCTCGACGGCGAGTTCCCGAAATACCGGTCGCTGTTCCCGGACGCGGCTTCGGCGACCGCGGTCGTGGACTCATCGGCGCTGACCGACGCGGTCCGCCGGGTCGCGCTGGTGGCGTCTCGTACCTCGCCGATCCGGCTGTCGTTCTCCGCCGACGGTGTCGGGCTGGAGGCCGGCGGGGTCGACGAGGCGGAAGCGCAGGAGTCATTGCCGGCCACGTTCGAGGGCGAGCCACTGACGATTGCGTTCAACGCGACGTACCTGCTCGATGGGTTGGGATCGCTGGATTCTGACGAGGCGCAGCTCGCGTTCACCGGCCCGACCAAGCCCGCGGTGCTGACCGGCAAGTCCGGTGCCGACGGCGGCACCGACCACCGCTATCTGCTGATGCCGGTGCGTCTCGCGTCCTAGCGGCGCATCGAGCCGGGAGTCAGCCCGGGCGGGGAGATGCGGCAAGCGGACGAGTGGCAGGGAGGCGGGCGGTAGTGCACGTTCGCACCCTGTCGGTCACCGACTTCCGCTCTTACGCCGCTGCCGAGCTCGACCTCGAGCCAGGCGTGACTGCGCTGGTCGGACCCGAACGGGCACGGCAAGACCAATCTGGCCGAGGCGCTGGGTTATCTCGCGACCTTGGCAAGCCACCGGGTGGCGCATGACGCGCCGTTGGTGCGGCTGGGCGCGGAGCGAGCGGTCGTGCGTGGCATCGTCGTGCGCGACGATCGCGAGACGCTGGTCGAGGTTGAGATCACGCCGGGCAAGGCCAACCGCGCCCGGCTCGGTGGGTCGCCGGTCCCGCGAGCCCGCGATGTGCTCGGAGTGCTGCGTACCGTGCTGTTCGCGCCCGGAGGATCTGGCCATCGTCAAGGGCGATCCAGCGCAGCGCCGGACCTACCTCGATGATCTGCTGGTCGCTCGCTCGCCGCGGTATCGCCGCGGTGCACTCCGACTATCGACCGGGTGCTCAAGCAGCGCAACGCGTTGCTGAAGACGGCGGGCAGCGCGCGGCGATCGGGCGCCGAGCTGCGCACCCTCGACGTCTGGGACGCCCACCTGGCGACCGCCGGCGCGGCCGTCTTCGCCGGCCGGCACGAGCTGGTCGGTGCGCTTCGGCCGCTGGTCGACAAGGCGTACAGCCGCGGTGAGCGGCGGCGGCGGTCCGGCGCTGCTCGACTACCGCGTCGATCGCTGGCCGACGACGTCGCAGAGATCCGCGACCGCGAGCTGCTCGCCGCCGCGTTGGCGGCGGCGCTGGCTGCGAGCCGCGACCGAGAGCTCGACCGGGGCGTCACCCTGGTTGGCCCGCACCGCGACGACCTGGTGCTCGTCACTCGGCGAGTTGCCGGCCAAGGGCTATGCCAGCCATGGCGAGTCCTGGTCGTTTGCGCTGGCGCTGCGGCTGGCGGCGTACGACCTGCTGCGTAGTGACGGCGGCGAGCCGGTGCTGGTGCTCGACGATGTGTTCGCCGAGCTCGACGACAATCGACGCGAGTCACTTGCCGAGCTGGTGGCGCCGGCTGAGCAGGTGCTGGTGACCGCAGCGGTGGCTGGCGATGTGCCGACGCCAGCTCAGCGGCGCGCGCTGGGACATCGCCGCCGGGGAGGTGCGCCGTGTCCGCTGAGCCGCCGCTGGGGCGCGGTCCCGCCGATGACAGCGGAGTACCTGGGCCAGGCGACGCTGCCCGCAAGCTGCTGGCCGGGCGCGCCGGGCCAAGCCGGCGCCGGTCAAGCGGCAGCGCCGTCCCACCCCGATCGAGCAGCCGTGGAGCGGCGCCGGCCCGGACGGCCGCGACCCGTCGCCGCTCGGCGATGCGGTGCAGCGAGCTGGTCGCGGATCGCGACTGGACCAGGACTTTGATCGCGGCCGGCCTGCTGCCGAGGTGGGAGCAGATCGTCGGGCCCGACATCGCCGCGCACTGCCGGCCGGAGCGGCTCGAGGCCGGCGAGCTGACCTGTGTCGCCGAGTCGACCGCCTGGGCGACCCAGCTCCGGCTGATGTCGACGCAGCTGTTTGGCGCGGATCGCAGCCGACGTGGGCCCCGACATCGTGTCGCGGTTGCGGGTGCGCGGACCGAGTGCGCCAGACTGGCGACACGGGCCACTGCGGGTGACCGGCCGGGGCCCCGCGATACCTACGGCTGATCGCGGCAGGCGAGCTGCGATACCTACGGCTGATCGCGCCACAGCGGTCTGGCGAGGTATCTCCCGCGTGGGGGGACCAATGTCTACCCGTGCTAGTCCGCCACGCGAATCCACAGGGGCCTCGAATGGCCCTTCTGGGGTGCTTGCGACGGGTAGGATGGACAGTGAATCCCCGAACAATGGGCGCGTACGGCTGCGTGCTGACACCGTCGCGGCGCGGTGATTGTCAGCATTATGGAGCAGGAGATATTCGTTGTCGTACGACGCGCGGTACATCAAGGTCCTCGAGGGACTCGAGGCGGTACGCAAGCGCCCCGGGATGTACATCGGATCGACCGGTGAGCGCGGTCTGCACCATCTGGTCTATGAGGTCGTCGACAACGCCGTCGACGAGGCGCTGGCCGGCTATGCCGACACGATCGTCTGCACGCTGATGGCTGACGGCGGCGTGCGCGTCGTCGACAACGGGCGAGGCATCCCGGTCGACCGCCACCCGGTCGAGAAGCGGCCGGCGGTCGAGGTCGTCATGACGACGCTGCACGCCGGTGGCAAGTTCGACGGCATCGTCCTACGCCGTGTCCGGTGGGCTGCACGGGGTCGGGCATCTCGGTGGTCAACGCGCTGTCGACGCGGCTCGAGGTCGAGATCAAGCGCGACGGGTTCGTACTGGAACCAGCCTACCACAACGTCAAGGGCCCCGACGGCCCGTTGCGCAAGGGCGCAGCCGACGCCGGACACCGGCACGACGATCACCTTCTGGGCCGACCCGGCGATCTTCGAGTCGACCGTCTACTCCTACGAGACCCTCGCCCGCCGGCTGCAGGAGATGGCGTTCCTCAACGCCGGCCTGTCGATCACGCTGCGCGACGAGCGCGGCGAGGTCCCGGCCGAGACGCGTCTACCTCTACAAGGGCGGGCTGGAGGACTTCGTCAAGCACCTCAACGCGACCAAGCAGCCGATCCACGACTCGGTGATCCACTTCACCGAGCGCACCGAGGGCGTGGCCGGCAAGATGGAGCTCGAGGTCGCGATGCAGTGGAACTCCACCTACGCCGAGTCGGTCTACACCTTCGCGAACACGATCAACACCCACGAAGGCGGCACCCACGAAGAGGGCTTCCGGGCCGCGCTGACCACGGTGGTCAACAAGTTCGCCCGCGACCAGAAGGTGCTGCGGGAGAAGGACGACAACCTCACCGGTGACGACGTCCGTGAGGGCCTGACCGCGATCATGTCGGTCAAGCTCGCCCAGCCGCAGTTCGAGGGCCAGACCAAGACCAAGCTCGGCAACACCGAGGCGAAGTCGTTCGTCCAGAAGGCCTGCAACGACTGGCTCGGATCGTGGTTCGAGCGCAACCCGCGCGAGGGCAAGATCATCGTGTCGAAGGCGTGCTCTGCCGCGTCAGGCCCGGATGGCGGCCCGCAAGGCGCGCGACCTGGCCCGAGGCCGCAAGGGTCTGCTCGAGTCCGGCGGCCTGCCGGGCAAGCTGGCGGACTGCCAGTCGACCAACCCCGAGGAGTGCGAGGTCTACGTCGTCGAGGGCGACAGCGCCGGCGGGTCAGCCAAGGGTGGCCGCAACCCGATGTACCAAGCCATCCTTCCGATCCGCGGCAAGATCATCAACGTCGAGAAGGCGCGGATCGACCGCGTTCTGCAAAACACCGAGGTGCAGGCACTGATCACCGCGCTCGGCACCGGCATCCACGACGAGTTCGACATCGCCAAGCTGCGCTACCACAAGATCGTGCTGATGGCCGACGCCGACGTCGACGGCCAGCACATCCGTACCCTGCTGTTGACGTTGCTGTTCCGCTTCATGAAGCCGCTGATCGAGCAGGGCTTCGTCTACCTCGCGCAACCGCCGCTTTACAAGTTCAAGTGGAACAAGCCGAACCCGCCGGACTATGCCTACTCCGACCGGGAGCGCGACGGCATCATCGAGGTCGGCACCGCCGCCGGCAAGAGGTTGCCGAAGGAAGACGGCATCCAGCGTTACAAGGGTCTCGGTGAGATGAACGCCGAGGAGCTGTGGGAGACCACGATGAATCCCGCCAGCCGGGTGCTGCTGCAGGTCACTCTCGACGACGCGGCGACGGCCGACGAGATGTTCAGTGTGCTTGATGGGCGAGGACGTGGAGGCCCGACGCTCCTTCATCACCCGAAACGCAAAGGACGTGCGCTTCCTTGACATCTGACATCACCCTGCCGCCACTCCGGCGGTCGTGTCGAGCCGGTCGGGCTCGAGGTCGAGATGCAGCGCAGCTTCCTCGACTACGCGATGTCCGTCATCGTGTCGCGAGCGCTGCCTGACGTCCGCGATGGCCTCAAGCCGGTGCATCGTCGCGTGCTTTACGCGATGTACGACGGCGGCTATCGCCCCGACCGTGGCTATTCGAAGTGCAGCCGCGTGGTCGGCGACGTGATGGGGCAGTACCACCCGCACGGCGACACCGCGATCTACGACACCTTGGTACGCCTCGCGCAGCCGTGGTCGATGCGGCTCCCACTCGTTGATGGCCAAGGCAACTTCGGCTCACCGGGCAACGACCCGCCAGCCGCGATGCGCTACACCGAATGCCGGCTTACTCCGGTCGCGATCGAGATGCTTCGCGACATCGAGCAAGAGACCGTCGACTTCACCGCGAACTACGACGGCGCGTTCGCAGGAGCCGCTGGTCTTGCCGAGCCGGTTCCCGAACCTGCTGGTCAACGGTGCCGCCGGCATCGCGGTCGGCATGGCGACGAACATCCCGCCGCACAACCTCATCGAGGTCGGCGCCGCGGTCCAGTGGTACCTACAGCACCCGACTGCCAGCGACGAGGAGCTGCTCGAGGCATGTGTCGAGCGGGTTCACGGACCCGACTTCCCGACCGGCGCGCTGATCGTCGGTCGCGACGGCATCGACCAGGCGTTGCGCACCGGCCGTGGCTCGGTGCGGATGCGCGCGGTCATCGAGGTCGAAGAAGACTCGCGCGGTCGCCAGCAGCTCGTCATCACCGAGCTGCCGTACCAAGTCAACCCGGACGCACTCGCCGAGAAGATCGCGGATCTCGTGCGTGACGGCAAGGTCGCCGGCATCGCCGACATCAAGGACGACTCGAGCCTGCGGACCGGCCAGCGGCTCGTCATCGTGCTGAAGCGCGACGCCATCGCGAAGGTCGTGCTCAACAACCTCTACAAGCACACCCAGCTGCAGGATTCGTTCGGCGTCAACATGTTGGCGCTGGTCGATGGCGTGCCGCGCACGCTCAACGTCGGCCAGATGGTCAAGCACTACGTGATTCATCAGGTCGAGATCATCGTTCGGCGCACGCAGTTCCGGCTCCGCAAGGCGCAGGAGCGCGCGCACATCTTGATCGCGCTGCTCAAGGCGCAGGACCGGATCGATGAGGTCATTGCGCTCATCCGCAGCAGCGAGTCTGCCGAGGCAGCCCGCACCGGTTTGATGACGTTGCTCGAGATCGATGAGATCCAGGCCACCGCGATCCTCGACATGCAGCTGCGACGCCTCGCCGCGTTGGAACGCCAGCGGCTGCAGGATGAGTACGACGAGCTGATGGCCGAGATCGCCGACTACGAGGCGATCCTCGCGAGCGAGGAGCGGCAGCGCTCGATCATCAGCGAGGAGCTCGGCGAGATCGTGTCGAAGTACGGCAACGAGCGCCGCTCGCGAATCATCGCCTACGAAGGCGACATGAGCCTCGAGGATCTGATTGCCGAAGAGGACGTCGTCGTCACGATCACTCGCGGCGGCTATGCGAAGCGCACCAAGACCGACCTCTATCGCGCGCAGACGCGCGGCGGCCGGGGCGTCCTGGGCGCAGCGCTACGCACCGACGACATCGTCGAGCACTTCTTCGTGACGTCGACCCACAACTGGATTCTGTTCTTCACGAACAAGGGTCGGGTCTATCGCGCGAAGGCGCACGAGCTGCCCGAGACCAACCGCGCCGCACGCGGTCAGCACGTCGCGAACATCCTGGCGTTCCAGCCCGACGAGTCCATCGCGTCGGTGATGTACATCAAGGACTACGAGGTTGCGCCGTACCTCGTGCTGGCCACCAAGCGCGGGCTGGTGAAGAAGACGAAGCTCACCGACTTCGACTCCAACCGCACCGGCGGCATCGTCGCGATAAACCTGCGCGAGGACGACGAGCTCATCGCGGCTCGGCTGGTCGCGCCGGAGGATGACCTGCTGCTGATCTCGCGCCAGGCGCAGTCGATCCGCTTCCACGCCGATGACGACATGCTGCGGCCGATGGGTCGCGCGACGAGCGGCGTGATCGGCATGCGGTTCGGCGAAGGTGACGAGCTGCTCGCGATGGAGGTCGTCAAGGACGACGAGGTCGAGATCCTGATCGCGACCGACGGCGGCTACGCGAAACGCACCCGCGTCGGCGAATATCCGATCCAGGGCCGAGGCGGCAAGGGCGTCATTACGGCGAAGATCGTGGCCAAACGCGGTGGGCTCGTGGGAGCCTTGACCGTGCGGGTCGACGAAGAAATCTTCGCGATCACCTCCGGTGGAGGCGTGATCCGGACGAGGGTAAGGGAAGTCCGACGCGCCGGGCGCCAAACCATGGGGGTCCGCCTGATCAACCTCCCGGACGAGCAGACTGTGGTGGCGATCGCTCGCAACGCCGAGGCCGAGGAAGAGGAGGGCGACGAGACGTGACGACCGGCTCGGGCGACTCTCGCATGCTCGGTGGCGTGCCGATGTTCGGCGACGCGGCACAGTCACCGATGCCCCGCGGCTCCGCGGTGATGCCAGAGGCGACTCGAGCACAAGGCGAGATGATCGGCGCGAGCCCGACCGTCAATGCCTGATGCGGTCGGCGCACATCCGCGCCAGGTGACCGTCGGCACCGGCTGCCGGCAAAGGCAAGAAGGGTCGGCGCGCCCGGCTGACGGTTCGCCGGATCGACCCGTGGTCGACGCTGAAGTTCTCCTTCGTCTATGGCCTGGCCGGCATGATCGTGCTGCTCGTCGCCGTGGTGGTGCTGTACGGCGTCGTCGACGCGATGGGGGTCATCAACTCGCTGCGCTCGTTCCTGGCCGACGTGAGCAGCAACCCGTCCGGTGGTGGCTTGGCGGTGTGGCTGAGCTTCGGCCGGGTCATGCTCGTCGCGGCCGTGATCGGGCTGGTCAACGTCGTACTGTTCACCGCGTTCGCCACCCTCACCGCGTTCATCTACAACGTCTGCACCGACATCGTGGGTGGCGTCGAGGTCACTCTCGCGGAGCGAAACTAGGCTGGTGGTCGCGCGCGGCTGCGGTAGGCTCGCGGCCCGCACCGCCTTACGACAGCAGCACCTAGGGCCTGTAGCTCAGCTCGGTTAGAGCGCTTCCCTGATAAGGAAGAGGTCGGAGGTTCAAGTCCTCCCAGGCCCACAACCACACCCCCTCGGGGACGTAGCTCAATTGGCAGAGCGCCGCCTTTGCAAGGCGGAGGTTAGGGGTTCGATTCCCCTCGTCTCCACGAACGTGACTAGCAGGCCTCGCGCTGCTGGCTCGCACCATCGACTGGCCGGGGCTGCTGCACGGTGTGGATGTCGTTCCAGCCGAGGTAGCGGTGCAGCTGGAACATCTCGCCCAGCTCGTCCAGGTCTTCCTCGGACAGCGCGTCGCGCTGGTCTTCCCAGCCTGAGTCATCCCCCGGCGACATGCTGTAGCGCTGCATGAGGCCCTGGACGTACTCCTCGAGCGCCGGGAACACCGTGCCGAGCACCGCGGCGACCTCGTCATCGCTGGCGTCCTCGGGCAGCGCCGGTCCGATGACCACGAGTGTGCGGGTGTCTTCGTAGAACTCCACGAAACAGTCTTCGATGTAAGCCAACTCGGTGATGGGCATCTCGTCCATGTGACTCACCTTCGCTTCCGCTCTGCTGAACGCGCACCGGCGACGTCGTCGGCCCGGCATATTCACGTTGATGAACGGCACTGCTGCAGCGTGGACGTAGGCCCGAATGGCCGTTGTGGGTGCACCAATTCGGTCGAGTGCAAGCCGGGCTCATGCTGCCGGCGGCGGACCTGGGTCCTGGTAGGGCGGGCCGCCGGAGTTGTTCTGGCGGTTTCGGCCCCGCAGCGAGCGGCCTCGGCGCATCCCGATGCGCCAGACCAGGAAGCCCAGGACGATCACCACGTAGATGACGCGGATCACTTCGTACGCGTGGCCCTTGTGGTGAAAGATCAGGCCGCCGACGATGACTGCAACTAGCAGCCCAATGCGGATCATGCGGTAGTTCGACATCTCAGCGCTACCTGTTCAGCTCAACCCCCACGGCGCGCTAACGGTACGCCTGAGACGGCGAAAGCGGTGGCTGGCGTGTGACTTAGCTGGACTCAGGCCCCGAGTCGGTGGTGGAGAGATCCGCTGCCTCGTCGTTCGCTGTCGCTGGCCGTGACTCCGTCACGTCGATCAATGTCGGCCGGCTTGCAATCCGTCGCGAGATGACGGTGGCAGCGGCTGCCGCAAGCCCGATCACGGCGGCGACCTTGGGCCAGCGGCGTCGACGGTGGCCGGTCTTGTCCGCGATGGCCTTGCCGGCTCGGGTGTTGCCAAGTGCCTTCGCTGCGTCGCTGCCCCGCAGCGCGCTCACGGCGTCACCGGCTCGACTCGTTGCCTCGGCATAAACCGGACCTGAGGCGTCCCGGGCGGCGTCGACGGCGGCGGCGATAGCGGGCGCGATGTCATCGCGGATGGCGCTGCGGGCGACGTCACGAGCGCTGGTGAGCGAGTCGACGAGGCGATCGGTGGCGGCATCGAGGTCTGGGGTGGCGGTCATAGCGAGTCCTTTGGTTGTGCCGGGGGTTGCTCTGCCAGTGAGGGTTCCCCGTACACCGGTGGGTCAACCGCCGCTGGGACGGTCCACAATGGCGTGCAAGGATGTCTGCCACCGCCGACGTCGGTGGTGACCAGCCCAATCAACGACCCTAGGGAGCATCGTGTCCGAGGATCTTTTCGCCACATTGGTGACGACCGAGGGCGACATCAGGGTCCAGCTCTTCCCCAACCATGCCCCGAAGACGGTCGCCAACTTCGTCGAGCTGGCCGAGGGCACCCGGGAGTGGACCGATCCTCGTACCGGCAAGCGAGCTGCCACGCCGCTTTATGACGGCACGATCTTTCACCGGGTGATCTCCGGATTCATGATTCAGGGCGGTGACCCGCTCGGCACGGGTACGGGCGGCCCGGGCTACCGCTTCAACGACGAGATTCACCCCGAGCTCGCGTTCACCCGGCCCTACCTGCTGGCCATGGCAAACGCCGGGCCAGGGACGAACGGGTCGCAGTTCTTCATCACAGTGGCGCCGACGCAGTGGTTGACCGGCAAGCACACCATCTTCGGCGAGGTTGCCGATGCGGACAGCCGTGAGGTCGTCGATCGGATCGCTGCAGTGGCGACTGGCCAGCAGGATCGCCCGAAGACCGACGTCGTGGTCACGAAGATCGACTTTGAACGGGTGACAAGCTGAGGTGACATCGCCGAGCGACGACCCGACGACGGGCGTCGACCAGCGGTGTTATCGCCACTCGGACCAGGTCACCGGCGTCCGATGTGTGCGCTGCGATCGCCCCATCTGCCCCAAGTGCATGACGGCCGCATCCGTCGGCTTCCAGTGTCCGGAGTGCGTGTCCGAAGGGCATAAGACAGTGCGGCAGGGCCGCACGATCTACGGCGGCCGGATCTACCGCAACAACAGCCGCCTTGGCCCGGTGACGACCACGTTGATCGTGGTGAACGTCGTGCTGTTCGTCGCCACGTCAGTCGGCGGCCTGAACTTCGCGAGCGGCGGCGGGACATCCAACCTGTTCGTCCACCTCGCGTTGATCCCGCCGGCGGTCGGCCACGGCCAGTGGTATCGCATCGTGACCTCGATGTTCTTGCACTTCAACGTGCTCCACATCGCGTTCAACATGTATGCGTTGTTCCTCATAGGTCCGCCGCTGGAAGCCGCTCTCGGCCGGGTACGCTACATCGCCCTGTACTTCCTGGCCGGGATCGGCGGCAGTGTCCTCAGCCTGATCAACGGACCAATCGTCAGCGAGGCAGCGGGGGCTTCCGGCGCGATCTTCGGGCTGTTTGCGGCCTTCTACATCGTCGCTCGCCGGCAGGGCTGGCAGACCAACGGCATCGTCATCACGATCGTCTTGAACCTCGCGTTGTCGTTCTCGTTCAGCAGCGAGATCGACTGGCGTGGTCACGTCGGCGGCCTCATCGTCGGCGCCGCAGTGATGGCGGTTTTTGCCTACGCTCCGCCGGGCCCGCAGCGGTATCGCACGCAGGCGTTGGGAGTCGCGGCGATCGCGATCATCGTTGCCGGGGTGGGGTTCGCCGGCGTGCATCGGGTAAACCACGACTGCAGCATCGCGACCACCACGAGCGGGAGCATTTCGCAGGAGCAGACCTCGGAGTTCTGCCAGGTGTTCGACCCGTCGCTGGGAACATGACAGAACCGCATTCGGTTAACCCAGACAATTGACCAGAGCTCCGGGATGCCGGGCTCGCTGACCGACCGGGAGGTTCGCCATGCGCGACGCGGTGATTGTTGAGGCTGTCCGGACGCCGGTTGGCCGGCGTAATGGGGCGTACAAGGATGTGCATCCGGTTGATCTGTCGGCGCAGGTGTTGAACGCGTTGGTGGAGCGGACCGGGATCGACCCGGCGGTGGTCGATGACGTGATCTGGGGTGTTGTTGACCAGGTCGGTGAGCAGGCGTTGAACGTGGCTCGTAACGCCGTGCTTGGTGCTGGCTGGCCGGAGTCTGTGCCGGGGACGAGCATCGATCGGCAGTGCGGGTCGAGCCAGCAGGCGGCGCATTTCGCGGCTGCCGGGGTGATCTCTGGGCAGTATGACGTGGCCGTCGCGGGTGGCGTTGAGGTGATGACTCGGGTGCCGATGGGGTCATCGTTGGGTTCGGGGGTGGGCTTCCCGTTCGGGCCGCGGATGTTGGCTCGGTATGAGGGTCAGGACATTAACCAAGGGCTCGGCGCGGAGATGATCGCGGAGCGTTGGGGTTTGTCGCGTGAGGCGATTGATGAGTTCTCGCTCGCTTCGCACGAGAAGGCCGCGGCGGCGATCGACTCGGGGGCGTTCGCGAAGCAGTACGCGGTGGTGCCTGACACTGGGCTTGAGGTCGACGAGGGTGTCCGCCGGGACACCACACTGGAAAAGCTCGGTGGGCTGAAGTCCGCGTTCAAGGAGGGCGGGGTGATCACCGCCGGCAACTCCTCGCAGATCTCGGACGGGTCCGGGGCGTTGCTGATCACGACGAGTGAGAAGGCCAAGGCGCTCGGCCTGCGCCCGTTGGTGCGGCTGCACAGCTTCGCGGTCGTCGGTGATGACCCGGTCATCATGCTGACCGGCCCGATCCCCGCGACCGCGAAGGTGCTCGCCAAGTCCGGCCTGTCGATCGCAGAGATCGGCGCGTTCGAGATCAACGAGGCGTTCGCCCCGGTGCCGATGGCCTGGCTGGCCGAGACCGGCGCCGACCCGAACGCGCTCAACCCGCTCGGTGGCGCGATCGCGATCGGTCACCCGCTCGGTGGCTCCGGCGCGATCCTGATGACCCGCCTCGTCCACCACATGGTCGATAACGGCATCCGCTACGGGCTGCAGTCGATGTGTGAGGGCGGCGGGATGGCCAACGCGACCATCCTCGAGCTGCTCTGAGCGACGCACAGCGCTCATCGAGTCGCTGCAGCTGAGACGGCCTGCGGCCGCACCGCACTCGCGGCGTCGGGCGCCGGCAGCGCCGCGGCGCGCAGCGCCAGCCCGATCGTCCGGGTGAGCACCATGGCGATGGCCATGAGGATCAGCGTGTCGGTGATTGCCGCGACGCTCACGTCATGACTGACCATCCAACGACCGAGCGGGCCGCTGAACCAGTGCACCGAGCCGTAGGAGAAGGCGGCGCGGGCGCCGATGATCAGGATCCAGAGCGCGGCGTACCCGGCGCCAGCGCGGCTGACGGCGTTGCCGTTCTTGGGGCTTCGGTAAACGTGGGTGAGTGCGACCGCGGCGAGGCCGCCGAGCAGGCCGGCCGCCAGGCCGGCGATCTCCAGACCGAGGCCGGTGCCGTGGGTCGTGAGTGCCTTGAGGTAGAGCGGCACGATCGCTGCTGCCGTCAGCAGCGGGCGCAGGATCCGCATCCGGCCGACCTTGCGATGCGAGCCGACATCGGACTCTAGGACGGCGGCGAGCACGACTCCGTTGATGATCATCGCGGTGGTCAGACCAGACATTTTGGGCTCCTTGGTAGGGGTGATTGGGCTACTTCGAGCCTCGCCCTGATGAGGCGTGCGAGCGTCAACGCACGGGCTGATCTCGGGCATGACATCGCGGGGCGGCGGGGTACCAGACCTGGTACCAGAGGCGGGAAAACCTCCTACCCGGGCTCCACCCGCGGGGCGATGTGCGTTCGCGCCGTGATTCCTAACGTCGGCAATGACAAACGAACCGTTGGTCACAACGACGAGGAGTCGACATGCACGCCGTACTTATTGGTCTCGCAGCCGCCGCGATCGTGGCCTATGTGATTGGTCGCCAGCTCGTTGGCGAGCCGATGCGAGGCAAGCGCTTGATCGTTCTCCCGGCCATCCTCACAGTGATTGGCGTCACCGACCTGAACAGCCATCAGCACCACCTGCAGCCGATCGACATCGGCTGCATCGCGGTCGGTGCGGTGATCGTGGCACTGATCGGATTGGCGCAGGGCTGGGCGATGCGGCTCGAGTCACGCGATGGCGTGTTGTGGGCGCAGATGCCGGTCAAGAGCCTGTGGCTGTGGGCGGCGCTCGTCGGCTCCCGGATCGCCATGACTGTCGTTGCCGTTGGCCTGCACGCGCACGTCGCCGGGTCGAGCGCGCCAATTCTGTTCATGTTGGGTGTCAACCGGCTCGGCCAGGCGGCTGTCGTCGCCAGCCGCGCGGTCCGGGCGGGCATTCCGTTCGCTCCGGAGAAGGACGGCAAGGCGTTCCTCGCCGACATGTTTGCCGACCAAGGTCATCGTGGCGCGTGAGTGGACCGGGCAATTCGGCGGCGACCGGCCACACTGGCGGCATGCTCCGCGCCGCGAACTGGGTTGTCCGGGTCACGGCGATCATCGTGGTGGGAGTCGCGACCTTCGCCGGCTCGGATGCGAGCAGCCGCGCCATCACGGCCCAGGTAGTCGCCTTCGCGGTTGGCTGCGCGTTGGTCGCGGTCTGGGCGTTGATGGCCAGATGGCAGGAGGCGCATCCGGCGCCGGCCTGGCTCTTGCCGGCGATCCTCCTCGCGATGGTCACCTGCGCCAGCGTCTGTACGACGACAGATGGCGCGGCGATGATCGCGTTCGGGATCATGGCGACCTTGGCGGCCGGGGGTGACACCGGCGTGATCACCAGCTGGGCCATCACGGTGTTGGGTGTGCTGACGATCGAAGTCGGCGGCCTGATCACTGGGGCGAGCACGAGCGCGATGCTCGGCTATCCGTTGGTCCTGGTGGTGGCGGTCCTGAGCGGTCATAACCGGCGGTCGTTCCGCGTCCAAGCGGAACAATCGGCCGTCATGCTCGAGCAGATCGAGCTGCTGCGCACCGAGCAGCGCCAGGTTGCGGTGTTGGACGAGCGCAACCGCATTGCCCGCGAGATCCACGACGTGCTGGCGCATTCGCTTGGCGCGCTGAGCATCCAGATCCAGGCCTCGCGCGCGCTGCTGTCCGACCAGCGGGATGTCGAGGGGTCGCTGCGTGCGCTCGACAAGGCGCAGCGAATGGCCAGCGATGGCCTGACCGAGACGCGGCGGGCCGTGCTGGCGCTGCGCACCGACGCTCGGCCGTTGACAGACGAGCTCGAGTTGCTGGTCGACGCGCACCGCGGCCGGCATCACGTCGACGTGACCGTCGAGATCGAGGGCGAGGCCCGCGCCCTCTCAGCGGAAGCCGATCTGGCGTTGTTGCGTACCGCGCAGGAGTCACTCGTCAACGCCGCGAAGCATGCTGGCGGCGAGCCGATCGCGATCCGGCTCGGCTACGGCGACGGCGTGACGAGCCTCACGATCACCAACGCGGTTGGTGCCAAGACATCGACTGGCAACGGCTTCGGCACGATCGACGGCGGGTACGGCCTGCTCGGCATGCGTGAACGGCTGATGCTGCTCAGTGGCACGCTGAGCGCAGGCCTGCAGGGCGATCATTGGGTAGTGAACGCCCAGGTGCCGCAATGACAAGTGACGAGCCCGCGCTGCGGATCATCGTGGTGGATGACCAGAACAGCGTCCGCGAGGGCCTGGTGCTGCTGCTTGACCTGATGCCCGGCATCGAGGTGGTGGCGTCCGCGTCGAACGGGCAGGAGGCAATTGAGCAGGTCGAGCGCCACCAGCCGGACGCGATCCTGCTCGACTTGCACATGCCCGTTCTCGACGGCGTCGAGACCGCCAAGATCCTCACGGCCGAGCACCCGAACGTCGCGATCGTCATCCTGACGACCTATGTCGACGACACGACCGTGCTCGCGGCGCTCAAAGCCGGTGCGCGCAGCTATCTGACCAAGGACGCCGACCGGGCGGACATCGCACGGGCGCTACGCGGAGCTGCTGGCGGCCTGTCGGTCCTGGACCCGAACGTCCAGGCCACGCTGCTTGCCGCGGCTGGCAATCCCGCTCCAACGCCGGCCCGAGAACGCGCCCAACCGTTGCCCGACGGTCTCACGCAACGCGAGGGCGAGATCCTCGCCCTGATTGCGCAAGGGATGACCAATCCTGAGATCGCCGAGGCGCTCGTCCTGAGCCATCACACGATCAAGACCCACATCAACCGCATCTTCGCCAAGACTGGCTCGCGAGACCGCGCCGCCGCCACCCAATACGCCCAAGCCCACGGACTCGCCTAACCCCGCCTGCCGCTCGCCTACTGGACCGCTCGTGTCGCCAACGTCAAAGGCCAACTGCGCTCTCTCCGAGCGGATTTCCGGCGGCCCTGTCTCGGTTCCCATGATCACGGCCGTTTAAGGGTGCTCTAGGAACCCCAAACGGCCATGATCATGAACGGCACCGAGGGATTCGGACGTCACCAGACAAAACGCCGGGCGAAGCCAAAGAATCAGACGCCACGGCACAAAACGCCGGAGCAAAACTGAAGAACCAGACGTGACCGGACAAAACGCCAGAGCCCTCTAGTAGTTAGCGATCTCTAAAGGCTTGTGCCTTAGGCCTTGTGCCCTCGCGCCCGGAACCCACAAACGGCTTTATCCCCAGTGTGGATAACCGCTGTGCGTAAATGACACAGGTGTGACTACCTCAGTGTGGTGCGAGACGCGCCGCTACCGCCACTGCGTCGAGGTCATGAAGCCGGCGATGATGAAGCCGAAGCCGATCAGTAGGTTCCAGTTGGTGATCGACTTGATCGGCAGGCTGCCGCCGGTGACGTAGAACAGCACCAGCCAGATGATCCCGATCAGGAAGCAGCCGAGCATCAGCGGCGCGACCCACGGCGGGCTGACCCGCTTCTTTGCGGACCGCGTCGGCGGCGGGGTGAAGGCCGTCTTCGCTCGAACTCGTGACTTGGGCACGAACCCTCCTCCTCGACGGCGTGAACAGGCCCCTAGCGTAGAGCGGGCGACACCGTGAAGCGACTATCGCCCGGGTGTCGCAGACAGCCGCCGCAGCGTGGTTGAGCGTGTCATGATCATGACGTGGTGGGCTACGACGAGCGGCCGTGGCTCGCGGCCTACCCGCCGGACGTGCCGCCCGACCACGATTTTCCGCTCGTTCCACTGACTCGATTGCTCGACGACGCGGCCGACGCGTTCCCGGGCACGATCGCGCTATCGACGTTCGCGCTATCGTCCGTGGGTGCTCGGATGACTTATCGGGCGCTGCGTGAGGCGGTCGATCGGCTCGCCGGCGGCCTGGCAGGAATCGGCGTGCGCCCCGGCCACCGGGTCGCGCTGGTCCTGCCCAACTGCCCACAGCACGTGATCGCGTTCTTCGCCGTCCTGCGCCTCGGTGCAACGGTCGTGCAGTGCAACCCGGTGGCCAGCCCGGACGAGCTGCGCGCCCAGTTCGTCGACTCAGGGACCACCGTTGTCGTGTGCATCGACCGGGTCGCGTCAACGGTGCTGAGCATCCGGCCGGACTCTGAGGTCCACACGGTGGTCGTGACGTCGCTGGTCGACTCGCTGTCGACGACCGGTCATCTGCGGCTGACAGTCCCGCTGCCCAAAATGCGGGCCCGCAAGGCGCGACTCGTGGCCGAGGTGCCGGACGATCCGGCGGTGGTGCGCTTCCGTACCTTGATCCGCGTCGGCCGGCCGGCGGCGCAAGCGAGCGTCGATCCCGTCAACGATGTGGCCGTCCTGCAATACACCGGCGGCACGACTGGCGAGCCGAAGGGCGCGATGCTCTCGCACGCCAACCTCGTCGCCAACAGCTATCAGATGCGGCTGTGGATGCCCGACGCGATGCCCGGCCGCGAGGTCACACTCGCGGTGCTGCCGTTGTTCCATGTGTACGGCCTGACGCTATGCATGCTCACGACAGTCCTGCTCGCCGGTCGGCTCGTGCTGGTGCCGCGCTTCGATCTCGATGCGGTCTTCGAAGTGATCGACACCGAGCGCCCGACGTTGTTTCCCGGCGTCCCCCCGATCTATCAGGCGATGGTCGACTCACCGCGGCTCCGCCGGCACGACATGACGTCGATCCGGGTCTGTGTCTCGGGTGCGATGAAGTTGCCGCGCGAAACGCAAGAACGCTTCGAGCGAGCGACCGGCGGGCGGCTGGTCGAGGGTTACGGCATGACCGAGACGTCGCCGGCAACCCACTGCGCGCCGCTGATCGGTGCCCGCAAGCCGGGCTCGGTCGGTGTGCCGATCACCGGCACGCTCGCGCGAATCGTCGACCCCGACGATGCCACCGTGTTGATGCCCGTCGGCAGTCCGGGCGAGCTGGCCGTGAAGGGTCCGCAGGTCTTTCTTGGCTACCGGGGTCGCTCGGCCGACGCGAGCGTGATCACCGAGGACGGCTGGCTGCTCACGGGCGACATCGCCTACATGGACGACGCGGGCTGGTTCACCGTCGTCGACCGCAAGAAGGACTTGATCATCGCCGGTGGCTTCAACATCTATCCGGCCGAGGTCGAGCAGGTCATCCGCGCAATTCCTGGCGTCGTCGACTGTTGTGTGATCGGCTTGCCGGATCGCTACCGCGGCGAGACGGTCAAGGCTTATGTGGTGGCGCCGGGCGCGACGCTGACCGAGGATGACGTCCTGGCGCACTGCACGGCCTCGCTGACGGCGTACAAAGTGCCGAAGTTCGTGGAGTTCAGGGCGTCGCTGCCGCATACCGTGGTGGGAAAGGCGTTGCGGCGCCAACTGCTTGCCGACGAGCTGGCGCGGAAAGGCGAAGCGACATGAATGGCAGCGCGCCATGACCAAGGTCCTCGTGGTCGACAACTACGACAGCTTCGTGTTCAACCTGGTGCAATATCTGGCACAGCTCGGCGTCGACGTTGAGGTCCGGCGAAACGACGCGGTCGCGATCGACGACCCGATCGTCGGCGAGGTCGACGGCATCCTTCTCTCACCGGGACCGGGTCGGCCCGAGGACGCCGGCGTGTGCGTCGATCTGATCCGAGCAGTTGGTCCGAGCACGCCGATCTTCGGTGTCTGCCTTGGACATCAAGCGATCGCCGTCGCCTACGGCGGCACGGTTGTGCGCGCGCCGGAGCTGTTGCACGGCAAGACCAGTGAGGTGGAGCACAGCGGCCTCGGCGTTCTCGCTGGCCTGCCAAACCCGTTCACTGCCACGCGTTATCACTCGCTGGCGGTGCTCGACGGCGACCTGCCTGCATCACTCGAGGTGACAGCTCGTACGGCGGGCGGCGTGATCATGGGCCTGCGGCATCGCGAGCTGGCGGTGGAAGGTGTGCAGTTCCACCCCGAGTCCGTGCTGACCCAGGGTGGTCACCGCATGCTGGCCAACTGGCTGGTGACCTGCGGTGATCCATCCGCCGGCGATCTTGTGCCCGAGCTTGCGGCGCGAGTCGAGCGGCAGCGAGTCGGCGTCGGTTAAGTCACCGTGATCCGGGTGCTCGCCGCTGGGTAGCCGCTCATCGTGAATGTCACCGCGTGCTTGCCGAGCGATAGGCCACTGGGCACCTTGAAGGCTGCTTTGCCCTTCCGGTTGGTCTTCTTCTTGAGGCCGTCGAAGTGCACCGTCGCACCCTTGACCGGGTCGCCGGCGTCGGTGACCTTCACCGTGAACGAATGACCGCGCTTCACCGCGTGCGGCGTCGCGCTGACAGTGAGCCTCGGCATGAACTGGTGCGCCACGACTTCGTTGACGTTCGATCCGGTCGTGATGAGAGCGACCGCCTCGAGCGGCCCGCCCGTGCCGGCCCCGGCGATCCCGAGGTTGGAGGAGGCGCCCTTCGGGATCGCGACTGTAGTGACCGGACCGAAACGGGTCGCGGCCTTGTTGCTTCGAGTCGCGTGCCACGCCGAGTCGTCTCGCCAGTACACCCAGATCCGACCAAGCGGACCGGGCGTCACCACGACGTTCGACGGCCCCTGCAAATCCTTCAGGGTCGCGAGCGGCTTCTTGGCACCGAGCCTCCACACATCGATCGAGCGTCTCGCCGGCGTGACGTACGCGGTGTAGACACCGCCGCCGATCCGCGACGCGGCGCTGAGATCTTGTTGGACTCCGAAAGAGGTCGTACCGTTCGACGCCGATGATCCTGGGGCGCGGATCAGCGCGCCGTGAGACGGCAGGATCGGCTGCGCCCACACCCCGTCCTTGTGGGCGCCGCTAGCGCCGGAGGCCCACAACGCCCACACCTGCTTGGACTTCGCGTCCCGACCCACACCTGGAGTTGCCGGGAAGCCGGTTGACGACGTGGTCCCGTCCGAGCTGGCTGCCGGGCGGTTTGAGAGGTCGATCCCGACGTGGTAGGTGACACCGTTGCCGAGTGCCATTGCCGCGACCGGGGTGCCGGCGTTAGGAGTGACTGCCGTGCCGCCGTCCTGCGCGGCAAGGGTGGTGTGCGACATGCTCCCGGCACCGAGGGTCCAGGTCTTGCCGTTCTTGCTCGTCGCGTAGTCCTCAACACCGCTGTTGTAGGGGTCGCTGTTCGAGTCCTCGCGGTCGCCGGCGAACGCCACATAGCGGGTCGAGCCAACGGCAAAGATTGTGGGGTCCTCGCCGATCAGGTTCCACTTGCTGACCACCGTGTGCACTGGTCCCACCGGCTTGCCGGCGGCGTTGAGAAGGCGCGCCTGGATCGCGTAGGTGCTGCCGGTCTTCGCCGTCCAGATCACCTCGTAGCCGCTGCCGAACTTCGCAATCGACGGCACCTCGACGGTGTTGTCGACGTTGCCCGTCGAGATGGTGATCCAGGTCGAATGGCTCACGCCGCTAGCCGCGGGCATTGCGACAATCGAGGCGCCGGCGAGGGCAATCGAGGCGACTGCAGCAAGTCGAAGGTGCGAGCGAGAGGTGGCGGTTCTTGTCATGTCGAGCTCCCCGGATGACCGCTTTTGCACAGCACCTTAGCCCGAGGAAGCCGGTTTGGCAGGGGCTGTTAGAGGGGTGGTGTGGTCGAGGAGGAGGAGCTGGTCGGAGTGGTGGAGGTCGAGGGACTGTTAGACGGCGACGGCGGTGGCTTGCGGTCGATATAGAGGATGACTGTCGACCCGGTCTCTGCGAAGGTCTGGCTCGTCGGTGTCTGGCTGACGACCGTTCCGATCTTGCCGGGCGTGAAGACTGCTGACCGCCGCAGGATCGGGTTGAAGCCGACTTCCTGCAGGATTGCCGTTGCCGTTGCCTGGGACTTGCCCACCACGTTCGGCACCTGGATCCGGGAGTTGGACACGATCAGTGTGACCAGCGAGCCGGCCGAAAGGCTGGTGCCTGCGGCCGGCCGGCTGCCGAGGACCTGATTGGCCGGAGCACTGGAGTTCTTGGGCACGATCGGGCCCAGCTTCAAGCCGGCGGCAAGCAACGCCGCCTTTGCCCCGGACAACGTCTGGCCCCGAAGGCCGGCAGGCACTTGGACAACCCGGACGCCTTCGGACACGGTGAGGGCGACCGACTCTCCTTTGCGCAACAGGATGCCGGCTTGCGGGAACTGCGCGATCACCTCGTTGGCGTTGTCCTTTCCGGTGAACTTTTTGGTGATCTTTCCGACGACGAGCCCTTGCCCGGCGAGCGTTGAGCGCGCGTCTGCAAGCGTTTGGTGCAGCACATCCGGGGTGTTCAAGTCCGATGCGCTGCTGTTGAGCAAGCTGCGTGCGGCGACCAGCGCGACCACGAAGACCGCGAGGGTCGCGATCGCCAACAGCGCGTAGGCGATCCCTCGCCGACGGTGCGGTGGCTCGCGCATCAACACCGTCGTCGGCGGCACCGACGGCACGATGGTGTCGTCGTTGCGCAGCACTGGCGTGGCATGCACCGGTCGACCGGCGAGCAGCCGCTCGATGTCGGCCCGCATCTCGGCGGCTGATGAGTAGCGGTTGACCGGGTTCTTCGACATCGCGACGAGCACGATGGCGTCCGCTCCTGGCGGCACGTCGGGCTCGACGGCGGACGGCGGGGTCGGATCTTCGCGAACATGTTGGTACGCAACGGCAACTGCGGTCTCGCCGGTGAACGGTGGCGCGCCGGTGAGCAGCTCGTAAAGCAGACAACCGGTCGAGTAGACGTCGCTGCGCGCATCGACGTGCTCGCCGCGCGCCTGTTCCGGCGAAAGGTAGTGCGCGGTGCCGACAACCGCCGCGGTCTGCGTCATCGTCGCCGATGACGCGGTCAGCGCACGAGCAATGCCGAAGTCCATCACCTTGACGTCACCGTTGGCGGTGAGCATGACGTTGCCGGGCTTGATGTCACGGTGGACGATGCCGGCCGCATGCGCCTGCTCGAGTGCCGTGCATACCGCCGCGGTGATCTCGAGGGCCCGCGCCGGCAGGAAGCGGCCCTCTGCGGCGAGCACGTCACGAAGCGTGCGGCCGTCGACGTACTCCATCACGATGTACGGCGTCGTGGTGCCGCCAACCACGCCTTCGCCGGTGTCGTAGACCGCGACGATCGATGGCGAGTTCAGCGACGCGGCCGATTGGGCTTCGCGCCGGAACCGGCCCTCGAACGCCGGATCGCGCCCGAGGTCGCTGCGCAGCAACTTGATGGCCACGTCGCGCCCCAGCCGGATGTCGCGGCCACGGTGGACTTCTGCCATCCCGCCATAACCGATGACGTCGCCGAGCTCGTAGCGACCGCCGAGTAGCGGGTGCTCGTCAGGCATCGACGCCACCCACCCCGAAGGTCACGGCTGAAACCGTATCGGCCGCACGCACGATTGCCCGTGACATCGCTAGTCGCCGAGCCCCCGGCCGCTGCCCTGATCCGATCGTCATGAACACCCCAGCACCGCGCACATGACCGACCGCGCGATCGGCGCCGACACCGCGCCGCCGGTCGCGTCGCTGCCGAGGCTGCCGCCGTCTTCGACGAGTACTGCGACTGCGACCGTCGGGTGCTGCGCGGGCGCGAAGCTGACGAACCACGCGTCGGGCGCGAGGTGTTCTGAGGCGGTGCCGTGCTGCGCGGTCCCCGTCTTGCCCGCGACCGTGATCCCCGGAATCCGCGCGGCGACGCCGGTGCCGCTCTGCACGACGAGCTCCATCATCGACGTGACCTGTGCGGCAACCTGCGGACTGACCGCCCGGCGTAGCACCTGCGGCTTGGTCTGGGTCAGCACCGAGGCGTCGGGAGCCTCCGTCTGCGCCACCAGGTACGGCTTCATCTCGACACCCTTGTTGGCGATCGCGGCGCCGATCATCGCCGCCTGCAGCGGAGTGAGCGCATCGTCGTACTGTCCGATCGCCGACAGCGCGGTGTTCGGCGCGTTGGCGTCGGCGGAGATCTGGCTGGGCGCCACCGGCAGCGGCACCGAGAGGGACGAGCCGACGCCGAACGCCCTTGCCTGCGCGGCCAGCGCATGGATGCCGACCTTCAGCCCGAGGCCGGCAAAAGCGGTGTTGCAGGAGATCCGGAACGCGTCGGAGATGGTGTCGGTCTGGCCGTTCCCGCAGCTCTCGCCGCCGAAGTTGTGCAGGTAGGTCGTCGTGAGCGGAAGCTTCAACGCCGTCGGCGACTTCACCACCGAGCTTGGCGTGAACTTGCCGCTGGTGAAAGCGGCCGACGCGGTCACGATCTTGAACAGCGATCCCGGCGGGTACGTCTCGCTGATCGCGCGGTCGATCAGCGGGTCGCCTGTGGTGTGCAGCAGCCGGTGGTAGGCGCGGTTGATCTGCTGTGAGTTGTGCGTCGACAAGGTGGACGGGTCATATGACGGCGAAGTCGCGAGCGCCAAGATCGCGCCGGTCGTCGGATTCAGTGCGACGACGGCACCGCGTACGCCGTGCAGACCTTTGAAAGCGGCCTGCTGTGCCTTCGGGTTGAGAGTCAGCTCGACTGACCCACCTTGCGGTGTCCGTCCGGTGATCTCATCAGAGAGTCGCTTGATGAACAGCCGGTTGTCGGTGCCGGCGAGGACCGGGTCCTCGGCCTGTTCGATCCCGGACGCACCGACGACGAGCGAGTAATAGCCGGTCACTGGGGCATAGGCCGCACCGCCCGGATAGGTACGCAGGTATTTCAGTGCGTCGTCGGTGGCGACTGAGCGGGCGACGTCCTTGCCGGCGACTTCGATCGGGCCGCGCTTGTTGCTGTATTCGCCGTAGAGGACTCGGACGTTATGCGGGTTGGCGCGAAGCGATGACGCGTCGATGACCTGTACATAGTTGCTGTTGATGAGCAACGCGGCGAACATCACCAGCGCAGCGATCGCGACGTGACGTAGCTGGCGGTTCATCGGTGCACGACCATCGTGGCGGCCTCGTCGGGTGTCGCTGGCAGCTGCGGCGCCGGGCGCCTTGACGCGTCGCTGATGCGGAGCAGCAAGGCGAGCAACACCCAGTTCGAGATCAGGCTCGATCCGCCGTATGACAGGAAGGGCAACGTCAAACCGGTCAGCGGGATGAGCCTTGTGACGCCACCGATCTGCACGAAGACCTGCAGCGCGAATCCAAACGCGAGGCCCGCACCGAGCAGCTTGCCGAAGTCATCACGAGTTCTGATCGCGGCGCGAAGACCTCGCATGACGATGAGCAGGTAGATCGTCAGGATGGCCATGATGCCGGCGAGGCCGAGCTCCTCGCCGATCGTCGAGGCGATGAAGTCGGTGTTCGCGAACGGCACCAGGTCGGGACGGCCTTGTCCCAGACCGGTGCCGAAGATGCCACCGGTCGCCTGTCCGAACAAGCCTTGGGCGAGCTGGTAGCCCTGGTTGGTGATGTAGGCGGGAGCGAGCGGATGCAGCCAGACCTCGACGCGCTCGTGGACGTGGGCGACGTAGTGGTTCGCCGCGAGAGAGCCGGCGACGAAGAGCACGAACCCGATGACCAGCCACGACCGGCGGCCGGTCGCGATGTAGAGCATCGCGACGAAGATGCCGAAGAACAGCAGGCTCGAGCCGAGGTCGCTCTCCCGAGTCAGCACGAGCAGGCTGGCGGCCCAGGCCAGCAGCAATGGACCAAGGTCACGGGCGCGAGGCAGGGTAAGGCCGATCAGGCGACGCCCGGCAAGGGCAAGGACATCGCGTTTGCGGACGAGGTAGCCGGCGAAGAAGATCTCGAGCGCGATCTTCGCGAACTCGCCTGGCTGAATCGAGAAGTCACCGAACCGGATCCAGATGCGCGCCCCGTTGACAACGCTGTGGCTGGCCGGCACGACGGCGGGCAGGATCAGCAGGCCGAGGCCGACCGCCATCGCGGTGTAGGTCAGCGATTGCAGCCGCCGGTGGTCGCGCACCACGGCAAGCACGCCGACGAAGCAGACGATGCCGATGATCGTCCACACCAGCTGCAGCGGCGCATCCGCTTGGCCGGCCGATTGTCCCGAGGCGTGCGCAGTGCTCGCGTAGGCGAGGTCGAGCCGATGGATCAGCACGAGCCCGATCCCGTTGAGCGCGATCGCGGCGGGAAGCAAGACTGGATCGGCGTACGGCGCGAGCCACCGGACCGCGAGATGAGCGGCGACGGCGAGCGCGGCGAATCCGATGCCGTCTTCGAGCAGGCCACTTGGCAGCGCGTCGGTGTAGGCCGCGCTGACCGACGTGAAGGCGACGAGGGTGAGAACCACGGCGAACAGCACCAGCGTCAGCTCGGTGCCGCGGCGGGTCTGACCGGGCGGCGCGGCAATGCTGCTCACGAGGTTCCTGCACACCAGGTAGGGATCGGGACCGCGACAGATTTGGAAGCGGTCTTGTGCTTCTTCTTCGACGTCGCGGTCGGCGTCGGGGTTGGAGGCGATGAAGGAGCCGCGAGCGCGCAGGCCTCCTGTCGCAGGTTGGCCACGACCGAGGTCGCACCCGTCTGGCCGCCGGAGGTCTGGATGCCGCTCGTCACCCGGTCGCGGTCGTCTTGTGGCAATGCGCTGACCGGAAGGTTCGTGCGCACCTGCAGGTGCGACAGTTGGATGCCGGCTGCATTGCCCTGGACACCCCGGTAAACCGCGACCTCACCGCCGGAAGGCGCGATGTACCACTGGTGGTGGATGTAGACGCCAACGCCAACGACTGCCGCGGCGACGAGAATCACCACGACAGCCGCGACTGCCGCGAGTCGTCGGCCGATGCTGCGGGCGCTAGGCGCCGGGGCCTCCTCGAGGACGTCTGCCGCTGCTTCCGGATCCGAGGCGGGCTCGGTGTCCGGGGCGACGGCACGCGGTGGCGGCTCGGCGATCGCACCACCGAGAATCGGCGGCTGTCGCACGATCTCGCCGTCGACCGGATCGGCGACGACACAGGTGATGTTGTCGGCGCCGCCGGCTTTCAACGCGAGATTCGTGAGCCGCTCCGCTGCGGCCTGCGGGTCATCGCCTGCTAGCCCGGCCGCGATCTCCGTCTCGCGGACGTAGCTCGAGAGGCCGTCGCTGCAGATGAGGTAGCGGTCACCCGGCTGGGCCTCGAGCGGGATCACGTCGAGCTCGGGTTGGCCGCGGCCGTCGAGCGCCCGCATGATCCAGGAGCGCCGGGGATGGGTGAGCGCTTCCTCCTCGGTGATTTCGCCCTCGTCGATCAGCGATTGGACCAGGGTGTGGTCATGCGTCAAGCGAGTGAGCACGCGGTCGCGGAGGAGGTATGCGCGACAGTCACCGATGTGTGCCAGCGTCAGCCGGTCGTCGGTCGCGAGGATGGCCGTCAAGGTCGTGCTCATGCCGGCCAATGCGGTGTCTCGGGCGATGGTGTCGCGGATTAGGGTGTCGGCGCGCTCGGCCGCGTCGCGAAGCGCGGCGTCCGGATCGGTGATGGTCTCGGTGTCGAGGGTCTTCAGTGCGTCGATGGTGAGCCAGCTCGCGACCTCGCCACCGGCAGCGCCGCCGACCCCGTCGGCTACCGCAATCAGATGCGGGCCGGCGTACATCGAGTCCTGGTTGTTGTGGCGATGAAGCCCGACGTCGCTTCGCCCGCCGACCCGCAGCTGCGGGCTCATGACTGGAGCTCCAGTACGTTGCGTCCGATCCGGATGCGGGTGCCGACGGGCACGACGGTCGCGACGGTCAGCCTGGTCTCGCCGATGTAGGTGCCGTTGGTTGAGCCGGTGTCCTCGACCAGCCATTCCTTGCCGCGGGGCACGAGTCGGGCATGGTGGTTCGACACGTAGTCATCGACCAGCACGATCGTCGCGTCATCGGCCCGCCCAATCGTGATCGGCAACGACGACAGCGCGACCGACGCGCCAGCCGATGGGCCGTCGACGACGACCACCCTGGTGGCGGTGGCTGCCGCCTTGCGACCGCGCGGCGGCTTGGGGGCCTTGACGGGTTGGGCTGGCTGCGGCGGCGGCCGGGCCGCCGCGGGCTTGGCCGGGCGAGGGGTGCGCTCGCTGAACACGTCGTGACGAACGGCGATCACGGCCGCAAGGACGAAACCCCACAGCAGTACGAGGACTACTGCGCGAAGCAGGAAAACGACGGCTACAGGCACCGAGGCGTCAGTCCTCGTCGCGCCGGAAGATCAGCGTCGTCGAGGCCACGTCGATGCGATCGCTGTCGCGCAACGTCGCGCGCGACGTCGGGATGCCGTTGACCACAACGCCGTTCGTCGACCCGAGGTCGACCAGCTCCACCTCGCCGTCGGCATATCGAAGTTCGGCGTGCCGCCGCGAGACGCCGGGATCGTCGATGCGGATGTCGGCCTCGACGGCACGTCCGATCACCGTGACCGGATGAGACAGGAAATAGGCCGACTCGTCGTGACCGACCGCGACGATCAGTCGGGGCCGTTGCGGGAGTGCGCCGGCCGGTGCCGGTCGTGGCGGGCCTGGTGCAGCTGGCGCGGTTGGCGTAGTGAGCACCGGCTCAGCGGTTCCGGCGGCTGAGCTTGCGCTGCGGATCCGGAAGACGCCGGTGCCGACCTCCGGGTGCTGCTCGAAATTGACCTTTACCGGGCCGACGAAGGAGTAGCCGGACTCCGCCGCGTGCTCGCGAACCATCGCGGCGAGTTCGTCGCCGAGCGGCTCCGCCCACTCCTCCAACCGGTGGTAGTCATGGTCCCCGAGCTCCACGATGTAGTCGTTGGGCACCAGGATGCGGCCCTGCCCGACGACGGCACGGCGGTCGTCGGCTTCGCGTTGAAGTGCACCGGCAATCTCGACCGGTTGGACATCGCCTTTGAACACCTTGGCGAAGGCCCCCTCAACGAGCCCGCCGAGGCGTCTTTCAAAGGCTTGGAGCACTCCCACGAAGCGTTCCTTCCTGCACTCTCGGCCGATCGTATCTGGGTCGAGCGACGCAAAACTGTCTGCTAGCGTGAGCGTCCCCTCGGGCGAGTGGCGGAATGGCAGACGCGCACGGTTCAGGTCCGTGTGTCCGTAAGGACGTGGGGGTTCAACTCCCCCCTCGCCCACCATCCAGAGACGCACGGTGGCCGGCCGTCGCCGTGGCTCGGTCTCCTGGCTGAATTCAGCGCAGTTGAGCTCAGCGCACGGTGACGCGGACGACGTGGAGCCGGCCGTGGATGCTGACTCCGAGGTTCCACACCTTGTACCGCCGCGACATCGACCGCGTGATGTGGAAGGTCATTTGCCAGAGGCCGTCGCCAGCGCGGGTGAAGGTAGCGTTGCCGCCGACAGGCCGGTTCGCTGGGTGTGTGGTGTTTGCCGGTGCTGCCCACTCGTAGCGGGGCATGGAACTGCTCGCAACGTTCAGCGTGTACGTGCCCACTTTGAGCTGGAAGCCGGTTGCCGGTGTGTAGGCAACTTTGGAGATCCAGATCCTCAGCGTGCGATAGCTGCCGTGGGTTGATGTCTTGAGTCCAGCTCGGTTGACGGCGGTGGCGGTGTAGCGCGTCAGCCCATGGCGGCCAGCGGTGGTGCGTACCGAGCATCGGACGACACCGGACTGCGCATCGTGCGCCTTGCAGCGCACGTGGTGCGAGCCGCCTCGGTAGACACCGTGGTTCTTGACGCCTCTCACGGTGACGCTTGGCGCAGTGCGGTCAATGTTGATTCCTCGCACCGTCGTCGTGGCCGTTCCGTCATCACTGTCGAAACGGTGCGGCTCACGTGCTGGGCGGCGCCGCTCCTGGACAGCGTGACTGGTCCTGGGCACGGCTGACTGAGCGTCGAGCTGCCCGCGCTGCAGGTGAAGCGAATCGTCACCGGGGTGGAGTACCAGCCGTACCTGGTTCGCGCTTGGGGGCTGTGCACGCTGGCGCGGATGGTGGGAAAAAAAAAAAAAAAAAAAAAAAAAAAAAAAAAAAAAAAAAAAAAAAAAAAAAAAAAAAAAAAAAAAAAAAAAAAAAAAAAAAAAAAAAAAAAAAAAAAAAAAAAAAAAAAAAAAAAAAAAAAAAAATTTTTTTTGCCGGTCGGGACCGCGGAGATCGTCACCTGCTGTTGGGCAGTGGGTGCGGCCGAGTACTCGTTGTCGCCGGCTTGGTCGGCGTCGATGACGCAGGTTCCGGGGTTGTTGAAGGTGACGACGCCGCTGCTGATTGAGCACGCGTTGTTGGTGGTGGACACGTCGATGCTGATGACGACGGGGTTGTCTGAGCCGCCGCCGGTCGCAGTCGGGCTGTAGGTGTCACCGAGGTCTGGCGCTGACGGTGCGGTCGAGGTGAAGCTGACCAGCTGCGACACCTTGCCAACGATGATCTGCTGTTGGGCTGTGGGTGCGGCCGCATAGTCGTTGTCGCCGGCTTGGTCGGCGTCGATGACGCAGGTTCCGGGGTTGTTGAAGGTGACGACGCCGCTGCTGATTGAGCACGCGTTGTTGGTGGTGGTGGACAGGTCGATGCTGATGACGACGGGGTTGTCTGAGCCGCCGCCGGTCGCAGTCGGGCTGTAGGTGTCACCGAGGTCTGGCGCTGATGGTGCGGTCGAGGTGAAGTTGACCACCTGTGGGCTCACGCCGACATACAGGTCGCCGCTGCCAACAACTGATGCGTAGGTGTCGTCACCAGCGAAGGTGGCGACCAGAGCATTCTGGTTAACGCCGTGCGGGTCGAAGGTGGGTACGCCCGCCAACGTCGCGACGCCGTTGCTGTCCGTAAAGGCAGTCCCCACCGCGGTGCCGTCGAGGAAGAAGGAGATGGTCTTTGCGCTCACGCCGACGCCGTTGGCCTGGAGCGTCGCAGTCAGCACCGCCGGACCCCCGTCCGGGGCAGTTCCGAAGACTGCTGACAGCGTCGTGATGGAACTCCCGCCTGAAGGTGACGCAGTGGCCACGGCAGCGGGAAACCAGAACGAGACGATCACGATGACTGCAGCGAACAGGATGCCGAGCGTCGAGCGGTGGGTAGTAGTTTCGGGGCGCTGGTGAGTCATCGGGTCAAGACCATGTAGGCACCGTCGACGGCGGATGGGTTGACCTTGAGTCAGGCAACTTGTCAGCGACGGTCAAGCTGCGCTCAGGGTGGTTTGCGCTTTCGGTACCGCGGAGCGTGGGGCGGGCGTAACGTTCCCTCTCGTGGCGGGTGCGATCTGCGCTGGATGCGGTGCGGCTCATGCCGCGGGAGCGAAGTTCTGCGGCGAGTGCGGCCAGTTCCTCGCGCCCGCGTGTCCGCAGTGTGGCGCGGCATCGACCGGTGCCAGGTTTTGCACCGAGTGTGGGGTCGAGTTCGCGGCGAGCGCGGCGGTGACGCTCGGCGTCGTGCCGGCCGCCGCAGAGGCACCTGCTCCGGTCGCGGAACGCCGGATGGTGTCGCTGCTGTTCGGCGACCTGGTGGAGTTCACCTCGATCTCAGAGGACCGGGACCCGGAGGCGACCCGAGAGCTGCTCTCCGCCTACTTCGACCGGGCTCGAGCGGTCGTGGAGCGGTACGGCGGTGTGGTCGAGAAGTTCATCGGCGACGCGGTGTTCGCGGTGTGGGGGGTGCCGGCGGCACATGAAGATGACGCCGAGCGAGCCGTACGCGCCGGGTTGGATCTGACGAGCACGGTGAACGCTCTCGGCGAGGAACTCGGCGTCAAGGGGCTGCAGCTGCGAGTCGGGATCACGACCGGACAGGTGGCGGTGACGCTCGGTGCGGTCGGCGAGGGCATGGTCGCTGGTGATGCCGTCAACACCGCCGCGCGAGTGCAGTCCGTCGCCGCACCGAGTCAGGTGTGGGTTGATGACACCACGCGTTCGTTGACGACCGCCTCGCTTGCGTACGAGCCGGTGGGACCGCATGAGCTGAAGGGCAAGTCGCTGCCGGTCGAGCTCTACCACGCCACCCGCACCACGGCAGTCCTCGGTGGTGACCAGCGCGTTGACGGGCTCGAGGCGCCGTTCATCGGTCGCGATCGCGAGCTGCGGATCGTCAAGGAGCTCTTCCACGCGACCGTCGAAGAAGGGCGCCCGCGGTTGGTATTAGTCGCGGGCGAGCCCGGCATCGGCAAGTCTCGCTTGGCGTGGGAATTCGAGAAGTACATGGACGCGATCCCTACCGAGACGACCTGGTGGATGCGCGCGCGTTGCCTGTCTTATGGCGAGGGCGTCGCCGGTCGGGTCGTGGCCGAGCTGGTCCGCTACCTGCTCCGTCTCACCGATGCCGATGACGAGGCGAGCACCCGGCGGACACTCGAGGAGCGACTGCGTCGGCACGTCGCTGATGATGCCGAGCGGCAGTTGTTGCAACCGCGCCTGGAGAGCCTGCTTGGCCTCAGCGATCAGGTCTTCGAGCAAGCGGATCTGTTTGCCTGCTGGCGCGGCTTCCTCGAAGCGCTGCCGGATGACCGCACCTCGTCGGTGACGATGGTCATTGAGGATTTCCAGTGGGCGGATGACGGCCTGCATGCCTTTATCGACCATCTGCTCGAAGCCGGTCGAGCTTCGATCATGATGCTCGCGCTCGGTCGCCCGGAGGTCAGTGAGCAGCGCCCCGGCGTCGGCGCCGGCCGCCGCGCCACCACAGTGTTTCTCGAGCCGCTCCCTGACCCGGCCATGAGCAGGCTGCTCGATGGTCTGGTAGCGGATCTCCCGAACGCATTGCGGGCCGAGTTGGTCCAGCGCGCCGAAGGCATCCCGCTCTACGCCGTAGAGATGGTGCGCGCACTGATTGATCGCGACGTCGCGGTGCCGGTAGACGGCAGGTACGTCGCTGACATCCGCTCGGCCGCCGCACTCGATCTCGCCGCACTCGGCCCGCCCGCCAGCCTGCAGGCGCTTCTTGCTGCTCGCCTCGACGCCCTGCCGGATGACCAACGTCGCATCGTGCAGGACGCGAGCGTGCTGGGGATGTCGTTCACTCGCTCCGGCATCGCGTCTCTCACGCCCGAAGGCGTCGATCTCGATGGCGCGCTGGAGTCGTTGCGGCGCAGGGAGATCCTGACTGTTGATTCCGATCCGCGGTCACCCGAGCGAGGCCAGTATCAGTTCTGTCAGGCCTTGCTGCGCGGGGTGGCGTACGACACGTTGTCGCGACGTGATCGGCGCGCGCGGCACTTGTCGGTGGCGGCATATCTCGGCGAGTTGCCGGACGCTGACGTCATCGCGGGCATCATCGCGGCGCACTACCTCGACGCGCTCGACTCGATGCCGGATGCGCCCGATGCCGCCGAGCTGACGGCACGGGCGACGGCGCTGCTTGAGCAGGCCGCGCTCCACGCCGTCTCGGCAGGCTCCCCGGCGCTTGCCATGTCCCATTACTCGCGCCTGCTCGAGCTCGATCCGCCCGATGACGTAGTGATCCGGGCGACGAGTGCGGCTACGCGGATCAGCTCGCAGCTAGGCCGAGGCTTCGACAAGGCCATGGAGTGGACAACGGTGGGCCTCGCGGCGGCCGAGCGGACCGGGAATGCGGACGACGCCCTGTGGTTGCGGCTGCAGGCGGCGACACTGATGCTGGCGCGCGGCGACGCGACCGACGCGCTTCCGCTGTGCCGGACCGTGTTCGAGGCAAGCTCGGGCCGCGCCGATCGGATTGCCCAGCTCCGCGGCGCGGTCAGGCTGCTGTGTCTGTGCTCGCAGAACCTCGGCGATCCGCGGATCGCCCAAGACTCGGTGAACGCCGCACTCGCTGATATCGAACGATTTGGCGACGATCGTGACTTCGTGCTCTTCCTCGACACCATGGCGATGTCGTACTCGATCGGTGGGTTCCGCCGGCTTGCCACCTTGGTCCGGCGGGCCGGCACGGCGGCGTACGACACTCGCGACCCAGCCGGTGTCGCGCCGCTCGTCAATCTAGCGTCGGTGCTGATCTACGACGACCCGAAGGAGGCGCAGCAGAACGCTCGCGACGCCATTGCGCGAGGTGAGCTGCTCGGGATTTCGCGGATCGCTGCTGTCGGCCACTGCGTGGCGGCAGCCACCGTCATCGGCACGTGGCGCGAAGCAATCGACCTGCTTCGCGTACAACGGGCAGAGGGTGTCACCTCCATCCGCGATTGGGAGACCTACTTAGCCGCGTGCTCCGCAATCCTTGCCTGGGGCAGCGATGACGCCACGATCCTCGTTCCGCCGCTCGATCCGTCGATGACCGCGACCGATCCTGTCGTCGCTGGTTGGTGGCTCATGCACGCCGCAGTGTCCAGCGCCTTCGAAGGGGATATCGAGCAAGCAACGGACGCCGCCGTGAACGCCGTCGAGCGGATGGCGGAAGTCGGCGCGGCCAACGAGGACGTGCCGATGTCCTATGCCTTGGCCGTCGACATGCTCGTCGCGGCAGGGCGAACTGATCAGCTCGAGGACATCACCGTCCTGCTCGAAGCCATCCCATCCGGCCAGCGATTCCGGCTGCTCCACGGCTCGTTGCTTCGTGCCCGCGCGCATCTAGATGGCGACCCGGTGGGTGGGTTGACGGCGGCGGTCGCGGTGCTCGACAGTGCCGGGCTGGACTACTGGGCGGCGCGAGTGCGGGTTGAGTTGGCGGCGGCGCTGTGTGGCGCCGGCGAGACCGGCGCAGCCGGGTTGCTCGATGCGGCAGAGCCGGTGCTCACCTCGGCTGGAGCCACGCGACCACTGCGCGAACTGGAAGCGGTCAGGGCCTCGCTGCGATTGCTGGCTCCCGCGACCTGACGCCCAATTTGGTCGATGTGTCAACGGTTGTAACCGAACTCTCAGCAAACTCTCAGTCAGCGTCGTCATGGTTATCGCAGCCGGGTCCCGAAACGGGATCCGAGTTGATCCGGCGACGTCGCGCTGTGGGGCTCCATGACGCGCCCTTGATGGAGAGGGAGGCACGATGTCGTCGGCCGAGACCCAGATCTTTCGACGTCGCGAGTCCAATGTCCGCAGCTATTCACGCCTCTACGACTTCGTCGTCTCCTCCGCGCAAGGCAGCGTGGTCATCGATGTCGAAGGCAAGTCGCACCTGGACTTTCTCTCCGGCGCCGGCTCGCTGAACTACGGCCACAACGACCCGGATCTCAAAGCGGCGTTGCTCGCGCACATCGCGCGCGACGGGATCGCCAGCGGTCTCGACATGTTCACCGACGTCAAGCGCAGCTTTCTTGAGGCGTTCGAAGAGTTGATCCTGGTGCCCCGCCGGATGGATCACGTCGTGCAGTTCACGGGGCCTACCGGGACGAGCGCGGTCGAGTCGGCATTGAAGCTCGCGCGGAAAGTGACCGGACGCACCAACGTGATCTGCTTCACGAACGCCTTCCATGGCGTGTCACAAGGCTCCCTTGCAGCGACTGGCAGCGGAAGTCATCGGATGGCGCCGCAGTTGCCGCTGACCGGCGTCACCAGGCTGCCGTACGACGGTTATCTCGGTGAGGACGTTGACACGTCGGACTACCTCGCGAAGCTCGTGTCTGATGCCTCGAGCGGCGTCGACGCGCCGGCCGCGATCCTGCTTGAGACGGTGCAGGGCGAGGGTGGTCTCAATGCCGCGTCACCCCAATGGTTGCAACGGATCGCCGCTGTCGCGGCCGAGCAAGGCGCGTTGCTGATCGTTGATGACGTGCAAGCCGGCTGCGGCCGGACTGGATCGTTCTTCAGCTTTGAAGGTATGGGCGTGATGCCTGACCTGGTTGTCCTGTCGAAGTCGTTGTCCGGCTTTGGGCTCCCGATGTCGGTGCTGTTGATTCGGCCGGAGTGGGATGCATGGCTTCCTGGTCAGGACAATGGCACGTTCCGTGGCAACGGCCATGCGTTCGTGACCGCCGAGGCCACACTGCGAAAGTTCTGGGCCGACGATGCGCTTGTGCATGACGTCGCGCGTCGCGGGGCGCAAGTGGCCGACTCGTTGTCGCGACTGCGAATGGTCTGCCCTGGCACGACCACGCGTGGTCGCGGCATGATGCGCGGGCTCGACCTGCGCGACCCGGAGTTTGCCGCCGTCGTCCGCCAAACCTGCGTGGAGAACGGACTCATCATCGAGTGCTGTGGCCCGCAAGATGAAGTGTTGAAGGTGTTGCCACCGTTGACGACTCCGGACGCGCTGCTTGAAGAAGGTCTGGGGATTCTCACCGAGGCCTTATTGGACGCCGCCAACGTGGGATTCGCGGACTCCGCCTGACTCGGACCATCGATGGCACCGGCCGTCGCTCCGGTCGTTTTGCGGGTCGATGATCAACCGATCCGATGGCGCCCCGGCGAGCGACTTCACCACCTTTTCGAACAGCGTTGCGACGAGTTGCGGGCAGTCGGCCGAGCCGACCAGCTCGCGGTCGACGCCGGCAGTTGGACGCTCACGTACGACGAGCTCGACGGGCGGGCCAACCAACTCGCTCGCCATCTGCAGCGCTGTGGAATGCAGCCGGGCGACCGGGTCGCGTTGCTGCTCGACGTGCCGGCTCGTGCGTACGCATGCATGCTCGCAGTCTCGAAGGCCGGCGGGTCCTATGTCCCACTCGATCCGGGGATGCCGCCGAACCGACTGTCCTTTATTGCGGCGGACGCTGGCGTGCAGATCGTCGTGACCGTCACGGCACTGGCGGATCTGATGGCCGGGACCGGGGCCACGATCGTCTGTGTCGACGAGCTGGGTGTTCGGCTCGCCGCCGAGAGCACTGCGCGGCTTGGCGAGGCGGTCGCTGCACCGCCCAACGCCGAGTGCTACGTGATCTACACGTCAGGCACGACCGGCCGGCCTAAGGGGGTGCCGATCGAGCACGCCAGCATCTGCAACTTTGTGCGGGTCGCCGCCGAGGTCTACGGCTATGACGTCGCCGACCGGGTCTATCAGGGCTTGACGATCGCGTTCGACTTCAGCGTTGAGGAGATCTGGGTGCCGTTGCTCGCGGGGTCGACGTTGGTTCCGCGGACGAGCATGTCGAACCTTGTCGGGTTTGAGCTGCATGAGTTCCTGTTGCGTCATCACGTCACCGCGATGTGCTGTGTCCCGACCTTGCTGGCAACGCTCGATGACGAGCTGCCTGACCTGCGGTTGTTGCTGGTGTCGGGCGAGGCGTGCCCGCAGGACATGGTCGCGCGCTGGCATCGACCGGGCCGCCGACTTCTCAATCTGTACGGACCGACCGAGACAACCGTGACTGCCACCTGGGTGGTGCTCGAGCCGGGGCGGCCGGTCACCATCGGCGTGCCGTTGCCAACCTATGCCGTAGTCGTGCTCGATCCGCATTCCCCAGTAGCCCTGCCGGCGGGAGCACCTGGCGAGATCGGCATCGCCGGGGTGTGCCTGTCGCCGGGCTATCTCAATCGGGACGAGCTGACCGAGCAGGTCTTCGTCCCTGACTTCCTCGACCTGCCCGATAACCCGTCCGCCCGGATCTATCGCACCGGGGACCTCGGCCGGATCAATGCCGACGGCCGAGTCGACTACCTGGGCCGCATCGATCACCAGGTCAAGATCCGTGGCTACCGGATTGAGCTGACCGAGATCGAGTCGGTGATGTTGCAGGTGTCCGGCGTGGCGCAAGCAGCGGTGACGACCTACGAACGAGCGGCCGGCGTCACCGATCTCGTCGGCTATTACAGCCAGCGTGACGGCTCCATCGTTGACCAAGCCACGGTTGACGCGCAGCTGCGGCAACAGCTCCCTGTCTACATGGTGCCGAGCGTCCTGCAGCAGCTGGATGTCGTCCCGATGCTGGCGAGCGGCAAGGTCGATCGCCAACTGCTGCCGCGGCCTGACCTGCCGCGCCAGCGCATGTCTCCCTCGCCCGAAAAGGCGCCGACTACTCATTGTGAGCAAGTCCTCGCCGATTTGCTCGCGGCGACGCTGGGCGTCGACCGGGTCCCAGTCGATGCCCACTTGTTCGAGTCGCTCGGCGTCAACTCGCTGCTCGTCGCACGCTGGTGTGCTCTCGTCCGGCAGCGGGTCGACATGCCGCCGGTGTCGACCCGCGATGTCTATCTCAACCCGACCATCGCCCAGTTAGCGGCGGTGCTTGACGACCGCCCATTGGAAACGCCGCTCGTCTCGTCGCCCATGCGAGTGGGAACCGCGGCGTCGTCATGGAGCTTCCTCTGTTGCGGCGTCGCACAGGTACTGGTCTTCCTTGGCTGGGTGTCGCTCGCGGCGGTCACGATCGACTCTTGTTACTCCTGGGTCGAGGCGGCCACATCGGTGTGGGCGGCGCTCCCACGGGTCATTGTCGTGTCCGTCATCGGCTACTTCGCGTTGTGCCTGTTGCCAGTGCTGGCGAAGTGGATTCTGATCGGTCGCGGGCAAGGGTTTGACGAGTTCCCGTTGTGGGGCACTAAATATCTGCGTTACTGGACAGCCAAGAAGCTGCTGCGCAGCAGTCCGTGGTCGTTCCTCGCTGGCTCGCCGCTGTACCTGGTGTATCTGCGGCTGCTCGGTGCGCAGATCGGGTCAGGCGTCGTGATGATGTCTCGGGTCGATGCCGTACGCGCCGATCTGCTTTCGATCGGCGATCGCAGCGTGATCAGCAAGTCGGTGTCGATCACCTGCGCGAGGGCGGTGCACGGCCGGATGGAGACCGGCCCGGTCACGTTGGGCAGCGAGGTCTTCGTCGGAACCGGAAGCGTGTTGGACATCGACAGCGCAATCGACGATCACGGTTGCTTGGCGCATGCATCCTCGTTGCATCAGTGGCAGATCGTGCCAGCCGGTGAGAGTTGGCACGGCTCGCCGGCCCAACCCGGCGGACGAATGCACGTCGTTGAAGACAGCGACTCGGGGGTGGCTCCACGCGGCCTGCGCCTCAGCATCTTCCAGATCGTCGGCGGCATTGCTGCGCTAGCGGCGGCGATCGGGGCCGGCGCGGTGATCGACTTGTGGTTGCGTCACGTCGTCGGCTCAGGTTTTGGTACCGCGTCCCTGTATGAAGCGGTGGCCGTCACTGCCTCGGTGGCGTTCTGGAGCGTCATCATCGTCGGGCTTGGCATCGTCGTGACTGCGCCCCGCCTGTTGGCGAGGGCGCTGCAGCCGGACGTCAGCTATCCGTTGTATACCTGGCGGTGGTCGCTGTTGCGGGTCATCACCCGCCTGAGCAATCTGAAGTTCTTCGCGACGCTGTTCGGTGACAGTTCCTACGTCGTGAACTACCTGCAACACCTCGGCTACGACCTCGATCGGGTCGATCAGACCGGCTCCAACTTCGGGATCGGCTTCGCTCATGACGTTCCCACGCTGTCGAGGGTCGGACGCGGCACGATGGTCTCGGACGGCCTGGTCATGATGAACGCGGAGTTCTCGACCTCGACGTTCCGGGTCCGCCAGGCTTCGATCGGTGCGCACAACTTCCTCGGCAACGGGGTCATGTTCCCTGCCGGTGCAACCACCGCGGACAACTGCTTGTTAGCGACCAAGGTCATGGTGCCAATCGACGGTCCGATCCGGGCGGGCGTCGGTCTGCTGGGGTCGCCGTGCTTCGAGATACCCCGAACCGTGGTGCGGGACCAACAGTTTGACGCCTTCAAGAAGGCTGGCGAGCTCGCCCCTCGATTGCGGGCGAAGAACGCCTACAACCTGCGCACGATGGCGGTCTTTCTTGCGACCAGATGGTTGCTGCTGATCTGCCTCACCTTGCTCCTCTGCGTCGCCGACGTGCTTGAGGTCCACATGGGGCTGGCCGGCATCGTTGTCGCGGTCGTCATCGTCCTCTGGTTCGAAGTCGCGTTCCATGTGGTGGCTGAACGCGCCGCAGCGGGGTTTCGGCGTACCCCTCCGGTGATCTGCTCGATCTACCAGCAGGACTTCTGGCGTCACGAGCGGTTCTGGAAGCTTTCGGAGTCGCCAATTCTCGTGCTGTTCAACGGCACCCCGATGAAGAGCGTGGTGTGGCGATTGCTCGGCGCGCGGGTCGGCAAGCGGCTTTATGACGACGGTTGCGACATGCCCGAGCGGGTGCTCGTGACGATCGGTGATGACTGCGTGCTCAACGCAGGTACGACCATCCAGCCGCATTCGCTCGAGGACGGGGTCTTCAAGTCAGAAGCCGTCGTCATCGGTGACGGTTGCGTGATCGGCGTGCACGGCTTCGTCAATTACGGCGTGATCGTTGGTGATGGCGCGGTCCTCGATTGCGACGCGTTTCTTATGAAGGGGGAACGGATGCTGCCGGGCACCCGTTGGACCGGCAACCCGGCGCGGGAGTCAACCCGGATCGCGGTTGCGCACGAGGTCGCCGGCGCTGGCCGACACCACTGACATCAACGGTGCGTCGATCAGCGCTACGCACGCGGCGTGCTCCGCGTCGGGCGGCACGTCATGCAGCGTGATCCGACCTGGCATCGACGGCCGGGCAGGCCAGTCGACCAGCCGAGGTGGCTCCTCCGGTCTCGAGACAGTCAGCTGCGACGGGTCGACGAGCAGGCCGTCGTGGGTCGCCTTGAGAACGGCTTCGGTTCTCGTCCACGACACCGCATCGTCGACGTCAACCGCGGTCCCTAGCGGCTCGACATCGACCCCCACCTGCGCACCCCAGGCCAAGGCCACGACGACCCACGACCCGCCGTGCGCAAGCGAAATCCACCCGCCGGCAGCGTCGAGTTGGGGCGGGCCGTGCTGCTCCGAGCATCGGGCGCAGTCAAACCGGACCGGGACGTCACTCGGGGCGACGCCGAGAGAGCGCGCGCACACCAACCGAATCAGGGCTCGGCCCAAGGTGAACTGGTCACGGGCCTCGTCAGGCTCGATTCGTGCCCGGCGCTCGAGGTCGGCCGCGTTGAGCAGGGCGACGTGCCAGGACGCAACATCGGCCAGGCGCGCCCACCAGAGCTCGCAGGTCGGTTCGACCATGCGTCCAGCCTATGAACATCGAGCGGTCACGGGCTGGCTGGCAGCGATGCGTTGTCGCCGATGTGGTCAAGCGGGCAGACTGGATCGCGTGCCGGAATTGCCGGAGGTCCAAGCGCTCGTCGATTTCTTGACCGAGCGCGCGGTCGGTCATGTCGTCGCGCGCGTCGATGTCGCCTCGATAGCGGTCGTGAAGACCTTCGATCCGCCGATCTCCGGTCTAGCCGGACTGACGATCACCAGCGCATCACGGCACGGCAAGTTCCTCGACCTCGACGTCGACGGGCTTCACCTGATCGCGCACCTGTCGCGTGCTGGCTGGTTGCACTGGCGCGACTCACTGCCACCGGTGCCACCCAAGCCGGGCAAGAGCCCGATCGCGCTCCGGGTCCACCTCGACGACGGCTCGGGCTTTGACCTCACCGAGGCCGGGACGAAGAAGCGGCTTGCGGTCTACGTCGTGCGCGACCCGCTGGATGTGCCCGGGATCGCCCGGCTCGGCCCCGACGTGCTTGCCACGACTTCACCCTCGAGCGCTTCAGCGCCTTGCTGGCGGGCAACCGGTCGCAGCTCAAGGGTGTGCTGCGTGACCAGTCGGTGATCGCCGGGATCGGCAATGCCTACTCCGACGAGATCCTGCACGTCGCCAAGATGTCGCCGTTCCGGCTCGCCGCCACGCTCGACGAGGCCGAGGTGAAGGTGTTGTACGACGCGGTGCTCGAGACCATGACCGCCGCGGTCGAGCGGGCGCGACGGGCTCGGCGCCGGTGACCTCAAGGCCGAGAAGAAGCTCAACATGCGGGTCCACGGACGGGCTGGCCAACCGTGCCCGGTGTGCGGCGACATCGTGCGGCAGGTGTCCTTCGCCACGTCGGCCGCTCGACTACTGCGCCGACCTGCCAGACCGGCGGCAAGCCGCTCGCCGACCGGCGGATGTCCCGCCTGCTCAAGTGAGGCCAGACGAGGCTGGCGGCCGTTGAGCTGATTGGCTGCTGGACACCCGCTGGAAAGCGGACAGTGCTGAGCCCGCCGTCGTCGACTAGTCTCATCACTGACACGCGGGAGTCCGGGCGTACCGGGCTGAGAGGGCGACTACCGGTCGCCGACCGCCGAACCTGAACCGGATCATGCCGGCGTAGGGAGTGGGCCGATGACGGCGACAGTCGACAACCCAGCCGTTGCGCGCGACGCGCGGCGAAGTCCCGCTGACCCTCGCCGAGCCGGCGCCGAAGGTGCTCGGCTGGCTCGACCAGTTGGGCTTGTGGGGCAACCTCGGCGTCACGATCCTGGCGCCGGTCGGCGCGGTCAGCGTGCTCGCGCCGGTCATCGGTGGCCCTCGGCTGTCATTCGTCGCCGCCGGGGTTGCCGTCGTGGTCGGCACGATCTTCGGCGCGCTGCTGATCGCGGCCGCTGCGGTGCCCGGCGCCCAGACCGGCGCGCCCTCGATGGTGTTGATGCGCGGGCTGTTCGGCCGGCGGCTGTCCTACCTGCCGACCGCGGTCAACGTGCTGCAGCTGCTTGGCTGGACGGTCTTCGAGATCGTGGTGATCGCCTCGGCCGCGCAGCAGCTGCTGCCGTGGCACGCCCATCGCTGGCCGTACGTCGTCATCGCGGGCGGCGTTGACCGCAGCAATGACGATCCGGCCGCTCGGCGCGGTCCGGGTGCTTCGCCGGTACGCCCTCGGCGCGGTCGTCGTGACCACGACGTACCTGTTCGTCCAGCTGCTGCGACATCCGCTGCCGTCGCTCACCCATGGCTCATGGTCGGGCTTCTGGGCTGGTGCGGACGTCGCGATCGCGGTGGCGGTCTCCTGGGCGCCGCTGGCGAGCGACTACACCCGGCACTCGCGGTCGCCGCGCAGCGCGTTCGGCGGCGTGATGGTGGGATACACGGTCACCCAGGTCGCGGGTTACGCGCTTGGTCTTGTTGCCCTTGCCACAGTCGTCCGGGCCGGGGACGCCAACCTCCAGCACGACATGTTCGGTGCGTTCATCGCCGTGCCGGTGGGCTGGCTGGCGTTCGGCGTCCTGGTGTTGCGGGAGCTCGACGAGTCGTTCGCGGACGGCTACTCCGCGGTCGTGTCGCTGCAGAACGTGTGGCCGCGCATCGACCGGCGGCTGTTCACGGTCGCCGTGTGCGGTCTCGCGACGGTCGGGGCGTTGGCGTTGAACATCAACAACTACGTCGACTTCCTGCTGCTGCTCGCTTCGGTGCTGGTGCCGCTGACCGCGGTGTTCCTCGTCGACTACTACGGCACTCGTCGGCTGCGGGCCTGGGACGTCAGCACGGTCGCGCCGGCGCGGCCGGTCATGGTCGTGCCGTGGGTGCTCGGTTTCGTCGTCTACCAAGCTGATCGAGCCGAGCGCGGGCGGCTGGTGGGCACGGGCGTGGACTGCACGTCGACGGCTGGCTGCACCTGACCGTCGCGTCGTGGATGAGCGCGTCGCTGCTGTCGTTTGCGGTGGCGGCGCTGGCGACCGTGCCCGATGGTCTTGGTGCGGCCGGCGCCGGCGACTCGGCCGGCTGGCGCCATGGCGGATGACGCCGACTCAGTCGCAGCCAGCGCGCCCTCGCCTACGGGCTTGCGGGGTGGTGCAGCGAGGTGCTCACGACCGCGGTCCGCAGTCGCGGCCGCGACGGTGACTGGCGACTGACCGGTACGACCTACGCGTGGATGCTGCCGATCTACGGCGGTCGCCGCGGTCTTGTTCGAGCCGGCGCACGACGCCGCGCGGCTCGGCGCGGGCGGCCATGGTGGCAGCGCGGGCTGGCGTGGACCGCCGGCATCTACGCGGTCGAGGCCGCGAGCGGCGAGGCGCTTCGCGCCATGACCGGCGAGGTGCCCTGGGACTACTCGCGACCGCGGGGCCGCAAGCCGGAGCCGACCCACTGGCGCGGCCTGGTTCGGCCGGCGTACGCACCGGTCTGGTTTGCGGTCGGACTCGGGATGGAGCAGCTGCACGATCTGCTAGACCGGATTGAGATCGCGCCGAAAGGACCTTGATGCGGCACTCGCGGCTGGCCGCCGGGCTTGCGGTCTGCCGCAACGTTGGCGCTCGCGGTCATGCGGCACGCGGCTGCCGAACAGCGCGTTCACCCAGCCAGCGCCCGCTGTCACCGGTCGACGACAACTCCGAGCGGCAGCCGCAAGCACTCCACCCGCCAGCGGCAACACCGCGTCCGACGTCGGGGTCACGCCAACGACGATCACGATCGGCGAGATTGCCAGCAGCACCAACCCGTTTGACCCGCAGGCCTTTGTCGGTCCGACGTACGGGCTGGCAGGCATTCGTTCGCTACACCAACGCCCACGGCGGCATCCACGGTCGCCAGCTCGTGCTGCAGCACCTGCGACGACCAGGGCTCATCGATCGAGAACGACGTCTGCGCGCACACGTTGATCGACAAGGACCACGTCTTCGCGCTGGTGTCGAACGTCGCGCTCGACTATGCCGGCGCCGGCTACGTCAACTCGCAGAACGTCCCCGACATCGGCGGCCAGCCGATCGACAACGCCTACAACACCTACCGCAACTTGTTCGACATCTACGGCGAGTCCTATCCGCGCAACGGCAAGCCCGGGCTGCACGGCAAGCTCTACGGCGGGACCGAGGTCTACCGCTACTTCAAGGTGCGCTTTCCGAACGTGCCGCTGAAGGCCGGCGTCGTGGAGTTCAACCAGTCGGACTCGGAGCGGTTCGGCAACAGCATCGTCGAGGGTCTCCGGCTCGAGGGCTACACCGTCGTGGTGAAGGTGGTGAACTTCGCCCTGCCGGACTTCAACTCCGTGGCGATCGCGTTCAAGCATGCCGGCGTGCAGTACGTCTACGACGCCCTGGACAGCTGCCGGCAACGTCCGGCTCTGCGACGCGCTCGACCAGAACAACGTGACGCTCACCGCGAAGGTGCTGACGACGCAGGCCTGGAACCAGTCGGTCAACTCCGACTACGCGTCGGCACCCAAGTGCCGCAACGAGCTGTGGGTGACCGGCAACACCCGCAACTACGAGGACACGCAGTACCACCAGGTCGCGTTGTTCCGCGCAGCAGATGTCGGCCGACGGCGACGGTGGCCCGAAGCAGCTCTCCGACTGGGCGCTCGAAGGCTGGGCCGGCGGGTTGTGGTTCGCCGACGCTGCCAACAGCTGCGGCGCCGATCTGACCCGAGTCTGCGTCGAGAAGTACATGAACCGCAGCGACGCCGTACGACGGGCACGGCCTGCTGACACCGCGCGACTTCAGCGAGCTGTCGGCCGAGCCGGCGACGGTCCGCGACTGCATCAACGTCGCGCGATGGGTGAGCGCCAAGGACTCGTGGGTGACCCAGGTGCCGAACATGGACACCAACTGCTTCCGCGTGCCGAACTTCAGCTATCCGGCCGACTGACGCTGCGGCTACGCCGGGGATCGCCGTCGGCGATCAGCTCGGCCGGCTCGCCGGCGAACGTGACCTCGCCGCGGCTCAGCACGTAGACGACGTCGGCCAGGCGCAGCGCGTCGGAGAGGTGCTGCTCGACGAGGATCACGGTCGTGCCCCGCGGGCGAGGTCGGCGACGACGTCGAAGAGCTGCCGGGTGACCCGCGGCGCGAGGCCGAGCGAGATCTCGTCGAGCAGCAGCAGCTTCGGTCGCTCGCAGCAGCGCCCGGGACATCGCGAGCATCTGCTGCTCGCCGCCGGACATCAGCCCGGCCGGTTGGTCGAGTCGCTCGCGCAGGATCGGGAAGGCCTCGACGGCGGCGTCCCAGCCGTTGCGCGACCCGGCGAACACCTCGAGGTTGTCGCGGACCGACAGGTCCGGGAACACGCCGCGCCGTTCGGGGACGAGCAGCATGCCGGCCTTCGCGCGCTCGTGCGGCGCGCAGGTGGTTGATCGGCGAGCCGTTCCAGCTGATCGTCGCCGGTGCGGATCGGCGATCAGCCCGGCGATCGACCGAGAGCAGCGTCGTCTTGCCGGCGCCGTTCGGTCCGAGCAGCGCGGTCAGCGCGCCGTGCGGGACCTCGAGGCTGACGCCGTGCAGCACCTCGACCGGGCCATAGCCGGCCCGGACGTCGCGCAGCGCGAGCTCGACGGTCATGGCCCGCTCACCGGCTCGACGTCGAGGTAGGCCTCGCGGACCGCGGGTGCGTGCGCGGACCTCGTCGGGCGTGCCGGCCGCGATCAGCCGGCCCTCGGCCATCGCGTAGACCCGGTCGGCGAGATGGAAGACGAGGTCGACGTCGTGCTCGACGAGCAGGATGGCGACGCCGGTCGACGACGACGTCGCGCAGCGACGCGTTGCAGGTCGTGCGGTCTCGGCCGAGTCGAGCCCGCTCGCGGGTTCGTCGAGCAGCAGCACCTGCGGGTCGTGGCACAACGCCCGGCCGAGCTCGACCAGCCGAAGCGTGCCGGTCGGCAGGGTGCCGGCCGGCGCGTCGCGCACGTCGGCCAAGCCCGAGCAGGTCGATGACCTCGTCGACCCGCCGTTCGTGCGGCGCTTGGTCGCCGACGGTGACGCCGATCAGGCCGGCCAGCAGGCCGCCGATCCGACGGAGCACCGGCGCGGTCGTACGGTTCTCCGCGCCGACCCGCAGGTTGTCGGCGACGGTCATCGTCTCGAAGATCGCGAGCCGCTGGAAGGTACGGCCGATGCCGAGCCGCGCCCGCGCGTCGGAGCTGCAGCGACGTGATGTCGCGCCGTTGAGCAGCACCTGACCGTCGTCTGGGGTCTCGACGCCGGTCAGGCACTGGAACAGCGTGGTCTTGCCGGCGCCGTTCGGCCCGATCAGCGCGGCGATCTTGCCGGCGTTGGTCTCGACCGAGACACCGTCGACGGCGGTAAGGCCGCCGAACCGCTTGACGATGCCGATGCCTTCGAGCCGGCCTCGCTCCGGCGTGCTCGGTCATGCGGTTCACCGCCGTCGCGGCTCGTCGCGCGCGGATCCGGTCGCGGGCAGCCAGGCCGCGGTCGGACAGGACCGGTTGCGGCCGCGCCGGCCGCGGTCGATTCGCTGATAGCGATGCAGCAACGCGGCCGGGTGGGTCAGCCAGTCGATGAGCCGGCGCGCGGCGTCGGCGACGCCGCCGGGCAGCAGGCCGATGAACGTCGCGAACAGCGCCGATCACGATCTGGTAGGCGTCCGGGTTGTTGGTCACGGAGTTGATCGAGAACGACAAGGGCGGCACCGAGAACGGCACCGGCGGCGCTGTCCGCGCCGAAGACCACGACGACCGCGAACCACGGGATGCTGGAGGCAATCGGGTCGAACGAGTCCGCCGAGAACGCGCCGCCTTGCTGCGACGAGCAAGCGCGCCGCCGATGCCGGCGATCACCGCCGACACGGTGAAGATGAAGACCTTGAGGGTCCGGACGTCGACACCGACGGATCGCGCGCCGATCTCGTTGTCGCGCATCGCGAGCAGCGAGCGCCCGATCGGCCCGGCGCGCAGGTTGGTCATGATCAGGAACACGAGGGCGAGGACGGCTAGCTCGAAGCCGTAGAAAGCCCGGTCGCCGGACAGCGAAAGGCCGAACAGCGACGGGCGGAGTCACCTGCAGGCCGTTGGTGAAGTACGGCTGCTGGAAGACGAAGCGGCTGACGAACGTGCCGACCGCGAAGGTGGTCAGCGCAAGGAACAGGCCGCGGCGGCGGATCGCGGGATAGCCGGTCAGGAAGCCGACGACGCCGGCTGCCAGTGCCGCGCCGAGCAGTGCGACGCAACTCGGGCGCGCCGGTGCTGAAGCGACCGAAGAGCAACGCGCCGAGTCCGGCGTACCCGGCTTGTCCCAAGGAGATCTGGCCGCTGTATCCGGTGACCGCCACGATCGAGACGAAGATCACGGCAAGTGCGGGGATTTGCTGGGCTTGGCGCAGGTCTGTGTCGCTGAACAGCAACGGGCAGAACAACGCGATCGCGGCGATGGAGTACATCGCGACCTGCCACCGCACGCCCCACTCACCGCCGCGACGTCGCGCGAACGACACCGCCGTGCCGGCATCGGCGCCCCGGCCGCCGAACCGGCTGCGAGCGAGCAGCGCCACGAGCAACGCGACGATCGGCAGGTTGGCCTGCACTGCCTCCCAGATGCTGAGGGATGCTCCGGACAAGGACACAAGCGACATCTCACTCGACCCAACGCCGAGTGCGAGACCGGCGAGGATCGCGATCGGCACGTTGGTGAGGCCCGCGATGACCGGGACGGCGAAGGTCTCGAGCACGACGAGGGTCAGCTCGAACGGCGTGAACTGCACCTGGGGGGCGATCAGGATGCCGGTCAGTGCGGCGACGAACGCGCCTGTCGCCCACCCGATGGCCGCGACTCGATCGGCATCGATGCCGACGAGCTCGGCGAGATCGCGGCGATCGACGACTGCGCGGATCGAGGTGCCCAATGAGGTGCGGCGAGCGATAACGCCGAGCACGATCGTGCCGACGATGACGATCGCCAGATCGCTGACCGCACTGACGTAGATCGTGACCGATCCGAGGTGCCACGCGGTTTGCGGCAGCACGTTGACCGCGGTCTGTGCTTGCGGACCCCACACCTCGTAGGCGATGCCGATCAACAGCACCGTCAAGCCGATGGTGGCGACCAGTGACTCGGCGGGGGAGGCGTCGCGGCGCTGCAACGGGCGGAAGACGACCCGCTCCACCAACACCCCGAGCGCGGGCGCAAAGCCGAACAACACCAGCACAACCGCGACCGCTGTCGGCACGTGCCACACCTGTACCGCTTGCAAGAACACGTACGCGGAGATCATCGCGATCGCGCCCTGCGCGATGTTGAACACCCCAGTAGCGCGGTAGGTGATGATCAGCCCGACGCCAGAGAGCGCGGCGATCGCGCCAAGCGCGAGGCCCGCGAACGCGTAGTTGAGTGCGAGCAACTCAGCCGCTCTTGTCGGGTGGCGGAGGTGGATCGCAGACCGGGCAGGGCGTCAGCCCACGGGTCGTGATCTCCTTGCCATCGACCGCGACCGCCTCGGACTTGCCGGCGATGAGCGAGCAGGTCGGCCGGTGGTAGGTCGTGCCGGTCGGCAGCGCGACGACCTGCACTGTCTCGTCGGCGGTGGCCAGGTGAGTGCTCGAGACGCCATCGGCCGCTGGTGTGCTCTCCGACGTCGGCTCGACCACGAGAAGTGCGTAGAGATCGTCGACCTTGCGCTCGATGCCTTGCAGCCGGCCGATCTGCCGCCGGACGTTGTCCGTGGCCAGAAACACCGCTCCGACGATGATGAGCGCGATGCCGGTCACCCCGCCGGAGATGAGGTACGGCAGCTGCTTCGCGGTCAGTGACTGGCCGGAGACGCCGTACCAACCGAGGAAGATCGAAAGCGCACCAAGGGCGATCAAGATCCAGCCGATGTATGCCCGAGCGGCCTCAGCGGCCCACCGCCAGAGCACCCGGCGGTCCGGTGATGTCACGACTTCGTCGTGGGTAGCCATTGACGCCCTTCCCAGGCCAGCGCTTGCACGCGTGCGGCGACTCTTCACTTTAGGTTCCCGTGGATGTCAGACAGTGGTGCACCGCGCATGCCACAGTTGACGTGTGCGCACCCGCCCCGATGTGGTGGCTCATCGCGGTGCGTCCGCGGTGGAGGCGGAGCACACCCTCGCGGCATATCGCCGGGCGCTTGAGGATGGCGCCGATGGCGTCGAGTGCGATGTTCGCCTGACTCGCGATGGGATTCTCGTCTGTGTCCACGACCGTCGGGTTGATCGCACGTCGAGTGGCCGCGGGGTCGTGTCGACGCTTGAGTTGGCAGACCTGAGCGAGCTCGACTTCGGCTCGTGGCGGCGGCGGATGGAGGCCGAGGAGCCGGACCCGCTGCTCACCGCCAACTGGGAGGCGCCCGACCTCGACCGCACCAGTGTCCTGACGCTGGCGCGACTGCTCGAGATGGTCGGAACGGTCGACCGCGAGGTCGTGATCGCGATCGAGACCAAGCACCCGACCCGCTACGCGGGCCTGGTCGAGTCGACGCTGATCGAGACCCTCGACCGATTCGGCCTGGCAGGTGGCGAGGGAAACGGCAAGGACCGGGTGCAGGTCATGAGCTTCGCGCCGACCGGGCTGCGCCGGATCAACGCGCTCTCGCCCGATCTCCCGACCGTGCACCTGATGAAGCGGCTGCCGCTACGCCATCGCGACGGCAGCATCTCGCTCAGCGCGACGATCGCCGGGCCGTCGCTGGAAGCTGTGAAGGCGTACCCGGCCTATGTCGAACGGGCCCACGCCCGCGGTCACGAGGTGCACGTCTGGACCGTCGACAAGCCCGACGACGTCGACGCCATGGTCGCCCTTGGGGTCGACGTCCTCATCACCAACGAGCCAGCCGCAGTACTCGCCCACCTCGGCAACCCACCCGCCGCCTCAGCCGCCCGCTAGCTACCGACCAACCCTCGGCCACCACGAAAGAGGCGCCAACGTTATAGAGGGTCGCGGCGGATGGGGCAGGACATGCAGCGCGGGCCGCCTCGGCCGCTTCCTAGCTCGCTGCCGGCGATCCGCACGACTTCGATCCCGGCGGCTTCGAGCCGGGCGTTGGTCTCGACGTTGCGCTCGTAGGCGACCGCGAGGCGCGGTGCAATCGCGAGGGTGTTGTTGCCGTCGTCCCATTGCTCGCGCTCGGCGGTGACAGGGTCGAGGCCGGTGTCGATCACCCGAAGGACATCGATGTTCATCGCAGCCGCGGCCGCCTCGAGGAACGGTTGCGGATCGCTGACGACGGGCGGTCCGTCATCGTGGCGCGTGACGACCAGCGCTGTGAGGGAGTCGGCGACCGCGGGATACATCACGACCGCGTCGACGTCGACCATGGTGACGATCGTGTCGAGGTGCATCGTGGCTCGCTCTTGCGCGATCGGCACGACCAGCACGGTGTGCGCCAGGCCTCGGTCGAAGGCGCGGTTGGCGAGGGTTTCGACGCCGGCGGCGCGAGTACGTTGGCCGACCCCGACGGCGACAACTCCCGGCGCCAGCAACAGCACGTCTCCACCTTCGAGCCACTCGTCGTGGTGGTTGTAGAGCAGCGGGGCGCCGGTGAAGCGGGGGTGGTGGCGGTAGATCGCCTCGGTCAACCAGGTCTCCCGCCGGCGCGCCGGCATGCTGGGGCTGGTTACCGCGACCTCGCCGCCGAGCCAGACCGAGGAGTCCCGGGTGAAGAGCAGGTTGGGCAGCGGCGGCAGGACGAACTCGTGCGCACCCATCAGCCGGCTCACGACGCCGCTGTTGCTGCCGAGCTCCTCCTTGGTCAGGCCCGCCATGCACGCCTCAGCAAGTTCGCTCGAGCTGAGATCGGCGAGCCGACCGGCGATGCTGCGCCGAAGCTCGTCGCCAAGCCGTGGGTCGGCAAGGGTGTGCTCGACGACGCGGTCACGGGCCGCGGTCACGTCCAGTGCCTCAGTCAAAAGGTCTCGCAGGATCAGCACCTCGACGCCATGCCCACGCAGCGCCTCGGCGAACTGGTCGTGCTCCTGCTGCGCACGCCCGACCCAGGGGATGCCGTCGAAGAGCAGGTCGGCCGAGTTGCGAGGGGTGAGCCTGGCCAGCTCGGGCCCGGGTCGATGCAGCATGACCGTGCGCAGCCGGCCGACCTCGCTGTTGGCGCCGTACGACGTCGTTGGCTCGGCCACGTCGGCAGCCTAAGGCGTAACCGGATCACCTGGTGCGACAGCGAACGCCGAGATGCGATCCGGTTGAATGAGTCCTCATGACACTGATGCACGACAAGGTCGCGATCGTCACCGGCGCCGGACGCGGGATCGGGCGAGGCGAGGCAATCGAGCTGGCCCGCCAAGGTGCCGCGGTAGTGGTGGGAGAGGTCGACGAGGCCGCGGCCACGGACGTCGTCGACCAGATCCGAGCGGCCGGAGGTTCGGCGGTTGTCGGCATCGGCGACTGCAGCGACATCGATGCCGCGAACGTGTTGGTGCAGCGGGCGATCGACGAGTTTGGCCAGCTAGATGCCTTGGTCAATAACGCCGGCATTCTGCGCGACCGCACGCTCGTCAAGATGACCCCCGAGGAGTGGGACGCGGTCATCGCCGTGCACCTGCGCGGTCATTACGCCCCGACCCACGCGGCTTGCAACTACTGGAAGACCGAAGGCCGACCCGGTCACATCGTGTGTACGGCGTCGACCTCTGGTCTGCTCGGCAACTTCGGCCAGTCCAACTACGGCGCCGCGAAGAGTGGCATTGCCGCCTTCTCGACGATCGTCGCGCAAGAGATGAAGCGCTACGACGTGACCTGCAACGCGATCGCTCCGGCCGCGAGGACCCGGATGACCGAGGGCGCATACGGCGAGATCGAGCGTGACGAAACCGATTTTGACTTCTGGCACCCCGACAACGTCGCGCCGTTCGTGACCTATCTCGCCAGTGACGCATCTGCCCACATTTCGGGCAAGGTGTTCGGTGTGCAGGGCGACGCGGTCGAGATCTATCGGCCGTATACCTCGGCCGCGGTCATCACCAACGGCGGCAAACGCTGGGAGCCGAGCCAGTTCGTTGAGGTGGTCGATGAGCTGTTCGAGAGCGCCGGCATCACGCCGGGCGCCGAGAACATGATGGCCAAACTGCGGTTCTCGATGACCAATCGCGGCGCTTGAGCGTTGCGGAGCAACTAGGCGGCCTCCGAGTGGCGTATCAGCGGGCTTCGAACTCGCTCATAGTGGAGACAACGTCTGACTGCCCAGTCAGCCGTACGGGAGAAGGCGCGAGCCTGGACGTGACGAGCGGGGGATCATGGCCTTGCCGAGCCTGATACTGCGCCTCGAGCGTCTCGAACCGCCACCGGCCGAGCAGCCGCATGACGTCGTTCACGTGCCCGACCTCGAACCGGAGTCTGCGCAGCCGGTCGAGGCGCCCGCTCCGACCCTCGTCGCCGAGCCGGCCGATGTGGCTGAGTCGGCCGATGTGGCCGATGTGGCGCAGTCAAGCGACGCACCCGAGTCAGCGCTGGACTCCGAGCCCGACATCGAACCTGAGCCCGAGTCCGAGCATGAGCCCGAACCTGACGAGTCAGAGCTAGCGGCTGCGCCACCGCCGGAGCACGCAAGCATCCGAATCCAAGAGCTAGTGGCCGAGCTCGTCACTAAGGCGGCGGTCGAGGACGACCAGACCGCGGCAGATGAACAGACCGCGGACGACGAGGCTGCGGCCGACGGCGAGGCAATTGGCGATGACGAGGCCGATGCCGATGCCGAGCTCAATGACAAGGCGGTTGCGCTCGAGAAAGAACTCGAGGAAGAAACGGCAGAGTCCACGTCACCGCAGATATCAGCCGAAGAGCCGGACGTGGCTGAAGAGATCGAGCTAGCGGAAGCAATCGAGTCGGCCGATGAGATCGAGCCAGTCGAGGAAACGTCCGATCTGGACGAGGAGACCGAGGTCCCGTCAGCGGATGACTCCGAGCTCGAGACCGAATTGGTCGAGGAGCTGGAGCGAGCCGAGGAGCTGGAACGAGCTGAGGAGCTGGAGCGAGCCGAGGAAACTGGTCCCGAGGCTGCAAGTTCCGAGCATTCGAACGGCAACGGCGCGACCGCTGTTGGCTATTTGGCGGAGACCGCAACGATCGAGCGGTTAGGAAACTCGACGTCGCTGGCTCGCTGGAGCGCGGCGGTCGCGGCCGCCCACGACGGTTGCTTTGTCCTCGATCCTGATGGTCTCGTGGTCAGCGTTTCGGTGGCCGCAATCGAGCTGCTCGGATTCGGCGACACCACTGTCATCGGGCGGCACGTCCTCGACGTCGTCAACCTGGTCGATCTTGAGTCCGGTGCGGCTCAGCCTGAGTACGCGCCCCGCATCACGCCACTCGTCGTGCTCGACAGTCCCGGCCTGGCTCGCAGCCTGATGCGGGTGCGCCACGACGACGGTGCGATCGTCACTCTCGACAGTTCGTCCGCGCCGATCCACGACGCCGCCGGCGAACTGCTTGGCTCGATGACGTTCATCTCGCCCATCCCTGCCCGCTAGCCGAGCGACCTCACCAACCGTCGCCTCGGCCGCAGTCCCGAATCCTCAGGTGACGTTCGCGGCCTCGAGCGCCGTGATCGCCGCCACCACACCGAACGCCAACGCGGCGATGCGGCGTACCCATTGCAACGGGATGACCCGCAACAGCGCCTTCCCACCTGTGACCGCGAGTCCGGCGACGACGACGAGGCCGAGCCAAGAGCCGAGGAAGACGGAGACCGGCTGGTGATATTTGGCGCTGAGTGAGGCAGTCAGCAGCTGCGTCAGATCACCCCACTCGGCGACGAACAGCACCAGGAAGCTGGTCAGCACGATGCGGGTGGTGCTCGGCTCGGCCGGCACCTCGGCGATCTCCGCCTCGAACTCCTTCTCCTCCGCGTTGCTCGTGTCGCGGTTGGAGCGCAGCATCAGCACCGCGCCTAACGCGAAGATCGCGGCGCTCACGGCGTGGACTGGCGTCGAGGGCAGCAACGCGACCGCACTGCCGGCACCGACTGCGATGCCCGCCTGTACGGCGAAGCCGAGGGCGGCACCGACAACCACTGGCACGGCGCGAAATCGGGTCGCGAGCACGAGTGAGGCGATGAACGTCTTGTCCGGGAGCTCCGCCGGCACGATCAGCGCGAATACGGTCGCGGCGACAGAGAGCGACATATCAGCCGTCGAGGGCGCGAAGCGCCGCTGACGTCGCGCGGGCGAGGACATCCTTGGCGGGCAGGTCGAGGGCCCGCGCAGCCGCAGCGACGTCGTCGAACTCCGGTGCGAGATTGGTACGACGGTCGCCTTGGTGAGCGAGTTTCACGCGGATCTCCTGGCCGTCGATGTCGACGGTGAGCCAGGAGCGTTCGAGGGCGTGCTTCGTCACGGTGCTCGCGCGGACCCCGATCGTCGTGGTCTCGGTGAGCAACACCTGCCGGACGGCGCTTGCCGAGGCGCTGCTGACCAGCGCGCCGACGGTGTGGGCGGGTCGTCCCTTCTTCATCAAGATCGGCGTCAGCCAGGCGTCGGCGGCTCCTGCGCCGAGGAGGTGGTCAAGCACGCCCGGCCACAGTCGTGGGTCGAGGTCGTCCACATTGGCCTCGATGACCTGCCACCCGCCGTCAGCGCCCTCAGTGCCCTCGGCCGCTGCCGTCCCGACCACCAGCCGTACGACGTTCGCGCGATCGGTGAGCTCCCGGGTGCCGGCACCGACACCGGTTGCCTCGACCGTCATGGCCGGCAACGCACCGGTTGCGGTTGCCCACTCGGCGAGCAGCGCGATGCCGGTCGGTGTCGCCAGCTCAATGTCGACCGGGCCGCCTTTGCCGACCAGGAGTGTGCCGGCGAGCAAGCCGAGCGCGGCCGGCGTCGGCACCGGCAACCTGCCATGCGCCGCAGTGACCGAGCCGCCGCCGAGCGCGATTGGCGAGACCACGAGTTCGTCGAGCGCGAGGGCGTGCAGGCCGAGACAAACTCCGAGGACATCGACGATCGAGTCGACTGCGCCGACCTCGTGGAAGTGGACGTCGTCGGCAGCGTTCCCGTGCACGGCTGCCTCGACGTCGGCGAGGCGGCGGAAGACCGCGCTCGCGCGGTCTCGTACCGCTGCTGGCACGTCGGCGCGATCAACAATCGCGAGGACGTCGGCCAGATGACGTTCGGGTTGGTCAGCCGGGGCATTCACCTGGACGTGGGTGGCCGCCAGGTCGTGCCGCGAGGTCGGCTCGGCACTGCAGGTCACGTCCAGATCGCCGAGGGAGGCGAGCAGCGCAGGCAGCGCGTCGAGTGCGCCAAGGTCGGCAAGCGCGCCGAGCAGCATGTCGCCGCTGACCCCGCACGAGCAGTCCAGCCAGCCGACTCGGGTCATCGAGCGACGCTTCGCCGAGCGACCCGGGCGGCGAAGACACCGGCCCCGAACCCGTTGTCGATGTTGACGACGGTGACGCCGGGCGCGCAGGAGTTGAGCATTGCGAGCAGCGCCGCGATGCCGCCGAACGAGGCGCCGTAACCAACGCTGGTCGGCACCGCGACGATCGGGGTGCCGACGAGACCACCGACGACGCTCGGCAGCGCACCTTCCATCCCGGCGACTACGACGAGACAGTCAGCATCGGCGAGGACGTCGCGCTCGGCGAGCAATCGGTGGAGGCCGGCGACCCCGACATCGCAGATCCGCCGGACGCCGGCGCCGAAGGCTCGCGCCACGACGGCGGCCTCGGCTGCGACGCGCTCGTCGCTGGTGCCGGCCGACAGCACGACCACGTCTCCCCTCGGTTCGGGCAGCTCGCCGAGCACGACACAACGCGCGGTTTCCTCGACGGTCGCGGCCGGGAAGGCCTCGCGGACGTGGCTGAGCATCGATTCAGGCAGCCGAGTTGCCATCGCCGGTCGGCTGCCGGGGGCGTGATCGAGCGCTGCCAGCAACGCGACGACCTGCTCGTCCGTCTTGCCCTCGGCGTAGATGACCTCCGGGTCGCCGGTGCGCATGCCGCGGTGATGATCGAGCTTGGCAAACCCCAGATCGGTGAAGCCGGTGAAGGGAGCCGCGGCGAGCTCTCGCGCCGCGTCCGCCGCTGTTGTCGAGCCGGCGGCGACGGCGTCGAGCAGGCTCTGCAGCTCCTCGGCGTCCACGCCAGCGACACTAATCTGGAAGCCGCAAAGGCGGGCGCGTTACGCCAGCCGGTGCCACGGGAAAAGGCATTAGGCTTCGCTCCTGTGTTGCCCCTGCATCGTCCCCTCCTTGACGAGATCACGTTAGGCGCCTCCGGCGTCGCGGTTCTCGCGTTCATCACCGGGACGGTGGCCAACCTCAGGATCCGTCGGCTGCGTCGGGGTTTGTCGGTGCTTGACGGCCCGAGCGGGCAGGAGAGCGTGCTTGACGCGCTCGATCGCGGTACGGCGCAAACTCAGGCATTACGGGCCGAGCTTGCTCGCGCGAAGAGCGAGCTAGACATCGCCAGGCGCGAGCTTGCCGACGCACTTCGGCACGTTGCTGTCGTCCGCTATGACGCGTTCAACGACATGGGCGGGCGGATGTCGTTCACCGCCGCGTTGCTTGACGACGACGGCGACGGCCTCGTGATCACCTCGATCAACGGCCGTACGGAGGCCCGGGCGTACGCCAAGGGCGTGAAGGAAGGCCAGAGCGACCAGTCGCTCTCGCCGGAGGAGACACAGGCGATCGCACTTGCGCTTGGCCGCAAGGTCAAGGCCTAACGATCGTGGGCATGCCACCCGCGCGGTACGCCTACCTCGGCCCTGAAGGCACGTTCTCCGAAGCCGCGCTTCGCTCCTTGCCCGCCGCTCAAGGGGTGGAGCGGGTGCCTTGCGTCTCAGTGGCGGATGCGCTGGATGCGGTGCGTCGTGGCGAGGTGGCCGCGGCGCTGGTGCCGCTGGAAAACTCGGTCGAAGGCTCGGTCGCGGAGACGCTCGACGAGCTCGCGACCGGTGAGCTGCTGCAGATCGTGCGCGAGGTGCAGCTCGCGGTGTCGTTCGCTCTACTGGTGCGGCCGGGCACGACGCTAGGCGACGTCACCACCGTCACGACCATCCCGCACGCCGAGGCGCAGGTGCGCGGCTGGTTGCGACGGACGTTGCCGGCGGCGCGGTTCATTGCGGCGTCGAGCACCGCCGACGGCGCCCGCGCGGTCGCGGCTGGAGAGGCAGACGCGGCAGTGGCCGCGCCGTTGGCGGCCGAGCACTATCGGCTCGAGGCACTCGCCGACGACATCGCTGACACCCCGGGCGCGGTGACGCGGTTCGTGCTGATTGCGTTGCCGGGCACCCCGCCGCCACCGACGGGCGCTGACCGTACGAGCTTGGTCGCCTACATTGCCGACGACCACCCCGGCGCGCTGCTCGAGGTGCTGACCGAGCTTGCGGTGCGAGGCGTCAACCTGACGCGCATCGAGTCGCGACCGACCGGCGACGGGCTCGGTCGCTACTGCTTCTCGATGGACGCCGAAGGCCATATCTCCTATGCCCGAGTCGCCGAAGCGCTGGCGGCGCTGCGACGACTATGTGCGGACGTACGGTTCCTCGGCTCCTACCCGACCGCCAACGGCCAGGCGCCGACCGAGCGCCGAGGCACGAGCGATGAGGACTTCGCCGACGCGGCCGCCTGGGTCACCCAACTCCGCAATCCGCAATAACCCCAGCCCTCGGTCCCTACTAACCTGACTCCTCGTGATCGATCTGCGGGCGTTGCGTGAGGCGCCGGATGATTTTCGTCGCAGCCAGCAGGTCCGCGGCGAGGATCCGGCGTCGGTCGACCATGCCCTCGCCGCCGACGAGCGCCGCCGCGCTGCCGTGACCCGCGCCGACGCTTTGCGCGCCGACGCGAACCTTGCCAGCAAGGCGATCCAGTCCGCCGCGGCGGGTGACCGGCCCGCGATGATCGAGCGAGCGAAGCAGCTCAAGGACGGGGTCAAGGACGCTGAGGCCCAGGAAGCGGATGCCGAGTTTGCGCTGCGCGCAGCCGCGTACGCGATCAGCAACCTCGTCGAGCCCGAGGCCCCTGTCGGCGGCGAGGCTGACTCGGTCGTCATCGAGACCGTCGGCGAAGTGCCGACGTACGACTTCGAGGTGCGCGATCATGTCGAGCTCGGCGAGTCCCTCGGCGCGATCGACTTCCAACGTGGTGCCAAGGTCAGCGGCGCGCGGTTCTACTTCCTGACCGGGGTCGGCGCGTTGCTCGAGCTCGCGCTGGTCAATCTCGCGATGGAGCAGGCGGTCTCGGCCGGTTTCACGCCGGTCATTGCGCCGGCACTGGTCCGACCGGAGGCGATGGAAGGCACCGGCTATCTCGGCGCGCACGAGCCTGAGGTCTACCGGCTCCGTGACGACGATCTCTACCTGGTCGGCACCAGCGAGGTCGCGCTCGCCGCGATGCACTCCGACGAGGTGCTTGACGCCGACCTTCTCCCGCGCCGCTATGTCGGCTTCTCCTCGTGCTTTCGCCGCGAAGCCGGCTCGTACGGCCAAGACACGAAGGGCATCATCCGGGTGCATTGGTTCGACAAGGTCGAGATGTTCTCCTTCGTGGCCCCCGATGACGCGAAGGCGGAGCATCTGCGGCTGCTCACGTGGGAGAAGGAGTTCCTGGCCAAGCTGGAGCTTCCCTTCCACGTGCTCGACATCGCGACCGGCGACCTCGGCTCGAGTGCCGCGCGCAAGTTCGACTGCGAGGCGTGGTTCCCGTCGCAGGGTCGATACCGCGAGCTGATGTCGACGTCGAACTGCGCGACGTTCCAGGCGCGCCGGTTGGCGGTGCGCTATCGCGGCGAGGATGGCCCGGCACCGCTCGCGACGCTCAACGGCACGTTGTGCGCGATCGCTCGCACTATCGCCTGCTTGCTCGAGGTGCATCAGCAGGCCGACGGATCGGTGCGCGTGCCGACTGCGCTGCGCCCGCACCTTGGTGGGCGCGAAGTGCTCGAGCCGGTCTGACACCCGGCCACCTATGACGCCTGCGGTTGTCGCGACAGATCTGGACGGCACGATCGTGCGTGGCGACGGCACGATCTCGGCGCGGACCAAGGCCGCCCTCGCGGCCGCCACCGACGCCGGCGCTCTCATCGTCATCGCGACCGGTCGACCGCCGCGATGGCTGCCAGGAATCGCCGACGCGACCGGGCATCACGGCCTCGCCATCTGCGCGAACGGCGCGATGGTCTACGACCTCGAAACCGATCAGGTGATCGACTCCCGGCCGCTCGCGGCTGACGACGTACCGCGGCTGATGGCGCAGCTGCGGTCGGCAGTGCCCGGCATTGCGTTTGCGTTGGAGCGGGTGGATGGACAGTTTGCCCATGAGCCCGACTACCACCCGCGCTGGACACCCGAGCCCGGCACGCTGATCGGTTCGCTCGACGGTGAGGTGTTGAGCAAGCCGATCTCGAAGCTGCTTGCTCGACGCGAAGGCATGGATTCAGACGAGCTGCTCGCCCTCGGCGAGGCGGCCATCGCCGGCTCGGCCGCCAGCCTGACGCACTCCTCGATCGACGGCCTGCTCGAGATCAGCGCGCTCGGAGTGACCAAGGCAACGACGCTGGCCGAGGTGCTTGCACACCGCGGCCTTGGTGCCGCCGACGTGGTCGCGTTTGGTGACATGCCGAACGACCTCGACATGCTGGTGTGGGCCGGTCTCGGCGTCGCGGTGGCGAACGCCCATCCGGACGTCCTCGCGGCCGCCGACGAGATCACCGCCAGCAACGACGACGATGGCGTGGCGATGGTCCTCGAGCGGATCTACCTGCCAGCCGGCGTGGCGGACTAGGCGAAGCGGACGATGCTGGCCACGCCGAAGAGCACGCAGTAGATGCCGAACGGTGTGAGCGTCTTGGTCTGGAAATACTTCGTGAGGAACTTGGTGGCGAGCAGCGCACCGATGAACGCGGCGCCAGCGCCGGCGAGCGCTTGACCCCGGATGCCGTCTCCCTCCGAACCCAGGATCTCGGGGATCTTGATCAAGCCGGCCGCCAGGATGATCGGGGTGGCGAGCAGGAACGCAAACCGTACGGCTTGCTCGTTGTCGAGACCGCGCACCAAACCGGCGACCATCGTGATGCCCGAGCGGCTGATGCCGGCGAAGAGTGCGAAGACCTGCGCGACGCCGATCCAGCCGGCATCGATCGGCCGCACCTGTGCGATGACCGCGGTGTCGATGGCGAGGCTCGACTCATCGTCGGGCGGCGGCTCGCCGGCAGCTTCGCGCGCTCGCTCACCTCGCCGCCGGAGCCATTCGCCCGCGAACAGGATGAAACCGTTGATGGTCAAGAAGATCGCGGCGGCGAGCGGCTTCGCGAAGACGGCCTGCAGCTTGTGGGTCAGCGCCAGCCCGATCACGCCGGCGGGGATCGTCGCGATGACCAGCAGCCACGCCATCCGCTCGTAGACCGTCTCTGCCTTGCGCTTCACGATCGAGGTGCCGAGACCCTTGACGATCAGGATCCACTCCCGCCAGAAGAAGACGAGCAGCGCGCAGGCGGTCGCGACATGCAGGACGACGATGAAGGCGAGGTACGGCGAGTCCTTCTGCGACGGCTTGCCGACCAGGGTCGCCCAGCTGCCGCCGATCCAGTGCGGGATCAGGACCGAGTGCCCGAGACTCGACACCGGGAACAGCTCGGTCACCCCTTGCAGCGCCCCGATCACGATGGCCTGCAGGAAGGTCATGTGGTGCACGACGGTGGGTTGGACGGCGCTGATCACTACTACAGTCTGGCGTAGTTCGCCGCCAGATGCCGGGCGTGACTACAGGTAGAGGCCTGGCTGCTGTTGCTGCGGCGCCCCGCTGCCGGGAGGCAACGCGCGCTGCCGCATCTCCTCGAGCTGGGCTCGCGCGGCCATCTGCTGAGCGAACAAGGTCGCCTGGATGCCGTGGAAAAGTCCTTCGAGCCAGCCCACCAACTGCGCCTGCGCAATCCGCAGCTCGGCGTCGGACGGGATCGCGTCACCGGTGAACGGCAGGCTCAGCCGCGCCAGCTCGTCGCGCAGCTCGGGTGCCAGCCCGCTCGAAAGCTCCTCGATCGAGCTCTGGTGGATCTCGCGCAGCCGGATCCGGCTGGCGTCGTCGAGCGGCGCGGCACGTACTTCCTCGAGCAGCTGCTTGATCATCGAGCCGATCCGCATGACCTTCGCCGGCTGCTCGACCATCTCACCAACCGACTCCTCTTCCGCTTCCACCTCGCCGACGACGGGCGCCTCGGACGCATCGTCGACGGGTGAGCCATCGGGTCCGACGGTGACGACGCGGAACGGTTCAGGGTGCTCAGTCGGTGCGGTCATGTCCCTATCGTCTCCCAGCAATCCATTCGTCATGCGCGCCAGGGTGCGCGAGGCTGTGGAGGTGAACGTTGTGGGCACGCTGCGGGATGCGACCGAGCAAGACGCTGACGCCATCCTCGAGCTCAACCTGCTCTGCGATCTGGCGGAGGTCGGCGAGGCCAGCACCACGATCGACGAGGTGCACACCGATCTTGCCACCGACGGGCTGTCCAGCGTGGTGATCGACGACCCCGACGGTGGTCTGCTCGGCTATGCCTGGGTCGAGCACGAGCCCGGACATCTCAAGACCTGGGGCGATTTCGTGGTGCGGCCGGGGGCGACCGGACCGATCGCTGAGGTTCTGTTTAGCTGGCTCCGAAAGCGTGCCGCTGAGATCGGTCCTGGGCTGCCGGTCCATGTCTTTGCAAGGGGCGGCAACGGCGCCAAGGAGCGGATGTACGAGGCCGCCGGTGGCACTGTGGTGCGCCGGTTCTACAAGATGGCGGTCACGCTCGCCGACGACGCGACTTTCGAGATTCCGTCGCTTGGCGAGGGTGTCGAGATCCGCGGCGTCAGCCGTACCGACGCCGACCTGCGGACAATGCACGCTGTTGTCGACGTTGCGTTCCTCGACCACTACGGCCACGAGTCGGAGGACTACGACCGCTGGCTGCAGCACACCCCGAATGGCACCTGCCGCGACCTGACGCTGTGGTGGCTCGCGACGGTCGACGGTGAGCCGGCGGCCGGGCTGTACGCGTGCGAGATGGGCCCGAACGGGTACGTCGACACCCTCGGTACGCTTCGTGCCTACCGCGGCCGGGGATTGGCGAGGGCGTTGCTGTTGACGTCGTTCGCGGAGTTCCACCGTCGCGGGATCCGCAAGATCACCCTGGGGGTCGATGCGACCAACCCGACCGGCGCTATCGCGCTGTATGAGTCCGTCGGCATGACGGTCGAGCACGGCGGGCGGCGCTACGAGCTGCCGCCCTCAGCGCCCTCTGCGCCCGCCTCGCCGCCGCTGTGAGCCGGCAACATCGGGCCGTCGCCAGCCGGGTCGATCAGGTCGCGCTCGAACATCGTGTAGCGACCGTCGAGCACCTTCCTCGCCGCGGCGTAGTTGGCGGCGTCGTCGTTGAACCACAGGTCGTGCAGCAACCGGTCGGTCCGGCGGCGAGCTTGATTGCAGAACAGGTCGGCTAGCTCGAAATACTGCGCCGCGTTTGCCGGATCCTCGGTGGCGAGTGTCTGGGCGTACACGCAGGCGCTCGCGATCCCGTAGAGCTCGGCGCCGATGTCGACGATGCGGCCGAGGAACGACTGCTTCTTCTCCAGCCGCCCCTGCCAGCGACTCATGCCGTAGAAGGTCGATCGGGCGAGCTTGCGACAGTTGCGTTCGGCGAACCGGAGATGCTCGGCGAGCTCGCCAAACTCGGTGTAGGACGTGGGGTTCGTGCCCTTGCCGGTGGCGAGCTTCGGCAGCCACGAGGCGTAGAAGCCGCCCGCCTTGACCGCGGTGCGCGCCTTGTCGCCAAGCGGAATGTCGGGCTCGATGATGTCGCCGGCGACTTGCAGGTGCTGGTCGACCGCCTCGCGGGCGATGAGCAGGTGCATGATCTCGGTCGAGCCCTCGAAGATCCGGTTGATGCGCATGTCGCGCATCAGTTGCTCGGCCGGTACGGGCTTCTCGCCGCGAGCCTTCAGCGATGCGGCGGTCTCGTAGCCTCGCCCGCCGCGTACCTGCACCATCTCGTCGACCGCGATCCACGCCATCTCCGAGCCGTAGAGCTTGGCGAGGGCGGCTTCGATCCGGATGTCGTTGCGGTGCTCGTCGGCGAGCCGGCTGGAGACATCGAGCATTGCCTCGAGGCCGAAGGCAGTGCCTGCGATCGTCGCGATCTTCTGCGCGACCGCGTCGTGCTGGCCGACCGGGATGCCCCACTGGATGCGTTCGTTGCCCCACTCGCGGACGATCTTCAGGCAGTATTTCGTGACGCTGGCGCAGATCGCCGGTAGTGAGAGCCGGCCGGTGTTGAGGGTCGTCAGCGCGATCTTGAGCCCGATGCCTTCCTTACCGATGACGTTGGCCGCCGGGATGACGACGTTGTCGAACTTCGTCACGGAGTTCTCGATGCCGCGCAGACCCATGAAGGCGTTGCGGTGCTCGACCGTGATGCCCCGGTGTGTCGCACGGCACGATGAAGGCGGTGATGCCGCCGCGATGTCCGTCGCCCTTCGGCACCATCGCCATGACCACGACGACGTCGGCGATCGCGCCGTTCGTTGCCCACAGCTTGGTGCCGTCAATCGTGTAGGTGCTGCCGTCCTCGCTCGGCGTTGCGGTGACGGCGAGGCGAGCCGGGTCGGAGCCGACGTCGGGCTCGGTCAACAGGAACGCGCTGATGTGGGTGCGGGCGAGCTTTGGCAGCCACTCCGCCTTCTGCTCGTCCGAGCCGAACAGCATGAGTGGTTGCGGCAGGCCGATCGACTGGTGGGCGGACAGCAGCGTCGACAGCGCCGCGTGCCAGACGCCGGCGAGAGCGAGCGCCTTGTTGTAGTAGACCTGGCTGAGCCCGAGGCCGCCGTACTCGGTCGGGATCTTCATGCCGAGCGCGCCGAGCGCCTTCAGCCCGTCGATGACGTCGTCCGGGATCTTGGCGTCGCGCTCGATGACGAGCGGGTCGACCTTGTTCTCGCAGAAGCTGCGCAGCTGGACGAGGAACGCCTCGCCGCGGTCGATCGCCTCTTTGCTCAGCGCCGGCTGCGGGTGGATCAGGTCGAGCCGGAAGTTGCCGAGGAACAGTTCCTTGCCGAAGCTCGGGAGCGTCCACTCGCTCTCTCGCGCGGCCTCGGCGACCTGGCGGGCTTGCTTCTCACTGACCTGGCTCACGGTGCACTCCTCGGGTCGATACCCGCAGGTTACCCACCAGTAGCAGCGACAACCACCCCAGCAGCCGCGACCCCGTTCCGTTCGTATGTGACATGAGGGTTGCTATCGCTCCCCTCATGTCACATCGGGGCAGCCAGGGCAACCCTTATGTGACATACGAACGGAAAGCCGGTTAGTTCGGGAACTGGTGGACGGTCCAGCTCCTGCCGGAGTTGTTGCTGAGCGCGAACGCACCGAGGGAGGTGGCGTCCCCCCGGTCGACGACGCCGACGATTCGCTTGATGTCGATGAACCCGACGAAGCTGAGCTGGAGGTTGCCCGGCGGCACGTCGGCCTGCCACGTCGCGCCGCCGTCGTGGGTGACCTGAGCGCCGCCACGAGCCGTCCCGATGATCATGTTGCGTTTCGTGCCGGCAGCGAAGGTCTGGAGATAGCCGCTGGGCGACGGGTTCGCAGCAGTGATCGTCCACGTCTTGCCGTTGTTGGTGCTCAGGTAGACCTGCTTGTCCTCGGACCCGGCGCCGACGTTGTAGCCGCACGCGGCAGCGACCGTACCGAGGTTCAGCGTCGACACCAGCGCGTTCTGCACGTGCCCGCCGCCAACAGTCGCCGGGCAGGGGCTCGTGTGCTGGTGCCAGGTGACGCCGTCCGGTGACGTGAAGAATGCCGCGCTGCCCGCGATCACGTCGACGCTGATCTCCTGGGTGCTGGTGTTGCGGTTCAGTGCGAGCGAGTCGGCGCCGGCGATGTCCGCGATGTTGCTCACGGCCGTCACCGGCTGCAGTGCCGGCTCAGACACAGACGCGGAGTAGAGGCTTACAGTGCTGGCGTCCTTCGATGGCCGTACGAGTGCCCAGACCTCTGTCCCCATGGTTTCGAGGTCGTCGATGTAGCCGGGCGACGCGAACTGCGTCCACGTCTCGCCGCCGTCTGAGGTGACGAAGTATTTCGCGCCGTAGACAAAACCGGTGTTGTCGAACCCGAATCGGATCTGGCCGTCGGAATCGGCGCTGTCAGTGACGAATGAGTTGTCGACCTTGGGCGCGGGCAGCCCGACCCACTTGGTCCCGCCATCGGTGGTGTGGGCGATGGCGCCCAGGCGAGACTTGCCGATCGAGCCCCAGGCGTATCCGTCTTTCTGGCTGATGAACGACACTGAGTCAGGGAAGAACCCAGTGATGCTCGGCGCGATTGCGGCCGGTGCACTCGACGGCGCCGGGCCAGGAGTCTTGAGAGTCGTTGCCTGCTGTTTCTGCTGAGGCCCGTGGCCGTTTCCGATCACGATCGTCTGGTCATTGCTGGAGTGGCGTACCGCGATGACGGCTGGCACTGCGCCGGCGACGATGACCAGAGCCGCGGTGACACCCGCGCTCGCCTTGGCCCACTTCCGGCGTCGGGCCCGACGGCTGACCTGCTCCCAGCTCCCATCGGGCGGCGCGAGGCGTTCGACGGGCTGGCGGAGCAGCGCGTCGAGATCGAAGTCGTCGTGTGGGCTCGTCATGACTCTTCCAGTAGGGCGAGAAGCTTCGCGCGGGCATCGAAGAGGTCGCGTTTAACGGTGCCCGGTGCAACCCCGAGCGCGCGAGCGACCGCGTCGACAGACATATCCGCGAAGTAGTGCAGGACTACGACCTGCTGCAGCCGTTTGGGGAGACCTTCGACGACCATGCGCAGCTCGGGGGCCGGAGCGGCCGCGGTGCTCATCGTCGTCACGGTCTTGCGAAGGGCGACCCGCTCCCGCTCGCTGCGGCGCCAGCGGTCGCGGACCAGGTTGAGCGCGGTTGTATAGAGATAGGCGCGCGGGTCGGTGACCGTGGTCCAACGGCCGAGCAGCCGGACAAACGCCTCGGCCGCGATGTCATGCGCGGTCTCCTCGTCGCCGATCATCCGGCGGCACCACCCAGCAAGCGGCGCGTAGTGGAGACGAAACAGTGCGTCAGCAGGCTGCGCCGCATCCACTTCTGCAGCCTCCCAGGCACCACGCACTGCGACATCCACGCTGCTAAGACGGACGAGGTCCTCGGTTGGTTGGTCCTCGTTCGCGGGTCCGTCCACCGGACCTTGCGCGGGAACTTGCGTCGGAACCTTCACTGGGCCCGGTACGGGAGTCTTCACCGGACGTTTCACGGGACGGTGAGCAGCACTTTGCCGACGTGGCCGCTCTCGGCGACCAGCGCGTGCGCCTCGGCTACTCGATCCATCGGGTAGGACGCCTCCACTATCGGCCGGACCCGACCGTCGGCGATCATCGGCCAGAGCCCTTCCACGACCGAGCGGCAGATCGACGCCTTTTCCGCCAGCGGCCGGGAGCGCAGTGAGGTCGCGTAGATCGTCCCCCGCTTGCGCAGCAGGGCGCCGAGGTCGAGCTCGGCCCGGCTGCCACCTTGCATCCCGATACACACCAGCCGGCCGCCACTCGCCAGCACGTTCGTGTTCCGCTCGAGGTACGCGGCGCCGATGATGTCGAGCACGACGTCCGCGCCGCGCCCGTCGGTCTCGCGCTGGACGGCTTCGACGAAGTCCTCGTCGCGGTAGTTGATCGCGAGGTCGGCGCCGAGCGCGCGCACCGGTCGAGCTTGCCGGAGCTGCCGGCGGTGGCATAGACGGTCGCGCCGAGCGCCTTGCCGACCTGGATGGCGAGCGTGCCGATCCCGCTCGACCCGCCGTGTACGAGAAGCACCTCGCCCACGCTCAGCTCGGCAATCTGCACGAGGTTGGACCACACCGTACAGGCGACCTCGGGCAGGCCACCGGCATCGGCGAGCTCGACGCCGGTGGGCACCGGCATGCACTGACCTGCTGGCGCGACGGCGAGCTCGGCCTGCCCGCCACCGGCCAGCAGCGCGCACACTTCGTCGCCGACTGACCAGCCGATGACGCCGTTGCCGAGCGCGCGCACCCGGCCACTGCACTCCAGGCCGAGGACGTCGGTGACTCCTGGCGGCGGCGGGTAGAAACCCATGCGCTGAGCCAGGTCAGCGCGGTTGACCGCGCTCGCGACGACCTCGATCAGCACCTCGCCCGCGGCCGGCGACGGGTCGGCGACCTCGGCCCAGCGGAGCACGTCGACATCGCCATGGCCGTCACAGATCACCGCATGCATCAGGGAACCGTAGCGAGCCGGCGGGTCAACGCGGTGGCGCGCTCGGCGCAACCGGTCCCGGCGGCGGCCCGGGTGGCGGAGCCGGATAGTTGTACGGCCCGGTGGCGTAACCACCCCAGCCGGGTGGCGGCTGCAGCGGCGGTGGTTTGGGCGGTCCCGCCCAGAACGGGCGACCGGCGACGCCCACCGTGCGAAGGGTGGTGCGGCCCGAGTTGAACCACAAGATGCCGGTGATCAACGTGCCAAACGGCACCACGAAGCCGACCGCGATGCCGATCAGCCAGGTCTGCTTGGTGTTGTCCCACCACGGGCCGAAGGCTTCAGAGGGCAGCTTGGACACGCTGATCAATGCCGCGATTCCGATGACGAACCCGGCGATCGACGCGAGCCAGATCAGCGCAAAGAAGATGAAGAACGCCGAAAACCCCGGAACTAACCACACCCGCGAAGCGTACGGCGGTTTGGCTGCGCAGGTGGGTGACAGCCGGAGTCAGCTCAGCAACTCCTTCAACGACGCGTTCATGTCGGCCACCGCTGCGGCGGCGGCCGCGCTGTGCACGCCCAGGCCGTAGAAGCCGTGGATCATGCCGGCGTAGCGCTGCAGCCTGACCTCGACACCTGCATCCGCGAGTGCCTTCGCGTACGCCTCGCCCTCGTCGCGCAGCGGGTCGAACTCCGCCGTGCCGATCACCGCCGGCGGAGCGCCCGCCAGGTCGCCCGCGCGGATCGGCGACGCCCGCGGGTCGTTGCGGTCGGCATCCTCGGGGAGATATTGCGCGTCGAACCAGTACATGTCCTCGGCGGTCAGGAAGTAGCCCTCGGCGTTCTCGACGCGTGACGGGTAGTCGGCGTCGGCGACGAAGTCGACGCCTGGATAGAGCAGGAACTGTGCCGCCAGCTTGGGTCCGGTCGAGCGAGTCGCGAGCGCAACCGCGGCGGCGAAGTTGCCCCCGGCGCTGTCGCCCCCGACCGCGATCCGGTCGGCGTCGCCGCCCAACGTGTCGACGTGCTCGCCGACCCACATGGTCGCCGCGAGGCAGTCCTCGAAGCCGGCTGGGAACTGGTGCTCGGGCGCGAGCCGGTAGTCGACGCTCACGACGACCATCCCGACGTCGCGGCACAGCAGTCTGGCCTGGTCGTCGTGGGTCTCGATGTCGCCAATGACGAAGCCACCACCGTGGAAGAACGCCATCGTTGGCACGGCGCCGTCAACGTCCGGGCGATAGATCCGCACCGGGATGTCGCCGGCCGGGCCGGGGATTGTCGTGTCCTCAGTTGAGCGCACCGGCGCGAGTGTGGCCGGGTCGCGGACGTCGACGGTGGAGATTCGGAAGATCGTCCGCGCCTGGTCGGCGGTGCCGGACGCGGGCGTCGGCCCGCCGATCTGCTCGAGAAGCGCCAGGATGCCTGCGATCTGAGGGTCGAGCGGCATGGATCGCCTTTCGGGGAAGGTGACGGTGTCAGCCAGTGTGAGTGGTGCAGCCACCGTACACAAGTGGTTCGACCATCGAACTATCTTTGATATCGTTAGGCAGTGAAGAACCCGGCGGCGCTCAAGACGACGGCCGATGCCTTGGAAGCAGTCCGCGCTCTCGCTCGGGTGTCCCGAGTGCTCGAGCGGGCATCCGGCGATCTGCACTTGGCGCACTACCGAGTGCTGGCCGCAGTCGCCGCTGGCGACGAGCGGGCTTCGCATGTCGCCGCCAGGCTGGCGCTGGGCAAGCCGGCCGTCAGCGCGGCGGTCGACTCACTCGTGCAACGCGGGTTGGTCGTCCGCACCGGCGTGACCACCGACCAGCGCGCGGCCGCGCTGTCATTGACGAACGAAGGCGAGGCAGTGCTGAAGCGGGCAGAGACCGCGATGGTCGAGCGGATCAACCTGATCTGCGCCCGTACGCCGGACATTGCGCGGGTGTTGGAGTCGCTCGCCTGGCTGGGCGCGGCTCTCGACGAAGCCTCGGCAGATCGGCTGACTCGCGATCGGGCGGTGCCGCGATGAGCAACCCCGACGTCCTGTCCGAAAACGCCGCACCAACCGCTGCAACAGCAGGCCCAGGCTGGGTACGTCGGCTGTGGGCGTACATGCTCCGCCATCGCGCGCGACCTGATGCTTGCCCTCGCGGCGGCGGTGCTCGGCAGCGCCTGCCAGACCCTCGTGCCGCTGGTCGAGCGGCAGATCGTCGACAACGTCATCCTTCATCACAGCTCGCGGTTGTGGCCGTGGCTGGTGCTGTTGGTCGCGCTGGCGGCGGCGACATTCGGCTTCGCCTACATCCGCCGCTATCGAGGTGGTCGGGTTGCCCTCGAGGTGCAGTACGACCTGCGCAATGACATGCACGCGCATCTGCAGGACGCTGGACTTCGCCAACCTCGATCGGATGCCGACCGGCCAGCTGGTCGCCCGCGCCAACTCCGACTCACGCTGGTGCAAGGCTTGCTGAGCTTCTTCCCGATCATGAGCGGCAACGTGCTGCTGATGCTGCTCTCAATCGTCGTGATGGCGGTCCTGTCGCCGCTGCTCGCGATCGTCAGCCTCGTCATCGTCCCAGCCCTGCTCGTCGTCTCCTACCGGATGCGGTGGCGGGTCTTCCCGGCGACCTGGGACGGCCAGCAGCGCGAAGGCGACGTCGCGCAGGTCGTCGACGAGGACGTCAACGGCGTGCGGGTCGTCAAGGCGTTCGGTCAGGAGCGTCGTGAGCTCGAGCGGGTCAAGACCGCCGCCGAGACGTTGTACGGCTCGCAGATGCGCGCGGTCCGGCTGCAGTCGCGCTATCAGCCGCTGCTGCAGGCGATCCCGTCAATCGGCCAGGTCGCGATCCTCGCGCTCGGCGGCTACCTCGCGTTGCGCCACGAGATCACCCTCGGCACGTTCCTCGCGTTCTCCACCTATGTCGCGCAGCTGATGGCGCCGGCTCGCCAGCTTGCTGGCGTGCTCACCATCGGCCAGCAGGCCCGCGCCGGTGTCGAGCGGATCTTCCAGCTGCTCGACCTGCCGTCCGCGTCACCGACCGCCGGAAGCGATCGACCTCCCGCCGGGCGGCGGCGAGATCACCTTCGCCGATGTCCACTTCGGCTATGGCGATGGACCCGAGTCCTGCGCGGCTTTGACCTCCACATCGCCGCCGGCGAGCGGGTGGCGATCGTCGGGCCCGAGTGGCAGCGGCAAGTCCACCGCCGCGATGCTGGTGTCGCGCTTCTACGACGTGGATGCTGGCAGCGTCGTCCGTCGACGGTCACGACGTGCGCGACACTCACGCTGCACTCGCTGCGCAACCAGGTCGGCGTGGTGTTCGAGGAGAGCTTCCTGTTCTCCGACTCGGTGCGCGCCAACATCGCGTACGGCCGACCCGACGCCACCATTGAGGCGAGATCGAGGCCGCTGCTCGCGCCGCGCAGGCGCACGACTTCATCGAGGCGCTGCCGCGCGGTTATGACACGACCGTCGGCGAGCGTGGACTCAGCCTGTCCGGTGGTCAGCGGCAGCGGATCGCGCTGGCCCGCGCGATCCTGACCGACCCGCGCATCCTGGTCCTCGACGACGCGACCAGCGCCGTCGACGCGACCACCGAGGAGGCGATCAACCAGGCGCTGCGTACCGTCACCGCCGACCGGACGACGCTGCTGATCGCGCATCGCCGCTCGACGTTGCACCTCGCCGATCGGATCGTCGTGCTCGATGACGGCCGGGTCGTCGACCAGGGCACGCATGAGGAGCTGATCGAGCGCAGCGCGCTCTATCGCAGCCTGCTGACTGGGCTTGAGGAAGAGCTCGCAGAGCAGGTCGGTGACTCGATTGAGGCACTCGCTCCTCGCGGATGCGGGTCGGCTCGGACGGCGCGACCGCGTCGGCGTGGAGCACGGCCTGGAGGCCAGTGCCCCGCAAGGCGGCCGGCGGTTCGCGGCGCGGACGATCGGCGCGCCCAGCATCGGCGCCGGCCTCGGTGGCGGAGGCGGCGGGTGGCGGCTCAACCTCGCCCCGACCCCGGAGCTGCTGAAGCGGGTCGCCGCGCTGCCGCCGATCAAGGACGTGCCGACGGTCGACCTCAACGTCGAGTCGCGGCCCGACCCGGGCTTCACGTTGTGGCGGCTGCTCAACGAGTTTCGCCGGCCGCTGATCATCGGCCTCGTGCTCGTGATCCTCGACGCGCTTGCTTCGATCGCCGGCCCGGTGCTGATCAAGACCGGTATCGACAGCGGCGTGTCCGCCGGGTCAAAGGCGGTGCTGTTCACCGCGTCCGCGATCTACCTCGTCATCACGCTGGCTGACTTGATCGACGAGGTCGGCGAGACATTCGTGACCGGGCGGGCGGCACAGCGGATCATGCTGTCGCTGCGGATCCGGATCTGGGCGCAGCTACAACGGCTTTCGTTGGACTACTACGAGCGCGAGATGGCCGGCCGGATCATGACGCGCATGACGACCGACGTCGACCAGTTCGAGTCGCTCGTCGAGAACGGCCTGCTCTCGGCGCTAGTGGCGATCGTGACGTTCGTCGGTGTCGGGATCGCGTTGGTCTTCTTCAACCCAGAGCTCGGCCTGCTGACCCTGACAGTGTGTCGTGCCGCTGTCCGATCGCGACCGTGATCTTCCGGCGCAAGGCAGCGCGGGTCTATGACCTCGCCCGCGAGCGGATCGCGATCGTCAACGCTGACTTCCAGGAGAGCCTGTCCGGCGTACGCGAGTCGCAGGCGTTCGTCCACGAAGCCGCAACGATCAAGCGGTTCGAAGGCCTCGGGCGCGACTACCTCGACTCGCGGATGGCCGCGCAACGGCTGGTCGCGACCTACTTCCCGTTCGTGCAGTTCCTCGCCGCGGTCGCTGATGCGATCGTGCTCGGGGTAGGCGCCGGCCTGATCGCCGACGGGCATCTGACCTCGGGCGCGCTGATCGCGTTCATCCTCTACATCGACTTGTTCTTCTCCCCGATCCAGCAGCTGTCCCAGGTCTTCGACTCGTGGCAGCAGACCCGGGTCTCGGTCGGCCGGATCTCGCAGCTGATGCAGCTGCACACGTTGACGCCCGAGGCTGAGGCGCCGGTCGAGCCTGGTCGGTTGCACGGCCAGCTGACGCTCGAGGACGTCCGCTTCTCCTACCCAGCCGTCGTCAACCGACCCGGCCTCGACGGCGAGCCAGAGCCGCGCGGCCCCGAAGACCGGCGGTTGATGCTCAGTGTCGACTCGCTGGTCCGCACGCCACCGGAGGCGTTGCGTGGCGTCGACCTGTCGATCGCAGCGGGCGAGACGGTCGCCCTCGTCGGCGAGACCGGCGCCGGCAAGTCGACCGTGATGAAGCTGATCGCCCGCTTCTACGACCCCGACCAGGGCCGGGTGTCGGTCGACGGCTACGACCTGCAATCACTTGACCTGCGTACCTTCCGCCAACAGCTCGGGTACGTCCCGCAGGAGGCGTTCCTGTTCACCGGCAACTGTCCGCGACAACATTGCGTACGGTCGGCCGGAGGCGAGCGACGCCGAGGTCGAGGCGGCCGCGCGAGCGGTCGGCGCGCATGATTTCGTGGCCGAGCTGCCGGGTGGCTATCTGCATGAGCTGGCCGAGCGCGGCCGGTCGCTGTCGGCCGGGCAGCGGCAGCTGATCGCACTCGCCCGGGCCGAGCTGGTCGATCCCGGTGGTGCTGTTGCTCGACGAGGCGACGTCGAACCTCGACCTCGCGACCGAGGCCCGTGTCGCGGCGGCGATGCAGCGGGTCTCCCACGGTCGGACGACGATCATCATCGCCCACCGGTTGCAGACCGCGAAGACCGCCGATCGCATCGTGGTGCTCGACAGCGGTCAGGTCATTGAGGTCGGCACGCACGATGAGCTGGTCGCACTGGATGGCAAGTACGCGTCGACCTGGAAGGCCTTCGAGCTGATCAGCCGGGTCGCTGCGTCCTGACCGAGCCCTTCGGTCGGGGTTAAGTCGGTCGGGGTTACATTCGCTCGGGGCGCGGCGCTGGCGGTAGGCGGCGACGTTGGTGCGGGTCGCGCAGCGGCTGCAGCAGAACCGCTTCGAGTGGTTGGCGGTGCCATCGAAGAACGCGCCGCGGCAGGTCTCGTCGGCGCAGCGGCCGAACCGGTCGGCGCCGAGCTCGGTGACGGCCAGCGTCATGCCGTACAACGCCTCGCCGATCAGGATTGCCGCGACCGGGTCGCTGCTGTCGTTGACGTGCAGGTGCCAGGTCGAGGAGTCGTGACCGGAGATGCGCGGGCGCACTGGATGCTGCTCGAGCAGGGCGTTGAGGCGGTTGACCACGGACATGTCGTCACCGGCGGCCGAGGCATCGATGACCTCGCCAAGGTCCTGGGCAAAGCGGCGTAACGGGCGCAGATCGGCGCTCGCCACGCGCTCGCGCAGCCACTCGCGGTCCTCGAGCTGAGCTTGGAGCGCCTCGACCGAGCTCAGGTCGGCGTTTACCAGCTCGGCAGCTCCCTCGGCGTAATGACCAAAGTCCACTTGCACATGTTACCCCCGAAAGTGTAAAGTAAGCGTTAGCAACCGCTGCTAACCATTACAGGGAGCGGATGGGTTGCCGAAGACAGCTAGAGGAGGGTGACGGTGGACTGGCAGCGACTTCAGCAGGACTGGGACGCGCAGCAGGAGGGCTACATGCCCGATCGCGAGGAGCGCTTTTCCGCGATGCTCGATGCCGTTGAGGCAGTCGTGGGCAACTCCCCGCGCATCCTCGACCTGGCTGGCGGCACCGGCTCGATCACGCTTCGCGCGCTCGAGCGGTTTCCGGCCGGGAGCTCGGTGATCGTCGACATCGATCCGGCGCTGCTGGCGATCGCCGGCGGAACGTTCGCCGCCGACGAGCGGGTGCGGATCGTCGCGCTCGATCTGTCGACGCCCGACTGGCGAGCGGGTCTTGGGGAGGCCGACGAGAGCTTCGACGTCGTGCTCACCGCGACCGCACTGCACTGGCTGACGCCGGAGCGAGTGGCTGGCGTCTACCGCGAGGCGGCCGAGTTCGTGCGGCCGGGCGGCATGCTGGCCAACGCTGATCACATGCCCGACGACGGTCTGCCCGAGCTGACCGAGGCTCTCAGCGCCTTCACCGACGCGCGGCAGGCCAAGGCTCAGACGGACGTGGCCGACTGGGAGGGCTGGTGGGACCGGCTGCGTGCCGATCCAGAGATGGCTGAGGCAGTCGCCGCGCGCGATGCGCGCTTCGGCGGCCGGGGCGGCTCGAACCACACCGAGTCGACGCTGTCATCGAGCTGGCACATCGCCGCACTGAAAGACGCGGGCTGCACCGAGGCGGGGTTGGTGTGGCGCGGCCTCACTGACGCCGTTGTCGTAGGCGCGCGTTAGACACAACGTATCCAGACGTACGAGAAGTAGAGGAGGGGAACACCATGCATGCAAGTGTGATGGCGGCAGCTGCCGCTGAGCGCACCCGCGAGCTGCGCGAGACCGCGCGCCGCGACCATGACCGTGCCGTGGTGCGCGCCCACGCGCGCGCCCGTCGCAATAGCCGCTGACCGAAGGTGACCGCGCCGATCAGGGCGCCGGCGCGGTCAAGTGATGAGTTGCCGCGACGATCGTCGCGTGCGCGCCGTGCCACTGGATCCGGCACGTCAGCTTCTGACCGCCGGCGACGATCGTGACGACGCCCGTGGCTGACAGCGCATCCGGCGAGAAGGTCACGCGGCCGGAGACCGTTGAGTCATCCGTCCACTTGACCTTCGTGAGCACCGCGGTGAAGGACGTACCCGTGGCCGCGCGGTAGCGGATCTTCCCGCCACGCAGGCCGATGTCGCGGTTGCCGTCGACGAAGTTGTAGCGAATCGCGGCATCGCCCGCCGCCTCGAGCGCGACCGCCGCGCGTTGCCGTAACAACCGCGAGCCTGAGCCGTGTGCCGGCATCGCTGCGCTCACCGTCAACGGGAAGTTGCCGAGCGTCCGGACCGGCGGCACCCGTGGCGCACATGTCGCCTTGAGCGAGTGCAAGCTGCTCGGCGTCGTCATGAAACGCCGGATGATGCTGGCACCGCACGGGTACGGGCTGTCGAGCCCGACCAGGTGCACCTCGTTGGCTGTCACGATGTGACGCGATGCCGATCCGATCTGGCGATGGATGTGCGCGCCGCCGGCGGCCGGTGTCAGCGAGTCGAGCGAGCCGTTGAGGATCAAGACCGGCACGTGCGTTGCGTCCATCGAGACGTGCGCGGGCACGGGCGGGTCGGCGCGGTGAACCGTGCGTGGCCAGGCGGTGCAGGCGTGGTAGGTCTCGGTGAACGGGTTGACCGCCACCCACTCCTTGACCGTGAACGGCGCGAACGCGTTCGCCTGATAACGCTTCTCTGACTTGGCAAACTGCGCGACCCGAGTCTTGGAGCTCGCGCGCATACTGAACAGCTGCGGATAGTCGGTGCAGCCGACCGCGAAGTACTGCCCGTCGGAGTAGTACGTCGCCGCCGCGTTGTAGTCGCTGTAGTCATAGCCGATGTCCTGCGCGTAGAGCCGGAGCAGCGGCGTGCGGTCGCCGTGGTCGAGGTAGGCCCGGACCGCGGCATCGAGCTGACGGTAGGGGTCGAAGTCGTACCCCGCGTCGTTGACGATGTTGACCAGCGACGTGATGTTCATCGTGACGTGGACGTCCTTGGCATCGACACCTGGCGCCATGCCGCTGAACGGGTGTGCCCGCAGCGCTTTCGCGAGTGCCGTGATGCGATTCCAGGACTTGCCGGGAGCCTGTGAGTGACAGGCCGCGCTGAGCCGGCAGGCGGTGTCGAACGCGCGCCGGGCGGTGGTGACCGTCGTGCGATACCAGGGATCGAGGTCGCGGGCTTCGTACGCCGAGTCCAACGTCACCGATCGCAGCAGGTGCGGGTAGCGCGAGAGGAATGACTGCGCGAAGTAGGTGCCGTACGAGTCGCCGTAGAGGGCGACCGGGCCGGTGCCCAGCGCCTTGATGACCCGAGCCATGTCGCGGGCGGCGTTCGCCGTGGTGAACAGGTCGGAGGCGTGGACGAAGCCGCCGCCGGCGCGGGGGAATCGGTGGTTGAGCGAGTCGCCGCATTTGCGTACGGTGCGCAGGAACGCGGGCGTCGTGGTGACGATGTGGATGGCTTCCATCGCCTTGCAGTCGATCGGGGTGGAGCGGCCGGTGCCGCGTTCGTCGACGAGCAGCAAGTTGTTGGCGCCGAGCAGGGTGTTGCCGAGCATCGCGACGTAGTCAGGCGCGGTGCCGGTCGACGGGTAGCCGGGGCCGCCCTCCTCGGCCACGATGGTGCGCGGCGTCTGGCCGCTCTTCGGATGCGAGGCCGGCACCCAGCCGAAGCCGACCGTGATGTTGCCGTCCTTGGCTGAGCGATAGTCCAGCGGCAGTCGCATCGAGCCGCAGTAGGTCGCGCGCGAGCCGAGCGCGAGGTTGCACTTGTGCACGGTGAGTGTGCCGACTTTGAGACTGGTCGCGTCAGCGCGTGCTGGGCTGCGTGGTGTCGCAGTCGTCGCGGGTGCGGAGATGAGGACGGCGGCACTGGCAAATGCGATGGTGGCCAGGACTCGAGTAGTGGGAAGATGCACTCTGCATTCTCATCACATCCGAAGCGGGGGCGACAGCCATGCTGCGCGGCAAGCTCGTCGGCCTACGGGCGCAGAAGCCTGCCGACATCCCGATCCTGCATGAGCAGTTGTACGAGGACGTCGCCACGCGATCGCGGTCGGACAGTCGGCCATGGCGCCCAGTCTCGGTTGAGTCGGGCGACTCGCCGTTCGCAGGTGAGCGGACGGCCAACTTAGATGCCTTCGCGGTTGTCAGGCTGGCCGAGGACGAACTTCTCGGTGGCGCAGTGCTGTGGGGCATCGATACCCACAACCGCAGCGCGCACATTGGGGTCTCGTTGCTGCCGACCGCTCGCGGCCACGGCTACGGGTCAGACGTCGTGGCCGTGCTGTGCCATTACGGCTTCGTCGTCCGTGGATTGCATCGGCTGCAGGTGGATACGCTGGCCGACAACGAGGCGATGATCAAGGCGGCGGAGCGGGCCGGTTTCGTACGGGAAGGGACCCTGCGGGCATCCGCGTGGGTCACCGGCGAGTTCCTCGACGAGGTGCTCCTCGGCCTGATCGTCGAAGACTGGCCTGGCCTGCTGTAACCCCCGCCGAGCTTGACGTCGACGACGTTCAGACCGGGTCCGAGCGTCGTGTTCGCCAAGCTCGACGGGGTTCTGTCCTTATTTACTTCTTGGCGGTGAAGAAGTCGCGCGACGCTGACTTCATGTTGAGCGTGGAAATCGCGACAGCGCACTTGTAGCCGGCCTTCTTGTCGGCCTTCTTCAGCGGGCAGTGACGAGTCGGCCCGGACAGCGGCTTGGCGCTGAATGGCTCGTACTTCAGCTTGCACGTGACCTTGCCGGTCTTGGTGGACGTCACGGGCTTCAGCGACTTGAGGTCCGTGCCGTAGTTCGCGCCCTTGATGACGATGAAGAGGCACTCGTACGACGTCTTCTTGAGTGCGCCGTGGCCCTTGAGCGTGATGGTCTGGCCAGGCTTGACCGACTTCGGCGTCAGCGTGGAGGGGAACTCCTTGGTCTTGCTCGGCACCGTGGTGTGGTGGTTGGCGGTGCCTGCGGTTGCGGGCAAGGTGACTGCGGCTACGAGCGCGCAGCCGACGGCGCCGACCGCCATGAGCTTGCTGATTCGCATACATCCTCCGTCGTCTCGGAAACGAGAACCTGTTCTCGTGTGAACGTACTGCGGGATTCTTCTGATGGGTAGTCAGAAACCGGGTGAGACTTCGTCGGAGGCCGAAAATCTCATCGGGGTGGGGCCGCTCCTGGGGCCCGTTTCACCGCCTTAGCGGGGCCCTTGATCACGGTGAGCTCGCTGTCGGAGTGCGATCTTCGTCGTCGGGTGTGATCGTGATCTCGCCCTCGCCCGCGAGGAGTTGCAGTGTGCCGAGGACGTCGGTGTAACTCTCGGCGAGCGTTGGTCGTTACTTGCGTCTGATCTGGCAGGGCGGAAGGCCTGGATGTGTTGGGGCTCGAAGCGCTACCGTCCCATGGCTCTGCCGTAGCCTCTTGACCTTGGAGGGCTCGCCTAGTGGCCGATGGCGGCGGTCTTGAAAACCGCTATGGGGTTACACCCATCAAGGGTTCGAATCCCTTGCCCTCCGCTCAGGATTGCGGCCGGAGTCCGTCAGTGCTCTGGGGTGTGTTGGCGCGCCCACCAGTCAGTTGACCGTTCGGGCGTTGGGTTCTCGCGGTCGGATACTCCGTTAGGCAACAGGTGGTGGTGGTGGGCGAGCTTTTCCGGAGCCGCCCACGCTTCGAAAGGCCGCGGTGCGCCGCCCTGCGTTTCGAGTCCCGAGCGGCAAGATGTCAGTGTGACTATGCGATCGGTCGGCATGCACGACGTTCTGCGCTACGCGCGCGAGAGCAGCCCGATCGAAACCATCATCGACGGCTTCCTTAACTACTTTTACATCACAGCGACACCTAGCCGGTCCTATCCGAAGCTGATGCTCGAACGGGGGATCACCGCGAATGCGGAGACTATGGCGATTGACGGTCCCAGACGTGCCGTAATCGCGATTCGATCGAGCCCCTGGAAAGCCGGGCATGAAACCAATCCTTGGCATGACGAGTTCGATCTCGACCACGGACATGTGCGTTACTACGGAGACCACAAGCCAGGCGTCTTGGGCGTCCCCGGTGCGACCCTTGGTAACAAGCTGCTTCTAGAAGCGTTTGAGTTGCACTCAGGAAATGACCGCTCGCTCAGGCTGGCTGCGCCGCCGCTCCTCCTGTTCAGATCCCGAACTGTGCACGTGGGAGGTCGCGCAGTCGTAAAAGGTCATGTCGAGTTTTGCGGAGCAGCGCTGATCGAACGACTTGAGTACGTGGTCCAGCGGGATGCGAAGACCGGAAGTAGCTTTCCGAACATCGTGCTCGATCTCGCAGTTGTGGATCTGGCATCTGCTGGCGACATGCTGGATATGCGGTGGATCGACGACCGTCGCGACGCATCGCTGTCCGCCTCCGATGCGCTTCGCCATGCGCCAGCCAGTTGGAAGCATTGGGTGGACCAGGGCCGGTCTGCGATTCCTCGGGTTCGCCGACGTGTCATGTCATCTCGTGTGAAGGGCCGCGGCGATCAAACTCCGAGCTCCAACACGCCCGATGCGGCTCTGCTCGCCGAAATTTATGAGTTCTTCGAAGGACGAAAGCACAGCTTTGAGCTGCTTGCGGCTCGGGTCGCAGCCAATGCACTCGGTGACCATGGCGGCGTGTACCGCGAAGGTTGGCTGTCACGAGCCGGCGGTGACGGGGGCCTGGATTTCGTTGCGCGACTTGACGTCGGTTCCGCGGCCAGCAATACCCCGCTCGTCATTTTGGGTCAGGCGAAATGCGTGGCCCCAACCTCATCCATCAGCCCAGATGAGGTGGCTCGAGTTGTAGCGCGGTTGCGGCGTGGCTGGATCGGTGTCTTCGTGACGACGGGCGTCTTCTCGCGCCAGGCGCAGGTTGAGGTGATCGACGACGAGTATCCGATCGTGTTGATTCCAGCCGCGGAACTCGTCGAGCACGTGCGCAGAATCGCTGCGAGGGACTTCGCGGGCGACGTCCATGCGCTACTGAGCAACACGGCTGATGCTTACGCCGAGTCGGTGACGTTCAGGCGACCCGATGAGGTACTTGCTCTCTAGTACACGCTCGAAAGGGCTTTGCGTCTGAGTGTCGTCAGCGGCCGCTCTGACAACAGTGGCAAGGCGCGGGACTCTTCCGCCTCTGGCCCAGAGAGCGTGCGCCGATGAACGCTCGAGCGCCGGACACGGCCGTGGCAAATCTAGGCAATCTGTCCGATGTGGCCGCCCTCCTTAGAGGCGCAGCGTTGACCCCGTCAGCGCAAGCGCAAACGAAGGAGGCACATCATGGCCAGACAGCAGAAGCACGCGACCGCGACGCCAGATCGAGATCACCTGGCACCAGCCACAGCCGGTCGCACCGAACGCAGATCGCTCCTTCTCGATTGGCCGGCGGCTCGCCTCGTGCCTCGGCGTAATCCGCTCGGTTCACTGCCCATCGTGCTGCGGCTGGCTGAAGGGCCGAGTGGCCGGTTCCGCGACCTGCGGCCGGCTCGCCACTAAGTGGCGAAGCCGAGCCCAGCGCCAGCGACGTCTCGATCAAAGAAGGCGATCACCATGCGAACCTCGTACCAACTGCCACCGCAGCTCGGCGATCAAAAGGTGCCGCCGGTCGCAGTCGTTCAAACAGCTCGGCCCGTGCGGCCAAGTCGATGGCGATCCCTTCCCGCCGCGGCCGGTCTTGCTTACTCCGTGACGTGGATTGTCGGGCTCGCCGTGTGGCCTACCAACCTCAGTATCGGATCGTCGCACTTGGCAGTGACGAATGACTACCGCGCTCACGCCGGTCATGCGATCGAGCAGTATGCCTTGGTCGAAGGCGTCGCCGGGCTGCTGCTCGCAGTAGTCATCGGCTCACTCATCCGCGCCGCCTCGACGAGACATGGATCGATCGCGCTGCGGATCGCAGTCGTCACCGGCACCACTGCCGCAGCACTCTCCGTCACACAGTTCGTCATCGGCATGGTCCTCGTGGCAGACGCCTCCGATGGCCACGTCGCCAGTGCTGGCACCGCGTTCGACCTGGTCAATCGACTCGACGGCGTCAAGATGCTGCTCATCGCCGCCACCGCGGTCGGCCTCGCGGCTCCGAGGCGATCGACGCCGCTGCCGAACTGGCTCGCCGGCTCCAGCGACATCGCCGCGATCGCACTTGCCGTGTCTGGCGTCACCTACATCGCGCTAGCCAGCGGCCTCGCCTGGATCGTCTACGTCTCAGGCCCGCTTCTCGTTCTCTGGGTGCCAGCGATCGCCTACTGGAGCGCGGGCACCCACAACGACGCTTCAGTGCGAAATCACGAGATCAGTGACGCCGAACTCGTCGCGCTGACGCCAGCGAGCTAGAAGCCCAGCAGCTCGTTAAGCAGGTTCTTCGGGTACTGGGCCTGTCCGACAGGTCCCTTGCCGAGTTTGTTAATCGCTCGCACATCGACGACGTAAACCTGCGGGCGCAGATGCGGGAACACCACCGACCGAGCCTTGGGCCCGACCGTGATCTTGATCGGCTTCGGTTGCTTCCTCGCGAACAGGTTGATCGAGTGCAGGATGATCCGGTAGCCCGTGATCTTCGAGCCGCCGTCAACGAGCGGCTTGGTCCACGAGACTCGGACGTTGCCGGCGCGTTCCCGGGTGTGCACCTTCTGCGGCGCAGACGGCGGGCTCGCGAAGTAGGTATACGTCGTCGCGGTTGTCACCGCACTCGGGACACCGCCAGGGGCGAATTCGCTCTCCGCGGTCGTCACCCGGACCTTGACGGTCTCGCCGGGGTAGCCAGGAGGAGCCGCGACCTCGATCGAGTTGGCGCTGCCACCGATGCTGATTTGGATACCGGGCGGCAAGCCCTCCAAGCCGGCGTTGAGAGCGCCCGCTCGTTTGCCGAACGTCACCGATACCGGATCCGACAGGTTGCGGCCAAGGATCTCGACCACGTTGCCACCGGATGCTGGTCCACGACGCGGGACAACATGAGTCACGACCGGGTTGCCCGGAAGGTAGAAGGTGAACTGCACCTTCGCGGCTGTCTTCTGCGTGGGCTCGGAACAGCCACTGACCGTGCAGGCCGTCACGATGTTGGTGCCGGCGAGCACCTGCGGCGTCGTCGCGGTGAGTGAGGTGTCGCTGTTCACCGTGATGCCGGAGAGCTGATCGCGCGGGATCCCGATCGACTCGTTGTCATATTCGAGCGAGCCGCCGTTGCTCGGTGCCACCGCGGTGAGGCCCTGGCCATGCAGCGTGATCGTCGTTCCGCCGGTTGCAGGCCCGCCAGCCGGGCTGACCGTACTCAGGGTTGGGATGCCGGCGTAGATCACCGGAACCGGCGCCGAGGTACCGGCAGCGGTCACGACCCGCAGCTTCTCCGGCAGACCTTCGACCGGTACACCGAACCTCGGGTTGATCGCGACATCGACCTCGTCCGGCGTGACCGACAGCGCGAAGTAGTTCTCGTGCTTGGCGCTCGCCGGTGTGCCGACCAGTGTCCAGTCGTAGCCCGGGTACGCGAACCCCTCGCCCTTGATGGTCTCGACGGTCTCGCCCTCGGAGCTGATGTACGTCGAGGACAGCGACGTGATCGTCGGCGCCGGAACGTAGTCGTACTCCGTCCGCGCCGGCAACATCGCGCAGCCGACGCATGGCTGTGCTGCCGTCGGTCGACCCCTCGTAGAGCGGGAGGATCGCAGCAGTTGCGCTGTTGCCGTGCGGCCCGACGACGACCAGCTGCGCCTGGCACAGCTGCGTCGCGGGCTCGGTGTCGATCCCCGCACATGTAGTCCCACCGCTGTACGCCGGCATCACGACCGTCAGCAGGTTGGCGGACTTGACCGTGAATGACGTCGCGGTGACGCCGCCGACCTCGACACGAGGTGACGTTGCTGCTCCCACCCGACTGGAAACCGGAGCCGTAGACGTCGACGGTGTTGCCGCCGGCCTGACTGCCGATGTCGGAAGAGATGAAGCCGACCGACGGCACGATGTTGGACGCGGCGAAGTTGACGTACTCCAACCGGCTGGCGCGCCGATCGCCGCCGACGTGCCGTCCGGCCCGGTGACGCTGACGATCGCCTGACCTGCGCCGGTCTGGCCGGGGTCAGCACCGGTCTGCGACGCGGCCGGAGGTGCAGTCACGTCGATCTCGGTGTCACTGGCGATGTGGATGTCTGCCGTCGGCACGCTGTAGGCGCCGATCGAGACAGCAGTCGCGCCGGTGAAGTGAGTACCGGTGATGTGCAACGTCCCGCTCGGATTCATCGGCTCAACCGCAGGGCTCAGCCCGCTGACCGCGGGGGCATCGGCCGGCGCCTGCGCACACAGGTACGCCGCAAGTGCCGGCTTGCCGCTTGGCGTGGTGAGCCGCGGCGAGCCAAGGCCGGACGCCAGGTCGTAGCCCGGTGTCGCGGAGAACTCGGCCCCGCCGCTGATCGCGTAGTCGTCGTTGTTGCCGGCGGTCACGTCGTTGAACGACGCGGCGTCTTCCTGCGCGTTGGCGCCGACGGCGTAGAGCTTCGGGCTGACGAAGCCGAGCGGTCCGGACGACTGGCAGCCGGCGGAGGCTTGTACGTCGGCGAGCATCGCGGCCCACAACGGTGTCGATGACGATGTGCCGCCGAAGTCGACCCAGCCACCGAAGCTGGCGTCGTAGATGCCAGGCGCGCCGGTGTATTCGTCGGCCTCTGCAGTGACGTCCGGCACCGCCCGGCAGACGGTGTTGTCCGATGACGTGGCCTGCGGGCACGGCAGGTCATTGCTGTGTCCGAAGCTGCTCCCCGTGCCGTACGCGTTGGAGAACACGCTGGGGTCGATGCTGGCGATCGCCGACTGCTGCCAGCTCGGCGCGCTCCACAGCGCGGAGGTGCCGCCGCCGCCCGAGCCGCCCCAGTTGCCGTCGTTCCAGACCTGCTCGACCGGACGGTTGGTGTCGTCAAGGATCGCGGTCCCGCCGACTGAGGTGACGAACGGCTGGCTGGAGGGGTCCGAGGCCGACACGTACGGCGCCTCGGGGACTGGGCTGCCGTTGGGCGCGCACTCATCCGACCCGCTATCACCGGCGGAGTTCAGGACGGTCTGTCCCTGCAGCGCTGCTTGCTCGAACAGCTGGTTCTCGGTGTCGACCAGGCCCGGCTCGAAGGCGAGCGTTTCCTGCTCACACGTCTGGCTGCCATAGCTCGACGTGACGAACTGATCGACGTCCTGGGTGATGATCGCGCTGTAGGTGTCGAGGTAGCCGACGATGCTCGGCGGGCCGGAGTAGACGTCGATGTCGGCCTGCGGAGCGAACCCGGACACGTCCTGGACGTCGAGGTCGGCCTCGTCAGTGCCGGCACCGACGCCCGTACCGGATCCACCATCGACCGGGATGTTGTGCAGCCGGCCGGCCATTGCGGTTGCCGCCGTCGTCCCGAAGTAGCACTTGTCGAACGTCGAGACGTCGGACGGCACGTACGGGTAGAGCTCGTAGACCGCGATGTGCTGACCGGCACCGAAGTCGCCAGCTTTGAACAATCCGTCCAGCCCGTACGCGTGGGCGAGCTGGTCATAGGTCAGGCCGTTTTCGAAGTCTGCGTTCGCGGCCGCTTCCGGGCAGGGCGACGGTGCGCCTGCGACGTGAGGCACGGTTGCGGATCGGTCAACCGAAGGTGTCTTGCCGGCGTCCTTCTTGGTCCAGTGCTCGATCGTCGTGACCGGCTTGGCGAGCGTGCTGAGCCCGATCACGCCGGTCACCTGTGCGGCGATCGCAGCCGGGAACGCGGGCGCGGTGCTCATCTGCATGCCGACCCGCCCGGACTTGAGCCGGTACGTCGCGAGGTTGCTGTGGAATGCGGCCTGCGCCTGCGAGGCGGTGCCGCTGAAGTGGACGAGCATGCCGTTGCCGGAGACCGACCCGACGTTCAGGTGAGCCGCGCGCAGGTCCGACTCGACGGCCGCGATCGTGACGTCGCTCGGGCCGAAGGCTGACCGGAACTTCCCAGCGCTCAGGTAGTGGCGATAGTCCGGCGAGGTCGGGGTGGAGACCGCCGTCGCCGCTGCGGTGAGTGCCGCAGGATTGCGAACCTTCAGCGCGACGTCACCGCTGATCGCGGTCGAGCCAGCTGTCGCTCCCAGCCGGGTCGCGCTCGCTGGCACTCGAGGTGCCGCGGCAAGTCGCACCAGCCCGGTACGCGCGCCCGGCGCACTCGGCGCGGAAGGGCGCGTCGCCGCAAGTGCGGGCGCGGCAAGCAGTCCGCCAACGAGCAGCAGCGCTGAGGTGGTGGCGAGAATCCGCCGTGGGGAAAAGGAGCGCACGTCCGATCCTGAATGCACTGAGTGCCTCTCTAACCTGAGAACTTCGCCAGCTCGGTCCGGACACTCGACCACGAACGGCCACACCATAGACCCAATCGGTCAGGGTCGTTATGGGTTTGCAATTCTCGTGAGTGCTACCCATCCGCTGAGACGATGGCCGGGTGCAAACCGTTGGGGTCGATCTTGCGGCCGAGCCGAAGAAGACCGCGGTTGCCGTCATCGAGTGGCACGACAAGCAGGCGGTCGTGCAGCTGCTGGCACTCGACCAGAGCGATGGCGAGATCGTCGATCTAATGCTGGCGGCCGACAAGGCCGGGATCGACTGCCCACTCGGTTGGCCAGAGCCGTTCGTCGAATTCGTGACTGCGCATCGAGACGGTCGAGCGGTCGGGCCATCGGATCTCGCTGGCCGCCGCGACCTCGCGTACCGGACGACCGACCTCGTGCTGAAGGCCGACGCCGGCGTCCTGCCCCTCAGCGTTGCCGCCGATCTCATTGGTCACACCGCGATGCGAGCGGCCGGCCTCCTGGCCCAGCTCGCCTCACTTGGGCAGCCGGTGGATCGAGCCGGTACGGGGGTTGTCGTCGAGGTCTATCCCGCTGCCGCGCTTCGGGTCTGGCAGCTGTATCGCCCGCGCTACAAGGGAACAGGCTCCCGGCCGATCCGGGACGCGCTCATCGACGAGCTGCTCGCCGCCTTGCCGTGGCTGCAGATCGACGACGTCGGCGTTGACCTGTGTCGGCGCTCGGACGACGCCCTCGACGCGGTGATCTGCGCGCTCATCGCGCGAGCCGCTGCGCTCGGGCATGTGAACGGCCCGCCTGCCGAACATGCAGCACTGGCTGCGACCGAGGGATGGATCGCGGTGCCGACCTGCGGCCTTGCTGACTTGATCAGGTGACGGTTTTGGTCAGCGGCCGGGGGCGTGCGGGAGAACTTCCGCGGCGACCAGTCGAAGGTGGTCGAGGTCGCTGAGATCGAGCACCTGCAGGTAAAACCGCTCGACTCCGTTGTCCGCAAACTTCCCGAGCTTGTCCAGGATCTCCGCCGGGGTGCCGGCAAGGCCCTTCTCGCGGAGCTCCGCGACCTCACGTCCGATCGCCGCCGCGCGGCGCGCGATTTCGTCCTCGTTCTCGCCGCAACACAGCACTTGCGCGGTCGAGTAGACGATGGTGGCGGGGTCGCGACCGTCCTGCTCGCATGCCTGTCGCACCTTGTCGTGGACAGTGCGCACGGCGTCGGCCGGCGCGAACGCCGTGTTGTATTCATCCGCGTACATCACTGCCAACCGCGCCGACCGTGGACCGGCTTGGCCGCCGAGCACGATCGGCGGGTGCGGTCGTCGATGCGGACGTACGGTGTCGGCCGCGATCGACACCTCGCAGGTTTTGCCGGCGTAGTCGAATATCGTGCCAGGCGCCGAAGTCCATGCGCCGTGGAGGATCGCGAGTTGGTCTTCGAGTAGGTCGTAGCGAGTGCTCACCTCGGGGAACGGCAACCCGAACGCCTTGTGCTCGTCGTCGAACCAGCCGGCACCGAGGCCGACGTCGACCCGACCACCACTCATCTGGTCGACCTGCGCGGCCGTTACGACGAAGCTTCCAACTGCTCGAAACGTCACCGGTGTGACCAGCGTGCCGAGCCGGATCGACGTCGTGTCGCGCGCCAACCCGGCGAGAGTGATCCACGCGTCGGTGACGCCCGGCAGGCCGGTGACATCGCCCATCTTCAAAAAGTGGTCGGAGCGGAAGAAGGCGTCGAAGCCAGCCTCTTCGGCGGTCTTCGCGACCGCCAAAAGCTGGTCGTAGGACGCACCTTGCTGGGGTTCGGTGAAGATCCGCAGTGCCATGCCACCAACGCTAGTGGCGCGCCTTCCACCCGGTTGGCCCAGCCGGGTTGAGACAGCGTGTTATAACAAGTTGGGGATCGGGGATTCACCCACATTCGGAGCGGATCGAGGCGGGAGTTGCGGTGTCTAGCCGCGCGCCCGTCGATGACATGGCGGCCCGGGTCCGGGCGCTGCGGGATCGGCTGGAGCTCAGCCAGGAACAGCTCGCCCAGCAGCTCAGGGTGTCCTTCGCGACGGTCAATCGGTGGGAGGGCGGCCGGCATCGAATGTCGGCGGCTGGTCGCGAACGCTTCGAACTGCTCGAGGCGACGGCGCGGCCAACTTCCGCAGCTGCGCCCTTGGGCGCGGCGCAGTTCCCTGAGCTGTCATCGACATTCGTCGGTCGCGAGTCGGAGGTAGCGGCGGTCATCGATGCGCTCGGCACTCATCGGCTGGTGTCGCTGATCGGGCCTCCCGGCGTCGGCAAGACGCGGCTTGCACTCGAGGTCTGCCGGCAGCTCTCGGCGGAGACAGTTGTCGGCTACGTCGACCTTCGCGGCCGCTCGGATCCGGCTGAAGTGGACGAGCGGGTCAACGCTGCGCTCGGTAGCGGACGACAACTCTTGGTCCTCGACGGTGTCGAGCACTGTGCCGAGTCGGCGAGTGCAACGGTGAGCCGACTGCTCCCGGTCCTCACCGGAGTGCGACTCATCGTGACCAGCCAGCGCGCTCTAGGTGTGCACGGGGAGCACATCTATCGGGTGCCAACACTGCTCGTTCCACCCGCCGACGCGAAGGCAGCAGAGGTCACCGACAGCGAGGCCGGCCAACTCTTCGTCGATCGTGCCCGCGACGCCGCGCCGGACTTCGCGGTCACGGACGACGTCGCGCCGGGCATTGCCGACCTGTGTCGGCTGGTCGAGGGAGTGCCGCTCGCCGTCGAGGTCTTAGCCGGCTGGGCAGGTGTCTTGTCGGTCGGCCAGACCGTCGAACGCCACCGCGACCTGCTCTATCCGGCGAGCTCGGGATCTCGGTCGCAGGTCGGCGACAGCATCGGCCGCCTGCGCGAGGCGGTCGCAGACAGCTTCGCGCTGCTCGAGCCCGAGGAGCAGCGATTGGTGGGCAGCCTGTCGATGATCGCCGGATCGTTCTCGCTGGCGGATGCCGCCGCGATCGCGCAGCTTGACGACACTGAGCTGGTCGTCGCGTTACGTCGGTTGGCAGCCTGCTCGTGGCTGATCGTCGAGCCCGGCGAACCGACGAACTCCTTCCGGATGTTGCGGCCGCTGCGGCACTTCGGCGCGATGCAGCTCGCCGAGGGTGAGCATCAAAGCGTTGTCCGCGCTCGGCATGCGCACCATTTCGCGGCGCTGGCGAGTGCGAGTGAGCATGGGCTGGCGGGGGTCGACCGTACCGAGTGGGTCGCGCGGATGACCCAGGCGAGCGTCGATGTGGATGCCGCGCTCGCGTGGGCGATGTCCGACGGCGATGACCTTCTTGGTCTCACGATGAGTGCCGCGCTGTGGCTGTGGTGGCTCACTACTGGCCGGCTCGCCGACGGCCGGCGCTGGGTGCGTGACTTCCTCGACTGCGCTGTCGAACCGCCGGCGGAGCTTGCCGCCCGGGCCGAGTGCGCCGCAGCGGTGCTCGCAGTAGAAAGCGGCGACTACGCCGCCGCCGTGGAGTACGCCACCCGCGCACTCACCGGCTTCGACCGGCTCGGCGACGCCGACGGCAGCGCCCGGGCAGCGACCGCACTCGGCTCGGCCGAGCGATATCTGGGCAGGCATGACTCCGCTCGCCGCTACTTCGAGCAGGCGTTGGCCTTCCGTCGCGAGCTCGGCGATGACCGGGGTCTTGCGTCGGCGTTCAACAACATGGCGTTGCTGGCGCTCGACGGCGGCGACCTCGTCGCGACCCGGTCGTTGTTCGAGGAGTCGTTGTTGGTCAAGCGGCGACTCGGCGAGCCGCGGACCGTCGCGATCGGCCTCGCAAACCTCTCCGATGTCCTCATCCGGGCTGGCTTGGTCGGCCACGCGCTCGACGCGTTGCGCGAGGCGGCTGACATCGCGGCGGACCTCGGTGACACCCAGCTGCTTGCCACGATCGCCTGCAACCTCGGCGACGCGGCGTGCACGTCAGGCGACTACTTCGAGGCGATCCGTCGCTACCAGACGTCGATCGACGCCTACCGCGCGTCCGGTGGCGCTCATGACTTGGTGCCAGCGCTGTGCGGCATGGCCCGCGCTCTACACGCGCTCGGCCGCACTCACGACGCGGTCGTGCGGCTGCGCGAGGCCGAGGCGCTCTCGACGGTGAACGACAACACCGAGCACCTCGCAGAGGTCCGCGCTGCGCTCACCGACATCGGTCACGCGACGACGATCTCGCTTCCCGGCGGCCTGACCGCGCGGCAGGCAGAAATTCTCCGGCTGGTGGCGAACGGCGCCTCGAACAAGTCCGTCGCCGAGGGTTTGCACATCAGCGTCGCGACCGTTGAGCGCCATCTTGCGACGATCTACCGCAAGCTCGGACTGCATGGCCGGGTCGACGCGGCCCGCTACGCGCTACAGCACGGGCTGGCCGTGACGGGCCCAGAAGCGGCGCCCCAGACGCCGCCGGAATACATGGTTCCCAGGATTTCCAAGTCTGCACCGAGCAAATAGCGTCAGGCCCAGGTCATTCACCGGCGCTGGGTCGCCATCACCCGGAAATTGCTCCCACAGGAAATGAGTGTCATGCACACCTTCACTCGTCGATCCGCCATCGCTCTCACCTCGGCGGCGGTGCTCTGTCTGGTCGCCATGGGCGGTGCATCCGCCATTGCCTCGAAGGGCATCAAGGGCGACCCGCAACCGGAGCTCAAGCCGTTCAAGATCGGAGCGGCAAGTGGCGCGGGTGGCAACGTCGCCATTGAGTCGAACGGTGACCTCGTCGTCGCGTACGGCGTCAACACCTCGAACTCCTCCGGCGCCACCGCGGTGTGCGTGCTCAAGCGCGGCCACAGCACCTGCACCGACAAGACAGTGCTGAAGCCCCCGAGCGGCTACGACACCGAAGACGTGCCGCAGGTGTACGCGCTGACGCGAGATCGGGTCGTCGTGCTGCAAGAGACGAGTGGGACCAATCCCAACGACGATCTTCTCTACACGTCGACCAACGGAGGCAAGTCGTTCGGCTCGCCAGCACGGGTCGGAGATGTCAGCGTGGACGATTCGACATTGGTTGGCGGCGACATCGTCTTCACCGCTGCCAACGCACACATCGGATGGCAGGTCGAGAGCGTTTCGGACACTGCCACAACCGAGCCGGGATCAACTGCCGTGCTCAACGACAACCAGCCCGAGACCGAGGGGATCTCTAGCTACAAGGGTGGAGTGTTCGCGGCGGCCGACTACTTCGGCAAGGTGGAGATCAAGTACGCCGCGCCCGGTAGCGACTTCAACACGGCGGCGGATTACAAGACGGTTGGCACGATGAAGAACCAGGACCTGTTCGGCCTGTCCGGCAACGCGCTGCTGACGGTTCAGAGCAATGGCGACAATCACCTCGAGGTTCATTTCCTCAGTGCGACCTCGTTCGGTGCAACCCACGACGTCCCGGGAGTCAAGGGTCATGAGCTGGGCATCTGGACGACGATCGACAAGGACTCCAGCGGCGTCACGCATGTCTTCACGGAGTCCTCGTTCGCCTCACCCGGATATGCGCTCGAGGAGCAGTCGACTTCCAAGGGCACGCATTGGAGCGGACGCACTGACCTGGGCAACGCCATCGACAGCGACTTCTTCAACGTGAGTCTTGACTCGACCGGAAGCGGTCTCGTCGTCGGCACTGACCCCGACTCGGATGCTCGCGGCTATCCGGTGCTGGCCAGCCAGAGTGTGACGTTCTCATTGTCGAAGTCGACCGTCGGCAAGGGTCACACCGTGACCGGCAAGGGCAAGGGCAGCGCCGCGGCGAAGGGCCGCAAGGTTGAGCTGCAGATCGAGAAGTCCGGCCGGTGGTACGACGTGAAGTCGACGAAGGAGAAGGCTGGCGGCAAGTTCAGCTTCACGATCAAGGCCAGCAGCACCGCGACGTACCGCGCGGTGGCTTCGGATCACGCCGGCTACGTGGAGTACGGCTACTCCGCGGCGCGAACGCTGCACGTGACGTAACGATGTCGACGGTGTCGAGGCACGGCGCGCGTGCGGTCGCAATCATCGCGGCGGCGGTGCTGCCGTGCCTCGGCCTTGCTGCAAACGCAGGCTTAGCTGGGGCAGTCACTATCCACCCGGACAGCCGAGCCGTAGTAGTTGCGCATCACGTCCCGCATCTGTCCGCGCCGAAGGTGTTGCACGAACCCGATGCCTTCCACCTGTACGGCGTGAGCTGCGTGTCGACGAAACATTGTGTGGCAGTCGGTTATGCCGCCGGGCTCGGCTCGAAGGGGCTCGACGGCGCAGTTCTAGTCCCGATCACCAAGGGCAAGCTCGGGAAGCCGCTGATCTCCCACGATCCGGCGTCGGCGTACTACGGAGTGTCGTGCATCACCGCGACCAGATGCGTGGTGGCAGGTCAAGGCAAGCCAACCGCAAAGTCCAACGAGGTCGCCGAGCTGTTGTTGTGGCACCACGGCGAGTTGAGTCTCATCCGGCGTACGACCGCAACGCCTGAGACCAGCTCGATGTTCAGGGCTGTCGACTGCTGGACCGCGACGAGTTGCACGGCCGTCGGGAATGCCACCGCAACCGTCAGGGGCAGCCCGAACCAGCCGATCGCCATCTTCGGCGACGCTTCGCTCAAGGGCAGTCCGTCCGCTCACGTCGTCCTGAACGACGTGTCCGGCTACGCGGCGTCAATCGCCTGCCCGACGTCGCGTAGCTGTTACATCGGGGGCGCAACCGCGGCCGGCGGTGCTGAGCTCGTCCGGAGCTATCGCGGATCTAAGGGTTATGACCTTCATGGCGCGGCGCAGCCCAGCTTCTCCGGGCTGGAAGGCATCGCGTGCGTCTCAGTTCACTCGTGCGAAGGTGCGGGCGTCGAGGATTTGCCGTCGTTTCAATACCAGGGCTGGCTCGAGCACCTGAAGGGCTTCGTCACTGGGACGCCGCACGAGGTCACGGGCACGCAACAGTTGTTTGCGATCGCGACGATCAATCGGTCTTATTACCTGTCGGTCGGCTACTACGGCGGAGCCAACTGGGCCACTGATCTGGTGTCTGCCAGCGGGAAGGCAGCCGCGATGCACGGGGACACCGAGGGCGGCTACCTGCAGGCCGTGACATGTCCAGCGCCAACCGAGTGCGTCGCTGTTGGTTTCACGACCGACTCGCACTCAAAGCAGCCGGGCGGGGAAAACGGTGTCGATGGCGCCGTCGCGATCTTCCACCTGAAACTCAGCTGACGCCTCGTAAATTATCAAGATCACCGGGGGTGTTGGTTTGTGCGGTTAGCGCCTTTTGGGGTTGAGGGGTTCGTTGCAGGGGCAGGCTCTAGGACATGGCGCCGGTGGGACAGGACCCGATCAAGGTCCTTGACCTCCTGCGAGTGCTCCACGACCTCGGTGCCGCGGACCACGTTGAGCCCGGATCGCTGGTTGATGCGCTTGATGCGCATGGCCTGCGCGGCTTCACGTTCGAGGAAGAGCCGTTCTTTCTCATGATGGGGCGCGTCATGGGGCGGCTGTTGCGCCACGCGACTGACGGCGTCGACGCAGCGTTCGACGTCACCCGCGCCGAGCTCGTCAATCAGGCCAGGTAATCTGACGGGTCGTCAGATTGGAACGTCACGATGGCCCGGATCGCACTGCCTTCAGGTGACCAGCCCGACGTCGTGAAGGCACTGATGCTGCGCCCAGCGCTCGCGGAGGGTGTCGCGGCGATGAACGCCGCGGTATTCGCGAGCTCGCTGGACTGGCGCCTGCATGAAGTCGTGCGCATGCGGATTGCGATCATCAACGGCTGCCAGACGTGTCTGACCTGGCGTAGCCCCGAAGCGGTCGACGCGGGCGTGACCGAGGACCTGCTCGCGGCGGTCGCGACGTGGCGGGCATCCGAGTTGTTTACCGGATCCGAACGGGTGGCGCTCGAGTTCACCGAGCTGTTCTGCACCGACTCGGTCGGCATCGGCGACGAGCTGATGACGACGCTCGAGCAGCACTTCGACTCCGGCCAGATCGTTGATCTCAGCCTCGTGATTGGCAAGTACCTCTCGCAGGGCCGCTTCATGCAGGTGCTCGGTCTTGACGAGGCCTGCGTCGTACCGTCCGGAGGCTGAGCTGTCGATGAGCCACACCTATCGCGTAGTGCAATGGAGCACCGGCCACGTCGGCAAGCACGCGATCGCCGGGATTGACGCGCGGCCGGACCTCAAGTTGATCGGCTTATGGGTGTCCAACCCGGACAAGGTCGGCAAGGATGCGGGCGAGCTCGCCGGCCTTGGTCGCAACCTCGGCGTCATCGCGACCAATGACGCGGATGCGTTGCTAGCGCTCAAACCTGACTGCATCGTGCACACGGCATGGGCCGATGATCGGATCACCGATGCCCTCGCCGACCTGGCGCGGTTCTTGCGCGCCGGCATCAACGTGGTCTCGAGCAGCCCGGTGTTCCTGCAATATCCGCAAGGCGATGCCGCAACGATGGCAGCCGACGTCATCGCGGCGGCGCACGAAGGGGGCACGTCGATCTTCGTCAACGGCATCGATCCGGGCTTCGGCAACGACGTGTTGCCGCTACTCGTCACCGGCATCTCCGAACGCATCGAGCAGGTGCGATGCATCGAACTGCTCAACTACGCGACGTACGACCAGGCGTCGGTGCTTCGCGACCTGATGGGCTTCGGCACGCCGCTGGACGAGACGCCGTTCATCCTGCTCCCTGGTGTGCTGAGCCTGGCGTGGGGCAGCGTCGTCTATCAGCTCGCCGCCGGTCTGGACGTCGAGCTCGACAGCGTCGAGGAGTCCTACGAGCGGTATGCCGCACCAGAGGAATTTGAGATCCCGACCGGCACGATCGCCGAGGGCACTCAGGCGGCCTTGCGGTTCGAGGTCCGCGGCATGAAGGACGGCAAGGCGGTGGTTGTGCTCGAGCACGTCACGAGGTTGCGCGACGACCTGGCGCCGGAGTGGCCGCAGCCGGCCGGCAAGGGTTGTTACCGAGTGATCATCACCGGCGAGCCGATGTACACCGTCGATCTGCAGTTGCTCGGCACCGACGGCGACCACAACACCGCCGGGCTGAAGGCGACGGCGATGCGGCTGATCAACGCGTTGCCGTTTGTGGTGGGCGCCGCACCCGGGCTGGTGACTGCGCTCGATCTGCCGATGATCACCGGGCGCGGGTTGGTCCGGACCGACTGAGCGCCGTTATGCAGCTTGCCGACCGGTGAAGGCGAGCAGCCGCTCGAGGCCGCCCGCGTCCGGGCCGACCTCGATCTCCGGGCCGAACATGCCGGGCACCCGCAGCGCGTCCGTGACGACTCGTCTGGAGAGGCCGAGCACGTAGGACGTGAGTTCCTCGTCGACCGTCAGCTTCTGACCGGTCGCGGTCGCGAGGTCGGAGGCGTGCACGAGGAACTCGACCGACAGGATGCCAAGCGCGTACGCCGCCGGCAGCTCAAACCCGATGTTGACGGTGCCCTCAAGACCGCGCCGCGCCCAGGCCTCGAGCGTCGGCTGCGCGAGCTCGGCGATGTCGACCTCGACCACGCCGGTCGGGTTGGGGGTGAGCTCCGCGCTGGCGGCGCGGCCGATCGCGACGATCGAGCCAGAAAGGTGCTCGACCACCTGGGCGACCGTGAACTCCGTGCAGGGCGTCCGGTTGGCGAGGTCGTCGGCGCCGATCTGGCGCAGCACCCGCTCGACGATGGCAAGCGTCGCCTCGGCCGATTTCAGCTCGTTGAGATCCTTGAGGTCCCCATGCCAGTCGTCCGGGCCGGCGTCGCCGTCCGCAGCCGCGGTGACCAGGCGATCCAGGTAGTGGTCCCAACCGGCGGCGTGGCCCTTCTCCTGCTCCTCGCTCAGTCCCTCGTGCACCAGCCGCACGATCGTGCCATCGTGCGTGGGCTCCAGCGTGATTGTGACCGTGGAGGCGTCGGGCGGCAGGTCGACCGAGCCTTCCCAGCCCCATCCGAGCACTAGCCGCCTGCCCGGCTCGAGCTCGGTGATCGTGCCGGCAACCGAACTGCCTGGCACGACTGTCCAGCGGTAGTCACCGCCGGCCCGCAGGTCGACCCTCGCGGCGATGCTGTTCCAGCGGCGGAGCCGGTCGGGCTGCGTGATGAGGTCGAACGTGGCGTCGGCGGAGAGCGGGACAACGACTGACTTCTCGTACGACATCAGGTTTGCCTTTCGAGTTGAGGGGTGATCGGCAGGCTGAGCGCGTCGAAGACGAGCTGGTCGAGCTCGTTGGTCCAGAACGTGTCGAGCTCGGCCCGCAGCGCGGCGAGTCCGGCCGGCACGAGTTGGTAGTACTGAAATCGCCCCGAACGACGCCGAGTGACGAGGCCGGCGTCCACGAGGACACCGAGGTGCTGAGAGATCGCCGAGCGGCTCACGTCAAAGTGCGCAGCGAGCGCGTTCACCGGCTGCTCGCCGCTGGTCAGCAGCTGCAGCAGCCGACGCCGGTTTGGCTCGGCGACGGCAGCGAGAAGATCGGTCACGGCTAATACGTTAGCGCATACTAACGTGTTTCGGTAGGGTGAGATAGTAGACGGTCGAGAGCACAAAACACGGTCCAGGCGGAATATCCCGCGCTGGTGGTGGCGTCTCTGTAGAGACGGCTCGAAGCGATCGTGACAAAATGCGAGGTGCGGCGCGTGCTGGGCAGCGAGGGGAGAGCTCGATGACTCAAGAGCGCCTCGACTTCGTGCCCTCGACCGCGACGCCACCGCCAGGCCCGTTGGGGCGGGTGCTGTCCTGGCGAGAAAGCCTGCAGGCTCATCGCAAGGCATGGATGGCGATTCGCGGGCTTCGCGAGATCATCCTCATTGGCGGGGTCTACGCGCTGTACGACGTGACTCGATACTTCGTTGCAGGCGATCATGACGCGGCGGTGCGTCATGGCCGTGCGATCTATCACTTCGAGCAGCGGATCGGACTCGACCCTGAGCACTGGCTCAACAAGCTCGTCTCGCCGCACGTGCTGCTTGCCGTGCCTTCGGACTACATCTATGCGACGTTGCACTACATCGTCACGCCGGCTGTCTTGATCTGGTTGTGGCGCCGGCACAGCTCGTCTTATACAAGCGCCCGTACCGTGCTGATGTGGACGACCGTGGTGGGGCTCGTCTGCTTCAGCCTGCTGCCGGTCGCGCCGCCCCGGCTGCTGCCCGGCTTCATTGACACGATGGCGCGGTATTCGCACTACGGCTGGTGGAGCACGGCCGCGAGTGCGCCGCGCGGCTTCGGTCACGACACCAATCAGTACGCCGCAATGCCGTCGCTTCACGTCGGGTGGGCGGTGTGGAGTGGCTGGCAGATGATCCAGCACGGCCGGCATCGGGTGACCCGAGTGCTCGGCGTGATCTACCCGCTGGTGCTGTCGTTCGTCGTTGTCGCCACGGCGAACCACTACTTCCTCGACGTGGTCGCCGGGTTTGCCGCGGTGCTAGTCGGCGCGGGCATCGCCCGGTTGTTCCGGTTCTTCGACTTGTCGCGGCGGGGGTCGCCAGCAGGCGCGGCGGGATCGTCGCCGCCTGCTGCCACGGCCTGATCCGTGGCCGCCACCTATACCGGCATCGGCGTCAGCAACGGTGTGGCCGCTGGGCCGGTCGCACGGGTGCACGGCCCGGTCTTGCCGCCGCGTGACGGTGCGCCGGTCGATGTCGCTGCAGAGACCGATCGGGCGGCTGATGCACTCGACGCCGTCGGGGGCGAGCTCGAGGCGTTGGCCCAGCGCGCAGGTGCTTCGGGTGCGGTCCTGGTCCGTCAGGCCCGAATCTCCCGCGACCCATCGCTTGGCTCGATTGTCGCGCAGCTGGTCACGTCCGGGCGAGCTGCTCCGCGGGCCGCCTGGGAGGGCTTCGGCGCCTACCGCGATATGCGTGCGGCCGACCCGATGCGCGCAGTTCCTGACCGGGTCGAGCTAGACGACATCCGAGATCGGGTGGTGGCGCGGCTGCTTGGCGAGCCGCCGCCCGGCATTCCGGACCCAGGGCAGCCGTACGTTCTCGTGGCCCGTGACCTTTCGCCGGCCGTGACCGCCGGCCTGGATCCGTTGCGGGTGCTGGCAATCGTGACCGAACGCGGCGGACCGACGAGCCACACCGCGGTGCTCGCGAAGGCACTCGGGATTCCCGCCGTCGTTGGTTGCCCGGGCGTCGCGTCGCTTCGCAGCGGTCAGCGGGTGATGGTCGATGGCGCAACCGGCGAGGTGACGGCTGATCCGGATGCCGCGACGTTAGGTGCAGTGGGGCGCGCCGAGACGGCCGCTGCGGCATCGGCCGACGGTGCTCGCGGACCCGGGCGCACCCGCGACGGCCGTCAGGTGCAGCTGATGGCTGCAGTGAGCGGCATCGTTGATGTGGCGGATGCGCTCGAAGCAGGGGCAGAGGGGATCGGTGTTTTCCGCACGGAGTTTGCGTTTCTCGATCGGATCGATCCGCCAAGTGTCGCCGAGCAGTCGGCCGCATACCGCGAGGTGTTTGACGCGTTTGCCGATCGTCAGGTGACGGTCCGGACACTCGACATCGGCGCCGACAAGCCAGCGCCGTTCGTGCGACTCGGTGAGCAGGCCAACCCCGCGCTCGGGGTGCGCGGGCTGCGAGTCGCGCGACGGCATCCGGAGCTGCTGACCGACCAGCTGACCGCGATCGCGAGTGCCGCTCGCGGCTCGAGGGCCGATGTGCGGGTGATGGCGCCGATGGTTGCGACGACGGCGGAGGCGGCGTGGTTCGCCGCCCAGGCGCATCTGGCGGGTGTCACGACCACGGGTGTCATGGTGGAGATTCCGGCGGCGGCGTTGCGGGCCGCGGACTTGTTGCGAGTCGTCGACTTCGTGTCGGTCGGGAGCAACGACCTCGCGCAATACACGTTTGCGACCGACCGAGCTGACGGCGAGCTCTCGGACTTGCTCGATCCGTGGCAGCCGGCGTTCCTCGACCTTGTCGCGACCGTGCTGCGGGCCGGGGCGATCGCGGGCCGACCGGTCACGGTGTGCGGTGAGGCGCCGAGCGATCCGCTGCTCGCGCTCGTGCTGGTTGGTCTGGGTGCGGCGGCGTTGTCGATGACACCGCGCGCACTTGCCGACGTACGAATGACGTTGGCCCGACACAGTTTCGACGATTGCGTGAACTTCGCCGCCGCTGCGCTTTCCGCCGATGGCCCGTCCGAGGCAAGAGCCCGCGTCCGAGCCACCCTCGACCCGACCTGACGTTCGTATGTGACATAGGGGTCGCCATGGCGACCCCTATGTCACATGAGTGCACCTATAGCAACCCTTATGTGACATACGAACGGAAGGTAGCGTCGCGGGCATGCGGGTCACGGGTGATGGTGGCGTCGAGATCGAGGTGTTTGTCGAGGGGCCGGCCGATGGCCCGGCGGTGTTGTTCATGCATGGCTGGCCTGACACCCATCGGCTGTGGCGCTATCAGGTCAAGGCGCTGAGTGAGGCCGGCTATCGCACCATCGCGCCGGACCTGCGCGGCTTCGGTGAGTCCGACAAGCCCGAGGATGTCGAGGCTTACAAGCTCGCCCACACCGTCGTCGACATGGTCGCGGTGCTCGACGCCTGCGACGTCGCCTCGGCGCGAGTCGTATGCCACGACTGGGGCGCGGTCGCTGGGTGGGGCTTCGCCGCGTTCGTGCCCGATCGAGTCGAGCGACTGGTCGCGATGTCGGTCGGTCATCCCAAGGCGTTCAGCGAGGCCGGCTTCGAGCAGCGCATGCGCACCCTCTACATGCTGCTGTTCAACCTCCCAGTGGTTGCGGAGCAGTGGTTCGGCACGTTCGGGCCGCAGTTCTTGGCCAGCCACAAGGACCGCGACACCGTCCTGGCCGAGCTCGAGCGGCCGGGAGCACTGACAGCGAGCTTCGGTTGGTATCGCGCGAACGCGCATCCCCGCACGATCATCAACCCCCCGCCCAACCTGCCGCCGATCCGCTGCCCGGTGATGGGTGTCTGGAGTCGCCGCGACCTGGCGCTCACCGAGAAGCAGATGACGGCATCCCAGGCGTACGTCGAGGGACCGTGGCGTTACGAGCGGATCGATGAAGCGTCGCACTGGCTGCAGATCGACGCGCCCGACGAGGTCAACCGCCTGTTGATTGACTTCCTGGCCGGCTAGCCCCAGGAGCGGCACCGGCTGGGCCAACCGCGTCCGGCGCGAGGCTCTCGTGCGCCGGTGCCTTCTGCTGCGGCGGTGACATCCCGAGTGACTCGCCGAGCTCGGTGCCCTCCGCCAACGCGGGCTGGGCGGCGCCCATCGACGTCCGCAGCGGCACCTCACGTAGCAGGAGTGCAAGCAGGAACGCGAGGAATGCGAACGGCACCGCTGCGAGGAACACCACATGCAGCGACTCGCTGAACGCGACCTGCAGGCCATGACGGATCGGAGCGGGCAAGTGCTTGACCGCCGCGGGGTTGGCGGTGACGGAGGCGCCATGCAACTTCACCAGCGCCGCCGCCGGGACGTGCTTGGCGAGGTCGATTCCGAGTCTGCTGTTGAAGATCGTCCCGAAGACAGCGACACCGATCGAGCCGCCAATTGATCGCGAGAACGTCGCGAGCGAGGTCGCCACACCGAGCTCGCTATAACCGACGGAGTTCTGTGCCGCGATCAGCAGCACCTGCATCGTGAGGCCGAGCCCGGCGCCGAGCACTGCCATGTAAACAGCGGTCTCCCAGAACGGCGTGCTCACGCCGATGTGCGACAGCAGGAACAGCGCAGTCGCGATCATCGCGGTGCCGACGATGGGGAAGCGTCGGTAAGTGCCCGTTGCCGAGATCCGACGACCGCTGAAGATCGCAGTGATCAGCAGGAAGATCATGATCGGGATCAGCTGCAGGCCAGAGCTCGTCGGGGACGCGCCATGCACGATCTGCAAGAACAGCGGCAGGAAGGTCAGCGCGCCGAACATCGAGAAGCCGACGAGCGCGCCAGTCGAGAACGCGACCCGGAACACCTTGTTGTGGAACAGATGCAGCGGCACGATCGGCTCGGTCGCGCGACGCTCGACCGCGATGAAGATCGCAAGCAGGATCAGCGTCGCGATGCCGAGGCCGATGATGATCGCGGAGCCCCACGAGTACGTCGAACCACCCCACGTGAGCATGAGGATCAGTGCGACGACGGTCGCGGACATCACGCTGGCGCCGAGGTAGTCGATGTCGTGCTCGATGCGAGTCGTCTTGGCATGCAGCACCGCGGCGACAACGAATAGCGCGATGGCACCGACCGGCAGGTTGATGTAGAACACCCAGCGCCAGCCCGGGCCGTCGGTGAAGAAGCCGCCCAGCAACGGGCCGGCGACGCTCGCGACGGCGAAGACGGCGCCGATCAGGCCGGTGTAACGACCGCGGTCGCGCGGCGGCACGATGTCGCCGATAATCGCCTGCGCGCCGACGATCAGGCCACCGGCGCCGAGGCCCTGAATGGCACGGAAGGCGATGAGCTCGTTGAGGTTTTGCGAGAGACCCGACAGCGCTGAGCCGATCAGGAAGATGACGATCGCGGCCTGGAAGAAGCCCTTGCGGCCGTACAAGTCACCGAGCTTGCCCCACAACGGGGTGGAGACCGTCGAGGCCAGCAGGTAGGCGGTGACGACCCACGACAGGTGGTTGAGTCCGCCGAGGTCGCCGACGATGGTCGGCAGCGCGGTCGCGACGATCGTCTGGTCGAGCGCCGCGAGCAGCATGCCGAGCATGAGGCCGGCGAAGACGAAGCGCACCTGGCGCGGGCTGAGCCCGGCGGGGCCGCGATCCGCGGCCTGGACGTCGGCTGCGGTGTTGAGGTCAGTCATTGCAGGGGGTCTCCAGTTCATCAGCAAGGAGCTCGAGGCCGCGTACGAACGAGCGCTGCTCGGCCGGACGCATCCGGTCGAGAGCGCGTTGGACGGGCCGTAGTCGGGTATCCAGCAGGGTTTCGGCGAGGCTGCGGTGGGTCTCGGCAACCTGCACCAGGGTGCGGCGGCGGTCGGTGGGGTCCTCGACGCGCTCAACGAGCCCGCTGGTCTCGAGGTCGGTCACGACCTGGCTGGCGGTGGCCAGCGAAACGCCGAGGCGCGCGGCGAGCGTACTCACGCTCATCCGCTCGTCGGCGACGATTTGCATCAGCGCGGCGACATGCCGCGGCGCTGGCGGCGACTGCTTCCACGCTGCCTGGGTGTGGGCATCAACCGGCATGGGCGTGTGCTGCAGCCGCTTGACCACGATGCGCAGCGCAGCCAGCAGATCAGCTGCCGTGGTCGGCGCAAGGGTGCTGGTGGTCACCCAGGAATCGTACAGCATTTGCTTCGTACAAGCAAACTGTTTTGTGCAGCGAACGTTCGGGGCGGCGGTATCTGCGTTACTGCCCGAAATCTGGTTAAGTGGCGGGGCGGTGGTGCCGTACAAACAGGGGAGTGCGTGATGTTTGCGCGCTCCAGCCCATGTTCCCCAGGCCGGAGTCAGCCTCATGCTCTACAGCTCCAAAACTTTTCGCTTGCTCGCCACCTCCGCCCTCGCTCTCGCAGTTGCTACCCCGGTCGTCATCGGATCGATGCCGTCGGCGGCTGCCGCAAAGGTCCACGAAGGACCAGACGTCGCGTCCTACCAGCACCCTGATCCGACGAAGGCGCATCCGCACGGCCAGCCGATCAACTGGAACAAGGTCGCGAAGGCCGGCAAGTCGTTCGCGATCGTCAAGGCGACCGAAGGTACGACGTATATCAACCCCTACTTCGCCGGACCGTACGCCGCCGACTATGCCGACGCGCTCAGCGCCGGCCTCGTGCACGGCGCCTACCACTTCGCGCGACCGACCGAGCCGGTGATCGCCAGCGCCAAGGCGCAGGCCAAGTTCTTTGCCCAGACGATCGGACCGGTGACGACGCCGAAGACGTTGCCACCGGCGCTCGACCTTGAAGTGACCGGCGGCCTGAACCCTGGCCAGCTGGTGACGTGGGCGCAGGAGTTCTTGATCGAGATGCGGACCCTGACCGGGCGCACGCCAATGCTCTACACCTATCCGGACTTCTGGATCAACGATCTGCGTGACCCGAGCGCTTTGGCGAGATACCCGTTGTGGATGGCGGAATACAAGGTCTCGACCGCGCCGGTCGCCGACCTCTGGCAGTACACCTCGACCTCGCACATCAAGGGCATCGTCGGTGACGTCGACCAGTCGAAGTTCGTCGGCACGAGCGGTTTCCCGTGGTCGACGTTGTCGAACGGCACCGTCGCGACGCCGTGGACACCGGCCGCGCCCGCCGCGCCAAACTCGGTCAAGGCCGCGCCCGCTGGCGGTGCCGTCACGGTGTCGTGGCTGCCAGGCGATGCCGGCACTAGTCGGGTCACGAGCTATCGAGTGACCGCCGAGCCGGGCGGCGCGTTTGTGACGGTTGGTGGCGCGACGATGTCGGCGACCGTGAGCTCGCTTAGTACGACGACGCCGTACACCTTCACCGTCACCGCAACCAATGCGGTCGGCACGAGCGTCGCATCGACTCCGACGCTGCCAGTCACGCCGGCGATCCCGACGACGCTCAACACCCAGGTCAAGTCCTCGCTGGCGTTCGGCACGTCGTTGCCACTTCGCGCGAAGCTGGTCCGGGCCGACACTCACGCCGGGCTGCCCGATCGCCAGGTGCTGATCTTCCGCCGCGCCCGGCCGAGTGACCCGTGGGTTGAGGTCAGGAAGCTGAGTACGGACACGAGCGGCCTTGCCACGACCGTCCTGCACCCGACCCGCTCGGCTGAGCTCGAGGCGGTCTTCCCGGGTGCGAAGGGCGTGCAGCGGTCCGACACGTTCGAGAACTACATCGTCAGACCCACGGTCACGGCAGCGTTGTCCGCGACAACGGTGAAGCGTGGCACCCATGTCACGCTGACCGGCTCGGCATCGCCGTTCAAGGCGGGCCAGCGGGTCATGCGCGAACAGTTCTGGGGCGGCGTGTGGCACATCGTGGCGTCATCGAAGATCGGACCACGAGGGAAGTTCAGGTTCCAGATCACGCCGACCGCGAAGGCGGTCTATGCGTACCGGATCCTGGTCGCGCCGACGTGGCGACGCGGCCGCGGCCACTCGCCTCGGATGGTCCTGACGGTCAACTAGGGGAACGGCCCTGGCAGGGCTGGCCCTTCGGGGCGTCTGACCGCACAATGTCTATGGCATCCGTGCCGATCGCATCCGTCAGCGCCTAGACCCGCGGGAGACCCGAGTGCGCAGTTCGATGCAAGACTTCCCACTGTCGATCGGCTCGATCCTTCGCTTCGGCGTCGAGGTGTTCGGTGACAGCGAGGTCGTGACCCTCTCCGAGGGCGGCCAGCGGCGTCGGCGGTCCTACGCCGAGACTGCGACGCGCGCTGCCCGGCTCGCCAACGGCTTGCGTTCGTTGGGCATCGACGGCGATCAGCGAGTCGCGACCTTTATGTGGAACAACGCCGAGCACCTCGAGGCCTATCTCGCCGTGCCGTCGATGGGCGCCGTGCTGCACACGCTGAACATTCGGTTGTTCCCCGAGCAGGTCGTCTACATCGCCAACCACGCGGAAGACAAGGTGATCATCGCCGACTGCTCGCTGGTGCCGCTGCTCGCAAAGGTGCTGCCGGAGATGACCTCGGTGCACACCGTGTTGGTGTCCGGCGACGGTGACCTCTCGGCGCTCGAGTCCGCCGGCAAGCAGATCCTGTCGTACGAAGCTGTGCTCGCGACTGGGTCGCCGTCCTACTCGTGGCCCGACGATGTCGACGAACGCTCGGCCGCGGCGATGTGTTACACCAGCGGCACGACCGGCAACCCGAAAGGCGTCGTCTACTCCCACCGTTCCTGCTGGCTGCACTCGATGTCGGTGTGCACGGCCAACAACAACGCCCTCGGCGCCGATGACCGGACGTTGCCGATCGTGCCGATGTTTCACGCGAATGCATGGGGCACTCCGTACGCCGCATTCATGTCCGGCGCCGACCTGATCATGCCGGATCGCTTCCTGCAGCCCGAGCCGATCGTCGGACTGATCGAGACCGAGCAGGTCACGCTGTCGGCGGCAGTGCCAACGATCTGGAACGACATCCTGCAGTTCCTGCGCGCCAACCCGGGGCGTGACCTGTCGAGATTTGCGTGCCGTCATGTGCGGCGGATCGGCGGTGCCACGCGCGCTGATCGCCGCCTTCGACCAGGAGTTCGGGATCACGATCATCCAGGGCTGGGGCATGACCGAGACGTCGCCGGTTGCCGCCCTCGCCAAGCCCCCGGTAGGGATCACCGGCGAGGCGGCGTGGGACTACCAATCGAAGGCCGGGCGGTTGCTCTTCGGAGTTGAAGGCCGCATCGTCGACGACAGCGGAGAGGTGCAGCCGCGCGACGGCAAGGCGGTGGGCGAGCTCGAGGTACGTGGCCCGTGGGTGACCTCGTCGTACTACAAGGACGACGACCCGGCGAAGTTCGACGGCGAGTGGCTGCGTACCGGTGATGTCGGGCTGATCGATCCGCAGGGTTACATCACGCTGACCGACCGCGCGAAGGACGTCATCAAGTCGGGTGGCGAGTGGATCTCCTCGGTCGAGCTCGAGGTCGAGCTGATGGCGCATCCGGCGGTGCTCGAAGCGGCTGTCGTCGGCGTGCCTGACGAGCGCTGGCAGGAGCGGCCGCTCGCGTGCATCGTGCCGCTCAACGGTGACTCCGTCGCGCCGGAGGAGCTGTCCGCGTGGCTGGCGGAACGGGTCGCGAAGTGGTGGGTGCCTGAGCGCTGGGCCGTGATCGACGCGGTGCCGAAGACGAGCGTCGGCAAGTTCGACAAGAAGGTCCTGCGCAAGGCCTATGCCGATGGGGAGCTGGACGTCGTCACGTTGTAACTGAGTGAGCAGCTGCCCTTCCTGTTTCTGTTTCCTGCTTCTGTTGTCGGGGCGGAGGGCGGCACCGCAGCTCCGCGGGCTGGGGTACGTCGCTTCGCTCGACGCACCCCTACGCCCGCTCCTTGGCGGTCCCACCCTCCGTTGAACGATCCGGGTAGGCCGGTTGGCTGAATTGTCGGGACTCGCTGGCTCTTGACGGGCTGAGTTGAGTGGCGACGGGAAGCGGATTTTGATGGGCGGTTTCCGTGCTGGGCTTTGCGGGGTTTTCGTTTGGGTGAACCATGGGGTGGCGGCGGCCGAATCATTCTTGGGTGGTCGGCGGTGCTGGTCGGTGTGGGTGGTGAAGGGACGGCGTGGACGAGCGGCTGATCGCGTATGTGCGCGGGCAGTGGACTGTCCTGCTCGATCATGCGATGGCGCTCTGCGGTGACGCTGATGATGCCGAGACGCGCGAGCTTGTTCTTGCCACGCTGACCCGGGTCGCCAGTCGCTGGCGGCTGGTTTCTGACAAGGACAACCCGGACGCTTACGTACGGAAGGCGCTCGAGCGGCGCTGCGCCGAGCGCAACAAGGAATGGCAGCGTGACTCCGACGGCATCGTGGCGATGGAGATCGGCTTCGTCGATGAGCCACCGGATGCTCGGGGCGAGGCGATGGTGGCCGATGCTGTCGTCGCGGCGCAGGCCGATGTGGCTGGCGATGCAGCCGGGGATGCGGCTGACGTTGTGACGGTCGGTGAGTTCGACCCGATTGCCGTGCTGGATCGTCGGGTTCATCGCGCTCGGCGGCGGCAAGCGGTGTTCGCGTCGGCGGCGGCGCTGGTCGTGGTTGCCGCAGCCGTCGGTGCGGTCGGATCGGGTGGCAACTCGACTCACGCCGCGCGGGTGGCGAAGTCGCATCAGGTCTCGGTCATCACCGCCGCGGCGGCGTTCCCGCAACCGTTGTCTGACTTCGCCAGCGGCGTCACTGCCGGCGGCGGCTACATCTGGACGATCGAGAACCGCTCGACGAAGCGCGGGTCTCGTACCTATGTCGTCGAGCGGTCGCCGATCTCGGGACGCGTCGAAGGGCGCTATCGGGTGCCGCAGCCCGACGACCACATCGGGTACGGCTTCGGCAAGGCCTGGACGTGGCATGACAACAACGACGCGTCGACGACCGCGCTCGCGACGGTTGACGGTGGCGGCGACGTCGACACGCAGAAGTCGACGCCGCCGATCGCGGTCCAGGACGCGACGTTCACGAGTCGGCTGGCGTGGTTCACCGAGCCGGCGGTTAACGCGGTCGTGACGTACCGGACCGGACTCTTCGGCATCACCACAAGGCTGACGATTCCGGGCGCGAAGTTTGTCGTCCCGCTGAGCGGGTCGTCGGTGCTGGTCGCCACTGGGTCGGGTGAGCTGCGGTCGCTGCCGGGGAACGAGGTTGTCGACCGCGGCGAGCGCGCTCCGACCTTGCTCGCGCCGGCGCCGGATTACGGCATCTGGATCGCCCATGGCCGGCAGCTTTCGTACCAGGCCAGCATCGCGCTGAAGCCGAGCGTCAACCTGACGCTGCCGCTCAACGTTGCCGGGGTGACGGGTGATCCGGCGCATGGTGTCTATGTCGCGACGAGCAGTGACAACCCACTGCACTACGACCCGTACCTCGTCTATTACTCGCCGGCAGCGCTCAAGGCGCCGCATCCGCAGCCGACCGCCAGGCTGGACGGGCTGGTGCAGGCGGAGGACATGGTCGCCAACCCGGCGGGCGGAGTGGTCTTCACGACGAACGAAGGCGACGTCGATGCGTGGAACGCCGTGGCGCTGGTCGGGCGCGCTTCGCAGGGTGGCGACCGGACCGACCACGCTGGGATAACCTCTTCGACGCGGCAAGAATCGCCGCGAGGAGGCTTCGCCTAGTCCGGTCTATGGCGCCGCACTGCTAATGCGGTTTGGGTTTATCGCCCATCCCGGGTTCAAATCCCGGAGCCTCCGCCACGTTCGTATGTGACATAAGGGTCGCCCTGGCTCCCCTCATGTCACATGCGTGTCGCTATGGCTGCCCCTATGTGACATACGAACGGTACGAAGCGGCTGCGCGGGTCCGAATTCGTGAATTATGGTGCACGGATGCCCACATCGATAACCCGTCGAATTGCCATGGTTTCCGTCGCGTCCGGCCTCGTGGTGGCCGGTGTCGCGGCCGGCTCCGCGCCGGTCGGTGCCGCTCCTCGCCACGAGGCCGCAGCTGCCGCGCTCGCGAAGGGCACGATCGTGACGGCTTCGTTGGTGGCGGTCTCGGAGGCGCCGCACTCGTCGGTCGCGTGGGCGTACGGGACTGGGAGCACCGCGAAGGGCGTCGGCACCTTGTACGCGCTCCGCCGCTCGGGCGGTCACTGGGCGAAGAAGTCGATGAAGGCCCCGAAGGACTACCAGCTGTTCGGCATTGCGGCCGGCTCCCCGCGCTCGGTCTGGATCGTCGGCAACACGACGACGGGCGCCACGGTCCACAGCTTGGTTGAACACTCATCTGGTGGCGGCTTCAAGCCCTTCAAGACCTCGATCGGCAAGGGGCAGCTGCTCTCGGTGTCGGCCTCGTCGGCGAGCAATGCGTGGGCAGTCGGCGACGGTCTGCTGAGCGCGGCCGGCCCGCTGATCGCGCACTGGAACGGCAAGTCGTGGAAGCGAGTTTCCGAGACCTCGTTGGCTGGTGACTCCTTCAGTCTGGTCAGTGTCTCGAGCCCGAACAACGTCTGGTTCTACGGAACGAGCGCCACCGGCAACGTCATTGGGGTCTGGAACGGCCACAAGCTGACCGTCACCGCGTTCACCCCGCCCGGGCCGCTCGCCTCGATTTCGACGACGTCGGCCAAGAACGCTTGGGGTGTCGGGATTGTGGTGATCGGCACCAGCGGGCGGAGCCGGCTGTTTGCGGACCACTGGAACGGCAAGAAGTGGACGGCCACGAAGCTGCCGACCATCGGTCACAGCGACTCCGGACCGACGGTTTCCGCAGCCGGCTCGCGGGTGTCGATCGGGGCGATGGAGACGTCGAAGAGCGGGCTCGACACCGCCGCCATCGCTTTCCGCTATGCCGGCGGAAAGTGGAAGTCCGCGCCGACCGCCTCGCCCGGACATCAGAGCCAGATCAGCTCGATCAGCCTGTCCACGAAGGGCGGTGCCGCCGTCGGTTCTTGGTCGGTACGCGGGCCGTGCGGGTTCAAGCACCCGACGCTGCCACTTCCGTTCGCCGAGAGTCTCGTCGGTACGTCGTGGCGGCAGAACTCCGTCGCGAAGTTCCGGTTCGGGCTAGCTCACCTGAGGATGGCCGGCTTCGCGCCCAGCGTCGCAAGCTGCTAGCCCTCGACGTTCGTATGTGACATGAGGGTTGCTCTGGCAACCCTCATGTCACACGAGTGCAGCTATCGCAACCCCTATGTGACATACGAACGGTTAGCCGGTGTTTTGGAGGCCGGCGGCGACTCCGTTCACGCTGAGCAGCAGCAGTGCGCGCAGCCGTTGCTCCTCGGCAGCGTCGGCGAATTCCTCCCGCCGCAGCGCCCGCAATGCTCGCAGCTGCAGATGTGACAGCGCGTCAACGTAAGGGTTGCGCAGGTCGACCGCCGCCGCGAGGATGCGCCGGCCGGCGAGCAGGCGGGTCGATTCGAGCACGGCCAGGACCTGAGCCGTTGTCTCGTCGAGCTCGGCCAGGATCCGCTCGGTGAGATCCGGTCGGTCGCCGAGCGCGAGATAACGCTGCGCGACGATGCGGTCAGTCTTCGCCAGCGACATCTCGGCGTTGTCGATCAGTGCGGTAAACAGCGGCCACTCGCGGTAGGCGGTGCGCAGGTCATCGATGGATGACGCGGCGGCGAGCCCGCTGCCGAGGCCGTACCAACCAGTCAGATTGCATCGGGTCTGTGACCACGCGAACACCCACGGGATCGCCCGCAGGTCGGCCAGCTCGAGCCCGCCTCGGCCACCACCGGGTCGTCGGGCCGGGCGCGAGCCGAGGGCGAGATCGGAAAGCTCCTCGAGCGGGCTGACCCGTGCGAAGTAGTCGGCGAAGCCTTCGGTTTCGACCAGATCCCGGTACGCCGTGCGACTCGCGGCCTCCATGACTCGGCCGAGGTCGGCAAACTCTGCCGCCGCTGCGGATATGCGCGCACCCACCTCGGGCGTGCCGGCGAGCAGCACGGCGGCCGTGACCTGCTCGAGGTGACGTTCGGCGATCTTGGGGTTGCCGTAGCGGGCGAAGATCACCTCACCCTGCTCGGTCACCTTGAACCGTCCTGCGACACTTCCCGGCGGCTGCGCCAGGATCGCGCGGTTGACCGGACCGCCGCCACGGCCGAGCGAGCCGCCGCGACCGTGGAACAACGTCAGCGCGACGTCGTGACGTGCGGCCCAGGCAGCGAGGGCGGCCTGCGCGTCGTACAGCAGAGAGCGTCGCCGAGAGCGGGCCGACGTCCTTGGCCGAGTCGGAGTATCCGAGCATCACCTCGAGCCGCTCGGGCCGACCGCTGCGCGAGACCCACTCGTCAAGGATCTCGGTGCAGCGCGCCAGGTCGTCGCCGGTTTCGAACAGCGGCACAACGGTCAGCGCAAGCTGCTCGGCCCGGTCACCGAGGGCATAGCGCGCGAGTGCAGGCACCGCCTCGATGTCAGCTGGCTGATGAGCAGAAGCTCACGACGTAGCGGTGGCATGCTCGCGCCCCCCAACGGTCCTGTAACGCCGCCATCACGCGGATGGTGGCGAGCACCTCGCGAGTGAGGTCGTCCGTCGGCTCGCCGTCGTGGTCGGAGAGGTCGCGTAGCGCGGCCGCGTGCACCTCGCTGTGCTGGCGGATCTCGAGCTCGGCGAGGTGGAAGCCGAACGTCTCGACCTGCCAGATCAGGTTCTGCAGCTCGCCGTACGCGCTTCGCGTCGCGCGCGAGGACGCCAGCGATGCCTGCACGAGCCGAAGGTCGTCGAGCAGCTCTGCCGGTGAGCGGTAGGCGAGGTCGGCGTTGCGGCTTCGAGTTGCCGCGATCCGGGTTGCTGCGAAGATCACCTTCTGCCGGTGCGGCTGTGCGCCGGAGGTTCGCGCGAGTGCGGCGGTCGTCTTCGGATGCGCCGTCGCGTCCGCCTCCAGCGCTGCCTTGAGCGCCGGGCTCGGCGGCGCCATGTCGGCGCTCTGGCTCAAGCTCCGTCCGATCCGGGTCGCGGCCGTCTCGAGCGCCCGCAGGACGTGATCGGCCTGGATCTCGAGTGCCTCGCGAGTGACCTCGGCGGTCACATGCGGGTTGCCGTCACGGTCGCCGCCGACCCAGGATCCGAGCACGAGGTAGGCGGGCGTGCGTGGGGGCTCGGTGGCGTCGCCGCCAAGGGCGCGCTCGGTCGCGCGATAGAGGCTGGGTGCGAGGCGGAAAAGCGTCTCGTCGAAGACCGCCATCGTCGCGCGGACCTCGTCGAGCGGGTCAAGTCGAGTTGACCTGATCAGCGCGGTACGCCACAGCGTCGAGATCTCCTCCCGCACCCGCCGATCGGCATCGGCACGCTCGCTATCACCGATTCGCGGGTCGTCGCCGCGGTCGAGCTCGTCGGCGATGCGGTGCAGCGCGGTGACAACCGCCCGGCGGCGGGCCTCGGTCGGATGCGCGGTGAAGACCGGATGGACCTCAACGTCAACCAAAGTTGCCGCGGCGACGATCGGGCGTCAGCGCGGCACCGCGCCAGCGAGGGAGTCACGCGCGGGCGCGAGATCGGTGCGGTCGCGGCTGCGGAGCACCCGGACCCGGTGCCGCTCCTCGGCCAGGTTGACCAGGTGGAACAGCACCGTGAAGGCGCGGGCAACTCGTTCGGCCTGGTCGAGCGTCGAGGTCGTCGACCACCTGTTGCGGATCCGTGCCGGCGTCATCTCCCCGCCGGACGTCTCGCGTCGCGCGACGCAGCCGCTCGACGTCGTCGTACAGCTCAGGTCCGCCGGACTCGTGACGACCTGGCCGAGCAGCGCGCCGAGTCGCCGGACGTCGTCGTGCAGCGGTTCGAAGCCGCGCTATCGGTGTCCGCCGCCATGGCGGGAAGGCTACGGAGTGGCTGAGTCGCTCGGTGAAGTGGTGGGGCTCGTCGACGGTGACGGCGTGTCGGCGTCGGTGGCGTCGAGTGGCTCGACCGGCGCTTGCGCTCGGCCGGCACGACGAGCGGGATAGTCACGTAGCCGCGGTGCTTCCAGTCCGGCAGAACCTTACGAAGCGCGCGCACGGTCTCGCTGCGATTGCCGCCGCCGTCGTGGCACAACACGATGTCGTTCGGGCGGCCCTTGAGCATCGCGCGCTCGATCTTGCGCGTGCCCGGCATCGCCCAGTCCATCGGGTCGACGTCCCAGTCGAGCGGGATCAGGTCGTACGCCGCGACCGCCCGGAAGATGAACGGTGACCATGCGCCGCCTGGTGCGCGGAACAGCTGCGGCGTCACCTTGGCCACCTTCTCGATCGCGCGCTGGCAGCGGGTGATCTCGTTGACGATGCGCTTCTCGGTCTGCTTGTTGAACGGCATGCACATGGGTAAAGCTGTGGTTGACGATTACATGCCCGGCGCGGTGGATGTCGCGGATCAGCTCGGGTAACGCCTCGGCGCGCACACCGACGATGCAGAAGCGGCCTGCATGTGGTACTTGTCGAGCAGTCGAAGCACCTTCGGCGTGTAGAGCGGGTCGGGGCCGTCGTCGACGGTGAGGGCGATCGCGTGCTCGGCGCGTCGTGGATGAGATCGTCGATATAGAAGATCGGACGCTGCGCACCCGCAGCTGCGCCGGCGGCAACTGAACGTGGTCCTCCAGCCGATCGTGCTCGAGCGCGCGTGCCACCACCGTGGGCGCTGCTGTGGCTGACCGGCGTGGAGTTGTCGTGCTCCGGCGCATGGCTCGGCGTGGCCGGCGCCGTTGGGCGCTGCGATGGCGTGCTCGGCAAAACCCGTGGCTCATTGCGGTCACAACAGGTTTGCGAGTCAGCCGCACTGGTGTTACCGGCCGCCGGGTTGGGCTGCGTTGGTCCTGACTTGTGCACAGGTCGGCGATGCCGGCGCCAGTGATGACGGCGGCGACGCCAAGCAAGCCCCGACGGGTCAGGTCGGAGCGGGTGGAGCGTCCGCCGGGATCCGGCCGAATTCGTTGCGCGGCATAAGGACTTCTTCGCGTGGGAACGGGAGGTGCGTACGTGTAGTCAGACGACGCTAGGTGCAGTTTGGTTGTGTGGAAAGGAGAAACTCGTAGTTTTTCTTGATCTATAAAGGTTTTCTGGTCGCGTGAGCGTAGTGTCGACGGCGATGGGCGGTCGGTCATCAGCGCGTACGGTTTCGAAAGCGCGCCGAGACACGGCGCGGATGAGCTCACATCGGAGGGGCCATGTCCGTCAATCGGATCGTGCGACGCGGCGCTGATGGCAGCTGTCGTCGCGGCAGTTCGGCGTCGTGGCTGGCGGACTCGGCGTCGCGGTCGGCTCGAGCGGCGGCGTCTTCATCCTGGGCGAGCACAACTCGGCCTTCACTGACGACCTCACTCACCAACTCGAAGGGCACGGCGCTCGCGTTGCGGGCCAAGCATGGGAAGCCGGCTCTAACTGTCAACACGACAGTGAAGGTCCCGCACCTGAACGCCTCACTCCTGGACGGCTCGAGCGCCGGCCAGCTGCGGACCTCGGGCAGTGCGGCCGCGACCAACTACGCATTCCTACACGTGGCGACGGTCGGCACTACGCCGACTCCGCTCGCCCGGACCGCGAAGCTCGCGAAAGGCACCTACTACGTGACGGCGACCGCGCTCCTCGCCATTCCGCCCAATGAGAATGGCCTGTGCGCGGTGTCGACCAAGGATCTGACGACCGCGGCCGAGCCCTTCGGGCAGGCCCTGGTGCCGGGGGTCACCGGTGGGGACGGCTCGTACGGCACGCCGACAGTGACAGCGCCGGTCTCGGTCCACGCCGGCCAGCGGATCGTCGAGTACTGCTGGTTCGAAGGGGACAGCACCGCGGGAAATGCCGAATATGCCGCCCTTACGGCGATCAAGGTCAGCCACTCGCTCGCGGGCACTGTGGCGCCCAGTCATGAGCTCATCTCAGTCCGCAAGGGCAAGTAACAGGTCCGGTAGTCTTGCCCGGTGTCCGGCGGCTGGTTCGTCGGCGCCCAGCGCTCGTAGCTCAACGGATAGAGCACTTGACTACGGATCAAGAGGTTGGGGGTTCGAATCCCTTCGAGCGCACAAATTGGCGATCTGTGAAGGGTTGCGTACCGCCCGCGGTACGTGACCCTTCACGCACGTCCGAGCCGGGTACGTGAGTAACTCTTGACCCCCGACCGCGGCGACTTCGACTGGCATTCCGAGCCTGACCTGATCGACTTCCATGACCCGTCGAGTCGGCCAGCGCTAGCGCAGCTCGGCGACGCCATTGGCGACTGCGCTGGACTACCTCTTCGACCACGCGATGGATAGGCCGGTCGGGCCGCTCGACTATCCCGAGCTACGGCGGGCGTACTTCGGCGACTCCGGCGAGCCCGGCCCGGCGCCGCTCGAGCCGACGACCTCGGCCGAGGTGTTGTCCGAGGTGCGCGAGCGGATGCTGCCCTTCACCTACAACGCGCACCATCCCCGCTCGTTCAGCTATTTCACGACCCCGCCGTTGCCGATGTCGGTGGCCGGCGACTCGCTGGCCGCCTGGCTTCATCAAAGCGTCGACGTCTTCCATGCCGGCCCGATCGGAACTCTCGTGGAGGAGGAGGTCGCGACCTGGCTGCGCGATCTCGTCGGCGTCGGCGCAGACGGCTGGGCCGTCCTCACCTCCGGCGGGGTGATGGCCAACCTGATGGCGCTCACCGTCATGCGCGACATCGCCCTTGCCGACATGCTCGGGCTGACGAGCCCACCCCGCGGCGGCCAGCTCGAGGGGGTCCGGGTCTACTGCTCCGACCAGGCGCACTTCTCGATCCGCCGTGCGCTCGATGTCCTCGGCTTCCCGTCAGCGACGCTTCGGGTGATCGACAGCGACGCCCACTTCCGGCTGGCGGCGCCAGCCGTTGCCGAGGCGATTGCGGCTGACCGGGCCAACGGCCTGCTGCCGCTCGGCATCTGCGCGGTGAGCGGGACGACCAACACCGGCTCGATCGACCACGTCGCCCAGCTCGCCGACTTGTCGGAGGGCGAGGGTTTATGGCTGCACGTCGATGCGGCGTACGGCGGGGCGGCGCTGCTTTCGGCACGCGACGCCGCCCGGGTGCCCGGTCTGGACCGCGCGGACTCGGTCACGATCGACCCGCACAAGTGGTTCTTCCAGGCGTTCGACATTGGTGCGCTGGTAGTCCGGCGTCGCGAAGACCTGCACCGTACGTTCGTCCGTCGGCCGGAGTATTACCGTTCCAGCCGGCCGCAGGACGAGGCGCTGACCTGGATGGAGTTCTCGGTCGAGGGCACGCGACGGTTTCGGGCGCTCAAGCTGTGGATGTCGTGGAAGCACCTCGGCAGCGCGGGGCTCGGGCGACTCGTCGAGCGCACGAACGACCTTGCTGCGGAATTGAGCGCGCTGCTGCGCGACAGCCCGGACTTCGAGCTGGCGCTCACCGAGATCGAGCTGTCGATCGTCTGCTTCCGTCATGTGCCGGCCGGTGTCGCGGCCGGCGATGCCCTCGATGCCCATCAGGACGCGTTGCAGCGCGGCCTTGAGGTGTCGGGTGCGGCGTGGGTGTCGACGACCCGGCTGCGCGGCCGCACCTGGCTGCGCGCCGGCGTCGTCAATCACATGTCAACGCCTGCCGATCTGGTCGCTTTGGTGGAGGCGCTGCGGTCGGTCGCCGCGGCGCTTCCACCAGGTGCGTGAACTGCTGCGTACCGCGGGCGGTACGTGACGGTTCACAAACGTCTCGCGAGCGGCATACGTTTGCGCGATGCGCCGCGGACTGACGTTGTCGATCTTCGACCACCTCGCTGACCCGACGGTGCTGGCGGATCTCGCGGCCGACGCCGAGCAGGCCGGCTGGGACGGGGTGTTCGTCTGGGACCACCTTCGCTACCGTGCGCCCGCCGAGTCGGCGACCGATCCGTGGATCGCGATGGCGGCGATGGCGACGAAGACCGAGCGGCTGCTGCTCGGGCCGATGGTCACACCGCTCGCTCGGCGTCGGCCGCAGATCGTCGCGCGGCAACTCGTCGCTCTCGACCAGTTGTCCCACGGCCGGATGGTGTTGGGCGTCGGGCTCGGGCTGGACACCAGCGGTGAAGAGTTCGTGCGGTTCGGCGAGGAGCCCAACATCCGGCGCCGGGCGGAGATGCTCGACGAAGGCCTCGACGTGCTCACTGGCCTCTTGTCTGGCGCCGAGGTCGACTACCGCGGGCAGCACTTCATGGTCTCGGGCGTGCGATTCGTGCCGACGCCTGTGCAGCCGCATCTTCCGATCTGGGTTGCGGCACGTTGGCCCAACCGTCGGCCGATGCAACGCGCGGCCAGGTACGACGGCGTATTCGTTGTCGACATCGAGCCTTCCCAGCTACCTGAGGTGATCGCCGAGATCGCCACAGCACGTCCGAGCGGCCTCGCGGGCTACGACGTCATCGTGCACGACGTCGCCGGCGCAGATCCGCAGCGGTGGGCTGACGGCGGCGCGACCTGGCTGCTGACCCGATTCGACCCGTTCACTGTGACTGCGGCCGACGTACGAGCCGTCATCGCCCGTGGCCCGACCGGCTAGATCCGCAACGGCCTTGACCGATCAGTGAACCGTCACGTCCCGCGGGCGGTACGCAGCGGTTCACAAATGCGAGTCGCGCGGGACGGTTCAGGCCGGGATTGCGGCGTCGACTAGTGAAGTCGCGATTGTGCGCGCGATCATCGCGGCTTGCGGGTTGCGGTCCATGCGAGCGGTGACGACGGCGCCGTCGTACAACATCGCGAGCTGCCGGGCGAGAGCGTCCGGATCGGGCGCGCCGGCCTGCTCGGCGAAGCCGCGAAACAGTGAGCGAATCCACTCGCGGGCGGTGTCCGACACGTCCTCGACCGCGCCGCCTGGGTGAGCCTCGGCGCTGGCGTTGATGAACGCGCAGCCGTGGAACCCCGGCTTCGCGATTGCGTCGCTGAGCACGTCGAAGACACCGACGAGCCGGTCGCGCGGGTTGTCGAACCGAGCGGCGAGCTCGCGGGTCATCCGCTCCTCGCGCTCGTTGTGGCGATCGAGCAGGTACGCGCGAATGAGCTCTTCCTTGCTGCCGAACGTCGCGTAGAGGGTCGCCTTCGCCACGCCGGCTCGCTCGATCACGCGATCGATGCCGACGCTGTTGACTCCTTCGGCATAGAACAACTCCCTGGCCGCCGCGAGCAGGCGCTCTCGGGCTGAGCCACGGTCAGTGGCGCCTCGGTCAGTGGCGCCTCGATCAGCGGGGCCCCGATCAGCAAGGCCTCGCGTCACCGTCTGCGTCGCCATGGCTTGACAATAACAGACAGGTCTGTCTAGTGTCCAGGCGTGGCAGACAGACCTGTCTGTTAGTGAGGAGTCGAGATGTACGGCACCAAGCAGCGTGACCTGGCGGGTCAGCGGGCCCTCGTGACCGGCGCGACCTCCGGGATCGGCAGAGCCATCGCGATGCGCCTCGCCCTTGATGGTGCCGAAGTCGTCGTCCAGGGCCGAGACGTCGAACGCGGCGCCAAGACTGTCGATGAGATCGTCGCGGCTGGCGGGCACGCGAGGTTCGTCCCCGCCAACCTGAGCGACCCGGCAGACATCAAGCGCCTCGTCGACTACGCCGGCAGCCTCGACATCCTGGTCAACAACGCCGGCGTCTCCGTCTTCGGCGCAACCGCCGAGCTGGGCGCGGACGGCTTCGATCAGCTGTTCGCGGCGAACGTCCGTGCGCCGTTCCTTCTCGTCGGGGCGATCGCGCCTGCGATGGCTGCTAGAGGCGCGGGCAGCATCGTCAACGTCGGAAGTATGGCCGGCGCGATCGGGCTCAACGGCGGGGCGGCGTACGGTGCGACCAAGGCCGCGCTCTCCTCGATGACGCGCGCCTGGGCGGCGGAGTACAGCCACGCCGGCGTCCGAGTCAACGCGGTGGCGCCCGGACCGGTCTACACCGAGGGCGCGGTCAGCGCTCGCACCGAGGCGCTCGGCGCGACGACGCCGATGAATCGCGCCGCGGCAGTGGAAGAGATTGCCGAGGTTGTCGGCTTTCTGGCTTCACCTCGCGCGAGCTATGTCACCGGGACGACCGTCGCCGCTGACGGCGGACGTACCGCCGTGTGACCGCGGCACATCCGAGCTTCAAACGATTGCTAGTAAAGGGAATCTGATGACCACGTTGTTGATCGACCGAGTGAGCGAATCGCTGCCGGCCAGTGTCCGCCGACGCTCGAGGACCGCGGCATTTGCACTGCAGGTGTCGATCCTGCTGCTGTTCTTGGCAGCATCGAGCGCACCGACGCCGCTGTACTCGGTCTATCAGTCCGAGTGGGGCTTCTCGCCGATCACAGTGACGGTCGTATTTGCGGTCTACGCGCTGGCGGTCCTGGGTGCGCTGCTCACGGTTGGATCATTGTCGGATCACGTCGGTCGACGTCCGATGTTGCTTGCGGCGATCGGATTGCAGCTCGTCGCAATGGCTGTTTTCGTTACTGCGTCAGGTGTGCCCGCGCTGATCGTGGCACGAATCGTGCAGGGCCTGTCGACCGGCGCGGCGGTCGGCGCGATCGGTGCCGGGTTGCTCGACATCCACAAGAGCAGGGGCACGATCGCGAACGGCGTCGGCGCTCTTGCCGGCACCGCGACGGGATCGTTCGGGTCGGGGTTGGTCGTTCAATTTCTGCCGGAGCCGACGCACCTCGTCTACCTGGTGATCGCCGCAATCCTTGTGTTGCAAGCGATTGGCGTCGTCTACATGCCGGAGTCGTCAAGCAGAAAGGCCGGTGCGGTCGCTTCGCTCACGCCGCGTTTCAACCTGCCACCGGCTGCGCGACGCTCGGCGCTGATGGCGTTCCCCGCGCTTGTCGCGATCTGGTCGCTCGCCGGCTTTTACGGCTCGCTTGGGCCCGTGCTCGTACGGATAGTCTCTGGGTCGGACTCGCTCGCGCTTGGCGGGCTTGCGCTCTTCACAATCGCCGCAACCGCGTCGGTCACGGTCTACCTCGTCCGCGACGTCGCGCCGCGAAGCGTGCTGTCGGCGGGCGTGGTGGCGCTGTTCGTGGGCGTTGGGGTGACGCTGGTCGCGATCGACCACACCTCGGCGATCGAGTTTTTCGTCGGTTCTGCGGTCGCAGGCGTGGGCTTCGGTGCCGGCTTCCAGGGCGCCTTGCGTACGGTGCTGCCACTGGCCGCGCCGCATGAGCGCGCCGGTGTCCTCTCGACCTTGTACGTCGTCAGCTATCTCGCGATGGGACTGCCAGCGGTGATCGCTGGCTATCTGGTCGTGCACGACGGCGGCGTCCTGACAACGGCTCGGGAGTACGCGGTGTTCGTGATGGTGCTGGCTGCACTCGCGTTGTTGGGGCTGGTGTCGCGGCGTGCTCCGCGACCGACGATTGCCGCCGAGCCGGCGGTGGGACCCGAATGCGCGACTTGCTGAACACTTAAGTAACTCCTTGACAGATCTGGTCGAGTCCGACGACACTCAAGCATGTGCTTGACCAACAGCTCGATCTCGACCGGACCTTCCAGGCGCTCGCTGACCGCAGCCGTCGCTCGATCGTTGAGCGCCTCACCCGCGGTCCCGCGTCGGTCAGTGAGCTGGCCTCACCGTTCGACATGTCGCTCGCCGCGGTGCTCCAACACGTGCAGGTGCTCGAGGCGTGTGGGCTCGTACGGTCGGAAAAGATCGGCCGGGTCCGGACCTGTCGGATCGAGCCAGCAGCGATGAGCGCCGCCGAGAAGTGGTTCACCGAGCGGCGTCGGGGCTGGGAGCAACGGCTCGACCGTCTCGGTGAGGTGCTCGCAGCGGACTCTGCCATTCAACCCAAGGAGAAGAAATGAGCTCGTCAACTGTTGCCCATGACACGTTCGTCATCGAGCGGACGTACGACCTTGCGGTCCCGCTCGTCTTCAAGGCGTGGTCGGATCCGGCCACGAAGGCGCGTTGGTTCACCGGCACGGAGTGGGCAGACCGGACGAACTACGAGATGGACTTCCAGGTCGGCGGCCACGAGATCAATCGCGCTGGACCTCCTGGCGGTCCGATCTACACCTACGACGCGGTCTACCGCGACATCGTGGCGGATCACCGGATCGTCTACACCTACGAGATGCACGCCGGCGAGGACCGGATCTCGGTGTCGGTGGCCACGATCGAGTTCATCGACGAGGGGGACAGCACGCGGCTGATCCTCACCGAGCAAGGCGTGTTCCTCGACGGACATGACACGTCAGCGCAGCGAGAAGAAGGCACCGCCTCGCTGCTGGACCAACTCGGCGCCGAACTAGCTCGCGCCGCGGCCTAATCGTTCGTATGTGACATAGGGGTCGCCAGGGCGACCCCTATGTCACATGACTGCAGCCATAGCGACCCGTATGTCACATACGATCCGAGCGTTACATCGGAGCTGAGCCGGCCGACGTGGTCTGGCGCTGGGTCTCACCCGTCGTGGTCTGACCCGACGTGGCGGCCGTGTTGTCGGCGTCGGCGTCGCGAACATCGGCATCGGGAAGCTCGACGGTGCGCGTCGGGCGCTCGACCGGATACCGACTCGTGGTGGTCGGCTCGACCTCGTCGTCGTCAACGACATCGGCTTCACGATCGATGCGGGCCTGCGCCACCGAGACGTCGCGCACTCCGACAACGCTGACGCGACCGATCGCGATAGCGGCCATCAGCACAATGACGACGCCGAGACCGGTGAACATCCCGATCTGCTCATACGCGGTGTGGTGACCGGTGCCGCTCGGGACGCCGATGTTGCCGGCGTTCCAGAATGGCGCGACGACCGTACCGAGCACGAACCACGCCCCACCGGCGGCAGCAAGCCAGCCACCGAGCGTCGCGCTCACGCGATGGGCACTCGTGGCGACCAGCGCGCCACCCAGGAAAGCGGCGCAGCCGGGCAGCACCTCAAGCCAGCCACGTGCAGCGGTCCAGGTCCAGAGGTTGTCGGGGGTGTAGCCGTACCCGAACCGATGCCCGATGAACGGGACGAGGGCGCCCCACGCGCCAAGCAACATGAGCAGCGGGCCGGTGATCGCGCCACGGCTGCGCGCCATCACTAGGCGGCTCGGACGATCTGCGTGACTTCCTCGTAGCGCCATGATCACCACTCCTCGTGCTTCTCGCTCGAATCGCACTTCTCACCCTTGTTATGCCCAGATCGGTGGCCGAATATCCCTGCGATTGGCTACCCGCGTGTATCGGAGCGTGACTGAGCGGGCAAGGTAGAGAGATGGAGATGCGAACCCTCGGCCGTACTGGCGTGAAAGTCAGCCCGTTGTGCCTCGGCGCCATGATGTTCGGCGCCTGGGGCAACACCGATCACGATGACTCGATCCGGATCATTCATCGCGCGCTGGATGCGGGCATCAACTTCGTTGACACCGCTGACGTCTACTCCGGCGGGGAGTCGGAGGAGATCGTCGGCAAGGCGCTCGCCGACGGCCGTCGTGACGACATCGTGCTCGCGACGAAGGCGCACGGCGTCATGGGCGAGGACCCGAACCAGCAGGGCAACTCGCGGCGCTGGCTCGTTCGCGAAGTTGAGGCGAGCTTGACCAGGCTGGGTACGGACTACATCGACCTCTACCAGATCCATCGGCCGAGCCCTGACACTGACATCGACGACACGTTGGGCGCGCTCACGGACTTGGTTCGTGCTGGCAAGGTTCGCTACATCGGGAGCTCGACGTTTCCGGCGCACGAGATCGTCGAGGCGCAGTACGTCGCGCGCGACCGCGGCCGGGAGCGGTTCGTGACCGAGCAGCCGCCGTACTCGTTGCTCGTCCGCGGCATCGAGCGCGACATCCTGCCGGTCACCGAGTCGTACGGCATGGGGGTGATCCCGTGGAGCCCGCTCGCCGGCGGATGGTTGTCGGGCAAGTGGCGCAAGGGCGGGGATGATCTGACCAGCCGCCGCAGCGCGATGCTGCCACAACGCTATGACATGTCGGTGCCGGCGAATCAACGCAAGCTTGACGCAGCCGACGCGCTCGGCGCGCTCGCTGATGAGAGCGGGATCTCGTTGGTACACATGGCAATCGCGTTCGCCGCGAATCACCCAGCTGTGACCGCTCCGATCATCGGGCCGCGGACGATGGAGCAGCTTGAGGGTCAACTCGGCGCACTTGATACCGCGCTGAGCCCGGACATCCTCGACCGGATCGACGAGATCGTGCCACCCGGCACCAACTTCTCGGCGACGGACTACGGCTACGAGCCACCCTCGCTGACAGACGCGTCCCTGCGCCGCCGCTAGGACCTGACGTTCGTATGTGACATAGGGGTCGCCAGGGCGACCCCTATGTCACACGAGTGCCGCTATAGCAACCCTTATGTGACATACGAACGGGGGTGGTTAGTGGTCGCGGGGCGTTGGGGTTGCTGGCAGGTCGGGTGGGATGTCGATCGGGATCTCGCCGGACAGCGTGTACCCGCCGGTGAGCTCGAGCGAGTCTCCGCTCCAAAATCGGCCCGGGTCGTACCACGACGGCCGATGTTTGCCCGGCAGCAAGCCCATGTCCTGGTAGCTGATCGCGACGACCTCCGCGCAGTACGCCGTCTCGCGCTGGTCGTCACCCGGCGTCCGGCGCCTCGGCACTCGGCTGCCGAGCCACCCGGCCGCAAGAGCGCCGGTGGTCGGAAACGGTGTCCCATCGAGGCGCGCGATCGTGCGCAGCAACGCATCCTCGGCGTCTCGTGAGACCGGCCGGTTGAGCTGGCGCAACCAGCCGCGTTGCCCGTACCGGTTGGCCCACACCAATGCAGAGTCGCGCAGGTCATGCAGCTGCACGCCGCGTTGATGCTTGCCGGACCACATGTCGACGAGTGACTGGCCCAGCTCGGCGTGCCACATCAACGGCGGCAGGTCGTCGAGCACCACCGCCACCCCGACATGGTTGACCGGGCTGTTGGTCGCGGCGCGGATCGCGCGATCCGCCGCACTGCGACCGCGAAAGAGCCAGAGATCGCCGGTACGGGTCAGGTCCAGCGCGGCATCGAGCGGGAACGACAGGGCGGCCACCCCGACAGTCTCTCGCGGCCCGCGCCTCGCACTACGGTGAACGCATGCGTTGGTGGAAGGTCGTTGGTCTTGCGGGCGTCGCAGGAGTCGCCGCGACGGGGGTCGTGATCGCCCGGCGCGAGCGGCAGCGGCGCGCCTTCACACCGGACGAGGTCCGCAGTCGGCTGCATGAGCGATACGCCGAAGCAGCACGCGGCGACGGCCGTACCTGACGATTGGCCGTGCGCCGGCTGCCCGATCCAGCACATGACTCGTACGCAGGCGGTGCTCCACTTCGCTCAATACCGGACGCCTTGGCAGCAGCAGCCGCCGGTCATGTGCTGGATCGGTACGGAAGGAGTCGCGGCGGGCCGCTCAGTTGTAGATCGCGGCGAGCTCCCGGCCGATCGCGCCGAGGAGCACGCGTGCCTCGTCTGGGCCGATCACGGTGATGCGCGAGCCGAAGCCGGCGAGCTGCTGCGCGATTCGCTCGACGCTCTGGCCACCCAGTCGTATGGTCACGCGTGCGGGCACCGCGTCAGCGTGACCTGAGTCGGCGTCACTGGGCACAACGTCGCCCGAAAGAGCGCCGCCGGGGTCGGCGATGACGGTGAGCTGCCGGTCAAACATCCAGCGCAGCCCCATCATGCAATCGGCGTCGACGATCGCGTCGACGTGATGCGCGGACCGAAGCTCGTCGATGTTGGCCGCGACCTTCTGCCACGCCTCGGCCAGGTCGAAGCCGTCCGGGCGCTGCACCGGTTCGCCGGTCGGGTCGACCGAGGTGACGCGTCCGATCCGGAACGTCCGTTGCCCCGCATCGGTGCCGGCCACCAGATACCAGACCGATCCCTTGATCACGAGGCCGAGCGGATGCACCGTACGGGTCGTCGACTTGCCGGTTCGGTCGGAGTAGCCGAGCCGGACCTGGACCCCGTCGGCGACTGCGGCCTGAAGCGCGTCGAGGTGCTTGGGCCGGTAGGCGGCACCGCTGCGCCCCCATCCGCCTGGCTCGATGATGATCGAGCTGGCCGCTGCCTGCGCAGATGCGCGGAAGGGCTCCGGCAAGGCGCGGACGAGCTTGCGCAGCGCCGCTTTCAGCTCCGGCGTCGCCGCTGCCGCCGGCCCCGCGACCATGAACATCGCCCGAGCCTCGTCGGCCGTGAGCCCGGACAGATCGGTACGAGCGCCGCCCAGCAGTGCCCAGCCGCCGTTGCGGCCAGGCTGGGCATACACCGGGATGCCGGCGGCTGAGAGTGCCTCAAGATCACGGCGAGCGGTGCGCTCGGAGACTTCGAGCTCGACCGCGATCTCGGCGGCGGTCACCTTCTTGCGGGCCTGCAGCAGCAGGAGCGTCGCGACGAGCCGATCGGCCTTCATGGCGATAAATCTGTCACATAAACAGGACAGGGGGTGACCGCTTTTGTGCGACAGAGTGCAGCCAGCGCGGACGGGAGAAAACCGGTGCGACAGGGCGGCGATCGCCGTGACACAGTGGGTGACGCGAAGGCGGCCGCCCGCACCTGTCGAATCCGGCGCATCCCATTCGACGGAAGACTGAGACGAGTTTTTCGATTAATCACGATCGACGAGTTTGGGGAGAATCGTGTCTTCGGCAACAGAGACAATTCAGGTAACACCGGATCCGCGGCGCTGGAAGGCGTTGGGTGTGCTGGGGCTCGTGCAGTTCATGCTCGTCCTCGACATCACCGTGGTGAACGTCGCGCTGCCGCGCATCCAGCAGGACCTCGGCTTCTCGCAGTCGGGGCTGGCGTGGGTCGTGAACGGCTACGTGCTGATGGCCGGCGGGCTGCTGCTGCTCGGCGGTCGACTCGCCGACATCCTTGGCCGGCGCCGGCTGTTCCTCTACGGCGTTGGGCTGTTCGCGATCGCATCCGCCACCTGTGGCGCGGCCGTTGACCCTGCCATGTTGGTGGCATCACGGTTCGTCCAGGGAGCCGGCGAGGCGCTGGCCGCGCCCGCATCATTCGGACTTATTGCGCTGCTGTTCCCGGACCCGCGCGAGCGGATCAAGGCGCTCGGCATCTGGGGCGGCATCGCCGGTCTCGGCGGCACGACCGGCACGGTGATCTCTGGCGTACTGGTCGACCTGGCGTCGTGGCGCTGGATCTTCTTCATCAACCTGCCGGTCGCGCTGTTCGCGTTGCTGATGGTGCCGCGCCTGGTGTCCGAGAGCCGGATGGTGCGCGAGTCGGCACGGCCGGACTACGCAGGTGCAGTCACTGGCACGGCGGGGCTGATCGCGGTTGTCGACGGCCTGTTGCAGGCCGCCACGCATCCGTGGGGCTCGGTCAACGTGCTGCTGCCATTGCTCGGCGGGATCGCGCTGCTCGCGGGGATGGTCTGGATCGAGGCGCACTCCGAAAACCCGCTGATTCCGTTGCAGTTCTTCGAGAATCGCACCCGTGTCGTGACGAACTTCACGACGCTGTTCTTCTCGTCGGCGTTCTTCAGCTACTTCTTCCTGTTGACCTTGTTCGAGCAGCAGGTGCTGCACTACTCGCCACTGAAGGGCGGATTGGGTTATGTACCCTTCGGCCTGACCATCGGTGCCGGCATCGGGCTTGGTACTGCGCTGATGCCGAAGCTCGGGGTGAAGCCGATCTTCGCGGCCGGATTCTTCTTGTGCGCGTTGGGGATGTTCTTGACCAGCGGCATCGACGTCGGCTCGAGCTATCCCGGCGGGATTCTGCCGGGGATGATGGTCCTCGGGTTCGGGTCGGGGATGTGCTTCCCCGCGATCGGGAACGCGTCGCTGCACCAGGTCACTGGTCAGGACTCGTCGCTGGCCTCCGGTGTACAGAGCGCGATGCAGCAGGTCGGTGGCGCGCTGGGTCTGTCGGTGCTGGTGACGCTCGGCCTGCGTCACGCCACGTCGCTGGTCAAGCACGGTACGTCCTCAGCGGTCGCCATCACGCACGGCTATGCGCTGGCATTCCGCGTCGGCACCGTGTTGCTCGCGATCGGCGGCGTGCTGATCCTCGTCCTGCTCGAGCACGTGGTCGTCGCCAAGGAGGGCGAGGCGCTGCCCGAGGTGGAGCCGGAAGTGGTGCCGAGCTCGGTCTAGCAGCTGCAACTAAAGTCAATGGTCATGGCTGAAGGTGACATCGTGATCGACGAGCGGGGTCGCCCGGAGGCGCCGCCTGCGGCGGATGAGAAGGCGACCTTGCTCGGCTTCCTGGACTATCAACGCTCGACGTTGGGGTGGAAGTGCGCAGGGCTCGACGCGGCGGGACTGTCGGTGACGATCGCGGCGTCGTCGATGACGCTCGGCGGGATCCTCAAGCACGTGAGCCTCGTTGAGGATCATTGGTTTACCCGCTGGCTGCTCGGGCTCGATTGGCCGCCGCCGTGGGACGCGATCGACTGGAACGTCGACCGCGATTGGGATTGGGACTCGGCCGCGCTGGACTCACCCGAGCAGCTGCACGCCCAGTGGCATGAGTCGATCGCCCGCTCCCGTGCCGCCGTCGCCGCGGCGCTGGAGCGCGGCGGGTTGGAGCAGCCGGCTCGACGTACCAATCCCGACGGGCCGTCGCCGAGCCTGCGCTGGATCCTCGTCCACATGATCGAGGAGTACGCGCGGCACAACGGTCACGCGGATCTGCTGCGGGAGTCCATCGACGGCGAGACCGGCGAGTAGCGCCGAGCTCAGGACGCAGTGATCGCCGGCGCGGGGATCTGCGGCAGGTCGCTGAGCGCCTTTTTGGTCGGGACCTTGTGGAGATAACCGGCGCCGAACCAGAGGCAGAGCAGGAGGTACCAGAACTTCTCCGCCTCCGTCATGGGCGCGATGCCGACCTCACTGAATGCTTTCTTGGTCGGAACCTTCGCGAGGTAGCCGGCGCCGAAGTAGAGGCATTCGAGGAAGTACCAGAACTTCTCGCCACCGGTCATCTCGGTGCGGCCCGCGTCGGCGAGTGCCCGCTTGGTGGGTACCTTCGCGAGATAGCCGACTCCGAAGCACAGGCACAGCAGGAAATACCAGAACGTCTCGCCGCCGGTCAGCTCGACGAGGCCGACGTCGCTGAGCGCCTTCTTGGTCGGAACCTTCGCGAGGTAGCCGGCGCCGAAGTCGATGCAGAGGATGACGTACCAGAACTTTTCCGCCGCGGTCAGCTGGAGCCGGCCCGGGCCGGGGACGATCGCGCCGGATCCGGCGCTCGGGTAGTCGATGTCGCTCATCGTTGGGCCACAGTCCCACATCGGGCATTGCAGAGGTGGGACGCGGCGAGGATGCTGTGCCGAGACTTCCCCGACTGCGAGCAGCAATGAGATGCGGGGACTTGGCGTGAACGCGTTCGTCTTTCCGGCGGGTGATCCCGAGGTGCGTCGCACGCTCGCGATTCACCGCCTCACCCGCGCCGAAGCTCCGCGGCGGTGGTCGGTGGACGTCAACCGCAAGCGGGTCAGCGAGGGCGACCTTGCGTTCGTGTGGCAGACCGGGGACCACAGTGAGATGTGGCGGCCGGGCCTGTGGGCCGCCGGGTTCATCTACCGGTTTGACGGTGTGGAGCGGCCGCACTGGCGGGATCCCGGGCTCAGTACGCAGTACGCAGATCTCGAGATGCAGTGGGTGCCGATCGTTGACCGGGAGGACGTACGGGCCGATGCGCTGCGCGGCGGCGCGATGCAGCGCTCAGTGCTCGCGGCGAAGACCCAGCAGATGCGAAGCCCAGTCAAGCTGCGTGATGAGGAGCGCGACTGGCTCTGGGCTCACATCCCACGATCGACGCAGCTGTGGATAGAAGAGGAGCGAAACCAGCCTTCGCTGGCCCTCGGATATTGAACAGCGTGACGCGACCATTGCCACCTGCCGAGTTGAATCCCTGGCCACATTACGGAGACTGTCGGGCATGACCATGTCATCGGACGAGGACGACCTCCGGCGGACGAACCGTAAGGCCACCGAGTTGCTCTTTAGGATGCTCGGCCCCGACTTCATCACTCACGCTGCGGTCGATGAGATCGCCGACGCGCTTGGACGTCTCGCGGACGAGAGTCAAGAGCTCTCGGCGGCGCGGGACTACTTCCGCGTGGCCGCGGACTGGTGGAGTGAGGACACGGACGTCAACGACCTTAGCCCCATCGAGGCGGAAGACGTCTGGCTCGGTTTGGCGGCCTCGATCGTCGCGCCGCTCGACGAGCCCGACCTCGACCCGCTCCCTGCGCGCGTGCTCGGCCACGCGGATTGGCTGACGGTGGGGATCAGCGTTCACCGTGCCGGCGCCGGAGTTGTCGCCAACCCCGATGTCCTCGTTGATTGGATCGAGACTGACGATCCGATTCCGCCCGACGTACACGCTGAGCACCTCGTCGCACTCGTCGAAGTCTGCCGGTTGTGGCGGGCGCTGGGAGTGATCGACAGTGAGGACCGGCTGACTCCGCTCGGCGTGTGGGGGGTGCCGATCGCGCTGCTCGACGCATGGGAGGAGTCACCCGACGAGGTCGGCTGAGCACCGACGCCTGACCGAGCGCCGACTGGCTAAGCCGGCAGGTTTTCGCTCGCCCAGGTGGTGAGTTCGCCGAGCGCAGGGAGAAGCGCCGCGCCGGATGGCGTTAACGCGTAGGCGACGGCGATCGGAGGGCCCTCGTCCACGGTGCGCTGGACTAGGCCGGCGCTGCTGAGCTCGGTGAGGCGCTCCGAGAGCACCGAGTCGCTGATGCCGTGAACCGCGCGCCGCAGTTCGGCGAAGCCTGCCGGGCCGTTGAGCAAGGTGCCGAGGATCACGCCGTTCCAGCGCTTGCCGAGGAACGCGAAGGCCCGCGCGAGTGCGGCATCGCACGTCCTGGGTTCGTGGGCTGCCTCCACCAACTTGGCCATGGGAATGAGTTTACTCCGTGCTACGTTCATGTGTGCGACTAGCTTTTTACTAGTGACATCGTGAAAGGGAGCGGCAAAATGACCGCAGCAGTTCTTGACACCACGCCCCTGTTGACGCTGCCCCGGCTTGACGACGCCGGACGGGCTTTGCTGTTCACCGAGGCGCGTACGGCTAACACCTTCGCCTCGACCCCGGTCAGCGACGAGGAGCTCGCTGAGATCTGGGAGCTTGCTAAGTGGGCGCCGACAGCAGCGAACACCCAGCCGCTGCGGGTGGTCTACGTCCGGCCCGGCGAGGGTCGCGAGCGCCTCGTGTCGCACATGAGCGACGGCAACAAGGAGAAGACCCTGTCCGCGCCGGCTGTCGCCGTGCTCGCGGTCGACACCCAGTTCCACGAGCACATCCCGACCCTGCTGCCCTTCCGGCCGGAGTTGAAGGATGCGTTCGAAGCGAACGAGGAGATGGCTACGTCGACGTCTCGCTTCAACGCGACGTTGCAGGCGGCGTACTTCCTGTTGTCGGTTCGTGCGCACGGCCTCGCTGCTGGCCCGATGGCCGGTTTCGACGCCGAGGCGCTTGACGGCGATTTCTTCGCCGATGGCCGCTGGAAGTCCATCCTGGTCGTCAACATCGGTCACCCTGGCGAAGCCGCGTGGTTTGACCGCCTCCCGCGTCTCGACCACGAAGACGTCATTCGCTGGGCCTGAGGTCCGCGGCGGTGAGCGACGCCCTTGCAATTACCAGACGGTGTCGCACACTCGGCAGCAGAAGTCAGGAGAGTCAGGCGTGATGCAACAGCCGCCGAAGTCGATGTCCCCGGTTTCGGCGGCTGTCGCGATGATCTCGGGCGTCGGCATGCCCCACACCACGATCGAGACCTCGCCAGAGCCGCAGCTTGGGCATTCCGGCCGTGCGACGGCGGCGTTCGTGAGGTCCATCTCCGACAAGGTACGGACGCCCTACGACATCCACGGCCGCTCAATTGCGGCGCCTGCCGTCAAACAGTGCGCATCGGCGTTGGCGATGATCACATCGTGGACGTAGTGCGCGACTGCGTCGACATTGGCACCGCCGACGAGCTTCGCGATCTCGTCGAGCGGGAAGCCGAGACGGCTCATGCCATCGACTATGGGCCCTCACGTCACGTCAGGGTCAAGCCCATTAGGCGCCCGTGCGCGGTGAGTTGGTACGGCCGTGGTCGATCCAGGTCGACGATCGGCGCGCGTACTCATAGAGGTGCGAGACTTGCGACTCGTTCATGACCACTGGCCGGTGCGCTAGCCATCGATAAATATCGATTCGTCCCATGGCGACGACCTTGCCGTCTTTCGGTTGCTCGCGAATCGTGAAGCTGCCACGTGCGCCAACAAACGCGACGATGCCGGTGACCGGGACGTCAGCTCCTACCTTGGCAGTCAGGAACCTCGACGTTCGCTGGGCCTCGTACCTGCTGTTCCGCATGTACGGCTGGCGATGGCCATTGATGAGGACGGTGTCGCCCCCGATCCATACGTTCGCCTCAGGATGGTTCTTCGAGTTCACGGTGAAGACTCCGCCGGGGCCGATAACCACATGGTCGATGTCGCTGTCGCGGCTTCCGATCGGGATTGAGTGCAACGTTCGCCATCGTGAGTCCAGCCGTTTCAGCTCCTTGGCGACGGCCACCTCGCCGTTGTCGCCGAGTCGCCACGCCCGCTCGTCGGTATGTACGCCCAGGACTCGGTTGACGAAGGTCGCCACGGGAGCCTCATCCTGAAGCTCCTTGGCCTTCGCGCGCACGCCCTGACCCGGCTGGTTCAGGGCGAGGTCCGTCCAAGGCGGCTCCCGAGTGACGCCGATTCCACCTGCCGGTGCTGTCGCCGTCCGTGGCGAGTCGCGATAGCCCGCGATCGCCGATTCAAATGCGGCGCGCCAGGCTTCGTCGTCCAAGACGCGCACACCGGTGCGGCGGTCGAGATACCCAACCTTGTAGCCACCGGCCGTCTGTACGTAGAGCCGGTCGTGATCAAACTTGGTCCATCGATGAACAATGAGCCGCTCCATGCAAGGTTGTATCGGGCTGTCCGGAATCATGCTGGTTACTCCACCCGCCTGTTTTGACCGCTTCGGACGTGACGGCGCGCCCCGCAGCTGATCGGCGTCTCGCGGCAGAATGTCGGGCATGGAGGTCAACGAGCACATCGACCAACTTGAGGCGGAGGGCCTGGCGCTTGCTGCGGCCGCCCGCCGCGCCGACCTCGACGCGGTGATTCCGTACCTGCCTGGTTGGACGGTGCGCGACGTGATCATTCACGTCGGCGGCATCCATCGTTGGGCGACTGGGATTGTCGCCGAGGAATCGTCGACGCCTGAGACGGCGGCCGGCGCGGCCGTCGGTACAGGGCCGGGTGACGATGAGCTGGTCAAGTGGTTCGTTGCCGGACACGCCGGCCTCGTCGACACGTTGCGCCGCGCTCCTCGCGACGTCGAGTGCTTCATCTTCCTGCCAGCCCCTTCGTCGCTCGCCTTCTGGGCGAGGAGGCAAGCACTTGAAACCGCGGTCCACCGAGCCGACGTCGAAGCGGTGCCTGGGCCGGCCGAGCCGCTCGACCATGAGCTTGCGATCGATGGCATCGACGAGCTGCTGCTGGGATTCGGCGCACGGCCGCGAAGCTTCGAGCCTGGTTTGATCCGGCTCGAGCCCGCCGAGAGCATTCCGTGGGACGTCACGCTCGGCACCGAGAAGCTCACCGCGGTGCGATCGACCGAGCCGAATCGGGCTGACGTCACGGTGAGTGGCGATGCGTCTGACGTCTATCTGTGGCTCTGGAACCGACCGGCAAACGTCGCGATCATCGGCGATCTCGCGGTTGCCGAACAGTGGAAACGGCTGCGCGTCCGCTGGGTCTGACAACCGTTCGTATGTCACATAGGGGCAGCTATAGCGACACCCATGTGACATAGGGGCAGCCTGGGCAACCCTTATGTGACATACGAACGGTTGGGCGGGCGTGTGGGGGTTTAAGGGTTGGAGGAGCACAGTGGTGGGATGGACGTCACGAGAACGCGGGTCGTCGGCGCAGATCTGACGTTCCAGGTGGAGCAGCCGGCGACGGTCATCCTCCAGCTTCGCGCCGCGGTCTCGGCCGGCACCGTCGTCTCCGAGCGTCTTGATGTCGAGCTCAACGGCAAGCCGGTCGATGTCACGGCGGTCGATGCTGAGTACGGCGGCCGGCTCCACGAACTGCTCCCGACCGAGGGCCTGATGACGGTGTCTTACTACGCCGAGCTCGACCATGCGCCGCACCCACGCGCGCCGATGGCCCACGACGCTAGCGACGAGCTCGAGCGGCAGATCATGTTGCGGCCTAGCCGATACTGCCCGTCGGACCACGCGGTCGGCCTGGCGCTCGCGGAGTTCGGCGCGCTGAAGGCGCCAGGTGCACGGGCGCGGGCAGTGGCGGCATGGATCAACCGCCGCATCGAGTACACCTCGGGCACCAGTGGCGTGAACGACTCTGCCGAGGACACCGTCCTCACCGGCCTCGGGGTCTGCCGCGACTTCGCTCATCTCGGCATCATGTTGCTGCGCGCCCTCAACGTGCCGGCGCGGTTCGCGGCCGTCTACGCCCCTGGCCTTGACCCGATGGATTTCCACGCGATCTTCGAGGCTTGGCATGACGACCAGTGGTGGGCGTACGACGCCACGCGACTCGTGCCGCGTCAGTCACTCGTGCGAGTCGCGACGGGTCGCGATGCCGCGGACACGTCCTTCGCGACAGTGACGTCGGGCGTTGCGACCCTGATCGAGATGACCGTCACTGCAACGAGTGGCGGCGATCTCCCGGTCGACACTCACGACAGCCCACTTGCGGTGGCGTGAAAACTCGGCATGTGCGCGATCCTCCGCCGCGCACATGCCGAGTCGCTGACTAGTCCGCCGCGGCTGCCTGCTCTGGCAGCAGGTCGATGGTGTGCTTCGGGCCGGTGAACCAGTTCTTCACCGACACATGCCAGTAGATCCAGAGGATGATCAACGCGCCAGGGACGACGAGGATCGTGTAGTTGACGTACTTCCACGCGAAGCCGGACTCCCATGGGAGACCGCCGATCGACGTTGGCAGCAACGCGACGAGTGACGTGATCACGATCTCGACGAGTGCGACGATGCACATCCACTTGTACTTCGAACCCAACGTCCAGTTGCCTGGTACGAAGTTGTCGCCAGCCTTCCAGCGGAAGAAGATCGGCACCGCAAACGCGAGATACAGACCGATGACGCCGATCGTGACGACCGCGAAGAAGGCGATCGGCTCCGGCACCTCGGTCAGGACCAACTTGCCGCTTGCATCCGGAAGCTCGAAGGGAATCTTGACGGTCACGAGTGCTGGCAGTGTCACGACCGCGGCAATGATCGCCGTCGCGATGACTGAGTAGACCGGCACCCGACGCGAGCTCAGCGTGCGCCAGTACTTCCCACCTGGCACCGCACCGTCGCGGCTGAAGGCAAACATCATTCGCGTCGTGCTCGTCATACAGGCGACGGTGCAGAAGAACTGGCCGGCTGTCGAGATCAACAGGACCAGCACCGCCCAGTGCGAGCTCAGCGCCTGGTTGAAGATCGAGTCCACGGCGCCGCCGTTGTCGGTGACGTTGGCGACATTGCGCACCGCAAACAGGAACGACAGCAGCAGGATCCAGCCACCGATTGCGGAGTAGAAGATCGACCGCCACATGCCCTTGGCGGCAGTGTCGGCAGCGCTCTTGGTCTCCTCGGAAAGGTGGGCGGATGCGTCGTAGCCGGTGATCGTGTACTGCGTGAGGATCGCGGCGAGCGGGAGAACGTAGAACAGGAACCCGACCCCGCCTGTCTTCCCGCCGAACAATCCGGTGTTGTTCACGCGTGTCAGGAAGACGGTGTGCAGGCTGGCGTGGTGGCTGGGGACGAAGATCAGAATGAGAACGACCGCCGCGGCGCCGAACACGTGCCACCACACCGACGTGTTGTTGAGCACGGCCAACAGGTGACTCGAGAAAATGTTGATGATCGCCGCGAGCGCCAAGATGATGAGGAACTCGACGAACACGCGGTGCAGTGAGTAGCCCTTCGCCCACGAGCTGCTCAGGGTGTCGGCCATCAACTCGAAGAACGTGGCGCAGCCGTATGCCACTGAAGCCACGATCGCCAGCAGCCCGATCAGGTTGAGCCAGCCGGTGTAATAGCCGGCCTTCGGCCCGCCGAGTTTCGAGGCCCACCAATAGATCCCACCCGAGGTCGGGAACGCAGAGACCAACTCCGCCATGCAGAACCCGATGATGAGAATGAAGCACGAGATGATCGGCCAGCCGAACGCGATGGCCAGCGGGCCACCGTTGTTCCAGCCGAGACCGAAGCTCGTGAAGCAACCCGCCAGGATCGAGATGATCGAGAACGAGATTGCGAAGTTGGAGAAGCCGGACCATGAGCGGTTCAGCTCCTGCTTGTAACCGAGCTCAGCGAGCCGTTTCTCGTCGGCACTGAGCTGCGTGATGTCTGTCACTGGCTGCTCTTCTCCTCTAGCTCACGGTTGCTGGACGTCGGTGATGAGACCGTGCAGGTCTGGGCCACGGAGCCGTTCGAGCGCGCGCTCGTACTTTTCCATTCCCCAGGACCAAAAATCGAAGTCGAGATCGCTCGTTGCCGACTGGATCGAGGCCCACAGCGTCCAGCCGTAGTCGGACATCAGCGCGAGCAGCTGCGCCCGTGCGACCTTGGCTGATGTGGCGACCCCGTAGTACGCCGCAACCAGCTCGGTCAGTCGGTCGGTGCCCAGATGTGACTCGCTGCAGAGGTTGCCGAGCTCGAAGCACGGGTCGCCGTTGCCGGAGTACTCGTAGTCGATGAACCACATTTGCTCGTCGCTGGACATGATGTTCGCGGCGAGCAGGTCGTTGTGGCACGGCACCGTACGCTCTGCGCGCACGGCAAGCGCGTCACGCATCTTCGCCACCAGCGGCATGAAGTCGAGGTAGGACGTCGGCAGCCGGAAGCCGCGCGCAACGACGAGATCGAGGTAACGCCGCTGCACCTCGAACATGTCGAAGTCGGTGGCGAACCGCGGCCCGGCATGCAGCCGCTTGCAGGTCTCGGCAACCCTGCGCAAGGTTGCGCTGTCATCGAGGTCGGCCGCGCCGAAGGTGTGCCCGTCAATCCATTCGATGACCAGCGCACTCAGCTCAGGTGCGTACGCGAGAACCTCGGGAGCGACTCCAGTCGAGGCGGCCGCGGTGGCGTTTGAACACTCGGCGTCGCGATCGATCGTGAGCAATGCCGACTGCGGCGAGGACAGGCGTACGACCATCGGCGCGCGATCCACCGGTGCGACCCGGTAGTTGCGGTTGGTCAGGCCGCCGGGAAGCAGGTGGTATTCGAAGCCGTCGCCGACGCCGCCGGGAACGCGATCGATCGCCGCCGAGAGTCGAGCGAAGTCTTCGTCGAAGTCACTCGCTGGGGGGCTCGGAGGTGTCATGACAGAGCGCGCTGCGGCCACGACCCTCCCTAAGTCCCGCGTACTCGATCAAGCCGCCGAATGGATGAATCAGGCGTTCTTGGCCGAGGTGGGTCGGATGCTAGGGCCTCCGGGCCGGAAGGTCTAGCCCCCAAACCTTTTGAATCTCGAGTCAAGGGGCCATGATGTGCGTCGTGACCGCTCCGCGCGACGTGCCTGAGGCCGCAAAGATCGTGGTTATCGGCGGTGGGGTGGGCGGAGTCAGCGTCGCCTACCACCTCGCCGAGCTTGGCGAAACCGATGTCGTCGTGCTCGACCGAGACGAGCTCACGAGTGGCTCGACCTTCCACTCCGCCGGCCTGGTCGGCCAGCTTCGCGCCGACCCCACCCTTACCCGGATGAACATGTATTCGGTTGAGCTGTATCGCCGGCTCCAGGCCAGCGATCAGCCGGCCGGATGGACTGAGAGCGGGGGCATCAAGCTCGCGTCCAGCCCGGAGCGGCTCGCGGAGATCCGGCGTCAGATCAGCTGGGCGCGCACCTACGACCTGCCGCTGCATGAGATCTCCGTCGCGGAGGCAGCCGAGCTGTTCCCGCTGATCGACACGGAGGGCGTGGTGGGCGCCGCCTACCTCGAGTCCGATGGCTATCTCGACCCGGCCCAGCTGTGTTATTCACTCGCTGCCGGAGCCCGCGCGAATGGCGTGCGCATCCTCACTCACACGCGGGTCACGGGAATCTCAGTGGTCGAGGGGCGCGCGACCGGCGTGACGACTGACCGCGGGCACATTGCGTGTGAGGTCGTCGTGAACTGCGGCGGAATGTTCGCCGCCGAGATCGGGCGGCTCGCCGGCGTACGGATCCCCCTGGTGCCGATGTCGCATCAGTATCTGATCACCGACGCGTTCCTACCGCGACGCGAGAAGCCGTTGCCGACCCTTCGCGACCCGGACCTGCTCGTCTACTTCCGGCAGGAGGTCGACGGCCTCGTGATGGGGGGGTACGAGCGCGACCCCGCGCCCTACACGGCGACGGCGACGAGCTTCGACGCGATTGCGCCCGACTTCAACGGCCAGCTGCTCAAAGAGGACTGGCCTCGCTTCGAGGAGATCGCGACCAACTCCCACAAGCGAGTGCCTGTCATGGGCGATGTCGGCGTGCGCCGGATCATCAACGGCCCCGAGGCGTTCACTCCGGACAACGAGTTCTGCCTGGGTGAGACCGAGGTCGCAGGGTTGTTCGTCGCTGCTGGGTTCTGCGCCCATGGCATCGCTGGTGCCGGTGGCATCGGCAAGGTGATGGCGGAGTGGATCGTCGCGGGCGAGCCGGGTTTCGACGTCTGGCACATGGACATCAATCGCTTCGGCCGGCAGTGGCGCTCGCCGGGCTTCACGCTGGCGCGCACGGTCGAGAGCTATCAGCGTTATTACGACATCCCGTACCCCGGTCTGCAGCGGCTCGCAGGGCGACCGTTGCGGACGTCGCCGGCGTATGGCTGGCACCGCGGGCACGACGCGGAGTTCGGCGAGAAGTCCGGCTGGGAGCGGGTTGATTACTACCACTCGAACTCACCCGCGGGTGACGAGTCGGTCCGCCCCGACTCGTGGGCGGGCATGTACTGGTCGGCCGCGATCGGCGCCGAGGCGGTCGCGACCCGGACCACAGCGGGGCTGTTCGACGAGACGTCATTTGCGAAGCTGGAGGTCAGCGGTCCCGACGCTGCCGAGCTCCTGGAGTGGGTGTGTGACAACCACGTCGCTCGTGACGTCGGCGCCGTCACCTACACCCAGGCGCTGAACAGCCGCGGCGGCATCGAGGCCGACTTCACCGTGACGCGGACCGCTGCGGATGTGTTCTTGATCGTCACCGGGACGGCGTATGGCACCCACGACATGGCGTGGCTGCGCAAGCAGGCACGTCGCCGAGCCGCCAACGTGCGCATCGCTGACCTCACCGGTCTGTCCTGCTGCTACGCCCTGTGGGGCCCCAGCGCGCGGGACATTCTCGGCACCCTGACGTCCGAAGATCTGAGCAGTGCGGCCTTCCCGTTCATGGCTGCGAGGGAGTTCACGGTCGGCGATGTGCCGGTGCGCGCGCTGCAAGTGACCTTCGTCGGCGAGCACGGTTGGGAGCTCTACGCCCCCTCGGAGTACGGCGCGCGACTCTGGGCGACCGTGTGGGAGGCAGGTGCCGATTTTGGCTTGGTTGCTGGCGGATATCGCGCCATTGAGGCCATGCGGCTGGAGAAGGGCTACCGCGTCTGGGGCAGCGACATCACGCCGGAGACGACTCCGTACGAAGCGGGGCTCGGGTTCTGTGTGAAGATCAACAAGGACGGGGGATTCGAAGGACGCGACGCCTTGGTGGCTGCGAAGGAGCGAGGGCTCGAGCGAAAGCTCTGCGCGCTCCTGCTCGAGGATCCCCGCAAGGTCGTTCTCGGCAGCGAGCCGGTCGTGGTCGATGGCCGGGTCTCTGGCCGCGTGACCTCCGGCGGGTACGGCTACACGGTCGGAGTTTCGATCGCCTACGCATATCTCGCGATCGGCGATGCTCAGCCGGGTACGCGGGTGGCGATCGACATGTTCGGCGAGCCGGTGCCGGGTGCGGTCGTCAAGGAACCTGTCTTCGCCGGGGCTCCTCCAGCCGGGACTAATGTTTCGTCGGCTGTTGCGCCGGCGAAAGGGGTCGAGTCATGACTGATCTGCCGCCGCGGATCGGCTTGACCACCTATCGCGAGCACGCCGTCTTCGGAGTGTGGAGCGAGCCCGCGGACGTGCTGCAGGCGACCTACTCCGACGCGGTTCGCGCGGCTGGCGGGGCGCCGATGTTGCTGCCGCCTGCTGCTGGCGACAGCGATCTGTCGGTCGTTTCTGAGGCGGTCCTCGATGGTCTGCATGGTTTGGTGCTCACCGGCGGCGCCGATGTGGATCCGGCCCGCTACGACGCGCCCCGCGGTGAGCAGACCGGGCCGGAGCGATCCGACCGCGATGCGTGGGAGATCGCGCTGGTCGCGGCCGCGCTGCGGCGTGATCTGCCGCTGCTCGGAGTGTGTCGAGGCATGCAGGTGCTCGCGATTGCCCTCGGGGGCACGTTGCTGCAACACCTTCCGGACAGGGTCGGCAACGACTCGCACAGCCCGACGGTCGGCGTTCACGGCCGTCACGAAGTGAGGCTGGCCGAGGGCAGCCGGATCGCCGATTGGCTCGGGTCGCGCGCCGACGTGGCGACCTATCACCACCAGGCCGTCGACCGGCTGCCGGACGCCGTCAGCGCGACCGGCTGGGCCGATGACGGCACGGTTGAGGCGTTCGAGGTGTGCGACACGACGTGGGCCATCGGTGTGCAGTGGCACCCCGAGGTGTACGACGGGCTGCCGCTGTTCAAGGCATTTGTCCAGGCCAGCCGTGAGTTTGCCGACACGCTCCCTACGCGCGAGGAAATGTTCGTGCGCTTCGTCGGAAATGCCGAGTCACGATGACCGCCGGCAATGTAGAAGCGCTCTGGGCGCGGTCGGTGTTTTCGCCGGTGCCGGTGCGCAACGCGTTCGAGGTGACCGTCGAGCGGTTGGCGCGAGCGATCCGGCTCGGCGTGCTTGTCGGCGGCGACCGCCTCCCGCCCGAGCGCGAGCTTGCCGACACCTTCGGGGTGTCGCGCGTGACCTTGCGCGAGGCGATCAAAGCTTTGCGGGCGGCCGACTTGGTCGAGTCGCGGCGCGGGCGCGGCGGTGGCACGTTCGTCGTTGCGCCGATCACGGCGTCGCCGTTGCGTACCAAGCTCCTCGACGAGGCCGCCCGACCGCCGATCAACGACACCCTCGACCTTCGCCGAATCGTCGAGCCTGGTGCTGCCGCACTTGCTGCCAGCCGGACGCTGTCGGCTGCCGATCGCGGCACGCTCGATCGCTGCCTTCGGGACGCGACAGAGTGCGAGGCCGATGGACGCCGGCTGGCAGACTGCCGGCTGCACATGGCGATCGCCGCGGCGAGCGAGAGCGCCTCGGTTGCGGCCGTGGTCGCGGACGTCCAGATGAGGCTGACCGAGCTGCTGCGCGGCATCCCCGTGATCCCGGCCAACATCGCGCATTCCGACCGCCAGCACGCCGCGATCGTCGCCGCCATTTTGGCCGGCCAGCCCGACACCGCGCGCGCCGCGATGGAGGAGCACATCGACGGCACGGCGGCGCTTCTCCGAGGTCTGCTGAGTTAGACCGATGCGCCGGCGGTTCACTACTACGCCGTCGTAGGAGGTACGGTCAGCAGACCTTCAGGGAGGGAGAACGGCGATGCCTGCTGCAACGCTTACCGTCGACGAACTGCGAGCCGAGGTCGCGACCGGGGACATCGACACCGTTGTTCTGGCGATCGTCGACATGCAGGGGCGGCTGCAGGGCAAGCGTTGCGATGCGGAGTTTTTCCTCGACGAAGTTGCCGAGCACGGCACCGAGGGCTGCAACTACCTACTTGCCGTCGACATCGAGATGAACACCGTCGACGGCTATGCGATGTCGTCCTGGGAGCGTGGTTACGGCGACCTGGTGATGGCGCCGGACTTCGCCACGATGCGCCGAGTGCCATGGCAGCCTGGCACCGCGCTACTGCTCGGCGACGTGCAATGGCTTGACCGGAGCCCGGTCGTCGAGTCGCCTCGCCAGATTCTCAAGCGGCAGCTCGACCGGCTCGCCGAGCGCGGTTGGACCGCGATGGTCGGCACGGAGCTCGAGTTCATCGTCTTCGATGACAGCTACGAAGCGGCGTGGGACAAGCGTTATTACGATCTCGCGCCGTCCAACCAGTACAACGTCGACTACTCGATCCTTGGCACCAGCCGGATCGAACCGCTGCTGCGCGAGATCCGGATCGGCATGCGCGACGCCGGGATGCAGGTCGAGTCGGCAAAGGGTGAGTGCAACCCCGGTCAGCACGAGATCGCGTTTAAGTACGCCGACGCATTGACCACCTGCGACAACCACGTGATCTACAAGAACGGCGCGAAGGAGATTGCGGCGCAGCGGGGTTCGGCGCTGACCTTCATGGCGAAATATAACGAGCGCGAGGGCAACTCGTGTCATATTCACCTGTCGCTGCGCACGCCCGAGGGCGAGCCGGTATTTGCCGGCGATCGCAAGCACGGCGTCTCGCCGCTCTTCGAGCACTTCCTCGCCGGCCAGATCGCCGGGATGCGCGAGCTGAGCTACTTCTTCGCCCCAAACATCAACTCCTACAAGCGATATCAGGCCGGGTCGTTCGCCCCGACCGCGGTCATGTGGGGCATCGACAACCGCACGTGCTCGCTCCGAGTTGTCGGTCACGGGTCGAGTCTTCGGTTTGAAAACCGGGTGCCGGGTGGCGATGTGAATCCTTACCTGGCAGTTGCCGCAATGATCGCCGCTGGCCTCCATGGCGTGGATAACGAGCTCCCGCTCGACGAGGCGTTCGGCGGCAACGCGTACGTCGCCGATGCGCCTCGGGTGCCAACGTCGCTGGAGGCTGCGGCCCGGCTGCTCGAAGGCAGCGAGATCGCGCGCGCTGCGATGGGCGACGTCGTGGTCGATCACTACACGAACGCCGCCAACGTCGAGGTCGCCGCATTCAACGGCATCGTCACCGACTGGGAACGCGTCCGTAGCTTCGAGCGAATGTAAGGAAAAACACTGCCGTGACAACAACGTACGACGTGATCAATCCCGCGACCGAGCAGGTCGTGACGACTGTGGATCTGCATGATGCAGGCGCCACGGACGCGGCGATCGCACGAGGGCGCAAGGCTTTCGAGTCGTGGCGCGGCGTCAGCCCAGGCGACCGGGCGCGGCTGTTGCGGCGATTCGCCGAGGCAGTCGACGGTGATCGCGAACATCTGGCTCAGCTCGAAGTGACCAACTCCGGCCACACCATCGGCAACGCGCGCTGGGAAGCCGGCAACGTCCGCGACGTCATCGCGTACTACTCCGCGGCGCCAGAACGGCTGATCGGTCAGCAGATTCCGGTCGCGGATGGCCTCAACGTCACCTTTCACGAGCCGCTCGGCGTCGTCGGGGTGATCGTGCCGTGGAACTTTCCGATGCCAATCGCATCGTGGGGCTTCGCGCCGGCGCTAGCGGCCGGTAACACGGTGGTGCTGAAGCCGGCTGAGGTGACGCCGATGACGGCGATGCGGCTCGCCGAGCTTGCATTGGAAGCGGGTATCCCGCCGGATGTTTTCCAGGTCCTGCCTGGGAAAGGCAGCGTGGTCGGGCAACGCTTCATCGACTCGCCGGACGTCGCGAAGATCGTCTTCACCGGCTCGACCGAGGTTGGTCGGCAGGTGATGATCGGGTGCGCCGCGCGCATCAAGCCGGTGACGTTGGAGCTCGGCGGCAAGAGTGCCAATGTGATCTTCGCGGACTCAGACCTCGACCAGGCTGCGGCGACCGCGCCGTACGCGGTCTTCGACAACGCTGGCCAAGACTGCTGTGCGCGATCGAGAATCCTGGTCGAGCGCAGCGTGTTTGACGATTTCATGTCTCGGTTCGAGACCGCCGTGCGCGGCGTCGTGGTCGCGGACCCGGCGGATGAGAAGACCGAGATGGGCCCGCTGATTACGGCGAAGCAGCGTGAGACGGTCGCCTCGTTCGTGCCCGATGACTCGCTTGTCGCCTTTCGCGGCACTGCTCCCGAGGGCCCCGGATTTTGGTATCCGCCGACGGTGCTCGCGCCGACCGATCCGCAGGACCGGGTGCTGCACGAGGAGATCTTCGGGCCGGTCGTCGCGGTCGTACCGTTCGAGGACGAGGCTGATGCAATCCGGATCGCGAACGACAGCGAGTTCGGGCTCTCGGGCTCGATCTGGACCCGCGATGTCGGCCGGGCGATTCGGGTGAGTCGTGGCATCGAGTCCGGCAACCTGTCCGTCAACTCGCACTCCTCGGTGCGCTACTGGACGCCGTTCGGCGGCTTCAAGTCGTCGGGCCTGGGGCGCGAGCTCGGCCCGGATGCGCCACTGGCTTTCACCGAGACCAAGAACGTGTTCATCTCCACCACCTGACCGACCGGATCAGCAGAACCTCGAAGGAGCGCGTCATGGCAGAAGGGTCCGGTCGGCTGGCCGGCAAGGTCGCCGTTGTCACAGGAGCAGGCAGCGGTATCGGCCTTGCGACGGTGCGTCGGTTCGCGGCTGAGGGCGCGCACGTCGTCTGCGCCGACGTCGATGAGGCCTCGGGAAAGGCAGCCGCGGAGGAGGTCGGCGGCAAGTTCATCGCCGTCGACGTGACCTCGGAAGACGACGTGCGAGCGCTGTTCGCCGAGGCAGTCGAGACCTATGGCGGCCTCGACGTGGTGTTCAACAACGCCGGGATCTCGCCACCTGAGGATGACTCGATCCTGACCACCGACATGCAGGCATGGCGGCGGGTGCAGGAGGTCAACCTGACGTCGGTCTACCTGTGCTGCAAGTACGCGATCGAGCAGATGCTCGCCCACGGTGGCGGCTCGATCATCAACACCGCGTCGTTCGTTGCGGTGCTCGGCTCGGCGACATCGCAGATCTCTTACACCGCAAGCAAGGGCGGTGTGCTCGCGATGAGCCGCGAGCTCGGCGTGCAGTTCGCCCGGCAGGGCATCCGGGTCAACGCGCTGTGCCCGGGACCGGTCAACACCCCGCTGCTCAAGGAGCTGTTCGCAAAGGACCCCGAGCGCGCCAACCGCCGCCTGGTCCACGTACCGATGGGTCGCTTCGGTGAGCCGGAGGAGATCGCGGCGGCTGTGACATTCCTTGCCAGCGACGACTCGTCGTTCATCACCGCCTCGACGTTCCTCGTCGACGGCGGAATCAGCGGCGCCTACGTCACCCCCATGTAGCCCTAAAATCCCCGGTGATCTTGACGTAGGTTCCCTTGCAAGTCGGTTTCACGGACACCTACGTCAACATCACCGAGGGTTTCGGAGGGATCGGGATGCTGGAGATTCGGCCTAACTGCGAGTGCTGCGACTGCGACCTGCCCAATGGCTCGGAGCTAGCGCGGATCTGCACCTTCGAGTGCACCTTCTGCGCTGACTGCGTGGATACTCGACTCGGCGGCCGGTGCCCGAACTGTACGGGTGACCTGATGCCGCGCCCGACTCGACCCGAAGCCTTCCTCGACCAATACCCCGTCTCCACAAGACGAGTGATCAAGCTCAGCTAGCCCCCAAACCCCCAAGATCACGGTTAGTTTTTGGGGACGTGGAGGTTGTTGGCCGTCATGCCGGCCTCCATCGCGGCGACCACGGTGTCGAGGACCTTCACCCGCGCCCAGCGCTTGTTCTCGGCTTCGACGATCGTCCACGGGGCGATCGGGGTTGAGGTGCGCTCGAACATGTCCTCGACCGCTTCGAGGTAGGCCGGCCGCTTCTTGCGGTTGCGCCAGTCCTCGTCGGTCAACTTCCATGCCCGCAACGGATCTGCCTGCCGCGACTCGAAGCGCTTGAGCTGCTCGTCCTCGGACAGGTGCAGCCAGAACTTCACGAGCACCGTCCCCTCGGCCGCCAGCGCCTGCTCGAACTCCGCGATCTCGAGGTACGCGCGCCGCCACTGCTCCTCGGTGGCGAAGTGCTCGACCCGTTCGACCAGTACGCGGCCGTACCAGGATCGGTCGAAGACCGCCATGCCACCCCAGCCCGGCAGCGATGGCCAGAACCGCCAGAGGAAGTGGTGCCGCTTCTCGTCATACGTCGGCGCCGCGAACTGCGCGACCCGGACGTGACGCGGGTCGAGCGGCGAGACCAGCCGCTTGATGCAGCCGCCCTTGCCGCCGGCGTCCCAGCCCTCGAACACGACGCACATCGGCGGGCCGAGCGTTTTCGACTCGCCACGAGACCACCGCAGATCAGCCGAAGCTCGAGCAGCCGCCGCTGTGCCACGGCAAGCTGCTCGGCCTCCTCCTCGGACGACAGGCGTAGCGAGAGATCGACCTCATCAAGAAAGCTCACGAACAGGAACGGTAGCGAGCCACCCAGTCAGCGCGCGGTCGCGCCTAGCTCCTCGAGGACGAAGGCGAAGATCTCGGCCTCATAGCGAAGCCGGTCATAGCGCCCGGACGGCCCGCCATGGGAGGCGCTGCCGAGCTCCGGCCGGAACAACAGCACGCTGTCGTCGGACCGGGTTGCCCGCAGCCGCGCCACCCATTTCGCCGGCTCGTGGATCATCACGCGCGAGTCGTTGAGGCTGCCGGTGACCAGCAACGTCCGGGTCGGGGTCCGAGCGGCACATTGTCGTACGGCGAGTACGACAGCATGTATTCGAAGTCGACCGGTTTGCGCGGGTCGCCCCACTCCTCCCACTCGCCGATCGTGAGCGGCATGGACGGGTCGAGCATCGACGTGACGACGTCAACGAACGGCACCATCGCCACCATCGCCCGCCATCGCTGCGGCGCTATCGAGAACGCCGCGCCCTGCAGCAACCCACCGGCCGAGGCACCGCGCGTCGCGATCCGGTCGCCGTCAACCCAGCCCTCCGTGGCCAGGGTGTCGGCAGCGGCGATGAAGTCGGTAAAAGTGTTGCGCTTATTCAACAATCGGCCCTGTTGCCACCAGTCGCGGCCGCACTCGCCGCCGCCCCGGATATGCGCGACGCCGAAAACCACACCGCGATCGAGCGCGCTGGCCAGCTTCGGCTCGAACCACGGGTCGATGCAGGCCTCATACGCGCCATACCCATAGAGCAGCAAGGTGCGGTGCCGTCGCTGGGCGCACGTCGGCGCGGTAAGCCAGCGTGACCGGGACGGCGGTGCCGTCGTCGGCGATCGCGTCGATGCGGCAGGTGCAGGTAGTCCGCCGCCGAGTAGCCCGGCACGGGCTCGGTCTTTCGCAGGGTGCGTTCGCCGCTCGCGAGGTCGATCTCCCACCAGCTCGGCGGCTCGATGAGCGACTCGATCACCGCGTGACCGCGTGCTATCGAACTGGTCCCTCACCGGTTCGTGCTCCTCATCGCGGCTGCTGACGACGATCGACCGGCCGGGATGTCGGCGGGCTCGTCGCGTACGCGCTCCGGTGGCGAGATCCATGACCCGAAGCAGCAGTGACCCACCGCGCCGTAGCGTGAGCACCAGATGGCCGCGGAACGCATCGACCGCTACGAGCCGCTCCGCCGGGTTGCCCCCGATGCACCTCGACCCAGTGGTCGTGACTTTGGCTGTGCACCGGCGCGCGCATCAGCCGAAACTCCGTCGCGCCATCGTTGGTCACGATGTAGAGGTCGCCACCACCGTTCCGGAACGTGGTCGACGGAGTACTCGATCCCGGGCCGTCGAGGCGCGACGACCACGGCGCGGCGTCGATGTCGGCGGTCCGCAGCAGCCAGCACCTCGGAGGTGTCGCGAGCTGTTCGAGGCGATCACGATGAGCTCGCCAGAGCGGGTGCGTCGAGCATCAGGTGGAACCGCTCGTCGCTCTCTTCGTAGACCAGCGTGTCCGCGTCGGCCGGCTGGCCGATGCGGTGCCGCATCACCAGGAATGGCCGGTACGCCGCGTCGTGGACGATGTAGAGCAGGGTCGCGAGTCGGCGCTCCAGGCGCAGCCGTAGTAGGTCCGTGGGATCAGATCGGGAAGGTCGGTCCCGGTGGCCAGATCGCGGATCCGCAGCTCGTACGACCTCGTCGCCGTCGGTGTCGACGGAGTAGGCCAGCAGGTTGCGTCTGGGCTGACCTCGCGAACCCCGAGGGCAAGGTACGCCGAACCCGCCGCGAGCTCGTTGAGATCAAGCAAGACCTGGGCGGGGCCAGCGCGGAATCGACCAGTGAGGCAGAACTGCGGGTATTGCTTCCCGTCGATGGTCCGGGTGAAGTACGACCAGTCGCCATGCCGCCAACTGACCGAAGAGTCAGCGGAAGGCAGACGCTGGGACATCTCCTCGAAGAGGGTGTCGCGGAGGGGCGCGCTGTGCGCCGTGCGGCGTCGTAGTAGTCCCGCTCTGCCGCGAGGTAGTCGCGAAGACCGGCTTCGTCATGCCGCATCCAGTCGTAGTCATCCGTCGTGGTCACGCCGTGAACTCGCGCGTGGTGGGCACGCGGCGCGCCTCGGGGGGCTCGGTTTCCGTTCCATTCGCCATCCGCGCAACCTAACCTGCGAGCACGAGGTTGCTCCAACCGCTATCGACAGCGCAGTCTCGTAGGGTCGCGGTTTCCGTTCTGGGGCCGGACCAGGCATTCTTACTGACTAGCGAGTCAGTAAGGATCCGATCTGGAGGTCATGAGTGCCACAGCAGGCTGGCAACAACTACGACGCGATCGTCGTCGGCGGCGGTCACAACGGGCTGGTCGCGGCGGCGTACCTGGCGCGGGAGGGACTGCGCACTGTCGTGTGCGAGTCACGGCCCGTCGTCGGCGGGGCTGCGGTCACTGAACAACCGTTCGGCCCCGACTTCAACGTCACCTCGCTGTCCTACGTCGTCAGCCTGCTGCCGCCGCGGCTGGTCAGTGACCTCCACCTCGAGCGCCACGGCTACCACGTCTTCCCGCAGGGGCCGTACTTCGCGCCTCGCGAGGACGGGCGCTATCTCCAGCTGCCCGACGACCAGAGGACGCGGTACGAGAAGGTCGCGGAGTTCTCCGAAGGCGCGATGCGGACGCGATGCGGCGCTACGACGCGTGGCTCGACGATCTCGCCGGTGTGCTCGCGCCGTTGCTTGACGAGATCCCGCCGAAGCTCGGCTCGCGCAAGCCGCAGGACCTGGTCGAGCAGCTCAAGCTGCTCAAGCATCTGCGCGGGCTCGACACCCGCCGCACGGTCGAGGTCACTCGCCTGTTCACGATGAGCATCGCCGACCTGCTCGAGGACTGCTTCACCTCCGACGCGATCAAGGGCGTGCTGTCGGTCAGCGGCGTGATCGGGACCTGGGCCGGGCCCGCGGTCGGCCGGGACGGCGTACGTCATGGCGCACCACCACATCGGCGACATCGGCGGCGGCCAGGTCGGCGCGTGGGGCTTCCCGCGCGGCGGCATGGGTGGCGTGAGCAAGGCCCTTGCGGCGGCCGCCAAGTCGTTCGGCGCGGAGATCCGCACCTCGACTCCGGTCGCGCGGATCCGACGTGCAACGGCGTCGCGACCGGCGTCGTCCTCGACGGCGGCGAGGAGCTCAGCGCGCCGATCGTGGTCACGACCGCGCATCCGGAGATCACGTTCCTCGCCTGATCGATCGCGATGCGCTGCCGCCGGACTTCGTCACCGACATCGAGCGGTGGAAGTCGCGGTCGGCACGGTGAAGGTCAACGTCGCGCTCGACCGGCTGCCGGTGTTCACCAGCCACCCGGGGATCGACCCGCAGATTCACGGCGGCACGATCGTGCTCGCCGAGTCGCTCGAGGACGTCGAGAACGCCTTCCAGGAAGCGGTCGCCGGCGAGCCGAGCAGCCGCCCGTTTGCCGACATCTGCATCCCGTCGGTGTTCGACGACTCGCTCGCGCCCGAGGGCAAGCACGTCATGTCGATGTTCACGCAGTGGGTGCCGCACGAGTGGTCCAGGAGCCGCACCTCGACGACCTCGACGCGCACGCCGATCGGGTCGTCGCGCGGATGGAAGCGGTCGCGCCGGGCTTCACCGACTCGATCCTGCACCGCCAGGTGATCGGGCCGTACGAGATGGAGCACGAGTACGGCCTCATCGGCGGCAACATCTTCCACGGCGAGCTGTCCTCGGCGCAGCTGTTCCACACCCGGCCGGCCGCCGGGTATGCCGACCTGCGCACGCCGATCCGAGGGCTGTACCAAGCCGGCTCGGCGACCCACGGCGGCGGCGGTGTCACTGGCATTCCCGGGCACAACGTGGTCCGACAGATGCTGAAGGACCGACGTCGCGCCGACGTCCGCGCGAAGTTCCGTCGCGGGTAGCCGATGGCGACCAGCCTGCAGCCCGCGTTGCCGAAGCAGCACTATGTCGATGCGTCGAGCTTCCGGATCGAGGTTGACAAGGTGCTCGCGCGGGAGTGGACCTGTGTCGGGCGGTTGGGCGACTCGAAATTGATCGACCAGGTCGGGTCGCGGTGCTCGATGTCTTTGGCGAGAGCATCTTCGTGGCGCATACGGCGGACGGCAGGCTCGCCGGGCACTACAACGTCTGTCGGCACCGCGGGGCGCAGCTGTTCCCAGCCGGACCGAACGACCCGGTGCCGTCATCGCGCGAGGCGAAGGCGATCCGTTGCCCGTACCACTCGTGGACCTACGACCTCGACGGACAGTTGTTGCGGGCGCCGCACACCGAGGACGTGACGGACTTCGCCCCGGAGTGCTTCGGGCTGCACGCCGTCGGCGTCGAGACGTGGGGCGGGTTTCTGTTCGTCCACCTGACGCCCGCTGCGGCGGCGCCGTTCGACGGTGTGATCGGCGCGGTGGCGGAGCGATTGCGTCGCTATCCGTTGACAACGTTGCGGTTGGGACGGCGACTGGTCTATGACGTCGCGGCGAATTGGAAGCTGATCGCTGAGAACTTCAACGAGTGTTATCACTGCGCGGGTGTGCATCCCGAGCTCTGCCGGCTGGTGCCCGCCTTCGGACACGGCGGCCAGAATCTCGAGTGGGAGGACGGCATCCCGCATCGCGAGGGTGCGTGGACCTTCACCGCGACCGGTACGTCGGAGCGCGCGCCGTTTCCGGATCTCAACGACGCCGAACGCGAGCGCCACAAGGGTGAGCTCGTCTACCCCAACTTGATGCTGTCGATGGCGGCGGAGCATGTCGCCGCGTTCACGCTGTGGCCGATGGCCCACGACCGTACCCGGATCGACTGTGACCTGCTGTTCGCCCCCGACGAGGTCGAGAAGGACACCTTTAACCCGGCCGATGCCGCTGACTTCTGGGACCTCGTCAACCGGCAGGACTGGGCGATCTGCGAGTCGGTGCAGCGCGGGATGTCATCGCGGTCATACGAGCAGGGATGGTTCGCGCCGATGGAGGACGAGAGCCTCGACATTCGTCGTTGGCTACTGTCGCGGCTGGATTCGCCGGAGTGACCGAGACGGTCGACTACGTCGTCGTCGGTCTCGGGGCGCTCGGCAGCGCGACTGCGTACCAGCTGGCCGACCGTGGTTGTCAGGTGCTCGGACTCGAGCAGTTTGAGCTCGGTCACAATCCGCGGCGCATCTCATGACACGTCACGGATCCTGCGGCGCAGCTATCACACGCCGTCGTACGTCAGGCTCGCCGGCGAGGCATATGACGACTGGGCTGCGTTGTCCCTCGCGGCCGGCGAACAACTCGTCACGACGACCGGGGGGATCGATCTGTTTCCGCCCCATCCTGCGATCCCGACGGCCGACTACACCGACAGCCTTGACGCCTGCGGCATTCCGTACGAAGTCCTGGATGCGGCACAAGTCGCCGCCCGATGGCCACGAGTGCGGCTGCCGGACGGCGGCGTCGCGCTCTACCAGCCGGACACCGGGATCGTGCATGCTGCGAAGACGGTCGCGACGTTGCAGCGGCTGGCAGTTGCTCGGGGTGCGGAGCTGCGTGCGAACTGTTCAGCGCGGGTGAAATCCGCTGATAGCGGACGGCATCGAGTTGGAGATGGCGAGCAGGTGTGGTGCGGTGCCGTCGCCTCGTGGTGACCGCCGATGCATGGACCAACGACGTGCTCGCTGACCTGGGCGTCGAGCTGCCGCTCACCGTCACACAGGAGCAGGTCACGTACTTCGCGCCAGATCGATCCGGCGGCGTTCGCGCCGGGGGAGTTTCCGGTGTGGATCTGGATGGACGAGCCGAGCTTCTACGGGTTTCCGACGTACGGCGAGGCGACGGTCAAAGCGGGGCAGGATGTCGGCGGCCAGGTGACGACGGCGTCGGCTCGCAGCTTCGAGCCAAACGCGGACAACCTGATGCAGCTCACGAAATTCATGGCAACGACATTTCCCGGCAGCGCTGCCGAGGTGCTGCACAGCGTCACCTGTCTTTACACCCTGACGCCCGACCGCGACTTCGTGGTCGCACCACTGCCCGAGCACGCTGACATCGTGGTCGGTCTTGGCGCCGGTCATGGTTTCAAGTTCGCGCCCACGTTCGGTCGGCTGCTCGCCGATCTCGCGGTCGAGGGAAAGACCGGCAGTGACATTGCGGCGTTCACCCTTGATCGACCGGCGATCACCGATCCCGAGTTTCCCCGTCAGCTGGCTCGTCTAACGACGGACAAGCGGCAGCGGTCGCGTCGTCGTCGCGTGTGCAGGTCAGCGGCGGGCTCTTCGATGCCCGAGCTCGGTGGCCGCGACGTGGCGGACCCAACGCATCATCGTCGCCTTTGCAATGACGCCGTGGTGCACGGTCGCCTGCACGGCGAGCCCATCCAACAGCGCCGTGATTCGCCACGCAGCGGCGACCGGGTCTGGGCAGGCGAACTCGCCCGCCGCGACACCTTCCGCAATCACCGCGGCAACGATGTCCTTCCAGTGGACGTCGAGCTCCCGCGACACCACCTGTAACTCGGGGACGCGAAGCGCTGCGGCCCAGGCATCGATCCAGAGTGGCCAAGCCTGCGCGGGTCCGGGACCGGGGCCGTACAACGCGAGAATCCGGCTCAGCCGCCGACGGGCGGTTGCCCGTGACGCGCGGATTCGGTCGAGCTGTTGCAGGTCGCGCTCGGCGGCATAGCTGAACGCCTCGGACAGCAGCCGGTCCTTTGACTCGAAGTGGTAAAACACCAACGCTGTGCTGACATCGAGCGCCTTCGCGACATCGACGACCCGGGTGTGCGCGAAGCCTCGTGCGGTGATCTGCTCGACCGCGGTGCGGAGGATCTCCTCGCGCCGAACGCCGACCGCTTGTCGCGCTGCCACGCCGGCGCCCTAGCCGAGGTCTCGGGGGATGACGCGATGCCAGTGCCGTTCGGCGAAGACGTCCTCGTTGTCGAGGCAACGCAACGTCACGTCGACTTCGAACGCGGTCTTTGTCGCCTCGACCTGAAGCTCGGCTTCGGTGCTGACTGTCGCCTCCGGCCATGCCAGCCGGAAGCATGACTTCGCGTGGATCCGCTGCGCGAACGTCCGGGTGTCGACCGTGACGCGGCCGGTGTAGTGCTCGGTGCATGTGACGCCGGTTTCTTCGTACGTGGAACCGTGATCGATGACGCATGAGGTCTCCCGGCGCAGCACGTCGTGCTCAACCTGCCAGGTCACGTCGGCCGGTTCGCTGGGCTCATCGGTGCTGGCGACGAGGGAGGGCGGCGCACATGGCGACGGGCCGGCGACCCGCGGCAGGTGCAAGGCCGACGCGGCGAGATCGACGGTCAGTGTTACGGCCTCGGGTGGCGCGATCGTGTTTGGCCAGTCAGTGCCGCAGATGGCAAGTCGCAGCCGGTGACCGGGGTCGAACTTCCAGGACGTCGCCTCGACCTCGACGACGACGTCAACGGGTTCACCGATCGGCATCGGCATCGGCTGCTCATGGCCGTCGCGATGGGTGAGGTTCAGGACGCCACGGGCCACCAGCGTCGAGGCCCCAGCCGGGGAGACATCGCACAGCCGGACCGAAAGTGTCGCGACCGGGACGTCGACGCTGACGCGCGCGGCCAGGGTCGCGTGCCCGAGGATCTCAAGGCCGTCCGCGGGCCAGTCCCAGGTCAGCGACTGAGCATCGTCCGTGCGCTGGTCGGTCGGTTGCCCCCATGGCAGGTGACCGGCGCAAGAGATCCAGGCGGCAGTGCCGATGTCCGGGATGACCGGGTACGTCAGATGCCCCTCGCCGAGTGGTCGAACGTCAGCGGTGACGCGGTCGAGCGGCCAACCGGGCTCGTTCCGCCACTCACCGGCGACTGCATCGAGGTCGGGCTCGGGCGGGCTGGAGCGGCGCGCAAAGATCGTGATCGGCGGGTCGCGATCGATGCCATTGTCAGTGCCGCGAAGCCAGCGGTCCCACCAGCGCACCATCTCCGGCACCAGGTCGATCCGTGGCCCGGGCAGTGCGGTGTTGGTTGCCGCGTGCCCCCAGGGCCCGAGCAGCAGCCGATGCGGCACGCCGGCAGCCGCGAGCGCCTCGACGGTGCGAAACGTGTTGTTGCGATAACCGTCAGCCCAGCCGCCGACGAGCATGGTCGGGGTCTGGATTCGGTCGTACGCCGGCCGGACCGAGCCTTGTCGCCAATATGCACCGTCGCGTTGCTGCTCGACCCACTGCAGCAGCCAGGGCTCGGTCTGCTCGATGCGATCGCGCCAGGCTTCCCGCCACGAGCCGCCGGCGATTGATGGCACTTGCGGCAACGCGTTCATCGCGACCATGTAAATCGGATAGTCGACGAGGTCGAGCGCCTTGAGCAGGCCACCCATGTAATGGACGTCGTCGGTGTAACGATCGTCGCTGGCGTAGATGCCGATCACCGCCTTGAGCGCCGGTGGCCGGGTCGCGGCGAGATGCAGTGAGTTGAACCCGCTGTAGGACGTGCCGTACATCCCCACCGCGCCAGTGCACCAGGGCTGCGACGCGATCCAGGCGATCACCTCACTGAGATCCTGCTGCTCTTGCGGCGGGTATTCGTCGGTCGCGACGCCCTCCGATGACCCAGTGCCGCGCACATCGACGCGAACGACGGCATAGCCGTGGTCGTCACGCAGTCGGACGTACTCCGGCCGATAGCCGGCGGTCAGGTCGTCCTTGCGGTAGGGCAACGCCTCGAGCACTGCCGGACACTCGGCGTCCGCAGCGGGGAGATAGAGCGTGGCGGCGAGGCGGGTGCCATCGGTCATCGGGATCCAGACGAGCGCGCTGGTTCCTTCAGCCACGCGGTCGTCCGGTGGCCTGCTGCGCCTTGGCGAGGAGGTCGCGGACATCGTCAAACGGCAACCCGTACGAGGTATTGCCGTCGCGCCCGACGACTGTCTTCGCGGCGAGCAGGCTGTTGAGCGCGGCTTCCTCAGTGGCGTCGACCGCAGCCTCGAAGTACAGGTCAAGCTCCGGCCCGGTGAGCGGTATGCCAACCGGTGGCTCGCCGCGCGCTGAGCGCAAACCCGTTGCTACCGCAAGGAAAATCTCGCCAGACCCGTTCGACGCCGTGCTGCCGAGCCGGGCCAGCCCTAGCCCGGCGCGACGAGCCAACCGGCAACAGCCGGCCGGGTCTATCGGGGCGTCCGTGACCACGACGACGATGCATGAGCCAGCGGGTGTAGGCGGCCCGCTGACGGTCGCGGGATCCGGCAGCAGGCGGCCGACGGCCACACCGCCGACGGTCAGGCGATGACGCTCACCGAAGTTGGTCATCGCGAGGACGCCGACCGTTGTGCCGTCCGGCAACACCCGTGACGCGGTGCCAATGCCGCCTTTGTAGCCGAGACAGCTCATGCCGGTGCCTGACCCGACTGCACCTTCTTCGAAGTGGGTTCCGCCGGCGGACGCCCGCGCGCTGTGGAGCGCGTTGCGTACGTCATCGACCGTGACCCGAACCCTTCTGGGGTCCGAGAGGAAGCTGTCATCGCACTCGGCCACGACCGGGATCGTCACGTCGACGACGCCGAGACTCGGCTCCTCGGCGACGAGGATTTCGATCGCGGCGTCATAGACCCGGCCGAGCTGCATCGTCGAGGTGAGGAAGATCGGTGTCTCGACCCCGCCGCACTCGGTGATCGCGATCAGGCCGGTGCACTCGCCACAGCCGTTGAGGATCGCGGCGCCGGCCGGCACCGGTGAGGTGAACGCGTTGCCACCGAGATCGAGCACGGTGACACCGGTTCGCGCGACGCCGTCGCCGGTTGGCGGATCGGGATCGTCACGCCAGATGGTCGTGTGGCCGAGGCCAACGCCGGGCACATCGAGCACCGAGTCAGTCGGCCCAGCGGGCAGCAGGCCGATACTGATTCCCAAGTCAGCAGTACGCACGTTGCCCAGCATGCCGTCAAGAGGAGCAGTTGACCATGACCCTGCGCATCCCAGTCGTGAGCAGCGACGAGTGCCGGCGTCATCTGCCCGATGCGGAGATCTGGCTCGGGGTCCGCACGTCGGGCACCGAGGTGCCCGATCGGGTCGACGCGATCCGCGCGGCGACTGTCGCTGCTGGTCTCGAGCAAGTCGCCGCTGCGCCGCACGACGACAGGCTGTTACGCCGGGTCCACAGCCCTGAGCTGCTCGACTACCTCGCGAGTGCATGGGATGGCTGGGTCGCCGCCGGCTTTCTTGCCGAACCCGGCCAGAACCGCGTCGTGCCATACCTGTTCCCCTCGCCTGAGCTGTTGAGCGGCCTCCCGATTCGTGAGCCGGCCGCGGTGCACGCGAAGGCAGGCCGCTATTGCTACGACACGATGACCCTGATCGGTCCTGGCACCTGGGACGCCGCCCGCGCGGCCGTGGACGTCGCGGTCACCGCGGCTGCGCTGGTCACTGCGGGCGCCCAGGCGGCGTACGGGTTGTGCCGGCCGCCCGGGCATCATGCGACCCGCGACGGATTCGGCGGGTCGTGCTACCTCAACAACGCCGCCGTGGCGGCAGAGGCGCTGCGGGACGGAGGTGCGGCGAGGGTGGCGGTCGTGGACATCGACGCTCACCACGGCAACGGGACGCAGTCGTTGTTCTACGACCGGGCCGATGTTTTCTATGCCTCCTTGCATGTCGATCCCGGCGCTGGCTGGTTCCCGCACTACCTAGGTTTCAGCGATGAGCGCGGTCGCGGCGACGGCCTCGGGGCGACTCTCAACCTGCCGTTGCCGCCCGGCACCGGCGACGAGGGTTGGCTGGCCGCGCTCGACCAAATCCGGGCGGCGCTCGACGACTTCGCTCCGGACGCGATGGTGCTCTCCTTAGGTGTCGACGCCGCCGCGGTTGATCCGGAGAGCCCGCTCACCGTCACAGTCGATGGCTTTCGAGAGGCCGGGCGCCGGCTTGCCGAAGTCGCGCCATGCGTTGCGGTGCAAGAAGGTGGGTATGACCTGAGTGCGATCGGCGAGCTGGTTTGTGCCTTACTGGAAGGGTTGGCGTCATGACGACTCGGCGAGTGGTCCTGGTCCGGCACGCCAAGGCGGCAGCTGGTGAGGACGACCACGAGCGGCCGTTGACCGATCGAGGTGTCAGAGACGCGACCGAAGTGGGACGCTGGCTTGCCTTATCAGGGATGCAGGCGGATCGAGTGGTCTCCTCAACTGCCCGCCGAGCTCGGCAAACCTGGGACCATGCCGCCACGGTGCTCGACTGGGCTCCTGAGGTCCTCGACGAGCATCGGATGTACGACAACACCGTTGATGCCCTGCTCGCGATCATTCACGAGACACCGCCCGAGGTCGGGACACTCGTGTTGGTCGGCCACAACCCGTCTATCGGCGAGCTGGCGGCGGCGCTCGACGATGGCACCGGTGACGCGGACTCCCGGGACGCACTTGCGCGCTCGTATCCCACAAGCGGGGTGTCGAGTTTTGATGTGCCGACCGAGTGGGCCGGGCTCGAGCCCGGCGGCGCTGCCGTCACCAGTTTTGTCGTGCTCCGCGGCTGAGCCGGCTATGCGGTAGAGCCGGCTAGCGCCACTGCTCGGTGGACCGCGGCTTCGCCAGCCTCGCCGGCGAGGCGGAGCCGGGCCACGTCGGTGGTGAGCGAGCGAATGCCATGGCCGCGCAACGGTCGTAGACCCATGATTCGCGCGCCACCGCGACGTACCAAGCCGCTGATCAGCGCGGTCGAGTCTTGGTGGTGACGGCCGCGTTGTGCCATTGCGCGTGCCAGGCCGGGGGCCAGCCGGTTCAGGTGTGCACGCATTGGCGGCGTCACCCGGCTCGATGGCGAGAGGCGTTCATGCGGTGCCCGAGCCAACAAGGCGAGAACGTGCGTGGCGCCGCCGTCGACGGCGCGTGCGACCGGCAGCGGATCGGTGACGAAGCCGTCAACCCACCGTCGGCCGTGCAGCTCGATCGGCGGGCCGGCCCACAGCGGGATCCGGGACGAGGCGAGCAATGCCTGGCGCCAGTCGTCGGCGTTGCGAAGATCCACCAGCTCGCTCGCTGCCAACGTGTCGAGTGCGGTTGCGACCGGGCGGAGCGGCAAGTCGCTGCTGAGCAGCGAGGACCACTCGAACCCGTGGCGCCCGATCATGACCGTGTCCAGCAAGAAGTCGAGCGAGACGAGCGGCCCGCGGCGCGACAGCATGCGACCGAAATCGACGAACGCCCCGACCGCGAGGTCGTCGTAGTACGCCTTGGCAAGGTGGTCGGTGCGATCGGCGACGAGGCCAGTGCCGGTGTAGGCGCCGGCAGAGACGGCAAGAATTTCGTCGAGGCTGTTTCGAAGGCCGAGGGCGCCGAGCGCCTTGGCCATGCCACCGACATATACGCCGCGCATGCCGCCGCCTTCGATGACCAGCGCGACCCGGTGGCCGTCGTCGTGGCAGCCGGGCCTGGTTCCGGCGCGGTGGCGCTCCAGCATGACCGATAGGACATCGATGTCGCCGACAGCGAACCCGCGCCCGCTTGGCGAGTTGATGCTCATCCGGCGAGAGCGTAGCGGTCTCGACCCGTACGTCCGGTTAAGGCTCGGGGGTTCGTACCTTCCAAAACTCAAAAGCAAGTGCGAAACCAACTGCGCTCACGGCGAGGGGTGGACGCGGATTGTCGCGTTTGTCTGATCACCGGAAAGACTTCGCGAGGACGTCGAAGGACAGGTCGTCGCGGCGGGGTTGCCCGAAGCGCTCGTCGCCGTGCGGGAAGGGCTTGCTTTCGCCCGTGACGACATAGCCGCGTCGGACGTACCACGCGATGAGATCCTGGCGCTGGGTGATCACCGTCATCTGCATCGTTGTCGCGGCGTACTCGGCCCGCGCGATGCGCTCGGCTTCGGCAAGCAGGCCGTGGCCGATCCCGCCGCCTTGCAGCAGCGGCGAGACAGCGAACATGCCGAAATACGCGACTCCCGCGTCTCGCCGCTCGAGCTGGCAACAGGCGAGCAAGGCGCCGTCGGGAGCCACGCACAGGAGCATCCGCGCGTCGTGTCCCGTGACGATCGCCCGCACAGACTCGGCATCGGTGCGCTGGCCGCCAAGCAGGTCGGCCTCGGTGGTCCAGCCGGCCCGGCTCAGGTCGCCGCGGTAGGCGGACTCGACGAGCGCGACAACCGCGTCGATGTCGGCGATCGTCGCGTCGCGATAAGAGGCCGGCTGTGGCGAGGTCAGGGCGGTCACGATCCACGACGCTACTGCCCGCTGTAACGCATTCGCCGGCCGATCCGCTGTCTGTGGTGACGAACGTTTCCGCCCTTCGGGGCCTGTCGCAGAGAGGGCACACAATGACGCCAACCCTTCCTCGCCGTACGGCGGCGGTGACGGCAATGGCCGTCGTCGCCTTCAGCGGCGTGGCTTTGGCCGGCGCGGCGGTCCCCGCCGGCGCCGCAACCAGAGCCCATACCTCGCTATCCATCCGCGAGGCGCATCAGGGCATCAACCCGGGTGGCAGCGACTTCATCACCGGCGCGCTCAAGGCGCGTCGCGGCCACGTCGCCGGCCGGCTGGTCGAGTTGCTCTCCAAGGCCAACGGCACGACCACCTGGACCAAAGCCGCGGAGCACCGCACCGGCCCGCACGGCCGGATCGGGTTCCAGGTCAGCCCCACCGTCTCGACTCACTACCGTCTCGCCTTCCTCGGTAATGCGCTTCAGCGGCCCTCCCGCAGCGGAGTCGTTGGAGTCCGCGTCCGTAACACCACGTCGCTGACGATCGCGCTCGGCTCGAGCTCGATCAACCCGGGCGGCAGCGACACCGTGAACGGCGTGCTGAGCCTCGACGGCAGCGCTCTCGTCGGTGACACCGTCATCCTGCGTGGTCGCCACGGCACGCATGGCTGGGCGAAGATTGGTACGGCAGTGACTGCGGCCGACGGCAGTGTCAGTTTCTCCGTGTCGCCGGCTGTGACCTCGCACTACGTACTGGTGTTCCGCAAGACGGCGACCAATGCCGCTGCGCGCAGCGCCGTCGCGACCGTGCATGTCGTCCGGACGAGCACGCTGTCAATCCGTGCCACGGCCCGCCCCAAGAAGGGCACCGAGGTCATCAGTGGCGACCTTCGCGGCGGCGGTCACGCCCTCGCGCATCGCATGGTGACATTGCAGGACAGGCCAGACGGCACGAGCACGTGGACCACTGTGGCCACCCACCGCACCGGTCACAATGGCGGCGTTGGCTTCACTGAGCCCGCGCCGACCTCCTCCGAGGACTACCAGTTGGTCTTCTCGGGTGGTTTGCAGTTCTCCGGTTGCCAGAGCGGCGTCGTTACTGTCACCGTTTCCTAAGCAGGCAACGGTTCGGCACGCTGTGGCACCGGACAATCGGGGCATCAGGAGGGGACGGTACGTATCGGATCCGACCTGTCGTCTCGCTCTCGTCGACCTGGCCCCCCTCCGGGCCAGGTCGACGAGGTGCTCGACGATGCCCTTCGGCGCGCCCGAGCAGGTGATGAGTCGGGCTTCCTGGAGTTATGGCGGATGTTGCAGCCGCGGCTCCTGCGTTACCTACGAGTGCAAAGCGGCGAGGGCTGCGAGGACATCGCGGCCGAGACCTGGTTGCAGATCGTCCGGGATCTGCCGAGCTTCATCGGCACGGCAGATGGCTTTCGGGGCTGGCTGTTCACGGTTGCCAGGCATCGAGCGATCGACGCGGCTCGAGCCAAGGCAGCTCGACCGGTCGTGCCGCTTGCCGACGTCAGCTCGGCGAAGCCGGCGCTCGCGCCCTCAGCAGAAAGCGAGGCAATGGAACGACTATCGACCGAGCAGGCGCTCGCGATGGTCGCGTCGTTGCCGTCAGATCAGGCAGAGTTGGTCGCCTTGCGAGTCATCGCAGGGCTTGATGTGGCCGCGGTCGCGCAGATCGTCGGCAAGTCTCCGGGGGCCGTCAGAGTGAGCGTTCATCGCGGGTTGCGTGCCCTGTCGCGCGATCCGCGCGTCCAGTCGGCGGAGGTGGTCTGAACATGCGTCGTCGCGAAGATGACTTGACCGCCTGGCAGGACGACCCGGTCGTTCGCGCGCTGACCGGGCCTGGCACGGCCGACGAGCTGGCGGGTGAGGAGTACGCCCTCGCCGCGTTCCGCGCCGCCGCGCCACGTCGGTCGCGCCGGCGCTATATCGGTCGCCTCGGTGTGGGTGGTTCCGCGTTGGCGATCGCAGTTGCCTTCTCCGGTGGAGCGGCGGCTGCGGCTTATACGTCGTCGCTGCCCGCGCCGCTTCAACGCGCGGCGAATGATGTCGGCGGCTTCCTCGGAGTGCCGGCAGTGAAGACGACCCACCATCACAAGTTGGTGGCGGGCGGGTCCCACTCGAGCGCGCCGTCGCCGCCCGCGGCTGGTGGGGCGTCGACCCCACCGGTGGTGACGACGCCCACCCCGGCGCGTTCCGTGTCGCCGTCCTCGCATCACTCGGTTGGCCCGAAGGCGAAGACGCACCCGAAGGTCGCGCCGTCCGCCGGCGGGTCGTCGTCGGCCACCTCACCCACTCCCACCCCAACGTCGACACCAACCCCGACGCCGACTCCGACCTCTACGCCGACCGTGCCGCCGATCGTGTCGGGCTCAATCACGATCACGGTGCAGAGTGCGAAAGTGCCGATCAACAGCACCGTGTCGGTGGTGGGCCAACTTGCCACTCCGACTGGTGCGCCGGTGTCCAATCGCAGGGTCTGGCTGATCGAGCGACTTATCGGTCAGGGCACGGCGAGCGAGGTGGCGTCTGGCTTGACCAGCGCGGATGGCTCGGTCGAGCTGACGACACCGCCACTGACACAGTCGGTCCGCCTCCGGCTCGTCGTCGGTGCTGGCGTGCACAGCTCCGATGTCACGGTTGTGGTGGTGCCGACCATCTCCGCCGCGACCACGCTGGCGGGTTCGACGTACACGGTCAGTGTCGCGACCGAGGGCGCCGATCAAGGTGACACGGTGACGCTGCAGCGTCGTACCGCGAGCGGTTGGGCTGCGGTCGCGACGACCCAGCTGAATTCAGCGGCTGGGGCGTACTTCAGCGTTCCAGTGCCGGCAAAACGCACGGCGCGCTATCGGATCGTGCTGCCGCGAACGCCATCCCACGGGTCTGCGGTCACGCGGTTTGCGGTGGCGCCGGTCTAAGCAGCTGGCGAGCGTGTAAACAGGTTGTGTGACGACTGACGACTGGACTACGCGCGGCGTTTACGAAGTAGTGCCAGGGGTGCATCGCATCCCGCTGCCGCTGCCCAACGACGGCCTGCGTGCGGTCAACGTTTACGCCTTGACCAGCAGCGACGGATTGGTGCTGATCGACTCGGGCTGGTCGATCCCGGAGGCGAAGGAGATCCTGCGTGATGGGCTCCGCGAGTTAGGCGCCGATTTCACTGACATCAGACGGTTTCTCGTCACGCACGTGCACCGCGACCACTACAGCCAAGCCGTGCATCTTCGCCGGGAGTTCGGCACTCGCGTCACACTTGGTGCCGACGAGCGGCCGTCGCTGGAGATGACGATGCGGCCTGGCCGCGCGGCCGGCCAGGAGCAGGTGACGTACCTGCGAGAGCTCGGTGCGGGAGACATCGCCGACACGCTGGAGGCGCACAGCCACGCGGTCGATCACTCCGATTGGGAGCTGCCTGACGACTGGTTCACGCCGAACGAAGTCCTGATGGCGGGCGAGCGCCCGCTCGACGTGGTCGCGACGCCGGGCCACACGCGTGGGCACGTCGTCTTCTACGACACTCCGGGTGGCCTGCTGTTCGCTGGTGACCACGTGTTGCCGACGATCACGCCGTCGATCGGATTCGAGCCGGCGCTGGCGTCAGATCCGTTGGGGGCGTTTCTGGCGTCGCTCGCGATCGTGCGGCGGCGCCCGGACGCGATGCTGCTTCCGGCCCACGGTCCGGTTACGTCGAGCGCGCATCAGCGGGTCGATGAGTTGGTGGAGTTCCACCGGGTGCGGCTCGACACGATGGCGGCGGCGCTGGGCTGGGGTGCGGACACTGCAGCGGAGGTCGCGGCGAAGGTCACCTGGACTCGTCGCGAGCGGTCGCTGGCTGATCTCGACACGTTCAACCAGTTCCTCGCAGTCTGTGAGACCGGCGCCCATCTCGACCTGCTGGTCTCCCAGGGTCGCGCGACGATGACGATGACCGACGGCGTCCGCCACTACGCGCTGGTCTAGCCCAACGCCTGGCGACCGACCGGCGGTAGCGTCGATCCATGGGAATTGTGCGACTCAACCACGCTGTCCTCTACGTCTCCGACGTCCAACGCAGCGTTGATTTCTACTGCGGCGTGCTGGGCTTTCGGCGGCTGGAGGAGATGACGCCCGCCAACTTCACGGGTGCGGCGTTCCTGCAGGCGCCCGGCTCGACGAACGACCACGACCTCGGGTTGTTCGAGATTGGCAGCGGCGCCGGGCCATCCCTCGCCGGGCGGTCGACCGTTGGGCTCTATCACCTGGCGTGGGAGGTCGACACGCTTGACGAGCTCGAGCGACTCGCGCGCGCACTCGCCGATGCCGGCAGCCTCGTCGGCTCCTCAGATCACGGCACCACGAAGAGCCTTTACGGCAAGGACCCAGATGGGATCGAGTTCGAGGTGGCGTGGATCATCCCGGCCGAGTTGTTGACCGATGCCGCCCGCGAGGCGCGTACCTCGATCCGTCCCCTTGATCTGCGTACCGAGAAGGAGAAGTACGGCGCCACCACCCGAGGCGGCGTCGGCATCTCCGTCACGTAGCCAACCGTTCGTATGTCACATAAGGGCAGCTATAGCGACACCGATGTGACATGAGGGCAGCCCAGGCAACCCTTATGTGACATACGAACGGTTGGCTACGTGGGGATGGGGGTGGCGGCGGGGCGGGTGGTTGGCTGGACGCGCAGGACTCGGGCGAACGAGTCCGGCAGCCACCAGTTCCAGCGGCCCATGAGCGCCATCAGCGCCGGGACGAGAAGCGCGCGCACGATCGTCGCGTCGAGCAGGATGCCGACGCCGAGCCCAGTCGCCAGCACCTTGATGTCGGTCTCCGGTCCAGAGGCCAGCGACGCGAACGCCAAGAACAGGATCAGTGCGGCGCTGGTGACCAGCCGGCCGGTACGGCCGAGACCCTGGACGACCGCACTTCGCGTGCCGAGCGCCGGCGCCCCGTCGTACTCCTCCCGGATCCGGCTCAGGATGAACACCTCGTAGTCCATCGAGAGCCCGAACAGGAACGCGAAGATCATCAGCGGGATCCAGAACGTGATCGCCCCGGTCGCCGGCACGCCGAACAGCGCCGTGCGAGCCGTGACCCTCCTGCCAGAAGAACGTCAGCAGCCCGAACGTCGCGGCCATCGAGACCAGGTTGAGGATGACCGCCTTGAGGGCGAGGACGAAGGAGCGGAAGGCCCGCATCAACAGGATCAACGTCGCCAAGGCGATGATCGTGAACATCAGCGGGAAGTGCCCGTAGACGGCGTGGATGTAGTCCTGCTGCAGAGGCCCGTCGCCGGCAACGCCAATGACGCCCGGGATGTCCGCGACCGCGGCCTGCACGCTGCGCACCGGCGCGAGCGTCTCGCTGTTGACCGTCACGACGTTGGGGATCGCGATGATGTCGGCGAACCCGTCCCGGGACCCCGCGGGCCCGGTCGGCAAGGTCGCTGTCACGATGCCCTCGGCCTGTCTGGGTCGCACTGAACGCGGCCGGAGCCGCGTCGGACGTCGCGAGGACCTCCAGCGGGGTGCAGGATGCCCGGGCTGATCCCCTGACTCGGTCATCTCGACGTACGCCATCATGGGCCGGCCCGGTCTGGGCGAGCGCCGAGACGCTGGTCTGGCCGACCTTGAGTCCGAAGACCGGGCTGAGCAGGACGGCAAGGGCGACGATTGCGACACCCGCACCGACCCACCGTTGCTTGACGACCACCCGGGCCCATCTGGTCCAGGGCTTGCTGGCGTTGGCCTCGTGCCGGATCCGTGGCCAGTCCGCCCGTGGGCCGATGCCGCCGAGCATGGCGGGCAGCAGGGTCAGGACGACCGTCGTTGAGATCGAGCGGGATCAGCACGCCGCCGATCCCGACGCTGCGCAGGCCCGGCACCGGTAACACGATCAGCGCCAACAGGCCGATCGCGACGGTGAATCCCGGAGACGGCGACCGTGCGCCCGGCCGTCTCCGTCGCACGGACGACCGCGTCGTGGTTCGACAGGCCGTGCTCGCGTTCCTCCCGCCATCGGGTCACGAGAAGCAGGCTGTAGTCGATCGCCAGCCCGAGCCCGACGAGGGCGACGAGGAACTCGACGACGAACGACACTTCGGTGATGTAGGTGAGGCCGAGCACGACGAGGAACGTCGTGAGGATCGAGACCGCGGCGACATCAGCGGGACGAAAGCCAGCAGCGAGGCGAAGACGAAGGCAGAACGATGAGCGCGCCGATCGCGCCGATCACCGTCTCGGTGAAGACCCCCGGCCCACTGGTGTCTGCCGCCCGAAGCGAGCTGATCCAGCCCGGTGATGCCCGGTCGCCAGCCAGGCAGTGACGTACTCAGCGCGTGTTAGGGGCTGGCGTCGGGATCAGAGGAGAACGACGTCGGCGGCGGACTGAAGATCAGCGCGACAGTGGTGCGCGAGTTCGTGCCGATGAACCTCGGCGTCGTGGGTATTGGCATAGTCGATGACCCGGGATCCCGGCACCGCTTGCTGGACTGTGCGGCGGCAGGTTGAGCGCGGCGGTTTCCGCGCTGCAGAGTGTCCGGCCGGTGGCGTGAGCACTCCGATGCTCGTGAAGCCGAGCGTGCCGTTGGCGCCGTAGATCTCGGTGAGCTGCTTGGCGGTTTCGTAGCCCGGTTGGCCTGGGAGGGAGAAGTCGACCGAGAGGCGACTCCACACCTTCGACGCGGCGCGCCGCCGGCGAGGAAGATGACCAGCCAGCCGATCATCACCCAACGCCGGTGCTGCAGCACGAACTCCGCTACCCGCCCGAAGAACGGACCGGGTCGTCCCGGTCGCTGCGTCGCTCATATCGATCCCCTTCGCACGTCGATCCCCGTCGAACCCCACCTTCCGTTCGAGGAAAAAACCTTTCACAACACAAACGATTATGTAAAGGGTATTGTCATCCCCCATGGCCGACCGACGCCCCCGCGGTCCGCAGGCCGGCCGCCTGCCGTGATCGGCGTCGGCTTTCTTCTCGCGCAGCTCGGCGCCCATTCGGCGGCGGCCTACGCCAAGCGGATCCAGCCGTTGGGGCTCACTCCGCCGCACGTCGGCGTGCTGCGGGCGGTCGGCGAGTCACCCGGCCGCAGCCAGCAGGCGATCGCCGCGGAGTTCGGCGTGCCGCCGAGCCGCATGGTCGGTTTCATCGACGACCTCGAGACCCGCGGGCCTGGTCCAACGTCGTCGAGATGCGCGAGATCGCCGGGTCCATCTGCTCCACCTCAGCGCGGCCGGTGAAGAAATGCTGGTCGAGCTTGGGGCGGTCGCTCGCGACGCCGAGCGTGAGTTCTGGCGGCACTGACCGCCGAGGAGCGGAAGGCGCTCGCCGGTTTCTGACCCGGATCGCCGACGAGCAGGGCCTAACCCGTGGGGTTCACCCCGGCTACGGCAGGATGAAGACCGACCGCGAGGCCGTGCTCGACCACTGAGGCCTGAGCGGCCAGACCGCACAGCTGGCTACACGCCGGTGAGGGCGAGTCCGGCTCCCGCCGCGAGCAAGGCGAGCAGCAGCGAGCCGCCGGCATAGCCCAGGCAGGCGCCCAGCGGCGTTGCTCAGCCAGGCGTACAGTCTCGACGCTTGCCGCGCTGAAGGTCGTGTAGCCGCCGCAGAAGCCGAGTCCCGCAATGGTTCGCAGATCGGACGAGGCGCCGTGGGCGATGACCAAGCCAGTAAGTACGCCAGGAAGAAGCGAGCCACTGATGTTGATCGTCATCGTTCCGACCGGGAACTCACTGGCCAGCGGGCGCGCAACGCGAGTCGATGACATAGCGGGCGATCGCGCCGACCGCCGCCGGCTAGTGACACCCATATCGTGATCATTCCTCGACCGCCGTCACGTCAACCGCGCGGTGGACTCTGGCGGCGAACGCGATGCCGACGCCGGCCACGACGACTCCCGCGACGAATGCTGAGCCGACCGCGTACCCGGCCGCAAGCGCATCGCGATGTGCACGGATCAACAGATCAGTTTCGACGGCCAGAGTGCTGTAGGTCGTCAGGCCGCCGCAGAAGCCGGTGCCGACCAGCAGCCGAGCCCGGCGGCGCAGCCCGGCATCCGGCCCGCCGCGGGCGAGCGCCTCGAGCAGGATGCCGAGGACAGAGTGCCGACCAGGTTGGCGATCAGCGTGCCGCGCGGGAAGCCAGTGCCGGCCGGCAGCCATCGGCCAATGCGTAGCGTGCGGCGGTGCCGAGGACGCCGCCGACGCCGACCAGAGCGATGACAGCGGCGTGAGCGGGCCCGGTCGGGATCGCGGGCAGCTCCGGGTGGGAGTCGCGCGGTCCGGTCGGCCCGCCATCAGCGTTCGAGTCCTCCCTGTGGCGTTCGCCCGCCGCGGCGACCCTAGCGCGCACCGAATGCGCGACGCGATCAGCCGCCTGACACGGCTCGGCGTTGCCGCGTTGGGCCCAGCGGACGGTCAGCGGTGTGCCGAACGGGTCGAGCGATCTCCGCCGCTCGCGCCGATGCATTGATACGTCTTCCTCACGCTGTCCCGGCTCCTAGTAGATGGTGGTTATGCGATCAGCTAGCGGGTCCTTGATCCGGCGCCTCCGGCGCTCGCATCCGGCTGACCGCGACCCCAGTGCCGCCGCCGCAGGAGCACGAGAAGGAGCGAGTTCGTCTGCTCGGTGTGCCATCGCGAGATGTCGGTTGACCGAGCGTTCACGCGTCGCGCTCGGGCGCTGCCGCGCGTGCGTCTGAGGTCGTACGTCGAGCGTCCAGCGGCGCTCTAGCCTGACCCCATGGCCGAACTCGCCCGTCGCCGTCGCGAGGCCTACGACCGCCTCGACCGGAAGTCGCAAATCGGGCTGGTCGGCTGGTCGGCCTTCACGACCACCTTCACCGGCGTCCGGCTGTTGACGCATGCGATTCGTGCCGGCCGCGGGCCGTTCCGCAATCTGTCGCTCGGCGGCGAGCACCTGCACCATTACATGTGGGGCATCCTCATGGTCGGCACGTCTGGCGGGCTCGCGCTCGCCATCCAGCCGACCGAAGACCGTACGACAACTCTCGCGGCGATCTACGGCGCAGGCGCTGCGCTGATCGTCGACGAGTTCGCCCTGCTGCTGGACCTGCAGGACGTCTACTGGGCCAAGCAGGGGCGGATCAGCGTCGACATCGGTGTCGGCGCGATCGCCGCCGATCGGCAGCTACGTCGTCGCAGATTCCGTTCTGGCGCCACATCGTTGCGGACCGCCAGCTAGTCGCGCCCACCCAGTCCGTGACGCTGCCGATGACGCGACTTGCTTCGAGCGAGCGCGGTCGGCGTCGACCATGATCCGCGCCAGCTCGGGGGTCAGCACCTTCGCCGTCCACCCGAGCGTGCCGCCGCCTTGCTCGCGTCGCCGACGAGCGCGTCGGCCTCGGACGGCCGCAGGTAGCGGTCGTCGAAACTCACGTAGCTTCTCCCAGTCGAGCCCGGCGTGATCGAACGCGAACTGCACGAAGTCGCGGACCGAGTACGGCGCTGCCGGTCGCGATGACGAAGTCATCGGGCTCGTCCTGTTGCAGCATCTGCCACATCGCGTCGACGTACTCCGGCGCATATCCCCAGTCGCGCACCGCGTCGAGGTTGCCGAGGTAGAGATAGCTCCTGCTGGCCGGCGGCGATCGCGGCTACCGCGCGGGTGATCTTGTGGGTGACGAACGTCTCGCCTCGTCGGGGTGACTCGTGGTTGAACAGGATCCCGTTGCAGGCAAACAGCCCGTAGGCCTCGCGGTAGTTGCGTGCCATCCAGTAGCCGTAGACCTTCGCCACGCCGTACGGCGACCGCGGGTGAAACGGCGTCGCTCTCGTCCTGCGGCGGCGGGGTCGCGCCGAACATCTCCGAGGAGGAGGCTTGGTAGAAGCGGGTGGCGAGGCCAGTCGCGCGGATCGCCTCGAGCAGCCGAGTCGTGCCGAGACCGGTCGTGAGGCCGGTGTACTCCGGCTCGTCGAACGACACCCGCACGTGGGTCTGCGCCGCGAGGTGGTAGACCTCGTCGGGCTGCACCTTGGTCAGCAGCGTGACGAGCCGGGTGCCGTCGGTCAGGTCGCCGTAGTGCAGGAACAGCCGGGCGTCGGGCTCGTGCGGGTCGACGTAGAGGTGGTCGAGGCGATGGGTGTTGAACGTCGAGGCGCGACGGATGATGCCGTGGACCTCGTACCCCTTGTCGAGCAGCAGCTCAGCGAGGTACGACCCGTCCTGTCCGGTGATCCCGGTGATGAGCGCCCGCTTGGGCATCCGCTGCCTCCGATGACATGTCCGGTGAGACTGTAGTGTCTGCCCGCGTGGAGCCCGCTGCGCTGATCACCGGTGTCGCGGGACAGGACGGTGTATATCTCGCCGCGACTGCTCCAGTCGCAGGGTTATCGCGTCGACCGGATCGAGTATCCGGGCAGCGCGAGCAGGCCCGGCTTGCTCCATACCTCACGGCGTCGAGGTCGTCGAGGTCGATGTCCGCGACGGCGAGGCGATGCGGGAGCTGGTCGCGCGGTTCGCCCCGACGAGGTCTACAACCTTGCGGCGATGAGCTCCGTTGGCGGGCCGTGGGCCGACGCTGAGCGGGTCGGCGAGGTCAACGGCCGACGCGGTCGCGCGCTTGCTGGAAACTCTGGCCGGTATCGCGATGACAGCGGTGCTGCAGCCGCGGTTCTTCCAGGCGTCCAGTGCCGGAGATCTTCGGCGTCGGCGATTGCAGCAGCCACAGGACGAACGACACGCCTCGCCAGCCGCAGAGTCCCTATGGCATCGGCGAAGATGCGCTGCGCAGAACGGGTCGTGTCGACTACCGCGGGACGGATGGGTTGTTCGCGTGCAACGGGATCCTGTTCAACCACGAGAGCCCGTTGCGCGCGATGTCATTCGTCACCCGAAAGATCACTCGTAGCTGTCGCGGAGATCGCCGAGGGGCGCGCGAGCGAGCTCTCGCTCGGCGAACCTCGACGTGCGCCGCGACTGGGGCGCGGCCGCTGATCACGTCCGGGCGATGTGGCTGATGCTGCAGCAGCTGATGCGCCTGCCGACTACGTCATCGCGACCGGAACGTGTCATCGTCGTTGCGGGACGTGGTCGAGATCGCGTTTGGCTGCTGTCGGGATCGACGATCCGTGGCGCTACGTCGGCGATGACCCGGGCATCGTGCGGCCGGCCGATGCGCCGCAGACCTGGGGTGATCCGTCCCGGGCGCGGCAGGATCTTGGCTGGGAGCCGACGACGTCGCTGGCCGAGCTGATCCAGGCGATGGTGGCAGTCGACGTCGAGCGGATTGCGAACTGGGGTCGAGGAATCTCCGTCGTACCTCTCGCCGCCTACCTGAGGGATCTTCACACGTAGACGTCGTAGCGTTGCTGCATGGAAGAGTCGATTGCCGTCGATGTTGTCGAGCAGCTGCGCGCGCGATCGGTCTTCGCGCACGTCAATCGACGCGTAGGCGTCTACAGCGTCGGGGTGCGCGTCGTGATCCCGGACGGGCGCGAGGCGATCTGGGACAACGACGGTGCGCCTCGGGCCTCGAGGCGATGGTGCTCCGCGACGGCATCTTGGTCGGCTTCGTGCCGCAGATCCCCGACAGCGACGACCTCGACGCCAACGCGATCGTCACGATCATCGCGGGCACCGACTACGACGCGCCGGCCACCGAGTCGCCGCCGGCGCATCCGACCGAGCGGACCGCATCGCCGCCACGCTGCCCGCGAGCGTCGCCCCGACCGCGCGGCGCTGGGCGGATCGGATTCGCCGAAAGCCGTGAGTTGTCGGGTCGAGACGGTCAGTTCTGGGTATGACTCAGGTCGACGACGAAAAGACCGAGAGGATTCACCGTGATTCGACGACTCGCCCGACCGTTGCTCGGCGCCGCGTTCATCAGCTCAGGTTGGGAGGCGCTGCAGGGCATTGATCGGCGGGCAAGCCGGGTGGAAGCGTACGGTGCCTCGCAGCCGGTGACGGTCTCGCGAACCCTGGCGGCAACGCAGGTCGGCGGCGGTGTCCTGCTGGCGCTTAACCGAATGCCACGGTTGGCCGCATTCGTTCTCGCGTTGACAGTGGTGCCGGAGGCGGTCACTGGGCATGACTTCTGGACCGAGAAAGACGGCGAGGCCAAGCGCGCACAGCGCTCGTTGTTCACCCGCGACCTTGGGCTGCTCGGCGGCCTGCTCATCTCGGCGGTCGAGACCGGCGGCCGTGAGTCGGTGCCACATCGCGCCAAGCGCAAGTCCCGCCAAGCCGCAGCCGCCGCCGGATCGTATGTGACATAGGGGTCGCTATAGCGACCCCTATGTCACATGAGTGCAGCCCTAGCAACCCTTATGTGACATACGAACGAAAGGGTTGGAAGCAGATGTCGGCGTCCCATCGGGTGAAGCCGAGGCGCTCGTACACCCTGACCGCGGCAGTGTTCGACTCGTCGACGTAGAGCATCACAGTCGCGAGGCCTAGACCCTGGAGATGGATCAAGCCGACCAGCGTCAGCGCCGAGCCGAGGTGCTTGGCCCTGCATCGACGGGGCGACACCGACGACGTAGACCTCGCCGATCGCGTCCTGCCCTTCCCTGGTGTGCACCTTCGTCCAGTGGAACCCGACGATCTCGTGGTCGCGCTCGGCGAGGAAGAAGCCCGCCGGATCGAACCACGGCTCGCCCTCGCGGGTCTCGATGTCGCGGATTGACCAGCCGGACTGGTCCGGGTGGTCGGCGAACGCCAGGTTATTGACCTCGAGCCAGGCCGGCTTCGTCCTGCCCGACCACGAACGTGCGTACGGTCACTCCTGGTGGCCACGCCGGCTCGTCCAATGGCGGCTTTTGCAGCGATCGCCGCAGTTGCAACAGCACTCGGACCTCGCTCAGGCCCGAGATCGCGCAGCACACGGGCAGTGGTCGTCTTCTCGCCGTGCGCCCATACCTGAAGTGAGGGTCCGGTTCCCCCGATCAGCTCGTCGACGAGGGCGCGGATGTTGACCGGATCGACGGCGGCGAGCTCGGCGATGACGCCACCGACGTCGAGGTGGGCGTAGCCGACAAGCTCGTCGCCGAGCCACATCAAAAGGTGACGGACCTCAATATCGGTGCCGTAGCGGATATGCAGCATGACGGCTTCGGACAGCGGCGGCACGCCCTCGACTGTCGTGACGTCGTCGACCAGGCGAAGAACTGCTTCGACGTGCTCGGCGGGCAGCTCTGAGCGCTGTTCGATCCGTTGCTCTGACACAGCGCGACCCTAGCTGCGATGTGGGGTCAGCGAGTGGCGGCGGCCTCGATCGATGCCGCGCCGGCGATCACCGGGGCGACTGGGCTCGACAGATCGCTGTCAGCCGCCTCGGCGGGCAACGCAGTCGAGCGCCTGCGCCACGAACTTGTAGCCGACGTTGCTGACCGTACCGATCAGTGCCTCGCGGTCTGGACCGAGCTTTGCCCGAAGCCGCCGGACATGGACGTCAACGGTGCGAGTGCCACCGAAGTAGTCGTAGCCCCAGACCTCCTGCAGCAGCTGCGCCCGCGTGAAAACCCGGCCAGGATGCTGCGCGAGGTATTTCAACAGCTCGAACTCTTTGAAGGTGAGGTCGAGTGCGTGGGTGCCGAGCTTCGCGCTTGGTACGTCGCCTCGTCGATGCTGAGGTCACCGGATCGGATCTCCTCGGTGTTGCTGATCGTGCTGGCCTGGGCGGCCGTGGCTCGACCGATTGCGAGCCGGAGCCGCGCTTCGACCTCGGCCGGGCCCGAACTCTCCAGCAGGACGTCGTCGAGACCCCAGTCCGCGGCAATGGCGGTCAGGCCACCCTCGGTCACAACCGCGAGCAGCGGCGCGGACGTGCCAGTGGTACGCAGCAGCCGGCAGGTCTGGCGGGCAGCCGCAAGCTCGCGGCGGGCGTCGATGACGACCACGTCGCACGGCGGTGCGTCGAGAAGGGGCGCCGCTTCGAGCGGAACGACGCGGACCACATGGCCGAGCAGCGCAAGGCTTGGCAGTACGTCAGTCGAGGCGCCGGTCGCGCTGGTCAAGAGCAGCAAGCTCGCCACCGGGTGATCCTTTCACTTGCGGCAAAAGGAAAAGGGCCGACACGGCGCCAATCCCACGGGGGGCGGCGCTGCCCAGGCCCGACTACGTCAGGATAGCCGAGTGTCCGCACCTTCGTCCGCGCAGATCGGTGACTCACTCGCGCTGCAGACCGTGGACGGCGAGCGACTCACGGCAGTCCACGTGGCCGGCCCGGGCGAGCAGCGGCGGATCGCCGTGATCGTGGCGCACGGGTTCACGCAGTCAATCGGTCGGCCGGGAGTGCGTGAGGTGGTGTCGGCGCTGTCGGCGTACGCCGGTGTGCTGGCGTTCGACTTCCGTGGTCACGGCCGGTCGAGCGGGCAGTCGACTGTCGGCCAGCACGAGGTGCTTGACCTCGATGCTGCAGTTGGCGCGGCTCGTGAGCTCGGCTATGCCGACGTGGTCACGTGTGGCTGGTCGATGGGGGGCAGCGTGGTGTTGCGCCACGCCGCGTTGCATGGCGGCGTGGACGCGGTCATCAGTGTCTCGGCAGTTTCGCGCTGGTATTTCAAGGACACCGCACCGATGCGGCGCGTCCACTGGGCGATCGAGACCCGGCTGGGGCGGTTGATCACGCGGCGCGCGTTGCGGACGCGGATCTCGCCGGCCGGCTGGGATCCGGCGAAGCCGCCGGAGTCGCCGCTTGAAGTCGTCCCACAAATCAGCCCGATCCCCGTACTGTTCGTACACGGTGACCGCGACCATTACTTCCCGGTCGATCACGCCGAGGCGCTCTATGCAGCGGCCCGTGAGCCGAAGGAGCTGTGGGTGATCGAGGGTTTCGGGCACGCCGAGAGTGGTGCAACCCGCGAGTTGCTCGACCGCATCGGCGGGCATCTGCCCGCCTTGCTCGCTCGGGGTCCGGGCCGGTAGGCCGCCGTGCCGACCGGAACGATTCGCTATTGGGCGGCCGCCCGCGATGCCGCGGGGGTCGCCGAGGAGCCGTACGACTCACCGACGCTCGCCGCCGCCCTTGCGGCAGCTCGGGAGCGTCACGGCCCCATGTTGGGCAAGATCCTCGATCGCAGCTCGTACGTCGTGGATGAGGCGCCGGTCGGCGTCCGCGATCACACTGCGATCGAGCTGTCCGCGGATGGCACCGTCGAGGTGCTGCCACCGTTCGCGGGAGGCTGAGTGTTCCGTCGATTCTTGATCGCGGTCTTGATCTTCCTGATTGCCGTCCTCGTGGCAGCCGACCGGTTGGGCGCGATCGTCGCGGCACACGTGATGGCCGGCAAGATTCAGACCGACGAGCATCTGCAGCACCGGCCAGACGCCTCGATCAACGGCTTCCCGTTCCTGACCCAGGCGCTCGGCGGCGACTACAAGAACGTGACCGTGACGGCGAGCGGCATCGTCGTCGACGGTGTGACCGTCACGACGGTGACCGCGCGGTTGCACGGGGTGCACGTGCCGTTCAGCCAGGTGTGGCATCAGACAGTGACCCGGGTGCCGGTTGATCGCATCGATGGGTCCGCGCTCATCGCGTTTGACGCGGTCGATAACTACCTCAGCGCCCACCACCCCGCCCACCAGGTCGTATCGCTCGAGCCGAAGTCAGGGGCTGGGGTCGGTGCGGACGCCACCGTGATCGACCGGCTCCACGTGCACGGCAAGACGGTCACGCTCCGCGGTGTCGGCAAGCTGTCTGTCCTCGACAACGTCGTCCGGGTGACCGTCGGCCATCTGCGCGCTGCGACCCCGGGCACTCAGGTGCTCGGCGGGATCACGCGACTGAGCTTTTCGGTGCCGCTGAAGGGTTTGCCGTTCCAGATCCAGCTGCAGTCGGTGACGATCTCTGCCACTGGCATCACCGTCACTGGCCACGCCCAAAACGTGGTGCTCGACTCCTAGCCGGGGAGTTTGGCTAGGACGAGGGCGCGCTGGGCGAGTCCGTCGGGGCCGGCGATGTCGTGCCAGGAGAGGTCGGCATCGGCGAGACGCACGTCGGTGTCGGAGTCGCGGTGGCGGTCGGGCTCGGCGAGGGGCCACTCGACTGGCCGGCCTTGGGGGAGCCCACGATGTTGCCGACCGCGCCGCCGCCGGACGGCGACGACGGCGGATCAGAGCTGGGGCCGGTTGTGGGGGTGTCGCTGACGCAGACTGGCTGAGTCGGCGAGCTCGGACCGTGGCTCGGCGAGTGGTGGCGGTGTGGGGTCGGGAGGCTGCCGCCGCCGTTGGGTGTCGATGCGGTGTGGCGCGAGGACGACGTCGGATGTGGTGACTTGGCCGACGACGACGTGGTGTGGAGCGGCGTGACTGCCTCGCCTTTGGACCCTCCGTTGCCGGCGTTGGCCAACCCGACGGCCGCGCCGGCGATCGCGATCACGACGACCGCAGTGCTGACGGAGTACGCGGTCCGTCGCCGGCGCTTGATCTGCTGGCCACGCTGCACAACGCTGGTGAGCGCATCGCTGCCGTGCAGCGGCGGCGTCGGGTCGTCGAGGTTGCTGAAGAACGGGTCGCCGGGGTCGTCGAAGGTCATCGGGCGAGCACCTCCTTCAGCGAAGCGAGCCCCCGGCTCGCGTGGGTCTTGACCGATCCGACCGAGCAGCCGATCAGGTCAGCGGTCTGCGCCTCGGACAGGTCGCCGAGGTAACGCAGCACGACGGTTTCGCGCTGCCGGCGCGGGAGTTGGGCGAGTGCGGCGTAGAGATCCAGTCGCTCATCGATCGCCGGCGCGGGCGTCGAGTCGTTGGTCTTGAGCCGCTCGTTCCGTCGGAGCGCCCGGGTCCGGGCACGCAGCAGGTCCAGCGCGAGGTTGCTGGCCACGCGCACGCACCACGGCTCGGCGTGATCTCGGACCGTCGCCCACCTGCTGTAGACGCGGGCGCAGGCCTCTTGGGCAACGTCCTCGGCTTCGCCACGGTCGCCGAGTAGCCGGTACGCGACGCGATAGGCGTCGCGGATGAGCACGGGAAAGACCTCCTCGAACGTCGGAGACGAAGAGTGTGCGGTCGACGCCTCCTCGAAGGTCACGACTAACTCCGTCCCCTTATCAACGCTCGCGCACACCGCGGGGTTGACACGTCCACCGAACAACTTACGGATGTTCGGTGGCAGGGAGGTGCTGTGCAGTACGGGTGTTGCGACGGACTTAGCCGCCGAGCTGGCTGCTCTCGGAGCCCGCGCCGGCTTCGGCCATCGCCACCTCACCCGAACCCGCCAGGCCACGTTCGATCCGCTCGGCCGGTGTCTTGCCAAGCGGAGCGGCGCGCTGACCACCGCGGAGCGCCGAGAAGATCGCGCCGAGGAAGCAAACCGCCGCAGCCATAAAGAACGCGAGGTGCAGACCGTGACCGAACGGCCCGGAGATCAGGTGTGGGAAGAAGCCTCGGCCGGTGAGGAACTGGTAGTGCGCCGCCGAGACATGCGCCGCCGATGCTGAGGGCAGCAGCTGCTTGATCGGGTTGAAGCCAAGGAACGCCGCGAACAGCGAGCCGATCGGTGGCAGCGTGGCGATCTGATGGGCCTGCGCCGCGGGAACCCCTTGGGCGATCAGCCCCTTTGAGAGCGCGCTGGGGAGCCTGGCCGCGAGCCCGAGGGTGATGACGGTGAAGAAGATGCCAATCGAGAGCACCTGTGCGCTGTTTTGGAAGGTGTTGAGCATGCCGGCTCCGGCGCCGCGCTGGTCCGGCGGCAGGGAGTTCATCACGCTTGCGGTGTTCGGTGCGAAGAACAGGCCGAGGGCAAGACCAACAAGGAGCAGCAGGATCGCGAACCACACGTAGTGGAAGTTCATCGGGAGCAGGTTGAAGAGCAGGAACACCGTGCCCGACAGCGCTACGCCGGCGGTCGCGAACGGCCGCGCGCCGTACCGGTCGGCGAGCCGCCCCGAGAGCGGCCCGGAAACCAGGAAGCCGATCGTCAGCGGGATCATGTAGATGCCTGCCCACAGCGGCGTGCGCGCGAACGAGTAGCCGTGTTCAGGCAGCCAGATGCCCTGCAGCCAGATGATCAACATGAACATCAGGCCGCCGCGTGACAGCGCCGCGCACAGGGCGGTCAGGTTGCCCATCGTGAACGCGCGGTTCTTGAACAGGTGCAACCGGAACATCGGGTCCTTGACTCGCGTCTCGACGACCACGAACAACGCCAGAATGGCCAGTCCGCCGAACAGGCAGATCAAGACGAACGGCTTGGTCCAGCCCATCGTGTGGCCGCCGTAAGGCTGCAGGCCGTAGACGATGCCGGTCAGGATCCCGATCAACCCGAGCGCAAACAACGCGTTGCCCGCCCAGTCGATGTGGCTCGGGGTGCGTACCCCATTGTCCTTGAGCTTGAAGTAGGACCAGGCGGTGCCGAACAGTCCGAGCGGGACGGACAACACGAAGACCAGGCGCCACTCGACAGGCGCCAGCACGCCGCCGAGGATGAGACCGAGGAACGAGCCGCCAATCGCGGCGACACCGTTGATGCCGAGCGCCATGCCACGCTCGTTCTCTGGGAACGCGTCGGTGAGGATCGCGCTGGAGTTGGCAAACAGAAACGCGCCGCCGACGCCTTGGCCGAGTCGCATGATGACGATCCAGAGTGCGCCGTGAGTGCCGGTCAGCCAGGTCACAGACAGCAGCAGCGAAAAGGTCGTGAAGACGGCAAAGCCGAGATTGAACATCTTGACCCGGCCGTAGATGTCGCCGATGCGGCCGAGGCTCACGACCAGCACGCTGGTGACGAGCAGGAATCCGGTGAGGATCCACAGGAAATACGACGTGTTGCCTGGGGCGAGCGGGTTGAGCTTGATGCCGCGGAAGATGTCAGGTAGCGCGATGAGCAGGATCGAGCTGTTGATCGTCACCATCAGGATGCCGAGCGTGGTGTTCGACAGCGCAATCCACTTGTACGCGATGCCGCCCCGGCCGGTTGCTGGCTGCGGTGGGGTCGGCGGTGGACATAGTGAGGCCTTTCGATGTGCGGAACTGCTTAGCCTATGCAACTAATTATCGCATGGCCGCATTCCGCCCGCCGAGGTGCGCCACCAACCGAGATGATCATGGTTGCGACCAACGGCGGCGGGTGCGTAGTGTTGGCGGCGTGACAATCTCCGCAGTCGCGCCGTGGGACACCCCCGCGCTGTGGAGTCGGCGCGCGGTCGACCTGTGCCGCGTGGCGACCTGTCTGTGTCTGTCCTGACCGATTGAGCCAGGGCCGGGCTGATCCGGCCGCCGTCAATCTGCAGGAGTTCCGCACCGAGTTTTTCGGACTTTTTCCGTTGACCCGCATCGCTTCGGGCAACGGCAACTCTCATCAAGCGCAAGGAGAATCAACCATGGCTCGAAGCGACGTACTGGTCGACGCGGATTGGGTCGAGGCCCATCTCGACGACCCGTCAATCGTCCTCGTCGAGGTCGACGAAGACACCGCGGCGTACGACAAGAACCACATCCGGGGCGCCGTGCGCCTCGACTGGAAGGCCGACCTGCAGGACCAGGTCCGCCGCGACTTCGTGAGCAAGGAGCAGTTCGAAGCGCTGCTGTCCTCGCGCGGCATCGGCAACGACGACACCGTCGTGCTCTACGGCGGCAACAACAACTGGTTCGCGGCCTACGCGTACTGGTACTTCAAGCTCTACGGCCACGAGGACGTCAAGCTGCTCGACGGCGGCCGCAAGAAGTGGGAGCTCGACAGCCGCGAGCTCGTCGAGGAGCAGCCGACGCGGGCGGCGACCACCTACAAGGCCAAGGAGCCCAACAACGACATCCGCGCCTTCCGCGACGAGGTCATCGCCGCGATCGGCGTGAAGAACCTGGTCGACGTCCGCTCGCCAGATGAGTTCTCGGGCAAGCTGCTCGCTCCGGCGCACCTGCCGCAGGAGCAGTCGCAGCGCGGCTGGTCACATCCCGACCGCCGCGAACATCCCGTGGAGCAAGGCGGCCAACGAGGACGGCACGTTCCGCGACGACGACGAGCTGACGACGCTCTACTCCGAGGCGGGCGTCGACCTCAACGGCAAGGACACGATCGCCTACTGCCGGATCGGCGAGCGCAGCGCGCACACCTGGTTCGTGCTGCACGAGCTGCTCGGCCAGCCGAACGTCAAGAACTACGACGGCTCGTGGACCGAGTACGGCTCGCTCGTCGGCGTCCCGATCGAGAAGGACGTCTGAGCATGTGCGGCTCCCCTGACCAGGCGACGATCGACCGCGAAGGCATCCCCGCCGGCGCGACCGTGATCCAAGGCCTCGTCTACCCGGCGAAGAGCCGGTAGCCGGCGGCTACGTGCGGCTGCTCGACTCCGGCGGGGAGTTCACCGCCGAGGTCGTGACGTCGGCCACCGGGCCAGTTCCGGTTCTTCGCGCGCCCGGGGTCGTGGACGGTACGGCTCGTCCCTGGCTCGGGCCACGGCGCCGCGGACGCCGCAGTCACGGTGGCCGAGGGCGAGGTCAACGAGTTGCGATTGAGCGCATAGGACCGTCGGTTCGAGGGGCGCTTGGGCAAAGGTCAAGGCAACTGCGCTAACTACCAGGGGCCTTGGCGGTTTGTCCGGTCACGTCTGATTCTTCGGCCTGCCCTCAAGATCATGGCCGTCTGGGGTTGCTAGAGCACCCTTAAATGGCGATGGGATTTCGTGAGCGAGAGAATCAGACGTGGCGGGACAAACCGCCGGAGCCCCTGAGTAGTTAGCGCCTTTGCTTGTGACGTTGCTTTTGGCCTAGTGCCTAACGCGGTTGCATGCGGATGCCAGCGTCGAGGCGAACTGTCTCGGCGTTGAAGTAGTCGTTGCGGAGCATCTCGAGGGCGAGGGAGGCGTACTCATCGGCTCGTCCCAGGCGCTTGGGGAAGAGCACGCCGGCGCCGAGCTTGGCCTTGAACTCCTCCGCCGCTGGGCCTTCGCCGTAAATCGGGGTGTCGATCAGCCCGGGCAAGATCGTGTTGACCCGCACTCCGATGACCGAGAGGTCGCGGGCCACCGGCAGGGTCATGCCGACAATGCCGCCCTTCGACGAGGAGTACGCCGCCTGGCCGATCTGACCGTCCTCGGCCGCGACCGAGGCGGTGAGCACGATTGCGCCGCGCTGGCCGTTCTCGTCGGCGTCGGTGCGGCCCATGGCCGTTGCCGCGATTCGTACGCAGTCGAAGGTGCCGATCAGGTTGATCGCGATGACCTTCTTGTACGCGTCGAGGTTATGAGCCGAGGCGTACTCGCCATCCTTGCCGATCGTGCGCTCTGGCCAGCCGATGCCGGCGCAGCAGACGAGAGAGCGCAACGGCGCCATCCCGGCGGCGGTGTCGACCGCGGCGATGATCGAGTCGGTATCGGTGACGTCGGTATGGGCGAAGACCCCGCCGATTTCCGCAGCCAGCGCCTCACCCTTGTCGGTTTGGACGTCGGCGACGACGACGCCCGCGCCATTTTGAGCAAGCAGGCGTGCGGTCGCGGCGCCGAGACCGGATGCGGCGCCCGTGACGATGGCCGATGTTCCATTGAGATCCATGCCGAAAAACCTAGCGTTTGGCTCATGTCCGTCGTTGCGCGGCCATGGTTGGCGGATCGCCGTCCCGCTGGCGCGCCGCTTCGATCTAGGCTGTGTCCTCTATGACGGCGCCCCAGACCTACGAGCTCAGCTCGCTGCAGGCACTCGAGTCCGAGTCGATCCACATCTTTCGTGAGGTCGCTGCGGAGTTCGAGCGCCCCGTGCTGCTGTTCAGCGGCGGCAAGGACTCCGTGGTCATGCTCCACGTGGCCGCAAAGGCGTTCTGGCCAGCGCCCATCCCGTTCCCCGTCATGCACGTCGACACCGGCCACAACTTCCCCGAGGTGCTCGCGTTTCGTGACAGCACGGTGGAGCGGCTCGGCCTGCGACTGGTCGTCGCGAGCGTGCAGGACTCGATCGACGCCGGCCGGGTGCAGGAGCGACCTGATGGCGTCCGCAACCCGCTGCAAACGACGACGTTGCTCGACGCGCTCACCGACGGAAAGTTCGACGCGGTCTTCGGCGGCGCCCGCCGTGACGAGGAGAAGGCACGGGCCAAGGAGCGGGTCTACAGCTTCCGCGACGAGTTCGGTCAGTGGGACCCGAAGAACCAGCGTCCGGAGCTGTGGTCGCTGTACAACGGCCGCCATCACAAGGGCGAGCACATTCGCATCTTCCCGCTGTCGAACTGGACCGAGCTCGACATCTGGGGCTACCTCGCCGCGGAGAACGTCGAGCTGCCCAGCATCTACTTCGCACACGAGCGCGAGGTGTTCCTGCGCGACGGCATGTGGCTGCCAGTGAGTGAGTTCACGACGCCGCGCGAGAACGAGGAAGTCGTCACGCTCTCGGTGCGCTACCGGACTGTCGGCGACGTTCCGATCACTGGCGCGGTCGAGTCGACCGCGGCAACGTATGCCGATGTCATCGCGGAGGTCGCAGCGACCCGGATCACCGAGCGCGGCGCGACTCGCGCCGATGACCGGTTGAGTGAAGCGGCGATGGAAGACCGGAAGCGCGAGGGGTACTTCTAGGCATGGAGCTACTCAGATTCGCGACCGCCGGAAGTGTCGACGATGGCAAGTCGACCCTGATCGGTCGGCTGCTCTACGACACCAAATCCATCTTCGAGGACCAGCTCGAGGCGGTTGAGCGCACCTCGCGCGACCGGGGCGACGAGCATGTCAACCTCGCGTTGCTCACCGACGGTCTGCGCGCCGAACGCGAGCAGGGCATCACGATCGATGTGGCCTACCGCTACTTCGCGACACCCAAGCGGTCGTTCATCATCGCCGACACTCCGGGTCACGTGCAGTACACCCGCAACATGGTCACCGGCGCGTCGACCGCGAGCCTCGCGCTCGTCTTGATCGACGCCCGCAAGGGGATCATCGAGCAGTCACGGCGCCACGCGTTCCTTGCGTCGCTGCTACGAGTGCCCCACCTCGTGCTTTGCGTTAACAAGATGGACCTCGTCGACTACGACGAGAAGGTCTTCGACGAGATCAAGGACGAGTTCCGGTCCTTCGCTACCAAGCTCGATGTCAGCGACCTGTCGTTCGTGCCGATCAGTGCACTTCACGGCGACAACGTCGTGCACCGCTCTGAAAACATGCCGTGGTACCAAGGCACATCGCTGCTGCACCACCTCGAAGACGTCTACATCGCCAGTGACCGCAACCTGATCGACGTACGGTTCCCGGTGCAGTACGTCATCCGCCCGCAGTCCTCCGCCTATCCGGACTACCGCGGCTACGCGGGCCAGGTCGCGGGTGGCGTGCTGAAGCCGGGCGACGAGGTCATCGTGTTGCCGAGCGGGCTGCGCTCCACGATTGCGAGCATCGACACCGCAGACGGGCCGGTCAGTGAGGCTTACGCGCCGATGTCGGTCACCGTCCGGCTCAGCGATGACATCGACATCTCGCGCGGCGACATGATCTGCCGGCCCCACAACCAACCTCGGTCGAGCCAGGACGTCGAAGCGATGGTGTGCTGGCTCACCGACGAGCCGCTTCGAGTCCGCGGCATGTACGCGGTGAAGCACACAACGCGGTCCGCGAGAGCGCAGGTACGCAGCGTTGACTACCGCATCGACGTCAACACGTTGCACCGCGACGAGGGCGCCGAAACCCTGGGGCTCAACGAGATCGGCCGAATCAAGTTGCGGACGACACATCCGCTCTTCGTCGACGAATATCGGCGCAACCGCACGACGGGATCGTTCCTGGTGATTGACGAGGCCACGGGCGCGACGGTCGGGGCGGGCATGGTCCTTTGACGGTGGTGTCGGTCAAGTGTGCGGTGATGGCTCGCTCCGGCGGCTGGTGGCGATCCTTAGCTGCGCATCGGGATCGCCACACGCCGTCTCCGCGACCCATCACCACGCACTTGAGCGGCGTTCCAGAACGTGAAGCTGCGCCAACCGTCGTGACTCGAGGCGAGCGGCTGTCCCTGGTTTCAGCGCCTTTTGGGGTTGCCTTGAAGGGCACGCGACCCCTGGTGGGTTGTGCAGGCCGTTGGTCTTCGGGTGGTTCGCGACCCCTGGTGGCTTACTCAGCCCGCTGGTCTTGGGGTGGTTCGCGACCCCTGGTGGGGGCGATGGCGGTTGGTTGCCTTGGGGGTTTGGGGTGAGCGGGCTTTCTGATGCGGAGTTGGCTCGGGAGCTTGCGACGAGCGCGGGTGAGTTGTTGCTCGCGTTGCGGGATGAGATGGGGTTTGCCGATCCTTGGGCGTTGCGAGATGCCGGGGACTTTCGCTCTAACGTGCATTTGCTGGGGTTGCTGTCCGAGTCCCGTCCGGATGATGTCGTGCTGTCGGAGGAGTCGGCCGACGATCCTCGACGGCATGAGGCCGAGCGGTTGTGGATCATCGATCCGCTCGATGGCACCACTGAGTTTGGTGAGCCAGGGCGGACTGACTGGGCCGTACATGTCGCGTTGTGGCAGCGCGGCGAAGGCCTTATCGAGGGGGCAGTGGCGTTGCCGGCACGTGGTGTGACGTTGTCGACGGCCGACCCGTTGCCGCCGCTGCAGACACCTCCCGCTCAGCCGCGTCTGGCGGTGAGTCGGACCCGTCGACCGGCTTGGGTGGTCGCGGTTGCCGAACAGGTTGACGGCGTGCTCACGCCAATCGGAAGTGCCGGCATGAAAGCGATGTCTCTGCTTCTTGGTGAGGCCGATGCTTACCTGCACAGCGGGCCGATGAAGGAATGGGACTCCGCTGCACCGGTCGTGGTCGCCGCGAAGGCTGGCCTGCACGTCAGTGACTTGAGCGGCGGCCCGCTGATCTTCAACAAGCCCTCTCGGTTGACCGAGCAGCTGTTGATCTGCCACCCATTGCTGACCGGGCCTTTGGTCGACGCGTACTCAGGACTGGCGCACTAGCCGCACGATCTGTGCGACGGCCTCCTCGAGCGGCACCGTCATGGTGTCGATGACGAGGTCGGCGTCACGTGGTGCTTCGTACGGATCGTCGATCCCGGTGAATCCCGTGATCTCCCCGGCGCGCGCCTTCGCGTAGAGCCCCTTCACGTCACGGCGTTCGCACTCCGCGAGCGGAGTGGAGATCCAGACGAGGATGAAGGCGCCCGGGCCGCCGGCCGCCTCGACCGTTCTTCGGACCCACTGCCTGGTCTCGTCGTACGGTGCAATCGGCGCGCAGACGGCTATCCCGCCGTGCTTCGTCACCTCGCCGGCTACCCAACCAATCCGGCGGATGTTGAGGTCTCGATCCTCGCGGGAGAAGCCAAGGCCGCGGCTGAGGTGAGTCCGTACGACGTCGCCGTCGAGGAGGGTCACCGTGCGCTCGGCCGCGAGCTGCTCTACGACGGCCCGGGCGATGGTCGACTTGCCAGATCCCGACAGACCGGTCATGAAGATCGTCCGGCCCGCCCCGGTTGGCTGGGCAATGGTGTCGACGTCGAGCTGCGGCCCGGCGGAGTACGCCGCGGCGAGCGCAGCCGCGCGCGGTCCTGCGTCAGCGGCCGTGACCGGGATAGGGGCAACGTCAGCAGCGGTCGCGGTCCAGGCGTTCGACCATGCGATGTGCCGTGCGTCGTCGGCGCGCACGCCGGCGGCGGGGAGCAGCAACAGCACTCCGGCGGGCAGTGAGCCGGCAGGGATCCGGTCAGCGACGGCGACCACGACCGCGGCCTCGCTGTCGCCAGCCGGCAGCTGCCAGATCGACGGCTGGAGGCTGATGACCTGATCCGCCTCACGCCGCGCGATCGGCGTCCCTTCCTCGTCGAGGTAGACGTCGCCGTCTTCGCCCGGCAGGGTGTCGAGCGGGGCAAGGCCGATGATGACCTGCTCGAGCCGCGCCCGGTCGGCGACGTCGATCGTGATCTGCGACATTGCCCGCACATTAGCCGCGTCGGACGGGCTGAGAGACTGCGGGCGTGGACTTCTCCCTGACCGATGAGCAGAAGGCGTTTCGGAGCAGCGTGTACGACTGGGCTGCCGCCACGATCGCGCCTGGTGCGAGCGATCGCGACAAGGAGGGCCGCTGGGATCCGGAGATCTGGAAGTCGCTGGCCGCGCAAGGACTTGCCGGTCTGCCGATCCCGGAGGAGTACGGCGGGGCCGGCGCCTCGATCATGGACTGCCTCATCGCTAACGAGGCGATCGCCGAGGGCGGCCACGATGGCGGCTTCAATCTCTCCCTTGGCGCACATTGGGTCATCGGGTCGGTGCCGATCTGGCTGCATGGCACCGAGGAGCAGAAGCGGCGCTGGCTGCCGGGCCTGACCGACGGTTCGATGATCGGGGCGTGGGCGTCGACCGAGCCGGAAGCCGGCTCCGATGCCGGCGGGTTGCTCACGACTGCGGTTCGCGATGGCGAAGACTGGGTGCTCAACGGCAACAAGATGTTCATTACCAACGGCCCGATCGCGGACGTCTGCACTGTGCTCGCTAAGACCTCGGATAAGGGCGCGACCGCGTTTATCGTCGACACCGGAAACCCAGGCTTCCAGGTCGGACGGGAGCTCGACAAGATGGGCTGCCGATCCTCACCGACGGCCGAGATCGCACTGGTGGACTGCAAGGTGCCAGGCGACGCGTTGCTGGGCACGGAGGGGGCGGCGTTGTGGGAGGTCGCGTTCGAGTGCTTCGACTGGGAGCGCACGGTCATGATGGGTGGCGCGCTCGGCGGAATGCAAAGCACGTTGAACGTCTCGATCCAGTACGCCAAGGACCGCAAGCAGTTTGGCCGTCCGATCTCGTCGTTTCAGGCGATCGCGCACAAGCTGGCTGAGATGAAGGTCCGGCTCGAGACCTGTCGCAACGCGGTCTATCGCGCGGCCTATCTCAAGCAGACCGATGTGGAGCACCAGATGGAAGCGTCGATCGCGAAGTATCTCGTCGGCGAGCTGAGTGTGCAGAACGCCCTCGACGCGATCCAGATCCACGGTGGTTACGGCTACCTGCGGGACTTCGGCGTCGAGCGCGCGCTGCGTGATGCCAAGCTTGGCTCGATCGGCGGCGGCACGTCGGAGATCCAGAAGCTGATCATCAGCCGCCTCTTGCTCGGAGAAGGCTGAGGGGCGCAGCGATGACCGACCTATCGGAGATCGAGCGCGCGGAGTTGTTGCGGCCGCTGGAGTTCCTCATCGGTACCTGGCGGGGCGAGGGGGTAGGCGCAGTCCCTGGTGGCGGTGGGCCGGATTACCCGTACGCCGAGGAGTTGCGCATCTACGACGACGGCTCGCCGTGGTTGGCGTACAGCACCCATGTCGTGGCCACCGACGATGGCCGCTGGTTGCACTCAGAGTCTGGCTGGTGGCGGCCGCAGCCAGTCGCCGAGGACGGAACGGTGGCGGTCGAGCTGGTGCTGACGCGACCTACGGGCGTGACCGAGGTGCTGATCGGGCACGTCATCGTCGGCCCGGTCGGGGAGCAGGTCGAGCTCGCGAGCGACGTCGTGGCGCGCACGCCGACGGCTCCGGCTATCACCGCTGACAAACGGCTGTATGCGGTCCGCGCGGGCAAGTTGATGTACGCCATCGATCTTGCGGCCGGTGAGACCGGTCTCGCGCCGCACCTCGCCGCTGCCCTCGACCGTCACATCGAGTGAGGAGTTCGGGTCAGGGGGTTTGGCGGTCTGGCCTCGTTAGAGGGTGGTTATCTGGCCATAGCTCGGCGGCGGGGTCGGATTCGGACGGTTCAGTGTGGTTTGCCGACATTCCCCGCGCTTGAGGGGTCAAGCGTGATGTGGCGATGCCGAAACCTCTATGAGGGGTGATCTACGCCCGGGACCATGGCGGAGGTGTGACGTGCGGTCGTGCGCTGGGTGGCTGCGGCGCGGCAGCGTGGCGACGGTAACCGTCGTGTCGCTGTGCGCGGTGCTGAGCCAGCCCGTGATTGCCCACGCCAACTCCACCGGCTCTGCGCCGGTAACGACCTGCGCGGTGCTGAGTCAGGGATCGACCGGCGCTGCCGTAAAGACGATCCAAAAGGCTGTCGGTGCGAGCGTCGACGGCGATTTCGGCCCGCTGACCGCCAAGGCGCTCAATGCCTGGCAGAAGGCCCACAACGTCCCGGTCAGCGGTGTGGTGGACGCAGCGACGTGGGCCGCTCTGCCGACCGCGGCCGGCCGCAAGGCTTGCGCCCAACCGGTGAGCGGCAGCGGCGTGGCCTTGACCTGCGCCTCGCTGTCCTCCAATGCGACCGGCCTTGCCGTGGCGGTGCTCCAGAAGACCATCGGAACGACGGTCGATGGCGACTTCGGTGCCGCGACGCTCGATGCGGTCAAGAAGATCCAGCAGGCCGCCAAGCTGAACGTCACCGGCGTCACGACCGCGGCGACCTGGAAGGCAATCAAGCTGCTCGGCACGCCCGAGTGCTCGACTGCAGAGACCGTCGCACCGCACCAGTCGGCCGACGCCAAGGCGCAGGCCAAGATGCGGCAGCCGGGTCGACACACTGGCCGCCGAGCTGGTGAAGCGACCAGGCACGACGAAGAACCAGGTCGCGCTGCAGGCCATGGCGTTTGCCAAGAAGCAGATCGGCAAGCCCTACATCTGGGGTGGCGACCGGGCCCGAAGGGCTACGACTGCTCCGGCCTGCAGATGACGGCGTTCCTCCACGCCGGGCTTGAGCATTCCGCGTACCGCGGCCGAGCAGTACGCCGGTGCCAGGCGAGTACGTGCCGCTCAACAAGGCCAAGCAGGGCGACCTGTTGTTCTACGCCAGCGACGTCACGAAGCCGTCGACGGTCTACCACGTCGCGATGTACATCGGCGGAGGCAAGCTGCTCGATTCGCCACAGACCGGCGAGAACGTCCGGGTCGACCCGCTGTGGACGACCGACCTGATGCCGGTCGTGGTGCGCCCGGTCGCCGGCCTGAAGCTGCCGGTGAAGCTCGGCGCGACCGGGATGGACGGTGACCCAGCTGCAGCAGGACCTGAATCGCCACGGCGCGGCGCTGACCGTCGATGGCGGATTCGGGCCGGCCACCGAGACGGCCGTCCTGGCCTGGCAGCAGGCGCACCAGCTCACGGCGACCGGCGTCGTGCGCGTCTCTACCTGGCTGACCCTGAAGTAGACGACGGCGTCAGTGCGCCCGGGACGTGAAAACCCCCGGGCATTTACCGCTCGCCGCCATGGCGGCGCGGTTGCCGGCTGGACGGGCCGGCTGCCCGGGGGCGCGGTGACTGTCGAGGGATTCGCCGGACGCCGTGCGCCCGGTCTCGTCTCACACCGAGTCCGCTGACGGCGCCTAGCTGACCGTCACCTCACGAGTCCTGCGTGTATTCAAAGCGTGGACCACCTCCCTTCTCGTGTGCTGGCAGCCTAAGCCTTCGGGCCGGAATGCCGAAGGAATTAATCGACCGACGCACCTGCCCACAGCTGTCGTTGCGCGGTCCTTGCGAGGAGGCGCGAGCCACGTCTTCGGGAATGGCGCTGACAGGCGAGCAGACGCGCCTTAGCCTGGAGCGGCTTTCCTTTGAGAATGTGGGGACCAACGCGTGACACTCGCGGCGGACGAACCGGTCGGCAGCGCCCGATTTGACGCCCGCTGTCCGGAAGGTGCTGCACCGTGCCGCTCGGGAGACAGCGGCGGCCGGTTGATGTCTGGGAGCGCCGTTATCTTCGGCGTCTGGTCCTCGTCGATTTCGCGATCATCCTGGGCAGCACGCTGCTGGCCTTGCATGTTCGATTCGGCAACGCCGATGACTCGGTCAGCGGCGTGTCCTATGCGATGCTGAGCGTCCTGCTGGTGCCGGTCTGGCTCGGCGCGCTGGTCATCGCCCGCGCCTATGAGATGCGCTTCCTGGGCACCGGTGCGGACGAGTTCAAGCGGGTCAGCAGCGCCTCGCTGCGACTGATGGCGGTGGTCGCGGTCGTCGCCTACACGTTCAAGATCGAGTTGGCCCGCGGCTATGTCGCGGTCGCGCTGCCGGTCGGCACCGTGCTGCTGCTGCTCGGTCGCTACGGCCAGCGGCGGCTGCTTGCACGCCCGGCGCCGACCGTGGGGCAGTTCATGCGCCGCGTCATCGTCGTCGGCGGCGTCGAAGGCGTCCGTGATCTGGCCGAGCCAGTTCATCCGCGAGCCCTACGTCGGCTACGCCCTTGTCGGGGCTTGCCTGCCGACGTCGAGTGAGGCGTTCGCGATGCCCGACGTACCCGTCCTTGGCTCGCTGACCCAGGTCCTGAGCCGCGGTCGCCGAGGTGGGCGCCGACACGGTCGCGGTGGCGTCCGGACCAGGCATGTCGCCGGCGGTGCTGCGCCGGCTGTCCTGGGAGCTCGAGGGCACCGGTGATCGGCTCGTCGTGGCGCCGGCGCTGCTCGACGTCGCCGGCCCGCGGATCAGCGTGCGGCCGGTCGCCGGCCTTCCGCTGCTCCACGTCGAGGAGCCGGAGCTCTCCGGCGTCCGCCAGGTCATGAAGGCCACGGTCGAGTGGGTCGTGTCGCCACGGCCGCGTTCCTGCTCGTGCTGCCGCTGCTGTCGTGCTCGCCGTCATCGTGCGGCTCGACAGCGAGGGCGCGCCGCTGTTCCGGCAGACCAGGGTCGGCAAGAACGGCCAGCGAGTTCACCGTCTACAAGATCCGCACCATGCGGGCGGACGCCGAGTCGCTGCTCGACTCGCTGCGTGAGCAGAACGAGTCCGCGGACGGGCTGCTGTTCAAGATTCGCAAGGACCCGCGGGTCACCCGGGTCGGTGCGTTCCTGCGCAAGTGGTCGCTCGACGAGCTGCCGCAGCTGTGGAACGTCGTGCGCGGCGACATGGCGCTCGTCGGTCCCCGCCCGCCGTTGCCGGTGAGGTCGCGCAGTACGGCGCCGAGGTGGCCCGCCGGCTGCTGGTGCGGCCCGGCATCACCGGTCTGTGGCAGGTGTCGGGCCGCTCCAACCTCAGCTGGGACGACAGCGTGCGGCTGGACCTCTACTACGTCGAGAACTGGTCGTTGGCACTCGACGCGATGATCGTCTGGAAGACCTTGTTCGCGATCTTCCGCAACGACGGCGCGTACTAAGAACTCGAGTCGGTCTACACCGAGTCGGTGAGGTCGGGGCCGAGGGTCTTGACGGCTTCATACAGCGCATCACGCCAATGCGGCAGCTCAGGCAGGCCCGCGCGTTGCCACTTCGTCGTGGACAGCACCGAGTAGGCCGGGCGCGGGGCTGGACGTGGGAATGCTGCTGTCGTCGTCGGCGTCACTCGTGCCGGGTCGAGGCCGAGCTTGGCGAAGATCGCGGTCGCAAAGCCGAACCACGTCGTCTCACCACCGCCAGTGCAGTGCCAGACGCCGGGCTCGACATCAGCGACGCCGAGGGCAGTGAGGCCTCGTGCCAGGTGGAGCGACCAGGTCGGTGAGCCGCGCTGATCATCAACCACGTCAAGCGTCTCGCGCTCCCGCGACAGCCGGACGATGGACTTGACGAAGTTGGGCCCGCCGACGCCGTAGACCCACGCGGTCCGCACGATGTGCGCGTCACCGCCGGCTGCCAGGACGGCTTGCTCGCCGGCCGCCTTGGACCGGCCGTACGCCGATCGCGGGTCGATCGGGTGGTCAACGTCGTACGGCGTCGTGGCATCGCCGTTGAAGACGTAGTCGGTCGAGACGTGGATCAGCCTGGCGCCGTTGGCCGCACACCACGCGGCGAGATGGCCGGGCGCGACCCCGTTGATCAGCGTGGCAGTTGCCTCGTCGGCTTCGGCAGCGTCGACGGCGGTGTAGGCGGCGCAGTTGACAACGACTGTCGGCGCGGCGTCAGACAACGCCCGATCGACCGCACCGCGGTCGGCGACGTCGAGATCGTGATGGTCGAGCGCAGTCACCTCAGCGCGATAAGCCCGCAACAGCTGCTCGACGTCGGTGCCAAGCTGGCCGCCGGCACCGGTGACCAGCCACCGGGTCACGAGGTCAGCGCTTTGAGTGGCCGCCACCAGGATTCGTTGTCGCGATACCACTGCACGGTCGCGGCAAGCCCGGCATCGAATGCCGACCTGCGGCGAGTAGCCGAGCTCGGCGCGCAGCTTTGAGTCGTCGAGGGAGTAGCGCCGATCGTGACCCTTGCGGTCCTCGACCGCCTCGACCGAGGACCAGTCGCGGTCGCACGCCTCGACGAGCCGTTGGGTCAGGTCGCGGTTGGTCATCTCGACGCCGCCGCCGATGTTGTAAATCTCGCCAGCTCGGCCACGTTCGAGCACGAGCGCGATCGCCTGGCAATGGTCGTCTACGTGCAGCCAGTCGCGAATGTTGAGCCCGTCGCCATACAACGGCACTGAAAGCCCGTCGAGCAAGTTGGTGACGAACAGCGGGATGACCTTCTCCGGGAACTGGTAGGGCCCGTAGTTATTGGTGCAGCGGGTGATCACCACGTCGAGCCCATGCGTCACGACGTACGAACGCGCGATCAGGTCGCCGCCGGCCTTCGCCGCGGAGTAGGGCGAGTTGGGCTCGAGCCGGTCGGTTTCGTGGAACGAACCCTCGGCGATCGATCCGTAGACCTCGTCGGTCGAGACCTGCAGCACGCGCGAGACGCCGGCGCCTAGGCAAGCGTCGAGCAGCGTCTGAACGCCCACGACATTGGTCGTCACGAAGTCGGCCGCGCCGTTGATCGACCGGTCGACGTGCGACTCGGCGGCGAAGTTGAGGACCGCGTCGTGGCCAGGAAGCACCTGGTCGAGCAACGCGGTGTCGAGGATGTCGCCATGCACGAAGGTGTAGCGGTCGCTGTCCGAAACCGGGGCGAGGTTCTCGAGGTTGCCGGCGTAGGTGAGCTTGTCGTAGACCGTCACGTCGGCACCTGCGTACGCCGGGTAGCCGTCATTGAGCAGCGTGCGGACGAAGTGCGACCCGATGAAGCCTGCACCACCGGTCACCAGAAGCCGCACGCCGAAAGGATACGGTCGACCCGCAATGAAGGGCATCATTCTCGCCGGCGGCACCGGATCTCGGCTGTGGCCGATCACCCGGGCCATCTCCAAGCAGTTGATGCCGGTCTACGACAAGCCGATGGTCTACTACCCGCTCTCGACGCTGATGATGGCCGGCATCCGCGACATCCTCGTCATCACGACCCCGCAGGACGCTGAGCAGTTCGGGCGGCTGCTCGGTGATGGCTCGGAGCTCGGCATCACGGTCAGTTATGCGGTCCAGCCGGAGCCTAAGGGGCTCGCCCAGGCCTTCACGATCGGCGCGGAGTTCATCGCCGACAACTCGGTCGCGCTCGTCCTTGGCGACAACATCTTCTACGGTTCCGGGCTCGGGTCGCGCCTGTCGACCCTCGCCGAAGTTGATGGCGGCCACATCTTCGCCTACCAGGTGGCAACCCCGTCTGAGTACGGCGTGGTGGAGTTCGACACAGCCGGACTCGTGATCTCGATCGAGGAGAAGCCAACTGTGCCGCGCAGCTCCTACGCCGTGCCGGGGTTGTACTTCTACTCCCATGACGTCGTCGAGATTGCGCGGTCGCTGACGCCGAGCGCGCGTGGGGAGCTCGAGATAACTGCAATCAACGACGCGTACCGGCAGCAGGGGCGGCTGCAGGTCAGTGTCCTGCCGCGAGGAACCGCCTGGCTCGACACCGGGACCTTCGCGAGCCTGGTGCATGCGTCGGAATTCGTTCGGGTGGTCGAGGAACGCCAGGGCATGAAAATCGGCTGCCCGGAAGAGATTGCGTGGCGTAACGGCTGGTTGAGTGACGATGAGCTGCGGGCGCAGGCCTCGATCTTGAGCAAGAGCGGATACGGCGACTATTTGCTGTCGTTGCTCAATGTCCGGACGCCCCGAGACCAATCACGATGAAGATCGAGGCGCTCGACATCCCGGACGCCTGGGTTTGCACGCCAGCGGTGCATGGTGATGAGCGCGGTGCTTTCGTGGAGTGGTTTCGCGGCGACTTGCTCACTGCCGCAACCGGCCGACGGTTTGAGGTCGTCCAGGCGAACCACTCCGTGTCGCGACGCGGGGTCGTGCGGGGCGTGCACTTCGCCGACGTGCCGCCCGGTCAGGCGAAGTTTGTCTATTGCCCGGTCGGCGCTTTTCTCGACATCATCGTTGATTTGAGGGTCGGCTCGCCGAGCTTCGGCGCGGTCGACTCGGTCGTGCTCGACGACGTCGATCGTCGCGCAGTCTTCCTCAGTGAAGGCCTCGGTCACGTGCTGTGCGCACTCCGAGAGGACAGCGCGGCGAACTATCTGGTCTCGACCGGCTACGACCCGTCGGCAGAGCACACCGTCTCGCCGCTCGACCCGGCGTTGCGGCTCCCGTTGCCCACTGACATTGGTGAATTGGTGCTCTCGGATAAGGACAGCGCCGCACCGACGCTTGCTCAGGCGCTCGAGCGCGGACTCCTGCCCAGCTATGAGAATTGTCAGGCGAGGTACGCCGCACTGGGCTAATGCGACCGCTGCAAACTTGCTAGGCCGAACGTGGGACTGCAGTGAGACAACGTCACTCTCCCGCCGCAATTCGCTGCGCCGTACGGCTGTTTCGTTGGGCCGATTGCGACTCGATATCTCTGGAGTGAGTGAGTCAGGTGGGCCTCGGTTTGCACCGAGCATCGCCATGCAATTGCTAGTGGCCGGAGTGCCGCTGTCCTTGCTGATCGACCTGACCTCGCCTGACGGTCCGGACAGCGCCGTCATCAGCGCACGTGAGCGGCCTGACTCGACTGGCTAGTCGCCAGCGTGTTCGGCGTCGACCGCTGCGGTCCCACTGACTAGTGGGCGACTGCACATTTCTGCTGCTGTCCCATCGACGGGTTCAGTGGCGCACGAATTTTGCTGCGGCGCACTCTGCGTCCGTTAACAAGACAGATCGAAAGTGTGTCTCCATTGAGTACATCGATGTCTACGCGTAACCAAAAGCTCGGCGCGATCGGCGTCGCAGCTTTCGCTGTGACCGGAGTAGCGGGCGCATGGGTCGGCACCGCGAGTGCGGCCGTGCCGGCAGCGACCGGACGGGTGCACGCTTGCTACAGCCCGCGGGGTGGCGACCTGCACTTCTACAAGTTGGGCCACCGCGCGGCTTCCTGCCCGAAAGGCTGGAAGACCGTCGTGTGGAACTTCGCCGGTGCGACTGGCCACCGCGGGACTCGCGGCACGGCTGGAGTGAACGGTGCTCGCGGAACTGCTGGCGTGCACGGCACGCACGGCACGGCTGGTGCCAACGGCTCGCAAGGCATGACCGGCGCGCAGGGTGCTAGTGGCGCACAGGGTGCTAGTGGCGCGCAGGGTGTGCAGGGCGCAGTGGGCGCACAGGGCGCGGCCGGCACGAATGGCAACCAAGGCAGCACCGGTTCGCAGGGCGGTACGGGCTCACAAGGCGGTGCCGGGTCACAAGGCGGTGCCGGCTCACAAGGCGGTGCCGGGTCACAGGGTGCCGGTGGCACCGGCGGTGCACAGGGCGCTCAAGGTGCACAGGGCGCACAGGGAGCGGCGGGTGCTCAGGGCGCGCAAGGCGCACAAGGCGCTCGGGGTGCGCAGGGCGCGTCCGGCGCCGCTGGCACGGTGCTGGCGACTGGAGCAACTGCTGACACCTCGACCGCGACCTGCCCCAACGGCGACGTGGCAACCGGTGGCGGCTGGACCGGCGCGGGGGCCCTGTCATCGGCGCCTGTCGGCGGAAGCCTCGTGGCTTCGCCAACTGGATGGCAGGCTGTGGCCGCGGTGACCGGTAATGGTGGCGTGATTGCGTACGCGATTTGCGCGCCTGGCGCGCCACTCAACTAGTCAGAGTGGTCGCTGAGTCGATGGCGGCGGGCCGAAGCCGTGGTGCTTCTGGCCCGCCGTTTCGTTGCAGCGAGCAGATTGCGGTCGCCTTCAGCACAGCAATGGGCCGCCTTGGCGCGGTCCTTCCTTGATCGCGAGCAGGTTGGCCTTGACGTAGGGGATGTCGATGTCTTCGTGCACCGGCGACGGGTAGTAGGTGGTGAGGTGGCTGACCTGCCAGCGCGCCTTCAGGCTGGGGATGGTCGGGCGCATCGCGGCTTGAGTGAGATACATGAAGCTGTTCTCGTTGTAGAAGGCAACGTGGCTCGGGTCCTGGAAGGCGCCGCGCCCGTCAGTGCTCGCGGTGTCGGAGAGCATCAACCCGGCGTGACTCATCGCGCGGTATGCCTCGTTGAGGAACTGCGCTCGGTCCGGGACGCGTTGCAGGATGTCGACGGCCTTGATCACCGCGACCTCGCCGTCCATGAAGTCCAAGCGAGTCTGGTTGGGGTCGATCATGACCGGCGTGTAGCGCTCGTCGAGCTCGATGTCGCCGACGTTGGTCGGTGTCCGCAAGGCGATGGACGCCAGCCCCGCTCGCGTGGCCGAGGCGAGCGCCATGTGTTCGATGTGCTCGAGATAAAGCTCGACCGTGCCGGCTTGGATCTCAGCATTGAGGGTCGGGTCGGACTGGGTGTTTCGCCGATGCACACGTTGCAGGTAAAGGCACTTGGGGATATGGACGAAATCGCCGACCTCGTAGAGCCTGATCATCAGGTCGTGGTCGTCAAGTACGCCCAGCGTGGCGTCATAACCGCCAACCGACTCGTACGCCGTACGACGAAACGCTCGGATGTGGTTCGGCGCATACCAGATGTAGCCAACGTTGTGCGGTGAGGCCGCCATGGTGTGGCAGCGCAAAAAGGTCGTGCCGTTCAGCGGCTCGGAGGTGTACTCCCAGCCGTTGTCGAGGTTGAACTTGTCGTGATTCGGCGAACCGTCGTCGTTGATCTGAGCGAAGTCCGAAAACGCCAGCGTCGCCTTCGGATTCGAGACCAGAGCATCGACGACTTCGGCGAGCGCAGTTGGAGTGAGGAGGTCGTCGTGGTCGAGCTCGACGAGGATTTCACCGGTGGCAAGCTCACACGCGGCGCTCTTGGCAGCGCCCACCCCGCGGATCCGGCCGACCGCGCGTTCGACCCGTACTCGTGGGTCGGCCGTTGGTGGTGACCAGCTGGTCACCTTGCCGTTCAACAGCACGATCCACTCCCAGTCCGGGAAGGACTGCGCGGTCAGGCTGCGAAAGCAGTCGTCGAGAAATCGCGGGTTATGGGTTGGCGTGAAGACGGATACGCGTGGCATCTCTATCGGGCCTCAGGACGGAGAGTCAGACGGCGTGGTGGTGGTCCCCCCCGGGTTCGGTGTCGAAGACTTCGTCGGGGTCGAGGCCGGGTTCTCGACTGCCTTCACCAGGGTCCGCAGGTGCTTCGGGATTTGGGTCAGCAAGGTGGGGTCCTCCCGGACGGCCAGCGCCATGTCTTTGACCCCGCGCTTCGGTGCACCGTGCTTCACCTCGAGCAGGCCGAGGTTGAGTGAGGCGGTTGGCGCGTTCGGCTGAAGCACGATGACCTGCCGGTACGTCGAGATCGCGAGCGTGGGGTCGCTTGTCGCGTAAATCGTGGCCTCGTTGTAGAGCGCCGGCACGTACTTCGGGTTGGCGGTCAACGCCGCGCCGTAGTAGGCCAACGCACCCGGGTTGTCGCCGGCGTTCTGGGCGATCACGCCAAGGTCATATTGGGCGTAGAAGTTGTTTGGTTGGGCTTTGATCACCTGAAGAAAAAGCTGCTTTGCCTGCGAGGTGTCGCCCTTCTTTTCGAGCGCGATCGCGGCATTGAGGGTCGTGCCAGGACTTGCCTTGTGCCCCCCGCTGCTGCCACTGCCGCAGGCGGTTGCCACCGCGAGAATTGCGACCACGGCGAGCGACCAGCCTGCAGAACGTAGAGCGGATCTTCGGGTGGGGTGATGAGGCACGGCGACTCTCCTGTCCGTTCCCGTGACGTTACCTTGGGCGCGCTCCGACGGCTGACTGACGCTCGAGCCACGGACGAAATCGGTCTAAAGCGATATGCGTGTTGCTACCAAATCGAACAGTACAACTGTGTTGGAATGGCGAACGCGACACACGGGGTGTCGCCCTTCCAGACCTTGGGGCGTCAGTGGCATCAACGCGGGCAAGTCGTCGGCAGAAGATAGGCGCAGTTGGGGCGGCGGCAGTCGCAGTCACCGGCGCAGCAGGAGCCTGGATTGGCACCGCAGGTGCGGCGGTGCCGGCGGCGAGCGGCAAGATTTACGGGTGCTACAGCCCCAAACACGGCGACCTGCACTTCTTCACCAAGTCCACCCACAAGAAGAACTGTGCGGCGGGCTGGAAGACGGTTGTCTGGAACGTCAAGGGTGCTAAGGGCGCCAAGGGCGCGACGGGTGCCAAGGGCGCGACCGGCGCAAAGGGTGCGCAGGGCGCTGCTGGCGCGCAGGGCGCTGCGGGCACGCCTGGTGGGCCGCAGGGCGCTCAGGGCGCGACCGGCGCCCAGGGTGCAACTGGCGCGGCCGGCGCCCAGGGTGCAACTGGCGCTGCTGGCGCGCAAGGTGCGACCGGCGCTGCTGGCGCGCAGGGCGCTGACGGCGCGACGGGTGCTCAGGGTGCCGATGGTGCGCAGGGCGCTGACGGCGCGACCGGTGCGCAGGGTGCCGATGGTGCGCAGGGCGCTGACGGCGCGACCGGCGCGCAGGGTGCCGATGGTGCGCAGGGCGCTGACGGCGCGACCGGCGCGCAGGGTGCCGATGGTGCGCAGGGCGCTGACGGCGCGACCGGCGCTCAGGGTGCCGATGGTGCGCAGGGCGCTGACGGCGCGCAAGGCGCCCAGGGACCGCAGGGTAACGATGGCGTGACGGGCGCGCAGGGTGCCGATGGTGCGCAGGGCGCTGACGGCGCGACCGGCGCTCAGGGTGCTGACGGCGCGCAGGGTGCTGACGGCGCTCAAGGCGCAGCTGGTGCGCAGGGCTCGACCGGTGCTCAGGGCGCACAGGGCGCGACCGGTGCGGTAGGTGCGCAGGGCTTCCAGGGTCCGGTAGGCCCGCAAGGCGCCAACGGCGCCCAGGGTGGCAGCGGCTCGAACGGCTCTCAGGGTGCCAATGGCTCCCAGGGCGCGACGGGTTCTCAAGGTGCGACCGGCGGGGCCGGAGCACAGGGCGCTCAGGGTGCACAGGGCGCAGCCGGCTCCCAGGGTGCGCAAGGCGCCCAAGGTTCCCAGGGGCTGTTGCAAACCGTGACCGTTGTGACGTCGGCCGCCAGGTCCATCGGCGGATCCGGATCCCAGACGCAGACCGCGACCTGCCCGACGACCGCGCCGATCGCGACCGGTGGTGGCATCCAGGCGAGCAGCACGAACGTGCACGACAGTTCCTCGTTCCCGACTGGCAGCAACACGTCCGTGAGCCCTGGTGGCTGGCAGGCCAGCGTCGAGAACACTGCCGGCGGAACGCAGACGCTGACGGTGTATGTGATCTGCGCGCCGTAGCAAAACCGGCGGGCTTCGCGTGGTGCGAGGACGGCGGGCTGGGAGTGATCGTGCTCCCGGCCCGCCGTTTTCGTGGGGTGTTGTCGTATCTTCCTAGGTCGTGCGTGAAGCCAATTCCAGAGGTGGGCGTTGAGCATCGATCAGCCGAGGGTCAGCGTGTTCACGCCGAGCCACCGCAACACCTATCTCGACGAGTGTCTCGAGACGCTTCTCACCCAGACCTACGAGGACTGGGAATGGGTCGTGCTGCTCAACGGTGGTGCGAGGTGGCGTCCGCCGCACGATGATCCACGAGTGCGCGTGGTCGTTGCCGACGACCTCGGCGGTATCGGCGCAGTGAAACGGCACGCGTGTCTGATCTCCCGCGGCGAGTTCTTGGTTGAGCTTGATCACGACGACCTGCTCGCTCACCGCGCGCTCGCGAGGATCGTCGAGGCCTTCGATGCTCATCCCGAAGCTGGCCTGGTCTACAGCAACTGCGCGCAGATCCTCGCCGATGGCAGCCGGGATGACTCGCGTTTCAATGAGGCCCACGGCTGGCTCTACCGGGAGGCCGATGTCGACGGCAGGCTGGTGTTGCAGACCGATGCGCTCGAACCGTCGCCGCACAACTGCAGCTACATCTGGTACGCCCCGAACCATGTCCGGGCGTTTCGTCGCACCGTGTATGACGCTGCGGGTGGTTACGACATCGAGCGCGCAGTCCTCGATGACCAGGATCTGATGTGCCGGATGTATCAGCAGGCTGACTTCCACCTGATCGACGAGTGCCTCTACCTGCAGCGGATGCACCATCGCAATACCCAGCGCGATGCGGAGACGAACGCGACCATCCAGCTCGAGACCGTCGGGTTGTATGACCGCTACAACCAGCCGAACGCGCTGGCGTGGGCAAAGCGGTCCGGGCTCATGGCGCTCGACCTCGGCGCGGCCCATAACAAACCGCCCGGCTACCTCGGCGTCGACCAGTACGCCGGACCGGACGTGGACATCGTCGGAGATGTCACCCAGGGGATCGACCTACCGGACTCCAGCGTCGGGGTGATTCGTGCGGTCGACTTCCTGGAGCACGTCCCTGACAAGATCGCGATCTTCAATGAGTTGTATCGGCTGCTCGCGCACGGCGGCATGCTGCTATCGCTCACGCCAAGCACCGATGGCCGTGGCGCGTTTCAGGATCCGACGCACGTCGCCTTCTACAACGAGAACAGCTTTTGGTACTTCACCGATCGCACGTATTCAGAGTTCGTCCCGCCGATCAAGTGCCGGTTCCAGACGAGTCGGATCGTGACGATCTTCCCGTCACCCTGGCACGAGGAGCACAACATCAGCTACGTCAACGCCAACCTCATCGCCATCAAGGAAGGCCCGAGGCAGGGTGGCCTCCTGCTGATCTAAACGGGTGAATTTCCCGTTCGACACGTTTTGGCGATTTGCCGGGAGTCTTGCTCGTCGTGGCGATGTGTGCTACTCCTTATCGCAAGACGCGCCTGGATCCCTGCTCGTCACTCCCAGAGTTTCGGAGTCGAGTGAGGGGTCTTTCCCATGGCTAAGCACACCCAAACCAGTCGTCGCCGCAAGGTCGGCGCTGTCGGCGCTGCTGCGATCGCGGTGACGGGCGCGGCAGGCGCGTGGATAGGCACCGCGAATGCGTCTATCCCGTCGGCCAGCGGCAAGATTTATGGTTGCTACAACCCCAAGGGTGGCGACCTCCACGTCTACAGCAAGGGCAGCCGAGCACACGGCTGTCCGGCCGGCTTTAAGACCCTTGTCTGGAACGTCAAGGGCGCTAAGGGTGTGACCGGAGCCAAGGGCTCAACTGGCGCGCGAGGTGCAGCTGGCACGCAGGGCGCAGCGGGCACACAGGGTGCAGCCGGTGCACAGGGCGCTGCGGGCACACCGGGTGGTCCGCAGGGCCCGCAAGGCGCTCAGGGTGCACAGGGTTCGGTTGGCGGTGCCGGTGGGCAGGGCGCGCAGGGCGCGCAGGAGGTCCGCAGGGTGGTGCTGGCTCGCAGGGCAGCAACGGCGGTGTGGGTGCGCAGGGTGCACAGGGCTCGCAGGGCTCGCAGGGTAACGACGGTGGCGCTGGCGGCCAGGGCGCGCAAGGCTCGCAGGGCAGCAACGGCGGTGCCGGTGGCCAGGGTGCGCAGGGTGCGCAGGGCTCGCAGGGTAACGACGGCGGTGCGGGTGGGCAGGGCTCGCAGGGTGCGCAGGGCTCGCAGGGTAACGACGGCGGTGCGGGTGGGCAGGGCTCGCAGGGTGCCAGGGCTCGCAGGGTTCGCAGGGTAACGACGGCGGTGCCGGCGGCCAAGGTTCGCAGGGCGCGCAGGGCTCGCAGGGTAACGACGGTGGTGCCGGCGGCCAAGGTTCGCAGGGCGCGCAGGGTTCCCAGGGCTCGCAGGGTAACGACGGCGGTGCCGGCGGGCAGGGTTCTCAGGGCTCGCAAGGGTCGCAGGGTTCGCAGGGACTCGACGGTGCGCAGGGATTCCAGGGATTCCAGGGCTTCCAGGGCGCCACGGGCCCACAGGGCTTCCAAGGCTTCCAAGGCAGCCAGGGTGGCACCGGCTCGCAGGGCGGCACCGGCTCGCAGGGCGGCACCGGCTCGCAGGGCGGCACCGGCTCGCAGGGCGGCACCGGCTCGCAGGGCGGTGCTGGTTCGCAGGGCGGCACCGGATCGCAAGGCGCCCAAGGCGCCCAAGGCGCCCAAGGTGCCCGGGGTGCGCAAGGCTTCCAAGGCTTCCAAGGAGCAACCGGCGCACAAGGCCCAGTGGCGGGCACCGGTCTTGTCGAAGAGACCAACGACGGCTCGGGCGACGTGACAGTGAACTGCCCAGTCGGAGACGTCGCAACTGGCGGCGGCTTCCTCAACTCGATGCAGGACGTCGTGGGGTCGTTCCCGAGTGGTGGAACCCCACCGACGAGCTGGACTGTCGATGCCAACGGCGACGAGTCAGTCACGGCGTACGTTCTCTGCCTGCCGGGCGGAGATCTCGGCTGAGTCCGGATCGCGAGCAAGTGACGGCGGGCGGGGTCAGACCCTGTCCGCCGTCACTGCGTGTTGGTCGATTGCGATGACCGCCGTGCCTGCACCCGCTCTGAATCACTGCTGAGATCGCCGCTCAATAGGCGACTACCCGTTGATCTGAACGGGTGAATTTCGCGTTCGCGGTCATTTCGGGCTTGCCCGATAAGTCTCACCGGGCGTAAATCTGTCTCCTTATTCTCATCGCGGACGTGCCTGGACACTCGGTCACGCCTCGATTTGGCTTCGAGCGGGCAGAGGTGGTCCAAATGGCAACGCACAAGCGACACAGTCGTCGACGCAAGTTCGGCGCGGTCGGAGCAGCCGCTGTTGCGGTGACCGGCGCGGCGGGCGCATGGATAGGGACCGCCAACGCCGCTATCCCCTCGGCCAGCGGAAAGATCTATGGCTGCTATAGCCCGAAGAGCGGCGACCTTCACGTCTACAGCAAGGGCAGTAGGGCACATGGTTGCCCGGCTGGCTTCAAGACGCTCGTGTGGAACGTCGCGGGAGCCAAGGGAGCAACTGGTGCGAAGGGCGCGACCGGAGCCAAGGGCGCGACGGGCTCGCAAGGCGCGACGGGCTCGCAAGGCGCGACCGGTGCGCAGGGCGCTACTGGCTCGCAGGGTGCCGATGGCGCTCAGGGCGCGACCGGTGCTCAGGGCGATAACGGGTGCACAGGGTGCAGCCGGCCCGCAAGGTGCCGATGGTGCGCAAGGCGCGACCGGAGCACAGGGCACCGTAGGCGCGCAGGGTGCGGTTGGCGCCCAAGGCGATGTCGGCGCGCAGGGCAGCACGGGTGCCCAAGGCGATGTCGGCGCGCAGGGATTTCAAGGATTCCAAGGCGCGACTGGCCCACAGGGTTTCCAAGGATTCCAGGGTGGCACCGGCGCGCAGGGCAGCCAAGGAGGCGCCGGCTCGCAGGGTGGTAACGGCGCGCAGGGCAGCCAGGGAGGCGCCGGCTCGCAAGGCGCTAACGGCTCGCAAGGCGCGCAAGGCAGCCAGGGCCCGCAGGGCGCAGCAGGCGCTCAGGGCGCTCAGGGTGCGCAGGGTCATCAAGGTTTCCAGGGCGCTACTGGAGCCCAGGGACCGGCAACCGGCGTCGGCCTCGTCGAGGAGACCAACAGCGGCGCGGGCGATGTGTCAGTGAACTGCCCAGCGAACGACGTCGCGACTGGAGGCGGCTTCCTCAACGCGATGCAGGATGTCGTGGGCTCGTTCCCGATCGGTGGCACGCCACCGACTGGATGGCAGATCGATGCCAACGGCGACACCAGCGTCACGGCGTACGTCATTTGCGTGCCGTCTGGCGCGCCCCCCTCCTGAGCCCGCGACGGCGCCAAAAGGCTGTTCGAACGAACCAGGTTGGTCGGGGTTCGTACCATGGGGAATGACCAGTCCGCTGCTTGACCGCCCCGGTGCGGTCCAGGGTGTCGGAGTCGATGCCGGTGTCGCCGCGCATTACGGCGATCCGTTCGGCGAGCAGCGGCAACTGATCGAGACCGGTGGCGTCGTGGATCGCTCGCACCGCGGAGTGTTGCGGGTGAGCGGCGCGGACCGACTGTCGTGGCTGCATTCGTTGACCTCGCAGCACCTTGAGTCCTTGCCGAGCGATGAGGTACGTGAGGCGTTGGTGCTCTCGCCGCACGGCCATGTCGAGCATCACCTCGTGCTTCGCGACGATGGTGACGGCGACATGGATCACGGTCGAGCCGGAAACGGTTGAGGCGCTCGCGACGTATCTCAACTCCATGCGGTTCATGCTCCGGGTCGAGGTGAGTGACGAGACACCGCTATATGCGGTGCTGTCAGTCCGCAGCAACGGCGGCTGGGAAGACATGACCGTGCCACGCGCAGAGCCTCCGAACGGGTCGACGCCGTCGGCCTGCCGCTGGTTGGACATGGTGCCTACGAGGCCTGCGGGTGGAGGCGCACGTGCCGCGGCTGGCGTTCGAGACCGACCACCGGACAATCCCGCACGAACTCGGCTGGATCGGCTCGGCTGTGCACCTCGACAAGGGGTGCTATCGAGGGCAAGAAACCGTTGCGCAGGGTTCATAACCTGGGGCCGTCCGCCGCGTCGGCTGATCTTCGGACACCTCGATGGAACTGCTGACGAGTTGCCGCCGGCTCACACCCCGGTCGAGCTTGACGGGCGTGCGGTCGGCTTCCTTGGCACTGCGGTGCAACACGCCGAGCTTGGGCCGATCGCACTCGCCGTCGTCAAGCGGGCGAGCCGAAGATGACGCCATGCTCGACCGTCGAGGGCATGGCGATGAAGCCGGAACGGGTTGTCGACGCTTAGTAACTGTTAGCCGGGGTTAGAGCCCGAACAGGCCGATCTTCTTCTTGGTCTTCTTGTCAACGACGTTGGGCCGGGGCCTTGTGTGCCGTGGCGGCGCGCAGTCGGTGCGCTTGGCTCGTCGTCATCGATGCCGAGCGAGGACAGCTCGCGCAGGAGTGCGGCAGTGTCCGCCTGACCCGCGTCGCTCCAGGCTTCCTCGGCTCGGCTCGTCGGCATCGGCCTCTTCGACCTCGGCAGCGGGGTCCGCTGAATCGTCCACTGCGGTGGCCGTCTCATCGGCGGCTACAGGCTCGGGCTCGTTCGTTGTTGCCAGCTCGACGAGCAGGGCGGTCGCTGCCGCGGCTTCATCTGCGGCCCGCGCCGCATCGTCGGCGGCTTGGCGTTCCGCCTTGCGTCGGCTGACGCGGTCGCCCTTGGCCTCGTCATCGGTCACGTTCGCCGAGTCCTGCTCGACTGGTTCCGTGTCGATGGACAGGCTGTGGAGCTCCGCGGCCGAGACCCGCTCGGACTCTTCGGCTTCGATCCGCTCCGCTTCTGGCCGCTCGGCTTCGATCCGCTCGCTTCGGCCTGCTCCGCGGCGATCCGCTCGGCCTCTTCCTCAGCGGCGGCCAGTTGAGCAGCTTCTTCGGCGGCAATCCGCTCGGCCTCTTCAGCAGCGATTCGCTCCGCTTCTAGCCGCTCGGCTTCGACTCGCTCCGCTTCGGCCTGCTCTGCGGCGACTCGCTCGGCCTCTTCGGCGGCGATCCGCTCAGCCTCGGCTTGCTCTGCCTCGGCTTGCTCAGTGGCGATCCGTTCGGCTTCGATTCGTTCAGCGTCGAGTCGATCGGCCTCCGCCTGTTCGGCTGCGGCTCGTTCGGCTTGCTTCGGCTTCGATCCGCTCGCTTCGATGCGCTCGGCCTCGACCTGCTCTGCGACTGCCTGCTCTGCGGCTGCTTGCTTGCTGCTCGTGCGTCACCTTCGAGCTGCCAGTATTCGGCCCACGCGAGCTCTTCTGCGCCAGGCGCTCGGCGTGCTCGGCGGCAATCCGTTCGGCTTCCACTCGCTCGAGCTCTAGCCGCTCCAGCTCAGCCGCGTCAGTGTGCTCAGTCTGCTCATCCTGCTCGGCGATGAGGTCGGCTGGCTCGTCCTCAGTCGACGGGTGTGCCTCGACCGAGCCCTCAGGGCCAAACTCGATGTCGACGGTGGCGTCGCTGGCCGAGTCGATCGCTGCGTCGACCTCAGTGTCGAACTCAGTGTCGAACTCAGTGTCGAACTCAGTGTCGAACTCAGTGTCGACTTCGATGTCACTGGCAGCGTCGACGTCGACGTCGGTCGCACCTCGATCGCAGTGTCGACGTCGGTCGCACCGCCGATCTCAGTGTCGACATCGTATCGGTCGCAGTATCGGTCGCAGTATCGGTGGCAGCCTCGAACTCGGCCGCTTCCAGCTGCTCAGCCGGCTCCTGCTCAGCGCCGGTGTCCCAGCTCTGTTGATCGGTCGTGAAGTCTTCGGTGCGCTCGTCGCCCTCGATGTCGGCGACGAGGGTGTCGGAGGACTGCTCGCCGTGCTCATTCGATGCGGTGGTGTCGTGATCGGCCCGCAGCGTTTCGACCATCGCCTGGGCGCTCGCGAGCTCGGCTGCCGCGGCTGAACGCAGCCGCTTGCGACGCTGCCATTCGGGATCGCTGGTCGATCCTCGCGATCGTTTGAGCGCGACCGTCGCCCGCGCTGCCGTTGTCACCCTCGAGCGCGTCCGGCGTCTCGCCGAGGACATCCGACAGTGCGTTGGACACGCGCGCGATTGAGGCTGCGAACGACTCGTTCGAGTGGCGATGCAGCGGCACGATCATCGGGTTGTCGAAGGAGGTAACGCCTGAGCTCAACGGGGCGCGAGCGCCACTCGGTCGGCTGCCTCGTCTGGCTCGAATTCCTCGCCGGAATCGTCCCGGGGATCCTCGTCTTGCGGATGTTCACCCGCAACCTCGTTCACCAGGCGGGCCAGGCGGCTCAGGACGTCTTCGTCGTCGCCGCCGGCTTGCTCGCCGGTGTCGTCTGCCTTCCCCTCGTCCGAGGTCGGCTCGTCGAGCTCACCGGCCAGCGCCGAGGTCAGCGTCGACGCGCCGTATAGCTCGCTGCCAGCGATGTCGACGTCCTCTTCAATGTCAACCAGGCCAGCCTGGACGAGCAGCACGATGATCTGGCCGGCCTCGAACAACGTGTAGCCGCAGTCGCGGGCGAGGTCGGCAACCGAGCGTTCGCCGTCGATTTTGCACAGCATCGACCAGGCGTCGTTGTCCAACGTCGTCTCTGCGGGTGCAGCATCGCGCGCCGACAGCATCGGGATCGCGGCTGGCCCGTGGACGATGGCGGAGATGTTCTCCCACTCATAGCCGCGGTCGCGCAACGTGGCGAGCAGTTCAACCACGGGCATCGGCGGACCGACGTCTTCGCGGGCTCGGATGTTCTTACGGAACTTCCAGCGCCCGTCGGTCCAGCGCAACAGGTCCCAGAGAGCTTCGGTGACCTGCTCCATGACAAAGGCCTCGACCACCGGCTGATCGACGTAGCCGAGGTGGACGAGGAGCTCACCGAGGCGCCAGCCCTGCAGCTCGCTGCGCTGGGCCTCGAGGGCCTCGGCGAGCGCTTCTGGAGCGAGCGCGCCGGAGGAGACAAGCTTCGCGCCGAGCTGAGGTCGCGTGCCCGGCACCGAGACCGAGTAGATCAGGCCGTTCTTGACGAAGATGAGCGCCTCATCGCCGACCGGATTTGTCACGTGGAGGCAGCCGGTGGCGGCGTCCGAGGCGAGATCGCGGAGCAGGGGGGCGAGCGGAGTAGACGTCAGGTCGCCTTTGAGCATGGACGACCTCCTCATACGTGCGTGTAGTGACGCTGTGGGCTACCTCCTTCCCTTCGGCACTTCAAGCGTCAGTGTTGAGCCAATTGGCGCAATCGGACCGTCACGGCGGTGTCTCGTCGTGGCACGATGTCGCCATGGCCTCGCCGAGTGGGATCTTCACGGCCCAATTGAGCGTGAAAATCGCCCGGTTGGACCACCGTTCGGTAGCGTCGGGGGGCCGGATCCCCGCGGTCGCCCAGTGCCTGCCGGTGGGGCCCGACCGGCCTCGCGTCATGCTGGGGATCTCAGGCGCCCGATCGAATCCGACGTAGACGAAGGCGAACGCATGACACAGCCCGGTGGAAATCGCCGCATTGACCGAGTCCTCGCCGAGGGGTTCCTCGACAGAGTGACCGAAGTCTCTCTTGACGAACTGCGCACGATGCGGGCCGATGCCGAGCAGGAGGAGACCGATCTGTCCTACCTGCGTCGGTTGTTGCAGGGTCGGCTCGACATACTTCGGGCCGAGGCCGGGCGGCGCGCCGGCGGCGAGGGAGCAGCGTCCCTGTTGGACCTGTTGCCGGGCATTCTCGCCGATGAGGGCGGTCAGAGCGCCGCGCACGGCTTGGGTCGCCACACCTCATCTGAGCCATCCCGCGCCGACCTTCACCGTCGTTATGTCGAGGCTCTCGTGGCCGACGTCGCGATGTCGGATCCGTCTGGTCACAGTGACGAGTCGCTCGCGCGTGCCATCGATGTGCTGGAGCGCGAGGAGGCGACGGTGTCGGCTAACCGGCACGCCGTGCAAGAGGTGATGGATCGATGCACCGCGGAGATCACCCGGCGGTATCGCGAAGGCGACGCCGACGTCGCTGACCTGTTGCCCAGCGAGTCAAACTGAGCTCACCCGCCGCCCTCCCGGTGGTCGCGGAGGTTGTCCGCGGCGGTTTCGTCGAAGGCCATCACGCGGGCAGTGTGATCGCGGTTCGTGCTGACGGCACGACCGCGCTTGCAGCTGGCTCGCCGGAGGCGCCGATGTTGCCTCGTAGTGCGGCGAAGCCACTGCAGGCAGTCGGAATGCTGCGCGCTGGCCTCGTTGTCGATGACGAACAACTCGCCGTGGTATGCGCCAGTCATTCCGGTGAGCCGCGCCACCTCGACATCGTCCGGTCGATCTTGTTTCAGGTTGGTCTGGACGAGTCGGCGCTGGACAACACGCCCGGAATGCCCCTCGACGGCGAAGCGCGGCGAGCAATGATCCGCGCGGGCGAGGGTCCGAGTCGGCTGGCGCAAAACTGTTCGGGCAAGCACGCCGGGATGATCGCCACGTGCGTCGCGGCTGGCTGGCCCACTGCTGGCTACCGCGAGCCGGAGCACCCGTTGCAGCAGGCGCTGCGGTCAACGATCGAGGAGCTCAGCGCTGAGACTGTCACCGCGACGGTCGTCGACGGCTGTGGGGCGGCGCTGTTCGCGGTGACCCTCGTCGGACTGGCTCGGTCGTTCGCGCGGCTGGGGACCGCGGCCGAAGACACTGCCGAGCATCGCTGTGTCGTGGCGATGCGGGCATATCCCGAGCTCGTCGGTGGCCGCGGCCGCGATGTGACCCGCCTCATTGCGGGTGTGCCAGACCTCATTGCGAAGGATGGCGCCGAAGGTGTCTACGCCGTTGCCTTGTCAGACGGCCGCGCCGCAGCGATCAAGATTGACGACGGCGCGGAGCGAGCTCGACTGCCGGTGATGGTGGCGGCGTTGCGGGCGCTAGGAGTCGATGCGCATGTGCTTTCCGAGCTGGCAACGGTTGCGGTCCTCGGCCACGGCGAGCGGGTTGGCGAGGTTCACGCCACTTTGATCTGACACGCCGAACGCGGTGCTTGCTGGGTGCTTGCAATAGTTAGCGCAAGTCCGTAGGGTGGGATTCGTGGCCAAGATCGACGTACGCAACCTCGGGGATTACATCCGCGAGCAGCGTTCGACGGCGCAGATCTCCTTGCGTCAGTTGGCGACGCTGGCTGGGGTGTCCAACCCCTACCTCAGCCAGATCGAGAGAGGTCTTCGCAAGCCCAGTGCGGAGATCCTCCAGCAGATCGCCAAGGCCCTGCGGATCTCAGCTGAAGCACTGTACGTACAAGCCGGGATCCTTGAAGAACGCTATGGCGACAGCGATGTGCCCGCGGCGATCCTGTCCGACGCGCATCTCGCCGAACGTCAAAAGCAAGTCCTGCTAGAGCTTTACGAGGCCTACCGGCGCGAAACCGACGCGGCGAGCAGTCAGCAAGCGGCGACACCGCCGGTCGTGACTGAGGCCTCGACATCTGCAACGTCCCGCACGCGGACGGCGCGGCGCGCGAAGCCGCGCACGACCGCACCGCCCGCAAGCAAGACCCGCGCGACTAAGCCAAACACTCGCGCTCACTAGCGGGCGGGGGAGGGAGTGCGCCACATGGCGACACCCCGCTCTCTTTCCCGCCTCTCCATCGTTTCGTCATCGTGTCGCCGTCCGTGGCACGTCACACCGGTCCAGGAGGTCCGATGCCTACCGTCCCCACACTCGACGCCAAGCCGCTGTATGCCATTGCCGGCGCTGGCGACCTCGCAGTCGAGCGGCTGCGCACCCGCGCTGCTGCACTTCCGTTGCAGGTCAAGGAGATTCCCGCCCTCGCGTCTTCGCGACGGGTTGAGTTGCGCAAGCAGGCACACAGTCAGGCAGCCGAGCTTCGTAAGCAAGCGACCGCGTTTCCGGTCGACTTCGTCAAGCAGGCCAACGCACTTCAGGTCGAGCTGCGTGGCATCGATGTGCGCAAGCAGGTCGAGGACTTGCCGACCGAGTGGCGCAAGCAGATCGAGGAGCTCAGCACTGTCATCCGCAAGCAGGCTGAGGACCTGACCTCGAAGGCCACCAAGGCATACGGCGAGTTCGCGGTGCGTGGCGAGAAGGTTGTCGCCGGGCTCCGAGGCGACGCGCCGAAGGCTGCGACGGTCACTGCGAGCAAGCCGGCCGCCAAGCGCACCACTGCCAAGAAGGCGCCGGCCAAGCGCGCCGCAGCGAAGAAGGCTCCGGCCAAGCGCGCAACTGCCAAGAAGGCTCCCGCCAAGCGAGCAACTGCGAGCAAGGTCGCCACGTCGACCACAACGCTGAACGGCAGCACCCAGTCCAACTGATCTGACCGCACAACCTGAGCTGACCGCACAACGAGAAGTGCCCCGACGAGCCTCCGCTTGCCGGGGCACTTCTGCGTGCTGAGGTATTTGCTCAGGTAGCCGATGCACCATGGAGTGGTGACCGACGAGGCGTGGCCGCCGCCGACGCCCTGAGCAGTGGCTCCCCGTGCCCGCGCCGCTGCCGGCATCGGGGCCGTCGAGCGCGCCGCATGGGCTGCGGGCCAGGGTGAAGCGAGCGCTCGCGCCGCTTGCCGGCATCGGTGCTTTCCTGGCGAAGTTCGGCCTGGTGCTGATCAAGCTCAAGTCGCTCGTGCTCGTCGGCTCGATGGCGGTGTCGGTCGCGGCGTACGCCTCGATCTGGGGGTGGAAGTTCGCGCTCGGGTTTGTGCTGCTGATCTTCATCCACGAGATGGGCCATGTCGTCGTTCTGCGCGCCCGCGGGATTCGGGCCGGGTGGCCGGTGTTCCTGCCGTTTCTCGGTGCGTTCGTGTCGATGAAGTCGATGCCGCAGTCGGTCTACCAGGAGGCGGAGTCCGCCCTCGCCGGCCCGATCGCCGGCACGGCAGGCGCGCTGGTCGTCGGCTACATCGCCCACCTGGACGGCTCGAGCTTGCTGCGCAGCCTGGCATTCACCGGCCTGCTGCTCAACTTGTTCAACCTGCTGCCGGCGCTTCCGCTCGACGGTGGCCGGGTCGCCGGTGCGCTGCATCCGGTGATCTGGCTGGCGGGCCTGCTGGCGTTGCTCGGATTCGAGATCTACCGGCCAAGCCCGGTGATCCCGATCCTGCTGGTGCTCGGGGGCTACGAGCTTTACCGGCGCTGGCGCGGTCGAGACAGCGAGGCGTCGCGGGTCTACTTCGCGTTGCAGCCGGGGCAGCGGGCACGAGATCGGCACGGCGTACCTCGCGCTGGTTGGCGTCATCCTGATCGGCATGCACTGGACGTACGCGCAGCGCCACTTCTCCTGAGCGGTTGGCGGGGTTTCGCGAGTTAGGCGCGGCCGTCCAGCCACTGGCCGCCGAACCACATCAGCTCGTCGGAGAGCAGCTCGATGCCGATGCCGTCCGGGTCGCGGAGGTAGAGCGACTCCGGGATGCCGCGCTGCGGCCCGTCGTAGGGGATGCCGCGCTCGTCGAGGCGGGCCGCGCAGCGTCGCGTGCACGTCCGGTGGCACCGAGATCGCGATGTGCTGCACGCCGCCGAAGCCTTCCGGCGCCTGCTCGAGCCCGAGGCCGGGGAAGTCGAAGAAGCCGAGCAGGGTGTCGTTGCCGAGGTCGAAGAAGAAGTGCGTCGAGCCCGGGTAGTCGCGGTTCTCGACCAGCTCGACGAGCGGGAAGCCGAGCAGGCCCTTGGTAGAAGGCGATCGTCTGCTCGACGTCGCTGCAGATCAGCGCGGCGTGGTGGATGCCGCGACCGTTGGTCGTGCGGCCGCTCGCCGGGTGGCTGGACGTGGGCGTCGCGGAGGTCGTCGACGCCGTTGCTCGAGTTGCGCCTGTTCGGCGGCGTCTGGTGGGGCCATGCCACTAGCGTGCCACTGTGTGAGCGTTCTTGACATCTCGGGCGTCGATCTGTGGTTCGCCGGCGGCCCGCACGTGCTTCGCGACGTGTCGCTGACGGTCGAGCCGGGCGAGCACTGGGCGCTGCTCGGGCCCGAACGGCGCCGGCAAGTCGACGCTGCTCTCGCTGGCCGGCGCGCAGCGGTTTCCCTCCCGCGGCACGGTGGAGGTCCTCGGCCACACCCTGGGCCGGGTCGACCTGCGCGAGCTGCGCCGGTTGATCGGCACCGTCGACGTGCGGCTGCGCATGCCGGCGGGAGCTGTCGGTCGGCCGCATACATCGAGACCGGAGTCACGCAGACCGTCCAGCAGCTCGGTCCGGTCGGTGACCGTCGTCCGCGACCGGGTACATCGAGCTGGTCGATCAGCTCGGCCTGGCCGACGATCGCCGATCGGTCGGTCGCGGTGTGTTCGCAGGGCGAGCGCGCGCGGGCGCGGCTGGCGCGGGCGCTGGTCGCGCGGCCGGCGCTGCTGCTGCTGGACGAGCCGGCTGCCGGCCTCGACCTGCCCGGCCGGGCCGACCTGCTGGCGGCGATGGAGGCGGCGGCCGCCGACCCGTGCGCTGACCACTGTGACAGTCGCGCATCACCTCGAGGAGTTGCCGGCGACGACGACCCACGTCGCGCTGCTGCGCGCCGGCCGCTTGGTGGCGCTGCGGCGATGTTTCGCTGCTGAGCGACTCGGCTGCGCTGAGCGAGTGCTTCGGCCGGCCGGTTCGCGCGTTCAACGTCGACGGGCGATGGTTCGCTACTGGCGTCGTAGCGCGTCAGGCTGCGCGAGGTCGTGCTGGATCGCCTTGTCCCACGGCGGCGTTGGCGATCAGGGTCGGCAGTCGCTTGCCGTCGCGGGTCACGACGATGTTCGTGCACGCCGATTCCTTGACCACCCAGGTGTGCTTCAGCGGTACGGAAGGTCACGACGTCTGTGGGCCGCCGGCGATGTTGCAGCGGACGTAGTTCGTCGGCTGCGTCTTCATCGCGTCGAAGGCGCGCACCAGCCTGGTCGCCTGCTTGCCGGTGACCGTCAGCCGTCTTCTGCCTTGCCGAATGGGCTTGCTCGTTCCGCGCGCACGATGTGCACCCGGTGGAGCGACCAGCGGCACGTGCTCCGAGCCGCGGTCGCTTCGGTCGGTTGTTGCCGGGCAGCGCGGCGCGAGGTCCGCGCGATGTCCTTGCCGAACTTCGTGCTCATCGTCGAGCGTCGGCAAGCCGATGCCCGTCGCGGGTGACGCTCGACGAAGTCGCAGAACCCTGCAGTGGCAACGATTGTGTGGCCGTCGGCGCGGAAGGTCACGATCTCGCGCCGGCCGGAGTCCGCCGGGCAGCTCGTGCTCGCCGGGCGGGTCGACGGAAGGGCGTCGAAGTCACGAACCAATCTGGTTGCCGCGGCCGCCGGTGACGGTGTTTGCCGCGGACGAGGTGCCCCGGACCGGGTGCGGCACCCGACGTGCGCGCGCTTCAGCGACGAGGGCACGATCTCGGTCTTCGGTCGGGCCGGCTGCGGCACGGCCTGGGCGTAGACGCCGATCGCGCCTTGCCATGACCATCCGGCGCGACGGCGACGAGCAGTGCGGCGTACGCAATGCCGGCCGGCAGCGTCTTCGGGCGTAGACCGCGTACATCTCGTCGTCGCTGAGCTTCGGTCCGCCGACCGGCCCGTTGCCCTCTGCGGTCAGCCCGGTCGGTGTCGTCGCGGTCAGATCGGCGTATGCCTGCGCCAGGATTCGTCGATCGTCCAGAACGTCGCCCGCTGCGACCAGCTGGTCGTATGCCGCTCGTTGCGGTGCCTGGTCGAGCAGATTGACCGGCGCGTGCGCTGGCACGGCACCGCGGTGTCGAGTGTTGGTGCCGTCGCCAAGCAGCGCCTTCGGCCTCCGCGACTGCGTCGGCATTGTCCGCTGGCCGCCGCCGCGTGCCGCCTGCGATGCGATTCCGATGCCGCCGACTGGCCAACATGGCGGCGGCGCTGATTGCGATGGATCGCTTCACGGATCGAATGCTCCTATGAGTTGACGGTGGAGGTGGGTGCGGTTGCGCCGGTCATCGGCTGCGGTCCGGTGGGCGCGAGGGAACCGGTGCCCGAACGCAGCGCGCAGGTCGCGGCTGAAGTGTTGCTCGATATCCAAGCGTCGGCAGCGGGTGTCCGTTGAGGGTGACGTGGATCCCGACGCAGACACCCGCGGTGGCGGTCCACAGTTGGTTGCCGGCCCGGAAGATCGCGGTCTGCGTGACGCAGCGACATCGGGCAAGCTGAACGACCTCGCCAGGCGGCTGCACCTGAGTGCGTCGAAGTCGTGCACCAGGCGCGCGCGCCGCCACCCCGGTCAGCGTCGGTGCGGCCGAGGATCGAGCCGCCGTCAGGCTGGCCGGTGGTCCGACGGGTGACGACCATGACGCTGTCGACAGTGGACGGGCACATCTTCTGTCTGGCGGCCGGGGTGGCTGTCGGACAACCACGGCGAATGCCGCGATCGCGCTGATCCTTGCCGTCAGCGGCACGACCGCGATCGACAGTTGCGCGGAGTTGACCGTCGCCGGCAGATGTGGCGGCGCGAAGTCGGCGTCGTGCTCGACGTCGGCGAGTGACGGGCCGGACGACGAGTGCTGCCGATGCTCGACAACTGCCGCCGACTGATGCTGGGAAACCCAGGCGTAGGCAGCTGCGGCTGGCTCGTCGATGCGCCACCACCGAGCCCGCACGGTCACGTCGGTGACTCCCGGCGCGGTTGGTGGGTGACGCAGCAACTTCGTCGGTGACTTCGCGGTTCGCACCGCTGCGGTTGGCACGCGTGCCTCGTCGATCAGTTGCTGCGCGACCGTCGCCGGGGTCGGTGGCTTCGCATTTGAGGGCGCCTGGCTGGCCGCCCCACTCCCGCCGCGCTGCGCACCACTCGAGATGCGGTCGGAGCTCGCGCTGGCGCACCCCGCAAGGAGCATGACTGCTGCGAGCCCGACGGCACGAGTACGAAAGTCCTTCATGTCTGGTTTGACGCGCGATGGCGGCCAGCGGTTCCGACATACGCTTGGACGATGTCGGCGCTGTTGTTTCCGCTTCACGGTGCGTTGTTTCTCATCAATCTCGTGGCGACGGTCGTTGTGGTGGTCGCGCTGATCGATGCGGCGCTGCGGCGCAACGAGGCGTTCGTCGCTGCCGGCAAGCAGACCAAGATCTTCTGGATTCTCGTTCTCGTGCTTGGCCTGTTCATCACCCTCGTCGGGGTGATTGCCGCCATCGTCTACCTCGTCGATGTTCGGCCGGCGGTCAAGGGCATCGGGCGGCGGCCGTGGCGGCGGCCGCACCTCGTCATCCGACGGCCCGTACGGCCCGTACCGCGGTTAGAACAACTGATTTGTGAGCTGTTGCGTACCGCCCGCGGTACGTAGCGGTTCACGAACCGAAGGTTGAGAGTGCGGCCGATAGCCTTTGGGCATGGGCAACCCACCGGCTCGAGTTGACCGACTCGACGCTGCGTGAGTGGGACGCGGTCGTGCTGCAGGCCGGCGACGAAGGCATCGTGCTTGATCGCTCGGCCTTCTATCCGGGCGGCGGCGGTCAGCCGCCTGACACCGGCGTATTGCTCTGGGGTGGCGTGCAGACTCGCATCGTCGGCGCCCGCAAGAGCGTCGACGACATCTACCTGATCGCCGCCGAGGGCGACCCGCTGCCGCCAGCCGGCACTGCCGTGCAGGGCGCGCTGGATGACGAGCGCCGAACCGCCTTGATGCGCACCCACTCGGGCTTGCACCTGCTGGCCGGCGTGGTCTTCCGCGACTTCGGTGCGCTGGTCACCGGCGGCAACATGGAGCCGCTAGAAGCGCGGATGGACTTCAATCTGCCGGACGTGCCCGAGGGCTTCAAGGACGCCATCGCCGCGGCCTGTGCGGTGGAGGTGGCGGCCGATCGGCGGATCGATGTCAGGGTGCTGCCCCGCGATGAGGCATTCGCGATCCCGGACATCATCCGTACCGCGACCAACCTGCTTGCCGCCCGGCCTCACCGAGATCCGCATCGTTGACATCGTCGGACTGGACACCCAGGCCGACGGTGGCACTCACGTTGCGTCCACCAAAGCGATCGGTGCGATCGACATCGTCAAGATGGAAAACAAGGGCAAGGGGTTTCGGCGGTTGCGGGTGCGGCTGCCGCAATGAGCGCTGCGACGGGGGACCCGAAGACCTTCACTGTGCCCAGGTACGGCGAGGCGTCGTTGGCCGACGTCATGCCCTCGGTGCTCTCGGCGCTCGATGCCGGTGGTGACAACCGGCTCGGGCTGGCGCCGACCCAACGTGCCGTGGTGATGTTGGTCGACGGCATGGGGCTCGTGGGCCTCCGGCAGCACGCCGAGGCGGCACCGTTTTTGTCGAGCATGGGGTGCGCCGAGCTCACGGCTGGCTTTCCCTCGACGACCGTGACCTCGTTGGCGTCGCTGTCCACCGGCGAGCCGGCAGGACAGCACGCGATGACGGGCTATTCCTCCTATATGACGGAGGTCGGCAGCGCGGTCAACTGGCTGGCGTGGCGACCGGTCGGCAGCAAGGACGATCTCCGCAGCCGGTTGGTTCCCGAAGTCGTGCAGCCGCAGCAGACGACGTGGCAGACCGCGGCCGATGCCGGCATCGCCGTGACGATCGTCAGCTCTCGGGAGTTCGAAGGTACCGGCCTGACGCGTGCGGTGTTCCGCGGCGGTGCCTACTCGGGCACCGCGACCGGTGGTGATGCCGTCGCGATCGCTGCAGCCGCTGCTGATCGCGGTCATCGGTCGTTGGTCTACACCTACGCATCAGAGCTCGACTTCGTCGGTCACGTGCGCGGCCCGGGCACCGACGCATGGGTGGCCCAGCTTTCGCTGATCGACCGGCAAGTGGAGTCGCTTGCGGCGCGGCTGCCGGCCGGCACGACGCTGCTGGTGACGGCCGACCACGGCATGGTCTTGATGCCGCAGGATGAGGTGATCGACGCAGACGCGGATGGGTCGCCGTTGCGCGAAGGGCTAATCGCGTTGGCGGGCGAGCCACGCATGCGACACGTCCATGCCCGGCCAGGTGCCGGCGCCGATGTCCTCGAGACGTGGCAGGCCATCCTCGGTGAGCACGCCTGGGTGATCACTGGCGATGAGGCGATCGCCGCCGGTCTGTTCGGTCCGGTTGTGACGTCAGTAGCACGGGCTCGCATCGGTGATGTGCTCGCTATTGCCCGCGATGGCGTCGGCGTCGTGCAGCGCCAGCGCGAGCGCACGCTGTCGATGCTGCCGGGGCATCATGGCGCGCTCACGGATGAGGAACTGCTCGTCCCGCTCCTGTCGGCTCAGGTGTAGATGCCGCCGGCGATCACGGTCCAGCTTGGCGACATCGTCACGGTCGACGTCGACGTGGTGGTGAACGCCGCAAACTCCGGCTTGCTCGGCGGTGGCGGCGTCGACGGCGCGATTCTGCGATGCGGCGGTCATGACCAGCTGGCGGCCCGGCGTGAGCTCCGTGATCGGATCGGCTCGCTGCCGACTGGCCACGCCGCGGCGACGATCGCCGGAGACATGCGATGCCAATGGGTGGTGCACGTCGTCGGGCCGGTCTTCTCCTCGACGGAGGATCGCTCGGCGCAGCTCGAATCGTGTTATCGCGAGGCGCTTGCGGTGGCCGACGAGCTCGGTGCGCGCACGATCGCGTTTCCGGCGGTGTCGGCCGGCATCTACGGCTGGCCGATGGCTTCGGCGGCCGACATCGCGGTCAAGACCGTGAGCTCGACTCTGACCACCTCGGTCGAGGCGGCCTGCTTCGTGCTGTTCAACCAGGACGCGTTTGAGGAGTTCCAGCGGGCGTTGCGTGAGTTCGGCTAGAAGTTCATCGCGGCAGACCAGCTGGTGAGGAGCTCGACGTCGCCCGCGACGTCCAGCGCGGTCCACGGGACCCGGCCCAACGCCGCGAGCAATAGGGCGCTGGACGTTCCGTTCGCCGTGACGTCCGGGGCGTCCACGGTGCCGATTCGATGCACCCCATCGGCCGTGAGTTGCAGCAGCCAGGCGTCGTGGTCGACGGAGTGCAGCCGGACCGTTCCGGTGGGGCCAACCACGTTGTCTCGGCCGTAGATACGGTGCACGAGGGTGTCGACGAGCTCGTCGATGCCGTCACTCGCCAAGTCGGCGTCGATCGGCTGCATCACGCCGTGGGCGGCCTGGGCGTCGAAGCGGTGCACCGATGACTCGTGCGCCATCCGTCGCGCCCAGAACGCCGCTACCTGCGGTGCCGAGGGGTCCCAGTTCCACACCGGGGTGTCAGGCTCGCTCTCCGACAAGGCCGACACGAGCTCGTCGAGCAGGTCACGGAGCACCTCGACCGGTTCCCCCGCCGGCAACTCAACGACACGATCCGGCTGCTCGGTCACTCGATTCGAAACCAGACTGCCGACCCTGGCGTAGATCTTGGACACGTGCTCGACGAGATCGACGACATCCCAGCCGTCACATGCCGGGATCGTCGCGTCGATGCCCATGCTCGCCGCGGCGGCGATGCCCTCGCCCTCACGGCGAACCGCAGTCACCAGCTCCGCATAGGACGGCGTGGTCATTCAAGCCCTGCTTTCAGGTCGAGATCCGCCGGCGGCGAGGACGGGGTCACCCAGTGCAGCCAGGGCTTCTTCCACACGTCGTGGTAGTGGTTTGCCCGATCGATGAAGCTCACGTAGGCGCTGTTGAAGGCGTCGATGTCCTGCAACCGCAGCGCTTCACGAACGGGCCCGCAGTCGTCTTCAATGTAGGCGGCCATGTCGGACGCGTACTTCGGTCGGCTCGTCGCGCATAGCTTCAACTGCTTAACGGTTGAGTTGTAGAAGTATTCGGCAAGCTTCCAATTGCCGGCTTGGGCTGCGTAGTAGAGCCGATGCACCCGCTGCCCGATCTCCGCCATCAGTCGGTCCATGCCGGGCTGCATCAGGGCAAGCTCTTCGATCGTGAGATCGCGCTTGCCGTTGTTCACGACGTGGCTGTGGTCGCTCACCGGCCGCTCCCAGACGTTGCGGACTCGCGATAGACCTTGTGGGCAGCCGCCTGCGCTCGCGGTCTCACGACGAGCAGATCGATGTTGACGTTCCACGGCCTGGTTGCCGCCCACGCGATGCAGTCTGCGACGTCTTCAGCACTGAGCGGTCCAGCCACCCCGGCATAGACCGCGGCCGCCTTCTCCTCGTCGCCACCAAGCCGGTTGAGCGAGAATTCCTCGGTCGCCACCATGCCGGGTGCGACCTCGACGACTCGGATCGGCTTGCCGAAGACCTCCAGGCGCAGGGTCTCCGACAGGCCGTGCTCGGCGTGCTTCGCCGCGATGTATCCGCCGCCGTTCTCGTACGCGCCATGGCCGGCTGTCGAGGTCAGGTTGACGACGACGCCATCGCCGCTGGCCTCCAGCTTGGGCAGCAGCGCTCGGGTCATGCGCATCGTCCCCATCACGTTGACGTCCCACATCCGCTGCCAGTCGCTGTCGTCGGCGGCGGCGATCGGGGTCAGCCCGAAGGCGCCACCGGCGTTGTTGACCAGCACGCTGCACGTGTCGATCGAGTCCGCGAGGGACCGTACGGAGGCCTCGTCGGTCACGTCGAGCACCACCGCCCGCGCGCCGGCGTCAGCGGCCAGCGCCTCGAGCCGGTCGGCCCGCCGCGCCGCGGCGATGACGTCGTATCCCTCAGCGGCCAATCGGCGCGCAGTCGCTGCGCCGATCCCGCTGCTTGCGCCGGTCACTACCGCGATTCCTCGAGTCACACATGGAGACTATGAGGCCGCTGGTTGTCCGAAAATTTCGGCGCCGCCGCCCTCATCGGGCAGGATGGGTGTTATGGCACTGCCACGGCGGGTTGCAACGCTGTCGGTGCACACGTCTCCCCTCGATCAGCCCGGGTGCGGAGACGCCGGCGGATTGAACGTCTACGTCACCGAAGTGGCGAAGCGGTTGGCCGAGCGCGGCATCGAGATGGACATCTTCACGCGGGCGACCAGCAGCGACCTGCCGCCGACGGTCGAGCTCGTCCCCGGCGTGACCGTCCGCCACATCACGGCCGGCCCGTACGAAGGTCTGGACAAGAACGATCTGCCCGCACAGCTTTGTGCGTTCACCAGTGGGGTCATGCGTGAGGAGGCTGCGCACGAGCCGGGTTGGTATGACCTGGTCCACTCCCACTACTGGCTCTCGGGGCAGGTCGGCTGGCTCGCGAAAGAGCGGTGGGGCGTGCCGTTGGTGCACTCGATGCACACGATGGCCAGAGTGAAGAACGCGCTGTTGGCGGAGGGCGACTGTCCGGAGCCGGCGATGCGGGCGATCGGTGAAACGCAGGTCGTCGCGGCCGCCGACCGGTTGGTGGCCTCCACCAGCGAGGAGGCGGCGCAGCTCGTCGAGCTCTATGACGCCGACCCCGCGCGGGTCGTCACGGTCGCCCCTGGCGTTGACCTTGAGGTGTTCACGCCGGGCGATCGTCATGGCGCGCGTGCGCGCCTGGGGTTCGGCGCCGACGACGTCGTCCTGCTCTTCGTCGGCCGGATCCAGCCGCTCAAGGCGCCAGACGTCGTGCTGCGTGCCGCCGCCGAGCTGCTACGCGTCGACCCGGAGCTGCGCGAGCACCTCGTCGTTGCTGTCGTCGGCGGCCCGTCCGGCAGCGGCATGAACGAGCCAGAGCACCTCAGCAAACTCGCCGGTGCGCTCGGGATCGCGGATCTGGTCCGGTTCGACCGCCCCGCGCCGCAGTCCGTGCTTGCCGACTACTACCGCGCGGCTGACGTCACTCTGGTGCCGTCCTACACCGAGTCGTTTGGCTTGGTGGCAGTTGAATCGCAGGCGTGCGGCACCCCGGTCGTTGCGGCGCGAGTCGGTGGGTTGGTGACTGCTGTCGACCATGGCCGGTCGGGCGTGCTGATCGACGGCCACGAGCCAACTGACTATGCGAGTGCCGTCCGCGGCATCGTCCGGGACCAGCGTTGCCGGGAGCTCTTGTCGGCCGGTGCGGTCGAGCACGCGGCGCGATTCGGCTGGTCCGCCACGGTGGACCGGATGCTTGACGTCTACTCAGCGCTATGACGGCGGCGCAGACCGAGGCTCGCGCCGAGATCGTGCGCGAAACGCTGCGCGAGCGGGAGCTGGAATTCGAAGAGCCCGAGCCGGGAGCTTTCGTCGTACGCCTGCCCGGCACGCACAAGCTCGCGACCGTGACCTGGCTGGTGATTGGCGATCACTCGTTGCACGTCGAGGCTTTCTTCTGCCGTCGTCCCGACGAGGCGCACGACCGGTTCTATCGGTGGCTGCTGGAACGCAACGCCAAGATGTACGCCGTCGCGTTCTCGGTGGACCATCACGGCGATGTCTATCTCGTCGGCCGGCTGCCGCTGTCTGCGGTGGAGCCGGACGAGCTCGATCGAGTGCTCGGCTCGGTGATGACCTATTCCGACGAGTGGTTTGACCTGGCGCTGGAGATCGGCTTCCGATCCTCGATCGAGCGTGAGTGGGACTGGCGTGTCAAGCGGGGTGAGTCGCTGGCCAACCTCGCCGCGTTCGCGCGCTTCGCCGACCCGGCCCGGCGGAGCTCCGCCGGTGGGCTGCGGCAGGATGTCGATCCATGAGCACGAAGGCCAGCGTCGGCACCTTGTTGTTGGTGCGACACGGAGAGAGCGAGTGGAACGCCGCCAACCTGTTCACCGGATGGGTCGATGTCGGCCTGTCTGATCGCGGCCGCGCTGAGTCGATCCGCGCCGGTGAGTTGTTGCGCGAGCAGGACATGTTGCCCGACGTCGTTCACACCTCGCTGCTGCGCCGGGCCATCTCGACCGCACAAGATGCACTCGCCGCGTGCGATCGAGGCTGGATTGCGGTGCGGCGAAGTTGGCGGCTCAACGAACGTCACTACGGCGACCTGCAGGGCAAGAACAAGACCCAGGTCCGCGAGCAGTACGGCGGGGATCAGTTCATGATCTGGCGCCGCTCGTATGACACGCCACCACCGCCGATCGCCGACGGCTCGGAATACTCCCAGATCGGGGATCCTCGCTACGCCAGCCTCGCGCCGGAGGAGGTGCCGCGCACCGAGTGCCTCAAGGACGTCGTCGAGCGGCTGCTGCCGTACTGGTACGACGCAATCGTCCCTGACCTGAGATCCGGCGCGACCGTGCTCGTCGCCGCGCACGGCAACTCCCTACGCGCGCTCGTGAAGCACCTTGACGACATCGGGGAGAGCGAGATCGTCGGGCTGAACATCCCTACCGGCATCCCGCTGCGCTATGACCTTGACGAGCAGCTGCGTCCGATCACTCCCGGCGGTCACTACCTGGATCCGGCAGCCGCCGCGACCGCGATCGAAGGGGTCAAGCACCAAGGCCACTGACGAGTCGCCCAAACCACGCACGCCTAGTCGTTCGAGCTCTGGCCGACCTCGATCGGTACGGACGCGGTCCCAGTTGGGACTGGCTGCGTCGGGTTTGTCGTCTCCCCGGTGGGGACGAACGGCACCTGGACCACCTGTGACTTGTCCCCGTTGGAGAAGCTAAACGTCATCGGCACGAACGCACCGGCCTGTGGCAGCGGCGACGCGGCAACCGTGAAGATCGGTCCGGGCGAGCTCAGTGGCGGCGCGGCGATCTGCACCGGAACGCCCGGCGGAATGGTGAGCTGGCCGCCTGCGGTGCCAGCGCCGCTCATCGTCACTGCACCCTGGCTGCTCGTCACGCCCGTCAGGGCGACGTTCGTCTTGGCGTCGCTGACGATCGTGGCGACGAGGTAGAAGGCCGGTGCCGATCCGCCCGACGTCACCGACACGATCGAGGTGTCGTCAACGTGCACCGAACCGACGGTGAAATCGGTCGCCTGCACCGACGCGTGCTCGTGATCCTCAACGGTCGGGGCCTCGAAACCGCATGCCGCGAGCATCGACAATGAGGCGGCAAACACGATGCCCACAACCGCGCGGCGCTGGATCACACTCTCTCCTTGACGGGCACCGTTGGGGCGCACTTCCCGAGCAGGGAATCGACAGTCCGGTCAGCGTACTGATCGCGCCCGGCGACGGTCGGCCTGACCCCTGCAAACACGCGGGTGGTGTCGCGTACTGGCTCAGCCTGTCCTGTGGGCGGTCTGCAGCGAGTGCCCAGCGACGCTCGACGCGACCGTCGTCGTGAGCCGCGATCGGGTGAGATGTGAGCCGCCACTGATCACGAACGCCACCACCAGGATCGCGACCGCGGCGATGACGAGCCGGAAGGCGAGCCGTCGTGCGTGCGGCACTCGCACGGCAAGCGGGAGCGCAAGGGCGATCAGGATGTCGATGATCGCCGCCGCGACCGTGAGCGGATGTGCGCCGGCGGCGTCGAGGATGAGGATGATCGCCAGTGCGACGAAGCCGCCCGCGATGACCGTCGAGGCGGCCGGGCCGACCCGTTGCGGCAGACCTCGGACCCCGGTCATCGCGTCCTCGGCGGAGTCACCGACGGTGTTGGCGAAGTGCGCACCGGCACCACAGCCGGCGCCGGCGAGGATCAGCGCGACGCGTGGGAGCGGCGCTCCCGGCAGCATCGCTGCGACGACGACAGGGACCAGGCCGAACGCCAAGGCGTACGGCACGAAGCTGACGATGGTGCGCTTGAGGCCGAGGTTGTAGGACCACGCCAAGGCGACCGCCGCAAGGTGGGCGACACCGGCACGCCAGCCGAGCGCGAGCGAGAGCGGGACGTCGGCGGCCAGAGCAACACCGGCGCACCAGGCGACGGTCCGGCGCGAGACTGCCGCCGTGACGATCGGCTTGTCCCGCCGGTCGGCCTGGACATCAAGCGGTGCGTCGATCGCGTCGTTCGACCAACCGACGGAGAACTGGCCGCACAGCACGGCCGCGGCGAGCAAGGCGCTCCGGCCGTGGATGCCCGCCGCGATCGCCATGGCCGTCGCGATCGCCGTCACTGCCACGCAGGGCAGCGGGTGGGTCGCTCGGGTCAGCGCGAGCAGTCGGGACCCGGGCCCGTGGGAATCGCTGTTCAGCCGCTGGCCGGCGCCTTACGCCAGCATCATCTGAAGCACCTGGCGGAGCCGGGTGCTCCCCTCAGAAGTCACGTTCTTCTGGATGTCGTAGATGGTGCCGTTGCGATTGACCACGACGAGGGACACGCCGGGAGAGGTCTGCGCCGCACCGATATCGGTCGCGAGTGCGTTCGTCCGGTCGGTATAGAGGGCGGCGTTGTCGCGCAGCACGCCGCTCAGCGCTCGGGTGTCGGCATCCGCGGTCCCCGGCAGGACCACGATCAACGGCATCGCTTCCGACGCCGCGTCGTCGGCAAGGCCGTTGAGCAGTGGCGCGCAGTCGCAGTGCAGCGGAAGCAGCGCCATGACCGTCGGGCGAAGGTCGCGGGTTGCGGTCGCCGTGCCGCTGGAGTCCACGAGCGTGACGTTCGGCACCAGCCCTTGGGTTTGGCCGACGCTGACCGTGGGCTTGGCCAGGGGTGTGGCGCTGGGCGCTCGGCTGCCCGCATCGGGCCGAATCATTGTCAGCAGCGTGGCGGCGATAGCCGCCAGCGCAAATCCCGAGACGACCAGCAACACCGGCACCACGACCGGCCGGTTGAGGAAGTGACGGATCCGTTCGCGTCGTCTGGCGGCGCGTTGCTCCCGGTGGTAGGCCGCAATGTCGGCCGCGAGCGAACTGATGTCATCGGGCGCGACAGCGTCGGACCACGCAGGGTCCGCGGCGCTTCCGGCGTCGCGCGGACGGTCATCGTCGTCCGGCACAAGGTAAGTATGCGCTGTTAAGCCCGAGCGCGAAAGCCCATGTCGCAATCGCCTCGATCTGGCTAGCGAATGCACGCCGACCGGGCTTCTGTCAAGCCCCGAAATCTTCGCGATCATGGCTCTGACCTGCGGTTTCACACTTTTGTAGCCGCCCGACGGGCGCTCAGTGCGTGGTATCCTCGAATGAGCGGAAGGGGAACAACGCGCATGACGTTCACGGTCGGCGAGACTGTCGTCTACCCCCATCACGGGGCTGCACTCATTGAAGCCATCGAGACTCGAACCATCAAGGGTGAGGACCGGCTCTACCTCGTCCTCAAGGTCGCTCAGGGCGATCTGACGGTTCGTGTGCCGGCCGACAATGCTGAGTACGTCGGAGTTCGCGACGTCGTTGGCGCTGACGGTCTGGAGCGTGTCTTCGAGATCTTGAAGGCACCCCACACCGAGGAACCGACCAACTGGTCCCGGCGCTACAAGGCCAACGTCGAGAAGATCGCTTCCGGCGACGTCAACAAGGTCTCCGAGGTCGTCCGCGACCTGTGGCGAAGAGACCGCGAGCGCGGTCTTTCCGCAGGTGAGAAGCGCATGCTGGCAAAGGCGCGACAGATCCTGGTCAGCGAGCTCGCACTCGCCGAGCACACCAACGAGGACAAGGCCGAAGCGCTCCTCGACGAGGTCCTCTCCACCTAGGCTCGCCGCCTGAGACCCGCGTCCAAATTTCCCGGTGATCTTGACGTAGGTTCCCTTGCGCGCGCCGTTCAAGGACATCTACCTCAAGATCAGCGAGAAAACGAGCGCGGATCGGTCGGATGCGGTGAAGTCTCGTGGTGTTCGGCCGAGAGACCTAAGTGTGAAGTTCCGGCAGACGCGGCCCGCGCGTACGCCCTCAGCACTCATTGAGGTGCTGCGGCTGCTTACTGTCGTCTTCTTCGCCGGGCTGGGCTACGAGGGTGGCCACATGCTCGCCAACCACGGGCATGGTTCCGCGCTCGGTCCGTTCGGTGGCGTCGGGATCGGGATCATCATCGGATCCGGGATCGGCTACGTCGTTGGTGGCATCTTCGGCCGCACCGCCGCATCGACCGCAGACCGCACCGAGGCGGCGCTGCGAGATGTTTCGGCAGACACGATCATTGCCGGCGGTTTCGGTGCCGTTGCGGGAGCCGTCCTCGGCGCTGCTTTCGGCTGGCCGATGTTCTTCATCCCCCAGACACTGGTGGCCACGTCGCTGTTTGGCATCGTAATCGTGCTGACCTCCTACGTCGGCTTCCGCGTCGGGGCGTCCAAGCGCGACGATGTTCTCGCCGTCGTCGGTGGTCGTGCCGGTGTCTCACCTCGGCGACAGGCCGGGTCGGCCGTCGAGAAGGTGCTGGACACCTCCGTCGCCGTCGATGCCCGCATCCTCGACGTCGTTCGGGCGGGGTTCCTGCACGGGCGCATCATCGTCATCCAGCCGGTGCTCGACGAGCTTCAGCGGCTCGCGGACTCCGCCGATCCGCTCCGGCGCGGTCGCGGCCGGCGCGGGCTCGAGGTCCTCGAGACACTGCGCCGGGAGCCGTTCGTCGACTTGGAGGTCGTCGAGGACAGTCAGCGCGACGTTGCCGAGGTCGACGCAAAGCTGGTGCGTACCTGCCTCGAGAAGGACATGGCGTTGCTCACCCTCGACAGCAACCTCGCCAAGGTCGCGACGCTTACCGGGGTACGCGTCCTCAACCTGCACGCGTTGTCGCTCGCGCTCCGCCCGCCGGTGATCGTCGGTGAAGATGTCGTGGTGCAGTTGATCAAGCCGGGGCGTGAAGCCGGCCAGGGTGTTGGCTATCTCGACGACGGCACGATGGTCGTAGTCGAGCGCGGAAAGGCTCTCGTGGGCAAAGATGTGACTGTGCGCGTAACTAGCGTGGTGATCACAGCTAACGGGCGGCTCGTTTTCGCCCATGTCAGCGGCTCGCAAGCTGCGGCCGCGCCTGCCAGCGCATGACGGCCGATGAAGTTGTCCAGCTGACGAGTGCGTTGCCCGCGGTGCCCCGCATCGGTATCGGTGTCGACGTCCATCCGTTCGCGCCTGGTCGCCCGCTCGCTCTCGCCTGCCTGACCTGGCCGGGCGAGGACGGCCTTGCCGGGCACTCTGACGGAGACGTTGTCGCCCACGCCGCGTGTGACGCGTTGCTCTCAGCGGCAGCCATCGGGGATCTTGGCACCCACTTCGGCACCAGCGACCCGCAGTGGGCTGGCGCGTCCGGAGCCGATCTGCTCGCCGAGACCGCGCGACGGCTCGGCGCGTGTGGCTGGGCGATTGGCAACGTGGCAGTGCAGTTGATCGGCGAGCGACCGCGCATCGGAGAGCGGCGGTTAGAGGCGGAGACCGCGCTGTCTCGCGCGCTCGGTGCCAGCGTGTCGCTGTCGGCCACGACCACGGACGGACTCGGGCTGACCGGGCGCGGCGAAGGACTTGCGGCGATCGCCACCGCTCTGGTCATGGCTCGGTAGCCGCTCGCGCATCGGTCGGAGGCGGCGCGGCACACTAGAACGATGAGTGATCGGATCGCGTACCTCGTCGGCGGCGTCAGGACTCCCATCGGGCGCTATGGCGGCATGCTTTCCGGCATCCGACCGGACGACTTGGCCGCGCTTGTCGTGCGGGAAGCCGTCACCCGCGCTGGCGTGCCGGACGACGCCATCGACGAAGTCGTGCTTGGCGCGGCCAACCAAGCCGGCGAGGATAACCGCAACGTTGCGCGCATGGCAGCATTGCTCGCCGGCCTGCCGGACGCGACGCCCGGCTACACCGTCAACCGACTGTGCGCCAGCGGCTTGCAGGCAATCGTCGCAGCCGCGCAGACGATCCGGGCAGGCGAAGCCGACGTGATCGTGGCCGGCGGTGTCGAGTCGATGACCCGGGCGCCGTGGGTCATGGCCAAGCCGGGTACGCCGTGGGCACGGCCAGGTGAGCTGTCTGACACCTCGCTCGGCTGGCGCTTCATCAATCCCCGGATGCGCCCGCTCGACGGTGGCAAGGCAACGATCTCGATGGGGGAGACCGCGGAGGAGATCGCCGCGATCGACTCGATCAGTCGGGATGACTCCGACGCCTACGCGCTGCGCTCTCAGGAGCGAGCGGTGGCGGCGGCGAAAGACGGCCGGTTTGATGCTGAGATCCTCGCGGTCGAAACCTTGGCAGGATCGGTCACCGCTGACGAGGGGCCTCGCCCCGACACCAGCCTGGAGCGGTTAGCCAAGCTCAAGCCCGTATTCCGCGACGGCGGGGTAGTCACAGCTGGCTCGTCGTCACCGCTGTCCGACGGCGCGGCGGCACTGGTTGTCGCCAGCGAAGCCGCCGTCGAACGGTACGGCCTGACACCGCGCGCGCGCATCGTCGCGAGCGCCAGCGGCGCAGTCGCACCGTCCACAATGGGTTTTGGTCCGGTCGTCGCCACCCAGAAAGCGCTCGCGCGGTCCGCCTGGACCGTCGACGAGCTCGACTCGGTCGAGATCAATGAGGCGTTCGCCGTCCAGGTGCTGGCATGCGTGCGCCGACTCGGGTTGGACATGGATCGGGTCAACCTCGACGGTGGCGCGATCGCGCTCGGCCATCCGCTCGGATGCTCAGGGGCGCGGGTCACGGTGACCTTGCTCGGGCGGATGGAGCGAGAGAACGCCCGCCGGGGGCTTGCGACGCTGTGCGTGGGGGTGGGCCAAGGACTCGCTCTGCTGGTTGAGCGGCTGTGATTTCTGTTTCTGTTCTGGGCCGGGTAGTCGGCTAAGCGCCGTGAATGCTGGTCACCTGGGCCGTTGGCCCAGGCAACACGCATTCTCCTCGCTGATCCGACTCCCCGGCTCGGCGTTCATTGGGCGCTCGTTGGCTTCGCTCGGGATCGCGGGGCCGTGGTCCGGTCGGGTCGGAGGTGCGGCGTTTGCTGCGCTGGTTGATCGTGGGGATTCCGTAGGGTGGGGGGGTGGGTTTGCGGCTTTATGACACTCGGCGGCGGGCGGTTGCTGAGTTTGAGCCGGTCACGCCGGGCGTGGTCACGATGTATGTCTGTGGGCCGACCGTGCAGGCCCCACCGCACATCGGCCATGTGCGCTCGGCCGTCGCGTCCGACATCACCAGGCGGTGGCTCGCGGCGAGTGGCTATGACGTCGTGCACGTGCGCAATGTCACTGACATCGACGACAAGGTTTTGGTCAACGCGGTCGAGCAGGGGATCCCGTGGTGGTCCCTCGCAACCCTTATTACTCGGCAGTTCCAGGACAGCTATCGCGCGCTGAACACCCTCGAGCCGAGTGGTGAGCCGCGGGCGACCGGTCACATTCCCGAGATCGTCGCGCTGATTCACCGGCTCATCGATGCCGGCCATGCCTATGCCGCCGGCGGGGACGTCTACTTTGACGTGCGGTCGCATCCGTCGTACGGCGAACTGTCCGGCCAACGACCTGACGCCATGTTGCCGTCTGAGGACAGCGGCTCGAAGCACGACAGCCTGGACTTTGCTTTGTGGAAGGGCGCCAAGCCGGGCGAGCCGTTCTGGGATACGCCGTGGGGTCCCGGGCGTCCTGGCTGGCATATCGAGTGCTCAGCGATGGCGACGAAATATCTCGGCCCGGTCTTCGACATTCACGGTGGCGGTCTCGACCTGGTGTTTCCGCACCACGAAAACGAGCTGGCGCAGTCGAGCGCTGTCGGCGATGGGTTCGCGCGGTTCTGGCTGCACAACGGCATGCTCAACACCGGCGGGACGAAGATGAGCAAGTCGCTGGGCAACTCGCTGTTCGTACCGGACCTGTTGGCTTCCTGGCGCGCACCCGCGCTGCGCTATTGCCTAGTCGCGCCGCACTACCGCTCGGAGAGCGAGTGGAGTCATGCCGGCATCGTGGAGGCGGACGCGGCGTACTCCCGCATCGAGGGATTCATCCAGCGAGCCACGGAGCGGTACGGCGAAGCGGCTGAGGATGCAAAGGTGCCGGCCGCGTTCGCCGCGGCGATGGACGACGACCTTGCGACGCCGACCGCGCTCGGCGAGGTCCATGACGCAGTGCGTCGGGGCAACACCGCGCTCGCTGATGGCGATGACGACGCCGGGCGAGAGGCGCTCGCCGACGTGGGCGCGATGACGCGCGTGCTGGGGTTGTGGCCTGGCGATTTTGTCAATGGTTCCAACGATTCTGGCCTTCGGGCCGTGGTTGATGCGATTGTTCCGGCGTTGCTTGAGGCTCGCCAGACCGCACGCGAGCGCAAGGACTTTGTCGAGAGTGACCGGATCCGTGACGCGCTAGCCGCGGCGGGCGTCGTGGTGGAGGACACCGCGCAGGGTCCGCGCTGGCACGTGGGCTGATGGCTGCCAAGAAGGGCCCGAGCAAAGGCACGGGTGGGCACGGTCGGCGCAAGCTGGAGGGCCGAGGCCCGACGCCGCCGGCGCGAGAGCGCCCCAAGCACCCCGCTGCCCGTCAAGCGAGGGTGGCAGCCAAGCGCGCCTCGGCGACCCGGGGCGCCGGTGGCGGCTCGCGTTCCCGGCGCGGAGGCGGCAGCGATGATCTCGTCGCCGGTCGCAACGCTGTGGTGGAAGCTCTGCGAGCCTCGGTGCCGGCTACGACGCTTTATGTCGCCGTAGGGCTTGACCATGACGATCGGATCGCTGAGTCGAAGAAGCTCGCCAGCGCGCGTGGCGTCGCGTTCCTCGATGTGACCCGCACGGAGCTGGATCGGCTTGCCGGCGGCGCACCGCATCAGGGGATCGCTCTCGCCGTGCGGCCGTTCGACTACATCCAGGCCGACGACCTATTGCGTCGGGTCGAGGAGGCGCCGGAGCCGGCGTTGATCGTCGCCCTCGACGGCGTCACCGACCCGCACAACCTTGGCGCGATTGCGCGGTCAGCCGCTGCCTTCGGAGCGCACGGCATGGTGCTGCCGGAACGCCGCGCGGTCGGTGTGACGCCGGCGGCATGGAAGGCCAGTGCGGGCACGTTGGCGCGGTTGCCGGTCGCCCGCGTGACCAACCTGGTGCGGACATTGAAGGCGTATGCCGAGGCAGGGTTGATGCTGGCCGGTCTCGACGGGAGCGGCGAGATTGACCTGGATGCGCTTGAGCTCGCGACCGGCCCGCTGGTGCTCGTCGTCGGTGCGGAAGGCAAGGGGCTGTCGCGGCTCGTCGCGCAGACCTGCGATCTCACCGTACGAATCCCGCTGCACTCCGCCGTCGAGTCACTCAACGCGTCGGTCGCGACTGGCATTGCGCTCGCGGAGATCGCCCGCCGCCGAGCCAGCTAAGCGCGAGCATCAAGCCGGCGATTTCTTCAGCGCAGCGGCACGCCCTGCGGCTGGGTGAAGACACCCGTTGGGTCATAGGTGCGCCGGACCTCGATCAGCCTCGGCAGGTTCGAGCCGTAGTAGGCCCGGAGCGGATCGGCGAGGGTGTCGTCGGCGTAATTCTGGTAGGCCTGTCCTGAGGCGTAGCGCCTGACGGCGCCGTGGATTGACGCGAGCGAGTGCTGGTTGCGGGCAAGCGGGCTGTTGCCGGGGGTGTTGCCCCACGAGGCGGTGTATTGCGCATCGAACAGCGAGCCTCGATGCACCCACGCGGTCGCATCTGGCGCGAGCTGATCCACCGCGCCGCCGAGGATGTCCAGTGATGCGCCACCGGCACCGAGCCGCCGGTCGCCTTGCCGTTGCTGGACGGCCGCCACGAGGGCGTTAACGCCGGCGGCGGGGATCGGTTCGGTGAAGAAGTCAGATCCCGCCACGAACGCGTCACGCGGGAGTGTGCCGCCCGGGGTCTCGGCCGCGACGTGGCACGCCTCGACCGACAAGTCGGCGCACCCGCCCTCGAGCATCATCGTGGCTTCGTAGGTCTCGGTCGCGACGAAGTTTATGTTCGGTCGGGTCGGGATCGACTGCACCAGCTTGCCGATCTCTTGCTGCAGGGCGGAGGTGCTTGACACCATCACCGCGGCGACCGAGATCGTAGCGTCGCCTGCGCCGCCGGTTGCCAGAATGTGCGCGCTTGACCAGAGCGAATGTGGTGCCGACGTTGCCCACGGCTGCCAGGCGGTCACCACTTCGGCGGCCGCTGACCACGGCCAGGTCACAAACGCGTGTGCGAGTGGATCCGCGGCGTGGGTGGCGAGAGTGAGCGAGCTCACCACCCCGAAGCTGCCGCCGCCACCCCGCAACGCCCAGTAGAGATCGGAGTGGCTGCTGGCATTGCACGTCAGGACGTTGCCGTCCGCGGTGACGACGCGAGCCTCCAAGAGCCGATCGCTGGTCAGGCCGTAGCGGCGGGCGACCACCCCGATGCCGCCGCCAAGCGTCAGGCCGGACAGGCCAACGCTTGCGCACGAGCCGGCCGGGATCGAGACGCCGTGTTGGGCAAGCTCGCTGTAGACATCGACGAGGGCAGCGCCGGCGCCGATCGTTGTGGTGCCGGCGGCGGGTCCGACCGAGACGTTGGCGAGCGAGCGCAGGTCGATGATCAGTCCGGGGCCGATCGATGCACCGATGTAGGAATGGCCACCCGAGCGCAGCCGCAACTGCAAGCCGAAGCGCTGGGCGAACGCGACGCACCGAGCGATGTCAGCCTCCGAGGCGACTCGAGCGATCGCCGCCGGCATGACGCCGTCGAACCGGCGGTCGAACAGGATGCGGGCCTCGTCGTACCCCGGGCTGCCCGGGCGTCGCAGCACGCCGGTGAGCGATCGGTGCAGTGAGTGCCAATCGGCTGGGCGAGCACTTGTCGGTGAGCCGCTTGGCGTCGGCGAGTTGGATGGGCTGACGGTCGGGGAATGTTGGGCGGCGGGTTTTGGCGACGATGAGCTGCACGCGGCAAGCGCGGTGGAAGCGGTCGCGCCCGCGAGGAGGCCCAACGCTTGTCGCCGAGTGACACCGCCGGGCGTCTTCACCGCTCCAGTGTCCAGGTTTTTGGCGCCAAACTAACTATCGTCGAGATCGGTTCTTCTCGGTCGGCCGATCCAGGGGAGTGGATATGGACGTTCGCAAGCTCGTTGCTGAGTTCCTCGGAACCGCCCTGCTGGTCATTTTTGCGGTCGGCGTGGCCACCCTGAGCTTTGGTTTCAAGCTCACCGGGACCAGCGTTTCGGCGGGTGTCGTCGCCACCGCATTGGCGTTCGGCCTGACGGTGCTTGCCCTGGCGTACTCCATCGGCCCGATCTCCGGCTGCCATGTGAACCCCGCCGTCACGATGGGCTTCTTGGCGTCGGGGCGCATGGAGCTCGAAGAGGCGCTCGGCTACTGGGTCGCGCAGTTCCTGGGAGGCATCGCGGGTGCCCTGGTGCTCTGGGGCGTGTTCTCGACGTCGCCGCTTTATTCGCGCAGCGGCGTGGGCCTCGGGACCGATGGGTACGGCAAGAACTCGATGGTCGGCATCAACGCCGGTGGTGCGTTCCTGGCTGAGGTAGTGCTCACGTTCCTCTTCGTCTTCGTCGTGCTGGCTGCGACGTCTCGCCTCGGCGAGCCCGGATTCGCCGGTCTGGCCATCGGCCTGTCGCTCACGGTGGTCCATCTCATCGGCATTCCGCTGACCGGGACCTCAGTGAACCCAGCGCGGAGCCTCGGGCCGGCACTGATCGTCGGTCACGATGCGCTCAAACAGGTGTGGGTGTTCATCATCGCGCCGCTCGTCGGCGGGGCGATTTCTGCGCTGGTCTATCGCTACCTGTTCGCTCACGAGGGCACAGTTGCTGAGGCGGACGAAGCTGCCGCGGTTATCGCAGACCGCTCCGTCGGCCCCACATCAGCGACCCCGTAGGACGGGCTCCGACTACCCTGAACTTTCGCTGCCCCGTTGGCTCAGTGGTAGAGCAGCCGCCTTGTAAGCGGCAGGTCGTCCGTTCGATCCGGACACGGGGCTCGTGCAGGTTCGCGCTCGACACGACCCGCGCGTAGCGGCAGACAGCGAGCGCGCAACTGCGACCGAGCCGGTCAATGCGGACTCGCGCCGGCCGCTACGCGGAGTCCCGACCGCCATCGCCGCGGCGACGGTGGTCCTCGGTGTCGTCGACGTGCTCGATGCGCTGGCCCCCGAGCGCACCGCCCGGTTGCATGCGCTGACCAAGGTGGTGCCGCTTGGCGTGGCGCAGGGGGCCAGCGCCGCGACGGTTGTCGCCGGCGTTTTGTTGATCATGCTTGGCCAGAGCCTGCGCCGTCGGAAGCGACGGGCCTGGGCGGCGGCGCTTGCGCTGTCGGTGCTCACGATGGTGACGCACGTCGTCAAGGGCCTCGATGTCGAGGAGGCGGGCGCAACCCTCGTGCTGGTGATCTTGCTGGTCGTGCTCTCGGATCAGTTCTACGCCGCCGGCGATCCACGGACTCGATGGCGAGCGCCGGTGATCTTTGTCGTGATGCTGGTGGTGTCATTCGGGCTGGGCTACCTGCTGCTGATCTTTCGTGGCAGCACGATCGTCGGGTCGCCGGCGGTTGGGGCGCGGTTTCACGAGATTGCTTACGGCCTGATCGGCGTCGCCGGTCCGTTGCAGTTCGTGAACGATCGCGGGTCGGACTTCGTGTTCGCGGTGCTGGCCGCGCTCGGCGCGGCGACGGTGTTGGTGACCGCGTACCTCGCACTGCGGCCCGCTGAGCCGATTGCCTCGCTGTCCACCGACGATGAGGCGCGGCTGCGCGCGTTGCTCACCCGCCGAGGTGAGCGCGACTCGCTCGGCTACTTCGCGTTGCGTCGCGACAAGGCGGTTGTGTTCTCGGCGACCGGCAAGGCAGCGGTGTCCTACCGCGTCGTGTCGGGCGTAATGCTCGCCTCTGGCGATCCGATCGGCGACCCCGAGGCGTGGCCGGGGGCGATCGCCGAGTTCCTCGCGCTGGCGCGCCGCCACGCCTGGGTGCCCGCCGTCATGGGGTGCAGCGAGCAGGGTGGCGAGGTCTGGGTGCGTGAGGCCGACCTGCGGGCGCTGGAGCTCGGCGATGAGGCGGTCATCGACATCGACGACTTCACCTTGGACGGCCGGGCGATGCGCAACGTCCGGCAGATGGTGGGCCGGGTCGAGCGCGCGGGGTACACCACGGAGGTACGCCGGGTTCGTGACATGACCCCCGCTCAGATCGTCGACATTCGCCGGCAGGCTGCCGCGTGGCGTGGCGCAGAGGTCGAGCGGGGGTTCTCGATGGCGCTCGGCCGGTTCGGTGATCCGGGCGACGGCGATTGCGTTGCCGTGACGGCGCTACACGCCGGACGTCTCGCGGCAGTGCTCCACTTCGTGCCGTGGGGCACCGATGGGCTCAGCTTGGAGCTGATGCGGCGCGACCGCGACGCCGATCCTGGCCTCAACGAGCTGATGATCGTCGCCGCCATTCGCGCCGCGCCGCAGCTTGGAGTCGACAAGCTGTCGTTGAACTTCTCGGCCTTCCGATCTGCCCTCGAACGCGGCGCGCGGCTCGGTGCCGGCCCGGTCCTTCGCTTCTGGCGGGCACTGCTGCTCGGCGTCTCCAGGTGGTTCCAGATCGAGTCGCTCTACCGGTTCAACGCAAAGTTTCGTCCGGTGTGGGAGCCCCGGTTCATCTGCTATCCGGGGGCCGGCGACATCCCGCGCATCGCCCTCGCGGCCCTCGAGGCCGAGGCCTTCATCGTTTGGCCGAGGCAATGGCTCGCGATCCGCCGGGCTCGACACCTGCAGCTGAAGTAGCGCTGCTCTCGTCGGTCAAGATCATCGAACGACAGACGCGATGCGTAGTCGGCGTGCCGCTAATGACAGGATGATTGGTCGTACACCTGTGACGGTCAACGGCGACCGCACGCTGGGTGGAGGTGGAAAGGCTAGTGACTGCTCGCCAGTCGGCATGGGAGTCCGCGCGCACACAGCTTGCCGAGGCGGTGAAGCAACTCGATCTCGACGACGGCATGCATCAACTGCTCGCGACACCTCGCCGTGAGATGACCGTGAGCATTCCGCTGCGCCGCGACGACGGCAACATCGAGGTGCTTCGCGGCTATCGGGTCCAGCACAACCTCTCGCGTGGTCCGGCAAAGGGCGGCATCCGCTATCACCCGTCGACCGACATCGATGAGGTGCGGGCGCTCGCGATGTGGATGACGTGGAAGTGCGCGCTGATCGGCATTCCGTACGGCGGCGCCAAGGGCGGCGTCACGATCGACCCGCGGCTCTACAGCCAGACCGAGCTCGAGCGGGTGACCCGCCGGTACGCCAGCGAGATCGGCCCGATCGTCGGCCCGGAGAAGGACATCCCGGCGCCCGATGTCGGCACCGACGAGCAGACCATGGCCTGGTTCATGGACACGTACTCGGTCAATCAGGGCTACACCGTCACCGGCGTCGTCACCGGCAAGCCGGTCAGCATCGGCGGCTCGGAGGGCCGCGCCGGTGCGACCAGTCGCGGCGTGATGATCACGGCGTTTGCGGCCCTGCGTGAGGCCGGCGTCGACCCGCGGGACGTGTCGGTGGCGGTCCAGGGGTTCGGCAAGGTCGGCGGCCTGGCCGCGCAGTATCTCCACGATGCCGGCTGCAAGATCGTCGCGGTGTCCGACGTCAAGGGCGGCGCGTACAACGCTCTCGGGCATGAACCCGGCCAAGATGCTGCGCGAGATGCGCGGCGGCATGGAGTCCGTGGTTGGCTATCCCGGCACCGACGCGATCTCGAACGAGGAGCTGCTCGAGCTCGACGTCGACGTCCTGGTGCCGGCGGCGCTGGAGAGCGTGATCCACGACGGCAACGCCGAGCAGATCAAGGCCCGCTTTGTCGTCGAAGGCGCGAACGGCCCGACCACCCCGGACGCCGACGCGGTGCTGGAGGGCAAAGGCGTCGTCGTGGTGCCGGACATCCTGGCCAACTCCGGCGGTGTCGCGGTTTCCTACTTCGAGTGGGTGCAGGACCTGCAGGCGTACTGGTGGAGCGAGCACGAGGTCAGTGACCGGATGAAGGCGATCTTGGAGTCGTCCTACGCGGAGGTGTCGGCGCTGTCCGCCGAGCGCGGGGTTTCGCTGCGTACCGCCGCGCAGATGATCGGTGTCGGTCGGGTCGCGGAGGCGCATCGCACTCGGGGTCTTTACCCCTGATCTTGGCGTTTTGGTGGAGAATCGCCCGCTCTGTCGCTGCAGCCGTCGGCGTCGTCACCGGTTTGGTTTGCTTGGGGCTGCGTGACGGGGCGGTCTCGTCGTGTCAGAATGACACCGCTGTAGTTTTCACGTGTCTCGATTGATCGCAGGAGTTCGTCATGACCGCTGAGGGAGCACTGTCCGGCCGAACGTCGGCGACCGGAGAGCTGTCGGAGCGCGACCGCGAGATCCTCGCCTTCGAGCGTCACTGGTGGAAGTACGCGGCGCCAAGGAGCAGGCGGTTCGCGAGCTGTTCGACATGTCCGCCACGCGCTACTACCAGGTGCTGAACGCGTTGCTGGATCGGCCCGAGGCGCTTGCCGCCGACCCGATGCTCGTCAAGCGGCTGCGCCGGTTGCGTGCCGCCCGCCAGCGCGCTCGCTCGGCACGGCGACTCGGCTTTGAGGCATAACGGTCTTGTGCTGACGCGAACGCTGCGAGATCCAGCGGGCGGCGCTTCGCTGACACTTCGGTCGTGCCGTGAGCGAGCCGGGTCCGCCTGACGGTCCGTCGCTTCCCGAGGCCGGCTCGTCCGGACCCGACTCCGGGACACCCGAGTCTGCGGGTGCGCCGCAACCTGAGCCACCCAGCGCGGATCAGCCAACCGAGCCGCTTCAGCCGAGTGGGTCTGCCGAGGGCGGTCCGACGCTGCGTACCGGGCCGCTCGGTCTGCGCTGGGAGTCAGAGGACTCGGCGGCACCGACCGGCCGACGGACGCCGAGGAGCCACCGGGCGCAGAGCCACGCCATCGGCCCGCTGCTCGCGCCGCTGACGGCTGTCGCGGTCGTCGTCATCGTGATCCTGCTGCTGATCGTCATCAACGCCCATCCGCCGAGTGACGGCTCTGCGGCGAGTCTGGCGGGTGCCAACTCGCCATCACCCCCGCGCGTCGTCGTGCCAACCAAGACCTCGCAGTCGGTGCCGCCGACCTCGACCGCCCCCACGACGCCGGCGACCATCACCCCGGCATCCTCACCACCAGCCAGCCCGAGCTCGACGACGACCGGGCCGACGAAGCCCGCGCACTTGACCGCGATGGCGACCGTGCAGGTGCTTAACAACTCGCGGCGTACCGGCCTGGCCCATCAGGTTGCCGCGGAGCTGACCGCGAAAGGCTGGACGCTGGGCATCGTGGGGAACCTGCGGGGCGCGATTCCGGTGCCGACGGTCTACTACTCGCCCGGTAAGAAGGCCGCGGCTGAGCATTTGGCTCACGAGTTCTCGTCTATCCAACGAGTTCTCCCCAACAGCTCAGCGGGTCTTCGCGCGACTGGCGTCACGTTGGTGCTGACCGCTGATTGGGACAGTTAACCGACCGTGGCTGACGCGGTCGCGTCGTTGCTCGCCGATCCCCGATCGGCGCTGATCGCGTTGGACTTCGACGGCACGCTTGCTCCGATCGTCGAGCGGCCGCAGGATGCGCGCCTGGCAGGCGGGGCGTACGACGTCCTGCAGTCACTGGCCTCCCGGATCGGGCAGCTTGCGGTCATCAGTGGCCGCGCCGCGGACGAGGTGGTTGAGCTGGGCGGGCTCGACGGGCTTTCGGGCCTTCGCGTGCTTGGCCACTACGGGTTGCAGCGCTGGCACAACGGCTGGCTCGACTCGCCGGCCCCGGTGGCCGGGGTGGAGGTGGCGCGGCGGCAACTGCCGGCGCTGCTCGCCAACGCGGCCGCGGGCGTGTACGTCGAGGACAAGCTGCATTCACTCGCGGTGCACACTCGGCCGGCCGAGGACCCGCAGCGGGCTCTTGACGACCTCGCGCCGAAGTTGCGACGGCTCGCCTCCGACAACGGGCTCGAGGCGGTGGGCGGTCGCTACGTCCTCGAGCTGCGGCCACCGGGGATCGACAAGGGCACGGCGCTGCGCGGCCTGATCTTCGAGCTTGCGTCCTCCACCGTGATTTATATCGGTGACGATGTCGGCGATGTGCCGGCGTTCCGTGCCGTCGCCGAGCTCCGCGACTCAGGCGCGATCGATGGGCTCGCGGTCGCGGCGATTACGTCGAGCGTCAAGGGCTGTCCTGGGGTGCGGCCGACGAGGTGCCGCCCGAGGTACGCGAGTCAGCCGATCTCGTGCTGCCCGGTCCCGAGGCGGTCATCGGCTGGCTGGCCGGCCTCGACGCCATGCTGCGCTGAGGTCGCCTCGTCGTTCTCGCCTTGTCGTTCTCGCCGGTAGAGCGTCGAAACGGCAGCGGGTCCTCGCGAGCGCAGCGTCCTAGCCGGCAAGTGCGTCGAGCTGCTGCTGGAGCCATTCCCGTGGCGGCAGCGCCGTCGCGGCACGTACCAGCCCGGCATGCCGATAGGCCCGTTCGTCGGCGGGCATGAGGAGCGCCTCGTGCATCGCGATCGCCGTTGCCTCGATGTCGAACGGATCGACGAGCAAGGCGTACTCCCCCATCTCATCGGCGGCACCTGCCTCGGTCGAGAGGATCAGCACAGCGTCCTTCGACAGCAGCATCCCCTCTTTGGCGACGAGGTTCATGCCATCGCGGACGGGGTTGACGAGCAGCACTTGGCCGAGCTGCAACGTCGCCAGTGACTCGGCGTAGTCGTCGCGGATCGCCAACAGCACCGGGGTCCACGTGGTGGTCGCCAGCTCGGCGTTGATGTCCGCGGCGAGCACCTGGACCGCTTCGGTGTAGCGGCGATAGTCGGCGACGTCCTGGCGGCTCGGGTAGGCGAGCGCAATGTGGACGACGTGCTCGCGATGCTGCGGGAAGCGGTGCAGCAGCTCGCGGAACGCAGCCAGGCCGCGGACGATGTTCTTCGATGGCTCGGTCCGATCGACACGGACGATCGCCTGGCGGTCGCCGATCGCGGCGGCCACCTCGCGGCGGTGCTCCGCGACGTCGGGCTCGGCCGCGAGGGCGAGCAGCGGTGCGGCGTCGACGCCGAGGGGGTGCACGCGTACTGCGGTGAATCGGTCGGCGTACCTCACGCCCCCGTCGGCGGGCTCAGCGCCGAGGACCGCGACGCAACACGCGATGAAGTCGTGCGCCCACCGCGGGGAGTGGAAGCCGAGACTGTCGGCGCCGAGCATCCCGGTCAGCAGTTCCGCGGCGACGTCGGCTGGCAGCAGTCCGAAGACCGCGGAGTCGGCCCAGGGGGTGTGCGTGAACAGGCTGATCCGGACGTCGGGGCGCCGTGATCGCAGCATCGCGGGGGTCAGGGTGAGGTGATAGTCCTGCAGTCAGGACCCGGGCGCGGTCGCTCGATTCGGCCGCGATCGCCTCGGCGAACGCGGTGTTGTAGGCGAGGTAGGACTGCCAGTCGCGGCGCCAGGCGTCGTCGAAGACCAGCGGGTTTACCGTGTCGATCAGGCCGTGGTGCAGATACCACAGCGTCGTGTTGGAGATGGCGGTGTAGGCGCCGGCCATCGTCGCGGCACCCAGGGCAAGCATCCGGACCGGGCTGGCGGTGGCGTACCCAGCGAGGTCGACGCGACCGCCGGGCGCATTGGCAGCGACCTCACGGTCGGTGTCGCTGAGTGCGGCGCAGACCCACAACGTCGAGCCGCCGGCTGAGAGCCCGACCATGCCCGAGACCAATCCGCCGCCGCCGCGTGCGCTGGTGATGGCGCCGTCGGCGCCGCGGTGAAACGTGATCGGCCCGCGGTTAGAAGCGATCACCACGTCTGCAGCACCCACGCCGCGACAGTAACGCCGTCCTTCCGTTCGTATGTCACATAGGGGTAGCTCTGGCTGCACCGATGTGACATGAGGGCGGCTATGGCGACACCTATGTGACATACGAACGGGCTGTGGCAGACTTGGCTGCGTACGACCTTCGGGTCGTGCACTCATCAAGAGGGGCAGAGGGACCGGCCCGTTGAAGCCCCGGCAACCACCCAAATTGTGGGCAGGTGCCAAGTCCGGCTCGTAGCGCTTCGCTGCGGGGAAGATGAGGACGGAAGGTTTCTTCGGTGACGTCGTTAGTTGATCGGGCCGCCGCACAGTTCGGTTCGGCCTCCGGGTTGGTGTGCCGCGAATGCGGTGCAACGTATGACCTTGGCCCCTCCACGTGTGCGAGATGTGCTTCGGGCCACTCGAGATTGCCTATGACCTTGACGCGCAGCGCCAGGTCACGAGGGCGTCGATCGAGGCCGGACCTCACTCGATGTGGCGCTACCACGGGCTGCTGCCGGTCGCGCCACTCGTCGACCTGCGCGTGGGCATGACCCGGCTCGTGCCCGCGCCAAAGCTCGCCCGCGAGCTCGGCATGCGCACGCTGTGGGTCAAAGACGACAGCGGCAACCCGACCCACTCGTTCAAGGACCGAGTCGTGGCGGTTGCGGCCTCAGCGGCAAAGGCGCTCGGGTACGACGTGCTCGCGTGCGCATCAACCGGCAACCTGGCGAACGCCGTCGCGGCGGCCGCAGCCAACTCTGGCCTTCGCTCAGTCGTGCTGATCCCTCATGACCTCGAGGCCGGCAAGGTTGTGACGACCGCGATCTACGGCGGCACTCTCGTTGCAGTTCAAGGAACGTATGACGACGTCAACCGGCTGTGTGCCGAGGTCGCCGGCGAGGTGCCGTGGGCTTTCGTCAACGTCAACGTGCGGCCGTTCTACGCCGAAGGATCGAAGACAGTCGGCTACGAGATTGCTGAGCAACTTGGCTGGCGACTCCCCGAACAGGTCGTGATCCCGATCGCGTCGGGCTCGCTGCTCACCAAGGTCGACAAGGCTTGGCGAGAGTTCGCCAAGCTGGGTCTCGTGGAGTCGACGGACTACAAGGTCTTTGGTGCCCAATCGACCGGCTGCTCGCCCGTTGCCGCCGCGTTTCGGGCCGGCCACGACGTGGTCGCTCCGGTGCGGCCGACTGGAATCGCGAAGTCATTAGCGATCGGCAACCCTGCCGACGGGCCGTACGCGCTTGATGTCGTCCGTCGGACCGGTGGCGCGATCGAGGACGTCAGTGACGCCGAAGTCGTGGAGGGCATCTCGTTGCTGGCCCGGACGACCGGCGTCTTCGGTGAGACCGCGGGTGGTGTCACGGTGGCGACCTTGCGCAAGCTGTTGGCGTCCGGCCAGCTCGATCCGGAGGCTGAGACGGTGATCCTCAACACTGGCGACGGTCTCAAGACGCTGGATGCGGTGGCGCCGATCGCGCTGCCGACCGCCACGATTCCCCCATCGCTGCAAGCATTTCGAGAGGCTGGTCTGGACAGATGACGGTGACCGTACGGATCCCGACGATCCTGCGCCCGCTCACGAACGGCGCGTCCGAGGTTGCTGTCGAGGGCGCCGCAACGTTGGCTGACGTCATCGACCGGCTCGAAACCGACCATCCCGGTTTGCAAACGAGGGTGCTTGACGACGATGGCAAGCTCCGCCGGTTCGTGAACGTCTATGTCAACGACGATGACGTCCGCTTCGCCGCCGGGCTCGCCACCCCAACCCCCGACGGCGCGAGCGTCTCGATCATCCCCGCGGTAGCCGGCGGCTGACCCTCGCGCAGCTGCCGAGGATCTTGCCGGTTCTGCACACAATTGGTACGACGGTGGCCGGCTGAGGTCGTCGTCTCGCCACGCGGCTACTCCGGCGTCACGGATGTGTGCACGACGGCCACACAACGACTGCTGTGGACGGCGCAACTGCTGTCCACAGATCGCTCTGACGGCGTTCGGATGGCGTCGACCTGGGCGACGGTGCCGCTATGGGCGACGACCTTCGGGAGCTGTACGAGATCGCGCGGGCCAACGGCGGTCTCGTCACGCGAGCGCAGGCGCGTGCCGCGAAGGTAGACGCCAGGAGATTGACCGATCTCGTGCGCGGCGGCGCCCTGGCCCGCGTCGCCAGAGGCGTGTACGCGATGGGCAGCGACGTGGTGGCGCGCGCGGATGCGCGGGCAGTGACGGTCGCGTGCAACGTTGTCCTCAGCCATCAGTCCGCGGCCGCCTGGCTCGGCGTGGATCTGCCGGAGCCAACCCGGGCAACGCATGTCACCGCTCCTCGCAACCGCGGGCGACGTCGAGATGCGGTCAAGGGGGTCCGACTCCACCGCGCGAACCTGCATCGAGGCGAGGTCGTCGTCGTTCGTGGCGTGCGGGTCACCAGCCCGGTGCGCACCGCCCTCGACATCGCCCGGCATGCACCGATCGAACATGCCGTTGCGGTCGTGGACGCCTATCTCAGGGGTGGCTTCTTCGGCGTCGAGGAGTTTTCCGCGGCGGCGCTGAGGATGCAGGGCCCCGGTCGGGTCCGCGCACAGCTCGTGGCGACTCTCATGGATCCGGCGAGCGGCTCGATCCTGGAATCGCTCACTCGCGTTCTGTTGTGGCGAAGTGGACTTCCTGAACCACAGTCGCAGCTGTCATTCCGTCATCCGCGACGGGGTTGGGTCGGCTACGTGGACTTCGGCTGGCCGCAGTTTAAGGCAATCCTGGAGTGCGACGGCTATGACTTTCACGCCTCGCGAGAACCGTTCCAGAAGGATCGCCGGCGTTGGAGCGCGATCAGCAGCGCCGGGTGGCGCCTCGGCGTTGTCACGTGGTTCGACGTGACCCGTGACCCGATCTATGTCGTGACGCTGGTGCGCGAGCTGCTCGCGCTGGAGCGGCCATCCTGCACACAACCGTGATCGGAGATCACAGGTGATGCGGCGAGCGTGACCGGAATCACCACCGCCGTCACGGATGTGTGCTGGAAGGCCGAACCGAGGCTCCGCTGGCTAGCCCTTGCGCTTTTTGGGGAGCGTCTTGTCGTAGACCAGGACTCGGGCGTAGACGAAGTGGGCTTGGTAGATGTACTGCCGCTGGACACGCGTGCCGGTATGCGGCGCGACCCACCAGTAGTGGTGGCCGTCGTAGATGCCGACGTGGGAGATGTACCCGCCGTTGTCGACGAAGACGAGGTCGCCCGGCTGCAGGCTGCGGCGCCGGATGTGACGCAGCGAGTGGTACTGCGCGGCGGCGTTGTGGGGCAGGGAGCGGTGCACGGCGTGTAAGAACACGAACCGAACGAGACCGGAGCAATCGAAGCCGTGGGGGCCATCGGCGCCGTAGATGTACGGCTTGCCCTTCTGGCGCTGCGCTTCTCGCAGCACCTTGCGGACCTCTTGGTTGTGCTTGCGGTCTGCTGCAGACAGCGTGTGGCTGTGAGCAGTAGTAGTCGTGGTGAGCCCGGCTGCGGTCGAGGCGAAGGCGGGGGCCGCTGCGAAGCCGAGGCAGATGAACACGGATGCAGCGATAACGGACAAACGGACTCGTGTGGTGGCACGGAACATAGAGGCTCTCCGACGCCGACCGAGTTAGCTGTCGGGTTCGGGCCGTGGCTAGCCCGGCCGCGTGAGCGGCTTCACCCCAAGAAGCGCCGAAGCGCCTCAAGTGCTTGGGTCCCCGGTCCTGTCCGATTAGCTCGGTGACGCGCTCCGACGGACAGGTTTGGCGAACGGAGGCGACGGTCACCCTCGGTGGGTGGCGCCCGCACACCATAGGTCGACACATCGCGGGAAGTCCTTGAATCGGGGATTTTTCTCCAGATGCGTCCGCTTTCGTATGAAGTGCCCGACCCGGCTCGGCTTGCACTCGCAGGTGCCGAGTGCTAACAATGGGTGCTAGCACTCTGGGTCGACGAGTGACAACTCCACCGGTCCAGAGGCCCCAGACATTCGCATCTCGCGGGAGGATCCCACCGCATGTCCAAGATCATCGCATTCGACGAGGACGCACGGCGCGCACTTGAGCGCGGCATGAATCAGCTCGCCGATGCTGTCAAGGTCACCCTTGGCCCGAAGGGCCGCAACGTCGTGTTGGAGAAGAAGTGGGGCGCACCCACGATCACCAACGACGGTGTGAGCATCGCCAAGGAGATCGAGCTCGAAGACCCGTACGAGAAGATCGGCGCCGAGCTCGTCAAAGAGGTTGCCAAGAAGACCGACGACGTCGCTGGTGACGGCACGACCACCGCGACCGTTCTCGCCCAGGCACTGGTCCGTGAGGGCCTTCGTAACGTCGCCGCCGGCGCCAACCCAATGTCGCTGAAGCGCGGCATCGAGGCCGCCGTCGAGCGGGTCAGCGAAGAGCTGTCCAAGCAGGCCAAGGACGTCGAGACCAAGGAGCAGATCGCGTCAACCGCGAGCATCTCCGCGGGCGACTCCACGGTCGGCGAGATCATCGCCGAGGCGATGGACAAGGTCGGCAAGGAAGGCGTCATCACCGTCGAGGAGTCCAACACCTTCGGCCTCGAGCTCGAGCTCGTCGAGGGCATGCGCTTCGACAAGGGCTACATCTCGCCGTACTTCGTCTCCGACGCCGAGCGCATGGAAGCCGTGCTCGACGACCCGTACATCCTGTTCGCCAACTCCAAGATCTCCGCGGTCAAGGACCTGCTGCCGATCCTCGAGAAGGTCATGCAGGGCGGCAAGTCGCTCGCGATCATTTCCGAGGACGTCGAGGGCGAGGCGCTCGCGACGCTCGTGGTGAACAAGATCCGCGGCACGTTCAAGTCCGTGGCGATCAAGGCCCCAGGCTTTGGTGACCGCCGCAAGGCGATGCTGCAGGACATGGCCATCCTCACGGGTGGTCAGGTCATCAGCGAGGAGGTCGGCCTCAAGCTCGAAAGTGCCGGACTCGAGTTGCTCGGCCGCGCCCGCAAGGTCGTGGTGACCAAGGACGAGACGACCATCGTCGAGGGCTCGGGTGACACGGACCAGATCGCTGGCCGCGTCAACCAGATCAAGGCGGAGATCGAGAAGTCGGACAGCGACTACGACCGCGAGAAGCTGCAAGAGCGCCTGGCCAAGCTGGCCGGCGGCGTGGCGGTCATCAAGGTCGGCGCTGCCACCGAGGTCGAGCTCAAGGAGCGCAAGCACCGCATCGAGGACGCAGTTCGCAACGCGAAGGCTGCCGTTGAGGAAGGCATCGTCGCCGGTGGCGGCGTGGCTCTCCTGCACGCCAGCAAGTCGGCGTTCGCGAAGCTCGACCTCGAAGGTGACGAGGCCACCGGCGCGCGGATCGTCCAGATCGCGCTCGAGGCTCCGATCAAGCAGATCGCGTTCAACAGCGGTCTCGAAGGCGGAGTTGTGGTCGAGAAGGTGCGCTCGCTCAAGGTTGGCCACGGTCTCAACGCGGCCACTGGCGAGTACGTCGACATGATCAAGGCGGGCATCATCGACCCGGCGAAGGTGACGCGTTCAGCGTTGCAGAACGCCGCATCGATCGCCGCGTTGTTCCTCACCACCGAGGCAGTCATCGCCGACAAGCCGGAGAAGGCTGCACCGGCAATGCCGGGTGGCGACGGCGGCATGGGCGGGATGGACTTCTAAGTCCACCACGTACGAAATGAAGGGGCGGTCCTCGGACCGCCCCTTCATTCGTATGTGACATAAGGGTTGCTCTGGCTACACCGATGTGACATGAGGGCAGCTATAGCAACCCTTATGTGACATACGAACGGGGTTACATTGCGGCGAAGGAGCCGGCGATGGCTTGCTCGGCATCGGCGTAGTGCGTGCCGGCTTGCGCGAGCAGCATGCTGATTCCGGTCAGGGCGTCGTGCAGGCCGCGGGCGCTGCGCTGCCACTCCGCCCACAACAACTCGAACCTTTGCTGCGCGACGCCGGCCCAGTCACCGCCGAGTGGGGCGAGCGAGCCGGCGAGGCCGGACAGCTCGCCTTCGATGTGCGCAGCGCCGCTGCTCACCCGCCCGGACATCGACGCAAGCTGCTCCGGTGTGACGCGAATTCCTGGCATGGACTCCCCCTCGGTGGTGCGACGCGAGTGCGTGCTGGTCGCTGTGTCGCCACGGTATGGAGTTGGCGGGATTGGCGCTGCCGCCATCCACAGCCTCGTTCTCGGTGGCTGCCAGCGCCCGGGACGACCGCTCGGCCTCGATCTTGGTGGCTGCCAGCGCCCGGGGCGACCGCTCGGCCTCGATCTCGGTGGCTGCCAGCGGCCGGGGCGACCGCTCGGCCTCGATCTCGGTGGCTGCCAGCGGCCGGGGCGACCGCTCGGCCTCGATCTCGGTGGCTGCCAGCGCCCGGGATGACCGCTCGCCCTCGTAGTCTCGAGCTCGTGAGCGTCCTCGATTCGAAGCCGTCGCTGGTCGTCGGATTTGACCTCGACATGACGCTGGCCGACCCCCGCGACGGCGTGGTGGCCAGCTGCGCCGCGCTCAGCGCAGAGCTCGGGATCGAGATCGATGGCCGGCTCGCCGCCTCGCGACTCGGACCGCCGTTGGAGGTCGAGCTCGCCTACTGGGTGGCCGAAGACCAGATCCCGGGCACCGTCGAGCGCTACCGCGGCCACTTCGAAAATCTCGGTGTCGCGGGCACGACTGCGTTGCCGGGTGCGGCGGCGGCACTAGCCGCGGTACGAGCGAACGGCGGCCAGACCCTCGTCGTCACCGCGAAGCCGACGTCGCTCGCGCTCGCCTCGCTCGCGCAGATCGGACTTGCAGCAGACGACACCATTGGGGAGCGGTGGGGGCCGACCAAGGGCGAGGTGTTGGCCGAGCGCGGTGCGTCGATCTACGTCGGCGACCACACCGGCGACATGTTGGCCGCGCAGGCGTGCCGCGCGACCGCAGTTGCGGTCACCACCGGCGCCGACGACGCGCAGACGTTGCGTGAGGCTGGCGCTGATGTTGTGCTCGGCAGCCTCGAGGAGTTCCCCGGCTGGCTGGCCTCGCACCTGCTCACCGGCCGGCTCGAGCGGCTGGAGCGGCGGCTGCAGGAGCTCGACGGCATCCTGGTCGCCTTCAGCGGGGGCGCCGACTCGGCATTCCTGCTCGCGGCGGCTGTGCGCGCGCTCGGTCCAGACCGGGTGGTCGCCGCGACCGCGATCTCGCCGAGCTTGCCGGCCCGGGAGCTCCAGGACGCACAGGCCTTCGCCGGCTCGCTCGGCGTCCGCCACCTGACGCCGAGTACGGATGAGCTCGCCCGCGAGGGCTATCGCGCCAACGCCGGCGATCGCTGCTTCTTCTGCAAGGCCGAGCTGCTCGACGTGCTCGACCCGCTCGCCGACTCCCTCGGCCTCACTCACGTCGCGACCGGCACCAACGCTGATGACGCGCGCGCCGGCTTCCGCCCGGGCATCCGCGCCGCTGCCGAGCGCGGCGCTGTCACCCCATTGCTCGACGCCGGGCTCACGAAGGACCAGGTGCGCCTGGCGAGCCGTGCCTGGGGCCTCCCGACCTGGGACAAGCCGGCGGCCGCCTGCCTGTCCAGCCGGATCGCCTACGGCGTCGAGGTCACCGCTTCGAGACTGTCGAGGGTCGAGCAGGCCGAAGCCGCATTGCGGGTCGCCTTGGCCGATGCCGGGCTTGCCGTACGTGACGTGCGAGTGCGCGATCTTGGCGATCGGGCGGTTGTTGAGGTCGACGCCGAGCTCGTCCCAGCCGTCGCGGCGGCGCCTTCCGTACTCGCTGCGGTGACCGGTTTCGATCTCGTCGAGCTCGACCCGCGCGGGTTTCGGACCGGGGCAATGAACGAGCTCCTGGCCGATGCCGATCGCTGGCGCTGAAGCCGCGAAGTACGCCTAGCGCAAATCGAGGCGCCGTTGGGGCGTTCGTACGGCTAGCCTTGCTGAAGCGCACGGTGATGTGCGCGCCAAATTCGAGGTAGAGAAGGTCATCGTGCCCACGGGCAAGGTCAAGTGGTTCGACGTGGACAAGGGCTTCGGCTTCTTGGCTCGTGACGACGGCGGCGACGTTTACGTGCACGCCTCATCCCTGCCGGAAGGCACCGCGCTTAAGCCAGGCGCCCGCGTCGAGTTCGGCGTCGCCGAGGGCCGCCGAGGCGAGCAGGCACTATCGGTACGAGTGCTCGACCCGATCCCGTCCGTCGCGGCTGCGACCCGCCGCCCTGCCGATGAGCTCCACGGCGTCGTCGACGACATGATCAAGCTGTTCGAGGTGAAGGTGCAGCCCGACCTGCGTCGCGGCCGCTACCCCGACAAGCAGACCGGTCAGCGCGTCGCCCAGATGATGCGCGCCGTCGCCGCAGAACTCGAAGGCTGAGCCACTTAGCGACACCGTTGCGGTTTGGAGCGCGTTCGTCGCCGCACGACATGCCGGGGGCGCAAGCCGAGGATGAACGCGAGGGCAGCTGCGAGCACCGCTGCCGCCACCGCGAAGCCGAGGCTGGCGTTCGTCGGCAGCAGGATCCCGATCGCGCCACCGGCCACCCAGGACAGCTGCAACGTGGTCTCGCTGCGCGCGAAGATCGAGGTACGGACCGCGTCGTCGATTCGCTGCTGGATCGTGGCGTCGAGCGCGAGCTTCGACACCGCGGCAGCCGCTGCGGCGACAAGTGCCAGGGCGAACACGACGATCAGCCCGAAGTCGAAGATCGCGACGACGCATGCCGCGGTCGTGGCGGCGAGCAAACCCGACGGACAGGCGGCGGGCGGCGATGGTCGCCGTACGCGGCCCGAGGGTCGTACCGATCACATTGCCGGCGCCGATCCCGAGCGCCAGCGCGCCGAGACAGACGTTCGGCGAAAGGCCGCCCAGCGGGTGTACACGGACCAGGAACGCGCCGAAGAAGAGCATGAAGCCGGAAAGCCAACGCAGCGCCGCGGCGGACTGCAACGCCTGCCGGACATCGCCGGCAATCGTGGCCAGCCCGACGAGACCGCCGGTCGAGGGCTGCGCGGCCACAGCCGCATCGTTCGCGGCGGCCGCTGGGCTGCCATCGGCAGCGGCCGGCAACCTTGTCGTCATGACCGCGGCGACCACGTACACGATTGCGCCCAACAACAGCTCGGTCCGGTGGCCGAGCGCGGTGGCGACGGCCACCGCCACGCTGCCCGCAATGGCGGGAGCGATGACGCCGACGAGCGTGAGCCGCGAGTTGGCCTGGACCAGCGTCATCGAGGTCGGGCACGAGGCGCGGCACCGCAGCGCTGCGAGCAATCCCATAGGCCTTGCTGGCGACAAGGACCCCGAGCGCGGCCGGATAGAGCGTCAGGGCCTGCGCCACGCTGGGCGTGTTGCCGTGGGCCAAGCTGTGGCCGATCACCAGCGCGAGGACGGCTCGAGCAAGCATGGTGATCGCCAGTGCGATCCGGCGGCCGCGGCGGAAGCGGTCGAGTATGGGGCCGAGCACCGGTGCCACGAGCGCGAACGGCAGCATCGTCACGAGCAGGTAGAGCGCTACGCGGCTGCGTGCCTCATGAGTGGGCACGGAGAAAAACAGCGAGCCGGCCAAGGCGACCGTGACGGTTGCGTCGCCCGCCGATTGAAGCGCGTGCACCTCGACCAGCGCGGCCAATCCGGATCCGCCTGCGCCATCTCGCCGGTTCCAGCGACGCAGGCGCCTCAGGCCGTCCCGGATCGCCACCCCTAGACGCGACGAGCAGATGCCAGAACGCGGCGCCGGCACCCTTTCGCTGGGCCGGTCGCGCATCGGGCCGTTCGGCACCGGTGTGGTCCATGAGCGACACTAAACACGTGATGCCAACTGACGTGCCCTCGTTCACCGGGTTGGCGGCCGAGGATGCCCTGGCTGTCGTGTCCTTCGATGAGCCTGCCGCCGAGCGCCGGCGCTCGACCCGATCGCCGCGCAAGTTGCGGTCGACGAGGTAGCCGCCGCTGCGGTCGACGAGGCCCGGGCCGCTGTCGAGGAGGACGCGCCCGGGCTCGTCGGGGAGCACCTCGGCGTCTCCGCGGACGACGCCCGCGTCGTCACGCACTACTTCGTGACGCTCGACCCGGCCTATAGCGGCTGGCGCTGGGCAGTCACTGTTGCGCGAGCATCGCGGTCCAGGACGGTGACGGTCGACGACGTCGTCCTGTTGCCCGGCGACGGCGCCCTGTTGGCGCCTGAGTGGGTGCCGTGGAGTGAGCGGCTACGCCCCGGTGACCTCGGCGTCGGCGACTTGTTGCCGACGGCAGCCGACGACCCGCGACTCGCTCCCACGTTCTTGACGACCGACGATGCCGAAGAGCGCGACGTCGAGTTCGAGCTCGGCCTCGGCCGCGAGCGAGTCCTCTCCTACGACGGCCGGCTGGAAGCGGTCGAGCGTTGGTACGCCGGCGAGCCCGGCCCCGACGCTCCGATGGCGAAGGCGGCTCCGGCGGCATGCGCGACCTGTGGCTTCTTCGTCCCCCTGTCGGGCGCCCTTCGGCAGGCATTCGGTGCGTGCGCGAACGAGTTCGCGCCGGATGACGGCCATGTCGTCGCTGTCGATCATGGGTGCGGCGCGCATTCGCAGGCCGTCGTGCTGCCGGCGGGCCCGCAGCCGATGGCACTGTCGGAGGAGAACCCGGGGTACGACGTCGTCGGCGGTCCGGTTGGACATGATGCCGGCTCGGTCAGCGACGCCGAAAGTGCAGAGCCGCTCGGCCACTCCTGAACGCGGTGACGGCGCTGACCAGGATGTGGCGCCCATCAGGTCCACTCTGGAGGGGTGATCGCCGACCCGTTCGCGACTGAGGAGCTTCGCCGCCGGGTCATCGGCGCCTGGCAGGAGTCCCCGCACGGTTCCGGGCGGACGCAAACGTCGAGGACGATCTCGCGCTGGTCGGATATCGCGACCGCGTCATCGTTGAGCTCGCGCAGAACGCCGCTGATGCTGCGACGCGGGGCGGCGTGCCGGCCGGCTGGTCTTTGGCGCTGACCGGGGATGTGTTGAGGGCGACCAACAACGGGGCGCCACTGGACGCGGCCGGGGTCGAGTCGATCGCCGTTGCGCGTGCGTCGGCGAAGATCGATCAGGCCGGGACAGTAGGGCGTTTCGGCGTCGGTTTTGCAGCGGTTCTCGCCGTCACAGACGAGCCGAGCATCATCTCGGCGAACGGGACGGTCCGATGGTCGCGAGCCGAAGCGCTCGCCGCGGCTGCCGCGGTGCCCGAGCTCGGCGTCGAGCTGGCGGCGCGAGGTGATCGGGTGCCGGTGTTGCGGTTGCCGTTCGACGCCGAGGCACCGACTGAGCCGGCACGGCGACACACTGTGGTGCTGCCGCTGCGTGACGCCGAGGCTGTCGCGGCGGTGCGCGCGCAGTTGAGTGCGCTCGAGCCGACGTTGTTGTTGTCGTTGCCGTCGCTCGTCGAGATCGTGCTGCGGATCGACGGCAGCGAGCGTTGGCTTGCCGCAGAGCACGTGGTTCGCCGCGCCGCTGGCGATGCCGCGGTCGTCGTGTTGCACGACGGTCCAGACTCGTCGCGGTGGTCGGTCGCGACCGCTCGTGGTCCGTTGCCGGCCGGGTTGCTTGTCGATCGCCCCACGGAGGAGCGGGGAAGCGATGAGTGGGAGGTCACGTGGGCGCTTCCGATCGACGCCGATCGTCACGTCGTGTCGATGCCGCCCGGTGTCCAGCGCGTGGTGCGAGCGCCGACCGCGGTCGATGATCCGTTGACGTTGCCGGCCGTCCTGATCGCGTCGTACCCGCTTGATGCCTCACGTCGGCGAGTGACATCAGGGGCGTTAGCAGACGCCATCACCGATCATGCTGCGGATGTCCTTGCCGACGTGTTACTGAATCTTCCGGCGGATCCGTCACTGCTGCGCATGGTGCCGATGGGTTTTCCGGATGGCGCGGTCGACGGCGGACTCCATGCCGCCGTGCTCAGCCGGCTGACGGAGACGGCGTGGTTGCCGGTGGCCGGAGGTGCCGAGATCCGTCAGCGGCCGCGCGAGGCGGTCGTTGTCGCTGACGCTCTAGTCGCAGTGCTCGGCGACGTTGTGCCCTCGTTGCTTCCCGCCGGCTGGTTGCAACCTGAGCTGATCGCTCTCGGCGTCCGCCGTCCTCAGCTTGCCGAGCTGGTCGAGTCGCTCGGCGTGGTGGATCAGAAACCAACGTGGTGGCGCACGCTCTACGCCGCGCTCGACGAGGCAGTGCCGCCTGGGCCAGACCGAGACGCACTCGGAGCGCTCCCAGTGCCGTTGGCGGACGGCAGGATGGTCACCGGACCACGCGGACTCGTTCTCCCGAGCGAGGCGACGCCGGCGGTTGACCTGTCGGCGATCGGCATCCGGATCGTGCATCCCGATGCGGCGCACGAGATGTTGCGAGCGCTCGGCGCCGGTGACGGCACTCCCCGCGGCCTGCTCGAACAGCCGCAGGTCAGAGCGGCGGTCGAGGCGTCGTACGACGATGACGACCCGGAGCTCGATCGCCGCGTGCGGTTCTCTCGCTGCTGGCGGCCGCCGACGCGGGCGTTGACGGAGCTGCCGTGGCTCGCCGACCTGGCGCTGCCCGATGACGATGGCGAGTGGCGACCCGCGGGCGAGCTGCTCGTGCCTGGCGGCCGCATGGCGTCGATGATCGCGGCAGACTCCGCGTTCGGACTGGTTGCTGCTGACTGGGTTGAGCAGTGGGGAGCGGGTGTCCTGCTCGCTGCCGGCGTGCTTGATGAGCCCGCGTTGCTTCGCGATGTCGACGCCGTCGGCCCGACACACGACCTGGACGACGAGGCGTCGTGGTGGTCGACATTGCCGGCCGATGCCGCGGTCGAGGAGTTCGTCGCGGTGCGGGACCTCGAGCAGATCCGCGCGGACGCGTTGTCCGAGCTTGTCGCAGTGTTGGCCCAACCGCCGTGGCGATCGGCCGTCGTTGACCCGGCGATCGTCACTGGCGCGGAGGGCCGCCGGTCACGGCTGCCGTCCTACACCGCGTGGTGGCTGTCGTCCCGACCAGTCTTGGCAGGGCTCGTCCCCCGCGATCTCCGGCTGAGCTCGAGCGAGGCGGAGCTCGGCGCGTTGTACGACGTGGCACCGGTGATCTTCGACGACGAGTTCCTGCGGGCGCTCGGCGTGCACGGGTCGTTGGCGGCGGCAGACCCGAACGACGTGCTCGCGCGACTTGCCGACAGAAGCCGCGATGTTGATCGCGCGCAGCTGCGCGAGCTTTATGGGTGGCTCTCGACTCAACAGATGTCACCGCCTGAGCAGGTGCGCGCAATCCGCGCCGGGCAATCGGTTGTTGTCGAGGCGAACGACGCCGTGATTGTTGATGCGCCGGACCTGTTTGCGTTGGTGGGAGATCTCGCCAGCATCCCGGTGCCGAGATTGAGCGCAGCGGCGCTGGCGGAGCGGCTCGATCTGCCACTGGCCTCCGAGCTGGCGACTTTCGACGTGACGTCGAGGGGCACGACCGTCGATGACGCAGTCGTGCATGAGGCATTGCGGGTCACAGACGTCGATGGCGTCGAGCGTGCGACGGCGTGGCGGCTCGTTGGTGACGTGCTGCACGTTGATGCTGGGCATCTGGCGTTCGGCCTTGGACGCGGCCGAGCCTGGCGACGCGGACGCTGGTCGCAGCGTCATCGCCTTACTGAGGCGTTGATCGACCCCTCGGCGGAGGCACTGCGTGGCGATGAGGACGATCTGGATGACGAGGATGAGGAGTAGTGGCCATGGCGAGACGTCGCGAACACGAACCGTTGCGCGTCCAGCGGACCCGCACGAGCTCGACCTGGGTATCGATCTCGGTCGCCATCGTGTTTCTGGTCCTGCTGATCATTTTCATTGCGCAGAACGACCGGAAGGTTCAGCTGCATTTTCTCGGCGCATCCGGCGTCGTGTCGGAGGCGCTTGCGTTGATCGCTGCCGCAGTTGCAGGCGCGGCGCTGGTGTTGGCGGTCGGTGCGGCTCGCATCGTGCAGCTCCGGATGGGTGGGCGGCGACACAATCAGGCCGTCGCCCGCACCCAGGCTGCAGCAGACCAGGCGGCCGCAGCCTCAGCGAGCCCGCCGCCGATGGGCGAAGCGCAGCCCGTACAACCCGAGAGCCAGCCCTAGCCCACACGACCACAGCCACCAGGTGGCGTGGTGTCGCTGCAGATCGTGGCGGAAGAAGACGGCCAGTACGACGAGGGCGACCGCCCACAGCGCAATGCCGACGATCGCGGCGCGGAACTCGTCGCGCGCGTCCTGGTCCTCGGCGGTGCTCACGACCGCAGCCTAGACAGTCCGGCGTCCGGTCGAGGAGTTGACGAGGCCCCAGCCTGCGGGCAGCCGGACAACGACGTCCTTGTCGCGGCTGGCGGCGAGCACGCCGATCGCCTCCGCCGCGGCGAGCAATGCGTCAACGCTCGGTGTGCCCGCGCGAAGCATCTCCCGCACGAGGCGCCCTTTCGCCACCTTGCTCTGATAGCTGGCCGCAGCCCGCTTGCCATCCGGACCAGTGATCTTCACCTCGACGAGTCGCGGCGTGGCGGCGACCGACGGCCGATACATCTGGGAGTAGCCCGAGGATCGAAGGTCGATCGCACCAAGGTCGGCGACCGAGTCATCCAGCGCGGCGTGAAGCGGCTTGCGCCACAGCGTTGGCAGCGGCCCGATTCTCGGCAGCTGGGTGGCGATGCCGATGCGATAGGCGGGCAGCTGATCGGTTGGCCGCGTGATGCCCCACAACCCCGACAGCACGACGACTGCGGCGTCGGCGCGTCTCCTGGCGGCGGTAAGCAGCGTCGGATAGCCGAGTGCGTCATGAAGGACGCCGCAGTAGCGCTGACCCGCTGGCATCGTCGGTGACTCCAACAGCTCGGCGTTCGCCGCCCGGTCATCGTCGAGTGCGAGTGACAGCCCGAGCCGCGCGCGGGCTTGGCCGGATTTCCTTGGCACACCGCGACGAGGGTGCGTGCCACGCGAGCGCGGGTGGCCGTCAACTCCGGCCATGACAGTGAAGCGAGATCGACCGGCGACCCGTCACCGCCGCGCGCCTTTCCTTCACTCGGCGGCAGCAGGATCAGCACCTAAAGCTTCGTGCTGTCGATCTTGCGCAGCTTGTCGAAGTGACCGGTGAGCGGGTCGGGTCGCGGCAGCGGCTTGCAGAGCGCGTCGGGTCCGTTCCAGTCTTTGCGGGACGGTCGCTTGCCGGTCTTGAGGTACGCCGCGATGGTGTTGTCGACGCAGGCATCACCGGACAGCGAGTCGGCGTGCGTGGTGCCACCGGGCTCAGCGATGCAGGCTGGAGTTGCGGGTAGAGCTTGCGCACCTCAAGACTGCCCGGGTATGGCGTCGCAGCATCAAGCGTTTCGTCGATGAGCAAGACGCTCTTGGTCGCCTTCCCGTTGATCGTCACCGGCTTTTGGGCCTTCGCGCCCCAGTAGAGACAGGGCGAGTTGAACCACGCGTTGCTCCACGTCAGGAACGGGTACTTCTTGTAGTACGCGTCGTTGTCCGTCTTCCAGCGGCTCCACTTCGTCGGCCACTGGATGTCGGTGCACTGCACCGCGTTGTAGACCGCGAACTCGTTGTCGTCGTTCGGGGTGTCGCTCGACACGTACTGGTTGATCAATGGCTTGGGGTTGCCGTGCAAGGTGTACGCCCGCCAGGCCTTGGCGAGGTCCTCCCAGCCGAAGATGTAGTAGGCCGCGCCTTCAAGTGCGTCAGCGAGCTCGTCGGGTCCGAGCCGGCCATCCGGGTGTCTGGTCAGCTTGGCCAGATCCTTGGTGTACAAGGCGGAAACCGCCTTCTCGGTGGAGCCGAGGTGGTAGACGCTGTTGTACTTCGCGACCCAACCGAAATAGATGTGGATGTTGCGGTTGAAGGCACGGTCCTGGTCGAGGTTGGCCTGGTACCAGATCGCCGCGGGTCGACGTTGCTGTCGAGCACCATGTATTTCAGATGCGTCGGATACAGGGTGGAGTAGACCTGGCCGAGGTAGGTGCCGTAGGAGTAGCCGTAGTAGCTGATCTTTGACACTCCGAGCGCCTGGCGGATCGAGTCCATGTCCTTGGCCGAGTCGATCGTGGTCATGTTGTTGAGCAGGTCGGGGTACTTCTTCTCGCACGCGTCGGCGTAGGACTTCGACTTGCTCAGCCAGTAGTGCAGCAGCGTCTTCGTAGTCGGGACGTAGCTGGGCGAGGTGCGTTGAAATAGCCGCGCTGGCAGCGAAGCGTCGGCTTGCTGGCACCGACGCCGCGCGGATCCCAGGTGACCCAGTCGTAGTCGGCGCCGACGTTGTGCGGCACGTACGGCTCGAGATAGAGCGACAGGTCGAGTGAGGATCCACCGGGACCGCCCGGGTTCGACAGGATGACGCCCTTGTAGTTCTTCGCGGACGAGGTGTGGCGCAGCAGCGAGACCTCGAGAGTGATCTGCTTGCCGGTGGGGTCGCTGTAGTCCATCGGGACCTTGAGCGCCGCGCACTTCACCCTGGTGTCGGCGAGGTCGGGGTAGAGCTTGGTCGGGCAGGCGCCCCATTTGATTGAGGCGGTCGCCGTGGTGGCGGCGTGGTTTGACGGCGCCGACGCCGGGGCGGCTGAGACCAGTCCGACAACCATGACACCGGCGGCGATGACTGCACCAAACTTCTTCACGGCTCACTCCTGAGGTGACCGACGTGGTCGTTATCTAGGCGACCACCGTAGCGGACCAGCGAAGTCTAGTGTCCTGCAGATCCGCTAGAGCCGCTCCACAATCCAGTCGATGCAGGCGGTCAGCGCCTCGACGTCGCTTGGCTCGATCGCCGGAAACATGCCGACCCGCAGGCCGTTGTAGCCCGCGGCTCGATAGGCCTCGGCGTCGACGATGCCGTTGCGGCGCAACGCCTTCGTGACCTCGGCGGCATCGATCGCGTCGTCGAGACGATGGTGCCGACGACCAACGAGCGCTTCGCTGGGTCGGCGACGAACGGCTCGGCGTACGGCGACTTCTCGGCCCAGTTGTAGAGCCGGCTGCTCGAGTCGGACGGTGCGCTCGACCGCCCAGCGCAGGCCGCCGTTGCCGTTGATCCAGTCGAGTTGCTCGGCCATCAGGAACAGCGTCGCGAGCGCCGGCGTGTTGTAGGTCTGCTCGAGCCGCGACTGCTCGATCGCGATCGACAGGTCGAGCGATGCCGGCACCCAGCGGGTCGGCGTCGAGCTGGGCCGACGCGCTCGATCGCCGCGGGCGACAGCATGGCGAACCACAGGCCGCCGTCGGAGGCGAACGCCTTCTGCGGCGCGAAGTAGTAGGCGTCGGTCTGCGCGCAGGTCGACCGGCAGGCCACCGGCGCCGCTCGTCGCGTCGACCAGGGTCAGCGCGCCGGCATCGGCGCCGGCCGGCCGCGCGACCCGGGTCATCACGCCGGTCGAGGTCTCGTTGTGCGGCCAGCAGTAGGCGTCGATGCCGGCTTCGGCCTCGAGCGACGGGTGCGTCGCCGGGGTCGGCGGTGTGCACGGACGGAGGCTCGAGGAAGGTGCGCCTGGCGGACCGCGGTGGCGAACTTCGTCGAGAACTCGCCGAACGCCAGGTGCTGCGAGCGCTGCGGCGATCAGGCAGAACGTCGCGATGTCCCAGAACTGCGTCGCGCCGCCGTTGCCGAGCACGACCTCGTAGCCGTCGGGCAGGCTGAACAGCTCGGCCAGCCCGTCGCGGACCCGCTTGACCACCGAGCGGACGCCGTCACGCCGGTGCGAGGTGCCGAGGTAGGACGTGCCGGTCGCCGCCAGCGCAGCGAGCTGCTCCGGGCGTACCTTCGTCGGCCCTGAGCCGAACCGGCCGTCGCTGGGCCGAAGGTGAGCGGGGATCGCGAGCGAGGTCGTTGGTCACCCGCCACGCCTAGGGGGCGATGGCCTCAGGTGGCCTGTTAGCCGGGCGGCCGCGATGGTGATCTGGTCGGCGCCGTCGACCGCCTCGACCGGGCGGTTCGCCGGGCCGATGTATCTCGCCGACGGCCGGATCAGCCGGCCGGTGCGCTTCTGCTCGAGGATGTGCGCGCTCCACCCGGCGACCCGGGCGCAGGTGAACATCGACGTGAACATGTGCGATGGCACCTCGGCGAAGTCGAGCACGACCGCCGACCAGAACTCGACGTTGGTCGCGAGCACGCGGTCTGGGTAGCGCTCCTTCAGCTCCGCGAGCGCGGCCGTCTCGAGTGCTTCAGCGACCTCGACCCGAGGTGCGTTGAGCTCCTTCGCGGTGCGTCGAAGGACGCGGGCCCGCGGGTCCTCGGCGCGGTAGACCCGGTGGCCGAAGCCCATCAGCCGCTGCTTGGAGTCGAGCAGCCGCTTGACGTACGTGCGCGCGTCGCCTTCCTCGGCGACGTCATCGAGCATCTTCAGCACCCGCGAGTGGCGCACCGCCGTGCAGCGGGCCGGACAGGGCCCCGACCGCGCCGGACAGGCAGGCCGCCGAGTCGGCGCCGGTCGAGGCGATGACCCGCGCGGTGAAGGTCGAGGCGTTCATGCCGTGCTCGGCCGCGGAGACGAAGTAGGCGTCGACCGCCTTGGTGTGGGCCGGGTCGGGCTCGCCGCGCCAGCGCACCATGAAGCGTTCGACGACGGTCTCGCACTCGTCGATCCGCTTCTGCGGCACCATCGGCTGGCCGAGGCCGCGGGCGGCCTGCGCGACGAAGGACATCGCGGTGACCGAGCATCGGGCGAGGTCGTCGCGCGCCTGCTCGTCGTCGATGTCGAGCAGCTGCTGCAGGCCCCACGCCGGCGCGAGGGTGGCCAGCGCGCTCTGCACGTCGACCCGGATGTCGCCGGAATGCACGGGCACGGGGAACGGCTCGGCGGGCGGCAGGCCCGGCGCGAAGCGGCCGTCGACCAGCAGGCCCCAGACGTTGCCGTAGCTCACGCGGCCGACGAGCTCTTCGATGTCGACGCCGCGATAGCGCAGTGCCGAGCCCTCCCGGTCGGGTTCTGCGATCTCACTCTCGAAGGCGATGACGCCTTCCAGTCCTGGCTTGAAATCCGGCTCGTCGGCCATGTGGGCTCCTCGTCGTGCGTCGCCTTGTGGGCGAACGTGGGTGCGTTCGCAGGGGCGCCCTTGACCCTGCGGCGGGATGTCGCTCTTCCATTGTCGTACTCGCCGGTAGGACTGGCTACGCGCGGGCATCGCCACGCTGAGGTCCGTGAGAGCGTCTAGCGGTGACCGAACCCCTCGAACTGGCCCGGTTGCGGGCGACTATCAGGCCCGCGGCCTTGCACCGTGGCGACCTGCCCGACCGACCGATCGAGCTGTGGCGGCGGTGGCTCGCGGACGCGGAGGCGGCCGGCCTGCCGAGAGCAACGCGATGGTCGTCTCGACGGTCGACCCGGACGGAGCGCCGAGCAGCCGTACCGTGCTGTGCAAGGGCGCCGACGACGACGGTTTCGTGTTCTTCACCAACTACGCTCCCGCAAGGGCCTGCGCGCTGGCCGGCGAGCCGCGGGTCTCGCTGCTCTTCCCGTGGCACCTGCTCGCGCGCCAAGTGATCGTCATCGGCGTCGCGTCGCCGGTCAGCCGGGCGGAGTCGGAGGCCTACTTCGCGACCCGTTCGCGCGGTGCGCAGCTCTCGGCGAGTGCGAGCGAGCAGTCACCGTGGTCGCGAGCCGCGCCGCGCTCGAGCGGCGGGTCGAGTGAACTGCGGCGGAGTACGACGGTCGCGACGTGCCGTGCCCGCCGCACTGGGGTGGCTACCGGGTCCGCCGATGACGATCGAGTTCTGGCAGGGCCGCCACGACCGGCTGCATGACCGGCTGCGCTACCGCGCGGATGACGACGGCTGGGTGGTCGAAAGACTGAGTCCGTGACGCGCTCTGCCGGAGGAGTCGGCACCGCGACACGAAGCCGCCGCTGTGGCAGCGGATCGCCGCCGACATCACGCCACTGCGCGAGAGCGCGGACTATCGCCGCTGGTGGGGCGGCTACATGGTGTCGAACATCGGCAGCCAGGTGACGGTCGTCGCCGCGCAGCTGCAGGTCTTCCACCTCACGCATTCCTCGTTCGACGTCGGCATCACCGGTCTCGTCACGGTCATCCCGTTGATCATCTTCGGGCTGCTCGGCGGCTCGATCGCGGACGCCGTCGACCGGCGACGACTGATGCTCATCACCAGCACGATCCTCACGGTGCTTTCGGCATTGCTGGTCGTCCAAGCCGGCCTTGCATTTCAACCGGCTGTTCGTCATCTACATCCTGGTGGGCGCGCAGGCTGGGGTGTTCTCGGTCGACTCATCGGCACGCGGCGCGATGTTGCCGCGGCTGGTCCGCCGCGACCTGATGCCGGCCGCCAATTCACTCGGCCAGATCAGCCAGAACACGGCGTTGACAACCGGCCCGTTGCTCGCCGGAGTGATCGTCGGCACCCTCGGCTATGCCTACGCGTACGGGCTCGACGCGGTGTCGTTCCTCGCGATCCTCTACGCACTGATCCGGCTGCCACCTGTGCCGCCCGACGGCGGTGCGCCACGTGCGGGGCTGAAGTCGGTCAGTGGAAGGGCTGCGATTCCTGGCGCCTCGAAAGAACCTGATGATGACGTTCCTCGTCGACATCAACGCCATGGTGTTCGGCATGCCACGTGCGCTGTTCCCGGCGCTCGCGATCGGTGCGTTCCACGGCGGCGCCGGCACGGCAGGCTTGTTGTACGCGGCGCCGTCGATCGGCGCCCTGATCGGTGCCGGGCTGTCCGGCTGGTCGAGCCGGGTCCGGCGACAGGGCTTAGCAGTGTTGATCGCGGTCGGCGTCTGGGGTGCCTCGATCGCGGTGTTCGGGTTCGCGCATGAGTTGTGGTTCGGCTTGGCAATGCTGGCAATTGCCGGTGCCGCGGACATGGTCAGCGCGATCTTCCGTAACACGATCTTGCAGGTGGCGACGCCGGACTCGCTACGCGGTCGGCTCCAGGGGGTGTTCATCGTGGTCGTTGCTGGCGGGCCGCGCTTCGGTGACGTCGAGGCGGGGACGGTTGCGAGCCTGGCAGGCACGGAGTTCGCGGTCGTGTCTGGCGGGCTGGCATGCCTCGTCGGGCTCTTCGCGCTCAGCGCGAAATACCGGTCGTTCGCGCGGTACGACGCGAGGGATCCGGTGCCATGACCGGTGCGGCCGATTTCATTCCCGCGGGCGCCGGCATCGATCGGTTGCGAGCGGCCGCTCGCGCATGCACCGGTTGCCCGTTGCATGAGGGGACGACCCAGACGGTGTTTAGCAAGGGACCAGTCGCCGCCAGGCTCGTGTTCGTCGGCGAGCAGCCCGGAGACATCGAGGATCGCCGCGGGGAGCCGTTCGTCGGTCCGGCGGGGAAACTGCTGGACCGTGCGGTCGACGCGGCAGGTCTCGATCCCGCGCGACATCTACACGACGAACGCGGTGAAGCACTTCAAGTTCCGTCTGAGCGAGTCCGGTCAACGCCGGATCCACTCGACTCCCGATGTGGCCGATGTCGCGGCCTGTCGGCCGTGGTTGCTCGCGGAGTTCGCGATCCTCTCGCCAGAGGTCGTCGTTGCTCTCGGTGCGACCGCGGCGAAGGCGTTGTTCGGTCCGGCGTTTCGGGTGACGCGGTCGCGTGGGCTGTTGATGCCTGGCCGAGTTGTGCTGAGCAACCCGCCGACTTCGGTCACGACGGCGACGACGGTGCCCCGAGCGGCGCGTTCGCGATGGCGACGATCCACCCGTCCGCCGTCCTGCGCGCCGAGGATCAGGAGGTCGCCTTCAACGGCCTCGTCAGCGACCTGAAGATCGCCGCCTCAGCCCTGATCGCGTGATGTTCTTCGCGGGTCAAACCCGAACCCAAGAACAAAGTGCGCTACCTGCGGGAGAGCCGACGCGGATCACCGAGGGTTTTAGGTGGTGCCGGAGGCGAGAGTATTGGAGGGGGTAGACGGCGGTGTGGCCGTCGCGTTCTCGAGGCTGACGGCAAACGCGGCGGTCTGTGCGTACGGCGCCATGAGAGTGGCATGAGCCGGGGCCTTCGTGCCTGCGGTGAACTCACTCAGTGGGGAGGCAGGTCCGGTGCGTGGCTGCTGCCAGAGCACGTAGATTTTGCCCGCCGGCGCGGGTGGCATGTTGCTCGGCGTCACGGTGACGGCGTTGTTGCGCACGACCAGTGAGGCGAGCGTCTTGCCCGACGCATCGAGTTGGATCTGATGGCAACCCGATGAGGCAGCGCAGCTCGACCCGCTCGTCAGCCGCCAGGCCGTGATCCCGCCGGCCGCGATGATCACGACGGCAGCGGCCGCCGCGAGGACACGGCGAGAGACGTTGTAGCGGCGGCGACGCGCGGCCAGGTCCGAGACCGGTGCGACCTCGGCGCTGTCGCCGAGGATCGCGGCGCGCATCGACTCCCACGATGGGGCCTCATCGTTGTCGTGGAAGTGTGAGATCGAGCCGAGCTGGGCAGCGACGAGCTCATGCTCTTTCAGGCTTGAGGCGCACTCCGCACAGGTTTCAAGGTGAGCGACGAACAACGTCTCGTCCTCGGCCGACAGGCTGTCAAGGCGTAGCCGGCGGCGAGCTCATCCCATTGCTCGTGGTCTGTCATGGCAACACCGTTCCGTCGACATCGACCGACCCGCCGAGCACAACCCGCAGCTTGCGCATGGCAGTCAAGGTGCGGCTTTTCACCGTACCGAGGGGCAGGCCGGTGAGGCCCGCGATCTCGCTCTGGCTGTAGCCGCCGTAGTAGGCGAGCAGCAGCAGCTCTCGCTGCTCGGGCGGAAGCGTCTTCAGCGAGTCACGCGTGCGTTCGGCGCGCAGCCGCATCCACGCTTCCTCGTCGGGTCCTGGCCCGGTGACGGCAACCTCGAGTAGGGCTTGCTCGGAGGCAAGACGTTTTCGGCGAGGGGCTTCGCGGCGCAACACGTCAATGGACTTGTGATGAGTCACCGACATCAACCAGGTGCTGACGGCGCCGCGGCGGACGTCAAAGCCGCTGCCCTTCCACAACGCAGTGAAGACCTGCTGGACGACGTCCTCGGCGAGATGGTTGTCATCGAGGATGCGGCGAGCGAGGCCGAAACACGCGCCGCCGTAGCGTCGGTAGAGGGTCTCGAGCGCGGTTTCGTCGCCGGCCTGGATGGCATCGATCAGCGCGGCATCCTCCAGCGCTGTGGCCGACATACGACCACTCTGGCGCACTTTGCGCCCGCCGTCGCTTCGAATGCTCCTCACAAGGGGTATTCGGGCGAAACGCCCGATCGGTTCGCTGATGAGCGTGCCTTCTAGAATGGCGGTCTGCCCTGTCGAACCGGCGTCTCCGTCCTAATCAGAGGATTTCCTTGCGCTCACCAACTCTGCCCCGGGACGTACGTGCGCTGCTCGTCGAGAGCGTTCATCCGGACGGCGTGGCGCTGCTCGAAGCAGCGGGGGTCAGCGTCGAAACCGTCGCCGGCTCGCTCGACCCAGCGGAGCTGGCGGCTCGCCTGGAGGGTGTGCACCTGCTCGGCATCCGCTCAAAGACCGAGATCGGCGCGGCCACGCTCGACGCCGCGCCTGACCTGATTGCGGTCGGCGCGTTTTGCATCGGCACCAACCAGATCGATCTCTCGGCGGCGTCCGAGCGAGGGATTGCGGTCTTCAATGCGCCGTTCTCCAACACCCGCAGCGTCGTCGAGCTGGCAATCGCAGAAATCATTGCTCTCACCCGGCGGCTGACCGACAAGAGCGCCGACCTGCACGCGGGCGTCTGGGACAAGTCAGCGAGCGGGGCGCACGAGATCCGGGGTCGACGGCTTGGAATCGTCGGGTACGGCAACATCGGCGCGCAGCTCTCGGTGCTCGCCGAGTCACTCGGGATGTCGGTCTCGTTCTTCGACACCGCCGACAAGCTGGCGCTCGGCAACGCGCGGCGCTGCGACAGCCTTGATGAGCTGCTCGCGTCGTCGGACATCGTGACCTTGCATGTCGACGGCCGGCCGGGCAACGCCGACATGTTCGGCGAGGATCAGTTCGCGCTGATGCGCCAAGGTGCGCTGTTCCTGAACCTCTCGCGCGGGTTTCTCGTCGACCACGGATCGTTGCGCCGCCACATCGAGTCGGGCCATCTGGTGGGTGCGGCGGTCGACGTCTTCCCGGTCGAGCCGAAGGCGAGGGGCGATGAGTTCATCTCGGAGCTGCGGGGCATGCGCAACGTGATCCTCACGCCCCATATCGGTGGCTCGACCGAGGAAGCGCAGCAAGACATCGGCAACTACGTCGCCGGGAAGCTGCGTGACTACCTGGTTGAGGGCGGGTCGACGATGAGTGTCAATCTGCCCCACCTGCAGCTGCCCGCTCGCCCGGACACGCATCGGATCGTGCACCTGCACCACAACGTGCCCGGCGTGCTCGCGGCAATCAACGGCCTGCTCGCCGAGCAGAAGGTCAACATCGAGGGCCAGCTGCTCGGAACTCGAGGCGAGCTGGGCTATGTGATTACCGACGTCGCCGTGGACTATCCGCCGACTGTCCCGACCGAGCTGGCGGCGATGTCGGAGACGGTCCGGCTCCGCGTTCTGTCGTGACGATCAGTGGTGCGACGACGGCCCACGAGCTGATCTACGCGCTGCGCCGTGCGGTCGGCGACAGTCACGTGATCGAGGATCCATCCGTCCGCGCGTCGTACGAATCCGACTGGACCGGCCGGTTTCACGGCACGGCGCTGTGCGTCGTCCGCCCCAACTCGACTGAGCAGGTCGTCGAGGTGGTCCGGGTGTGCGCGGCTGCGGGAGTCGCGATCTGCTTGCAGGGCGGCAACACCGGCCTTGTTGGCGGATCCGTCCCGGTTGACGGCACCGTGCTGCTGAGCCTGCTCCGGCTCAGCGACATCGAGCCGGTCGATGTCCTTGCCGGTCAAGTGACCGTCGGCGCCGGTGCCACACTCGCCGCGTTGCAGCAGGTCGTGCGGTCGCAAGGCCTCGATGTCGGCGTCGACTTCGCGGCTCGTGACTCGTGCACGGTCGGTGGCATGGTGGCGACCAACGCGGGCGGAGAACGCGTGTTGCGGTACGGCACGATGCGCGCGCAGGTCGTGGGCATCGAGGCTGTGCTCGCGGACGGTTCGGTCGTGCGGCGGCTTGCCGGGCTGCCCAAGGACAACACCGGCTATGACCTGGTGTCGCTGCTCGCCGGCTCCGAGGGAACGCTCGCGGTGATCACCCGGCTACGGCTGAAGCTGGTGCCGCTCTTGCCCGCTCGTACCGTCGCCCTGATTGCTTTGAGTGGCACAGCCGACGCGGTAGAGCTCGTGCGTTCGCTTCGTGCGGTGCCCTCGCTTGAGGCGGCCGAGCTCTTCTACGCCAACGGCTTGGAGTTGGTGCGATCACACGTCGGGCTTGCTGACCCGTTCCCTGGGGAGCACCCGGCGTATCTCCTCGTCGAGTGTGCGGGGCGGGTTGACCCGACCGACGAATTGGCCGAGGCGATCGAGCGGGCCGGCGATCTAGTCCGTGACGCGGTTGTGGCGAGCGATGCCCGCGGCCGGCAGGCGTTGTGGGCCTACCGCGAGTCGCATACCGAGTCGATCAACGCTGCAGGAGTGCCGGTCAAGCTCGACGTTGCCGTGCCGCTGGCGGCGTTCGCCGAGGTCTGCGCCGCGTTGCCAGCGACGGTGGCGGCGATCGCTCCGGACGCCCGGACGATCCTGTTCGGCCACGTCAACGAGGGCAATCTGCACGTGAACGTCCTCGACGCCCTGGCCCGGGACGAGGCGGTCACCGACGCGGTGCTTGCGCTCGTGGCGGCTCACGGCGGCTCGATCAGCGCCGAGCACGGGGTCGGGCGGGCGAAGGTGGCCTGGCTGTCGCTCTCGCGTTCCGAGGCCGAGATCGCGGCGATGCGCGCGATCAAAACCGCCCTCGACCCCGCCGGCCGCCTGAATCCCGACGTCCTTTTCGTTCGTATGTGACATAGGGGTCGCCATGGCGACCCCTATGTCACATGAGTGCTGCTATAGCGACCCCTATGTGACATACGAACGGGGGAACAGGGGGGTGGGGGTTGGGGGTTGAGCCGGGCATGACGCAAGGAATTGTGGACGTGCGGCGTGCTGGCGACCGGGACGCCACGAAGATCTCGTGGCTGGACTCCAAGCACTCGTTTTCCTTCGGCCCGCACTACGACCCCGACAACACCCACCACGGCCTTCTCCTGGTCAACAACGACGACATCGTCGATCCAGGTATGGGCTTCGAGACGCACCCGCACCGCGACATGGAGATCGTCACGTGGGTGCTGCGTGGCTCGTTGGTGCACCAGGACTCGACCGGCCACACCGGTGTCATCTACCCCGGCTTGGCGCAGCGGATGAGTGCCGGTAAGGGAATCCTGCACTCGGAGAAGAACGACTCGTGGCGACTGCAGGGCGAGCAGCACGTCGATCCGGTCCACTTCGTGCAGATGTGGGTCGTCCCCGACGAGGACGGCAGGACACCCGGGTACGAGCAGCTCGAGATCGACGACGAGCTGTTGCGCGGGTCGCTCGTGCCGGTCGCGTCGGGCATGTCAAAGCACGATGGAGCGGCGGCAATCCGGATCGGCAACCGCGACGCCGCGCTATATGCCGCGCGGTTGGCACCAGGTGAGTCGTTGACCCTGCCGGAGGCGCCGTACCTCCATCTGTTCGTTGCTGTCGGCAACGTCACGCTCGAAGGCGCGGGGACGCTGGCCGAGGGTGACGCGGTGCGATTCACCGCCACCGGTGGTCAGCGAGTCACCGCCGTTGACGCGGCTGAGGTGCTGGTGTGGGAGATGCATGCCGGACTGAGCGCCGGCTGAGCCAGCTCGCTCAGGCGTGGCCGAACAACGCCAGCGAGGCAATCCGCGACATCGTGCCGGCGGCCTCGAGCGGTGGCACGGTCGTCTCCGGCCGCTCGTCGAAGACATCGTCCCAGTCGTCGTCGGTCCAGAACCGACTCTCGAGGTCGTCGTCGGCCTCGGGCTGGGGGAGCGTGGCGTCAAGGTCGATCTCATGGGTCGACAAATCCGCGATCGGCTCGGCCGTGAGCGTCGGCGCGACGAGGATCTCCTCGACGACGAGATCGGACGTGGCCCGCTCGTCGACCGCGGGAGCCTCGACGACGACGGGCTGGAGGTGCTGGGGAAGTGGCTCGGCCATGATCGCCCGGAGCGCATCGGCGATCGCGAGCCTGCGTACCTCGAGATCGGTGACCATGTCCGTAGGTTACGCAATGCTTTTGGGCCTAGGCAATACTTTGGCCGGTTATGGTCTTCTGGCCAGGAAACGGCCACAATGATCGGCCACGCCGTCGCGATCGGCCGGCACTATCGTCACCAAATCGAGCGCGTCGAGATCAAGCGCAGGTCGAATCGATCGCTTGACGGATCGAGGATGGTCGTGTCGTGCTGACTTACCGCAGTGCCCAGGGCCGCTGGGTGGTGGCCGCAACGGTGCTCGGCTCCGGCATGGCCTCACTGGACGCGACGGTCGTCGGCATCGCGTTGCCCAGGATCGGCAAGGACTTTCACACCGGAGTTTCAGCCCTGCAATGGGTTGTCATCGCCTACACCCTCACCCTCACCGCATTCCTGTTGCTCGGCGGCACGCTTGGTGACAGGTACGGCCGACGGCGGGTTTTCGCGATCGGGGTGATCTGGTTCGCGGTTGCCTCGGCCGGCTGCGCGGCCGCTCCGTCGGCAACCACGCTGATCGCGGCCCGGGCATTGCAGGGCATCGGCGCGGCACTGCTGACCCCCGGCAGCCTGGCAATCCTGCAGAGCGCGTTCGAGCCGGCCGATCGGGCGAGGGCGATCGGAGCCTGGTCCGGGTTAGGTGGCCTTGCGACGGCGGGCGGGCCGATCCTTGGCGGCTACTTGCTCTCGGTCGGATCGTGGCGGCTGGTGTTCTTGATCAACATCCCGCTGGCGCTGGCGGTGCTCGAGGTCACCCGGCGACATGTCCCGGAGTCGACTGATGCCTCCGCGACCGGCCGGATCGATGTGCCCGGAGCGGTCTGGGCCGTCCTCGCCCTGTCCACGTTGACCTACGCCTTGATCGAGGCGCCGGGTGACGGCTGGGGCAGTGCCGGCGTTGTGGTGTGCCTTGTGGTCGGCGTCGTCGCGGCGCTCGCGTTCGTGGTCACTGAGCGGCGTTCGGCCGCACCGATGTTGCCGCCCTCGATGTTCCTGGCGCGCCAGTTCGCCGCCACCAATGCGGTGACGTTCCTGCTCTACGGCGCGCTTGGCGGCGCGTTGTTCCTGCTGCCAGTCGTCCTGCAACAGGTCGCCGGCTACAGCCCACTCGGTGCCGGCCTGACCTTGGTCCCGGTGACGCTGCTGATGCTCGCCTTCTCTGCTCGGTCGGGTCGCCTCGCGACGAGGCTGGGGCCGCGGCTGCAGATGTCGTCCGGTCCGCTCGTCGCCGGCATCGGACTGTTGTTGCTGGTGCGGCTGACGAGCGACCACTCTTACGTGACCGGCGTGCTGCCCGGCGTGCTCGTGCTTGGGGTTGGCCTGGTCCTCACGGTTGCGCCCCTCACCTCCACTGCAATGAGTTCGGCGCCCGGCGAGCACGCCGGCCTCGCCTCGGCGGTCAACAACGACGTCGCTCGGGCGGCGGGTTTGCTCGCTGTGGCGATCTTGCCCGTGGTCTCCGGGTTGACCGGTGACGCCTACCTTCACCCCGCGGTGTTCGCGCACGGGTTCCGGATCGCGACGGTCATCGCCGCTTGTCTCTGTGTGTTGGGTGCGCTCATTGCGGTGCTGACGATCCGTAACACCCCGGACGGCCGCGTCGACCATCCTTCGCTGACTCAGCCGTGCGTCGGAGCAACGGCGCCGCCGTTGCTCGCCTCGGACACTGGCTAAACCGAGCGGCCACCGGTGACCCATCATGGAGTGGTGACACAGACTCCAGGCTCAGCAGACGATGACAGCGCGCTCGATGTTGTAGTGACGAACAACGAGGCAGCGCGACGGTACGAAGTCCACATCGGCACAGAGTTGGCCGGCCTGACGACGTACATGTTGGGCGACAACCGAGTCGTGTTCACCCACGCCGAGGTCTATCCCCGCTGGGAAGGCAAGGGGGTGGCAAGTGCACTGGCCAAGGCCGCACTCGACGATGTCATTGCCCAAGGCAAGCTCATCACGCCGAAGTGCCCGTTCATCGTCAACTACGTGCGCCACCATCCCGCTTATCTTGAGTACGTCGATCCGCGGCATCGCGCTGAGCTTGAAGCGTCCATCGCCGAGGTGCCGGCCAATCCTGACGGGGCGTGAGCAGCGGTGTCTCGCGCGATGGATCACGACGAGGCGATGGCGTTCCTCGCCGCCGGCCAGCGGACTGGCAAGGTCGCCACGACCCGCGCAGATGGGCGGCCGCATGTCGCGCCGGTCTGGTTCATCGTGGATGGCGATGACCTCGTCTTCATGACCGGCGCCGAGACGCTCAAGGGCAAGACGCTCCGGCGCGACCCGCGAGCGGCCCTGGTCGTTGACCTCGAAGTGCCGCCGTACGCCTTCGTGATGGTGGACGGCACCGTGAGCCTGTCGACGGATCTGACGGAGATGCTGCCGTTGTCGATTGCTATCGCGCAGCGCTACGTCGCGGCCGATGAGGCAGACGAGTACGGCCGCCGCAACGCGGTTGCGGGTGAGCTTCTCGTCCGGCTGCACCCGGACAAGATCGTCGCGTTCGACGACCTCACCGGCTGACGGTGGGCTGACGGCGGGCCGCACGCGGTGAGGGTGTGACGAATCACACGTTGGTGATCGCGCTGAGCGGGTAGGGATAGACGGTGAAATCTTTCTTCCATCGAACCCGTGACCAAGTCGACGTCCCCGATGTTCCGCGCCGGGTACGGCCGCAGCTGCGTTTTGCCACAGTCGCGCTGATTGTGGCGGTCATCGCCTTCGCGGTGTCCGGGGCCGCCGGCAACATTCACGGTTCGCTCGACCAAAAGCTCATCGGCGGCGTCGGCGGGCTCGTGTTCGTCGTGGCGGCGATTGTCGCCACGCGTGCTGCCGCGGCAGAGGTCTACGTCGTCGTCGGCGCTCGCACCGGACCGAGCCACGCCGGCGTGCTGCGCTGGCTCGTCACCATCATCGGCTACATCATCGTGGTGATCACCGCCCTCGGGCTGTTCGCGGTGCCGGTTGGGCACCTGCTTCTGGGTGGCGCGTTGACGGGCGTCGTCGTCGGCATAGCGGCGCAGCAATCGCTCGGCAATGTCTTCGCGGGTGTGGTGTTGCTGCTCGCCCGGCCGTTCAGCGTCGGTGACTCGATCCGGGTGCGAAGCGGCTCGCTCGGTGGCCCGCTGGAAGGGACCGTGTCGGGCATGGGCATGACGTACGTGACGCTGCTCACCGAGGACGGCCCGCTGTCGTTGCCGAACAGTTCACTGCTCGCAGCCGCGGTGGGTCCGGCGCCGGGCACGAGCTACAAGCGGTCACGGCCGCTCAACCTCGACCCGCCGCGGGAGCGAACGGGCACCCGAAGCGACGCCAGCACTCCCACTGAGCCCATCACGCGCAGCGAGCCCCAGTTCGCCTCAGCCGAGCGGACGTGACCCGCTAGCCGACCGCAGCGGCGGGGTTTCGTGGCTCGGGGATGGTCAGCTCGGCCATTCCGGTGATGTCCAGCATGCGCAACACGAGCGTGGATGGCGAGCGGATCGCGAGCGTGCCGCCTAGCAACTCCAGGCGATTGGCGGCGTTGGCGATCACGCGAAGGCCGGAAGCGTCCATGAATTCCATGGACGCCAGATCGAGCACGACGTCTGAGTGTCCGGCGTCGATCGCGGCGTCCAGGACACCCCACAGATAGGGCGAGCTGTGGCAGTCGACCTCGCCCTGCACCCGGAGCACGGCCTGCGCTGCGGCGATGACGACCGAGACGCCGAACTCCTCAATCAAGTCGCTGCCGACGTACACCGTGGATTCGTACCCCGACGGAGAAGACGCGCCGCCGGAGGTGCCATCGATCGTGGGGTTTGACATAGGTTTCGCCGCCTCAAGGAGGAGTAGCAAGCGGCAAGGTTGCGCACGGTCCAGACAGGTCCAAGCGCGCTAGTGCCGTCAGTGTGGCACGGATGATCAGCACTGGATAGAGCGAAGATGACCTTGATTCCGGAAGCAAAAGACATGATCACCCGAACGGGTGTCTTGCCCGGAATGGTCCTAGGTTGGCTCGAAGCCAGAAGCATGGAAGGCGGGCACGGATGGTTGAGCGGCAGCGGATCAGCTCAGGGTCACCGTACGAGCCGACCATCGGCTTTAGCCGAGCGGTTCGGGTCGGCAATCAGGTCGTCGTGTCCGGGACCGGCCCGGTCTGGCCGGACGGCAGTTGCCCCGACGATGCCGGTGCGCAAGCGCGGCGGTGCCTGGAGATCATCACCGAAGCCCTGGCGGCCGCCGGCGCGCAGCCAAGCGATGTCGTCCGCACCAGGATTTTCATTACCTCAGTGGCCGACGGCGACGTCGTCGGAGCCGCGCACGGCGAGGTGTTCGGTGAGCATCGACCCGCCGCGACGATGGTCGTCGTCGCGGGTCTGCTCGACCCACGCTGGCGGGTGGAGATCGAGGCCGACGCCGTCATCGACCGCTAGGCGGCTGCTGAGCGCGTTACGCCGCTCAGGTTGCGACGACGACCCGTCGACACTCCAGGCAGGTCCATCCACCGCAGCGAGAGGTCCCCTGTCATGGCAGCGAGTGAGCTCCGGCGACGGCTGAGGTCTGCCCTCACCGTCGCTGCGGTGCTGCTCGTCGTGCTGGGTGAGTTCGTGTTGCTCACTGCGGTCTATCGCCGACCGGCGACGGTCCACCAACAACGCGTGACCCAGGCGCAGCTCGCGGGCGCCCTGTGGGCGGCCAAGACTCCGACCACGGCCCTAGTCTCGGCGATCACCGATGACGTCGCCACCCTGCACGGCCAGGGTGTGTCGAGCCACGAGCTTGCGGGGCTTCAGTCGGCCGCACGAGGCCTAATGGCGCAGCCGGGCAGCGTCGCCGGACTGAGTCGAGTACGCACCGCGGACACCGCGCTCGGCGCCAAGCTGGCACACCGGCAGCGCGACATCGACGACCAGGCCGAGACCATCTACATCATCTTGCTGGCGCTCGCGTCGGTCGGCTGGTTTGGCTGGTTCCGTCGAGTGGTGCGCAAGCAGCGCGATCTGCAGCGCACCCTCACCGAGCAAACCGCCCACGCCGAGGGCGAGGCCAAGCTGGCTGCCTTGGTCCGCAACGCCTCCGACGTCATCGCCGTCGTCGATCTCGACTCGACCATCTTCTACGCCAGCCCGTCCTCGGCGGCCGTACTCGGCACGAGCACCGAGTCGCTGCTCGCCAGCAAGTTCACCGACTTGCTGCATCCCGACGACATCGACCACTTCGTGCAGGTGCTGACCACCACGTCGACGGATGGTGAGCAGCAGCTCAATGTCCGAGTACGCCGAGCGGGCAGGGACCAGATCCACGCTGAAGGGGTGATCCGCAACCTGCTCGATGACCCCACCGTCGGCGGGCTGATCGTCACCCTGCGTGACGTCACCGATCGGCGACTGCTCGAAGAGCAGCTCACCCACCAGGCGTTGCACGACTCACTCACCGGGCTCGCCAACCGGCGGCTGTTCGCCGACCGGCTGGCCCACTCACTCGAGCGACGCGGCGACCGGATGGAGCCGCAGGCAGTGCTATTTGTCGATCTCGACGACTTCAAGACCGTCAATGACAGCCTCGGTCACGGCGCGGGTGACCAGGTCCTCGCGGAGATCGGTCTGCGGATCGGTGGCCTGTTGCGGGCAGGTGACACGGTCGCCCGGGTCGGCGGCGACGAGTTCGCGGTGCTGCTTGAAGGTGCATCGCTTGAAGAAGCGCAGCTCGCCGCGGACCGGCTGATCGAGGCCATCTCGCAGTCGATCACGTTGGATTCGGTGACAGTCCAGATCAACGCCAGCATCGGCATCACCCAAGCCGTCCCCGGCGAGGTCACAGCCGAGGAAGCACTACGCAACGCCGACCTCGCGATGTATTGGGCCAAGGAGAGCGGCAAGGCAACGACTGCGGTGTACGAGTCTCGGCTGCACACCGAGGCGCTCGAGCGGCTGCAGCTGCGCGCGGACCTGCAGCACGCGTTGCGCAGTGATGAGCTGGTGCTGCATTACCAGCCGGAGGTGGATCTCGCGACCGGCGAGATCGTCGGGGTCGAGGCGCTGGTGCGTTGGCAACACCCGACGCGCGGCCTGATGCCGCCGATGAGCTTCGTTCCGATGGCCGAGGAGACCCGGCTGATCACCGTGCTCGACCATTGGGTGCTGCGCGCTGCGTGCCGGACCGCGGCTGAGCTGCAGCACGACCCGCGCAACCTCACCATGTCGGTGAACCTCTCGGTCGCCTACCTCGACCATCCAGATCTGGTGCCGACAGTCGCGGCGGCGTTGCGCGAGAACGACCTGGCGCCGGGCCGGCTGGTGCTCGAGATCACCGAGAGTGCGTTGCTTCGCGACTTCGACGCGGTCGCTCCGCGACTCACGGCGTTGCGGCAGATGGGGGTGCTGATTGCGATCGACGACTTCGGCACCGGCTATAGCTCGCTCGCTTATCTGAGCCATCTCGACGTCGACATCCTCAAGATCGACAAGTCGTTCGTCGACCGGGTCACGATCGATCGCCAGGACGCCGCGATCACCGAGGCGATCATCTCGATCGGCAAGAGCCTCGAGCTGCAGACCATCGCCGAGGGGGTGGAGGATGCTGGGCAGGCCCGCTGGCTCCTCGACGCGGGCTGCGAGCTTGGTCAGGGCTACGTCTGGTCGCGCCCGATCGACCTCGACGCGCTTCGCGCGGTGTTGAGCGACGGTCTGCCGTGGCAGCGCCCGGCGGCGTTGGGGTCGGCTGCGCTGCTCACGCCCCACGCCACCTGAACGGCTGTGTCGATACCTGATTTTTCAGGATTATCCTGTCGTGACGTCGCTAAGATTGCGACAAGCACCCACACCGGATGCGGGATCTTCGTGCAGTTTTGCCGGGCGCTCACCTACGTGGGCCACACACTCAAGATGTCGGGGGGTTGGCTGTGAACGCTCCTAGCCGTTCCAGTCTCGCTGGTCGCACAAACGTCTTCTCGGCGGCGTGGCGGCAGCGCCCGGTCCGGCTGGTAGCCGTTGTGGCAAGCGTGGCCACGATCTGCTTCGGTCTGGCGGCGCCGAGTGGTGCTGCCGCCGCGACGCGTCACGTCGCACCGCAGGTGACCACCCGCGCCACGTTGGGCACTCACTACGCCCTCATCAAGCCGGTGTGTGCGGCGCCGACGCCCGGTCACATGGCCTGCATGGCGATGCGCCGAGTCAAGGCGAGCAAGACCACTCCGGGCGCGCGCCCGTACGTCGTGAAGGCGGCATACGCCACCGGGCTAGCAGGCGGCTACACGCCGGCCGATCTCGCGAGTGCCTACGACTACAACCCGGCTGTCGGCGGCAGTCATCAGACGATCGGCATCGTCGATGCCTTCGACGACCCGAACATCGCCACTGATCTCGCGACGTTCGACACCACCTACGGCCTGCCGGCCGAGACCGCGACCTCGTTCGAGAAGGTCGGCCAAACCGGCACTGCGACACTCCCCGCCGCCGACACCACTGGCTGGTCGGTCGAGGAGAGCCTCGACGTCGAGACCGCGCGCGGCGTCTGCAACCACTGCAAGATCATCCTGGTCGAGGTCGACAGCACGAGTTCCGCGAACCTTGCTGCCGGTGTCAAGACGGCAGTTCGCCTGGGCGCGACTGAGGTCAGCAACTCCTACGGTGGCCCGGAAAACGCGCACACGAGCGCAACCGCGGCGGCGGCGTACGAGAAGGCCTACAACTTCCCCGGCGTGGTGATCACCGCGTCAACCGGCGACGACGGCTGGTTCGACTGGGACCAGGTCAACGAGGGGGTGCCGTCCGCGGACGCTCCCAATGTCCCGGCGAGCCTCCCGAACGTCGTCTCTGTCGGTGGCACGTCACTGACACTCAACGCCAACGGGACCCGCAAGTCAGAATCGGTCTGGAACGACAACGGCGAGCTCGACAACAGTGGAAACTCGGGTGCGACCGGTGGCGGCTGCAGCGTGCTCTATGCGGCACATGGCTGGCAGGCGCACGTGCCGGGCTACACCAAGACCGGCTGCGGCACCAAGCGCCTCGCTGCGGACGTGTCCGCGCTTGCCGATCCGGAGACCGGCTTCGACATCGAGGCGACGTACAACTGCGGCACTGACTGCCCTGGCGCCACGCAGCACAGCGGGTGGGAGACGGTCGGCGGCACCTCGCTGGCCTCGCCGCTGATCGCCTCGATGTGGGCGCTCGCGGGTGGCTCCGGCGGTGTGAAATACCCGGCGCTGTCGCTCTACGGCCACGAGATTTCCGCGACGCCGCCTCGGTACGACGTGAAGCTCGGCGGCAACTCGTTCTGCGACCAGGACCGGACCTGCTCGGCCGACCTGAACGCATGAGAAGGCTTGGTACCAACCCGAACGGGCTCTTCTTCCAGAGCAACGATGAGCCGCTCGGGCGTATTGACTGCGCGTTCACCATGGGCGGCAAGGCGGTGGCCGACGACACCCAGTGCAACGCCGTTAAGGGCTATGACGGACCGTCGGGCGTTGGCGCACCGATCGGGCTGGGGTTGTTCAAGGCAATGAACCCGAAGGCCAAGGTCCACCACGCCGCGGTCCTCAACGCGAAGGCCAAGGAGAAGTTCACTGGCAACGCGCACGACCCGTTCCCGGGCGGGAAGATCGCGACGTATAAGTGGGTCTGGGGCGACGGGTCAAAGAACAGCCACGGCGCCTCGCCGTTGCACGCGTATGCCAAGAAGGGTCACTACACCCTGAAGCTGACCGAGACCGACAACTACGGCCGGGTGTCGACGGTCAGCGTCACGGTCGTGGTGCGCAAGGCGAAGCACCACAAGAAGTAACAGGCGCTCACTCGCGCTGATCACGCACTCTTCGCGTGATCAGCCGAGTCTGCGCCAAGCTGCGCGGCTGAGTCGGCCGGCACTACTGCGAGGTGCGGCTGCCGCATCAGCGGCGAGGAGATCACGAAGTCTGCCGTCGCGCGGTTGCACGCCACCGGGATGTTGCAGACGACGGCGATTCGCAGCAGCGCCTTGACGTCCGGATCGTGCGGATGAGGCTCGAGTGGGTCCCAGAAGAAGACCAGCAGGTCGATGTCGCCCTCGGCGATCCTTGCGCCGATCTGCTGGTCGCCGCCATACGGCCCGCTGCGGAAGCAGGTGACGTCAAGGTCCAACTCTTCTTGCAGGATGCGACCGGTCGTGGCGGTAGCGAAAAGCTCGTGCTCGAGCAGCCGTTGCCGGTTGTGCCGCGCCCACTCGCGCATGTCCTGCTTCTTGTTGTCATGGGCGATCAACGCGATGCGCCGACCGTCCGGAACGTCATGACTGCGAGGCGTTTCCATACTCAAACGGTTGCACGCTCAGGTGAACGTATGGTTTCTGAATATGAAGTTTCAGCCAATCGATCGCGCCCCGGACGCGTTCCAACAGCCGCTCGACGAGGCGCAGCTCGACGCGGTCTGCCGGCGGGCATTTGGCGAGGACACGAAGCTGGTGTCCGCGGTCGAGCTCGGCCTGGGCTCGTACAACAACACGTATCGCCTCACGCTCGCCGGACATGACCAGCCCGTGATTCTCCGGGTGGCTCCGGCGAGTGCGGAGCGGTTCTCTTCCGAGCTGAACTTCATGCGTACTGAGTACGCCAGCATGCCGTGGCTCGCGGTGATTGCGCCGCTCCTGCCTCGAGTGCTCGCAGCTGACTGGTCACACGACGTGATCGATCGCGACTGGATGATCCAGACGTTGCTGGACGGTGTGCCTGCGCCCGACGGACTTGCCATCTATCCACGGCCGATGTGGGCGGGTTTCTTCCGACAGCTTGGGGCGATCGCCAAGGCGGTGCACAGCGTGCGAGGTCCGCACTTCGGCGCGATCGTCGGTCCCGGTTACGAGACGTGGAGCGAGGCGTTCGTCGCGTCACTCGAAGACATCGTGACCGACCTTGACAGCGTCGGGCTGGACGCCGCGGATCTCCGACGAGCGGTCGAGCATGCGATCACGCAGCGCACGGCTCTCGACGAGATTGACCAGCCGCGATTGCTTTCCGGCGACCTGTGGACGGTCAACGTGATGGTGGCCGAGGGTGCGCCGGAGCCGACGATCACCGGCGTACTGGACTTCGACCGAACGCTGTGGGGCGACCCGGCCGCCGACTGGCCGATTCGACTCGCACTGAAGAAGCCGGGGACCGAACGCGAGGCGTTCTGGGACCCCGATGGATACGGGCCGCTGGACCGGACGCCGGCTTCGACGTGGCGGTCGCTGATCTATGAGGTGAGACATCTCGGCGCGGTGCGGCTCGAGAGCTTCCGCTCCGAGAATCGGGACGCGATTGCCCAGACGTACGCCGACGTTGCCGCGACACTTCAGGACCTGGATCGTGCCCCCGACAGGATTTGAACCTGTGACCTACCGCTTAGGAGGCGGTTGCTCTATCCCCTGAGCTACGAGGGCCGACGGTCGGCACTGGGCGGCCGACCGGACTGCCATGGTGTCATTCCGTCGTCGGGATTGCCTACGCAACTACCGGAGAGCGGATCAGTCCTGGTAATCGCCTGACGCATCCCCCGGCGCCACCATACGGTCATGGACGACGAGACTGGCGGTGCAGGAGGGTGCGGCTCATGCTCGGCGACGTTCACGCGTTGGCGGATGCCACGGTGGCTCGATTGCACGGTGATCTCGACCTGGTGAACGTCGACGCCCTGCGCGAGTTGCTCGATGACCTCTGCGCGAGACCATCGACTCGGATCGTGGTCGATCTCGGCGATGTGCCGTTCATCGACGTGTTATCGCTCTCGGTCATCTTGGGAGCCGCAGACGCGCTGCGGGACAGCGGGCGCCAACTCACCGTCGAAGGCGCCAGCACATCGGTCCGGCGGCTCTGCGCGCTGCTCAACGCGGAGGACATTCTTGCGCCTGAAACCCCGCTGCGCCACGCGGCGATCGATCGCGCTGGCTGACGACCCGCCACCGCCCCGATTTGGTTTCCCGATGGCCCGCCAGCAATGCTGTTGGCTATGACCAGCGGTTTGTCGGCCAATGAAGGCCGCCTTCTCGACGACCGCTACCGGCTCGGCGCCCTGCTCGGGGTGGGTGGCGTCGCGGAGGTCTACCGGGCTGTTGACGAGCGGCTCGACCGTGGCGTGGCGGTGAAGCTCTTCCGTGGAGACGTGGCCGACCAGCTGCATCGGCACGAGGACGAGATGCGTACGCTCGCTCGCCTCAACCATCCCTCGCTGGTGACCGTGTTCGACGCGGGCACCGACGAGTTGACTGAGCAGCCGTACCTCGTGATGGAGCTCGTCGAGGGCTCGACGCTCTCGGATCAGCTTCGACTTGGTCCGCTCACGCCGTCCCGGACGGCAGAGATCGGCTCGGAGGTCGCTGACGCGCTGGCCTATGTCCATGGCCAAGGCTTGGTGCATCGCGACGTGAAGCCGGCCAACGTGTTGATCGGCACCGGCGGCCGAGTTCACCTCGCCGACTTCGGCATCGCGCGGCTGGTCGACGCCGCTCACGTGACGCAGACCGGCGACGTGCTCGGCACGCCGGCGTACTTCGCGCCCGAACAGGTGACCGGTGAGGTGGTCGGCCCGCCGGCCGACGTCTACGCCCTCGGTCTGGTCCTGATCGAGTGTTTGACCGGCCGCCGAGAGTACGAAGGCGCCTCGCTCGAGGCGGCGATGGCCCGCCTCAGCCGCCAGCCCGGTGTGCCGGTGAACCTCCCCGGTGCGTGGCGTGACGTGCTGACCGGGATGACGGCGCGACAACCGGGAGCTCGGTTGTCAGCGGCGCAGGTCGTCGATCGGCTCCGCCGGATCGTGGCCGGAGATGCCGGCACCGCGGCGATGTCGATCCCGCCGTCCGATCAGGCGACGATGGTCTTGCCGATGGCAACGACGGTGATGGCACCACAACCGCCGCCGGTCACGGCCGCCGTTCCGTCCGCACCAGCGCCACCCCCGCGCCAGAGCCGTGGTCCGTGGATCGCGGTGTTCTTGCTGGTCGTGCTGATCGCTGCCGGCGCGGTTATCGGCGTCGTCGTCTACAACCGCGATCACCCGAACGTGGTCAGTGGTCACTGCGCGGCAGGCTCGCCGACGTTGCGGCCGAAGCTTGAGCCGATCATGCGCGACATCGAGCGATTGACGTGCCGATGAAGCGGCTGATTCTCCCGCTGCTCGCAGCGACGGCGGTCCTCGCGGGCTGTGCATCGACGTCGTCGGACGTCGTGACGGCCAAGACAGCAGCAGCGCTCGCGCCGTACGTGCAGGCACTTCGGGTCGCGGCGAGCGGATCTGACACGAGCCGGGTCCGCGCGGCCGTCACCGCGCTGGACAACGAGGTCGACAAGCTGCAGGAGTCCGGCAAGCTCACCGCCCAGCGGGCGCAGGACATCGAGAACCAGGCCGCCAGCTTGCAGAGTGAGTTCGCTCATCTCAACCGGCCGACGCCGACGATCACGCCGACCACCCCGACGGCCACACCGACCACAACGACGCCGACTCCCACGCCAACGGTGACCGTGACAATCACGCCGACGACGCCGGCGACCACCCCGGACAGCACGCCGCCGAGCCCGCCGACGTCGCCGTAGCGGCCGGCTCGGTTGACCGCCGGTTAGCTGCCGGGTGAGGGGAGCAGCTTTCCCGGGTTGAGGATGCCGGCGGGGTCGAGGTGCGCCTTCAATGCGCGCAATGCGTCGACGCCGACGCGTGCCGCCGAGATCGGTCGCGACGATCTCGCGATGTGCAGTCCCGACCGCATGGTGATGGCTCGCTGTGCCGCCCGCGGCGACAATGGCCTCGTTCGCGGCGTGCTTCGCCGCTGACCATTGCTCGAGCTCGTGGCCGCTGTCGGCGTGGGCAAGGACGGTGAAATACAACGAACCGCCGGTCGGGTAGACGTGCGAGATGTGGCAGCCGATGAGCGGGGGCTTGCCGTCATGCTGCAGCGATTCCGCTAGCGCCGATCCCACCCCGGCGTAGAGCCCGGGCAGTTGCGACCACGTCGTTGCGGTCTCGAGGGTCTCTGCGAGCACGCCCGCGTCGAGCAGTGTGTCGCGAAGGTAGGGCGCGGCAAATCGGTGATGCACCCAGGAGTTGCCGGCGCTGGTGCCCAGCGTCACTGCACGCTCTGCGCGCAGCAGCCGGCGAACCTCCCGCCTGCGGTGACGCACGTCGCGTACCGATCCTTCGTAGCCGACGATGATCAGGCAACCGCTGTGTACGCCGTGAGCGCGCAGCCAGCCGTCGAGACCGCGCCGCTTCAGCCCGGCCGTGCCGGACAGCGCCAGCGAGACGGTCGTCTCGCTGGGGTCTGAGAGCCGGACGATGTCGGGCTTCGGCCCCTCCTGGGCCAGTCGACGCATAATCCGTACCCCGTCATCCCAGGACCGTGCGACCCAGCCTTCGTAGCGGGTCGCCGCCGGGGTCGGGCTGACCCGCAGCGTGACCTCGGTGACGATCCCCAGGGTGCCCTCCGAGCCGAGCACCAGGCGGCGCAGATCCGGGCCTGCCGCGCTGCCGGGCATGGCCGGCAGCACGAGCTCACCAACCGGCGTCAGCAGCCGAGCGCCGACCAACATGTCGTCGATGCGCCCGCGCCCGCTTGAGGCCTGGCCGGCCGACCGCGTGACGACGTAGCCACCGAGGCTGGCTCGCTCATAGCTCTGCGGCACGTGCCCGAGGGTGAGGCCGTGCTCCGCTAGTGCTGCCTCGGCGGCCGGGGTGCGGATGCCGGGCTCAAAGGTTGCGGTCAGTGACAGTTGGTCGACCGAGAGCAGCCGGTCGAGCCGCGACAGGTCGAGCGCGACGACGCTGTCACAGTCACCCCGCAATGACGACAGGCCACCTACGACGCTCGTGCCGCCGCCCCACGCGACGACCGCGACACGATCCGCCGTGCAGATCCGCAAGACGTCGCTGATGGCTTGGGTGTTGGCAGGGAGCAGCACGGCGTCGGGCGCATCGGAGGCGTCGCCACGGCGACGGCGGATGATGTCGGAGTAGGCCTGGCCGCCGGCGTGACGGGCACGTGAGGCGTTGTCGTCCTTGACGCCATCGGCTCCGAGCGCCTCGACGAGCCTTGTCTTTACGGCCGCTGGGAGCCGCGACTCGGCGATGGTCGCTCGCTCGATCGGAACTGGTTGCTGTGGAGTCAGCGAGCCGAGGGCGGACTTGAGCAACGCCCGCGCAGAACGCGGCAGATCCGGCTGCGAGCCGCCCCAAGAGGTCCATGACGAGTTGTTGTCCATTGCGCTACAGTGTGACACATGGCGTCTCAACGTCACAAGACACGTGACCGGGCAGATTCCGGTGATGCGACCGAGCCGCCGAGCTCTGGCTTGGCCAGTCGTGAGGTGCCCGACGAGGTCGCCGAGGCGGTCCGCGAGTCCGTGCTTGCGGTCGGAGTCCGTCGCACGACCCTGACCGATGTCGCCCGACGCGCCGGCGTGAGCCGGATGACGCTCTACCGGCTCGTGCCCGATGTCGAGACCCTGCTGCTCAACGTCATGACCCGCGACTTCGCCGCTCTGCTGAGCGAGATCGAGACGAGCGTCTCGCGCAAGCGCTCGGCCCGTGCCCGGCTGGTGGCGTTGACCGTGGAGACGGCGAGGCGGCTTCCGGAGGAGCCGTTGTTCCGCCGGGTGCTCGACGTTGATCCGGAGTTGGTGCTGCCGTACCTCACGGTACGTCTTGGGTCGACGCAACGGCTGGCATTGGCTCGGGTGCGACGCGTTGTCGCCGAGGGGCACGTCGACGGCTCGATCCGTCGCGGCGATCCGGACGTCATGTCGACCGCGGTGTTGATGGCTGCGCTGCCGTGGATCGTGTCGGCGCGACTATTCGACGAGATTGGCAAGGAGCGGGCGTTGGACGAACTCGACCGCGGCCTCGACGGTTGGTTACGGCCATGACCGGGACCATGCTCAACCGCCAGCGCCGCGTCGCCGATCTGGCTGCGCTCCGTGGCGGCGAGGTCGTCGATGTGCTGGTGATCGGTGGCGGCGTCACGGGCGCCGGCGTCGCGCTTGACGCCGCCAGCCGAGGCCTGTCGGTCGCGCTGATCGAACGCCGTGACCTCGCGGCCGGCACCAGCCGTTGGTCGAGCAAGCTGGCACACGGCGGCATCCGCTACATCGCGGCGGGACAGGTAGGCGTGGCCTGGGAGTCGGCGGTCGAGCGCAACCGGCTGGTGACGACTATTGCCCCGCATCTGGTTCAGCCGGTGCCGTTCTTCTTGCCGTACTTTCCCGGCGGTCCTCGTGGTGGCCGGGCGGGTTCACGGTTGCTCTTCGTCGTGGCCGATGGCCTGCGAGTGGCGGCGCGCACGCCGGCGTGGCTGCCGCGTACGCACTGGGCGGATGCGGCTGAGACCCATCGGATGGCTCCAGCGCTGCGCCCGGCCAGAGGTGCCTACGTCCACGTTGATGGTGCCCTGGAGGACGACGCCCGGCTCGTCGTCGCGCTGGCCCGGACGGCTGCGGCGCACGGCGCGCGCATCGTGACCCATTGCACCGCGCTGGATGTCGGCCGCGACGGCGCGCAGGTTCGTGACGAGCTCACCGGCGAGGTCGGCGATATCAAGGCGCGTGCCGTCATTGTGGCGGCCGGCGTATGGTCGGGCGGCCTGGTCGCCAACGTGCCACTCAAGCCCAGCAAAGGCGCCCACCTCGTCCTGCGGGCCGAGGCGCTCGATCACCCCAAGGTTGCGGTCAACCTGCTCCTGCCAGGCACCCTCAACCGGTTCGTCTTCGCCAATCCTCGACCAGACGGCACGGTTCTGGTTGGGCTGACCGATGAGGCGGTCGACTCGATCGAGGATGAGCCGCCGGTCACCGATGCCGACGAACGGTTTCTGCTGGAAATGCTCTCGACCGGCCTGACGCGACCGGTGACTTCGGACGCGGTGATTGGCCGGTACGCCGGCTTGCGGCCGCTGCTCGGTGGTGACGAGGACTCGAGCTCGGCCGACATTTCGCGGCGGCACGCGCTGCTCGACCGCGACGGCGTCCTGGTGATTGTCGGTGGCAAGCTCACGACCTACCGACGGATGGCGCAGGACGCGGTCGACAAGGTCGCCGCCAACCTCGGTCACGAGGTCGCCTGTCGCACCAGCGGCCTGCCGCTCGTCGGAGCTGCGCCGCGCGCCTCGGCGGGTGCAGATCGACTTCACCGCCGGTTCGGTGCCGAAGCCGCTGACGTCTCGGCGGCTGGACCGAACGAGCCAATTGTTTCCGACGCGCCCGCGCTCAAATGCGAGGTCGCCTGGGCGATCGAGGCCGAGGGCGCCATCACCGCGGAAGACGTGCTCGACCGGCGGCTGCGGGTTGACCTCGTCCCGGCCTGGCGCGAGCAAACCGCGCCGTACGTCGAGGAGATCCTTGCCGCCCATCGAGATTGACGTGGCCTTCAGCAACCAAAAGCTAAAGCGCTAACAGTTAGCGGGTCTCATGATCATCGCCGTTTAAGGACCTTCTAGCGTCTTCAAACGGCGATGATCTTGAACGCGGCCGAGGAATCAGACGCGAAGGACAAACCGCGAGAGCCACCTGGTAGTTAGCGGGTTTGCTTGTGAATTGAGCGAGCTAGCGGATGTGGGTTCCGCTGATTGCGCGGGCGATCACCAGGCGCTGGATCTCGCTGGTGCCCTCGAAGATGGTGTAGATCTTCGCGTCGCGGTGCATGCGCTCGACGGGGTACTCCCGGGTGTAGCCGTTCCCGCCGAGGATCTGGATCGCCTGCTCGGTAACCCAGACGGCGGTCTCGCCGGCGAACAACTTGCACTGCGATCCCTCGGCGGCCGTGAACTCCTTGCCCTGCCGCGCCATCCACGCCGCCCGCCAGACCAGCAGGCGCGAGGCGTCGATGCGCACTTTCATGTCAGCGAGCTTGAACGCAATGCCCTGATTTTCGATGATCGGCCGGCCGAACTGCTCGCGTTGCTTGGCATAGTCGAGGGCAACTTCGTACGCCGCTCGGGCGATCCCGACTGCCTGTGCACCCACCGTGGGGCGGGTGCGTTCGAAGGTCGCCATCGAGGGTTGTGACCGCCCGCTGCTCAGACCTTCGCGCGCCCGGTGAAGCCGATCATCGAGCTTTTCCTTGCCGCCGAGCAGGTATTTGCTCGGGAGGTGTACGTCATCGAGCACGACTTCGGCGGTGTGCGAGGCCCGGATCCCGTGCTTTTTGAACTTCTGGCCTTGGCTGAGGCCCTTCGTGCCTGGCGGGACGACGAACGACACCTGGCCACGGGTGCCGAGGGACGGGTCGGCCGTCGCGACCACGACATGCCAGTCGGCGATGCCGCCATTCGTCGCCCAGGTCTTGGTGCCGTTGATGACCCACTCGTCGTTGGCTTCGAGGTAGACCGCCCGGGTCTTCATGGCGCCGACGTCGCTGCCGGCGTCGGGCTCAGAGGAGCAAAACGCGCCGAGCTTCGGGTCCTCTGGGTCGCCATACATCGCCGGGATGAACTCACCGACCTGCTCGCTCGTGCCGTTCGCGCTGACCGCGGCCGCCGCCAGGCCGGTGCCCATCAGTGACAGGCCAATGCCGGCGTCACCCCAGAACAACTCCTCCTGCGCGATCACCATGCCGAGGCCGGTTTCGTCGAACCACTGCTGCGCCATGAAGTCGACGGAGTAGATGCCGACCTTGGCGGCTTCCTTGATGATCGGCCACGGTGTCTCCTCCCGCTCGTCCCACTCGTGCGCAGCGGGGCGGATCACGTCGGTGGCGAAGTCGTGCAGCCACTTCTTCAGCGTGATCTGATCCTCGGTGAGATCCAACGAAAAGTCAGCCACAGGTGAGCTCCTCGAGAGTTCGGGCGGTCCAACCAGTGTCGCTTATGTGACGAGCTTCGGCCCGATCAGCTTGGGGACTCGGCTCGCGGCTGAGACGATGCTCGGCGTGAAGGTCGTCGCGTGTTACGCCGTGAAGGGCGGAGTCGGCAAGACTGCCGCCGCGGTGAATCTTGCCTGGCTGGCGTCGCGCGACGGTTATCGCACCCTGCTGTGGGATCTCGATGCGCAAGCCGCCGCGACATTTCTATTGCGGGGCAAGACAAAAGTGAAGGGCGGGAGCCGACGGTTGCTGCAGGGCAAGAGCGATGCCAGCCGTGCGATCCGCGCGACACCGGACGACCGGTTGGATCTCTTGCCGGCTGATACGTCGTACGCCTCGACCGATATCGACCTCGGCGCCACGAAGCGCAGCGAGGATCGGATCGGCAAGGTGCTCGCGGGTTTTGCCGCCGACTTCGATGTCGTCGTTCTCGACTGCCCGGCCGGCCTGTCGTTGTTGTCAGCCAACGTGGTCCGTGCCGCGGACCTCGTGCTGGTGCCGATCGTGCCCTCGCCGCTGTCGCTGCGCACTCTCGATCAGGTCGTCGACCTCGCATCCTCGACTGGTAGCACCACCGCGGTCATGGCGTTTCTGTCGATGGTCGACCGCAAGCGGGCACTCCATCGAGACGTGGTCCAGCTGCTTCACGGCCGCTACGCAGACGTGGCGAGGAGCGTCGTCCCGAACAGCGCACTGGTCGAGCGGATGGGCCAGCGCCGCCGGCCGGTGGTGGCCACAGCGCCGGCCAGCTCCGCGTCAGCGGCGTACGAGGCCCTCTGGGGCGAACTGGTGGATCGGCTGGGACTTGCCCCGCCACCGCGCCCGGATATCGAGTAGTCGTTCATCTGGCGTTAATCATTCGTTCACTTACCCCTAGTGTGTGTGCGTGCGCCTTCGGTTGACGCCTCGCGAAAACGTGTTCTTCGAGTTGTTCACCGCTTCGGCGAACAACCTGCTCGACGGTGCCCAAGTGCTCGACGAGCTCGTCACCGCTACGCGAGGCGAGCGGAATGCGCTCGCCAAGCAGCTTCGAGATCTCGAGCACGTCGGCGACGACCGGACCCACAGCATCCTTCGCGAGGTCAACTCGACATTCGTCACGCCGTTCGACCGTGAGGACATCTACCGGCTCGCGAGCCGGCTCGACGACGTCGTGGACTTCTTCGAGGCGGCGGGGGATCTCGTGGTGTTGTACGACCTCGACATCCTCCCGATCGAGATGCACCACATGACGGAGATCCTCGTCCGGGGCGCTGAGCTGACTGCGGGCGCGATGCCGCGGCTGAAGTCGTTGACCAATCTCAGCGACTACTGGATCGAGATCAACCGGCTGGAGAACGATGCCGACAAGCTCTACCGGCGCTTCCTCGCGCGGCTCTTCTCCGGCGAGTACGACGCCCTGATGGTGATGAAGCTGAAGGAGGTCGCCGAGCAGCTTGAGGGCGCAGCTGACGCGCTGGAGAACGTCGCGAACACGGTCGAGACCATCGCGGTCAAGGAGTCCTGAGCCCCTCACATGGAGACGCTCGGCCTGGTTGTGCTGATCGTCGTTGCCCTCGGCTTCGACTTCACCAACGGCTTCAATGACGCGGCCAATGCGATTGCCATGCCGATCTCGACCAGGGCGTTGCGTCCGCGCGTCGCGCTTGCACTCGCGGCGGTGTGCAACTTGGCCGGGGCACTGGTGTCGACCAAGGTGGCCAACACGGTCGGCAGCATCATCGCGACACCGAAGGCCGCGGAAGGGCTGACGGTCCTGTTCGCGGCCATCGTTGGCGCCATTATCTGGAACGTCATCGTGTGGCGGTTCGGATTGCCATCATCGTCAACCCACGCGCTAATCGGTGGTCTCTGTGGTGCCGCGATCGCGTCGAGCGGACACGTCAACTGGCACGCGGTGGTGCAGAAGGTCGTCATCCCGATGGTTGCGTCGCCCATCGTCGGCTTCGGCCTCGGCTTTCTGTTCATGCTGGCGCTGCTTTGGATCTTTCGCCGGGCCAACCCGCGCAGTGCTGCCGTCGGGTTCCGGATGGGTCAGTGGGTGTCGTCCGCGGCGATGGCGTTCGGCCATGGGTTGCAGGATGCTCAGAAGACGATGGGCGTCATCACGCTCGCGCTCGTGACCACTAGGCACCTCAACACTTTTGTCGTGCCGATCTGGGTGAAGCTGGCGTGCGCGCTGGCGATTAGCGCGGGCACTGCCACCGGCGGAAAGCGGATCATGCGAACCCTCGGGCGGCGCGTGTTCAAGCTTGATAACACGGCCGCGTTCGCTGCGCAGACAGTCGCGTCGAGTGTGTTGCTGACAACCGCGTACGTCTTTGCCGCTCCGGTCTCCACCACACACATCACGACGTCGGCCGTGATGGGTGTCGGCTCGACCCGCAACTTCGCCGCAGTGCGTTGGGGTGTGGCGGGAAACATCGTGACTGCCTGGCTGCTCACGCTTCCCGCTGCGGGACTCATGGCGGCCGGCACGTTCGAGGTCGTGCATCTGTTCGTGAAGTAGGGCTGGCTCTGCGCTAGTCCAGCTCGCGGGGCTTCTTGCCGGCGTAGAGCGAGGGCCTCTGTGGTGGCTTCCGTGACGGCCCGGCGTTCGCCATCACCACCGCCACCCAGGGCAGCAAGAGCGCCAGCGCGACGGCGACGACCCGGATCCAGCCAGTGGCGAAAACGATCGCGACGATAAACGCGACGACGCGGACACCCATCGTGATCAGGTAGCGGCGCTCTCGACCTCGACGCTCATCGCGGGGGCTGATCGGCGCAGTGGTGACCAGGATCGGGTCGTCCCCCACGTCAGCCACCACTCCAGTGTGCGCCTCGGCGGATTTGGCGAGGCGCCGGCGCTACCCGGGAAAGGGCGTTGAGGGCAGGATCCGACGGCCGATTAGCCGAAGCGGCCGGTGATGTAGTCCTCGGTGCGCTTCTCGCCGGGGTTGGTGAAGATCTTCTGGGTTGCGTCGACCTCGATCAGGGCGCCAGGCTCGCCGGGGCCTTTCAGCGTGAAGAACGCGGTCACGTCCGACACCCGGGCGGCCTGTTGCATGTTGTGCGTGACGATCACGATGGTGAAGCGATCCTTGAGCTCGGTGACGAGATCCTCGATCGCGAGTGTCGAGATCGGGTCGAGCGCACTACATGGCTCGTCCATCAGCAGCACCTGCGGCTCGACCGCAATCGCGCGGGCGATGCACAGCCGCTGCTGCTGCCCACCTGACAGGCCCATGCCTGGCTTACTGAGCCGGCCCTTGACCTCCTCCCAGAGGTTGGCACCGCGCAGTGACCGCTCGACCGCAGTGTCGAGGTCGCCCTTCTTCCGCAGCCCGTTCAGCTTTAAGCCCGCGGCGACGTTGTCGTAGATCGACATCGTTGGGAACGGGTTGGGCTTCTGGAAGACCATGCCGATCGTGCGGCGCACCGCCGCGGCGTCGATGCCCGGGCCGTAGATGTCCTCGTCATCGAGCAGCACCTTGCCTTCGATGCTCGCCCTCGGCACGACCTCGTGCATGCGGTTCAGCGCACGCAGGAAGGTCGACTTGCCGCAACCGCTCGGGCCGATGAAGGCGGTGATGCTCTTCGGCTCGATGGTGATGCTGACGTCTTCGACCGCTTTGACCCCGCCGTAGTAGCAGGACAGGCCGACCGTCTCGATCCGTTTGGCCACCTCGGCTACCTCCCGGCCAGTTGGTTGCGCCGGGTCAGCAGCCGTGCGGCAACGTAGAGCACCACAACAATAAGTATGAGGGTTAGGGCGGCCGCCCAGGCACGTTGGACGTTGAAGTTCGACGAGGACTGAGCGTTTTGGAAGATGTAAACCGGCAGCGACGCCTGGGCGCCCTTGAAGGGGTTGTTGTTGAAGAAGTTGTTGTTGTCGACGACGAGCAGCACCGGCGCGGTCTCGCCGATCACGCGGGCGATCGCGAGCATCACCCCGGTCGTGATGCCGGTCGTCGCGGTTGGCAGCACGACTCGGACAATCGTCTTCCACTTCGGGATGCCCAGCGCGTATGACGCCTCGCGGAGTGCTCCGGGCACGAGCCGGATCATTTCCTCAGACGTCCTCACCACGATCGGCAGTTCGATGATCGCCAGCGCCATCGACCCGGCAAAGCCGGAGAAGCCCTGGCCGAGCGCGATCAGCCAGAACGCGAGGACGAACAAGCCCGCGACGATCGACGGAATGCCGGTCATCACATCGATGAGGAACCGCACCGCGGTCGCCAGCCGGTTACCGCCGTACTCCGTGATGTAGATCGCCACCAGCAAGCCGAGCGGAACGGCGAAGGCGCTCGCGATGAGGACCTGCTCGACCGTACCGATGATCGCGTGGCCAACGCCGCCGCCGGCGACCAGCGGGCCGAGGCTTGCGTCGTGGGTGAGAAAGCCCAGCCCGAACCGGGTGTGGCCCTTCTTGATGACGTACGCGACGACAAAACCGAGCGGGAGCAGGGTGAGTGCGAGCGCGAGCAGGGCGGCATTCGTGGCGATCCGGTCGATGGCCCGGCGCTTGCCTTCGACGAGCCAGCTCGCGGCCCCGATGCTGATGATCGTGAGCACGGTCGCGACGACCAGGAAGTCGGCGTCGCCGGCAAATCCCGTCACCGCAAACAGCAATAGCGTCACCAGCACTGCGCCGACAGTCGTGGCGGCGATCGCCCACGACGGAAGCGCTGCCTGGCGGATCCCGCGGTTGCGGAGCTCGGTCGCCTGCGAGGTGCTCATACGCTGCTCCGCTCCTCGACGCCGGAGCGAAGGATGATGTAGCGCGCGGCGAGGTTGACGGCGAGCGTCAGCACGAAGAGCACAAGACCACTCGCGATCAGCGCGGAGCGACCGATGTTGTCGGCATCGCCGAACAGGTTGGCGATGTTCGCGGCAATGGTGTTGCCGCCCGGCACGAGCACATGCCAGCTGATCTTGAAGCTGTCGCCAATCACTAGTGCGACGGCGATGGTCTCACCGAGTGCACGGCCGAGGCCGAGCATGACGGCGCTGAGGATGCCGGGACGACTCGGCGGCAGGACGGCGACCCGGATCATCTCCCAGCGCGTCGCGCCGAGCGCGAGTGCAGCTTCCTTCTGCGTGGGGTCGACTTGACGCAGCACCTCGCGACTGATCGCCGCGATGATCGGCAGGATCATGATCGCGAGCACAACCGCCGCGCCGAAAACGGATTTGCTGAAGATGTTGGCGAAGCCGTTTGGGTTGGCAAACAACGGAATCCAGCCGAGATACTTCGCCAGGAATTCTTGCATGCCGATCAGGTGCGGCAGCAGGAAATACAACCCCCACAACCCGTACACGACGCTGGGAACCGCTGCCAGCATGTCCGTCACATAACCGAGCAGGGTGGCGAGGCGACGGGGTGCGTACTGCGTGATGTAGAGGGCGACGCCGAGACCGACCGGCACGGCCATGACGAGCGCCAGCAGACTGGTGAGCAGGGTGCCGAACAGCAGAGCGGCAATGCCAAACATCGCATTGCCCTCTTGCGCGGTCCACGACTTGGTGGTCCAGAAACTGGTCGTATCAGCGCGCAGCGCGGGGATCGCCTTGACCACCAAGAAGATGGCGATCGCTGCGAGTAGCGCAAAGACGAGCAGCCCAGCACCGAGGGTCAGGCCGCGGAACACCACGTCGCCGCGGCGGCCAGATTGGCCTTCCCGCAGCGACGTGGTGTCGAGCGTCGTCTCCACAGTGCTCATGGTGTCGTATTGGCCCTAGCTAGCTGATCGAGGCCACCGACGCCTGCGCTTTGGCGTCCAGTGCTGACGGCAACGGCGCGAATCCAAGCGCGGTTGCCTCTGACTGCCCTGAGCCCGCCGCGTACGCGAGGTAGTTCTTCACCAGCGTGCCCTCACCAGAGTTCTTGTACTTCGAGCAGACCAGAACATAGGACACCGTCGAAATCGGGTAGCCCTTCATCGCGGTGAAGGACAGCGAGCCGGCGAGGTTGTTGCCGGACCCGGTGATCGAGAAGCCGGTGTCAATCGCCTTCGCGACGGTGGTGGGAGAGATTGCGACATAGCCACCCGACGCACCCTTGATCGATGCGGTCTGCAGCTTGTCCTGCTGGGCGTAGGTGATCTCGGCGTAGGTGATGCCGCCTGGCGTGCTCTTCACGCCTTGCGCCACACCGGAGGAGCCGGTGGCACCCGTGCCGACGGGCCACTTGCTGAAGGTCTTGTTGACGCCCAACGTCCAGACCGACGGCGCCAACGCGGTCATGAAGCCGGAGAGCACGTTCGTCGTGCCCGAGCCGTCCGCGCGGTAGTAGACCGAGATGGGGAGGTTGGGCAGCTTCACGCCAGGGTTGTCGGCGGCGATCGGCGCGGCGTTCCACGTGGTGGCCTTGCCCATGAAGATGTCGGCCACAGTGGCTGCCGAGAGGTTGAGCGGCGTGGAAAGGTTCGGCAGGTTGTACATGATCGCGACGCCACCCGAGGTGATCGGGATGGTGAGCGCGGGGCTGCCGCACGACTTGTTGGCCGCGCTCTGCTCCGCGGCCGTCATCGTGACGTCAGAGCCCGCGAACGCCACCTTGCCGGTGGTGAACTGCTGGATGCCGGCGGTCGACCCGGTTCCGCTGTAGGTGATCTGGGCGCTTGAGTGGGCAGCGTGGTATTTCGTCGCCCACTGCTGCTCGAGCGTCTGCTGGAATGTCGATCCTTGAGGGCTCAGGCTGTTGCTGCTGCCTCCGCTACTTCCCCCACTGCTACTGCCGCAGGCGGCCAGCGCCAGCGCGGCGATTGTGGCGATGCCTGCGGTGCGCATCACTAGCGAAACCTTCACGACGACAGAACCTCCGATGGGACGTGGGCTGGGATTTCCAAAGCCCGTGCCGACGACGCTAAGGAGCCGAATCAACCCTTTGGCCCACTCCGGATGAACGAGGCGTGAACGCCCGCAGTCCGATTGGCTAACGAGATCGCACGCCCTGGGGATAAACGCTGTGGATAACTCAGGCTGGGGCGTCGGCGGGCAGCGGGGCGCGCTCGCCGGTAACCAGGAAGATGACCCGCCGCGCCACCGAAACCGCGTGGTCGCAGAACCGCTCGTAGTAGCGACCACAGAGCGTGACGTCGATGGCGGTCTCGATGCCGCCATGCCAGGAGTCGTCGAGCAACGTCGCGAACAGCCGGCGGTGCAGGTTGTCCATGACGTCGTCGTCGCGCTCGAGCTCGGCTGCCATCGTGAGATCACGGCCGGCGATCACGCTCGAGCACTTCGCGCAGATCCGTTGGGCAACCTGGCCCATCTCGAGCACCGTCGCCTGCAGCTCGGCCGGAATGGCGCTCGAGGGGTAGCGCCGGCGGGCCACCTTGGCGATATGAAGCGCGAGGTCTCCCATCCGCTCGATGTCGGCGACCATCCGCAGGCTCGTGATGATGACCCGCAGGTCACTTGCGACCGGTTGCTGGCGGGCGAGCAGGTCGAGGGCGTTGGATTCGATCCGTTCGTAGAGCTCGTCGATCGCCAGGTCCCCGGAGATCACCGATTCGGCAGCCTGCAGGTCAGCGTCGAGTAGGGCCTGGGTAGCGTGGTTGATGGCGCTCCCGGCCAACCGGGTGATGTCAACGAGGGACGCGGTAATGGCGTCAAGATCCTCGTGGTACTGGTCGCGCACAGCGCCTCCCGCGTTCGATTTACCCCACAGTAGTGCTCGCTACCTACCGTCTCTCCCGCTTGGTTAACGGGGCGCAACGGGTAGATGAACGGCCGGGGGCGGCCCTGTGAAAGGTCGATCGGCCACGCTCATGGTGTTCGGCTCTCAGCACGTCCCGGCGGTATGCCCTCCTTATGATCGACTCGTGGCGTTGGTCGTCGCAGGACTCGTCGGGTTGCTGGTCGGGGTCGGGATCGCATTTCTCATCCGGCCGCTCGTCCGCAGGCAGCCGGTCGAACTGACTCCGAACCCGCCGCGGCCTTCCCCTCGCAAGCGCGAGCGAGTGCCCGCGGAGACGATGCTGCAGCTGCTCCCGACGGCTGCCGTCCTCCTGGATGCTGACGACGTCGTACGGCTCGCCAACACCGCCGCACTTTCCCTCGGTGTGGTGCGCGGCTCGTCGCTGGATGTCTCCGAGCTGTCGCGGCTCGTCCAGGCAGCCCGCCGGACCGGCGATCCGCAGACCGCAGAGTTTTCGCTCGACTTCAACGACTTCCCGCGCCGAGCGCTTTCGGTCGGTGCTCGCGCCCAGCCGCTTGAGGGCGGCGAGGTTGCGCTGGTCGTCGACGACTTGACCGAGGCGAAGCGGGTCGAGTCCGTCCGTCGCGACTTCGTCGCGAACGTCGGGCATGAGATCAAGACGCCGGTAGGAGCCCTGCAGTTACTGGCCGAGGCGGCGCTCGATGCCCACGACGACCCCGAGGCGGTCGAGCGTTTCGTCGGCCGCATGCAGCACGAGGCACAGCGGCTGTCACGGCTGGTTCAGGAGCTGCTTGATCTCTCCCGGCTGCAGGGCGGCGAACCGCTGCCTCCGTCGACAGAGGTGTCGGTCGACGCCGTCCTGGACGAGGCGGTGGACCGCGCGCGGTTGGTCGCCGAGACCAGGGGAATCTCGATCGTGCGTGGCGGCGACGCCGGCCTCGTCGTGCTCGGCGAAGAGGGCCAGCTCGTCACCGCCGTCGCCAACCTGCTCTACAACGCGATCGCGTACAGCCCGGACAGCACTCGGGTCGCGCTTGGTGTGCATCTTCGCGATGACGTCGTGGAAATCGCCGTGACGGATCAAGGCGTCGGCATCCCCGAGGATGAGCAGGAGCGGATCTTCGAGCGCTTCTATCGAATCGACCCGGCGCGTTCCCGCGCGACGGGTGGCACCGGTCTCGGTCTCGCGATCGTCAAGCACACCGTGGGAAATCATGGCGGTGAGGTGACGGTCTGGAGCCAGCCCGGCAACGGCAGCACGTTCACGATCCGACTGGTCTCAGGTTCGCGGCCAGAGGTCGCGGATCCCACCCTGTTACAGGAGGCACGAACCCCTTGACCCGAATCCTGGTCGTGGAGGACGAGGAGTCGTTCTCCGATGCCCTCGGATACATGCTTCGCCGGGAAGGCTTCGAGGTCGCGATGGCAGCGACCGGCCCCGATGGCATCGAGGAGTTCGATCGCGCCGGTGCCGACCTGGTCTTGCTCGATCTGATGTTGCCGGGACTGTCCGGTCTCGAAGTGTGCCGTCAGCTTCGGCAACGCTCCGAGGTGCCGGTCATCATGCTGACCGCCAAGGATGCGGAGGTCGATAAGGTCGTCGGCCTCGAAATCGGTGCGGATGACTACGTGACGAAGCCGTTCTCCGCCCGCGAGCTCGTTGCCCGGATCCGGGCGGTGCTTCGTCGCCGGGGCACCGAGCCCGACGATCTCGTGTCCTCGGTCTTGGAGTCCGGACCGGTACGGATGGACGTCGACCGTCACGTCGTCAGCGTCAACAGTGACACCGTGCCGATGCCACTCAAGGAGTTTGAGCTGCTGGAGTTCCTGCTTCGCAACGCCGGCCGGGTGCTGACCCGCGGCCAGTTGATCGACCGGATCTGGGGCAGCGACTATGTCGGCGACACCAAGACCCTCGACGTTCACGTCAAGCGGTTGCGCGCCAAGATCGAGCCGTCACCGTCCGCACCGAAGCATCTGCTCACCGTCCGTGGCCTCGGCTACAAGTTCGAGCCCTAAAGGCGCCGGCCGGTTGCTTTCCGCGGTCGGGCGGGGACGCCATCCCATGGCACACAGCACTTGGCGTCGTTAGGCTTTGCGGCATGACAGAGCCGACCGAGTCATTGCTGCCGGACCAGACCTCGGATGAGACCGATGTCGGCTGGGGCGACGACGAGCCCTCGGATGAGCAGGACGCGGTGGACCGGTTGAACGCGGAGCGTCCGCCTCATCACGACCAGGCTTAGCTCCCGCTGTAGGGGTTGTAGGTCGGAGGCTGCGCGATGTCCCGCGTGCAGAAGGCACAGACACTCGCGCCGCGCGGAATCATGGACTTGCAGTGTGGGCACTCCTCGGTCGGAGCCGGCTCGACCGAGGTTGGCTTGTAGCGGTCGAGCATCGCCCCGACCGGAACCACGACGAAGAAGTACACGATCGCGGCCAGGATGATGAACGAGATGACCGCGTTGAGGAAGTCGCCGTAGAGAAACACCGAGTTGTTGATCGTGAAGTGCAGATCGGCGAAGTTGGGCTTACCGCCAATAGCGGCGATGATCGGCGTGATGATGTCCTTGGTGAAGGCGCTGATCACCATCCCAAAGGCGATGCCAATGATGACGGCGATCGCAAGGTCGACGACATTGCCGCGAAGCAGGAACTTCTTGAAGCCGCTCATAGTTGTTCGCCTCTCGTGACGGGAGCTCGGTCAACTGCTGGCAGTCTCCACCAATACGCCGGGATTGAGTATCCCCGCGGGATCCACGGCCCGTTTTGCCGCCGCAAATGCTGCCGCGAACGGTGCTGGCCGCTGGGCGGCGTACCACGGTCGATGGTCACGACCAACGCTGTGGTGATGCGTGATCGTGCCGCCGTAAGCCAGGATCGCCTCGCTTGCGGCGGCTTTCACCTCCGACCATTGCGCGAGCTCGCTGCCGTGGCGGCCAGGAGCTAACACCGTGAAGTAGGCCGCCGCGCCGTCGGGATAGACGTGGGTGATGCGACAGGTGACCGTGCCCGCGCCGCAAATCTCGTTGAGCGCCGCGCCAGTCGCGGCCTTGACGCTGTCGATCAACGGCAGCAGTCGATCCCACGTTGCGGCTGTCTCGAACGTCTCCACAATTAGGCCGAGAAGGACCAGCTGCTCGCGAAGGTAGGGCGCTCGCAGGAACGACGATCGCCACACCTCCCCAGCACCGCCGGGCACGCCGTCGTCAATCAACCGAAGGCCGCCATCGGCGCAGGCGGTAATGATCTGCGCGGTGTCTGTATCGAGCGGCGCCGACCACGATTCCGTGCCGACAACGAGGACCGCCTCGCCACTCGCGGAGGTGCCGGTGACTGCTGCCTCACCGGCGTCGATCAGCCGGCACGTCGCGGGCCGAAGGCCGGCCTGCACGATCGATCTCACCGCACCGACACCCGTCGCGAGGTCAGGAGCGCCGAAGCTTGCTGACCAGCGATGCGTTGGCCGCGGCTGCACCCGCAGCCATGCTTCGGTCACCACACCGAGCGATCCTTCGCTGCCGAGCAACAGGCGATCCGGGCTTGGCCCGGCGCCGGATCCTGGCAGTCGACGTGACGCCCACTCGCCGATTGGCGTCATCGCTCGGATCGACTCGACCATGTCGTCGATGTGCACGGCCCCAGTGGAGAAGTGCCCGGCGGCCCGGGTGGCGACCCAGCCGCCGACGGTCGAGCGTTCGAAAGACTGTGGGTAGAACCGTGCCGTGAGGGCATGACCGCGCAACGCCGCTTCGAGTGCCGGGCCGGTCGTCCCGCCTCGCACGAGTGCGGCTCGCGAGACGGCATCGACCTCGACCACGCCGCTGAGCGCGCTGAGATCGAGGGAGATGATTCCCGCCCAGTCGTCGCCCACATCGGGCTCGACACCGCCGACGACACTCGTGCCGCCACCGAACGGGACGACGGCGACGTGTGTGCTGCTGCACCAATCGAACGTGTCGACGATGTCGGCTTCGGTCTGCGGGCGCAGGACCACATCCGGCACGTGGTCGATCTGACCGCGGATGCCCCGAACCACGTCCCGATATGACCGTCCGACGCCGTGGCGGGCACGGTCGATCGCCTCGGCACTCGCGATCGACACCAACGCCGCTGGCAGGCGAGACATCACGCGATCGGGTGGCAGATCTGCCAGCGGTGCGGGGTTATCAACGTGTTGCACGGGGAGCCCGAGATGATCGGCGACCAACGGCGTGAGCGCGGTGAGGTCGGCGGCCGTCGGTGCGTCGTCGGAGTCGAGCCCCCATCCCCAGATCGGGTACGTCGAGGTGTTCCTGCCGGCCGCGCCGGGACGACCGGTTGAGGTCACGGCTCGCGGTGAACAGCGATGGAGAACCGGGCGGTCGTCGCGGCTTGGGCGAGCGTTGCCGCTTGCCGGCTGGTGGCCTCAACGATTAAGACGCCAGCAGTGTCGCCGGCGTCAGGCGAGTCGTCCTGCGTTGCATCGTGGGTCGGGGTAGCCAGCACCCGGACATCGTGCACCACGGTGAAGCGGGCCGGTGGACCACCGTTGTCGGAGTCTGGCGCCGCGATCACGTCGATGAGATCGCCGGCGTGCACCAATGCCAGTGCCGCTGGGCCATCGGAAAGCCGGACCGGCACCGCGACGTCGTCCGGCGAGGCAGTTGCCGCAAGCAGTGAGGACGACAAGATGCGGACGTCGGTGAGTGGCTCGCCTCGACGCAGCGGCGCGGCCAGGAGTCGGCCGATGACCGCGGTGCGAACGTGGAAGGCCCCGGTTGGCACGTCGGCCCTCGGCAGGCTCTCGACTCGCAGGTCACCGGCCACGAGCGGCTCGCCACCGGTGAGGTCGTGCGCGGCCACCCACACCTGCACCGTCGGCACTGGCGCCGGTTTCACCGCGTTGAGCCCTGACAGCACTGCGATGCCGGTAAGGCCGGCGACAACGAGCCGCCGGCGAATCGCCACCCGCGCACCGAACGTTTGCCAGCCGGTCAGTGAGCTACGCCGATCCATTCACCGGACGCTAGTGACGCGATATGCCTTCCCAGGGCGCGGCGAATTGAGTGTGGACGGCGTCGACCGGGCGACCTGGTGTGGATAGCGGCAACTTGACCACTCTGCCCGCGGCGCTGCCTGCGGGCTAACCGGCCTGAGTTCGATACCTGGGCGACCTAAGCGACCTTGCTGCCGCTGCCTTTCGACTTCGTCGCGGACCCGGATTTCGAGTCGGACTTCGCGCGTGAGCTCGACGAGGTGTCACTGGACTTCGACGAGTCGGACGACTTCGTTGACTCGCCGGACTTCGAGGAGTCCGACGACGAGCTCGAGTCAGAGGACGAGTCACTCTTTGAGTCCGAGGACTTGGACTGCTCGCCCGAGCCGTTGGCCTTCGAGCCGTTGGCCTTGGAGTCACGGCTGTCGGTCTTGTAGAAGCCAGAGCCCTTGAAGACGACGCCAACCGGGGAGAAGACCTTGCGCAGCTTGCCCTGACACGACGGGCACACCGTGAGCGCGTCATCGGTAAAGCTTTGGACGACCTCGAGTCGATCGCCGCACTCAGTGCAGGCGTACTCGTAGGTCGGCATAGCTTCTCCTCGGGCGGTCTGATCGCGGTTCGATCATTGGCACTCTCATGCCTTGACTGCTAATAATGCCGTGCGGGGCTCCGGAATTCCAACTTTGACGGTCCTTTCGACGCTTGGCTGACCCGCTGATATGCGCCGAATCGCGGGTCATAGGCTCGATGGTGTGAACGCGGACCTGGCGGGTCTCGCTCGAGCGGTCGCCGCATGCCGCTAGGCAGCCTGCTCGCTGACCCGAGTGCTCCACTGACCGCGCACACCGCTTTCACCGAGTGGCAGTTCGCCCCAGTGGTCACCGTCGGCGTCGCGATTCTCGCGATCCTCTACCTCGTGGGGATCTGGCGGGTGCGCCGGCGGCACCCCGCGCGTCCGTGGCCGGTGTTGCGGTCGCTGTCGTTCTTTGGCGGCCTCGCCACCATCGTCCTGGCGACCCAGAGCAGCATCGGCGCCTACGACGACGTCTTGTTCAGCGTGCACATGGTCCAGCACCTCATGCTGATCATGGTCGCGCCGCCACTGCTCGTGGTGGGACGACCAGTCACGCTGTTGCTGCACGCGTCGCGAAACCCGCTCCACACCTGGACCAAGGCGGTCATCCGATCGCGGGTGGTCACCGCGCTGACCTGCCCGCCGGTGGCGGCAGTTCTCTATGCGGCAACGATTGTCGGCACTCATCTGACCGGCTTCATGAACTTGACCCTTCAACACGAGAACGTCCACGACGCGGAGCACGTGCTGTATCTCGTGGTCGGCTATCTCTACTTTCTTCCGTTGTTGGGTTCGGAGCCGATTCGCTGGAAGATGTCGTTCCCCACGCGCTTCCTGTTGCTCGCGCTCAGCATGCCCGTCGACACGTTCGTCGGCGTGGTGATCCTGCAGGCCAACCACGAGCTCTTCCCGGCGTACGGGCGTACTGGCCGCACCTGGGGGCCAAGTTTGCTCAGCGACCTGCACCTTGGCGGCGCGATCATGTGGGTCGGCGGCGACGCGATCATGTTCCTGCTCGTGCTGTGCGTGTTTGTGGTGTTCCTCCGCGACAAGCGCGCGCACGGCAGCATGGGCGACTGGTTGGAAGGCGCGCGGTCGCAGGCGTTGCAGGACAACCTGGCGATGGCCGGCGGCTCGGCACCAGTTCGATCGAACCTGCGTCGTGGCCAGACCGTGGACGACGACGAACACCTCGCGGCATACAACGACTACCTCGCTCGACTTGGCGGCCACGCCAACGCAGCAGATACGACCGATCGAAAGGACTGACGTGCACCACATCCTCGGACAACGAGGGGGACGTGTAGTGGTAGTGGCGGTGATGCTCGCCGGGCTGGCGGCGTGCGGTGGCAGCTCGATCAAGCCGCCACCACCATCGCTCGGATCGGTTGTCGACTTCCCAGTGCCGGCCGACATCGAAAACATTCCTCTCACCGAGGCGAACGGGACGACGACAACCCTCGCGGCGTATCAAAGGGAAGTCGGTGATGATTGCGGATTTCCTGAGTCTTTGCACCGACATCTGCCCCATGATCTCGGCCAACACCGCGGCGATGGCCCGTGCCATCAACGCCGACGGCGACGGCGGCAAGGTCGCGCTGCTGGAGATCAGCGTCGACCCTCAGCGGGACACGCCCGCGCGGCTGCGTGCGTACCAGAAGCTGTACGGCGGGCCGCTGGCCGACTGGACGCTGTTACGAGCAACGCCGGCCAACACCGCAAAGCTCTGGAAGTACTTCGGCGTCGAATATCAGCGGACCAAGGAATACAAGCCCGCCAGCATCGACTGGCTGACTCACAAGCCATTGACGTACGACGTCTCGCATTCGGACGACCTGATCTTCCTGAACTCCCAAGGTCATCAGCGCTTCATCGTCAACGCCGATCCCGACGTCCAGGGCAAGTTGCCGCCGAACCAGCTGGTGCGGTTCCTCGACCCGTCTGGGCTGAAGTCGCTCTACCACCCGGATCCAGTCGGCGATTGGACGGTCAGCCAGGGCCTGCAGGTCATGAGCTGGCTGACCAACCATCGACTGGCCGACGCAGCGTGAAGTCAATCCGTACCGGCCTCGCACTTCTCGCGCTCACACTCCTGGTCGCCGGCTGCGGCGGTCACTCCGGTACGACCGGTCGGCCGTCGTCGAAGGGAAACGTCACGCTCAGCGTCAGCTCGAAGCCGGGGCTCGGACGGTTCCTCGTCGATGCGAGGCTGGACGCTCTACATGTATCCGCCCGACCGCCAGCGCAGCGTGACCTGCACCAAGGTCGAACAATGTGATCAGGCCTGGCCCCCGCTGTACGTCGGTGCCGGTCACCACGTGATCGCGGGTCCAGGCGTGAAAAGCAGCCTGATCGGCTCGGTTCCCGGTGACGGCGGGCGAGTCGTCACCTATGACCACTGGCCGCTCTACTACTACATCGGTGACCGCAAGGCCGGTGCGGTGAACGGCCAGGGCCAAGGCTTCAGTTGGTACGTGATCGCGCCGAATGGAGTACCGAATAAAGCCGATTTGTTATCGCCAATGGGCTGAGTTCGGGGCAGAATGGAAGCCCGTCCAAGCAAGAGAGTCGGTCAATCGATGCGCTTCACCCGACCAGTTTCCCGCGGTGCTGCTGGCCGGGGTTGCTGCGGCTGGCGTGATCGCTGTGGTGGCAGTTGTCGTCGTTTCGGCAAACTCCTCGAGCTCTCCGCACCAGAAGGTCGGCGCCGCGAAGGCACCGCTGCCGGCCGCGGTCCTGCACATCGACCATCTTCACCACGGCCAAGTGCACTATCGCCAAGCGACTGAGCCTCCACGTCGTCAACGGCGCTCTGCGCTCAGTGAAGGTGAAGTCGCCGGGCGAGGGCCTGATCGCCGGTCGGTTCAACAACACCCGAACTCGCTGGCGCAGCACGCTGCCACTCGCCCCGTCGCTGAACCTGCGGGCGCAGGTCAGCTACGTGAACCTCGCCGCTCACACCACGAAGCGGACGGTGGCGATTCGTACACCGGCGGCCAAGGAGCACCTCAACGCGCTGCTGTCTCCGGGCGGCGGCGACACGGTCGGCGTCGGCTCGCCGGTCGTGGTGACGTTCGACCGGGCAGTGCCGGCCGCCAAGCGTGCCGAGGTCGAGCAAGCGCTGTCGGTCACGGCAAAGCCGGCGGTGGTCGGTGCGTGGCACTGGATGAGCGACCAAGAGGTGCACTGGCGGCCGCCGTCCTACTGGAAGCCGGGCACCAAGGTCGTGATCTCCTCCGATCTGCAGGGCATCAACTTCGGCGGCGGCGTATGGGGAGCGGTTGGCCGGCACAGCACGTCGTTCAAGATCGGTGCCGTCCCACATCAGCGAGGTCGATATCGCGACCCACGAGATGCAGGTCTACGACAACGGCAAGCTCATCAAGACCTTCCCGGTCAGTACCGGCCGCGCGAGCCTGCCGACAATGGACGGCGTGCACATCGCGATCGAGAAGTCCCAAGTCGTGCAGATGGACTCCGCCACGGTCGGCATCCCGAAGGGCAGCCCTGGCTATTACAACGAGACGGTCTTCTGGGACGTCCGGATCTCGGACGGTGGCGAGTTCGTCCATGCTGCCCCGTGGTCGGTGGCCCAGCAGGGCCACATCAACGTCTCGCACGGCTGCGTGAACCTCAGCCCGGCTAACGCGGAGTGGTTCTACAACTGGGCGCTGCGCGGCGACGTCGTCGACATCTATGGCGGCCCGCGGCCGCCGAGCGCGACCGACCCCGGCACTGCCGACTGGAACATGTCGTGGAAGCAGTGGCTGGCTGGCGGCGCTGCGCCGAGTGCAGCCGCGCTGGCGCTCCACCCGCGGATGCCGCGAGGTTACGAGCCAGGTTTCGCGCCCGAAGAAGCGCCTCGACAGCAAGTCCACCATGCGCACGAAGCCCAGCACAAGAAGTCGAAGTCGAAGTCGTCTAGCTCAAGCTGGTAAAGCCCGCCGGTCGCAGGACGGCGTCGACGCGATGGTCGTGTGGCTCGGTCGGCACGTCGTCGATGAGCTCAGGGTCGTAGAGGACGGCGACGATCGGCGCCGCGACGTCGACCAGGGTGCGGTCGTAGTAGCCGCGACCGCGGCCCAACCGGTTGCCATGCGCGGTCGACGGCGAGCGCCGGCACCAACGACGAGCTCGGCGTGCGAGCACCGCCTCGACGCCGAGTCGCGGCGCCGATCGGCTCGCTGATGCCGAGCGGGCCGGCGGTGATCGTGCGCGGCGCCGTCGTACTCCGCCCAGTCGAGGCACGGCGCCGTCGATCACCGGGAGCAGCACCCGAGTGCCCGCTCGCGCGCCAGGCCGTCGATCAGCGCGGCGGTGGGTGGCTCGCCGCGAACCGAGAGGTAGGCCGCGACGGGTCCGGATGCCCGCCCACTGCGCGGGGCCGTGCGTCGGCGATCGCCTCGCCGGCACGGCGCGCGCTCATCGGCTGTCATCGCTCTGGCGGGCCGCAAGGATCGCGGCTCGCAGCTCGTCCTTGTGCGCGACGCACGTCATCCGTCACGCCAGCAGTGTGCCTGCACCGGCCCTTGGCAACGGCCGCGTTGCGCAGACCGAACGACTAGGGTGACGCGCATGACCTCCGGCGTGACGAAGGCGGTTGTGCCGGTGGCTGGGCTGGGCACGCGGTTCCTTCCGGCCACCAAGGCGACGCCGAAGGAGATGCTGCCGGTCGTCGACAAGCCGGCGATCCAGTACGTCGTCGAGGAGGCGGTCCGCGCCGGCCTCGACGACGTGCTGATCGTCACCGGGCGCAGCAAGACGCCGATCGAGGACCACTTCGACCGCCACTACGAGCTCGAGGACCGGCTCGAAGGCGACGAGGGCAAGCGCGACCTGCTCGACCAGGTGCGCGGCGTGACCGAGCTGGCGACGGTGCACTACGTCCGCCAGGGTGAGGCGCGCGGTCTCGGCCACGCGGTGCTGTGCGCGGCGCAGCACGTCGGCAACCAGCCGTTCGCGGTGCTGCTCGGCGACGACCTGATCGATGAGCGCGACGTGCTGCTCACCCGAGATGATCGAGCGTGCAGGAGCGGCTCGGCGGCTGCGTCGTCGCGTTGCTCGAGGTGCCGCCGGACCAGATCGGGCTGTACGGCTGCGCCGCGGTCGAGGCCACCGACGACGACGGACGTCGTGCGGATCACCGGGCTTGGTCGAGAAGCCGCTGCCGGCCGAGGCGCCGAGCAACCTGGCGATCATCGGTCGTTACGTGCTCTCGCCCGAGATCTTCGACGTCATTCGCGACGACGCCACCCGGTCGAGGCAACGAGATCCAGCTCACCGATGCGATCGAGGCGCTCACCGATCGGCCTGGGCGACGGCGGCCCGGTGCACGGGGTGATCTTCCGCGGCCGCCGCTACGACACCGGCGACAAGGCCGACTACCTGAAGGCGATCGTCCAGCTCGCGTGCGATCGGGAGGATCTCGGTCCGGAGTTTCGGGAGTGGCTCGGCGAGTTCGTCGCCGGACGGCTGCCGCAAGGTGACCCGTCGGAGCCGCTGAAGCCATGAGCAGGTCGCAATGACCGAAGCCGCTGAAGTCGGTCGAGGCCCACCTCGACGACATCATGGCCGCGGTGTCGCCGCTCGGCGGCCTCGAGCTGACCTTGGCCGACGCGCACGGCTGCGTGCTCGTCGAGGACGTCCACTCGACGTTTCCGTTGCCACCGTTCGACAACTCGGCCATGGATGGCTACGCGGTTCGGGCCGAGGACGTCGCGACGGCGACCGAGACCGCGCCCGGTCGTGCTGCCGGTCGTCGGCGACGTCGCCGCCGGCAGCACCTCGCCCTACACCGTGCAGCCGGGTCTGTGCGTGCGGATCATGACCGGTGCGCCGATGCCGCCCGGCGCCGACGCGGTCGTGCCGCTCGAGGACACCGACGGCGGGCATCGCGCAGGTCGCGATCCGGCATCCCGACCGCGGTCGGCCGCTGTGTCCGGGTCGCCGGCGAGGATGCCGCAGCCGGCGCCGCAGGTGCTGGCGGCCGGCACCCATCTCGGCGCGACCCAGCTCGGTCTGCTGGCCGCGGTCGGGCGCGACCGGGTGCGTGGTCCGGCCGCGGCCGCGGGTCGTCGTGCTGTCGACCGGCAGCGAGCTGGTCGAGCCCGGTCAGCCGCTGAGCCGGGGCCAGATCCCGGACGCCAACAGCGCGTTGCTGACCGCCGCCGCGCTCGAGGCCGGCGCGATCGCCTACCGCGTGGGGATCGTGCCGGACGAGCCCGAGCGTGCTGGCCGACACGCTCGAGGACCAGCTGATCCGGGCGGACGTGATCGTGACGAGCGGCGGCGTCAGCGTCGGTGCGTACGACGTGGTCAAGGAGGTGCTGAGCCGGGTCGGCACGGTGCGGTTCGACCGGGTGGCGATGCAGCCCGGCATGCCGCAGGGATTCGGCACGATCGGGCCGGACCAGATCCCGTTCTTCGGCCTGCCGGGCAACCCGGTGAGCGCGTACGTGTCGTTCGAGGTCTTCGTCCGGCCGGCGCTTGCGGCGGATGCTCGGTGTCGAGCCGATCATGCGGCCGATCGTCCGGGCTCGGGTCACCGAGCCGCTGCGGTCGCCGGCCGGGCGCCGCTCCTACCTGCGCGGCCTGGCTCTCGGTCGAGCAGGGTGCGTACACGGTCCGGCCGATCGGCGGCGCGGGCTCGCACCTGATCGCCTCGCTCGCCGCGTCCAACGCGCTCATCGTCGTGCCGGAGGACGTCGACCGAGGTCGACGCCGGCGCGGCGGTGAGCGTGCTGATGCTCGAGCGGCGCCAGCAATGAGCGCAGCAGGCGCCGGCGGTTTCACCCACCTCGACGAGTCCGGTGCGGCCCGGATGGTGGATGTCTCGGCCAAGGACGTCTCGGTCCGGACGGCGACGGCGACGCGGCCGGGTCGTGGTGTCGGCGGAGGTCGTGCGGCTGCTGCGCAGACCAGTCGCTGCCAAAGGGCGACGCGCTCGGCGTCGCACGCATCGCCGGAATCATGGCGGCGAAGCGCACGCCCGACCTGATCCCGCTGTGCCATCCGATCGCCCTGCACGGCGTCACCGTCGACCTCGAGGTCGACCGACGATGCGCGTGACGATCACGGCCGTCGTCCGCACCGCGGACCGACCGGCGTGGAGATGGAGGCGCTGACCGCGGTCGCCGTCGCCGGTCTCGCGGTCATCGACATGGTCAAGGGCGTCGATCCGGCGGCGACGCATCACCGACGTCGCGGTCATCGAGAAGACCGGCGGCGTTCACGGCGACTGGCACCGATCGTCATGACCCGCTCGGCCGCGCTTGCCGCCGGATGCGCGGGCGCGGGTGATCACGGTGTCGGACCGGTCGCACGCCGGCGTCGCGCCCTGACTCCTCCGGGCCCGCTGCTGTCCGATCTGTTGACTGCGCAGGGATTCTCGGTTGCCGAGGTGGTCGTCGTGCCCGACGAGGTCGAGGACATCGAGATCGCGTTGCGGGCCGCGATCAGCGACGGGGTCGACCTCGTGGCGACGACGGGCGGCACCGGCTTCTCGCCGCGCGACGTCACACCCGAGGCAACCCGGCGGGTCATCGACCGCGAGGCGCCCGGGCTTGGCCGAGGCATTGCGGCAATATCGACGCGACGAGCTGCCCACCACGATCCTGTCGCGCGCCGTCGCCGGGATGGCCGGATCGACATTCGTCGTCAACCTGCCCGGTTCGAACGGCGGGGTGCGAGATGGTGTGGCCGTGCTTGCACCTGTCATCGGCCACGCGATCGCGCAGCTGCGCGGTGGCGACCACTAACGATCGCGGCTGCAGTGAACGCTCCGGGGTGGCCGGCCGTCCTGCGCGACGGCGACGATCACGCTGCGTCCGCTGCGGATGCGCGACGCGCTCGGCGTGGATCGAGTCGCGGCGACGCAACATCGAGTGGCTTCGCCCGTGGGAGGCGACCCCGCCGGGCGGTCCGAGCACCTTCGGCGCCTCGGCCGCGGTCTTCACCGCGATGACCCGCCGGCTGCGGTCCGATGCGCGGCACGGCAAGGCACTGCCGTTCGTCGATCGTCGTGGACGGGGAGTTCGCCGGTCAGATCAACGTGGCCGGGATCGTGCGCGGCTCGATGGACTCGGCGCACATCGGCTACTGGGTGGACCAGCGCTTCGCCGGTCGAGGAGTGATGCCGACCTCGGTGGCGCTGGTCGTCGATCACTGCTTCACCGTCGGCCGGGCTGCACCGGATCGAGGTGAACATCCGGCCGGAGAACGTCGCGAGCCGTCGGGTGGTGGAGAAGCTGGGCTTCCGCGAGGAGGGCATGCGGGAGCGCTATCTGCACATCGGCGGTGAGCTGGCGCGACCATCTGACGTACGCCCTGGTCGCGCGAGGACGTGCCACGACGGGCTGCTGAACCGTTGGCACGAGACGCAGCGACGGACGGATCGGACGCTTCGGCCACATCGCGACACACCGACGTAGGTGCGTGCCCATCGGGCAAACGGTGGTTAGCGTTCCTCTGCGATGGATGCCAACCGTCGGCAGGCCCGATCGTGAGTCGCCGTCATCCTCGCTGGGCCTCGTGGTGATGTGGGCTGTGGTGTTGATGCCGATGTGGTTGAGGCGCCATGACGAGGTCGAGGAATCCCGCTCGGTCGACCGATTCACGAGCGCGATGCACACGCTGTCTCGGCGCGAGGCAGCCGCCGACAAGAGGTACGTCGTGATGCCGCAACCGCAGCCGCTCGGTCGACGTGCATGTCTCCGGTGCCTCTGCACCCAGCCGTCGAGCCGGCGTAAGGCGCTGGCCGCCCGTCGGCCGCGGCAGCTGCCGGTCGGCGGCCGATCTCGGCGGCGACCCGGCGCCGGCGTACGTTGCTCGGGCTGCTCGCTCGCCACGATCGTGACCTTGTGCCGCGGCCATGTACGTCGGCGGGATGCGGCTGTGGGCGCTGCAGTTCGCTCGCCGATGTCCTCCTCGTCGCGTTCGTCGCCCACTTGGTGCTGCGCGCGTCGCGGCGCAGCGCCCGCCGCGTGCCGCTCGTCCGGTGCGCGCTGCCAGGCCGGCTCGGGCCGCACGGCCCGCTCGGCTGCGGCCGGCCGGCAGCGCGGCCGGCTCGAGTCGCCGGCGGCGAGCGCCGGTCATCGAGCATGGTGGCCGCAGACCCGGTCCGCGCGCTGGCATGAGCTGCTCTTCGACCAGACTGCTGGTGCAGGCCGAGCCGGAGTCGGCAGCCGGAGTTGGCTAGCCGAGTGGTCAGAACCGCGTGGACACTGACCGATCCGCTGTTCGACCAGACGCGCGGAGATCGACCTCGACCGCGGCGGCACGCGTGCCGCCGCACGCCCGGTTGCGGCGCGGAGCCGATCATCGACCTGCCGGCGTACGAGGCAGACCGAGCGTCGAGCCGCAGATCGAGATCGGCGGCCGGCCCTGGGAGCCGGTGCCGGTGCCGCGCCCGACCTACACCACGAAGCCGACCGCGCCGGCCCGAACCGCGCGCGCGCCCGATCTTCGAGCCGTTGCTGCCCGCCAGTCGAGACGGCCGCCGAGCTCGATCCGGCCGACGACCTCGAGGAGATCCTCGACCGTCGTTGGGCGGTCAACGACTGATCCTCGTGCCGGCGCAACGATCTGGATGGTCGGCTAAACTCAGCGCGGTTCTGGGGCTGTGGCGCAGTTGGTAGCGCGCTTCGTTCGCAACGAAGAGGCCAGGGGTTCGAATCCCCTCAGCTCCACCAGATGGGCTTGGCCCCGTTCAGTGGACCACTTGTTAGGACAATGTGGCCGGCTGGATGGTGGTTGAGCTCGCCGCGTCGAATTCGTTCGGAGTGAGATAGCCGAGCGAGCTGTGGCGGCGCTGGCGAATTGTAGAAGTGGTCGAGGTAGTCGGCCATGGCGATGGCGAGCTCGAGGTTGGTTCGCCATTTCTGGCGGTTGAGCAGTTCGATCTGCATGGAGCCCCAGAACGATTCCATCGGGGCGTTGTCGTAGCAGTCACCGACGGTGCCCATCGAGCTGATCAGTCCGAGGCGTCGGACGTTCTCGGTGAAGGCCCATGAGGTGAACTGGGTGCCGTGGTCGGAGTGGATCACGGTGCCAGGTCTCGGTCGGTCGTGATCGGCTGGCTTTGGCGAGGGCGTCGTTGACCAGGGCGGCTTCGCAGCGTCGGTCGATGGCCCAGCCGACGACTTTGCGTGAGTAGAGGTCGAGCACCACGCAGCAGTAGAGCTTGCCTTCGCTGGTGGGGTGCTCGGTGATGTCGGTCAGCCACAGCTCGTTCGGTGCGGTGGCCCGTGAACTGGCGCTGGACGAGGTCCTCACAGGTCGCGGCGTTGACGAGGTTCTTATGGCCCTTCTTCGGCCCCGGAAGCCCATGAATGCCCAGCTCGCGCATGATCCGACGGACCAGCTTGGTGTTGACGATGAGGCCCTGTTCGATCTCCAGCGCGGCCTTGACCCGCAAGATGCCGTAGGTGCCGCGGGACCGGGCGTGGATATCGGCGATCGCGTCGGCCAGCAGCAGCCGACGGATCTCGCGGTCGTTGGGCTTGCGGAACTTGATGTCGTAGTAGGTCGAGCGATCGAGACCGACGACCCGACAGGCAAGACGCTCGGAGTAGCCCAGGTTGTTCAGCCCTCGGACAACCTGGAACTTCCTTTTGGGTCCGCACCACCCTCCTCGAACAGCGCGCTGGCCGCCTTGACGACCTTCAGCTCAGCCTCGAGATCCTTGATCCGCCGGCGGGCAGCCGCCAACGGATCCGCCTCGTAGCCGCGGCTCAGGCGCTTAGCTCAGTGAGCTCGAGGAGCAGGCGGTTGGTGTCCTGCGCAAGTGCAACCAGCTCCCTCATTCGGTCGGCGATGTCGCGCAGAAGGTCGTGCTGCGAGGCGGTGAAGCCGACGTTGACAGACTCCTCGGCGTTCGCCATATCGCGCGAGTTGTTGTCCATTTGGCACCCCTTCTGCTCAGACCGTGACCCGGCGCATGGTGGTGAACCCGCCGGCAAGCAGCACAACGGCGAGCGCGGCGAGGAGGCCGGTGAGTCCGGCGGCGCTGAGGGCAGGTGAAGAAGTGGCCGATGTCGATGCCAGCCGTGCGTCCAGGTCGCTGCGAGCGCTCCGATAGCAGCACGGTGACCTGAGCGGCGATGAAGGCGACGAGGCCGACCAGGTTCCAGCGGCGGTAGACGAGGCCGAACCACATGCCGTAGACGAAGAGCAGCGTGAGGGCGACGAAGCGAGGTCAGCCAGGTGAGATACCACGGCTCCGTCCAGGATGTACGGCACCCGGAAGAAGCCCATGTTGATGCCCCAGCCGCCGGTGGAACGCTCGACCGCCTGGCCGACGGTGACGACCACTCCGACGACCGCCGCGAAGCGCGACGGCAAGCAGCGCGGTGCCGAGATAGTACGACCGGCGGCTGATGCCGAGCGCGAGCCCGAAGGGCAGAGACCGGGCGACGCTCTGCACGCCCAGGACGAACGCGATGCACGAAGATCGAGGCCAGGCCACCGACGTAGCGATGCGAGCTGTGCCCAGCCGGCGTGAGATCCAGAATGATCACGTCGACGACGAAGACGAAGGCCAGGATCGCCCACGGCAGGATCAGGTAGTTGAAGCGCTGGACTAGGTGGTAACGGGCGACGTTGAGGTAGGTGGTCATGCGTTCGTCCTCTCCTTGCAATTCTTCGCCGACTTGGCCGGCGGCATGGACCATGACCTGTTGCAGCGACAGGGCTTCCAGATTGAGATGCAGCTCCCGAGCGCGGACCCAGTCGCGGTCGTCGAGCGCCCCGGCGACGACCACCGACTCCTGCGAGGCGATCCTGCGGCGATCCCACGTGCGGCGGCCGGCGACGAACTCCTCCACCGCCGCGATCGGGCCGCTCACGCTCGTGGCGCTGCCGCGAACGTCGTCGGCGGCCGCATCGAGCACGATCCGCCCGTGGTCGATCATCACCACCCGCTCCAGGAGATCGGCGACCTCGTCGATCAGGTGGGTGGACAGGAACACGGTGCTGGGATGCTCGGCGTAGCTGGCGAGCAGTCGGTCGTAGAACAGCTGCCGAGCTACCGCGTCCAGGCCGGCGTACGGCTCGTCAAACAGCGTGATCTCGGCTTGTGCCGCCAGCCCGATCACGATGCCCAGCGCCGAGCGCATTCCTCGGGAGAGCTTCTTGATCGCCCGGTTGGGCGGGAGGTCGAAGTCGCTCGAGCAACGAGCTCGGCCAGCTCAGCTGCTCCAGTTGGGATAGAACCACGAGGCGGTCCGCAGCGCCTGGCGGACCTTGAAGTCCGGGAAAGCCTGGTCCTCGCGCACGAAGCACCATCCGGCGGAGGATCGCATCGTTTTCGACCGGGCTGGCACCGAAGACTCGGACGGTGCCGGCTCGAGGCGAACTCCTGGTTGGCGATGATGCGCATCAGGGTGGTCTTCCCGGCGCCGTTGCGACCCAGCAGCCCGGTGATGGACGGCCCTTCGATGTCGATGGTGACGTCGTCGAGCGCGAGCTGGTCGCGGTAGCGGCGGGTCAGGCCGGTCACCGAGATCGTCGGCGTCATATCTTGATTCCTCCTTGGACGTGGTCGGACTCTCGGATCATCGACGAGCAGCGTGTTCGTGTCGATCCCGAGCCGGTTGGCTTCGGCGACCATCGGCTCGACGTAACGCTCGGCGAATCGCTTGCGCCGGTCATCGAGCAGCCGTGCCCGGGCGCCGGCCGCGACGAACATGCCGACGCCGCGACGCTTCTCCACCAGCCCGTCGTCGGTCAGCACGTTGATGCCTTTCGCCGCGGTCGCCGGGTTGATCCGGTAGAAGGCGGCGAGCTCGTTGGTGGATGGCACTCGGTCGCCTTCGGCAAGCGTGCCTTCGGCGATGTCGTCGGCCAGGCGCTCGGCGATCTGGGAGAAGATCGGCGCTCCGTCATCGAGCACGAGCAACCTCCGAGCGGCTGCGTGGTCTCGCTGGTTCGCTGGTTCATTACTTGACTAATGTACCGACGAAGTTCTGGATGTCAAGTGGCGGTCTTGATCCAGCCCGCTACAGTGCAGGAATCCGCACGCGAACCCAGTAGGCGAGGCCACCATGTCGATGCCACCAATGCCACCTGACCGGCGGCAAGACCCGGGTGACCCGGATCCCACGCTGTACGAAGTGGTCGAAGCGCAGGACGAGTCGGATGCTGAATCCGGCCGAGCCGATCCAGAAGAGGCCGAGTAGCAGCACCGGGAGTGCCACTAACGGCCTAGCGGCTGGACCCGCTCCGGATGCGAGCATCAAAGCCATGCGACCAATGCGCAGGGTGAGCATGTTGTTGCTGGTGCTCGCCACCGGCGGCGCGCTGACGTTGACCGCGGTGAGTGCGAAAGCAGCCGGTGCGCCGGTCACGGCAGACCGGCACGATCTGGCGGTCGGGCGCGTGCTGCCGAACTTCGGCAACCCGAATGGCCATGCCTACGTGCCCGCCGCAGGCCGGGCCGTCGACACGAGCCACCCGACCCGCGTCATCGGCAACGGCAAGCCCGCCAGCTGCACGTCGGCGAAGGTCGTCGCGGCAGTTCACGACGGTGGGGTGATCACCTTCGACTGCGGCCCGTTGCCGATCACGATCACGATGCATGCCACCGCGAAGGTCGAGAACACCAGTCATCGCATCGTGCTGAACGGCGGCGGCTTGGTCTCCCTGAACGGCGGTGGCAAACACCGGATCCTTTATATGAACACCTGCGACCAGCGGCAGACCTGGACGACAGATCACTGCAACAACCAAAAATGGCCGTACCTCGTCGTGGAGAACCTCACCCTTGCGGACGGCAACTCGCAGGTCGTGCAGACCGCGACGTCCAACTATGGCGGTGGCGCGATCTTCGACACCGGTGGCCGACTCAAAGTCGTCAACACGCGATTCATCGACAACCGCTGCTATCACGTCGGTCCTGACCTCGGTGGCGCGGCGATCCGCGCCCTCGAGCAGTTTCACAACCGGCCGATCTATCTGACCAATGACACCTTCCACGGTGGTCGTTGTTCGAACGGCAGCGCGATCAGCAGCATTGGCGTCTCATGGGTTGTGCTCAACAGTGTCATGACCGACAACAATGCGATCGGCCACGGCGCGAATCCCGCTCCGTCCGGCAGCCCCGGTGGTGGCAGTGGTGGCGCCATCTACATGGACGGCGATCTCATGACACTGCTGGTCCAAGGGACTGTCATCCGCAACAACCATGCCCGCGAAGGCGGCGGTGCAATCTTTTTCGTCAGCGACAACAACACCGGCTCAGCGACGATCAAGAACTCAACGCTGCATCACAATCCCAGCGCGAAGTTCCAGAACTACCCCGGCATCTTCTTCCAGAGCTTTGGCCACAAGTTGAAGATCGTGCACTCGACTGTCAACTAGTCGTTCGGACTCAGGCTGGCGACTGCTCCAGTGATTCCAGCCGGCGATATTCGGCGCCGATGCCCGGTCCGCGCTCGCCGAGCAGGCCGCCGACCAACGTCAGCCCCTTTGAGTTGAGGAGGCCATCGTGGGCCGCCAAGACGCGTGTCGGTGCCACCTCGCGGACCCAATCGATCAGGTCCGAGATGCGTGACCAGGGCGCGTGGATCGGCAACATCAACGTCTCGATCGCCTTGTCCGGCACCGTAAGCGCGTCGCCGGGATGGAAGAGTCGTCCGTTGATGAGGAAGCCGGTGTTGGTGATGATGGGGATATCGCGGTGGATTTCGGCATGCCAGGTGCCGTGAGCTTCGACGTCAAATCCCGCCACCCTGAACGTGTCGCCATGTCCGACGACATGCAGCTGAGCACCCAGACCGACCAATGATGCGGCCACGCTGGCGACGGTCCACACCTGCAAACCGGGATTGGCAGTCGCCGCGGCGCGCACCCGATCCTCGGCGAAGTGGTCGAAGTGCTCATGGGTGATGAGGATCGCATCAGCGTTCGCAACGGATGCGTCCTCAGTGAATCCACCAGGGTCAATGACGAGCGTGCCGCCACCGGCTTCCAGCCGAATGCAGGAGTGACCAAACTTGGTCAGCTTCATCGGCGTACTCATGCCTCACCATCCCGTGCCTGCCCCCGCTTGACGGGAAATTGTGCCAGCAGGCTCTTACAGGCTCGCGAGGTAGGCGTCGAAGCGGTCGAAGCTCGTCTGCATGCCCGCCTGTGACTCCGGCGAGCGATACGTCTCCGGCACGTTGGTCTGGTGGATCACCACGTCTGTCGTGCCATCACCCGCGTCGATAAACGTGGCTGACGTCGTCATCCCGCCTTCGACCTCGGCCTCGGTCCACACCAGCTTTTCCGGAGCGACCACCTCGACAAAGACGCCGCGCATCGGATACTCGTCGCCGTTCTCGTCGTTGACCATGAGCGTCTCAAACGCGCCACCAGGCCGCAGGTCGACGGTGATGTTCTCGACCGGCGTGCTGACGCCGATCGGCCCCCAGAAGTGCGTGAGGTGTGCCGGAGTTGTCATGCACTCGAACACGAGCTCACGTGGTGCCTTGTAGTTGCGGTTGTAGGTGAGTTCGCCAAGGTTGTCATCCGCGCTCATGACGGGTGCTCCTTCGGTGGTCGGTGGGTTGTGGTCGTGATTGCTGGATCTTGTGTAGGTGGTCTTCGAGCTGGTCGAAGCGCTCGTGCCAGACTTGGCGATGGCGCTCGATCCAGTCGACCGCGTTGTCGAGCGGCTCGGCTTCGAACCGGCACGGCCGGTATTGCGCCTCGCGCCCGCGACTGATCAAGCCGGCCCGCTCGAGCACTTTGAGGTGCTGCGACACCGCCTGCAGGCTCACCTCGAATGGCGCCGCAAGCTCGTTCACGGTCGCCTCGCCGTCGGCAAGGCGGGCCAGGATTGCCCGCCGGGTGGGATCGGCGAGCGCGGCGAAGGTGACGCTGAGCGGGTCCGCCACCAGGGTTGGCATAGCCGGCTCCTTATCAACCTCTAACTTGATTAAGCGATTGATTGAATATGGGTCGGACTGCAGCGATTGTCAAGTGCGGTTCTTAGCTTCCGGGAGCCACCGGGTCCGCGGCGCTAGGCGGCGCGGTAGACCACAAAGGATGCGGCGATGTATTGGCAGGCGAACGCAGCGACCGTGCACGCGTGGAAGATCTCGTGGAATCCGAACCATTTCGGGCTCGGGTTAGGTCGCTTCAGGCCGTAGACGACGCCACCGAGGGTGTACAGCAACCCGCCAGCGGCGATGAGCACGAACGCCGGCACTCCGGCCCCGTGGATGAGCTGCGGGACGAAGAAACCCGCCGCCCACCCCAGACCGAGGTAGAGGGCGACGTAGAGCCAGCGAGGGGCGTTCACCCAGAAGACCCGGAATGCCACTCCCAGCAGCGCTGTGCCCCACACCGCGGTCAGCACCGCGACGCGGGTCTCACCGCGCAACGCGAGCACACCGAACGGCGTGTAGGAGCCCGCAATGAGCAAGAAGATGTTCGCGTGGTCGAGGCGCTTGAGCCGACTCTCGGCGCGGGGCGACCAGGTGCCACGGTGATAGATCGCGCTCGTCGTGAACAGGATCACCGCGGTGGCGATGTATGCCGCGGCGGCTGCGGTCGCCGGGCCGGTTGGCGCGAGCACGATGAGGACTACGCCCGCGGCGAGCGCGAGCGGTGACGTGATCAGGTGAAACCAGCCGCGCAGTTTGGGCTTGACGTTGGCGACGACCTCGCCGACCGCGTCGGTCGCGCGTTCGACCGCTCTCAGCCCGGCGCTGAAGGCGGCGTTGGCGACATCGCGGGGCTCAGTCATCCCCCTCAGTGTTGCCTGGATTTGTGATTCTGGCCATGGCGTGGGAAGGACTCTCAGCAATAATTCAGTTCGAATGGGCACCGTCGTAGGTGAAACAACGACGGAGGATGAGATGAGCGACGACCTTTTTTGGCCCCCGCTGTCCGGTGAGGGTGACGATGACGCCGCCCGGCAGAGCGCTTCCACGCCCACCAGCAGCTACCCGACGGCGCCCCTGACGCCGCCAACGGCGGACGTGGAGTCGCAGCCTCGATCCCGGCGGTTTGGCACCGCGGCCGTCGTTGCGGTGACTGCCTTCGTGTTTGGCGGCGGTGGCGTCGCCGTCGGAGCTGAGGTCATCAACCACAACAACACGACGACGACTGCCAACTCCGGCACGAGCGCCCCGCCGGTGAGCCCGAGTGCGTTGGAGACCAACCCGAAGACGTACGCGGGGATCGCGGCGAAGGTGCTGCCGTCTGTGGTGTCGATCAACGTGACAGGTGCTAACGAGTCGGACACGGGGTCCGGCATCATCCTCAAGTCGAACGGTTTCATCCTGACCAACAACCACGTCGTCGCCGCCGCAAGTGGCGGCGGGTCGGTGTCGGTGACGTTCAATGATGGATCGACCGCCAAGGCGACGATCGTGGGCACTGACTCCCTTGATGACCTCGCCGTGATCAAGGTGGCGAAGACGGGTCTGAGTGCCGCGAGTCTCGGCAACAGCTCGGCGATCCAGGTCGGCGACCCGGTGCTTGCCGTCGGCTCCCCACTTGGCCTGACCGGCACCGTGACCGCTGGCATCATCTCGGCGCTCAACCGGCCGGTGCAGACGCAAGCGGAGACACAGCCGCAGACCAACCCGTTCGGCCTTGGTGGCAGTGGTGGATCGGCGCAGACCGCGAACCCGACGGTGATCGAGGCAATTCAGACAGATGCGGCGATCAATCCGGGCAACTCCGGTGGCCCGCTTGTCGACGCCGCCGGCGATGTCGTTGGCATCAACTCCGCGATCGCGTCGGTGGGAGACGAGAGCCTCGACGGCTCGCAAAGCGGAAACATCGGCGTGGGTTTCGCCATCCCGATCAATCAGGCCCGCACCATCGCGAACGAGCTGATCACTACGGGCCACGCGACGCATCCGCTGCTTGGTGTCTCACTCGAGGATGAGACCTCGGGTGCCGGGATCGATAAGGCAGTCGTGCACTCAGTCACGGCTGGCGGACCAGCCGACAAGGCTGGTATCAAGGTTGGTGATGTGATCACGGCGATCGACGGCTCAAGCACGCAAGGTGCAGATGCAGTCATCGCCGCGATTCGTTCCCATCAGCCTGGTCAGAAGGTCACAGTGACGGTGACGCGTGGCGGCTCTAGCAAGACCGTGACGGCCACCCTCACGACCGAGTCGTCGTCGCAGGGGTAGGTATGCAAGACGGGCCGCAGGTGCTTGTCGTCGACGACGACCCACAGCTTCGGGAGGCGTTGACCAGAGCGCTCGAGCTCGATGACTACCGCGTGACGACGGCGAGCAATGGCGTCAAGGCGCTTGAGGCGGTGACCCAGCACCGGCCGGACGTCATGGTGCTCGACGTGATGATGCCGTACGTCGGCGGCCTCGACGTCTGTCGCACGTTGCGCAGCAAGAAGGACAAGCTGCCGATCCTGGTGCTGACCGCACGCGATGAGGTCGGCGACCGGGTCGCTGGCCTTGACGCCGGAGCAGATGACTACCTCACCAAGCCGTTTGCGCTCGAGGAACTCCGAGCGAGGCTTCGTGCACTTCTGCGGCGTACGGCTTCAGAGGGCGGCGATGATGCCGCGATTCTGGAGTACGACGACATCGTGCTTGACCCGGCCGCTCACACGGTTCACCGTGGAGGTCGCCCAATCGACCTCACCCGGACCGAGTTTGCGTTGCTGGAACTGCTGCTTCGAAACGCTGGCCGCCCGCTGCCTCGCGAGACCATCATGGATCGGGTGTGGGGCTGGGAGTCCGAGCCGACGAGCAACTCACTCGAGGTGTTTGTCGGTTATCTGCGGCGCAAGACCGAGGCCTCTGGTGAGGCGCGGCTGATCCACACGGTGCGCGGGGTCGGTTATGTCTTGAGATCTGAGCCGTGACCGGTCCACTTCCTGCCATGCGACGCCCGGTCGATGCTGTTGACCGACGGTGGCACAGCGCGCCGCTGAGCACCCGACTCACGGCGGCGGCGGCGTTTGCGGCGACTTTCGCGATCGTTGCGGTTGTTGCGGTCGCCTACGTCGCGGTGCGCCACGAGCTGCGGAGCAGCCTCGACAATCAACTGCGCCGCCAAGCCAGCGAGGCGTACGCGGTCCAACAGCCGGCGCCGTTCCCGTTCACCTACTCTGCGGCGTTGCACTCGCAGATCGGTGACGTTGGCGGCGACCTGCAGGTCGTGCTTGCCGACGGCAGTTTCAAGACGCTTCACGGCCAGTCCCTGCCAGTCACGCCGGCCGATCTCGTCATCGCGGCTGACGGCGGCCGGTCGATGCGCGACGCCACCACGCACGGCGTCCACGTCATGATGCTCACCGAGCCGTTGAAAGACGCACCACGTGGCTATGCGGTCCAGATCGCGTTGCCGCTGACGCAGGTCGACAAGCAGCTCGACAAGCTCGCGGTGGCATTCCTGATCCTCGCGCTACTTGGTCTGGGCCTCGTGGTGGTGGGCAGCTGGGTCGTCGTCCGGCGGACGATGCGGCCGGTCGCCACCCTGACCGATGCGGCGGAGCAGATCGCGGTGACGCGCGACCTCACCACCCGGATCGAGGACTACGGCACCGATGAGCTCGGTCGCCTCGCCTCGACGTTCAACATCATGCTCGACGCCCTGGAGCGTTCAGTCGGCCAGCAGCGGCAGCTGATCCTCGACGCGAGCCATGAGCTGCGGACGCCATTGGCGAGCCTTCGAACCAACGTCGAGGTGCTCCACGACGTTGATCGGCTGAGTATTGATCAGCGCCGCTCGTTGCTCGACGGCATCGTGACCCAGCTCGACGAGCTCACCGGACTGGTCGCGGACGTCGTCGAGCTGGCGCGCGGTGACGCGCCGGAGTCAGCGCAGGAGGACATTGCGCTCGACGATCTGGTGTCTCAGGCGGTTGATCGGGCCCGCCGGCATTGGCCAAACGTGATTTTCATGCTCGATACCGAGCCAGTGACCGTGCGGGGTGTGCCGAACCGGCTCGACCGGGCGATCGCCAACCTGCTCGACAACGCTGGCAAGTTCAGCCCGGCCGGCTCCGTCGTCGACACCACGCTCGCGGCCGATGGGATGTTGACCGTTGCCGACCGTGGGCCGGGTGTCCCCGCCGAGGCGATCGACTTCGTCTTCGACCGCTTCTATCGCGCCGATGTGGCGCGGTCGATGCCAGGCTCCGGGCTCGGTCTGGCCATCGTCAAGCAGGTCGTCGACGGCCACAACGGCACGGTGACACTTCGCAACCGTGATGGTGGCGGCACCATCGTCCAAGTTGTGTTGTCACCAGTGACCGGAATGCCTGAGGCCGTACCTTTCATCGACGCGGAGATCGTCGACACCCAGCCAGTCGCCTGAGGGGCGAACGGGCGAAGGGCAACGGCGAAATAGGCTCCGAACCGTGTCGTGGTTGCGCCTGGACGTTCATAGTGCGGTCGCCCTCGCGTTCATTATGCTGGCGGTGTTCGCCGTCGCTCATCAATTCCCACAGCAGCGCTGGGCTCGATTCGTCGCGGCTGCGTGCTTCGAGGTCGCTTTTGTCTGTGCGTTGTTTGCCCTGTGGCAGGTTGCCAACCAGCTGACCCGTGGTCACACGACGAATGGCTTGGATCGGGGTCGGGAGATCTGGCGCTTCGAGCGCGCGATTCATTTACCGAACGAACGAAGCGTCCAGGATCTGATCATCGGTCACCCGACGATCGTCCGAGCCGCCAATTATTACTACGACACCATGCATCTGACACTGATGGTCGTCTTCTTGGTTTGGCTGTGGTTGCGGCATCGCGACCGTTATCCGTTCTTCCGCAACATGCTCGTGGCGTTCACCGGCATGGCGTTACTCGTCCAGATGGTGGCCGTGGCCCCGCCGCGCCTGATCGGTGGCACGGGTCTCGTCGACACCGCTGCCCTCTATGGCCAGTCGGTCTACTCCGTGATCGGCAGTGGCATCGCAGACCAGTACGCCGCCATGCCGTCGATCCATGTCGGGTGGGCGGTGCTCATCTCGTTCGCGGTCGTCACTGTCAGTCCGAGCCGATGGCGATGGCTCGCGGTAGTTCATGGCGTACTCACGATTTTTGTCGTTGTCGCCACGGCGAATCACTATTGGCTCGACGGCATCGCGGCGTGTGCACTTCTCGTGCTGGCTTGGTTCGCGGCGCGCGGCGTTGAGCGGTTGCGGGAGCGACTACTTCGACCCGACCCTGAGCCGGCTCAAATCCAGCAGGGCGCGTTTTCGTGATGGTCGTTGGGTTTTATCGCGCAGTGATGTAGCCACATTCGTTCGTGCCACTGGGTGTAGGTGATGGTGCGCGCCGCCAGAACTGGATAGAAGAACCCGAACAGCACGACGGTCGTGGCGAGATAAACGGCAACCGCGCTGAAGCCGATCGCCTGCCGCACCGTCGATGCGGATGTTTTGCCTAGTGCCAGGCCGATGGCCATGGTGACAGCGAGTGCCATGAACGGCACTTCCGGGAGCATGTAGAAGAAGAACATCACGCGGTGCGCGGCGTCCTCGCGGAACCACGGCAGGTAGCCGAACAGGAACACCAACACGATTGCGCCGGCGCGCCAGTCGCGCCGCGCGACCCACGCCCATGCGGTCGCGAGGAGCGCTGGGATCGTTGCCCACCACAGTGCCGGGTTGCCGATGCCAAGAACTTCTTGCGAGCACGAGCTGGCCCCGCAGGTGTGGGGCGCCTGGTAGTAGTAGGCGACCGGACGCGCCATCAGCAGCCAGCCCCAAGGCCGCGATAGGTACGGGTGTGGGTTGTTGTCCCAGGTCAGCGTGTCGGCGTAATGCCAGATCGCGCCTTGGTATTGCCACCAGCCGTGGAAGACCGCCAGGTCGTGGGCAAACCACGACTGCCCTGCGTGCACGTACACGTCGTGGTCGTAGGCGTACTGCGCGTCGGACATGAACCAGCCAGTCCACGACGCGACATAGACCAGCGCGGGCACCACGAGAAATGCGAACAGCGCCGGGACACCGGCCCGGAACGCACCGCGCCACAGCCCGGACCGCGCGCCGGCAGTGCGTCGCGCGCCGATGTCCCAAGCAATCGCGAGCGCGATGAACGCCGGAATGTAGAACGCACCGTCCCACTTCGTCGAGCAGGCTGCCCCGATGCAGATCCCCGCTGCCCAACGCCATGGACGCAGGCCGAGCGACGGCCCCCAGTGCAACGGATCGAGCGGCGCACTCAACCGCTCCGCAAGCCGTCGACGACCGTCGTCACGATCGACGACGAGGCAGCCGAATGCGGCGAGCACCCAGAACATCAGATAGATGTCGAGCATCGCCGTGCGACTCTGGACGAACTCCAGGCCGTCCAGCGAGAGCAGTACGCCGGCGATGACGCCGAGCGCGGTCGAGTGAAACATCCGGCGTGCGATCCGCGCGACCATCAGGATTGCAAGGGTGCCCACCACCGCGCCGGAGAAGCGGAAGGAGAAGACGCTCGCTGGGTAGATCGTGTTGCCGGTCGCGGAGTGGAACACCACGGTCTTGCCGTGGTCAAACAACGCCTCGCCTACCGCCATCATCCACTTGCCGAGCGGCGGATGGACCACGAAGCCGGGTCCCGTGCCCGGGCCGTTGGCCTCGACCCCGTGATGCAAGAGGGTCCAGCTGTCATGTGCGTAGTAGGTCTCGTCGAAGACGAGGTCTTTCTTGGTCGTCAGGGCGTGGCCGCCGGGGCGCGTGATCCGCCAGAATCGTGCGATTCCGGCCAGGATCATGACCGCTAATGGCAGCAACCAGCCGCGCAGCCGATCGGTGGGAAGTGGCCGGACCAACTTGGCCTTGATGCGGGCAAGCTCCTCGCCCGCCGCGACCGAAGGTGCCGGAGCCGCTTCGTCGACCTCAGGCGGCGCAGTCGGCATGCGGCTCATCGTATGAGCGGCCGGGTCTCCTGCTCGCTAAGGCAGCCCGATTCGCGGTTTGTCGAAGCTGCTGAGTCATCCTGGCCGCTCGGATACCCTCAGGCTCGTGCGTCGGGGGCTGCTTGCGGGTGCGGTGAGCCTTGCCACGTTGGTCGCCCTGGGTTTGGCTCCGGTTTTTGGTCAGTCGGCCGTCGCCGCCGCACCGACCACGCAGCTGATCGCAGTGTCGGGCAACGGAGTTGCGATGTATCCGGCGTTTGCTGCCGGCATTCACCGCTACGGCGTCACGACCACAGCGGCGACGCTTGGCACGGTCACGGTGACCGCCTCGACGACGAACGCCACGGCGACGGTGTGGGTCGACGGTCAGCCGGCATCGGATGGCACGGCAACGTTGACCGGGTTGACCTCGGGTGAGGAGATCTCGGTCTTCATCAAGGACTCCGCCGGCACCGCGGTCTACTCGCTGATCTACCTGCCAGCGGGCTTTCCGGCATTGACGGTGACGACCAACCAGCCCGGACTCGCACCGGGTGACGTCTTCATGACGCTGTCCGATTTCACGGGGACCACGCCGAGCTACGAGACAGTGGTCGACAACAACGGGGTGCCGCTCTACGTCCGGTCCGATGCAACCGTTCCGACGAACTTCACTCGTCAGCCCAACGGCAACTACACGGTCGATCGGCCCACCCCGACCGGCGGAAGTGAGCTGGTCGAGCTGAACCCCGCGTTTCAACAGATCGCGGCCTATCAGACCGTCGGACTCCCCAACACCGACGGACACGATGCGATCTTGCTGCCGAACGGCGATCGCTGGCTGCTCGCCTATGTGCCGAACCAAAACACCGGAAAGATCGATGGGGTTATCCAAGAGCAGGGTCCGCACGGACACGTGCTGTTCCAATGGAGCACCGCGCAATATGCCGGGTTGGAAAGCATGGTCTCGATGGACGACTACGTCCACCTCAACTCCATCTCACTGATGGCGAACGGCGACATCCTGGCGTCGTTTCGACACCTGAGCCAGGTGCTGGACATCGCGACCTCGGCTCACGACGGCTTCGCGAAGGGCGATGTCGTCTGGTCGTTGGGTGGACGGGATCCGACGCTGACGACCGTCAACGACCCGGAAAGCGGCCCGTGTGGCCAACACGACGCCACCGTCCTGCCAAATGGGGACGTCCTGATGTTCGATGACGGCTCGGAGTCGATCAACGGATCCGCGCTGGTCTGTGTCGACCCGAGCGACCCGAGCGGTCCCGCGATCGCGCGGCCGCAGAGCCGGGTCGTGGAGTACGCCATCAACGCGGCTCACCACACCGCCACGTTGGTGTGGTCCTACCAGGTGACCGGGCGCGACTCGACGTTCGCCGGCTCGGCGCAGCGGATGTCGAACGGCGATACCTTTATCGGCTGGGGTGGCACTCCGACCGCACTTGCGACCGAGGTCAATGCAGCCGGCGAACCGTTGTGGGAGATCAAGGACACGGCTGGTCTTGTGAGCTATCGGGCGTTGCGGTTCCCCGCGCCAGATGCGATCGCGCCGACGGTCGACATCACCCAGCCAGTGAAGGGTGCGACCTATCGGGTCGGTCAGCAGGTTGCCAGCGACTTCAGCTGCACCGATCGAGGGGGGTCCAACCTTCAGTCGTGCAACGGACCTGCCGTGGCGGGCCAGCCGATCGACACCGCGACTCCTGGCATCCACACCTTCTACGTCACTGCCAAGGACGGCGCCGGCAACACCACGACGACGACTCGCACGTACCACGTCGGCACGTACCAGCCGGACGCGCAGATCAAAGTGGCGTCAGGCACTCAGTACCTCGGCGGCAATATCTACCGCAGCATCGTCAAGCAGCGCATCCATCAGACGATCGCCGCCAGCGGGAAGACGGCGATCGCGAAGGCCCGATTCCAGAATGACGGGACGAAGGCCGACCGAATCTCGATTCTTGGCACAGCCGGCACCGCGAGGTTCCTGGTGAGCTATTTCGCGGGGAGCCGCAACGTCACTGCGCGTGTCATTGCCGGCACGTATAAGACTCCCAGCCTTGCTCCTGCCGAGACATTCACCCTGCGCGTCAGGGTGACGAGGTCCGCGGCTGCCAAGCCGGGCGAGGTGCGCACGGTGAAGCTCACGGGTCGGTCAGCGCACGACTCGGCACGCCACGACGCGGTCGCCACGATTGTTCGCGCGCTCCGCTGAAGGGTTCCGAGCGGCTTACTGCTCGGTTAGCCTCAGGCTCGTGCGTAAGGGTCTGCTCGCCGTTCTCCTGACTCTTGCGACGCTGGCCGCCGCGGGATCGACGCCGGTCATGGCCCATTCGGTCGCGCTGACTGTGCCCACCCAACAGATCTCGGTGTCGGGCAACGGCGTGGCGATGTATCCCGCCTTCGCAATGGGCACTTCGCGGTACGCGGTGACGACCACAGCGGCGACGCTTGGCACGGTCACGGTGGACGCGTCGACGAGCGATCCGGCAGGAAGCGTGTGGATCGACGGCCAGCCAGCCGCTAGTGGCTCGACAACGTTGACCGGGTTGAGCTCCGGTGACGAGATCTCCGTGCTTATTGACGACTCAGCAGGCACGGCGGCCTACTCGTTGATCTACTTGCCGGTGGGCTTTCCGACAATGACGGTTGTGACCGACAAGCCGGGTATCGCGCCTGGCGATGTGTTCTTGACGCCGAGCGATTTCGCTAACACCAACTTCGAGACGGTGGTCGACGACAACGGTGTGCCGGTGTACGTGCGTACCGACACCGGTGTGCCGACGGACTTCATGCAGCAACCCAACGGTGACTACTCGGTGTTTCGCGCGACCGCGACTGGCGGCGGCGAGATCGTGGAGCTCAACGCCGCCTTTCAGCAGATTGCTGCTTACCGCACCGCGGGATTGCCGAACACCGGCGGTCGCGACGCGATTCTGCTAGCCAACGGTGACCGGTGGCTGCTTTCAAATGTGCCGGACACGGCCGGCAACATCGACGCGGTCATCCAGGAACAGGATGCGGATGGCAACGTTCTCTTCCAGTGGAGCAGCGCTTCTGACCCGGCCCTGTTGGCGAACAGCATGGTCTCGATGCCGGACTACATTCACCTCAACTCCATCGCGCTCATGCCGAACGGGGACATCCTGGCGTCGTTCCGTCATCTCAGCCAGGTTGTCGAGATCGCGACCTCAGCGCACGACGGGTTCGCCCCGGGCGACATCGTCTGGTCACTCGGTGGCCGTGACCCGAGCCTGACGATCACGAACGACTTGGGGCCATGCGCCCAGCACGATGCCACCGTGCTGTCGAACGGCGACATATTGATGTTCGACGACGGGTCGGAGTCGATCGGGGGCTCGCCGCTGTTCTGCGTCAACCCGGCTGATCCGACTGGGCCCGCGATCGCGAGGCCCCAAAGCCGGGTCGCGGAGTATTCGATCGACGCTGCGGACAACTCGGCGACTCTGGTGTGGTCCTACGGCGTTCCTGGCCGCGCCACGAACTTCGAGGGGTCGGCGCAACGGCTTGCCAATGGCAACACGTTGGTCGGCTGGGGCAACCTCACCGCCGCGCTTGCGACAGAGGTCGACGGCTCGGGTCAGGCGCTGTGGGAGATCAAGGACAGCACGGGGCTGTTCAGCTATCGGGCGGAGCGGTTCGTCGTGCCCGACGTCATAGCGCCGGCGGTCAACGTCACCGAGCCGGCGGACGGCGATACGTACGCATTCGGCGAGACGGTGGACAGCGACTTCAGCTGCACGGACACGGGCGGGTCGAACCTGCAATCGTGCAGTGGTCCGGTCGTAGAAGGTGGTGCGATCGATACGTCAACGCCTGGAGTGCATACGTTCACCGTGGTAGCGACCGATGGCGCGGGCAACACCACGAGTGTGACTCGGACCTATCACGTCGGTCCCGCGCCAGTGCCGTACCGACCGGATGCGCTGATCAAACGGCCGTCGGCGGCCTCTTACGTCGGCGGCAATATCTACGGGGGAATTGCCAACCAGCACATCACCGAGTCGATCGCGCACACTGGGAAAGCTGCGTTGGCGCGGGCGCGGTTCCAGAACGACGGGTCCAACACCGACCAAATCACGATCACGGGCACCGCGGGCACGGCGAGGTTCAGGGTCAGTTATTTCGCGGGGACCACCAACGTCACCGCGCGGGTCAGCGCGGGCACGTACCGGACTCCCAACCTTGCGCACGGTCAGTCGTTTACGTTGCGTATCAAGGTGACCAGGACAGCTGCTGCGAACGTTGGAGATGCCCGCACCGTGAAGCTCACCGGCCGGTCAGTCCACGACCCCGCGCTCCACGATGCAGTCGCAACAATTGTTCGCGCGGTCCGCTGAGGGACGCAGGGCGGGTTGAATGGGCCTATGCCGCTCGTCATCGCTGCCACACCGATCGGCAATCCCGACGACGCGTCCCCCCGACTGCGGCGCGCGCTCGAGGCCGCGGACGTCATCGCGGCCGAGGACACCCGGCGGCTGCACCGGCTCGCCTCGACTCTTGGCGTCACCATCAGCGGGCGAGTGGTCGCGGTCTATGACGCGGTGGAGCGTGGCCGCTCCGCAGCGCTGCTCGACGAGGTCGAAGCCAGGGCGGCACTGTGCTGCTCGTCACCGACGCCGGCATGCCGGTTGTCTCTGACCCGGGCTACGTGTTGGTCACCGAGGCGGTCGCGCGCGGCCTGCCGGTCACCGTGCTGCCGGGCCCGTCGGCGGTCACCGCGGCGGTCGCGGTGGCCGGGCGTGGCCGGCCGAGCGGTTCTGCTTCGAGGGCTTTCTGCCCCGCCGGGCCGCCGATCGCCGCGCCCGGCTGGCCGCGCTGGCGCAGGATCCGCGCGCGTTGGTCGCGTTCGAGTCGCCGCGCCGGCTGCCGGCGCGCTGGCAGACCTTGTCGGCCGCCTTCGGCGCTGAGCGCCGTGCGGCGGTGTGCCGTGAGCTGACCAAGACATATGAGGAAGTGCGCCGGGGAAGCTTGACGGAGCTCGCCGCGTGGGCGGCCGCGAACGAGGTGCGGGGCGAGATCACGCTGGTGATCGCCGGCGCCGGACGCGTGTCGCCGAGGTCGTGCCGGACCTGCTGCGCGACGAGGTCGCTGCACAAGTCGCTGCTGGCTCATCGCGGCGTGATGCGGTCGATGCGGTCGCCGGCACTGCACGGGCTGTCTCGCCGCCAGGTATATGAGGTTGTGCTCGGCGAATCGGGGCGGGCGTAGGCTGAGCATGTCCCGGCACATCCTGGCGGCGGTCGCATGGCCGTACGCCAACGGTCCGCGCCACATCGGTCACGTGGCGGGCTTCGGCGTGCCGTCCGACGTGTTCTCCCGCTATCACCGGCTGGCCGGCAACAACGTCCTCATGGTCAGTGGCACCGACGAGCACGGCACGCCGATCCTCGTCCAGGCCGATCAGGAGGGCGTGTCGCCGCGGGTGCTCGCCGATCGCTACAACCGGGTCATCGCCGAGGACCTGCAGCAGCTCGGCCTGTCCTACGACCTGTTCACCCGCACGACGACGCTCAACCACTACGCGGTCACGCAGGAGATCTTCAAGACGCTGTACACGCAACGGCTACATGGTCGAACGCACGACGCGTGGCGCGATCTCGCCGTCGACCGGACGCACGCTGCCCGACCGCTACATCGAGGGCACCTGCCCGATCTGCGGCTATCACGAGGCGCGCGGCGACCAGTGCGACAACTGCGGCAACCAGCTCGACGCCGATCAGCTGATCAACCCGCGTTCGAAGATCAACGGCGAGGTGCCGGTCTTCGTCGAGACCGAGCAGTTCTTCCTCGACCTGCCGGCGTTCGCCGACGCGCTGGGCTCGTGGCTGCAGACCCGCACCGACTGGCGTCCCAACGTCTTGAAGTTCTCGATGAACCTCATCGCCGACCTGAAGCCGCGCGCGATGACCCGCGACATCGACTGGGGGGTTCCGATCCCGCTGCCGGGCTGGGAGGACAACCCGAGCAAGCGGTTGTACGTCTGGTTCGACGCGGTCATCGGCTATCTGTCGGCCTCGATCGAGTGGGCCCGCCGAAGCGGTGACCCCGACGCCTGGCGCGCATGGTGGACCGACCCGAGTGCCGAGTCGTACTACTTCATGGGCAAGGACAACGTCACGTTCCACGCCCAGATCTGGCCGGCCGAGCTGCTCGGCTATGACGGCAAGGGCTCGAAGGGCGGCGCACCGGGTAAGTTCGGCGAGCTGCAGCTGCCGAGCGAGGTCGTGTCGAGTGAGTTCCTCACGATGGAAGGGACGGAAGTTCTCCTCGAGCCGCAACGTCGTGATCTATGTCCGCGACTTCCTGGCCCGCTACTCGCCGGACACGCTGCGCTACTACCTGACCGCGGCGGGCCCTGAGATCGAACGACACCGACTTCACCTGGTCGGAGTTCGTCCGGCGCAACAACGACGAGCTGGTCGCGGCGTGGGGCAACCTGGTGAACCGCACGTTGTCGTTCACCGCGAAGAACCTCGGCTCATTGCCGGCAGCCGGCGAGCTGACCGCGATCGACCAGGAGCTGCTCGCTGCCACCCGGGGCGCCTTCGACGCTGTGGGCGCGCACATCGAGCGATCGCGGATGCGGGCCGGTCTGGGCGAGTCGATGCGGGTCGTCACCGAGACCAACAAGTATCTGTCGGAGCAGGCGCCGTGGAAGCTGCGAGAGACCGACCCCGAGCGGATGGCCACGATCCTGCACGTCGCGCTTCAGGCGGTCAGTGACTGCACGACGTTGCTCTCGCCGTTCATGCCGCACTCCTGTCAGCAGGTGCACGAGCTGCTGGGTCGCGACGGCGTGCTGGCGCCGCAGCCCGAGTTGCGCGATGTCGACGATCTCGACGGCGGGCCGGCGTACCCGATCCTGACCGGCGACTACCACGTTGACGTTCGCTGGGAGTCGGTGGACCTCAAGACCGGGACGCCGATCGCGCCGCCGACTCCGTTGTTCGCCAAGCTCGATCCGTCCGTGATCGACGAGGAGCTCGAGCGGATGGGCGGGACGTGAGCCGCTCGCCGGCCGCAGCGGCGAGCAGCCTGCCGCCACCGGCGCGCTGCACGACTGCCGCACTCGACAGTCACTGCCACCTCGACCTGATGGACGTCGACGTGGCGGACGTCGATGGCGGCGGCGCACGCGGTCGGCATCGAGCGCGTGGTGCAGGTCGGGATCGACGTGCCGTCATCGCGGTGGAGCGTCGAGGTTGCTGCGTCGCGCGACGACGTCTGGGCCGCGGTCGCGATCCACCCGAACGAGGCGCACTCGGCGGACGAGGCCGCCTGGCAGGCCATCGCCGAGCTGGCGGCCCATCCGCGGGTCGTCGCGCTCGGCGAGACCGGACTCGACCACTTCCGTACGCCGGCCGACGGCTGGCCGGCGCAGAGCGAGTCGTTCCGGCGGCACATCGCGATCGCGAAGGCGGTCGGCAAGGCCGTGATGATCCACGACCGCGAGGCGCATGAGGACGTGTTGCGGGTGTTGGAGAGCGAGGGTGCGCCGGAGCACGTGATCTTCCACTGCTTCTCCGGCGACGCCGACTTCGCGCGACGCTGCGCGGATCGTGGATACGTAATGTCGTTCGCCGGCAACATGACCTTCAAGAACGCGCAGGACCTGCGGGATGCGGTTGCGGTCGCGCCACTTGATCAGCTGCTTGTCGAGACCGACGCGCCGTTCCTCACGCCGATGCCGCTATCGCGGCCGGCCCAACTCGCCCTATCTCGTGCCGCTCACCGTCCGCGCGATCGCGACGCTGAAGGGTGTGTCCGAGGACGACGTCGCGGCGGCCGTGACCGTCGACGGCGGCGCGCGTCTTCGGCTGGGCGTGAGCGCTGCTGCGCCGGACGGGCTGCTGTCACCGACCGACGTGCGGCGCCTGGTCGCCGCGCTCGGGCTGCGCCCGACGAAGACGCTGGGACAGAACTTCGTCATCGATCCCAACACGGTGCGCCGGATCGTGCGGACCGCCGACCTCGGCGCTGATGACGTGGTGGTCGAGGTCGGCCCAGGTCTCGGGTCGCTGACGCTTGGCGCTTGCTGCCCGGTCGTGTGCTCGGGTAGTCGCCGTCGAGATCGACCCGGCGCTGGCTGGCGCGCTGTCGCCGACGGTCGCGCTCCGGCTGCCCGACGCTGGCCGACCGGCTGGAGGTGGTCACGGCGGACGCGATGACACTCGACGTCGCTGCCGGGGCCGGCACCGACTGCGCTGGTCGCCAACCTGCCGTACAACGTGTCGGTGCCGGTCTTGCTGCATCTGCTCGAGACGCTGCCCTCGCTGCGGGCCGGCCTGGTGATGGTCCAGGCCGAGGTCGCCGACCGGCTGACCGCCGCGCCGGGCTCGCGCACCTATGGCGCTCCGTCGGTCAAGGCGGCATGGTGGGCGTCGCTGCGCCGCGCCGGGTCGGTGCCGCGGACGGTGTTCTGGCCGGTGCCCAACGTCGACTCTGGCCTGGTCGCGTTCACCCGCCGCGAGCCGCCGGTCACCACGGCGATCGCGGGCCGAGGTCTTCGCGGTGATCGACGCCGCCTTCGCCCAGCGGCGCAAGACGCTGCGGGCCGGCGTTGGCCGGCTGGGCGGGGTCGCCGGCAGCCGGCCGAGGCGGCGCTGCGCCGGGCGGGGATGGACCCGCGGCACCCGAGGTGAGCAGCTCGACATCGCAGCCTTCGCCCGAATCGCCGCCGACGCGCCAAGCGCAGCTATAGCGACCCCATGTGACATGCTGGGTCGCCCTGGGACGGCCGGTGCGATGGCGGATGGCCCGTACGATCGTGGGGTGAGGTGGCACCGCTGAGCGTCACCGTGCGCGTCCCCGCAAAGGTCAATCTGCACCTCGGCGTCGGGCCGTTGCGTCCCGATGGCAAGCACCAGCTGCACACCATCTATCAGGCGGTGAGCCTGTACGACGAGGTCACGATCGAGCCGACCACTGACGGACTCGCTCGACTGTCGATCTGGTCGGCGAGCACGTCGAGGACGTGCCGACTCGGCGATGACAACCTCGCCGTTCAGGCGGTCCGGGCGGTCGCGGCGCTGGCCGGCGTCGAGCCGGTCGGCACATCTGACGTTGCGCAAGGGCATCCCGGTCGGTGGCGGGCTCGCCGGTGGCAGTGCAGATGCCGCCGCCGCGCTGGTTGCCGCGGACGCGATGTGGCAGTGCGGCTTCGAGCGTGCGGTGCTCGAGGGGCTCGCGGCCGGGCTCGGCAGTGATGTGGCGTTCCTGCTCCACGGCGGGACCGCGCTCGGCACCGGGTCACGGCGAGATCGTGTCGCCGGTCCTGAGCCGCGGTGAGTGGCACTGGGTGCTGGCGGTCGCCGAAAGCGGCCTGTCGACTCCCTCGGTCTACGCCGAGCTCGACCGGCAGCGCGGCGAGGACGCGGACACGGCCGCCGCAGCGCCGACGGCGTCCTCGCCGCGCTGCGGGCCGGCGACGTGGTCGCGCTCGGGCACGCGCTGCGCAACGACCTGCAGTCCCCGGCCTTGCAGCTTCGGCCGAACCTCGCCCGGGTCCTCGCGGCCGGTCAGGAGCTCGGCGCGGCCGGCGGCATCGTCTCCGGCTCCGGGCCAACGGTGGCGCTGCTCGCGAGCGACGCCGGGCGAGGCGATCCGGATCGCGTCCGCACTCGCCGGCTACGACGTGTGCCGGACCGTACGCCGGGCCAGCGGGCCGGTGCCGGGTGCCGGGTCGTCGCAGCGTCCTGATGGCGAACCTGGTCAACCTCGAGTCGGTCAGCAAGGCATACGGCCCGACCCTCGTCTTCGACGGCGTCTCGCTCGGCGTCGGCGACCGCGACCGGATCGGCGTGGTCGGGCGCAACGGCGGCGGCAAGTCGACGCTTGCTCGCGATCCTGGCCGGCGACGAGCCGCCCGACGCCGGCGGGTGACGCAGACCGGCGGCATCGAGGTCGGGCGGCTGTCTCAGCACGACGCGCTGGATCCGGCCGCCACCGTGATGGCTGCGGTCGTCGGCGACGCGGGCCGAGCACGAGTGGGCCGCCGACGCGCAGGGTCCGCGGCGTGCTCGACGGGGCTGCTGGCCGGCATCGCGCCGGACGCTGTCGCTCGGCGACGCTGTCCGGCGGTGAGCGGCGCCGCGTCGCGCTGGCGGCGCTGCTCGTCGCCGACCCCGACGTGCTGCTGCTCGACGAGCCGACCAACCACCTCGACATCGAGGCGGTCGACTGGCTGGCCAACCACCTCCGCAGCCGGCGCGGCGCGCTGGTCGTCGTCACCCACGACCGGTGGTTCCTCGACGCGGTGTGCGAGCAGACCTGGGAGGTCGGCGACGGCACGGTGCATCCGCTACGACGGCGGGCTACGCCGCGTACGTGCTGGCTCGGGCCGAGCGCGACCGGCAGGCGGCCGCCGGCGAGGAGCCGCCGGCAGAACCTGCTGCGCAAGGAGCTGGCCTGGCTGCGGCGCGGGCCGCCGGCGCGCACGTCGAAGCCGAAGTTCCGGATCGACGCGGCCAACGCGCTGATCGCCGACGAGCCGCCGCTGCGCGACCAGGTCGAGCTGGCGCGGTTCGCGACGTCGCGGCTCGGCAAGGACGTCTACGACGTCGAGGACGTCACCGTCGCGCTCGGTGACCGGACCTTGATGCGCGACGTGACCTGGCGGCTCGGGCCCGGCGACCGGTTCGGGTTGCTCGGCCCGAACGGCGCCGGCAAGACCACGATGCTGCGGCTGCTGCTCGGCGATGTCGTGCCGACCGCCGGGCGGGTGCGGACCGGGAAGACCGTCGTGCCGGCGTACCTGTCGCAGCAGGTCGGCGAGCTCGACCCCTCGCTGCGGGTGCTGCAGGCGGTCGAGGAGGTCGCACAGCGGGTGACGGTCGCTCGTGGCCGCGAGCAGACCGCGGGGCAGCTGCTGGAAACGCTTGGGCTTTGCCGGCCGACCGGCAGTGGACGCCGATCGGCGATCTGTCCGGCGGCGAGCGGCGGCGGGTGCAGCTGCTGCGGCTGCTGATGGCCGCGCCGAACGTGCTGCTGCTCGACGAGCCGACCAACGATCTCGACATCGAGACGCTGTCGCAGGTCGAGGACCTGCTCGACGGGTGGGCCGGGCACGGTCGTCGTCGTCAGCCACGACCGGTGGTTCCTCGAGCGGGTGTGCGACGTGATGTGGGCGCTGCCCGGCGACGGGACTCTGCGCGACCTGCCCGGCGGCGTCGACGAGTACCTCGCGCTGCGGCGCGTCATCGCGGATGTCACCCGTCGCACCGCCGGTCGACGGGCCCGGTCGGTGACACGCGGGCAACCCGCAAGGAGCTGACCCGGATCGAGCGGCGGCTGGAGCGGATCGCGCGCGGCCGAACGCCGGCTCCACGACCAGCTCGCCGAGCACGCGACCGATCACGAGCGGGTGCTCGCTCTCGACGCTCGAGCTGCGCGAGCTGGCGCAGGAGAAGACCGAGCTCGAGGACCAGTGGATGGACCTCGCCGACGACGTCGACGAGGCCTAGCGCTACAGGCGGGGCGAGCTTGGCCGGCGATCCGCTCCGGCGAGGGCCATCGAACGTCGTAGGCGAGGTGCAGCTTCTCGAGCGCCCAGATGATCCGGGCGGACGAGTCGAGCTGACCGCGCAGCACGCCGTGGCGGGCGGCGGTCGGATCGGCGTGGTGCAGGTTGTGCCAGGACTCGCCCATCGAGGGGATCGCGAGCCACCAGACGTTGCCAGAGCGGTCGCGAGCCGTGAACGGCTTGCTTGCCTATCGTGTGGCAGATCGAGTTGATCGACCAGGTGACGTGGTGAAGAACGGCGACGCGTACGAGGCTCGCCCAGAAGAACGCGGTGGCCGCGCCCTGCCAGCGACCGCCTGACCAGGCGAAGCCGATGAGCGGCGGGCAGCGAGCAGGCTGGTGGCGCTGAGCCAGGGAAAGGCCTTGGAGACCCGGACGATCGCGCGGTCAGCGAGCAGGTCAGGGGCGAAGCGCTGGTGGTTGGTCTGCTCGACGTCGAACATCCAGCCGATGTGGGCGTGCCAGAAGGCCCTTCATCAGAGCGCGGAAGTCCTCGCCGTATCGCCACGGCGAGTGCGGATCGCCTTCGCGGTCGCTGTAGGCGTGGTGGCGACGGTGGTCGGCGACCCAGCGGATCACCGGCCCCTCGATCGCCAGGCTGCCCGCGACTGCCAGCGCGACCCGCAGCGCCTTCTTCGCCTTGAACGCGCCATGGGTGAAGTAGCGATGGAAGCCAACGGTGATGCCGTGACCGCTGATCGCGTACATCGCCAGGGCGATCACGATGTCGTGCCAGCCGAGACCCCAGCCCCAGGCAACCGGGATGGCGGCGATCACGGCGAGGAACGGCACAATGATGAGCAGCAGCAGGACGACCTGTTCGGCGCGTGCGCCACGCGGCGATCGCGTCATGACGGTCGGCGGACTCGCAGCGAGGCGGCTCGTCACGTCGTTGGTTATCGCCGGGATCGCCGTTTGTGTCATCGCAGCTCCTCTCGTTAGCGAAATATTCGCACGCGAACCTGTGGACAGTTCAGCGAAACCGTCAGATGCGCTGACCACGCTGAGGTCGTGATCAATGACGAGGACTGCCACCGGATCGGGAAGGCCCGCTGGCTGCGGGGTGAAGGGCTGACCTACAACGAGATCGCTGGAATAACTGGCGCGAGCAAAGGCTCGATTAGTCCTTGGGTACGCGACATCCGACAACCGGACCGTGTGACTGAATCATCAATAGCGATCCGACGATGCTGCGGTTTTCCTCGCCTGGTTAGACCTGCTCGGCGTGCCCGAGGATGCGCGAAACTACCGCCTGGGTATTCACGCGAGTGCCGACGCCGAGGCTCACGAATCCTGGTGGGCAGCTGAGTTGGGTGTCGTTGGCGTTCAGTTTCAGCGGGCGACCACGAAGCGTCACAATCCCGCTCCCAGTCGCTACAACCGCACGAGCGACCTAGTCTGCAGGGAGATCCTTCCCGGATCGTCTAACGGCAGGACGCGGAGTTTTGGTCTCCGTCATGGAGGTTCGACCCCTTCTCCGGGAGCACAGAGGCAAGGTTCGAGTCCGCCGGCGGACGCTGACAGGTCATGTCCGTGGCAGCCGAGTCTTTGGTGGGAGTCCGAGGGGCGATCGTAGGGCTGGGTAGGCTCGGGCCGGCCTTCCCGTCGTACCGCAATCCTGGAGTTTGGGTGACTGAGCACAGCGCCTGCCGCCGTGGTCGTGCTTGCGGCCGGCGAGGGCAAGCGGATGAAGTCCGAGCTCGCCAAGGTGCTGCACGCGATCTGCGGCCGCAGCCTGCTGGGTCACGTCCTGGTTGCCGCGGAGCCGCTCGGCGCCGCCACGCACGGTCGTCGTCGTCGGCCATCGCCGCGCGCAGGTGATCGAGCACCTCACCGAGATCGAGTCCAGCGCCGTGCCGGTCGTCCAGGAGGAGCAGCACGGCACCGGCCACGCGGTCCGGCTCGCGCTGGAGGCGCTCGGCGACGCGCGTCGACGGCACCGTCGTCGTGCTGCCCGGCGACATGCCGCTGCTGACCAGCGAGACCTTGCAGCGCTGCTCGACGCCATCACGAGATCAACGCGGCCGCGACCGTCCTGACCGCCGAGCTCGCCGACCCGACCGGTTACGGCCGGGTCGTCCGCGACGCCGACGGCCAGGTCACCGCGATCGTCGAGCAGCGCGACGCCGACGAGGCCACGCGCCAGATCACCGAGATCAACACCAGCGTCTACGCCTTCGACATCGCCAAGCTTCGCGGCGCGCTCGCGCGGGTCACCGCGGACAACGTCCAGGGCGAGCAGTACCTCACCGATGTGGTCGGGCTGCTGGTCCGAGCGGCGAGGTCGGTCGACGAGTGTCAGGCCGGCCGATCGGGTCGAGACCCTCGGCGTCAACGACCGGGTCCAGCTCGCCGTGGCGCGGCGGGCATGCGCGACCGCATCGTCGAGCACTGGATGCGCGAGGGCGTCACGATCATCGACCCGCAGACCACCTGGATGGGCGTCCGGGTCGACGATCGAGCCGGACGTCGTCATCCACCAGAACACCCAGCTCCACGGCGCGACCCACATCGCGCGGATGGCCGAGGTCGGCCCGGACTGCACCTTGCGCAACACCCTCGTCGGTGAGGGCGCCACCGTGATCAAGTCGCACTGCACGCGGCGCGAGATCGGCGCCGGGGCGACCGTCGGGCCGTACGCATACCTGCGCCTGGCACCGTGCTCGGCAACGGCACCAAGGCCGGCGCGTTCGTCGAGATGAAGAACGCGGTGCGTCGGCGAGGGCAGCAAGGTGCCGCACCTGTCCTACGTCGGCGACGCCGAGATCGGCGAGCGCTCGAACATCGGGGCCGGCGACGATCTTCGTCAACTACGACGGGGTCGACAAGCACGCGACCGTGATCGGCGACGACGTCCGGATCGGCTCCGACACGATGCTGGTCGCGCCGGTGACCGTCGGCGACGGCGCCTACACCGCGGCCGGCTCGGTGATCACCGACGACGTGCCGGCCGGGGCGATCGGAGTCGGGCGGGCGCAGCAGCGCAACGTCGAGGGCTGGGTCGAGCGCAAGCGGCCGAATTCCCCGGCGGCACGAGGCCGCCCGTCGGGCCCGCGGCGAGGACCCCAGCGGTCAGGCACAATGGAAGGCACTTCCCCGTCCGACGATGACGAGCAGGGAGCGGACGAGTGACCGGCATCAAGACCAGCGGCGAGAAGACCCTGCTGCTCTTCTCCGGACGCGCCCACCCGGCACTGGCCGACGAGGTCGCCTTCGAGCTGGAGCTCGCCGTCAGCCCGACGATGATCCGGGAGTTCGCCGAACGGCGAGATCTACGCCCGGCCGGAGGAGTCGGTACGCGGCTGCGACGCGTTCGTGATCCAGGCCTTCGGCCCGCCGATCAACAAGTGGATCATGGAGCAGCTGATCATGGTCGACGCGCTTGAAGCGGGCGTCGGCCAAGCGGATCACCGTCGTCATGCCGTTCTATCCCTACGCCCGCCAGGACAAGAAGCACCTCGGTCGCGAGCCGATCTCGGCCCGCCTGATGGCCGACCTGTTCAAGGTCGCGGGCGCCGACCGGCTGATGTCGGTCGACCTGCACACCGCGCAGATCCAGGGCTTCTTCGACGGTCCGGTCGACCACCTGTTCGCGTTGCCGCTGCTGGCCGACTACATCACGTCGCGCTACGACGCACGCAGCTTCACTGTGGTGTCCCCTGACACCGGCCGGGTGCGCATGGCGGAGCGCTGGGCCGACCGGCTCGGCGGGGTGCCGGTGGCGTTCGTTCACAAGACCCGTGACCCGAACGGTCGCCAACGAGGTCGTCGCACACCGGGTCGTCGGTGACGTCGACGGCCGGCAGTGCCTGCTGATCGACGACATGATCGCGACCGGCGGCACGATCACCAAGGCCGCCGACATCCTGCTCGAGTCCGGCGCGGCCGAGGTCATCGTCGCGGCCACGCACGGCGAGTTCTCCGAGCCCGCGGTCGACCGGCTGAAGAACAGCCGGATCAGCGAGGTGGTCGTGACCAACACGCTGCCGATGACCGACGAGCAGTACTTCGACCGCTTGACCGTGCTCTCGATCGCACCGCTGATCGGCCGTGCGATCCGCGAGATCTTCCAGGACGGTTCGGTCACCAGCCTGTTCGACGGCAACGCCTAAGCCGCGGGCCGGGATATGGCTGCTGCCAACCGTGACCGCGAGATCCTCGAAAAGTACTTCCTCGACTGTGACGCCGAGCAAGGTCTGCTCCGGGGCAGCAAGTCGACGGATAGCCGGCTGCGGCTACTGACCAAGAACCTCGTGCCGATCCGGCTTCGAGGCACCGCTCGCATGGTCATCACCGATGCCATCGCGCCACGAGAGCGCCGTCGAGCCGCCGCCGTGCAGGCCGCCGGCGGCGCGTTGCGCCTACATCTGGGCAGCGGTGGCGAGCACAAGGACGGCTGGGTGAACATCGACCTGGTCGGCGACCCAGTCGAGATCGCCTGGGACCTGGCCCGTGGCGTGCCGTTCAGCGATGGGTCGGCCGACGCGATCTTCCACGAGCACCTGCTCGAGCACATCCCGCTGCGGGCAGGCGTCACGTTCATGGCCGAGTGCTTTCGTGTGGTGCGCCCCGGCGGCGTGCTGCGGGTCGGGGTTCCGGATGCCGGCGCGCTGGTCCGGTCCTACGTCGGTGACGGCGAATACCTCGAATCGCTGCACCCCGACCGGCCAACCCGGATGCTGGCCGTGCAGGAGCTCTTCTACTGGCACCGGCACACCGCGATGTATGACGCCGAGACCCTCGCGCTGCTGTTTCGGGCAAGCGGCTTCCCGGAACCCCGGCAGTGCGCCTTCGGCGAGTCCGATCTTGAGCCGGCACCGGACACCGAGGTGCGGGGCCCGGAGAGCCTGTATATGGAAGCGCGTCGCCCCTAATCGCTGCGGTCGCCTAGACTCGGCGGGGCTCACGCACCGTAAGCCGTCAAGGAGTCAGAGTCGTGCCCGAAGTTCCCATCGTCGCCGAGCCGCGTACCGAGTTCGGCAAGGGTGGCGCCCGACGCACCCGCCGGGCTGGCAAGCTGCCCGCGGTTCTCTACGGCCACGGCACCGACCCGCGCCACCTGTCGCTGCCCAGCCGCGAGTTCGAGCACGCGCTGCGCACCGATGGCGCGAACGTGCTGCTCGACCTGCAGCTCGCCGACGGCAGCGAGCTGGCGCTCCCCAAGTCGATCCAGCGTGACCCCGTCCGTGGGGCGATCGAGCACGTCGACCTGATCCTCGTCCGCCGCGGCGAGCGCATCAACGTCGAGATCGTGATCCAGGTGGTGGGTGAGGTCGTTGCGGGTGGCCTGCTCGACCAGTCGCTGACCACGCTCGCTGTCACCGCCGAGGCGACCAACATTCCCTCCGGCGTCGAGGTGTCGATCGAGGGCTTGGAGATCGGCGATTCCGTTCACGCCGGCCAGATCACGTTGCCCCCGGGCGTCGAGGTTTCCGGTGACACCGACCAGGTGGTCGTTCACATCGTGCCCGCGCCGACGGCCGAGGAGCTCGAGGCCGAGGTCGGCGAGGTGGAGCCGGGCGTTGCTGAGGCGGCTGAGGAGCCGACAGAGGCTGCCGCGACCGATGAGGCCGCGCCCGCCGAGGGCGACGCCGCACAAGACTGACGCGCCGAGGGTTTGCCACCATGGCCGAAGATGGTCCGTGGCTCGTGCTCGGTCTCGGCAATCCCGGCCCGCAGTACGCCGGAAATCGACACAACGTCGGTTTCATGGTGCTCGATGTGCTCGCCGCCCGCGTGGGTGCGCGCTTCAAAAGCCACAAGGCGCGTGGCGATGTTGTCGAGACGCGGCTCGCGGGCCAGCGTGCGGTGCTCGCCAAGCCGCGGTCGTACATGAACACCTCTGGCGGGCCAGCGGCGTCGTTACGCGACTTCTTCAAGTCGCCGATCGAACGCATCGTGGTGGTGCACGATGAGCTGGACCTCGATTTTGGCGCGATCCGGTTGAAGCTCGGTGGTGGCGACAACGGCCACAACGGCCTGAAGTCGCTGCGCCAGTCGCTCGGTTCGGGCGAGTTCTACCGCGTGCGGCTCGGCATCGGGCGCCCGCCGGGGCGACAGGACCCCGCCGACTTCGTGCTCCATGACTTCTCCGCCGCGGAGCGCAAGGTGCTCGGCGTGCAGCTCGAGCGGGCCGCCGACGCGATCGAGCTCCTCATCAGCGATGGCCTGGCGGCGGCGCAAAACGCCTACAACGACTAGCCAAGCGATACGGTGCCGCAATGATCGTTGTGACGACGAACGACCTCCCCGGCTGGCAGATCGATGAAGTGCTCGGAGAGGTCTGGGGTCTGACCGTACGTTCCCGAAACGCGTTCTCCCAGATGGGTGCCGGGCTCAAGTCGATGTTCGGCGGTGAGCTCAAGGGCATGACCAAGGCGTTGTACGAGAGCCGCAACGAGGTTATGAACCGCATGATCGAGGAGGCGGAGCGCCGCGGCGGGAACGCGATCCTCGCCATGCGCTTCGACACCTCCGAGATGGGCGACGTGTGGACCGAGATCTGCGCGTACGGGACAGCGGTTCGCGCGACGAAGGTCTAGCAGCCGCTACGCCAAATGACCCGTGCGGGTCGGTATCGCGCACTAGACTGAAAAACGCTTTTCGCGTCCCCGGTGCGGTTTCGTCCCGTGGAAGCTCCTCACGACGGGCAAGGAGAGCGCTCCAGTGTCAATCGACAGCGGGTTCGTTCCCGCGGAGTCGGTGACGGTTCGAGACACCTTCGCCGTGCTCGGGCGACGCTGGCGCGTCCTCGCGCTGCTGCTGGTGCTCGGCGTGGTCGGGAGCCTGCTCTACACCCATGAGAAGGCCGTGCGGTACGTCTCGCACGCCCAGGTTCAGGTGCTCGCGGTGACATCGAACGAGTTCACCTCGGCCGCGCCGTCGATCGCCAACACCGTGTCGATGCCGACCGAGCAGAAGATTGCGACCTCGGTGTCCCTCGCCAACACCGCTGCGGCGAGCCTCGGTACGGGCATCACCGGTCCGCAGGCGCTGGCGCACCTGACCGTGACGGTGCCGGCCAGCACCGAGATCCTCGACTTTGCCTACCGCGCGAGTACGCCCAAGGCAGCACAGGCCGGGGCGAGCGCGTTCGAGCACGCTTATCTTGCGAGCCGAAAGGCGACCACGCTCAGCCTCATCGCGCCGCAGCGCAAGGCGCTGACCTCGGCGCAGGCACAGCTGCAGAAGTCGCTTGATTCCCTCGAGCGGAAGCTCGCGGCTGCCACAAATCCCTCGCTGTCATCGAGGCTGACCTCCCAGATCGGCACCGTGCAGGCACAGATCAACACCAACAGTGCGGCAATCACCGACCTCGACACCGTCAACACGGCAGGCGCGACCGTGCCGGAGCCGGCGACCTTGCCCACGAAGCCGGCTGGAGCCGCGCACCGCATCGTGCTCACCGCCGGCATCGTCGGCGGCCTGGTGCTCGGTCTGATCGCGGCCTTCATCATCGACGCGACGGATGACCACCTGCACGGGCCACACGATCTCGCCGACCTCACTGGCGCACCCGTGCTCGCCCGGATCCCGCTGCTGCACAGCGCCAAACCATGGCGGCGACCAGACCTGGCCGCCGAAGGGCCGTCTCATCCGAACGTCGCCGAGGCCTACCGGTTGCTGGCAAATCGACTGGTCGTGCTCTCCACCGATGACGCGATCAGCTCGATCCTGATTGCCAGCCCGGCGCAAGGCGAGGGTCGCAGCTCGGTCGCCGCGAACCTGGCGGCCAGCTTCGTCGACCTCGGTTGCCGAGTCTGGCTGGTGTCGGCGGACCTGAGCGAGCCTCAAGTCCATCGACTGCTCGCACCCGAAAACGCTGCCGGCCTAGCCCGCTTCGTCGCGACGTCCGAGCCTGAGTCGGCGCCGGCCGCTGAGGCTGACTCCGCCGACTCTGGCGCTGCCGACTCTGGCGCTGCCGAGTCGGCCGACGCCGATCAACCCGCGCGGGGCGGGCTCACGCTGATGGCCAACTCCGACGCGCTGCGGCCGGCCGGACGGCTGCTCAACCCGCTGGCGCTTGCCCGCCAAATCCGCCAGAACCAGCAGCTGGTGGATCTCACCTTGATCGACCCGCCGGCGCTGCTCGAGTTCGCCGACGCGGTCCCGTTGCTCCCGGCGGTGGACGGTGTCATCGTCGTCGCCGACGCAGGGACCACGCGCCGTAGCGAGTTGATCGAGCTGCGCGAGCTGCTGACCGCGACCAACGCTCGGGTCATCGGAGCGGTGCTCAATCGCGACGGATCACGTCTCGTGTCGCGCCGAGCCAGCCGCGCCCGTCGCCGGCTTAAGGGCGATCGGAAGCTTCCGAGCAGCGCCCGACCAGACGCCAGCACGGATGGCAGCCCGGGATATTCGGTGCCGTTGATCGGGCCGGAGCCCACCGCGTCGCCCGCTCCGGACGACGCCGAGGTCCGCCCGGCCAGCCAGGCCCCTGCCCGCAAGGCCGCCAACGGCACGCCCGACTCGACCTCCGACATCGGCTGGCCCGAGGAGACGCCCCCCACGCGGGGCAAAGCAAGAACCGGCAAAGCAACCGGCCGCGCGTCTTCCTAGCGTTCGCTGAGCACCCCCTGGCACGCCACGTCACGCGAGACTGCGCGTCACCACCCAACTGCACTCGTTATCACCGGAGGAAATCGGGCGTTGCGGCACGTATCGACCGGCGAGAGCGCCGCCGAGGAATCAGACGCGAACGGACTAACCGCCGGAGCCCCTGGTAGTGAGCCGCCTTTGATCTGTTTGAGACTCAACTGATCTGTTTGAGACTCAACCACCCGAAACCGCCGATATCTGATTTGCCCGAGTTAGGCTCGACGGCTGAGTTGATAGGCCAGCAGGGTGAGGTTTTGAACCGATGTCCCCGGTTAGCCCAAATGTCCTACCGGGGCCTTGGCGAGTCGATACGCTCGAAACAACCGTGCGGCGCAAATTTCGTGCGGATTCGGTGATGAGGGAGAAATCCAGTCGTGAGTCGTCCGTTGTCGTGGTGCACCACCCTTCTCGCCTGCTGCTGCTTGGCGGCTCCTGCACTGGTCGCGCTCGACGCGCCGGCGGCCAATGCGGTCGAAATGGGGAGCTTATCGGCCAAAACGTCCTCGTCGTGGCAGACCGATGCCACGGTCTGGAAGATGACGTACGCCGACGGCGACATGTGGATGGTCGGTGACTTCACCACGCTGCGCCCACCGAACGCCAAGCCGGGGGTCGACACCCAATCGGCGCTGTATTTCGCCGCGCTGAAGGCCTCGACCGGAGCACCGGACACCACAATCGATGACACCCACGTGTTCGCCGGCCAGAAGTCCGGAACCCTGCCGCTGACCGATGGCGTCGTCGCGGCCTCGCCGAATGGCAAGACGATCTATGTCGGCGGCAACTTCACCAGCGTGGATGGCCAGCCGCGCGACCACGTCGCGGCGTTCAGCGCGAGCACCGGTGAGTTGACCGCCTGGAACCCCGACGCCGGCGGCCGGGTGCGGGCGATCGCGGCCTCGGGCAACGTCGTTTACATCGGCGGCGACTTCGGCAAGGTCGGCGGTGCGACCCGCGGCAACCTCGCCGCAGTCAGCGCCTCCGGTGCCGGCGCCGTCGTCTCGTGGGGCAGCGGAACCCAGCCGAGCACGGACAACACGGTCGACACGCTCGCCGTCACGAAGAACGGCGCCCAGGTGGTGGCGGGTGGCTACTTCGACAAGGTCGACGGCCTGACCAAGTCAACCGCGTACAACAAGGCGGTCGTCATCGGCGGCATCGGGTCGGCGAAGGCCGGCAAGCTCGAGCCGCTGCCGGCTGACCGGGTCGTTCCGCCAGGCACCGACTCTCACCGCGTCAAGACCGGTCCCGACCTGTGCTCCTCGGACGTCAAGGACATCGTGATCGCCCACGGCGACGTCTACTTCGCGGATGAGGGCACCGGAATCGGCTGCTTCGACGGCACCTGGGCGGCGCACCTCGCGGGCGGCAAGCTGAAGTGGGTCAACCGCTGCTTGGGCGCCACGCAGACCATCGAGGTGGTCGGTGACTACCTCTACAAGGGCTCACACGCACACGACTGCCAGAGCGCCAACAAGAACCACGACCCGGACAACTTCCCGTCGCTGCCGCACCACCAGGTTCGCCACCTGCTCTCGGAGCGACTCAGCAACGGCTTCCTGGGGCCGTGGTACCCGTTGGCCAACGCTGGCGTCAACCTCGGACCGCGCGCGATGGCGACCGATGGCAAGCAGCTCTACGTCGGTGGCGACTTCAGCAAGGTCAACGGTCTGGAGCAGCAAGGCGTCGCGCGCTTCACCACGACGACCGACTACCCGACACCGCAGCCAGCAGCGCCCAAGGTCACCAGCACGAGCACCGGCGTCGTCGATGTCACCGCGACCCCTCCAGTTGATCCCGATGATCCCGACCTGGTCATGGAGCTGTTCCGCAACGGCGGCACGAAGCCGATCGCCAAGACCGACGTCCATTCACTGTTCTGGCGTCAGCCCGCCGTCCACTGGGTCGTGCGGGGGCTCCGGCCGAACGCGCATCCGGTGTTCCGGGTGCGTGCGGTCGAGCGCTTCGGCGGGCATCACAGCCCGCTCTCGGCAGCCAAACACGTCACGGTCGACTGCGGGCGGCCGAGCGCGGTCCGGGCTGCCCTGGTCAGTGCCCACGCAAAACGAGTCTCCGCCAAGCTGCGCCAGGTCAGCATCCAGGTGTGCGAATCGACCACGATGAAGATCGAGTTCGAGGTACGCCGCGGGGCGTCGGTGCTCGCCCACAAGGTCGAGCTCAACGCAGCGGCAGGCGATCAGGTCGTGAAGCTCGACGTCGGTAACAAGGTGGCCCGCGGCAAGATCAAGGCCTACGTGGTGTTCACGCGCTCCTCCCACCAGCGGATCGCGACTCGCAAGCTGCGGCTGCCCCGTTGAGTGACGCGGTGGCGGCGCGGTTCTTGATAGCCCGGTCGGGTGATGTTGGCCGCACGGCGTCAATTCCGCCATTTGGCCTATTAAGTGAGAGTTGCGGTGTGTCATCCTCCGGGAGTCATCAACGTTCGATTTGCCACCGTTTTCGCTTCGCTGCCTAGTTGCAGCGACCCGCAAACTGCTCGGAAGGACCAGGAATGCGCCGGCTGCTCAGCCTGACCGTTGGTATTGCCACCACTCTCGCGGTCGCAATTCCCGCCGTGCAGATCCTGTCGACTCCGGCGGCAAACGCCACCGAGATGGGTGGCCTGTCGGCGGCCGTGTCATCGTCTTGGCAGACCAACGCCACGGTCTGGAAGATGGCGTACGGCAACGGCGACATCTGGATGGTCGGCGACTTCACCACGCTGCGTCCGCCGGGCGACGCGCTCGGCACCGGCGAGCAGCCGGCCGACTACTTCGCCGCGCTGAAGGCCTCCACCGGCGCGGTCGACCCGGCGATCGATGACACCCACACGTTTGCCGGCCAGCCGGCCGGATCCCTCCCGCTGACCAATGGCAGCGTCGCAGTCTCACCGGACGGCAGCACGGTCTACGTCGGCGGCAGCTTCACCTCGGTCGACGGCCAGCCACGCGATCACGTCGCGGCGTTCAGCACCACCACCGGGGCGTTGACCTCCTGGAACCCGGACGCCGGCGGCCCGGTCTCAGCCATCGCGACCTCGGGCGACGTGGTCTATCTCGGTGGCGCGTTTGCCAAGGTCGGTGGCGTCGCACGGGCCGACCTCGCAGCAGTCAGCTTCGACCGGGACCGGTGCCGTCCTGTCCTGGGGCAGCGGCACGCAGCCGGGCACCGACAACACCGTGGATGCGCTGGCAGTCACGGCGGACGGCAGCCAGGTGGTCGCGGGTGGCTACTTCGACCAGGTGGATGGCCTGACGCAGTCAGCAGATGGCACGACGACCTACAACAAGGCGGTCATCATCGGCGGGATCGGGTCGGCCTCGGCCGGCGATCTCGAGCCGATGCCGGCAGACACCACGGTGCCGCCCGGCACAGACTCGAACAACGACGGCTGCGTCTCCGACGTCAAGGACGTCGTGATCTCCGCAGGCGTGGCGTACTTCGCCGATGAGGGCACCGGCGGCGGCTGCTTTGACGGCACCTGGGCCGTGACCTCTCCGACGGCTCGCTGGTGTGGGTCAACCGCTGCCTTGGCGCTACGCAGGTCGTCGAGGTCGTCGGCAACTACCTCTACAAGGGCTCGCACGCACACGACTGCCAGGAGAACAACACCAACGGTCCGGTCTCGAACGACCCAGCCAACTTCCCGCAGGTGCCGGAGAACCAGGACCGCCACCTCCTCTCGGAGAACCTGAGCAACGGTTACCTCGGGCCTTGGTATCCGTTCACCAACGCCGGCCCAAACCTCGGGCCACGCGCCATGGCGACCGATGGCAGCCAGCTTTACGTCGGCGGTGACTTCACCCTCGTCAACCACGTCGGCCAGCAGGGCATCGCGCGGTTCACGACCACGAACGACTACCCGACGCCGAAGCCCGCCGCGCCGGTTGCCGTGAGCGCCGGGCCGGGCGCAGTGAACGTGTACGCCCAGGCGCCGGTCGACCTCGACGACGTCGACCTCACGATGGAGCTGTTCCGCGACGCCGGCACCACCCCGATCGCGAGCACCAAGGTCACCTCGTACTTCTGGCAGCAGCCGGTCGTTGGCTTCACCGACAGCGGTCTGGCACTTGGCAGTCAGCACACTTATCGCGTTGAAGCGGTGGAGACGTACGGGACTGGCAGCAGTCCGATGTCAGCGGCGTCAGCGAAAGTCACCGTGTCTAACGGGAGCACTGGTTACGCAGCGACGGTGCTTGGCCAGAACCCTGCAGGATATTGGCGCTTCGGTGAGTCGAGCGGCACGATCGCGGCTGACTCCTCGCCGAGCCTCGACGGTGGCACCTACACCGGAGGCGTCACCCTCGGCCAGCCGGGCGCAATCATCGGCGACAGCAACACTGCGGCCACGTTCGATGGCTCAACTGGCTATTTCTCCTCCGGCGTCTTGCAGCCAAGCCCGACGACCTTCTCGGCCGAGGCGCTGGTTCAAGACGACCACCACGACCGGCGGCAAGATCATCGGTTTCGGCAGCAGCCAGACCGGTGACAGCGGCAACTACGACAAGCACATCTACATGACCAACAGCGGTCAGCTGATCTTCGGCACCTACAACGGTGGCGCCGACATCATCCAGACCCCGAAGTCCTACAACGACGGCGCCTGGCACCAGGTCGTCGCGACCCAGGGTTCGGCGGCATGTCGCTCTACGTCGACGGGGTCAAGGTAGGCAGCAACCCGACGACGACGAACCAGTCCTACGAGGGCTACTGGCGCGTCGGTGAGGACAACCTCAACAGCTGGCCGAGCCAGCCCACGAGCAGCTTCTTCCAGGGCTCGATCGACGATCCTTCGGTCTACAACTCCGCACTCACCCCGGCCCAGGTCGCCGCGCAATACACCGCGGCTGGTTACACCGTCCGCGGCCGCTCCGGGATCGACGACGGCGTACGCCAAGCGTCATCGCCGATGGTCCGTCGCTGTACTGGCGCCTCGACGAGCCAGTCCGGCCGACCGCCAACGACCTGTCCGGCAACGGCAACAACGGCACGTACAACAGCGGCGACACCCTTGGTGTCCCGGGCGCGATCTCCGACGGCTAGTCGCCGGCCGACACTGCGATGAGCACCGACGGGACCGACAGCGGCGTGATGGTGTCGCAGTCACAAACTCCGAGCCCGACCACCTTCAGCCTCGAGGCATGGTTCAAGACGAACCAGGCTGCCGGGAAGATCATCGGCTTCGGTGACAGCAGCAGTCGCCACCGGTAGTGGGAGTTACGACAAGCACATCTACTTCGACGCTGGCAACCTGAACTTCGGGGTGTGGAACGGCGTGGAAGATGTCATCTCGGCGCCCGGCGACCTGGACCTCGCCAACGGTCAGTGGCACCACGTCGTCGCCACCCAAGGCCCGTCAGGCATGGATCTCTACGTCGACGGCAGCCTCGTGGCCTCCGGACCGGTCACCACCAACCAGAGCTACAACGGCTACTGGCACGTCGGTGGCGACACCGGCTGGGGCAAGCGTCAATGACTTCACCGGCTCGATCGACGAGGTCGCGGTCTACCCGTACGCGCTGAGCGCCTCGCAGGTCTTAGGCGACTACGACATCGGCACCGGCCAGAGCACCACCCCGGCCCCGCCGGCCGCCCCGGCCGCGCCGGTCGTGACCAGCACCTCGACCACGACCGCCGACATCTCGTGGGCGTCGGTGCCGGGCGCAACCTCGTATGAGGTGCAGCGTTCGGCGTCAGGTGCGAACAGCTTCTCCAGTGTCGGCACCGACCTGCTGGGGACGTCGCTGCACGACTCCGGCCTCACGCCGGGTGGCAGCTACGACTACCGAGTGATCGCGTCGAACAGCGGTGGCAACAGCGCGCCGTCTGCGGTCACCTCGATCACGACTGCACCGGGCCAGCCCGGCACGCTCACGGCGACCGTCTCGGGCACTGGCGAGATCGACTTGAGCTGGGGCGCCGCGACCGGCGCCACCTCCTACGATGTGCAACGCGGTCCTGGTGGGTCGGGCACGTTCCCGAAGGACCTTGGCACGGTGACCGGCACGACATTTTCCGACACCGGCCTCAACCCTGGCGACTCGTTCGACTACCAGATCGTTCCGCTCGATTCGGCCGGGCCGGGTGCCGCATCAAACACGGTCACGGCAACCACATTGCCTGCCACGGTCTCGGGCCTGTCCGCAACGGCCACGTCGTCGACCGAGGTCGACCTGCAGTGGAACGCGGCGGCGGGTGCAGTGAGCTACACCGTGCGTCGAGCCCCATCCGGCACGACGAACTGGACAACGGTGAGCAGCGGCGCCGCGGCGACAACGTTTGCCGACACGAATGTCGGTCCGGGCACGAGCTATGACTACCAGGTGGCCGCAGTGGATGGTGGCGGCACCGGGGCGTTCTCGGCGACCCAAACGGCGACAACTCCGCCGAACGCGCCTGGACAGGTGAGTGGGCTCAAGGCCAAGGCGGTATCGCCGACGGAGATCGACCTGACCTGGACGGCCACACCGGGCGCAACGACGTACGAGGTCGATCGCTCGACCAAGTCCGCGACCGGCCCGTTCACGCCACTGTCGACGACCGTCACCTCCCCGGCGTATGCGGACAAGGCCGGGTCGCTGAACACCACGTACTGGTATCAGGTGATCGCGTCGGACTCCGCCGGCCCTGGTCCGGCCTCCGCGCCGGTCTCGGCGACGACACTCGCCGGCTATCCGGCAGTGCTCGCGAACAGCTTCGAGGGTGGCGCAGCTGGCGGCGCCATCACCGCGGCGAACTCCGGCGGGGCGTCCGGCAACAAGTTCAACTCCGAGAGCTGCTCGGGCGGCACCGCGAAGTACAGCACGAGCGCGGCGCACGGCAAGCGCGGAGCTGCGCTGACGCCCTCGACCAAGGCCTGCTACTTGCAGTGGGGTAAGGCGTCGATCACCTCGGCGTCGAAGACCAGCTATGGGCGCACCTATCTCGACCTCGCCGCGACTCCAAAGGCGACCGTCGAGCTGGTTCATCTGGGTGACGCGTCATTGGACCGCGATGCGCAGATCGACGTCGGCACCCTCGACCGGCTCTCGCTCTACAACGAGGCCGGCACGAAGGAGCTGACGTTCACCAAGACCTTCCGTTGCACACCTGGCTTCGTATCGAATGGAAGCTGGTCAACTCCAAGACCGCTGGCTCGTTCACGGTGAGCGTCTACGCCGGCGACTCAACAACACCGCTGGAGACCCACACCGTCACCGGCATCGACACCGGTACGTCGTTCGGTTCGTTGCAGGTTGGACAGGTCGCCACGACGAAGGTCGCGCCTGGCACGATTTTGCTCGACGACGTCGCGTTTGGCACTGTCGGTCCGCTCGGGCCGGGAACCTAACGATTTCTGCAACTCAGACTGCGGCGCTCCGATCGGCTAAAACCGACGGGGCGCCGCAGTCGTCTGGGCCGGGTCCCGGATGTACTGACGATGTGGTGAGCGTCAGCCTGCATGCCGGTCACTCCAATGGGCTGGTCAGTTCACCCGTTCGGGCGCCGATTTTGGTAAGTGTCAGGAACTCCTGCGCTGCCCCATCGGAGTCATGTATGTCGGTTGTCTCAGCCCGTAGGTACGGCGCTGTAGTTGCGGTGAACGTGCTGATCGGTGTTGTAGGCGCCGTCCTGCCGACACTCACGCATGCTGCGACGACATCGGCTCCGCGGCCGAGCGGCCATTCCGTCACGAAGATGGAGCGGCGGATTGAGCACACGTCGGTCGAGCTGGTGCGCAACGGTGGCTTCGCCGAAGGTCGCACGCATTGGCACGTGAGCGGTCACGCCGAGCCTCACTTGCGAATCGTCGATCCCGGTCTGCACAGCAGCCACGCTGCGCGCGTCGTCGCGTCAACACATGGCGTCGCGGCGCTCACCGAACAGCTCGCGATGAAGTCGACCGTCAACGGTGATCGATACGAAGCGTCCGCGATGGTCAGGCGCACAGGGCATCGCCGCGTCGGGGTGATCCTTCGCGTGAACGAAGTGAAGGATGGTCACGTCGTCGGTCATGCGCGCCGACGGGTCGTGCTTCGCCGATCGACTTGGCGCCGGGTCGCGGTCGGCTACACCGCACGCCGAAACGGCGCCCGGCTCGTCGTGCGCCTCGTCTCGGTTTCCGCCCGCAGTCGCGCTCGCAAGGGTTTCGAGGCCGACGACGTCAAGGTCGTGCAGACGCGAACCGTACGGTTCGTGCCCGTCTCGATCCCCACGCCTGTCCCAACCCCGCCGGTGGCACCCGTCCCGTCACCGACGGTGCCCGCGCCGGTCTCTTCGCCGGCTTCGGGCTGCACCGTCTCGTCGTTGCTCGTGCCCTCCTGTGGCGCCTGGTGGGGCGTTTACAAGCCACCGAGCGCCGGGGAGAACTGGGAGACGACCTACACCGACCTCGAGTCGCAGGTGGGGCGCCAGTTCAACATCGTCTACCGCTACCAAGACATGTCCAACTCCGTGGGCTCCGGACAGTTTCCCGACGCGAGCGAGCGCGCGCTCGGCGTCAACCACATCCTGATGTTCTCCTGGGCGTCGCGAGTGTTCTCGACGAACACCCAGCTGCTGTGGTCGAACATCGCCAGCGGCGAATACGACGCCTCCGTGATCGACCCCGAGGCAGCTCGGCTCAAGGCGTATGGCAAGCCAGTGTTTCTGACCTTCGATCCCGAGATGGACCGCCGGATGCCTGCAGGCCGGCACCCCCGCGGACTACGTCGCCGCCTACCGCCACATTCACGACCGGCTCGCGGCTAGATGGGGTGACGAACGTGATCTGGGTGTGGACAGTCACCGGGCACCGGCGCACACGACTCGGAGTTCACCAGCTTGTATCCCGGCAACTCCTACGTCGACTGGATCGGCTACGACCCGTACAACTCGCGTCGTGCCACAGCACCGCCTGGCGGTCCTTCGACGCGACTGTGGACCCGTTCTACCAATGGCTCGAGACCAACGGCTACGGCGACAAGCCGTTCATGCTGCCGGAGTACGGCACTGTTGCCGACCCAGCGATTCTTCGGCCTCGGCGGACTGGTACGCCGGGTGCCCGCGGGCATTGCCGCTCACCCGAACATCAAGGCGGTCGTGGAGTGGGACGACACGGCCGCGCCGTGTAACACCGAGCTGACGGTCGACCCGAGCACGCTGACCGGCTTCGCCGCCGCTGGCAACAGCCCGACGTTCAACCAGGCAACGGGTACGCCCTAGATCAAGGCGAGTCCGCGGTCTACGCCGGTCGACGATAAGCCGCGACGACAGACACGCCGAAGTTTCCCACCAGGTGTCTTCGAGTCGATTCACCGTAGGTCGCAGCCATTGAATCGACGTGACGCGTTCGAACTGCGGCATCAAGAAGCTCACTCCAACGCGCTCGAAGCCCGCGGGGAGAAGCAGCTCCTCGAGGTCGTCGGGCCGAAAGTTTCGTGCCGTGGAGATTCGGCGATGGAGCGGCTTGATCCACGGGACGAGTGGCCAGTGCTTGGAGCTCACCTCACGTCCGCCGATCCGAAAGCTGTGGGTCTCGATCGGAAACCATCGGTTCGGCGCCGTAATGAGAAAGACGCCGCCAGGCTCCAGAACTCGGTAGATCTCGGTGACCGCGCGGTCAAGATTCTCGATGTGTTCGATGGTCTCGATCGCCGTGACGACGTCGAAGTAGTTGTCCGGAAACTCCAGCGTCTCGGCAGACATTTGACGCAGCGAAAACCGGCCTTCGGGCTGATCCGCGATCGCTCGCTTGAACTCCTCCAGGCGGATCGGTTCAACCTCGATTCCCCAGGCCTCGTCGAAGCCGGCTGCCATTGCTGTGGTGTAGGAGCCGTTGCCACATCCGACGTCCAGCAGGCGCCGACCTTCGAGGGCACTCAGTGCGGTCATCCGTTCGATCCGGTGCCGCACCCCCGCTGACCCGTAGGCCTCGGGCCAGCCGAGCGTCAGGACGCGATCCGGATCTATCTCCCGGCCCCTATCAGCGTGGCGATGGTTCTTCGCTCGGGCCATCCGATCACGGTAGCCGAGGGCGCTCGCCACGGCGGGTGGTCTCTGTCAGTCCTTGGCAAGACTTCCAAGCACGGCAATGAGGTCGGGAAACAAGCGTGGGTTCCAGCCGGCGCCGGCGTCGTACATCGCGAGGTATCGCGCCGCGAGCTCGAGGGTGTAAAGCGCGGCGGCGGGTCTCACCGCTTCACCGGTGCCCTGCAGGTCGGCCACGGCAGGTTGGGCAGCACTCGGCATGTGCTCGAACGAGGTACGCAACGGCCGGCGATGGGCGATGAACGCCACCTGGAAATGCCAGTGCAGGAGATCGAACCCCACCGGGACGTCATCGCTGCTGTGTTCCCAGTCCCAGGCGATGATCTCGTTGCCGGCGCGCGCGAGGTTCCACGGCACCCAATCACCGTGCCACGCACCATGGCGCACCCGGTGACTGCCCCATCGTTCGGTCACGGCAGCGAGTGCGTGGCGAAGTGCTCCGCGTAGCTCGCTCGCCGAAGTCGAGCCGTCGGACTCGACCAACTCGGCCACCCGGCGCGCCACCGGGCTGTCGCCCGCGCTGTGAGTGACGCCGATGCCGGCGATCTCCTCGGTGACTGACAATGGCGGCGGCCGGCGCTCGACTCCCCACGCCACCGCGTCGCGCGGCATGGGTGCGGTGACCACCGCGTCGAAGCCACGCCAGGTGCTCGAATGCAGCACTGCGGGCACTCGCACCTGGTGAAGCCGTGATCCGAAGCGGGCCGAACCGGCGGCCTCGTTGCGCACTTGGGCTCGAGTGCTGTCGTTCCAGCTGAGCTTGGCGTAGGCAACCGGTGTGCCGGTCGCACTGAACAACTGCAGGGTGGGCTTGGCATTTGGCGTCGGGTCAGGCACGGAGAACGCAGCGGTGACCTGATCGACGTTGAGCAACGCAGCGAGCCAATGGGTCGGTGAGACGGCCGGCAGCTCGGCATCGGGCAGGTCACGGTTCACGAGGATCCGCAGCCGATGATCGGAGCGCATCGGCAAGATCCCACCTCGCACGCCAGCCGCGACAACCGCACGAAGCAGTCGCGCTCGAGCCGGCCGCAGCTGGTTGTACGTCAATGTCGTTGCCGCGGCGACGCGTCGGCCGGCGACGAGCGGCACGACGAACTGTGCTCGCGTCGTTCGCGGAACGACGAGATAGGACTCGATCTCCCGGTACGCTGGGAACGGCTCGCGGCGGGTGGTGACGAGGACGTTCTGCGACGGGTCCCATAGGTGCGCGACGACCGCCTGCAGTTGCGGCGACATCGCGTGCTCGGCGCCGCTGTGACTATCGCCGCCCACGACGGCAGCCTATGTGAGGGATCGGGTCGCCAGTCTCGGTCTTGGTGAGGAGGAGAGGCGATGGGCGACGGCTCCGAGTCACGTCATCGCGTCCTCTACATCGGCGGCGCGCTCCGTAGCGGCAGCACGTTGGTCGGTCGAGTGGCAGGTCAAGTGCCGTCATTCGTCCACGTCGGTGAGTTGGTCTTCGTGTGGGACCGGGGCGTCCTCGAGAACCAGTTGTGCGGCTGCGGTGAGCCGTTCGCCGACTGCGGGTTCTGGCAGGAGGTCGGAGAGCGCGCGTTTGGTGGCTGGCGCAAGGCAGACGCGATCGCCGTGGCCGAGCTGCAGTCGCGGGTGGAACGTCTCCGACACATCCCCTCATTGATCTCGCTGCGGCCGCGGGCAGCGTTCCGCCGCGATCTGGCTGACTACTCGGCGCGGTTGGCCGCGTTGTACGAGGCGGTGGCTGAGGTCAGCGGGGCGAGCGTGATCGTCGAGACCTCTAAGGGGCCAGCACATGCGCTAGTGCTGCGACACGTGGCCGACGTCGACGTCCGGGTCTGCCTGCTAGTCAGGGACAGCCGCGGCGTTGCCTACTCCTGGACCCGACGCAAGCGCCGACCCGAGATCAGCACCAGCGAGGCGTACATGGACAACTACTCGACGACGCGGGTCGCCGCCGAGTGGATCGGCTTCAACGCCGCGTTCACCTGCGGGCCGTTGCTTGGGGTGCCGACCCAACGGACTCGATACGAGGACTTCGTCGTTGACCCAGCCGCGGAGCTGGCGAGGATTGTGCAGTTCGCGGGTGGCGATGGCGATCGGCGCCCGGACATCTTCGGCGACGGCACGGTGACGCTGGCTTTGGACCACAGCGTTGCCGGCAACCCGATGCGGTTCACCAGTGGCGAGGTCACCGTCACCGCCGATGAGGAATGGCGCAAGGCCATGCCGAGTGGTCGCCGCCGCCTGACGACCTTGCTGACCGCGCCTTGGCTGCTGCGGTATCGCTACCTGCCGGCGCCAGGTCGCTCGCCCCAGCCGAAGTCCCGGCCGAGGTAGTCATACAGCGCCTGGTTGTGCGGCCGGTAGAACTCCGTGAGGTAGTCGCGTGTTGCCGCAGACATCGGCGCGGTCGGGCGGTAGTTGTAGCGCTTCGCGTCGAGGATGTCGTGACGCGGCAGCCCGAGGAAGCCGGTGACCTCGTCATACGTCGATTGGTAGTCGGCGTAGAAGTCCTCGCTGCGCAGGATCAACATCTGCTCGGCACCGAAGTGGGAATGCCATCGCTGCAGTTGCGGGAGGTAGACACCGCGGTCGCGGTAGGTGAAGTAGTCGTGCGGCCGGCTGTAGTGCAACGGGTCAGCAGACATCCGCGCGAGCTCGCCGTCAAGGCGCGCATCCTCGACCGCAATCGCCTCGTCGAAGCTGAGCGGCTCGACGCCGGCGCGGACCCGTTCCCAGTAATGCGAGTAGGCCCGTGCAACCGGATCACGCAGCATGACGATGAGCTTGACGCCAGGCACGAGGTCGCGAACCCGCTGTGGGGTGTAGGGGTGGTAGAGGTAGTAGGGGCTGGCCTCGCCGCTGACCGGGGCCGCGCCGTCGCGCCGCTGCAGGCTCCGCCGTCGCGCGGTGGTCGCGAAGAATGAGCGATACCAGGCCTCGCCCTTGTCGAAGTGCCAATAGAAGTAGTGCGGGCTTTTGATGTGCTGCGCAGCGGGAAACATCGGCAGGACGAGCGGGTGGTCGAGCAGGTAGTTCCACATCGAGGTGGTGCCACCCCGTTTGGCTCCGATGACCATGAAGTCGGGGAAGAGCTCGCCACGGCGACGTAGCGATTCCCCATCGGCGCAGCACGTGCTTCGCGGCCGACGTTGCCGGATTGCTCACTTCGTGAGCTCCGGAGTTTCGGGCAGCGCGGTCTCAGGTGGCGGCTTGCGCAGACCGAGTGCGCCGAGGACGACCACGACGTCGGGATCGTGGCGGCGTCGCCACCACCAGGTGAGGTACGTCGTCACACCGACCACGATCCAGACCGCCAAGGACGTCAACGACCGCTGGACGGCAATCGCGAGCACGACTCCAGGCACGCCGAAGCACAACGCCGCGGCGGCCGCGGTGCGGATCGTGCCGAGGTCAAAGATCCGCAGCTTCATGAGGTAGTGGACTTCGAGGCAGGCGAGCACGTTGATCACGACGATCGCGGCCGCCCATCCGATGGCGGCACCGGTCGCGCCGTGACGAGGGATGAGGATCACGTCGACGACGATGTCGACGCCGAGACCCGCGACCGCATTGAACAGGTTCCAGCGGCTGCTGCCCGCCATCAGCAGGACGCTGCCGATGTTGCCAGTCGCGGTGTCGACCAGCATGGCAACGGACAGGATTGTCAGCGCGGTGGCGCCGGCGGTGAAGCCATGGCCGAACAGCCGCAGGATCACGGGGGAGAAGAACGCTAGCCCGAGGTAAAGGGGCCAGGATGTCGCCACGACTGCTTGTGAGCCGCCGTTGAACAATCGCTCCGCGTCGGTCGTCCGACCCGCCGTCAACAGCGCCGCGAGGCGCGGTGCCGTCGCGATCCTGGTCGCCTGCAACGCGAGCGAGCCGGTCGTCACGAAGCGGCTTGCGGCGGCGTAGATGCCGGCCTGGTCCGGACCGACTAGCCAGCCGACTAGCAAGACGTCGAGCCAGACCAGCGTGACCTCGGCCGCACCGGCAAACGCCCTCGTGCTGGCGAACGCCCAGAACTCCGCTGCCACGGCGCCATTGCTGCGGCGGCTGTCGACGGCGGTGACGGCAGGCTCGCGCCGCAGTGCACCTGCGACGAGCGCCACTGCGATCACCGCGGCCACTGCCCACGGCAATCCCCAGGCGGTGGCGATCGCGCGGTCGCTGGTCACGCCGCCGACAACGAGCAGCCCGATCACTAGCGGGCGCGCCAGCGGCATCGCGATGTTCTGGATGGTCACGAACGGGATCACGCTGCCGAAACCCCGGGTGCCAGCGATGAGGACCGTCGCCACTGGTGCGACTGCGAGGTACGGCGCGACCGTGCGCAGGAAGCTCGCCCCGAGGACGGTCGAGCCTTGCTGCATGAAGACCCGCGCGAGCGTCGGGGAAAACTCGGCGACCAGGACCGCGGCGACGCAGCCGCCGATCAAGACCGGCACGATCGCGACAAGAACCGTTCGGGTCAACTCGTCGCTTCGGCCGAGGGTCCGTAGCCGGGGGATCGAGCGCACCAACCCGGTGTCGGCGCCAAGCTCCAAGGTGTTGGTCAGGATGCTGAACAGCCCGAGTGAGACGAAGAAGACACCACTGCGTTCGACCCCGAGACCCCGAGCCACCGCGAGGGTGAGCAAGAAGCCACCGATCGCCGCGATGACGCCACCGACGAACGTGAGGGCGCCGCTGCGGACGACACCAGCCCCTAACCCCCTCGACGGCACCGTCGCAACACTCAGCCCTTGGCCCGCGCTCACCCGCTGGCCGTCGCGAGCGCCTGAACCCGAGCCGACGCAGGCACCGCGACCGGTCGCACGGTCACCGGTCGATCTCGCCACGCAATCGCCGCCGCCACCATCAACAGCAGCAGCGCGGATGCCTGGAGCTGATAGACCGGGTAAACCACGAGCCCGATGATCGGCACCACGTGCATCCACATCATCGCGGGCGTCTTGGGGCGCCGGGTCGCCCAGGCGAAGCCGATCAATGACAGCGTGAAAAAGATCGCGCCGGGAAATCCGGAGGAGTAAAGGACGGTCCAGAGCTGCCCCTGGGTCCCGAGGTCAGGGTCGTTGACGTTGATCGTCGAGGAGGTCGGCGCGCCGTAGCCCAGCACTGGCGAGTGCAACGTCTGGTCGTAGGTCGCGGAGTAGGTCGAGACCCTGCCCTGGTTCGTCGAGCTGTTGGACAACCGTTCATCCAGGCGGGAGGTGAAGTGCAGCGCCGACATCAGGCCGACGATGATGCCGCCGACAACGAGCACGCCGAGCAATGCGCGGCCATGACCGCGCAAGGCGAATCGGATCGCGACATAGATGATGCCGACGCCGAGACCGAGTGCCATGCCGCGGTTGAGGCTGATCAGTGCGGGCACGAGCCCGATCACGAGGATCGCGATCAGCGCGACTCGGGTGCGTACTCGTTTTGTCAGGCTGAGCCAGGCGACGACGAAGGGCACGAGCAGCGCGAAGTTCGCGCCCCAGTCATTCGTGTACGGGAATGGCGCCGCCGGTCGCGGATCGACATGAGCGACGGCGGAGTGGCTGACCTGTGCGAACGGCGGATGGAGCAGCTTGCCGACCAGGTCGTTGCGCAGCAGGCTGCCCGGTGTCACATGCTCCAGTGGAGTGGTGAGCGAGCCGTGCGGCGCGATGATGCCGAGGAAGCCGCCGAGGATGACGAAGCCGAGGAATGTCGTCGCCATCGCGCACAGGCGGGACAGCGGTAGCCGCGCCGGCGAGGTGTTGTAGACGTAGATGAACGCGACGGTCGCCGCAATATAGAGGCTGGCGCGATAGCCGAAGCCGAGCAGTCTTCCCGCGCCCGACACCTCGACCACGCTGAACAGCATCCAGATCACGTACAGCAGCCAGACCCCGAAGCCACGAGGATGCCGGATGTGGCCAGCGGTCAACAGGCAGGCGGCCATCGGCACTGCGGCGATCTGAGTCGCGAAGCCCGACAGACCGAGCACCCACATCACCGGGTAACCGCAGAAAAACAGCCACAGCGGCCACATCGGGAGATCTTTCGGAGTGACCCGGCGCGGCACGGTCCGCGGTCGCGCGGTTTGCGGCGGCACGCTCTCCGACTGCACGGCCTGCACGACGCTGTCCATCGCGGTCACGTCAGATTCCTCTGCCCCGCGCGTGCGCTGCGCGGAGCACCAGATCGGGTGACAGCACGTGCCATGACACCAACACTGCCAGGTAACCGCGCCGTTCCCGCCAATTTCCGCGAACACTCCGCAACGCAGTGCGGCGCGCGGCGGGTCCTTGCTGGGACGCGGCTTGGGCGAAGGCGATCTGGCCGGTGATGCGCGACAGCCCTACGGGGTCGCTGCTGAGCTCCGGATGCTTGTCCAGCAAAAAGGTCAGCGCCTCGGCAATCGTCCGCCATTTCTTGGCAAAGAACGACTGCGCGTGCCAGCGGATCCGCACTAGACATTGCGGCGAAACCGGGATCGCGGCGATCGCCGCCGCACGCAACAGCCATTCGTAATCCTCGGCGTAGCTGCCGGGAATCGCCTCGTCGACCAGGCCGACCTGCTCGCGTACGGCGCTCAAGCGCGCGAGCACGCTTGACGGATGCAGCTCCCAGACCCGGCTACGGATCAGGTCCTGCAACGTCACGGTCGAGTCCGGAGTATGCGCAGGACGCTCAGTTTCGCCTTGCTCGAGCAACAAGCCGCAGCCCACCATGACCGCGCCGGGTGCCGCGTCGAGCAGCGCGGTTTGCTGAGTCAGCTTGTCGGGCAGCCACTCGTCATCGTCGTCACAGAAGCCGAGCAGGTCGCCGGTCGCCGCCACGATGCCGGTGTTGCGCGCACCGGCGAGCCCTGGCGTCCTGGTGTTGGGGATCAGGCGAAGCGATCTGCCCGCGCCGACCTCGACGTCGATCGGCGTTGGGGTGCTCTGGTCGAAAACCACGATGCACTCGATGGTGCCGGCATAGGACTGCCCAAGGACTGCGGCGACGCAGCGAGCGAGCAACTCTGGGCGATCGCGAGTCGCGACGACCGCCGTGACGGACGGGTTTGATGACTCGGCTGGTAGCTCAGTCGGGTTATTGCGGGTGGAGGTCATGCGAGCGATTGAGTCGCTCAATGACCGGCCGACGTCCGATACCGGGCGTCGGCCCACCCACCCCGACGTGAGCGGCGGGAGTTGCTTGCGGTCGCTTCGATCAGCTCGCCGATTCGGGTGATCGTCGTCACCGGTGCGAGCTCGCCGATCGCGGGCGCGATCCTTGGCGTGTCGAGCGCGGTGTCGAGGGCCATGCGGAAGGCCGCCTCGGTCTCGGCTTGCAGGACGTAGCCAAGGTCATGCAGGCGCGTGGTGAAGGCACGCTGGTGATCATCGACGGCTTCGCCGAGTGCGGTCAACCGCGGCACTGCCACGGGGCGGTGGCCGAGCTGACGTGCCTCGGCGAGCGTGGCGGGACCGCCGCTGGACACGACAGCGCGTGCCTCGGCCATCAGCGCGCGCATCTGGTCATAGGGAATGTAGGGGGTCGCCTCGGTGCCAGCAGGTGGCCGTGCCGGCCCGTGCTGGACGACGCAGCGGACGCGGTCGCCCTCATCGACGAGCCAGTCCTCGACCCAGCGCATGAGCCGGTCGAACGGGTGATGATCGCCGCCGACAGTGACGAGCAGCAGCGACTTGTTGTATCCCGGCTTCACATCAAAGGCCCAACCATGATCGAGCCCGGGTAGAGGACTTCCTGTTCGGCCCACTGGACCAGGAACCGCGTCGACAGCGGTCGGCACAACCGGCCGGACAGCGATCGGGAGTCGAGCCGGTCGTAGACCTCGATGTACACCGTCGGCACTCGATAGAGCCGAGCGACGATGAAGAAGGGAAGCGCGACACCGGCTCCAGTCGAGACGAGGATGTCGGGCCGGTCCTGGCGCATGACGCGGACGGCCAGTGCGAAGTTGCGCAACAAGTTCGGGACGTTGCGGGTGGTGGGCCAATGCGCCCAGATGACCTCTTCGCCCTCGAGCTTCGAGCGAGCGTCTGGCTTGTCGAAGGAGACCCAGACCCGCTCGCGGCCGCTCCACCAACTGCGGAGCCCGACCAGTTGCGCAAGGTGGCCGCCGTTTGAGGCGACGAACATGACCCGCGGCTTGGTGCGGATTTCGCTTGGAACGACGATCGGTAGTGCGACATCGGGTGCCCGTGGCGCGTCGAGGTCGATGACAAGGTCGGGTGCTGACGTCGGTTTCGGCAACAACCGCGCGGCTGCCGTCGACCAGATCACGTCGTGCACAGCTCCGTCCTGAAGCATCAAGAGGGGAAATCCCACGCAGTGCGGGCTCCTCCATGTAGTTTGCCCCACCGACGTCCTCGGCGCCACCGGTACTGAAGAGCCACGTGGACCAATTTGCGCTGGGCCAGTTGGACTAGTGACCCGAGAGACCAGTGAGGCAGCGGCGAAAAGTCGCGACGGTATCCTGAAGACTCTCCATGACTGTCGCCGGACTTCTTGCCCTCCTCGATTCAGATCCCGCGCTCGCCGCGTTGGTCGAGGCCGCAGGCACGCCGGAGTTCGACCTCTCGGCACCTGCCGGAGTCCAACCGTTTGCCATCGCCGCGTTAGCCGAGACCGGCCGTACCGTCCTGGCGATCACTGCCACTGAACGCGAGAGCCAGGATCTCGTCACGGCGCTTCGGTCGCTGCTCGACCCCGACACCGTCGTCGACTTTCCGGCTTGGGAGACGCTTCCCCACGAGCGCTTGTCGCCCCGGGCTGACACGGTTGGCCGGCGCCTTGCGGTGTTGCGCCGCCTCCGGCACCCGAGCCCCGACGAGCCGACCATCGGGCGGCTCAGCGTTGTCGTCGCGCCGGTGCGCAGCCTGCTCCAGCCACAGGCACCGGGTCTCGGTGACCTCGTCCCGGTGGAGCTGCAGGCCGGTGATGAGGCTGACTTCGACGGGGTGATCCGCGCGTTGTCAGCGGCCGCCTACGCCCGTGTCGACATGGTCGAGCGTCGTGGCGAGTTTGCCGTCCGCGGCGGCATCCTCGACGTCTTCCCACCGACCGAAGACCATCCGGTGCGGGTGGAGTTCTGGGGCGACACGGTCGAAGAGGTGCGGTTCTTTGCTGTGGCCGACCAGCGCTCTCTCGAGGTCGCGACGCATGGGCTATGGGCGCCCCCCTGCCGCGAGCTGTTGCTGACCGACGATGTTCGCGCGCGTGCCCGCGACCTGAGCGCTCGTCATCCTGAGCTCGCCGAGATGCTCGACAAGCTTGCCGACGGCACGCCGGTCGAGGGCATGGAGGCGCTCGCGCCGGTGCTGCTCGACCATCTCGTGCTGCTCGTTGACGAGCTGCCAGCCGGCACGCACCTGATGATCTGCGACCCCGAACGGGTACGTTCCAGAGCCGCTGACCTGGTCTCGACGAGTCAAGAGTTCCTCGCGGCGTCATGGGCCGCGGCGGCCGGCGGCGGTCAGGCTCCGATTGACCTCGGCGGGGCGGCGTACCAATCGATCGCCGCAGTGCGCGCCCGGGCGCTCGCGCTGGGCACCCCGTGGTGGACGGTCAGCCCGTTCGCCGTCGATGAGGAGATCGGCGAGCACACCGTGATGACCGCCGCGCACGAGGCGGCCGGCTATCGCGGCGACCTCGACCGCGCCTTCGACGATGTCCGTGGCTGGGTCCAGGCCGGGTGGCGAGTGGTTCTCGTCACCGAGGGCCATGGCTCGGCCCAGCGTCTGGTCGAGGTGTTCCGAGGCGAGGACATTGCGGCTCGGCTCGAGGAGTCCCTCGACGGCGAGATCGAGCCGGCCGTTGTCCATGTCACCACCGGTGGCCTCGACGTCGGCTTCACCTCCGAGCCGTTGCGTCTTGCGGTGCTCGTCGAGTCCGACCTCACCGGCAACCGGACCTCCAGCCGGGACATGCGCCGGATGCCGAGCAAGCGTCGCGGCACCATCGACCCGCTGACGCTCAAGGCCGGCGACGTCGTCGTCCACGAGCAGCACGGTGTCGGCCGCTATGTCGATCTCGTGCAGCGCACCGTTGCCGGTGCGACCCGGGAATACCTCGTCATCGAATACGCCCCGAGCAAGCGTGGTCAGCCAGGGGACCGGCTTTACGTCCCGACCGACTCACTCGACCAGGTGACGAAGTACGTCGGCGGTGAAGCGCCAAGCCTGGACAAGATGGGCGGCGGCGACTGGGCCAAGCGCAAGGGCCGCGCCCGCAAGGCGGTCCGTGAGATCGCCGCCGAGCTCATCCGGCTCTATGCGGCGCGGATGTCAGCGCCCGGTCACGCCTTCGCTGCTGACACCCCTTGGCAGCGTGAGCTCGAGGATGCGTTCGCCTACGTCGAAACGCCTGACCAGCTGGCCGCGATCGACGAGGTCAAGACGGACATGCAGTCGCCTCACCCGATGGACCGGGTGATTTGCGGGGACGTCGGCTACGGCAAGACCGAGATCGCGGTGCGTGCGGCCTTCAAGGCGGTCATGGACGGCAAGCAGGCTGCTGTCCTCGTGCCGACCACCCTGCTCGCGCAGCAGCACTTCACGACCTTCACCGAGCGCTTCGCCTCGTTCCCGGTCGCGGTTCGGGTGCTCTCCCGCTTCCAGACCGATCGGGAGCGGCGAGAGATTCTCACTGGCCTGGCCGACGGCACCGTCGACGTCGTCATCGGCACTCACCGGTTGTTGCAGCCTGAGACGTCGTTCCATGATCTCGGGCTGGTGGTGGTCGACGAGGAGCAGCGATTCGGCGTCGAGCACAAGGAGTTCTTGAAGCGCCTGCGTACCTCGGTTGATGTGCTGACGATGTCGGCAACGCCGATCCCTCGCACCCTGGAGATGTCGATTACTGGCATCCGGGAGATGAGCGTCATCCAGACCCCGCCGGAGGAACGCCACCCAGTTCTCACCTTCGTCGGCGCCTATGACGAGCGCCAGATCTCGGCGGCGATCCGTCGCGAGCTGCTTCGCGAGGGCCAGGTCTTCTACATCCACAACCGGGTCGAGTCGATCGACCGCGCAGCGAGCCGGTTGCGCGACCTGGTGCCCGAAGCAAGAGTCGAGGTAGCGCACGGGCAGATGCATGAGCATCAGCTCGAGCGGGTCATGCTCGGGTTCTGGGAGCGTGAGTTCGACGTCCTGGTGTGCACCACGATCGTCGAGAACGGGCTCGACATCTCCAACGCCAACACCCTCGTGATCGAACGCGGCGACCTGCTCGGGCTCTCCCAGCTCCACCAGCTTCGCGGTCGCGTCGGCCGTGGTCGCGAGCGCGCCTACGCGTATGTGTTGTATCCGCCGGAGCGGCCACTCACCGAGGAGGCCCACGACCGGCTCGCGACGATCGCGCAACACGCCGACCTCGGCGCCGGCATGCAGGTCGCGATGAAGGACCTCGAGATCCGTGGCGCCGGCAACCTCCTCGGCGGCGAGCAGTCAGGCCACATCGCTGCGGTTGGGTTCGATCTCTATGTCCGGCTGGTCGGCGAGGCGGTCGCGGAGTTCAAGGGCGAGCGGATCGATGAGGTCAGCGATGTCCGCGTCGAGCTGCCAGTCGATGCTCACCTGCCGCACGACTACATCACCAGCGAGCGGCTGCGGCTCGATGCCTACCGTCGGCTGGCCTCGGCGCAGACCGACTCCGACGTCGAGGGGGTGCGCTCGGAGCTTCGCGATCGGTACGGCGAATTGCCGCCCGCCGTGGAGAATCTGCTCGCCGTCGCCGCGTTCCGGGCGTTCGCTCGCGGCTTCGGCATCACCGAGGTCGCGACCCAAGGCAAGTTCATCCGGTTCGCGCCGCTGGACCTGCGGGAGTCTCAGGTGATGCGCCTGCAGCGGCTGCACCCGGGATCGGTCGTCAAGCCCGCCGCGCGGATTGCGCTCGTCATTGCTCCGCTTACTGCCCGAATCGGCGGCCAGCCGCTCCGGGACCAGGCGCTGCTCGACTGGTGTCGCGAGGTGTTGACCTCGGTAGTCAGCGATCTCACGGCTGGGCAACGATAACCTGGCTTCTCGTGTCTAGCCGTCTGCGGATCAGCGCCCTTGCCGTGATCGCCCTCGTGGCGTTGCCCGTGCTTTCTGCGTGCAGCACCAGCCCTGGGGCGGCGGCGGTGATTGGCTCCCAGCGGATCACCACCGGCATGTTGCAGTCGCAAGTCGACGAGTCACTTGCCGGCGGCCAGGTCCAGAAGCAGCAAGGCTTCGACCGGGCCTCGTTCACCCGCAACCTGCTCGGCCACATGATCAACGTCGATCTGCTCAATGCTGCGGCGGCCGCTCACCACGTCACCGTGAGCAACCAGGACATCAGCGCGCAGCTGGCGTCATTCCAGCAGCAGGCCGGTGGCGCTGCCGCGTTGCAGACCCAGGCCGCGAACGGCGGCGTCACAGCCAAGCAACTGCCGGCGTTCGTCCGGTTCGCCGCCCTCCAGCAGAAGCTGACGGAGGCGCTCATCGCCAACCTGACGGCCACGCCAGCCCAGCTCACGGCGGAGTACAAGAAGGACATCGACCAGTACGACCAGCTCAAGGTCGCCCAGATCGCGGTCAAGTCGAAGACGCTGGCCGATCAGATCCTGACGAAGGTGCGCAACGACCCGTCGTTGTTCGCGTCGCTTGCCGAGAAGGACTCGCTGGACACGACGACCAAGAGCAAGGGCGGGCTCGTCGGCTATGTCGGACGCACCCAGGTGCAGTCCGTGCTCGGCGGCGCGACCGCGCCGGTGAAGCCAGGCACCTTTGAGATCGCGCACAGTTCGGGTGACTACGTCGTGATTCACATCATCGCGCGCCACGTGGAGCCGCAGACAGCGGTGACCTCGCAGCTCAAGTCCTCGCTATTCGCCGCGCAGGGACAGACGCTGCTGCAAAGACGATCAGCGCCGAGGCCACCAAGCTGGGCGTGCACGTCAGCCCGCGTTACGGCCGGTGGGACAGCGCCACGAGCGCGGTGGTCGCCGTGAAGAGCCCGGTGAGCTCGCCCGCCAGCACGTCGCCCAGCTCCGCGGGGTGACCCGGCTGGTGCTCCTCGGCACCAGCCCGCGGGTCGCGCCGGGGCTGCTGAGCGCCGAGGCCTGGCAGGCGCTGCACGCGGGACCTGTGTTCGCGGCTGATCTCGATCTGCCGGTCGCGGCCGTCCTTAACACCGCGGGTGTCACCGTTGTGACGCCGCGCGGGGCGCAAGCGCCAACGCGATCGGCAACCGAGCTGGTTGATGAACTGATCGAAGCGGCTACGTCCACGGGCACGGTGACCTGGCTCATCGGCTCCGATGGCGACCAGGAGTTTACTTGACGCTGCTCGTCGCACGCGCCACCGTGCCGCCGCTCACGACGAGGCGGTCGAGGTCGACATCGTGCAGGGGAGCTGGGACCTGCCAGGCGCGCGACTGCTCGATGTCGTGACGACAATCGATCGGTTGCGGTCGCCGGGCGGTTGTCCGTGGGATGCCAAGCAGGACCACGAGAGCCTGGCGCCGTACCTGCTCGAAGAGGCCTACGAGGCGTTTCAAGCGATCGAGGACGGCGACCCGCGGGGCTTGCGCGAAGAGCTCGGCGACGTGCTCCTTCAGGTCGCCTTCCACGCTCGGGTAGCGGAGGAGCTGCCCGCGGCTGAGCGCTGGACGATCGACGATGTCGCGACCGGGCTAGTCGAGAAGCTCGTCCGCCGCCATCCGCACGTCTTCGCCGACGTTGCTGTCGACGGCGCGAGCGAGGTCAAGGTCAACTGGGAGACGATCAAGGCGGCCGAGCGGGGCAAGGCCTCGGTGGTCGCGAATGTGCCGCTGGCGGCACCGGCGCTGACGCTCGCGGCGAGCTGCAGCGCAAGGCGGCGCGGGTCGGCCTACCGGTCGCGCCCGCAGCGGCGCCCGACAGAGGGCGCGCTCGATCTCGCTGCGGCGCAGTTCCGGCAGGCACCGTCGGGTGCGGCTGCTGGTGAGCTGCTGTGGGCCGCGGTGGAGCTGATGCGCGCACGTTGACATCGATGCGGAGGCAGCGCTGCGCGCGCGCGCGCGGGCATTCCGTGACGAGGTCCGACGGCCGAACTCTCGGTGATCTTGACGCAGGGGCCCTTGAAAGGCGGCGGACACTACGTCAAGATCCCGGAGTGTCTTGGGCGGGTTGCCGAGCGAGAACCGCGAGCGACGATAGGCTTTCTGCGCCTGCTTCCCCGGCGCAAGGAGCCCGACGACCGTGCCCAGCATTACCGGCGTCGCTGCCCGCGAGATCCTCGACTCGCGGGGCAACCCGACCGTCGAGGTCGAGGTGCTGCTCGACGACGGCACGATCGGCCGCGCCGCGGTGCCCAGTGGGGCGTCGACCGGCGCGTTCGAGGCGGTCGAGATGCGCGACGGCGGCGAGCGCTACGGCGGCAAGGGCGTCGAGTCGGCGGTCGCCGTCGGTCATCGACGAGATCGGCCCGGAGATCGTCGGCTTCGAAGCGACCGAGCAGCGGCTGGTCGACCAGGCGCTGATCGATCTCGACGGCACGCCGGACAAGAGCCGGCTCGGCGCGAACGCGATCCTCGGCGTGTCGCTGGCGGTCGCGCGCGCGGCCGCGGAGTCAACCGAGCTGCCGCTGTTCCGCTACGTCGGCGGCTCGAACGCCTACCTGCTGCCGGTGCCGATGATGAACATCCTCAACGGCGGCGCGCACGCCGACACCAACGTCGACATCCAGGAGTTCATGATCGCGCCGATCGGTGCCACGACGTTCGCGCGATGCGCTGCGCTGGGGCGCCGAGGTCTACCACGCCCTCAAGGCGGTGCTGAAGGGTCGCGGGCCTGTGCACCGGCCTGGGCGACGAGGGCGGCTTCGCGCCGAACCTCGCCACCAACCGCGAGGCGCTCGACCTGATCGTCGAGGCGATCGGCAAGGCCGGCTTCACCCCCGGCAGCGACATCGCGCTCGCCCTCGACGTCGGCCGCGACCGAGTTCTTCACCGACGGCGGCTACCAGTTCGAGGGCGGCGCGCGCAGCAGCGGACGAGATGGCGGCGTACTACGACGAGCTGCTGACGTCGTACCCGATCGTGTCGATCGAGGATCCGCTGGCTGAGGACGACTGGGGCGGCTGGTCAGCAGCTGACCGCCTCGATCGGCGACCGGGTGCAGATCGTCGGCGACGACCTGTTCGTGACCAATCCGGAGCGGTTGGCGCGCGGCGTTCGCGGAGGCGTCGGCGAATGCGCTGCTCGTCAAGGTCAACCAGATCGGCACGCTCACCGAGACCCTCGACGCGGTCGACCTCGCCCACCGCACGGCTTTCGCTGCATGATGAGCCACCGCTCGGGCGAGACCGAGGACACGACGATCGCCGACCTCGCGGTCGCGACCAACTGCGGCCAGATCAAGACCGGCGCGCCCGCGCGCAGCGAGCGGGTCGCGAAGTACAACCAGCTGCTGCGGATCGAGTCGATGCTCGACGACGCTGCGCGGTACGCCGGCGCCGGTGCCTTCCCGCGGTTCGTCCGCCTCGGACGACCAGTGACCCGGAAGGCGCCGCTGGTCGCGGGCCGGGCGCCAAGCGTCCAACGCCGTCCCGGACCCAGCGATCCCGGGCCGCGACTCCGACCCTCGGGCTCCGGATGACGCTGATGCGCAGCCCGGCCGTCAGACGACGCTGACTGCGCGAGCGCGCGATTCTCGTCCTCGCCGTTGCATCGGTCATGGTCGCGGTCGCGCTGCCCTTGAAGATCTGGCTCGGGCAGCGCGGCAGACATCGCGTCGTTGGCGGCGCAGACGCATCAGACCGAGGCCCACCTCGCCCGCCTCAACGCGCAGGACAAGCGGTGGCAGGACCCGACCTACGTCGAGTCGCAGGCCCGCAAGCGGCTGCACTACGCGATGCCGGGGGTCAGACCACCCACATCGTGCTCGGCCAGCCGAGCGCGCGGCGACCAGGCTGCCGCCAGTCGCCACTCAGACGGTCGCGGCAGGGCCGTGGTACTCCCAGTTCTGGCAGTCGATCGAGACTGCGGGCAAGCGCGACCAGCGACACCGAAGTGACGGCTCGACCCGACGTCGACGCCGGCGGATCTTGCGACCGTCGCGGCGCAGCTGAAGCGGCCGCCGCGCGCGACGCGCAAGGTGGCCCACCGCTGCACCTGCGGGCTGCCCGACGTCGTCGAGACCTCGCCGCGGCTGGACGACGGCACGCCGTTCCCGACGCTGTTCTATCTGACCTGCCCGCGGGCGCGGTCCGCGATCGGCCGGCTCGAGGCCGCTGGTTTGATGCGGGAGATGACGGCACGGCTCGCCACCGACGAGGAGCTGGCAGCTCGCTACGCGCGGCACACGAGGACTATCTCGCTCGCCGCGACGCGATCGGTTCGCTCGGCACGACGGTGACCGCGGGCGGAATGCCACGGCGGGTCAAGTGCCTGCACGTCCTGGTGGCGCACTCGCTGGCGGCCGGGCCCGGTGTCAACCCGTTCGGCGACGAGGCGCTCGAGCTCCTCGCCGATTGGGGGGTTGACGGGCCGTGCGTGCCCACGCCCGATGCCGACGGGTCGGACCAGACGTGACCCGAGTCGCTGCGCTGGACTGCGGCACGAACTCGTTGCGGCTGTTGGTCGGCGACGTTACGGGCACGACGTTGACCGACATCGTGCGGCGGATGGAGATCGTCAGGCTCGGCGAGGGGGTCGACCGCACCGGACGGCTCTCCGACGCGGCGCTTGGCCGCACATTCGGCGTTCTTGATGAATACGCCGAGATCATCAGCTCGCTTGACGTCGCGCGCGTTCGAATGGTCGCGACCAGTGCCACTCGCGATGCGTCCAATCGGGCGGACTTCGTTGCCGGCGTTGTCGCGCGGCTCGGCGTCGAGCCGGAGGTCATCACCGGATCCGAGGAAGCGGCGCTGTCGTTCGAGGGGGCAACCCGAGAGCTGCGCGGCGCAGATCTGATGGAGTCGCCGTACCTCGTCGTCGACATCGGCGGTGGCTCGACCGAGTTCGTGTTGGGTGACGACGCCGGTCTCTGGTCCTCGCGCTCAGTCGACATCGGTTGCGTGCGGTTGACCGAACGCCATCTTCGCGACGACCCGCCTACTGGCGACCAGATCGACGCCGCGATCGACGACATCAACGCCGCGATCGATGACGTCGCCACGACAGTTGAGTACGAGCAGGCAAAGACAATGGTGGGCCTCGCGGGTTCGGTGACAACCGTGGTCGCTCTGGCACTGGGGCTCACCGCCTATGACCCGGCCAGGATTCACCATGCGCGAGTGAGCACCGCAGACGTCACCGAGGTCACGTACCAGTTGCTGTCGGCGTCTCGGGCCGAGCGCGCCGCGTTGCCAGTAATGCACCCGGGGCGGGTCGATGTGATCGGTGGTGGTGCACTTGTGCTCGAGACCGTGCTTCGTCGCTGCGGGTTCGACGCCGTGGTCGCCAGCGAGCACGACATCCTCGACGGAATCGCCTTCAGCGCAGCTCCCTAGAAGTTGGCTCTCCGCGCTCAAAAGATTTCTGTCTCCGACCCGATCCAACCCTGACCGACCGACGAACCACAGATGTGCCCGACCACCAGGTGGCTCATCGTCGGCAGGAGACCGGAATGAAAAGCGGCGCGACCTCGATCCTCAATCCCCGACGCCAACGGTCAGTACTGGCGCCGGCGCTGCTTTCCGTCGCCGCGGTTATCGCAGTGCTGGGCGCGACGCCGGCAAGTGCGATCAGTGGCAGCCACGCAGTCAGTGTCGGCCTTCCCCCAACCGCGGTCGCGATCGATCATGCCGACCACACCGCCTATGTTGCTGTCAGCGATGGCGTGAGCTCTCAAGTCGCGCTGGTCGACACCTCCCGCTGCAAGAGTCAATCCAACGCTCGGTGCACCGGTGATATCAGTGCGGTGACACTGCCTGGCAACCCAGGCGTGGCTGGCGTTGCGTACGACTCGGTCAACCACACCGTCTACGTGACCGACGCCACCTCCGGCAACGTGTCGATGATCAACGCAAGAACATGCAATGCCGCGCGACGCTTCGGCTGTGCTCGTGCACCACGAGTTGCGGTGTTGGGGTTGGCCTCGCCGGGCGCAGTTGCCGTTGACACCTCACCTGGCCACGACGCGATCTATGTCGCTGCCGCTGGTGGAAACACGGTGACCGTCCTCAACGGCAAGACGTGCAACGCCAGGAAGTCGCGCGGCTGCAAGTCGGTCAGAAGGACGACGGTAGGGGCGGCACCGAGCGCGATCGCGATCGATCCGTCAATCGGCACGGTCTACGTCGCCAACCTCGGCGGCGACAGCGTGTCGACACTGCGAGAGAAGGCCTGCTCGACGCTCGCCGCTGCGTGCAAGACCCACGGCAAGACCGTGTCGCTCGGCGCCGGCAGCGATCCCGTCGCGCTGGTCGCCGACCCGACGACCAAGACGGTGTACGTCGCTGACTCCGGCACGGGCGCCATCTCCTTCATCAACGCTGCCACTTGCAATATCAGCAAACGAGCTGGCTGCGCGAAGACGCCGCGTGTGCGAGGCGGCCTGAACGACCCCGAAGGGCTCGCGCTCGTGACTGCCAATCGGATCGCGGTGGCCGACGCCGGCGACGACGCGGTCGTGGTGTTTCACGCCGCGACCTGCGACGCGACGAAGCACAGCGGCTGCCTCAAGGTGGCGGCTCATGTCCTTGGTGGCTCGCCGGTCGCTGTTGCCGCAGTCGGACGGACGGTCTATGCGGCCGACAGCAGCCTGAGCAGCCTCGATGCGATTGCAGTACCTCGGTTGGATGCCAAGAAGGCGAGACGGTCATGAGAGTGCCTGGAGTGGTGCGACGTACCGCTGGTTCGACGCAGTCAGTTGAGTCTGACTCATCTGAATCCCTCGTTTCCGGTTTGAGTCGGCGGCTGTTTCTCACCAAGAGCTCGCTGACCGTCGTTGCAGCCGGCGTGGTGAGCGCGATGCCCGTCCTGCCATCGGTGGTCAGCGCGGCCGAGACTGAGGCACCGGCCGCTGAGGAAGAGGCGGTCGGTGAGGGCGAGTCGCTCGCGTCGCCGCTGATCGCCCACGTGAAGAACCTGCAAACCGGAGAGGTCAGCCTCTACTCCGGCGAACGCGAGATCAACATCCTCGATCGCGGGCTCGCCGCCCGGCTGTTCAACGCCACCAAATGACCAACGTTCAACCGCACCTGTCCAGCTGTTTCCCGTCCGCCCTACTGCCGAGGTGAGCAATGTCATCCCATCGCGAAGCGCCACAGATCTCGAAAGATCCCACCGCCGACAGCGCCGACCTGTACGCGTTTGTCAGCCCTGACAAGCCGTCGACGGTCACGCTGATCGCCAACTACATCCCGCTGCAGGCCCCAGGTGGCGGCCCGAACTTCTATGAGTTCGCCGACGACGTCCTCTACGCGATCAATGTCGACAACGACGGTGACGGCAAGGCCAACCTCGCCTATCACTTCCGATTCAAGACCGTGAACAACATCCCGTCCTCGTTCCTTTACAACGACGGGCCGATCACGCCGTTCACCAAGCCCGGCACCCACGGCACCAACTGGAACCGGCAGCAGACGTACACCCTGACGCGGGTCGACTACCCCAAGGACGGCAGCCCGAAGGTCACCGTTCTCGGCACCGAGCTCCTCGTGCCGCCGTGCAACATCGGACCGCTGTCAACGCCGAACTATGCCGCCACCTACCTGCCGAGCAGTGGTACGTCGGCGGTGCAGAAATTCAGTGCAGGTGGCCACAGCGGGACGGTCTTCGCCGGCCAGCGCGCCGACGGCTTCTACGTCGACCTCGGCTCGGTCTTCGACCTCGGCGACCTCCGGCCGTTCGAAAATCTCAACGCGTTCGGCAGCCTGACGGCGATGAGTGGGGTCAACTCGCTGGCCGCAGTCAATGTCCACTCGCTGGCGCTGCAGATCCCGATCACCCAGCTCGTCAAGGGGGGCAAGCTGCCGTCCTCGAAGACCGCCGCCAACGCCGTCATCGGCGTGTGGACCACGGCGAGCCGCCAGAAGGTACGCGTCAATGAAGGTCGTCGGGGCGAAGACACTCGTACCGGTCCGTGGGTGCAGGTGTCGCGGCTGGGCAACCCGCTGGTCAACGAGCTGTTGATTGGTCTTGGTGACAAGGACTACTGGAACTCCCAGGCGCCGACTTCTGACGGCTCGAAGTTCTTCGAGTACTACGCCAACCCTTTGCTCGCGCAGCTGTTGCCGGTGATCTATCCGGGCGTCTTCCCCAATCTGGCCGCGTACAACGCCGCCCACACTGGGACGAAGAAGTCGAACGCCGGCCGTCCCGACCTGATCGCCATCCTGCTCTCCGGCATCCCGAACGCCGTCACGTCGGGCCTCGGCGCACCACCAACCAACGTCGGCTCGACCGTGCTTTCGGATCAGCTTCGCCTCAACGTGGCGCAGGCGCCGACCGCATCGGGCAGCGCCAACAACCTTGGCTATCTCGGTGGCGACCCTGCTGGCTTCCCGAACGGTCGGCGCGTGTTCGATGACGTCGCGACGATCGAGCTACGCGCGGTTGCCGGCGCCACGATCCCGCTGGTCGATCCGGCCTTCACCGCAGACGGCGCCGCCGGTCCTAGCGGCGTCAGCTTCGGCCTCACGACCGGTGGGAGCGACAAGACCGCCCGCGGCACGGAGAGCTATCTCTCTGCGTTCCCGTACCTCGGAACGCCCTACAGCGGGTACGCAACGCCGGCGACCACGCCGGCCGCGAGCACCGGCTGAGCGGCGAGGAGACGATGGAGACAGCGGTGGAGACTCTGCCTGGACCGAGCAGCGTTGGATCCGTCGTCCTCGACATCGGCGGCGAGGTGGGCGCGGCAGCGATCTATGTGCCCGCCTCGCTCGCCGGCGTCGAGATCGAGATCCGCCGGGTCGAGGATCCGTGGCGCGGCACACATGTAGCGGTGCTGGAGCGCATGCTGGCGGACCGAAGCGTGTTCGCGGCGTTGTTCTCGGCCCTGTGCGAAGGCAGCTATCAGATCCGGGTGAAGGACGGCGATCCGAGCGGCCCGATCGGTTCGGTCGATGTCGTGGGCGGCCGGGTCACTGTCCAGCACTGGCTTGACGACTGACCGAGGTCGTACTTTTCGGCCAGCGGCGCTACGCCCACACCGGCCGCCACGCGAACAGGAATGTCAGCGTGGCGGCGATCAAACCCTCGACGACTGCGAGTGCGATTGCGGGTTGGGTGTGGATCACGAGCACGGCTCCGAGTACGGCACCGCCGAGCATCGTGATCACGGCCAGCAGGCGGCGGAAGGCGACGGTGATCCCCTCGGTGCGAAGGTCGGCGGCGATGCCGGTCAATGTCATCGTGAGCACAGTGGTTGTCAGGTCAGGCACCTTGAGGTGGCGAACCACGGCGTTCTGGGTGCCCATCGCGACCGCCAATAAGGCGGCGACGATGTCGCGTGGAGTGTCACTGAGGTCGTGACCACCGATCGCCGACACGATGAGCGACACGGTGACGAGGACGAGCTCGATGGCCAATCCAGCGCGAAGCAGCCGCGGGCGACGGTCACCTAGCTCCTTGTTCAGCCGCCCACCACCGGCCGCGCCGAGGACGAACCCGCCTAGCGCAGCCAGCGATGCGGCGAGCGAGAACCCCGCCGCGCCCGCGATCGCGAATCCCACGAACACCACGTTCCCGGTCATGTTGGCGACGAAGACTCGACCGAGCGCCAAGATGCTGACGGCATCGACCACGCCGGTCACAACGGTGAGCGTCAGCAATGCCGCGGGAAGCGGGCCATGGGCAGGATCGCGCAGCAACCCGCGCCAGATGCCCGTGGCGGGCGCGGCGGCGGCACTCACCTGGCCATCATGCGACACGGCAGGTGCGAACATAAGAGGGGATTGTCGTTCGGGCATCGCTGCGGAGGGGACTCGATCCGATGGCAGGAAGTGGAACGAAGGCTGACCCATGGATGCTGAAGACGGCGCCGGGCAGCTCGGAGTACACGATGTATCGCGACGACGACGCTGATCCGCCCGCACTGATCTGTCAGGTCGGATCCACCAAGCTCAGCTATCGCGCTGCGTGCATCGAAGACCTGCACGCCTGGCTCGTCGAGCAGGGTGACTGGGTGCCGCTCGGTGCGGCGGATGAAAACAAGACCGCTGCCGACGGGACGGTGGAGGCGTGGGGTCGCTCCGAGGACAACCCGGTTGGGGGCTGGTACGGCTTGCGAAAGGGCTACCGCGGTCGCCTCGGCATGTACGTGCCGCCGCTGTTGGAGGTGCTCGGTCTTGCCGAGCTCACTCATGAAGCCCGTAACAACCAGATCCGAGCACGGTAGTCAGCCCCCGCGATCGTCAGCTTCGGAGATCTAGCGTCGGCGAACGAGAGTCACGCCGTCGCGCACCGGCAGCATCACGCTGTCTACCCGCTCGTCGCGAGCGATCGCGTCATTGAGACCGCGCATCACCACTGCGGACTCGTCCTGCGATGTCTCGTCGAGCACCCGCCCGTCTTGCAGCACGTTGTCCAGCGCGATCATGCCGCCGGGTCGTAGCCGGGTCACCAGTTCTTCGTAGTACGTCGGATATCCGATCTTGTCGGCGTCGATGAACGCGAAGTCGATCGTCTGATCGTGCGGGAGCTCGCGCAATGTCTCGGCGGCGGGTGCGATACGTAGGTCGATCAGGTCCGAGAGCCCAGCTCGCTGCCAGTAGCGGCGCGCGATCGACGTCCACTCTTCGCTGACGTCGCACGCCAGCAGCCGGCCACCTGGCGCTAAACCGCGCGCAATGCAGATCGAGGAGTATCCGGTGAAGACCCCAACCTCGACCACGTTGCGGGCACCGAGCAATCGGACCAGCATGGTGAGCAGCTCGCCCTCATCGTGAGAGATCTGCATGCCAGCCGCTGAGGTCGCCTGCTTGGTCTCGGCGGCGAGTTCGCGCAAGATCTCGTCGGCCGGACTGCAATGCAAAAGCAAATAATCGTTGACGGCAGGATTCACGATGTCCATTGCGCAACTCTAGGTGCGGCTGATTTCGATGGTGCCGTGGGTGTTTCTGGTGATGGTCCAGTTGGCGTGGTGGACGAAGCTTGCCCACGGGGTGGATAGGTTTGGCCACCGCCCGACGTCACGATCCGCGTACTCGCGGCAGTGGTGAGATAGGGCGATGGTCATCGCGCCGGGCAGTGGGTGGCCTGGTGATTGCGCCGATCGATCCACGCCGGTCGCCTCGGGGCCAGCTGCGGTCCGGCAGCTGTCGAGCGCCGCGGACTCGCTGGTCGACCTCGATGCTCGGGTTTCGGTGTGCCGCGCCTGCCCCCGGTTGGTGGCGTGGCGCGAGGAGGTCGCCGCTACGAAGCGGGCGGCCTTTGCGAGTGAGGACTACTGGGGCCGACCGGTGACGGGTTGGGGTCCGGCGGACGCGAGGATCGCCGTTGTCGGCCTCGCCCCCGCGGCGCACGGCGGCAATCGCACCGGCCGGGTCTTCACCGGCGATCGAAGTGGCGACTGGCTATTCGCCTCGCTGCACCGCTGCGGTTTGGCGAAGCTCGCGACGTCGGTCAGTGCCGATGACGGGCAGGAGCTGATCGATGTCCGGATGATGGCAGCCGTCCGCTGCGCGCCGCCACAAAATCAGCCGACGCCGGCCGAACGTGACACCTGCCGGCCTTGGCTAGAACGCGAGTTGACGGTGCTGCGCCCGACGCTTCGCGTCGTGGTGGCGCTTGGTGGTTTTGCCTGGAACGGCCTGTGGCCGGTGCTCGCGCACGTGGGGTACGACCTGCCCTCGCCTCGAGTGCGGTTCTCCCACCTCGCCGAGGCGAGGACGGCCGACGGACTTCTCCTTCTCGCCAGCTACCACCCCAGCCAGCAGAACACCTTCACCGGCAAGCTCACCGAGCCCATGCTCGACGCCGTGTTTGTCCGCGCGGCCGCCGTCGCCGGCTAGCACCGCTCGCCCCGACCGTCGCCGCCCTCATGGCTAGACCAGACGGCGTAGTGCGACAATCCGCAGATGGCGCAACGACCTTGCGCCGTTCGGCCTAGATTTTGTGTCCTGATCGTGACTTGCAATGCCTCAATGTCCGAATCTAGTATCGAGAAATGCGCCACCTGGCCTAGAAACGGTTAGGCCATATGCCGCACACTTGATGGACGTAGTCACCTAGACCCGTGACGGGGGTGAGCATCATGCAGGAAGGCGCTGGCTGGGAGTAAATCCCACCCTGAAACAAGGAACCGTTCGAGAGGTTACGAGTTGGTGCTGCAGCACCAAGCCGTAGCCTCTTGGCGTTTCTGGGGGTAACCGAGTTCGTTACAGCGTCGCGAACGATGCGACGCGGCGTGGCAGCAGCCACTCCATGGCGGCGACGTCGGTCATCGGACGGCCGTGGAAATAACCCTGCACTTGGGCGACGCCCAGCGTCTCCAGCGCGAATGCCTGGGCGGCCTTCTCGACACCCTCGGCAACGGTCACCAGGCCGAGTGAGTCACACAACTCGACGACGGCGCGAACCACCGCGCGGTCGGCTTCGTCGGTGTCGACCGTCTCGACGAAGGTTCGGTCGATCTTGACCTCGTGGACCGGCAGCCCTCGCAGTTGGTGCAGCGAGGAATATCCGGTACCGAAGTCATCGATCGAGAGCCGCACGCCGAGCATGCGGAGCTCGCGGAGGACGTCGAGGCTGCGCGTCTGGTCCTCCATGACGCTGCTCTCGGTGATCTCCAACGTCAGCCAGCGCGGCTCAAGCCCGCTGGCGGTGAGCATCGCGGCCACCTGACCCACCAGCACCGAGTCATCGAGACTGCGCGCGGAGATGTTGACCGCGATCCCTACCGGCTTGCCGGCGTCGTGCCAGGAGCGGCAGGTGGTCAGCGCCGAGCGCAGCACCGTACTGGTCAGGGCGGAGATCAAGCCGGTTGCCTCAGCCAGGGGCACGAACTCGGCGGGAGAGATCGGGCCGAGCTCGGGGTGATTCCAGCGCACCAACGCCTCGAAACCGGTCACCTCACCGCTGCCGAGGCGGAGCTTGGGTTGGTAGGCGACCCGCAGCGAACCATCGCCCAACGCGGTACGCAGGCCCGCAAGCAGCTGCAGCCGCCGGCTGCCATCCCGCTCGTAGTCGGGCTCCCACTCGCCGATGCCAGCGGTGCCCCCCTTGGCCGCGGTCATCGCCATCTCAGCGCGGCGAAGCAACGTGGCCGCGTCGCTGCCGTGGTCTGGTGCGCGAGCGATGCCGATCGTCACACGAACGTCCGCACTGACTTCGGCGAATCGGATCGAGCCGTCGACGCGGGACTTCACGGCCATCGCGGCGAGCCGGGCGACCTCGCTACCGGCCGCTCCCGGGATCGCGAGGGCGAACTGGTCACCGCCGACGCGGGCGACCAGCGCGCCGTGGGTCGGGGAGCTCTCCAACCGGCGGGCCACCTCCGCGAGGACGCTGTCTCCCGCGTCGTGCCCGAGCATGTCGTTGACCTCGTGGAAGCGGTCGATGTTGAGCAACACCAGCACGCCGCCCGCGGAGCCTTCCAGCGTCGTGTCGAGGAAGGACCGGAGGCTTTCGAGGTTGGCGAGCCCGGTGAGCTTGTCGAGCGTCGCCGCCCGCCGCAGGCTCTCGACCAGGCGCCCCTTCTCCAGCGCCGCCGCCAGCTGGTCGGCCGCCGCCTCGAGCAGCCGCAGGTCGGTGCGCTCGAAGGCCTGTGAGTCCCCGGACCGGTTGGAGGCAGTCAGTCGGCCGAGCACGCGGTCAGCGGCGCGCACCGGCGTCGACAAGCTGTTGTTGGCGCGGCGCCGAGCCTGTCCGAATCGCGGCAGCCAGGCCCAGTACGCCGTCGGCGTGGTCCCGGTGAACGATGAGGCGAGCGCATCGTCAATCGGTCGGTCAGCGACCAGCGTCCCCTCGCCCTTGAGCGGGTCGTCGTACACCGTCACGACGGTCGCAAACTCCCCGTCCGTCGTGGACGGCGCTGCCAGCTCCAGGGAGTTGGCCTTGATGATCCGGCGCAGCTGCGTGAGCGCGGGTGCAAGGTCGGCTGGCCCGGACGCGGTCGGGCTGAGCTCGCGCGCGACGACGTAGAGACGGTCGAGTGCGTTGGCCCGCTCGGAGAGCCGCTGATAGGTCTGCAGGCCGGCGATGGAGAGCACGACGAAGACGGTGATCGCCCAGGCGGTCGACAGGTCATAGTCGATCGAGGCCGCCATCGCGAGCGCGAGGAACGCCATCACGATGTCGACGCCGCCGCCGATGGTCGCGGTGCGCAGACTCTGCCTGAGCTGCCAGGAATGGTCGGTGGCGGAGATCACCAGCGCGACGAGCACCGTCGACGTCAGCGTGCTGACGATGACCGCCGCAAAGACTGCCGGCCAGACAGTCGGATGGGCACCGCCGTGCGCGGGGGCAATCAGGCGGAACACCCAGATCGCGGCGAGGGTGTGGCAGGCGTAGCTGGCAGTGTTGAAGGCACTCCGTATGAGGCGCCGGCGCCGGACGATCGCGTACGTCACCACCACTGCGCCGGCACGCAGCGCGAGCAGCGTTAGCGGCGCGAGGAAGAGCAGCCCGAGGACGAGCGGCACCGTCTCCAGATACGCAGTCCACGTCTGCTGGCGGTATTCGAACCGAAGCGGGTAGGCGAAGCCCAGGATGAACAGGATGAGCAGCCACCACGCCGGCAGGTTGATGTTCGCGTAGGCGTGATCGCCCCACAGCAGCGGCGCGGTCGACAGCGCGATAACCGCGAGCAGGGCGTTGAGCGTCCAGACCTGAGGTTCAGATCGGCGCTGCACTGCTGCCGGCATGGCAAGGTCCTCGTCCTCCGGGGGCGACGCTTGCGATATCGACGCCGCGCGGCGCTGTCTGAAGGTGGCGGAAGCGATCGAGAACACGACGATCAGGGCGAAAGCGGGCAGCGCGACGTCAGCGACGGCATGCGCCGGCCCGACATGGCTGGTGAGCAGGCCGATCAGGAGGGTTCCGACGCCCTGTGAGCCCGAGATCCCGGCTGCCGCGACCCCGAACGCACGACCGCGCAAATCGTGCGGGACGGCGAGGATGAAGATCCGGTTGGCGACCACCGTCATCGCGCTCATCGCACCGGCAAGGAACCACAGAATGCCTGCGGTGACCGGCTCCGGGTTGAGTGCGGTGAACGCAAGAATGATGGGGGTCAAGAGTGCGGTTGGGAGCATCAGATGCTCGGCGACCTGCGGCCGGATCGCGCGCCCCAGCACGAGGCCTCCGACGACGACGCCCAACGGCACTGCGGCGCTGAGCAGGCCGGCGGCGAGCGCTCCATGGCCGTGCGCGTGCGCGTACGGGACCGCGACCGCCTCCGTCGTGATGACCGTGCCGACGACGATCCAGGACGTGACGACCAGCCACCGGAGCTTCGCGTCGTGGAACACCAGCCGGGCGCCTTCGCTGATCTCCGAGCGCCACGGCCGCGGATTAGTGACGGCAGCTGGCCGGTGGGAGACGTAGCGGGTCGCCGCAAAGGCAGACACGGCGAAACTGATCGCGTCAACCAGGAGAGTCGCGTGGGCGCCGATCAGCGCGACCAGCGCACCGCCGACGCCAAAGCCGATCACCACAGCGAATTGCGTGGTCGAGGTGCCCAGCGTGGAAGCAGTGACGTACTGCTCGCCTTCGCCGACAATCTCCGGGACCATCGCTGCTCTTGCGGAGGAGAACGGCGGCTCGAGCAACGCGACGACGGTCACCAACGTAATCAGCAACGCCACCGGCACCCGTGGGATCGCGATAACGAGGACGAGGATCGTTCGGACGACGTCGCAGAAGATCATCACGCTGCGCCGCGGCAGCCGGTCGGCATATACCGAGAGCAGCGGCCCACCGACAATCCACGGCAGGTAGGTGACGGCGTAACTGACGCCGGTCAGCAAGGCCGAATGAGTCCGCATGAACACGATCCATGCGACCGCGATCCGCGCGAGCTGGTCACCGGCGATGCTCAGGGTTTGGGCTACGTAGAGCGCGCGATATTCGCGAATCGCGAGGACATCGCGGAACGTCGGGCGGCGCGGACTGTCAACCGCGTCGCCGCTGGGCGCGCTCACCGCACCACCTCCCGCAGAGCCACGGGTCCACTGTGCCATTTCATGCACCTGGGGCCCGACATTGGCAATCGTCCGTTCGGGTATGAACTAAGGCATGACAACGACGCAGGCACCACGGATCCTGATCGTTGGGGGCGGTTACGTCGGGATGTACACCGCCCTCCGATTGCAGCGCAAGCTCCGACGCCAGGAGGCGCGGATCACCGTCGTCGACCCGCAGTCTTACATGACATACCAGCCATTCCTGCCCGAATCGGCCGCCGGCAACCTCGAGCCGCGCCATCTTGTCGTTCCGCTGCGCAAGGTGCTCAGACACTGCGAGATCCTCAACGGGCGGATTCATTCGATCAACCACGCGAAACGAACAGTGCGATTCGAGCCGTCTGAGGGCGGTGGTCGCGACCTGTCCTACGACCTGCTTGTCCTCGCTCCAGGCTCGATCGCGCGCACCATGCCAATCCCCGGACTCGCGGAGCGAGGCATCGGCTTTCGGACCGTGGCGGAGGCGATCTATCTGCGCAACCAGGTCCTGTCCCGACTGGATCTCGCGGCGTCGACCGACGATGAGAAGCTGCAGCGGCGGGCGCTGACCTTCGTGTTCGTCGGCGCGGGGTACGCCGGGATCGAGGCTTTGGCGGAGCTCGAGGACATGGCGCGCGACTCGTTGCGCTTCTATCCAGGGTTGACCGAGAAGGACATGCGGTGGGTGATGGTCGAGGCGTCGCCGCGTGTCATGCCTGATGTCAGTGCGGACATGGCTGAATACACGGTCCGCGAACTCGAGAAGCGGGGCATCGAGGTTCGTCGCAACACCAAGGTCGAGTCGATGGTCGACGGCCGGGTGGTCCTTTCCGATGCGTCAGTTCTCGACACCGACACCATCGTGTGGACCGCCGGAGTCCGCGCCAACCCGCTGCTGGAAGCCAGTGATCTTCCGCTGGATAACGCGAAGCGACTTCAGTGCCTGGCGGACTTGCGGGTCGCCGGAGTCGACGGCGCGTGGTCAGCCGGTGACTGCGCGGCGGTGCCGGATCTCACCAAGGACGATCCCGCCGCGCTCTGTGGCCCGACGGCACAGCACGCGGTGCGGCAGGCGAAGGTGCTCGCGGACAATATTGTTGCCTCGCTGCGTGGCAAGCCGTTGCAGGACTACAAGCATGCGTACGCCGGCTCGGTTGCCAGTCTCGGCCTGCACAAAGGCGTGGCGGAGGTCTACGGCATCAAGCTCAAGGGATTCCCGGCGTGGTTCATGCACCGCACCTACCACGTGACGCGGATGCCGACCTTTAACCGGAAGGTCCGAGTGATCGCCGACTGGACGCTCGCGTTGTTCTTCCGTCGCGAGATCGTGTCGTTCGGAACGTTCGCTGATCCGAGGCGTGACTTTGAGCGGTCCGCGGAGGCGTAACGGCCGCGCGGTGGTCGTCGTACGGTCGTTCCGAGTAGCGTCTCGGGTGCTGCCCGGGTGGCGCAATCGGCTGACGCAGGGGCCTTAAAAGCCCTGGCCCGCAAGGGCTTGTGGGTTCGAACCCCACCCCGGGCACGGCAGATAGGCACGGCAGTCATGGTGAAGAACCAGCCACGAGGCTCGAGAGGATGTCGAATGAGCAAGGGTGAGGCCGCGTACGAGTTGTTGAAGGCCGCCGTTGGCGAGCCGGAGGGCACCGGCGACTGGCTCGAGGTGACCCAGGAGCGGATCAACGCGTTCGCCGATGTCACCGAGGATCACCAGTTCATCCACGTCGATCCCAAGATGGCGGCCGAGCTGTCGCCGTGGGGTGTGACGATCGCGCACGGCTTTCTCACATTGTCGCTGCTGGTCAAATTGTCCGAGTCGATCCATGAGCCGCCGGAGCGTCTCGACGGAATCGTGATGGGCATCAACTACGGCTTCGACAAGGTCCGGTTCATCTCACCCGTCAAGGTCGGCTCTCGGATTCGAGTGTCAAGTGTGCTCGCGGCGGTCGAGCTCAAGGACCCGAACACGGTCCAGACCACCCGCACGATGACGGTCGAGATCGAGGGTGAGACGAAGCCGGCGCTCGTCGCCGACTGGATCGGCCGACGCATCTACGGCTGAATGTTGCCGTTCTTGCGGTGCTGCTATCCCGAGTAGTCGGGACCGGCGCGGGTCAGATCGAGCCGGAGCAGCACGCGATGCTCACTCTCCATCGAGGCGCGGTATTCATCCCAGTCCGGATGCTCGCCCGAGATCGAACGGTAATAGTCGATGAGGCCGTCCATCGCCTCGGGCAATGACACGACCGTGACGGTTCCCTCGACCTGAACGAACTGTCCGTAGAAGCCGTCGACAAGGACGCAGAGCCAGGCTCGCGGGTCACGACGGACGTTGCGCGTCTTGGCGGCCGGCTCGCGGGTCGACACGACGACGGCGCCGCTGTCGTCGACGGTGCAGGCGACCGGCGAGAGCTGCGGGGTGCCGTCCCGCCGCATCGTGGCAAGCACTGCCCGGTGATAGGTGCGCACGAACGCGCGCGCCTCGTCGAGGTCCATGGTGCGGGCGGCTAGCTGCGGTTCGCGGCGCGACGCTTGTCGTGCTCGTGGACGATTGCGCGGGCGTAGCCGTGCGGCAGGCTGTGCTCGTCGCGCAGCCACGTCACCCGCTCATCGAAGCGGAGCAGCGTGGGGCCTTGATCAAGTGCGCCCAGCCATGCCGGGAGGTCGCGCCCCGTTGCCTGAGGGATTCTCGCCAGTAGCGACTGGTGGGTGTCCTCGGAGTGGGGCATCGACATGTGCGCCTCCTGCGGCAACGTGGCTTGGCCCCCTAGTTTCACGCAGTCGCGGGCCATGGACAAGTGTTCGGTCAACAGTTCTCGCTAACCTCTGGCCCGGTGAGCGGCACCGAGGCACGATACGACGAGCAACTCGCGCTCGCCGGCGAGGAGCTCGAACGCCTGACCCGGCGACTTCGGTCGCTGTCTCCGGTTGCCTGGCGGTTGCGCCGAGCCGCCGTCGTCGCCGCGGTGGATCGGCTCGCCGAGTTGTCGGCATTGGCCGAGGGTGTGCCAGCCCGAGCGGTGCCGCCGGTAGCCGATCACGCCCTCCCGGACGCGGTCGCTGTGATCGCCGCCGACGCGCTCGCCAGCCTTGCCGAGCGCCCGGATCAGGACCTGGTCGCGGCGGTTCTCGTCACGCTGCGGGTCGCCCTCGACGACACGCGGTAGGTGTTCGTGCCGAAGGCACCATCCTGATTCTCGGTTGCCTGACCGTTCGTATGTCACATAGGGGTAGCCAGGGCAGCCCTTATGTGACATACGAACGCGCTACGGGACAAACCGCCGGAGTCCCGCAGCAGTTAGCGCTTGTTGGTTGGCGTTGCCCATACGAAAAGATCAGCTCAAGCGCTCCAGGACCATGGCCATGCCTTGGCCGCCGCCGACGCACATTGTCTCGACGCCGAAGGTCTTGTCATGGGTCTGGAGCGAGTTGATCAGCGTTGTGGTGATGCGGGCGCCGGTCATCCCGAATGGGTGGCCGACGGCGATCGCGCCGCCGTTGATGTTGAGCTTGTCGCCGAACGGGTCGATGCCGATCTCCCTGGCCGAGGGGATCACCTGAGCAGCGAATGCCTCGTTGATCTCGATCAGGTCGATGTCGTTGATCGTCTTGCCCGCGTAGGCAAGGGCGCGCCGGGTGGCCTCGACTGGGCCGAGGCCCATGATCTCCGGGCTCAACCCTGACAGGCCGGTCGAGACGATCCGAGCAAGCGGCGTGATGCCGAGCTCCTTCGCCTTGGTGTCGCTCATGATGATCACCGCAGCAGCACCGTCGTTGAGCGGACAGCAGTTGGCGGCGGTGACAGTGCCGTCCGGCCGGAAGACCGGCTTGAGCCCGGATACGCCCTCGAGGGTGACGCCGGCACGTGGTCCGTCGTCCTTGTCGGTGACGACACCGCTCGGCGAGGTCACTGGGGTGATCTCGCGCTCCCAGAACCCGTTCGCGATGGCCTTCTCGGCGAGGTTCTGCGACCGCACTCCGAACTCGTCCTGCTCGGCGCGCGAGATGCCCTTGATCTCCGCGACGTTCTCCGCCGTCTGCCCCATCGCGATGTAGATGTCGGGGAGGTTGCCTCCCTCGCGCGGGTCGGTCCAGTGGAAGTTGCCCTCGGCCATCGTGGCCGACCGGGCCTGCGCGTCGGCGAACGACGGATCCTGAGTGTCGGGCAGCGAGTCGCTGTTGCCCTTGATGAATCGGCTGACCATCTCGACGCCGCCGCTGATGAAGACGTCGCCCTCGCCGGCCTTGATGGCGTGGAACGCCATCCGGGTCGACTGCAGGCTCGAGGAGCAGTAGCGGGTGATCGTCGTGCCGGGGACGTCATCGAGCCCCAGCTTCACCGCGACGACCCGACCGATATTGAAACCCTGCTCGCCACCGGGCAGGCCGCAGCCCATGATCAGGTCGTTGACGGTGTGCGGATCCAACTGCGGCACCTGGTCGAGCGCGGTCTGGATGATCGTCGCCGCGAGGTCCTCGGGGCGAAAATCGACGAGCGAACCCTTGAACGCTCGGCCGATCGGGGAACGTGCGGTCGCGACGACAACGGCCTCGGGCATGACTGCTCCTCACGGTAATTGTGGCCATCAGGGTACGTTCCCCCTCGTGGAGGTCTACGAATCAGTGGTCGACCTGATCGGTCGCACCCCTCTGGTCAGGCTCAATTCAGTGACGGCGGGCATTGACGCGACCGTCCTGGCGAAGGTCGAGTACCTGAATCCGGGTGGGTCGGTCAAGGATCGGATCGCATTGCGAATGATCGATGACGCCGAGCGGTCCGGCGCCCTGAAACCGGGCGGGACGATCGTCGAGCCGACGAGTGGCAACACCGGCATCGGGCTCGCCCTGGTCGCTCAGCAGCGGGGCTACTCGTGTGTCTTCGTGTGCCCGGACAAGGTGTCGAGCGACAAGATCAGCGTCTTGCGGGCTTACGGCGCGGAGGTCGTCGTGTGTCCGACCGCGGTCGCGCCTGACCATCCGGACTCCTACTACAGCGTCTCGGACCGGCTCGCCCGCGAGCGCCCGGGGGGCTGGAAGCCGGATCAATATTCCAACCCGGCCAACCCACGCTCCCACTACGAGACGACCGGCCCCGAGCTCTGGCAGCAGACCGACGGCCGCATGACCCACTTCATCGCGGGCGTCGGCACCGGCGGCACGATCAGTGGCACTGGACGCTTCCTCAAGGAAGCATCGGCAGGCCAGGTCCAGGTCATCGGCGCGGACCCGGCGGGCTCCGTCTACTCCGGGGGCAGCGGCCGGCCATACCTGGTTGAAGGTGTCGGCGAGGACTTCTGGCCGGCGAACTTTGACCAGACGGTGTGCGACGAGATTGTCGCGGTGTCAGATGCCGACTCCTTCGTGATGACGCGCCGACTGGCGCGCGAGGAGGGTCTACTGGTCGGCGGCTCCTGCGGCATGGCCGTCGTTGCCGCACTAACGGTCGCCGCGAGGCTGACTGCCGATGACCTCGTGGTCGTGCTGTTGCCGGACGGCGGGCGGGGCTATTTGGGCAAGATCTTCAACGACGACTGGATGGCCGACTACGGCTTCCTCGCCGTCGGCGACCGTGCCCAGACCGTCGGCGAGGTGCTGACCGGCAAGGGTGGGGAGATGCCCGGCTTCGTCCACGTCCACCCGAACGAGACGGTGCGCGAGGCGATCGACATCCTGCGGGAGTACGCCGTGTCGCAGATGCCGGTCGTGCGTGAGGAGCCGCCGGTAATGGCTGCGGAGGTCATGGGTTCGGTCGTCGAACGAGATCTGCTCGACGCGCTGTTCAACGGTCGCGCGCGGCTGGCTGATCCGCTCGAGCGGCACATGTCGGCCCCGCTCCCGATGATCGGTGCCGGTGAGCCGGTCGATGCCGCGATGGTTGCCTTGCACGACGCGGATGCTGCTCTTGTTCTCGACGACGGCCGGCCGGTCGGCATCGTGACCCGTCAAGATCTGCTCGGCTTCCTCGCGTCCCGCTGAGGCGCGGCGGTGAGTCGGCCTTAGGCTGGCGCGCGTGGACGACCAACCGGGCTCGGATCAGCAGCACGCCGAGCAGCAGGGTTTCGAAACCCTGGCGATTCACGCTGGTCAGGAACCAGACGCGGCAACCGGTGCGGTCATTACGCCGCTTTATCTGACGTCGACCTACGCGCAGGACGGTGTCGGCGGTTTGCGCGGTGGCTACGAATACAGCCGCAGTGCTAACCCGACCCGTACCGCGCTCGAGACCTGCCTCGCCGCGCTCGAAGGCGGCGTCCGCGGGTTTGGCTTCGCGAGCGGTCTTGCCGCGGAGGACACATTGCTCCGAGCGGTGTGTGCACCCGGTGACCACGTGGTCATCCCGGGTGATGCGTACGGGGGCACGTTCCGGTTGTTTGACAAGGTGCTCGAGCGCTGGGGCTTGACCTACACCGCCGTCAACCAAGGCGATCTCGATGCGGTGCGCGCTGCGGTGCAGGACCGTACCCGCATGATCTGGTGCGAGACACCGACTAACCCGTTGCTGGGCATCGTCGATATCGCGGCGCTTGCTGCCATCGCCCATGAGAGCGGCGCACTCCTCGGCGTCGACAACACGTTTGCTACGCCCTATCTGCAACGACCGATCGCCTTCGGCGCTGACGTGGTGATGCACTCGACGACGAAATATCTCGGTGGTCACAGCGACGTCGTGGGTGGCGCTCTTGTGCTCGCAGACCACGATGTGGCCGATCAGGTCGCGTTCCACCACAACGCGATGGGCGGCGTTGCTGGCGCGTTTGACTCATGGCTGGTGTTGCGCGGCATCAAGACGCTCGGCGTCCGGATGGATCGCCATTGCGACAACGCCGAGCGAGTGGCAGCAATGCTCCGCGAGCACGAGGCGGTCGCTCAGGTGTATTACCCCGACGGCGACGAGATTGCGGCGAAGCAGATGTCGCGGTTCGGCGGCATGGTGTCGTTCCGTGTCGCCGGGGGCGAATCGAAAGCGCTCGACGTCTGTGCGAAGACGCGGATCTTCACCCTCGCGGAGTCGCTTGGCGGGGTCGAGTCGCTGATCGAGCATCCCGCTCGCATGACCCACTCGAGCGTCACTGGCTCGCCGCTTGAGGTCCCTGGTGACTTGGTCAGGCTTTCGGTCGGGATCGAGACCGCGCACGACTTGCTGGCCGATCTGCGGCAGGCGCTCGCTTGATGGCACCAGCCGTCGGCGCGGCCCCGATCAGGGTCAGCGGCCTTCGCAAGGTGTATGACGGCCCGCATGGCCCAATCGTTGCGGTCGATGGCATCGATCTCGAGATCGCGTCCGGGGAGTTTTTCGGACTGCTCGGGCCGAACGGTGCGGGGAAGTCGACGACGATCGGCATGCTCACGACCCGGGTGCGCCCGACCGGTGGTATCGCCGAGGTGGCGGGCATCGACGTCACGAAGAGCCCGGCCGCCGTCAAGCAACGCCTTGGCGTCGTGCCGCAGACGAACACTCTCGACCGCGCCCTGTCCGTACGCGACAACCTCGTCTTCCATGGTCGTTACTTCGGTCTGAGCGGCAAGGAGTCGAGGCGGCGGGCGACCGATCTGCTCGAGCGGTTCCAGCTCACCGATCGCGGTGACTCGCAGGTCCTGACGTTGTCCGGCGGCATGGCGCAACGGTTGATGTTTGCGCGGGCGTTGTTGCACGAGCCGGACGTCCTGGTGCTTGATGAACCCACAAGCGGCATTGATCCGCAGACCCGAATCAACTTGTGGGAGATCCTGCGCGACCTGCATGCGGCGGGCCAGACGATCCTGCTGACGACGCACTACATGGAAGAGGCCGACACACTCTGCGACCGGATCGCGATCATCGATCACGGTCAGGTGCTCGCGCTCGGATCGCCGGCGGAGCTCAAGGCTGGGCTCGATGCGGAGAGCGTCGTGACGGTTACCTTCGACGTCGATGCGACCGCGATCAAGTCAGACGTCGAGGCGATCCCGGGAGTTGCTCGCGTCGAGATCGACGGCCCGCTCGCTCGGGTCTTCGCGAAGAACGCCTCCGGTGTCGTCGGCGAGGTCGCGACGCTCGGTGCGCGCCACAACCTCGCGCTTCGCGACGCGACCGTGACACCGCCGACACTTGAAGTTGTCTTCCTGACCCTGACCGGAAGGGCCTACCGTGAGTGAGAGCCAGCCGGTCCGTCTGCCCGGTCCGATGCGGGTGCTGTTCGCGCTCTACACCCGTGACCTGTGGGTGTTGCGCAAGGACATCGGGCAGTTCCTCATCCGGGTTGTCATGCAGCCGCTGCTGTTCACGTTCGTCTTTGCCTATGTCTTTCCCAAGATCGGTCAAGGCATCGGCCCGAGGCAGCACGCCGCAGGCGCCCCGACGTTCGCGACGATCCTGGTACCGGGGCTGATCGCGGTCGCGATCAACTTCCAGGGCATCCAAGCCGTCGCGCTCCCATTGGTGCAGGAGTTCTCGTACTCCAAGGAGATCGAGGACCGCGTGCTCGCACCCGCGCCGGTGTGGACCGTCGGCCTCGCTAAGATCTTCTCGGGCGCGACGCAATCGATGCTCGCGGCCGGCATCGTCTTCCCCGTCGTTCTGCTGGTGCATGCGAAGGGGCAGGCACCGTCTGTGGCGATCCACAACGTGCCGCTGTTCATCTTCGTGCTGGTCTTTGCGTCGTTGCTCGGAAGTGCGTTCGGACTGTTGATCGGGACCACGTTCGAGCCGCGGAAGGTGCCGCTCATCTTCAGCGTGGTGTTGTTGCCGCTGACATTCTTGGGGTGCATCTACTATCCGTGGTCGACGTTGAGCCCGATCCCGTGGTTGAAGTGGGCGGTGCTGGTCAACCCGCTCGTCTACATGAGTGAAGGGCTGCGGGCGTCGTTGACGCCGTCGCTGCCGCACATGCCAATACTCGGGTTTTCGGCGGCATTGGTGCTCGGCGTGCTCGGCCTTACGTTGTTGTCGTTGCGGACGTTCCACCGTCGGGTCGTGGACTAGGCACTGGCGGCGGCAGCTGCTGCGGTGCGTCGCTGGACTGTCTCGTGCCCTCGGATTGACCGGCCGCCCGATGCAGCGTCTCGGGGGAGAGCGCGGCGAAGACGGCCGCGACACCGAGGATCGCCGCGGTCATGCCGAACGCGTCTGAGTACGACACGTCGGCTACCCGACCGGCAACAACCGGTCCGATCACCGTGCCGAGGTCGGCCGACATCGAATAGGCCGCGAAGACCGGGCCGCCTCGGCCCTCGACGATGTCACCGACGACTGCGCCCGGCGCGACATCAAGCAGGCCCGAGCCAAACCCGAGCAAAGCCAGGCCAACGAAATAGCCGGCGAGATCGGGCCAGATGGCCAGCACCGCGATGCCCACACCGCTGCCGAGGCAGCCGGTGAGCAAGACCGGCTTTCGCCCAACCCGGTCGGCGTAATGCGCCGCCGGCAACAACATCGCGCCGTTGACCGCCGAGACGACGAGGAAGCCGAACCCGGTCCAGATGACCGGCTTGTGCAACACGTCGGTGACGAAGAGCGGGATCAGCGCCGACCGGACCCCGACGGCGCCCCAGGAGTCAGCGAAGTTAGCGGCAAGAGCGGCGCGGTACGCCGGATCCTGCAGGGCGCGGCGCAACGTCGTGCGCGAGCCCGCGTTGGCATCGGCCCGGTCCGCGAGTGGCGTGGCGCGCAGCGCGACGATCGCGACCGTGCCGGCCATGACGAGCGTGCCGGCATAGAGGAAAAAGGGCAGCCGGATCGAGATGCCCGTGACGACACCGCCGAGCACCGGCCCGGTGATGCCGCCGAGCAGGAAGCCGCCCTGCCAGAACCCCAACGCACGACCTCGCTGCGCGGCCGGCACCATCCGGACCAGCAGGCTCATCGCGCTGATCGAGAACATCGCGGATCCGACGCCGCCGATCCCACGCAGCGCAATCAGCTCGCCATAGCTGTTGGCAAGGCCGGCGAGCGCGCTGCTGACGGCGACGATCGCGATGCCGGTCGCGAGCACGATCCGCTCACCGAACTGGTCCACGAGCTTGCCTGCCGGTAGCGCAAAGGCGATGCGGAGGAACGCGAAGACGCTGATCACCGCGGCGGCGGCGGCGCGCCCGACACCGAAGTCCCGGGCAAACACCGGCAGCGCTGGTGCGACGATGCCGAAGCCGAGCGCCACGAAGAATGCGACCGCGACCAGGATGCGCACCTCGCGAGGAAGCGCTGGCGCAGCGGGCGAGGTCACCGCTCGATCCTGCCCTGTCGGACAGAGTGGTCGGGCATCGCACGCTGGCGGGGCGCTCAAACGCGTTGACCACGCGGGTTAAAAGCACTGCGCTAACTACGAGGGGCTTTGGCGGTTTGTCGGGTTACGTCTGATTCCTCGGTTTGATTGTGGGTTCGTGAGGACCTGCCCGTGTCAGGGCACGGGTAACTCCTCACAAACCGAGCACCGAGCCGAGGAATCCGACGTAACGCGACAAACCGCCAGAGCCTCCTGGCAGTTAGCGCTTTTGCCTGTGACCTGACGTGACCCGACCTGACCTGACCTGACCTACGCGGATCTCCGCGCTTGTCGGCCGCGCCGAGCCCGCAGGTAGTCGCTGACGACGTAGTCGCCGAGCCGGTCGCCGTCGGAGGTGAAGACGCGACCACCGTTGCGTGCCGCCATCGCCTCGACGAAGCGGACGAGGCCTGGCTCGTCGTCGAGCATGAAGACGTTGATAGTCGCGCCGCGCCGGGTGATGCGCTCGACCTCCGCCATCGTCGCCGCGGTCGTCTCGGGATGGGTGGGCCAGTCGAACCAGGCGTTGCCGTCCGGCATGAGGTGCGCGGTCGGCTCGCCGTCGGTGACGACCATCACGACCGGCTCGGCATCCGGGTGACCGGCGAGGTGGCGCGAGGCCAGCATGAGGGCGTGTTGCAGGTTGGTGCCCTGCACCATGTCCCAGGACAATGTCGGCAGATCCGACGGCTTCAGCACCCGGGCGTATCGCGAGAAGCCGATGATCTGGATCGCATCTTGCGGATATTTCGTCGACACCAACGTGTGCAGCGCCAGCGCGGTCGACTTGGCCGCCGCCCAGGTCCCGCGCAGTGCCATCGAGTAGGACAGGTCGATCAGCAGCGCGACGGCGGCGCCGGATCGGCGCTCGGTCTCGATGACCTCGAAATCGTCGACCTCGACTCGCACCGGGGTGCCCGCGCCCGCGCGGAGCACCGCGTTGCGAACCGTACGGACGACGTCGAACGGCTGCTCGTCGCCGAACTGCCACTGGCGGGTCGCGCCGGTCGGATCGCCAGCCGCGCCGGCGTCACGGGTGTCGTGGTCACCGCGGCCGGCGGCGTGCAGCCGAGCGAAGATCCGGCGCGAGTGCGGTCTCGCCGAGCCGTCGCATGCCGCGAGGCGTCAGCGTGATGTCGCCACCGGTTCGCTGCAGGTATCCCTGCTGCTGCAGCTCACGTTCGATTCGCCGCAAGGCGCTGAGGTCGTCGACGGCGTTGCGGCCGAGCGCGCGTTCGAGCAGCTCGGGATCGACGTCGTCCAACGAGGCGCCGGGGTAGTCCTGCGAGAGCATCTGCTCGAGCTCGTCGAGATCGGCGGACTCCTCCAGCGCGGTGGTCGCGTCGCCGAGTCCCATCGGGGTGTCGCCACGCATCCGTTGCCGGCCCTGCCAGTCGAGCTCAGGGCGCCGAGCTCGCAGCTGGTCGGACAACCGCGCCATCTGGTCGGCAAGACCGGAGTCCTGCATGGCCTGATGCATCAGCTCGGCGAGCTCGGACTGTTGCTCGGGCGACAGCGAGTTCATCAGCCGCTGCGCGGCGGCGGCACGGCGGGCGAGTGAGTCGACGAGCTCGTCAAGGGTCTGCGGGTTGTCGGGGAAGAAGTCGCCGTAGTTCGCCATGAAGTCCTCGAACTGCTGCGACGTGTCCTCGCCGCGGGCGTCCGCGTCGAGCATGTCGTTCAGGGCACCGAGCATGTCCTTGACTCGTTGCTGGGTCTCCGGATCGCCGTTCTGCAGGGCCTGCTTCATCCCGCGGAACTGGCTGTCGAGCACCTCGCTGCGCAGCAGTTCCTGGATCTGGTCATACGTCGCCTGCGCGTCCGGAGACCGCCACGAGTATTCCGTCAGCTCGCGGACCGCGCGGGCGGTGTCATGCGGAAGCGCATCGAGCTCCGCCTCGGCCAGTCGAGCGTCGTCGCTCGGGTCGGGGAACAGTGCGCTCCGCTCGGCCTCGACCGCGTGGTCGAGCATCTCGCGCACCTGTTCCAGCGTGCCGTCGAGGCGGCCGGCTCGACGGGCTCGGCGCTGCCGGTCGCGTACTTGGCGCAACAGGTCATCCAGCCCCCGGTTGCCCGACAAGCCTCGGCGCATCAACTGCTGCAACGCTTCAGCCGGTGACAAGCCGTCGAGCACTGCATCGCCGACCTGATCGATCGCTTCGCTGACGTCGTACGGGGCGGCGAGCGGGTCGTCACCGCCGTGCCACTCGCCGTACCGAGCTCTCCTCATCGTGTGCCGCAGCTCATCGCGTTATCGCGACCCGTAGACGATGCGGTCCGAGACAGACTCCTTCGACAACCGTCGCAGAAGGTAGAGCCCTTCCAGCGCGAACTCCAGACCTGCGGCGGCGAGCTCCGGTGTCTCGGCTCCCTCGTCGATCCCGAGTGCGGTCAGCAACCGGCCGAGGCCAGGCACCGTCCCCAAGCTGGCGAGCAGGTCCGTCGCCGGCACGAGCTCGCCGGTCTCCACCGTCGCACCTTCGGCGAACATGTCGACTAGCGGTGCCAGGTCGACCCCGCCGAGGCGCGAGCGGAACGTGTCCGCCACCGATCGTCGAAGCAGATGCTCGAGTACCTCTGCCTCGCGACCTTCCTCGGATGCCTCGAACTCGACCTTGCCTTGGACGGCTGGGACGATGGCGGGCAGGTCGGCAACGCGGGCGACAGCCATGTGCTCGCCAGTGATCGCGGCCCGACGAACTGCAGATGCCGCAACGGTTTCGGCGGCCGCCACGGCAAATCGAGCGGATACGCCGGACCGCTGGTCGACTGCCGGCGACTCGCGGACGTGACGAGTGAAGCGGGCGATGACCTCGATGAGGTGATCGGGGAGCGCAGCCGAAACGGCGTCGTCGCCCCACTCGATGAGGGCCTCCTGGCGAACGACGTGAAGCTCGTCCTCCAGCTCAATTGGGTAGTGAGTGCGGACCTCAGCACCGAAACGGTCTTTGAGCGGTGTGATGATCCGGCCGCGGTTGGTGTAGTCCTCGGGGTTGGCGGTGGCGAGCAGAATCACGTCGAGTGGCAGTCGCAGCGTGTAGCCCCGCACCTGGATGTCGCGCTCCTCGAGCACGTTGAGCAGTGCGACCTGAATCCGCTCGGCGAGATCTGGAAGCTCGTTGATCGCCACGATGCCGCGATTGGTCCGGGGCACGAGGCCGTAGTGCACCGTCTCCGGATCGCCGAGCATGCGGCCCTCTGCGACCTTGATGGGGTCGACATCACCGATCAGGTCGCCCACCGAGACGTCCGGCGTTGCCAGCTTTTCTGCGTACCGCTCATCACGGTTCTTCCAGGCGACCGGCAAGTCGTCGCCGAGCTCAGCCGCGAGCCGGCGGCAGCGGGTGCAGACCGGGGCGTACGGATGGTCGTTGATCTCGCAGCCGGCCACGATCGGTGTCCACTCGTCGAGCAGTTGGACGAGGGTACGGATCAGGCGGGTCTTGCCCTGGCCGCGCTCGCCAAGAAGCACGATGTCGTGTCCCGCGAGGATCGCGCGCTCGAACTGCGGCAGAACGGTGTCGTCGAAGCCGATGATGCCGGGGAAGCGATCTTCGCCACTTCGCAGGCGGGCCAGCAGGTTGTCGCGTAACTCGGTCTTGACGGTCTTGCCGATGTGGCCGGACTCGCGGAGTGCGCGCAGAGTGCTCGGGTGGTCGTGAGGGTGCGGCGTAACGGTGGTCATCACTTCACGTTACGTCCGCCGGCTGGGTGGGTGCAGACTGGCGGTGTGCCTCGATTCGGCGATGGACTTGCGGTCGACGCCGATCTGCTGGTCGCGGCCGAACAGGCGACGGCCCAGGCTGTGGACGCGCTTGACGGCCGCCGGCCTGATCTCATGGCCACGTTTGTCTGCGGCGGCGAGGCCGATATCGCCGGGGAAGCGTTACAGCTGGCGGGCAGCCTCGCCGGGGCGGCCGCCACGATCGGATGCTCCGCGCCGGGGGTGATCGGCGCCGGGCGAGGCGTCGAAGCCACTGCAGCAGCAGCCGTCTGGTGCGCGGTGTTGCCCGGAGTCCGCGCGAGGACATTCGCCCTCGAGGTCATGACCTCCGAGGTCGGAACGACGGTCATGGGGATGCCGGAGCAGCAAACCGACGATGCGGTCGCAGTCTTGCTCGCGGATCCATGGTCGTTCCCGGTCGACGCCTTCGTCGCCCAATCGAACACGTCGCTCCCGGGCCTGCCGATCGTCGGCGGCCTCGCGGCCGGCACCGGTGGACGTGGCTCGACCCGGCTGCTGGTCGATGATCATCTGGCCGAGCGCGGTGCGGTCGGGGTCACATTGGGTGGGCCGGTCGGTGCCCGCACGCTGGTGAGCCAGGGCTGTCGCCCGATCGGCCCCACCATGACCGTCACGTCGGCTGAAGGCAACATGATCCTCGAGCTCGCCGGCACGCCCGCGTTGCAGAAACTACGGGAGATCTTGGCGATGTTGCCGCCGGAGGAGCAGGCCCTGGTTTCCGAGGGCCTGCACCTCGGCATCGCCCGCGATGAGTACGTCGAGGAGCACGTCCAGGGCGACTTTTTGATCCGTGGGGTCGTGGGCGCAGATGAGGCGCGGGAGGGACTTGTGGTCGGCGACCTCGTGCCGGTCGGGCGAACTGTGCGGTTCCAGGTCCGGGATGCAGCGGCTGCTGACACCGACTTGCGAGGCGCGCTCGCGGGCTTTCGTACTACCGCCAGTGCTGGTGCAGTCGAGGGTGCGTTGCTGTTCTCGTGCAACGGTCGCGGGGCGCACCTGTTCGGGACGGCCGATCATGACCCGCAGTTGGTGCGGTCGGGCCTGGTCGCGCAAGGAGTCGCCGGCTGCTTCGCCGCGGGCGAGATCGGACCGGTCGCCGGGCGTAACTTCGTGCACGGCTTCACCGCGTCGCTACTGGCGTTCACGGCACCGTCGGTCGACACGTGACGGCACCGTTCTTCCTCGCGATCGACGTCGGCGGCACCAAACTTGCCGCTGCTCGGGTCGACGATGACGGGCAGCGTCAAGCGCCGATGCCAGGTTGCGACTCAGCCCAACAATGCCGGCCAGGGCGAGGCGCTGTGGTCGACGCTGCTCACGGTGGTCGACGAGGTGTGTGACGGCGCAGCACCGGCAGGTGTCGGAGTCGGGTGTGGCGGTCCGATGCAGTGGCCGGCCGGTGTCGTCTCGCCGTTGAATCTCGAGGCCTGGCGCGACTTCCCGCTGCGAGCGAGGGTGCAAGAGCGGTTCCCGACCGCTGAGGTGCGGCTCGCCAACGACGCGATCGCGATGGCGATCGGCGAACATTGGCGGGGTGCCGGGCGGGCGGTGCGCAGCCTTCTCGGCATCGTGGTGTCGACGGGAGTGGGCGGTGGGCTGGTGCTCAACGGCCGTGTGGTCGAGGGACCCACGGGAAATGCCGGTCATGTCGGCCACGTCGTGGTTGAGCCCGACGGCCCGCCGTGTCGTTGCGGCGGGCAGCGGCTGTCTGGAAGCGATCGCCCGCGGACCTGCCGTGGTCGAGTGGGCGATCGAGGAGGGCTGGCGGCCGCGCGACCATGCGCCGGCAACGGCCAGTCGCTGCTCGCTGATGCGCGCGGCGGCGATGCCGTCGCGGTTGCAGCATTCAGCCGTGCGGGCAACGCGCTCGGCGTCGCGATCGCTTCGGCCGTGCATCTGCTCGAGCTCGAAGTGGTAGCGGTCGGCGGCGGGCTGTCGACGGCTGGCGACCTGCTGCTCGGGCCGGCCCGGGTCGCTTTCGCGCGTCACGTCAAGATGGAATTCGCGGCCACTGCCGCATCGTCCAGGCTGCGCTCGGCGCTGACGCCGGTCTCGTCGGTGCGGGCGCTCTGGTGGCGTGTGGCGACCGGTACTGGACCGTCGGTGCAGACTGAGCGATGTGACTGAGCCGACGTTGTCGTCCGTGCCCGCCGACTGCGGCGGTGGGTCTCGCCGACGTCGAGGCGGCCCGCGTGTTGTTGGTGACGTGGTCCGGCGTACGCCGCTCGAAGGATCCCGGCCGCTCTCGCAGCTCGTCGGCGGGCCGATGCTGCTGAAGTGCGAGAACCTGCAGCGCACCGGGTCGTTCAAGATTCGCGGCGCCTACGTCCGGATCGCCCGGCTGACCGACGCGGAGCGCGGGCGCGGCGTCGTCGCGGCGAGCGCCGGCAACCACGCCCAGGGTGTCGCGCTCGCGGCCACGCTGCTGGGCGCCCGGTCGACCGTGTTCATGCCGGAAGGCTCAGCGATCCCGAAGGTGGCGGCGACCAGGGCGTACGGCGCCGAGGTGCGGTTCCTGGGCACCACGATCGAGGCCGCGCTCGCTGGCGCGGCGGCGTTCGCCGAGCAGACCGGCGCCGTGCTCATCCACCCGTTCGACCACCCCGACATCGTCGCGGGTCAGGGCACGATCGGGCTCGAGATCGTCGAGCAGTGCCCGGAGGTGCGTACCGTCGTCGTCAGCGTCGGCGGCGGCGGGCTGGTCTCCGGCATCGCGGTCGCGATGAAGGCGTTGCGCCCTGACGTGCGCGTGATCGGGGTCAACGCGAAGGGCGCGGCGAGCTTCCCGGAGTCGTTGCGCGCCGGCCACCCGGTGACGCTGGAGTCGATCGCCACCATCGCGGACGGCATCGCGGTTGGCTGCCCAGGCGAGCTCACCTTCGAGCTCGTCCGGCATTACGTCGACGACGTGCTCACGGTGTCCGAGGACGCGCTGGCGCGGGCGTTGCTGTTGATCCTTGAGCGGGCGAAGCTGGTGGTCGAGCCGGCAGGCGTCGCGTCGGTCGCCGCCGTCATGGAGGCACCAGAGCTCTTTGAACCACCGGTGGTTGGCGTGCTCTCGGGCGGCAACATCGACCCGGTGCTGCTCGCGCGGGTGCTGCGTCACGGCATGATCGCGGCCGGTCGTTACCTGTCGTTCCATCTCCGGATCCCGGACCGTCCCGGCGAGCTCGCGAAACTGCTCGCCGAGCTCGCCGCGTCCGGCGCCAACGTGCTCGACGTCGAGCACCTGCGGACGGGGCCGAAGCTGCATCTTGACGAGGTCGAGGTCGCGTTGCAGTTGGAGACGCGAGGCGAGCAGCACTGCGAGGACGTCCTGGCGCGGCTCCGCGACGCGGGCTACCCACTCACCGTCGACTGAGCTGCTTGGGCTCCCCTAGGCAGCAGTTATACCTTTTGGATATGCCTGCCCGGCATCGGTTCGGCGAGTGCTGCCCGCCAGGCGGGCGAGCCGAAGGGGTCCGCGAAGTACTGCGTCTCGTGCGTGACCTTCCCGTCAGCGAACTCCATGATGGAGACCGAGTACGTGGGCACTCCGTCGTAGCTGATGATGCACTCGCTCACCCACAGATCGCCGCCGCCCTGGATCCGGATCACCGTGAAGTGCCGCTCGGCCGGGTGCCCGCCTCGTTGCGCCGCGATCGTCGCGCGCCCTCGGAAGCGTTCGCCTGATTGGGGATAGTCGAGGATCCCGTCCTCGGCGTAGATCGCGTGCTCGGCCTCGGTGTCTCCGGACTCCGACTCGCGCCAGTGCTCCTCGATTGCTGCCCGTGTCGAGTCCACCACATGCTCCATTCCGGTCAGCCGGTATAGGCGTTGACCTCTAGCAACTCCAGTCCGATGTGATTGCCGTTCGGCGCGGTGTAGCTCACCGTCTCGCCCGGCTTGGTGCCGGTGAGCGCCTTGCCCAGCGGCGACTGCGCCGAATAGACCGTCATGTCCGTGACCGCGGCTTCCTCACGTGAACCGATGAGAAAAGTCTCCTCGTCGCCGCCATCGACAAAACGCACCTTGACGACCATCCCTGGGCCGGCCACGCCCGCACCTGCTGACGGCGGCGTCCCTACCCGAGCCTCGCGGAGCAGCTGGTTGAGCTGGCGGATCCGAGCCTCCATCTTGCCTTGCTCGTCCTTGGCCGCGTGATAGCCGCCGTTCTCTTTCAGGTCGCCCTCGGCGCGCGCCGCGGCGATTCGCGCGGTGATCTCAGTGCGCCCCTCGCCAGAGAGGTGCTGCAACTCAGCGTTGAGGCGGTCGTAGGCGTCCTGCGTCAGCCACGTCTCGGTAGCGTCACTCATCCGAAGCAGGCTACCCGCGCCGAGCGTGACACCATTGCGGTGTGACCGATGCACCGTTGCGCCTGCTCGCAGTACACGCTCATCCCGACGACGAGTCGAGCAAGGGGGCCGCGACCATGGGCGCTACGTCGCCGAGGGTGTTGAGGTCCTCGTCGTGACCTGCACCGGCGGTGAGCGGGGCTCGATTCTCAACCCGGCGATGGATACACCCGAGGTCAACGCCAACATCAGCGGGGTCCGCCACCACGAGATGCAACGCGCGATCGAGATTCTCGGCGTTCACCACGCCTGGCTGGGATTCGTCGACTCCGGCCTGCCAGAGGGCGACCCTCTGCCGCCGCTGCCCGAGGGCTGCTTCGGCCTGGAGTCGCTCGCGGACGGCTCCGAGCCGCTCGTCCGGCTAGTCCGCGTACGTTCCGTCCGCACGTCATGACGACGTACGACGAGAACGGCGGCTACCCACACCCCGACCACATCATGTGCCACAAGATCAGCGTCGAGGCGTTCGAAGCCGCCGCCGACCCGGATCGCTACCCAGGAACCGGCGAGCCCTGGCAGCCGCTGAAGCTCTACTACCACATGACTTTTCACCGCAATCGCTTTATGGCGTTGCATGAGGCCATGGTCGAAGCCGGCCTCGATTCGCCGTACGCCGAGCGGCTTGAGGAGTGGTCGGAGCGACCCGATCTGGGCTACCGAGTGACCACTCGGGTGCCCTGTGCCGACTACTTCGCGATCCGCGACCAGGCGCTCATCGCGCATGCCACGCAGGTCGACCCGACGTCGTTCTGGTTCGCCTGCCCGCTCGAGATCCAGCAGAAGGCATGGCCGACCGAGGACTACGAGTTGGCGCGATCTCTCGTCGACACCGTCAAACCCGAGGATGATCTGTTCGCCGGCATCAAGGATGAGGTGCGACATTGATCAACGCGATGCAGTTGCTGGCCAATGGTGACAACGATTTCGGGGCTGGCTTCATCGCGTTTGTCGTCGTCGTGGTGATGGGCGTCGCCTGCTACTTCCTCTTCCGGTCGATGTCCAAGCACCTTCGCAAGGTGCCGCCGAGCTTCGAGCCGCCGCCGCCCTCGGAGGCCGACAAGCCGACGATGCCGTGACCAGCGAGCCGCTCGCCTACGCGGAGACGGCCGCTCGGCTTCGGGTGGCAGTCGCGCGCCTTGCCCGGCAGTTGCGGCAGCACAGCCCTGGGGGGCTGACGCCATCGCAGTGGTCTGCGCTGCTGACCGTGGAAGACAATCGCTCGTTGCGAATCGGCGATCTGGCCGAACGGGAAGGAGTCAGTGCGCCGACTGCAACGCGGCTGGTTGCCAGCCTCGAGGAGGCGGGCCTGCTGACGCGCACCACCGATCCGGCTGACCGCCGCACCGCTTATGTCGCATTGACTCCTGCGGGTCACGAGAAGATGGAGTGGGCGCGAAATGTCCGCACCGCCTCCCTCGCACAGCGGCTGTCCGCTATGCCCGAGGCGGATGTTCGTCGGCTGGTCGAACTGTTGCCGCTGCTTGAGTCTTTTGTCGTTAGCGAGACCGTTTCTCGTTCGTGAATGCGGTGGTTTGCTGCCTGAGTCGGTCGCCTCGCTCCGCGACCTGGTGCTGGAGCCGAAAACCGCGGCTCCAGCGCACGGTCGCTCCGCGACCCGACCGTCCCACTCACTGCTAGGTCCGGGACGTCGACGCGTGAAGCGTACGGTCGATGGCTGCGTGAGTCGGTCTCCTCGCTCGGCGACCCGACCGTCCCACTCACTGCTAGGTCCGGGACGTCGACGCGTGAAGCGCAGTAGACGCCCTACTCGACGTGGACTAACCGTTCGTATGTGACATAAGGGTTGCTATAGCTGCCCTCATGTCACATCGCTGTCGCCTGGGCAACCCTTATGTGACATACGAACGGTGGGGGGTTAGCTGGTGTCGTCTCGGCGGCGGAGGTCGCGCTCGAACGCCTTCGGGATCGCCTCACCGCTGGCCTTCGTCTCAGTTGTTGCACGTCCAACGGCTGTGCGTATGGCCGCTTGGTCGTTCACCGGTACTTCGCGCTTGCTTTGCGTTGGTTCTCTGGGGGTTTCGACAGCGGGGATTCAGTGATCTCCCAGCGGTCGACGTGACAGTGGGCTCATGACAGCCGTATCTCTCGATCAGGTCCCACTGGCTACGTCGATTGATTCGGCCGGGCGTCGGTCTCGGTGGCAACGGCTGGTTCGCGGGCGTGAGACTGATCCGGCGTGGGTGCGGCCAGCGCTGTTGGGGTTGCTGGCCGCGACTGCGATGCTCTATCTGTGGGGTCTCGGCGCGTCGGGGTGGGCCAACAGTTTTTATTCGGCCGCCGTCCAGGCCGGATCGACGAGCTGGAAGTCGTTCTTCTTCGGTTCATTTGACTCGTCGAACTTCATCACCGTCGACAAGCCGCCGGCGGCGCTGTGGGTGATGGACTTATCGGCGCGACTGTTCGGCGTCAATGCGTGGAGCATTCTGGTGCCGCAGGCGCTGGAGGGTGTCGCCGCGGTGAGCTTGCTGTACGCGACCGTGCGGCGTCGGTTCTCCGCGTCTGCCGGCCTGATCGCGGGAGTCGTCCTGGCGACGACACCGGTCGCGACGTTGATGTTCCGGTTCAACAATCCTGATGCGTTGCTGGTCCTGTTGCTTGTGGGTGCAGCGTATGCGGTGACGCGGGCGCTGGAGTCAGCGAGTACGCGATGGTTGATGTTTGCGGGCGCACTTGTCGGGTTCGGTTTCATCACGAAGATGCTGCAGGCGTTTCTGGTCGTCCCCGGGTTTGGGTTCGTCTACCTGGCGTATGGGCAGACGACGCTGCGGCGGCGCATTGTGCAGCTGCTGGCGGCAGCGGTCGCGGTCGTGGTCGCGGCCGGTTGGTGGGTCGCTGCGGTGATGTTGACTCCCGCATCCATGCGGCCGTACGTCGGTGGATCGACCGATAACTCAATCTTGCAACTGGCGTTCGGCTACAACGGCTTCGGTCGGCTGACCGGCAATGAGACCGGAAGCGTTGGGGGAACTGGTGGACGTGGTGGCACCGGGATGTGGGGCGCGACTGGCATCACTCGGTTGTTCGGCTCGGACATGGGTGGCCAGATCTCCTGGCTGATCCCCGCGGCGCTGATTCTTGGCATCGCTTCCTGCTGGGCGTTGCGCCGCACCGTACGTGCTGCTGGGCAGCTCTCGCAGGTGCTCCTGTGGGGCAGCTGGCTCGTCGTGACCGGGCTGGTGTTCTCGTTCGGCAAGGGCATCATCCACCCCTATTACACGGTCGCGCTCGCTCCTGCCGTCGGTGCGCTCGTCGGTATTGGCGCGGTCACGCTGTGGCGGCTGCGTCACCAGTGGTGGAGCCGATTCGTCCTGGCCGCGACGCTTGCGCTGACCGTGGTGTGGTCATTTGAACTGTTGGATCGCAGTCCCTCGTGGCACCCGTGGCTGCGGGCGTTTGTTCTGGTCGGCGGCCTGCTTATCGCGGCGGCGTTGGTTGTCCCGCCTGACGCGTTCGCTGGTCGCTCGCTGCACGCGCGTCGAGTGGTGATGGCTGCCGCGCTCATGCTCGGGTTGGCCGGCCCGATTGCGTACTCGCTCGACACCGCGTCCACTGCCCACGACGGCGCCATCCCCTCCGCCGGCCCAGCTGTTTCAGGCGCGGCGTTCGGTGGACCCGGCGGCGGTGCTCCACGTGGACAGGGTGTGGCAGGTGGACGGGCGAGCCTTGGCGCCGGAGGTGGGTTCGGTGGGCGACCCAGTGGTGGCAGCCAGCAAGGCCAAGGCTTGGGGACGCAGGGTTCGGGGACGCAGGGTTCGGGGACGCAGGGTTCGGGGAGACAGGGCGGTAACGCGCCATCCTTCGGTGGTCAGCGACCGTCTGGAAGCGCCGGTGGGTTGTCTGGCCGCGGGGGCGCTGGCGGCTTGCTCAACGCCGGAAGTGTGAGCACTGCACTGACCGAGGCGTTGAAGGCGGATGCGTCGTCGTACCGCTGGGTCGCCGCCACGGTCGGCGCTGAAAATGCCTCGGGCTACCAGCTCGCTGCGGACGAGCCGGTGATGGCGATCGGTGGATTCAACGGCACCGATCCAGCGCCGAGCCTGGCGCAGTTCGAGAAGTACGTCAGGGCCGGCTTGATCCACTACTTCATCGGTGGCGGTCAAGGCGGGTTCGGTGGCGCGTCCCAGGGCGGCAGCAGCGACTCGAGCGATATCACACAGTGGGTCGAGTCGCACTTCACCGCGACGACCATCGGTGGGACCACGGTCTACGACCTCACCAGCCCGAGCTCGACCAGTACGACGTAACGGTGGGAGCTCGGAGTCGGTACGGTTGGCGACGTGCCCAACCGACTGGCGAGCTCTGCTAGCCCATATTTGTTGCAGCACAAGGACAACCCGGTCGACTGGTGGCAATGGTGTGACGAGGCGTTCGACGAGGCGGGGGCTCGCGAGGTTCCGGTCCTGCTGAGTGTCGGCTACGCCGCCTGCCATTGGTGCCACGTCAGCGCTGCGAGCGTGTGACCGGACGACGAGGTGGTAATCACGCTCAGATCGGGCCAAATCGTGCCGGCCACGACCAAGATTTCTCCGGTTTCGTATGTCTGTTTCGTATGTCTGCGAGCACCCATCGAGTAGCCGACCCTCGCCGGGCGCAGGTTTGAATCCGGAGGTGTCCTCCGACGTATCTTCCGCGTTCGCTCCCGGTCGACCCGGCATGGCCAACTCGAAGGCTCTGACAGTTTCTCCAGCCTCCAGATAGCCCGAGGTTGCAGCGGCGATCTTTGAGGTGTCAGTCGAGGTACTCGGCGAGCGGGAAGGAGCGATGGCGCCGTGGTGGCACGAGATAGTTCTGCCGGTGGGTGGTGTGCAGGACGGAGTTGATGCCGGCGTGGGCCGAGTGGGGTGAGACGTCGAGTGTCGTGCCGGGGAAGTGTCCGTCCATCGCCAGCCGGACCCGGTTGAAGAGCTCGATGGTCGGTTGGAACATCAGGAAGTGCAGCCCGGCGGCTGGCTTGTCGCTGTAGTGGTCGGCGGTCGGGTCGGAGGTGTAGTGGAACGGGTGGTCGAGGGTATTGAAATCGCCGCGCACCGGAATGGTGGTTCCGGCGGGGTAGGTCTTTCCGTAGTTGCTGGTGGTCTTCGCCGCGGTGCTGTCGACAACGGACAGGCTTCCGCTGTGGCCGTAGGAGTGGTGTTGCTTGACGCCGTGCGCGACCTGGGCTCGCGCTTTGGCCGGGCGGCTGCAGAGCGTAGGTCCCGCCTGGGGGAGTGATGCCGGGGTATTGCATCGCGTGGACCTGTTGGGGATAGGTGGAGAACTTCTTCTCGTACCAGGTTTCCAGGTCTTCATAAAGGTGCGAGAGGTGCATGGTCGTGCCGTGTTTGAAGTAGCCGTTCGGCCACTGATCGGTGAGCCCGGGCAGGGTCTCGAAGTTGGCGATGTCGTCGGGGCCGAGGTTCGAGACCAGGGTGCTGGTGAAGCCGAGAAACAGGGGCGACTGTCGAGGGATGGACTCCGCGCCGGGGATACCGGCCGCGAGTGCGAGCTTGCTGGGCAGACCCTGCTCGCCATAGAAACCGCCACCGGCGAAGCCCCGACGAATACTCGTCACCGTGAACAGCGCGCCCGCCTCGTTGCTCCCGGTCCCGAACAGTGCGTTCGTTGCTGCCGTGATGTTGGCGAGGGAGTCACTACGCAGTAGGATGGCGACATCGTTGTCTTCCAGCCGGACCGGACCGAAGCCGGCCGGAGGCGTGTCACTGGGGAAGGTCCGCGCGTCTCGGATGGCATGAACGGTGTGGCCCTTCGACTTGGTCGTCGGCAGGTCGACCGGCAGATAGTCCGGGTAACGGGTACCGGCCTTGAAGAAGCCCGATGCCTTGCCCAGCTTCGGCACGTAGTGGTGAAAGTACGGAAGTCCCCAGGCGATCGTGATGCCGACTCCCGCGGGGGTCGGCGGGAACTGTGACTCGAGATCGGACAGCACGCGGCTCAGGTGCTCCCGGGCCTCGCGTAGCGCTTTCGGGTTCGGCGACACATTCAGCTTCGCCGTGACGACATGATCGTGAAGCGGCGGCACATGGACTGCCACGGCGCCATGCTTGGTGTGCAGGCCAGCGCCGTCGACATTGATCACCCGGGTGCCCTGCAACAGGTATTGCTCCTGGGCCGGTGCGGTCGCGGTAGTAGTCGCCGGCACGAGCCGGCGCTTGGGCGATCGCGTCGGCCATCTTGTAGAAGACGCCGGGAAACGCCAGCGATGCACCGAGGCCGCCAGCCGCGACCTGAAGGACACGACGCCGACTCGGGGTACGGGCGGACTTGCCCGCAGCCGCCTCTTCGCTATTCAGCATCGCCGTACCCTTCACTGAGGTCGACGACCGCCAAGCCCTTCCGGAGGCAGATCAGTCCGAGAGGCATCACGATCGATCGGTCGACTGATATTAGGTAAGGCTAACCATAGCTGTCGAAGAACGTTCGCTGTATGGGCGTGGCAACATCCCGCGCTGGCTGAGGATGCTGATGCAGTGCGTCGTACGTCTCGGGACCCGCCTTCGACTGCGACGACTCGCTCCCAGTTAGCGGTAGCGGCTCGCCGCGACCGTTAGCGACAGTTCGCTGGCGCATGTCGCAATGTCCTGCTGCATTAACTCGGCGAGCAGCCGGATCGTGACCTCGGGGGCGAGGAAGAATCCACTGGCCTTGCAGGCGTCGTCCTCGAAGGACGCGAGAGCTCTTCCGCCGCGTCGAGGTCGCCGCGGCCGCGGGCCGCGATGACACCGCGCGCGCTCCGATGAAGAAGCAGATCGCCGCTGACAGGCCGGTGATGGCGAGGTTGTAGTAGACCTTGCGGACCGGGTTGAAGAACGCCCAGCCGTAAGCGACGTTCATCAACAGGCCGTCGGCGGTGTCCATCATCGACATCTCAGCGGTGAACAGGACCGGCAGGCACATGGTCGCGCACCACGGCAGGTGCTGCGTCTCGAGCAGCGCGGTGGCCGCGAGCAGCGCCGCCTCGGCGGCGGTGTCGAAGCCGATCCCGAACACGACCCCGACCGGATACATCTGCCATTCCTTGGTGATGGCGCGCATCCACTTGCCGAAGACCCGGTACATCAGCCCGCGGCTTTGCAGCCGCCGCTTCAGCTCCGCCTCGTCGTGCTCACCGCGGCGCATCGAGCGAAACACCCGGATGATGCCGCCGAGGATAATCAGGTTCAGCACCGCGATCAGATACAGGAAGCTCGCCGAGACGACCGTGCCGAAGATCCCGCCGAAAGTTTGCGGGTCGTGTTGTCGATCTCGGAAATGTGATCGGCGTCGAACGCGTGCCGCAGCCCGAGGGTGTCGGCCAGGGTGCTGGCCCCGATCCCCAAACCCTTGTGATGGTTCGGCACCACGAACGCGATGAAGATCACGAAGCCGACAAGATGCAGGAACACGATGGCATCGACATCGCCCCGGTAGCCGCGACTGACTCCGCAGCTAGGCGGCGTCCCAGGCGGACGGCGCGCTCTTGGAGCACGAACGGCCGTGCGCGGCGCGCTATCGACCTGCGCCCGCGGCCACAATCCGGCCGAGCAGGTATAGGTCAACGATCAGCGGAATGACGAAGACCAGGCCCCACCAGCGTCCAGTGGCGCAGAGCACAACGATGACCACGACGATCCATATCGCCAGCATGAGCCGGATCGCCAACGATGCCTTGCGGTGGCGTAGATCCCAGGTCACGTCAGCGCACCCACTCCCAGTAAGTCGTCACAGTGCTCATTCTTCCGTCCTATCGTGACCAGCCGACAGCGCGACGGTTGACCGGCGAGGAAGCAGCCGGTTGGAGAGTTGGGTAACAACGAGCCGCTTGACCGGACCCGGGCAGGGCGTCGCCGCCTCCTCCCCGGGGGGTGCGACAGCTGGATCACCGAACTGTCGCGAGGCGCTAGCGCGCGGCCACTCTGCGGGCCGCAACGATGCCCGCCGACAACTCCAGGACGGGACGTTATTGCGCATCTGGTTGCGCGCCTGGGTTTTGTTAGGGGTTGGTTCGTCGGTTCTTGAAGAGCCGGACGAGCCGGCGGATCAGGAAGATCATGGGTGTCACCTCCTCCGGTGATTATCGGGCGTCCCATCGGAACCAGCGGATTCCGACCGTGGCGAACACGAGGCTGTAGCCGATGGCGACGAGCAGTGATTTCAGGTCGCGGGTGTCCCAGGCGGCGAGGTGCAGGACGCCGGCGTAGAGGGTCATGAGGGTTCCGACCGGACTCCATCGGGCGGCGGTGTCCCAGGTGTGACCGAGGGAGCCGCCTTGGCCGAGGAGGCCGAGAACGATCAGCCCGATGTAGACGAGTCTGGCGGTGGAGTTGACGGTTTCGGAGGTCTTGACCAGCGCGACGAGGGTCTGGCCGATGCTCAGGAACATGGTGCCGCCCAGGATCGAGACTGCGAGGACCAGCCCGTACTGGCCGACCGATAGCGAGAGGTGGTGAACCCGGGCGCCGAGGAACACGACGACAATGGCGATGATCAGGTTGGCTAGGACCTGCAGGGTCAAGCGGCTGATCATGATCGCCCAGGTGGAGGCGGGGGTGACGCGTAGGCGTTGGAACACTCCGTTCTCCCGGTCGCGTGCGACCGCGAGTGAGTAGCCCATGATCGAGGTCGAGGCGAGACCGTAGGTGATGGCGAGCCCGATCACATACAGCGCCCCACCGAGGTGCGCGGTGCCTTTCCTGCTGTTGGTGGACTGCAGGATTAGGTAGGGCAGCAGGATGCTGATGATCAGCGACCGCCGGTTCTTCAACAGGACCGTGAAATCCGCACGGAGCAACGAGGTCAGGATCAGCCGCGTGTTCGGCGCCGGGTTAACAGTCTGAGTGTTAGTCACGGATCTCGCTCCCGGTCAGCCCGATGAAGACGTCTTCGAGGGTCACCGCGCCGCGAGCGGCCTGTCGAACCAGCGGATCGTCTTTGAGCCGTTCGATCAGTGCTTCCGGAGCGCCGGTCGCCAACACGGTCCCGTGGTCGATGATCGCGACCCGGTCACAGACGGCTTGGGCCTCTTCCATGGAGTGGGTGGTGAGCAGGATGCTGCCGCCCTGGTCGCGCAGATGCTCGATACGCGTCCACAGCTGACGGCGTGACTGCGGATCGAGTCCGGAGGTCGGCTCGTCCAGGAGCAGCAGGACCGGGTCGTGGATGACGGCGATGAACAGCGAGAGTCGCTGCTGCTGCCCGCCCGAGAGCTGCTTGAACAGCTTCGACGGGTCCTGACCGAGACCGATCGGTTCAGGCCGTTGATGATCTGGGGTTCGGTGAACTCGACGCCGTAGAGGCCGGCGTAGAGCTGCACGATCTGCTTGATGGTGAGCTGGGCTTGAAAGCTCGTTGCCTGCAGTTGCACGCCCATCCTGGACTTGGCCTGCGCGGGGCGTCGCTGCACGTCGACGCCGTCGACCAGCACCGTCCCCGACCGTGGCTTGACCAGGCCCTCGATCGCGCTGAGCGTGCTGGTCTTGCCTGCGCCGTTGGGACCGAGCAGACCGAAGATCTCCCGACGGTTGATGTGTAGGCTCACGTTCTCGACGGCCTTCGTGCTCCGATAGGACACCGACAGGTCGCGGACCTCCAAGACCAACTCGTCGGCGGTCTGGTCCGGTGGGTGTTCACCATCGGTTCCGCCGTGATGCGCGGCGTAAGCAACCCGACCCCGCGGGGTAGCCGGTGATCAACGCGGACATCACGAGCTCCTCTTCTGCTCGCCCGACGTTGCCATCGCTGTAGCGCGTTGAGTCACTCGCTGGCGTGGCGGTCTCGGTTGACCGTCCGGGAACGCCTCAGGGGTCAAATGGCGGGCGAGCAGATCCAGAGCGCCAATCACGTCGATGAGCTCCTCCTGGTCGTCAGCGGCTAGCTCGGAGGCGATCATGTCGTCGATCGACGTCGAACCCAGACGTTCTGGACCGCGGTGACGGTCGGGGGTCGTACGTACCAGCGTCCGGCGGCGGTCTAGCGGATCCGGTGCGCTGTCCAGTAGCCCCAACTCGCGCAGCCTCGCCACCGACATCGACACCAGACTCTGCGGGAAACCGGTCCGCTCGGTGATCTCGCTGATCGAGCTGTCCGGGTGATAGGCGACGTCCACGAAGATCAGCCGCGCGCTCCGCGCCGTCGTGCCCGCCGGCAATGCGCTCTCGGCGATCTGCATCAGCTTGCGGCCGAGCAGAAACAGCGACATCGGATTCATATCAAGAATAGATACATCAAAAGCGGATGATGAATCAACCGAGTTTCACCGACTCGAACAGTCCGCGGCGACCTGCCAGCCCGCACCGTCCGCTATCGGTCACCGTTACCGCGCCGGCTAGCACGCACCGCCAGCTTCGTCGTCGACCTCACGCAGCCACCGGTTTGTCGGTCGCATTGGCCCTGGCTGGCGACCGTGAGAGTGCGATCCTGGGTGTGTGAGGTACTCCTGGTTCGCCGTCGGCTTGATCAGCGTGGGCATGCTCGCCGGTTGCTCATCGGGCTCCTCCGACGACAGAGCGGGGCAGGCTCCCCCGACCGCAACGGTCGTGCACAACGTGCATGCCGCGTCACTACCGAGTGTTGCGCAGGTGACGGCGCGTCTGGTAACGCTCAAGGATCTCCCGGCCGGCTGGATCGCGCAGCCGGTCAGCGGACCGCAACCGTCTGACACGGGCCTGTGCAACGCTGGTCACCCGAGTGCGGAGACCGAGCGGATCGCGGTCTTCGATGGCCCAACCCCGAATACCGAGATCGCCGAGAACCTGTACGGCTTGTCCTCGGCGTCGGCCGCGAAGGCGGCGTTCTCGTTTGCGACTTCTCATGCGACCTGTACCACGTACCAGCCGACGAACACCCCGCTCACCCTGACGCTGAAGCCGTTCTCCTTCCCCGCGCAGGGCCAGCAGTCCGCGGCGTGGCGGGCGACCATCGCCAACGCCCAGACCGGCGTGAGGCAAAACGGCGACGTCATCCTCATCCGTGACGGCCGGTACAACCTGGCCGTGATCGAGCGCACCACGACCACCGTCAGCACCGACCTGTTCCGGTCGATCGTGAACCTGGCGCTGGTCAACCTCGACAAGTGAGGCCCGGCTGGCCATGAGCATGCGGGCGCCGTGCTTGGGACGGCAGCCGCAGGTCCGGTTAGTGATCGCGTCCTGATCAGTCGAGGTGGACCTTGAGAATGACGGTGGTCTGTTCGACGAGGCTGCCTCGGTAGCGGGAAGACGACGGTGATGATCAGCCCACGCTCAGGTTGACGTGCGCCCTGCTGCCCGCCCACGGTTGAGGACGACGGCCGTACGCTCCGTGACGCCTTCCTGTTGTTAGGTCTCGGTGCGTAGGGCAGTGACCGCCAGGGTGGTGGAGGTCATGGTGAAGCTTCCGCCGAGGGCGTCGATCGCGGCACCGACCACGCGCAGAATCTCGCTGGTCTTGTCGGGCGGCAGTTGGGTGAGCCCTCCCGTGGTTGGCAGTAACTCCAGCCACTGATCGCGCGAGTAGGGCTGTTCCCAGTCGTCGCGCCACTGTCCCGGTTCGCGGAACAATCCGGTGCCGCGAATGTTGTCAGCCACTCTGGCGTACATCGCCTGGTAGGCGGCGACCGGTCGTTGGGCGGGCTGGTTGGCGAACGGGGAGTCGGGTGCCGCTCGGCGGAAGGCGGCGGCGAACGGTTCGGCGATCTCGGCGGGTGGCTCGTAGATGTGCCCGAAGATCGCGAGGCAACCCAACGGGCGTAGGACGTGCGCCGCCTTGACCGCCCCGACCTGCGGGTCGACCCAGTGCCATGACTGCGCCGCGATCACCGCGTCGAATGTCCGGCTGGCGGGGTCCCAGGCTTCGAAGGTCGCCACGTCGACCGGCAGGCCACGGGAGCGAGCGAAGCTAGCCATCCGGGCGTCGGGTTCGATCCCGAGGACCGTGCACCCGACGGCCTGGAACTGACGGGCTGCGATCCCGGTCCCGCATCCCACGTCCAGCACCTCACGCCCCGGACTTGCCGCGATGATCCGCTGCACCAGCGCGTCCGGGTACCCGGATCGGGCCCGGTCGTAACGTTCGGGATCCCCGCCGAACGACTCGGCTATCCCGCGGGCCTCGTGCAACGCGAAGGCGGGGTCCGGGCGCGGGTCTGGCGGTAAAGTGGGCATGCGCCCACCCTAGGTGGGCGGACGCCCACTAGGCAATGGCGTGCCAGGTCCCGACAGCGCGGAAGGTTGCTGAGATGCCGACCGGTGTGCACCTTCGCGACGCGCGACGGCAACTCTTCGACGCGGCCGAGCGCGTCCTGCTGCGCGACGGGCCGACGGGGTTGACCAGCCGCGCCGTCACCGACGAGGCGGGTTGTGCCAAAGGCGTCCTGCACCGGCACTTCGAGGACTTCGACGCCTTGCTGACCGATCTCGTGCTCGACCGAGCCGCGCAACTCGAGGAGCAGGCAGCCGCGTTGCGCGCATCGGCGGGCACCGGTGCCGTGACCGACAACCTCGCCGCCGCGCTCACAACGCTGTTCGGGCCGGTGCCGCTGGCGATCATCCCGCTCATCACCTTCCGCGACGAGCTGCGGGCACGGCTGCGTCACGCCAAGCCCGGAGGCGGCATCGCGATCCTCGCCCAAGCCACCGACGCGGTACGCGACTACCTCACCGACGAACAACGACTCGGTCGCATCTCCGCCGACGCCGACATCGACTCTCTCGCCCTGTCCCTCGTCGGCGGCGGCCACCTGCTGTTCGTCGACCACGACTCGCATCCCCCGACGCCGGGGGCCGTGAGCACATTTGTCGCGGCAGCTCTCGGCAACGCCACGCGCCCACGACGATCGAAGTAGGTCGGACGCTCATCGGCTCGCGGAGTCGATGCTCGCCGCGATCGGCCAGCGCCACGGCAGCACGAGACCAAGTCGCGCAAAAGGCGGTGCGCGGTGGGCTGGTCCATGAGCATCACCGCGCTGCCTGCGGTCGACCCCAACGCCGTGATCACCAGCGGTGAGCGGTAAGCCCTGACCGCTCTCATAGGATCTGAACCGAAGGCGGGGGCCGGAGAACAAGCTCGATGGCGGTCCCGTTGCCTGCTTGACCCGATAGAGAGGTCAACCGCAGTCCCGACGTTCGCAGCTAAGGGCGCACCAACGGCAGGAACACGTCGTCGACGATCTCGGCGATGGCGGCTTTGTCGGGCGGGGTTCGGCGCAGGAAGAGCTCGTTGCGGTACAGGTCGGTGGGGAGGGCGGCGATCCTCGGGCTGACATCGAGGTCGGGCCTCGCCCCGCTCGGCGGCGCGTTTCAACATGGTGGTCATGACCTCGGCGCCGATCTGGAGGACGTCGGCACGTGAGGCGGTCGAACAGCTCGGCGTCGGCCAGGTAGTCGCCGAGCAGGCCATAGAGCGATCTCGGGGCCGGTCTTGCGCGAGCCGGTCGGACATGCGGGTGAGCAGGGCGACCACGTCGCCGCGCAGGCTGCCGGTGTCGGGCACCTCCCCGGAGAGCATGGGCCGGTGGCGGCGCAGGGCGGCGACGACCAGCTCGGCCTTCTTGGGCCAGCGCCGGTAGAGGACGGCCCGGCTGGTGCCGGCCCGGTCGGCCACGGCTTCCATGGTCAGGGCCTGGTAGCCGAGCGCTTGGAGCTCGTCCCAGGCGGCGTCGAGGAGCGCGGCCTCGAGTGCCTCGCCGCGTCGGCGGGTGACCCCGCCGGTGTGGGGGTGTCGTGGCGCCTCGGCGGCGTCTTGCGGGTCGCCATGATTCCTCCTTTAGAAACGCTTGCATCTTATCATCGAAGCTGTTTAGATACAGACGTATCTAGTCGAGGAGGTTCGACCCATGGCTATTTCCTTTGCCCCCACGGCCGCCACAGTCCGATGCCGCCGCCGCGGCGGGGCTGGTGGCCGCTGGCGGTCATCGCCTCGGCCCATCTGATGGCGGTGCTGGACACGACGATCATGTTCGTCGCCCTGCCGTCCATCCAGCGCGGCCTGCACATGACCGTCGCCTCCCGGGCCTGGGTGGTGACCGCCTACACCCTGTCGCTGGCCGGGCTTGCTGCTCCTCGGCGGCCGCCTGGCCGACCGGCTCGGCGCCCGGCGCACCCTGATCATCGGGGTGGTCGGCTTCGCCGCCGCCTCCGCCGTCGGCGGGGCGTCGGTGGACGGCGCCATGCTCATCGCGCGCCCGGGCCGTGCAGGGCGCCTTCGGGGCCGTGCTGGTCTCCTCGACCAAGTCGCTGCTGGTCACCGTCTACAACGAGGAGCACGAGCGGGCCAAGGTGCTCGGCGTGTTCACCGCCACCCTCACCGCCGGCCTGGCCGTCGGGCTGGTGCTGGGCGGGGTGATCACCAGCGGCCTCGGCTGGCGCTGGTGCCTCTACCTGAACGTCGTCTTCTCGGTCTTCGTCGTCATCGGCGCGCCCGAGGGTGCTGCCCCAGCTCCCCCGTCGGCCCGAGGTCCGCATCGACCTGGCTGGAGCGTGCTGTTCGCCTCGGTCGGCATGGTCGGCCTCGTCTACGGCCTCGGCGAGGCGGCCTCGGCCGGCTGGGGTTCGGGCCGGGTGGTCGGCTCGCTCGGTCGCCGCCGCCGTCCTGCTGGGCGGGTTCGTCGTCCGCCAGTTCGGCCACGCCGACCGGCTTCTGCCCCTGCGGGTGGTCGCCGAGCGCAACCGCGGCTGGGGCATGGTGGCGCTGGTCGTGAACGCGCTGAGCACGTTCGGGATGATGCTGATCCTCACCTACCAGCTGCAGTCGGTCATGGGCTACTCGGCCCTCGAAGACCGGTCTGGCCCTGGTGCCCTTCGCGCTCGGGCGCGGTGCTCGGCTCGGCGTTCCTCGCGCCGAGGCTGATGCGCCGGGTGCCGCCCCGCTGGCTGATCACCGCCGCGGTCGTCATCGAGGCCGCCGGCCTCGTCCCCCTCATCTGGCTCACCCCCCACAGCGGCTACCTGCCACTCATCCTCGTCGCCACCGTCGTCGAGGGCATCGGCACCGGCCTGGCCGGACCGACCACCCTGAACACGGCGCTGCGCGGCGTGCTCCCCGCCGACGCCGGTGCGGCCGGGGCGGCCACGAGCGCCGTCGGCCAGCTCGGCTCGTCGGTCGGTGCCGCGCTGTTCAACACCATCGCCGCCACCGTCACCGCCGGCTACCTGGCCGCCCACCCCACACGCGAGCGTGGTCTCCGCCACGGTGCACGGCTTCAACGTGGCCATGGTCTGGGGCGTGATCGTGCTCCTCGCCGGGGCGATCCCGATCGCCCTGCTCGTCAACGCCCCTGTCCCCGCGACGAAGCTCCGGTGAGACAGGATCCGGGCACCACAGCACAAGTCGACCCGGCCTAGCGGCCATAGGCCAATGGGACGATCGAACGATTCCAACCGGACCCTCCCCGCGGTCGCCTGCCCACACCGAACAGAGGCGCGGTTCTCGCTCGGTCCGGCCTTGACTGTGGAACCGATCGGGAATGCCAGTTCGCGACTGACGGTTCTGTCCGCGCACTCGGCGAGGATCGATCAGCGATGGTTCTTGTGGGCGGTGACAAGGAGGTATTCCCAGTCCATGGCGCCACCGCCGAGCTGGAGGTGGCGTTCAGCTAGGGCGTCAAGGTCGCTGTCGAGTGCCGCGGTCCGTTCAGGCGCGTCGGTTAGTCCGCGATAGGCCGCGACGGTGGGCCCGTAGTTGTCCTTGAAGAAGTCGCGGAAGTCTGAGGCTCGGTCGAAGCACTCCACCCGGGCGAGTTGCAGGCTCGTAGTGAGTTGCTCGACCCGATCACCGAACAGGGATTGGACGTGATCCGCGTCGCCCCACAGTGGCGCCGGTTGTGCACCGGGCGGCGGCGGCGCGACGTAGGGCTTCATCGTTGCGAACATCTCACCGACGAACCCTCCCGGGGTCCAGGAGATGACACCGATCGTTCCGCCAGGTCGGCAGACCCGGAGAAGCTCGTCGGCGCTGGTCTGATGGTGAGGCGCGAACATCACCCCGACACAGGACAGCACGACGTCGAACTCACCGTCGGCGAACGGCAGGTTCTCAGCGTCGGCCTCTTGCCAGTCCACTTCGACCCCGCGATGTGCGGCCAGTTCTCGTCCGCGTTGGAACATCTCGGGTGTCAAGTCCGAGGCGACGACGTCGGCACCGGCTAGTGCGGCCGGGATCGCGGCGTTCCCTGAGCCAGCCGCCACGTCGAGAACCCGCTGACCTGGTCGCACCTCGCAGGCTTGAACAAGGACGCCACCCAGGTCCGGGATCACCTGTTCAGCCACACTCGGATAGTCACCAAGCGCCCAGGTCGCGCGATGTTTGGCCTTCAGCGCCGTGTCATCGATCACCGGATCTGCGGATGCGGTCATAGCCTGCGCCCATCGTCGACGGTTGTTGTGCCTGTCAGTCGCGACGCTAGGCATGGAGTCTGCAGACGGCTAGTACTCGATCTGTACCACCGAGGCTGGCAGCGCTAGCGTGACGTCGTGGGTTCGTCGTACGGGCAGTTCTGCCCGGTCGCGAAGGCGATGGAGGTGCTGGACGAGCGGTGGACGATGCTCATTGTTCGCGAGCTTGTCGCCGGCAGTGAGCGGTTCAACGACTTACGACGCGGGGTTCCGCGAATCTCACCGTCGCTGCTGTCCAAACGACTAGCCGAGTTGGTACGCGCAGGTGTCCTCGAGCGGCGGGTCGACGGTGACGACATCCGCTACCTGTTGACCTCGGCCGGTGAGGAGCTACGGCCCATCATCGAAGCGATCGGGGTATGGGGCACCCGTTGGATCGGTGAGCTCGGCGACGCCGATCTCGACCCGAAGCTTCTCCTGTGGGACATGCACCGCAACATTGACCTGACGGCAGTTCCCCCAGGACGGACAGTGGTCCAGTTCACCTTCCCGGAGGTGCCCTCACGTGCCCGCAACTGGTGGCTCGTCATCACCCGCGACGATGTCGACGTCTGCGACAGCGATCCGGGCTACCCGGTAGCGATCACCGTCACCACACGGCTACGAGACATGACCCAGCTTTGGCTCGGCGACATCAGCTGGAGCCAGGCCCTGCGATCCGGCGCTATCGACCTCACCGGACCCGCCCGGACGCGGCGAGATCTTCCGCACTGGTTCACGCTTTCATCGTTCGCGGCCGTGCCGCGAACCAGATCGTCCCCGTCTCCCACGATGTCGTAACTCGGTCGCCCGTTTCGCTGTCATGTTGACCGTCGGACCGCCCCGGCCGGGTCTGTGTCGTCGAGGCTTCCTGGCAGGGCAGGGTGTCCTGGACCGTCAGGGTGTCCCGGGCTGATGTGCCGCTTTCGTAGGCGAGTACGACGGCCTGGACGCGGTCCCTGAGGTTGAGTTTTGTGAGGCCGCGCGCGATGTGGGTCTTGACAGTTGTTTCGCCTACCACGAGGTGTTCGGCGATTTCGCGATTCGACAGCCCACGCGCGAGCAGCCCAAAGACTGATCTGGTTTAGCGGGGGAGCACGACCAGTCCTCCGATGTTCTGTCCGCGTGCGCTCACGTGTCGCGTTGGATTGACGCGCGGGGGCTGGGTCCTGGTTGTGGGTCGGCCTGTGGGCCGAGTATCACCCTGCCGTCCCGGCCGTTGGAGGCGGCTCGAATCCTTTGCAGGTCGCGCGTGGTGTCGTCTCGGACCGGAGGACCGGGCTCTGCGATGACGTGGATCCAGGTGGAACTGCCGGTCCGCGGACTGTCTTGGCTCGCGCTAATACCTCTAATTGCCTGCAGGGTCTCGCCGGCGGAGCGATGATGGGCCGATGAGATCTCGCTCGTGGAAAGCCGTTGCGATAGTCGTCGTGGCGTTCGGGGTGCTGGCAGCACCTGCCGTCTCTTCAGCGAGCCCCGATCATCCTGGCACGATGTCCCATGCCCGCCCGGCGGACGGACACTGGAAGTCCTACCGCCATAGCGCGACCGTCAAGTCGGGCAGCTTCACCGTCACCAAACGTGGCGACGAGGTGAAGAGGGTGTCGTTCACTATCGCGAAGGCGGCTTCTGGATGCACGCCAGGAAAGGTCACGATCGACGGCACCTTCAAGATCAAGAAGGGCGGCCCGGATAGCGCAGACACGTGGCATGTCGGCGGCAACCCCAACGTCAACGACTACCTCACGGTGACGTATCACCAAGGCACCACGACCTCGACCGGCGGGTTCGACATCGGGTTCACCGGTCCCCATAAGGGGAAGGCCAACTTCGGAACCGCCGGATGCGAAGTGAGTTGGACTCTGCGCAAGTAGGCCGCCGAAGTCCCCGTCACCCCGGACCCGGATGTGTCCATCTGTGCAGACAGTCAAGGGCGGCGACCTCTGCAGGCGCTCAGGGTGACACGACGCCCCGGTCGACCCCGGCGGCCACGCGCCTATGGTGAGCAGGAACCGGACCAGGCGGTCAAGTCGCCGGCAGGGTCGCGCGGCGCGCGGCCGGTATTGGTCTGACCGCCAACGGACAGGCTTGGCTTGGCGGTCCGCGGACCGCGTCCTGATCGACGGCGGCAGGGATTCTCGGCGGCGGTGGCTGTGTCCTGCGGATCAGCGGCGGCCAACTGATCAGACGCGTTAGCCGGCGAAGGTCGCGAATGTCCAGTGGTTGCCGTCGGGGTCGGCGATGGTGAACTCGCGGGAGGGGTAGTCGGTTTGGTCGGCGAGTTCGTGGACGACGGTCGCGTCGACGGTGCGGGCGCGGGCTCTCACGGCATCTGGGTCGGCGGTGACGACGTGCAAGGAGCTGGTTCCGGCTCGGCACGGGGTGGGACGTTCATTGGTGCTGGAGAGCATGACGCGGCCGCCCTCTGGCCAGTCGAGTTGGCAGTGGTGGATCGCGTTGTTGTCTTCGCCGGGGATCAGGAGGTCATCGATGAATCCGAGGGCAAGCATCCATTCGCGTAGTGCTGGGGCGTCGTCGCTGACGACGCTGGCCCAGATGCTTTGTTGGCGAGTACCGCTAGTGCGCACGGTCATGCCTTGAGCGTACGCAGCGCCCGGGGGGAGACGTCGCTATCTATCTTCCATCTCGGTTGCTGGGCTGCAGGCCGTCGCCACCGTCCGCTCACACCGGGCTCGCTGTCCGCGTACACCTGACATCGGCCTGAAGGCCCTATGGATCGCTGCAGGAACGAGTTCGGGGAGGGTGTCGATCCAGCGCCGCAGTCGTTGGCTTTGACAGTGCATGAGATCGGGTCCAGCGCCGGGAATGGGTGAGCATCATGGTGCCTCGTAGCTGGCGATGAGGGCGACGGCGAGATCTCGCGGATCGGGTCGCCATCTGCTGGACTTAGGCAGGCACAGCGTCGCGCTGCCAGGTGCTGCTCAGGGAGCATGCGTACCGGCGGCGGCGAGATGCCTACCTTCTAACCACCCAGCTTCCACTTGTGCCCGTGGAGTGCAACCGTGAATGGTTTGGGAGTTGAGAACTGAGACTTCGCGCGTGACCCGATGAACAGGCCGTGGGTGGGGGAACTCACCTCGAGGGTGCTGCCGAACTCCCAGTCACCGCCGTGCGACTTCCATACCGGCTTCCACGAGCTTCCTGAGGTGTGCAGGATGATTGCTTGACCGAGGTCTTTCGCGTTGCGATAGGCGACGAGTGCCCAGCCCTGCTTGCCGACGGTGGCCATGTCGGCGACGATGCTCGACGCCGGCCAGCCCTTGACCTTCATCTGCACCCACTTCCTGCCGTCGTACTTGTCGATCGCGTGCTTGCCCTTGGCATTGGTGCCGTACTCATACACGTTCTTGCCAGATTCACCGCTGACGGCTCCGCCATTTGTCACGTTGAGCACGGGGCCGGTGTCAGTCCACGTCTTGCCGTCCCAATGCTGCATGTCACTGTCACCCTGAGCGCTGCCACGCACGGCCCATGCGTCTTTCGGGCTGATCGATGCGATCGAGGTCAAGCCGGAGTAGTAGCCATCCTGGGGGACCTGGACAAGGCTCCACGTCTTGCCGTTCCAGTGCATCGCTTGCGGGCCACCGGTGTCGTTCTCGTTGAACTCCCCGATCGCCCAGATGTCTTTGGGGCTGCTACCGGCGAACTGCAGTACCGAGACTGCGCCGGTGCCGAGGTTGTACTTCTTAAAGTTGGTGGCCGTGACCTTCTTGCCGATCTTGTGCCAAATCTCGATCTTGCCGCTCGTGCAATCGGGACAACCGGAGGTCGGGATTCCGATGGCGCCGCCGATGAACACGTTGTTCTTGCTCAGTGCGTACACCGAGTCGAGATGACCCTTCTTGAGCTTAGGCGCCCAGACCGTCTTGAAGTGACCGTTCTTGCCGCTGACCAGGTAGTAGCGGGAGCCCTTGGTCGCAATCCCGTACACAAGAGAGGAGTGCGGCACGGGATACAGCGACTGGACTATCAGTTTGCTGGCGTGGGCAGCTCCGCCATGCGGCGACGCGTGCGCAACTCCGGTCGCCCCTGCGGCCGCGAGCAGCGCGAGGATCGATCCAGCCGCAGCGGTGCGCAGGGTTTTGGCTCGCGTCATCTAGGTCCCTTTTCATGGTGGATTTCGTCGATCCTCGTACGAGCCGCTACTTGCTGTCCGGCGGTTTCCGAAATTTGATGCGAAAGTCGGGATCGTCCCGGCGAATCGAGCTGTGCCTGATCCATCGCGTCGAAAGTGCATCGGCGCAGATGCATGCAGCAGAGTGCGCTGCGTCAGGCCGCACCCATTAGACGCGGTACCCGTTCGGGCCGTGCTAGGCCTCAACCGCGCTCAACCCGAGATGTGGCGCCGCTGTGCGTCGTGGGCGACGATTGAGCCGACCCGGCTTGCCGCCACCGTCGAGTCGGCGTCCTCATTGCCGGTCGACAGGAGCCCTCTTAAGAGTCCGAAGGTTCTAGTGCGAGGCCGGGAATCGCTCACTGAGCCGACCGTCGCAGGTCCGAATCACCCCGGACCACCTCGGGCGCCCAGATTCTGCCTAGCCGACACGGAAAAAAGGGCGCTGACCTGACCCTATGTGGGCCGGGCCCCCTTCCTTGCTCAGCCCGGTGGAGCGATGCTCCTGGGTGTTAGTCGAGACTGGGAAGGAGGCCCGGTGATGTCTGTTTACGTCGGGATCGATGTGCATCGCAAGCGGTCGCAGATCGCGGTGGTCGATGCGGTCGGTGAGGTGCAGGTCAACCGCAACGTGCCGAATGGGGTGGGCAGCGGTTGGGGGTGATCGGTGATTTGCCGTCGGGGACGCCGGTGGCGTTCGAGGCGGCGTTTGGCTGGGGCTGGCTGGTGGAGTTGCTTGATGATTACGGGTTCGAGCCGCATCTGGTGCATCCGTTGGCGTGTAAGGCGATCGCGTCGGCGCGGTTGAAGAATGACAAGGTTGATGCCAGGACCCTGGCGCAGCTGCTACGTGCGGATCTGCTGCCTGAGGCGTGGATCGCGCCGCATGATGTCCGGGCGCTTCGGGCGTTGCTGCGACACCGGGCGCAGCTGGTCCGGCTCCGGACGTTGCTGCGTAACCGGATCCACTCGGTGCTCGCCGATCATGGGTTGGACCGGCCGGCTGGCTGCTGGTCCGGGCCAGGCTTGGACTGGCTCGCCAGCCTCGCGTTGCCGGTCGTGTCCCGTGAGGTGATCGATGACTGCTTGGGGTTGATCGAGGCGCTGGAATCACCGGTCGCACGGTTGGACGCGGAGATCAAGGCTCGTGGCAAAGACGACCCGCGGGTCGAGGTTCTGATGGTGCTGCCCGGGGTCGGTGTGTTGACCGCGTTGACCATCTTGGCCGAGGTCGGGGATATCACCCGGTTCTCCTCGGCCCGCAAGCTCGCGTCGTGGGCAGGGTTGACGCCGACGGTGCGCAACTCCGACCGGGTGGTGCGCCACGGTCACATCTCCAAGCAAGGCTCGGCGTGGCTGCGCTGGATCTTGTGTGAGGCCGCGCAACGCGCGAAACGCGACCCGGCGTTCGCCGATGTCTATTGGTCGATCGCGAAACGTCGGGGCAAGAAGATCGCCACGACCGCGATCGCCAGACGGTTGCTGACCCGCGCCTACCACCTGCTCAACACCGCGGCCGAGGCGTCGGCGGTCCCGGCGATGACCGCGCAATGAACGTCGTCACTGAGGAGGCGATCAGCTCCGGGCGAGCTCGCAAATCCGCATGAGCCGACCACGTCGCGCTCGATGACCTGACTGAGCAGCCCGGTCCCGCACCACGGTCATGCGCACCTGCCGGATCCTCGGCGGGCGCCGAATGGGTGCATGTAGACCACTCCGAAGACCACCGGCGGGACCACCAGCGAACCCCCTCCGACCCGCAACCCACAACTTCATCAACCGCCCCGGCCTCGTTCATCAGCATGCGCCGACGATCACGAGGCCAACGAGCGAAAAATGCCGCAGACTCACGACACACCAGTCCTTGAGTCAGGCCGTCATGCCCCTTGACAGGCCCTGCCCACATGGGTGCACAAACACCGGAGGGACCTCG
>CAWFEP010000003.1:0-616031 GCA_963814845.1 uncultured Actinomycetota bacterium
CAGTCTGCCGCTTAGGCTTTAGTCCATGTTAAGTCATTTCTCCCCCCCCCCCCCCCCCTTCACGGGGTCTTGCGGGTAGAGCTGGGGAAAAGTGAAGCCTTTGCCTGCGCCTGACCCCCCTCCCTGGTCCCCTGGAAGGGGCTTCACGGGGCGAAGTCAGGCCTTGCCGGCGTTGGACCTGCTATAATTATGGAGTGTTCTGTCCGATTCTTAGGTTGTTAATCTTCGATTGTTAATGGGGGTGGGCGGGGGGGGGGGGGGCTTAGAGAGTTTGTAGGTATACTTTGGATGTTGATAGTTAAAGATGAGGGGGGGCGCTTGTTGATAGATAGAAGTTGCATTAGTAGGGGGGGGGGGGCTTGTGGAGTTTGTAGTTCTAATTTGATTATACTTGTCGATAGTTCAGGGATGGCGGGCCTTTGAAAATACAAGGAAGAGTCCTGGGGGAAGCTTTGAGTGGAGGCTGTCTGGGGAGGGGTTTGTGAAGCAGGGGGAGGCTGAGTGCACCGATCATCGTGCTCTCGGCGCGGGAGCACGAGGTCACCAAGGTCGCAGCGCTCGATGCCGGAGCGGATGACTACGTCACTAAGCCGTTCGGCATGGACGAGCTGCTTGCACGTTTGCGTGCTGCGGTGCGGCGCGCGGCGCCGGCGGAGGACGCTCCGGTCATCATCACCGACGACTTCACGATCGACCTCGCCGCGAAGCGAGTGCGCACCAACAGTGACGGCGAGATCAAGCTCACCCCCACGCAATGGCAGCTGCTGGAGGTCCTGGTACGCAACCGGGGCAAGCTGGTCACCCAACGACAGCTGCTCCACGACGTCTGGGGTCCGGCCTACTCGACTGAGGTCAACTACCTGCGGGTGTACGTCGCGCAACTGCGTCGCAAGCTCGAGCCGGATCCCTCCCGTCCGCGCTACCTGCTGACTGAGACCGGCATGGGCTACCGCTTCGAAAATGAGACCGTCACCGAACCCCGCTAACGAGCAGCACGAGCCCGACCCCGGCCGCCGCGCTGATCGGGCGGATGATGGCAGGCATGAAGCTCAAGCTTGACCTGCACGACATTTACAACCGCGGCGGCGACATCGACCGAGCGTTGCGGGCGATCATGGACGAGGCGGTCGCGAAGAAGGCGCCGCTCGTCGAGATCATCCCGGGCAAGGGATCAGGCGCACTCAAAAAGCACGTGTTGAAGTTTCTCGATCAAAAGGAGATCAAAGTTCTGTACCACCGAGTGGAGAAGGACTCGAAGAACTTCGGTCGAGTATTTGTTCACTTTCGCTGGAAGTAGCACGTCGACGCAGCCAGCCCGGAACCCGGCGCGCCAGCTCGACGATTCCGCTGATGGCCAGGGCCATCCCCAGTGCGAGACCAAGACTGAGCCAAGGCTTTCCCTCGAACGCCTTCCCGCCGATTCGCCCGATCAGGAAGGCGTACGTCGCCCAAATGACACCCGCAGCTGCGGTGGCAAGGCGGAACGTACGCAACCGGTAGTGCGTCGCACCGCAGGTCAACGTCACCGCAGTCCGCCCGCCCGGGATGAAGCGGCAGACGAGGATGAGGCCCGCGCCGCGGGTCGCGAGGGTGCGCTCGGCCCACGCTCGACGGCGAGCGCCGCTGTCACCGGAGAAGAAGACGCGCTCGACGAACGGGCCGCACCGAGCACCGATCAAGTACGAGAGGTTGTCGCCGACGAACGCACCGAAGGCAGCGATCGCCACGAGCAGGCCGATCCGCGGGTCGACGCTGCCCGCGGTCGCGACGCCGAGCGCGACGATCGCGGTCTCGCTTGGCAGCACCGGCACGATCGCATCGAGTGCGGGCACGGTGAAGGCGATCAGGTAGGACAGGCCTGAGTCGACTTGCAGATCCGACAGGCTCACCACCGGTTGCCGGCCACCTACAGCTTTCCGGCGAACCGGAAGTGGCTCGACCCGGCGTGAGCGACATCGATCACGAGTCTTGTGTGGTGGGCATCAGTCGTGATCGTGAACGCGCGGAAGGGGAGCTTGGCACGAACCCCCACGCCGAGTGAGGTCAGTCCCTCGAACGAACCGGCGCCGACAACCTGGCGGAGCGTCGCGAATCCCTTGACGTTGACGAGGTGGCGACTAGTAGCGGGGAACCCGCCAGCGGCCGGTGCCATGACCGTCACCTGCAGCCGTGCGGCGCCGCGCACCTGGATCACTTTCCCGGAGCCATCCTGGATGATGTGGTTGACGTAGCGCACGCGAAATCCGGTCTTCTGCTTGCCGTTGAGGTCGACGACCAGACGGTCAAAACAGGCGTGGCGGCCCGCTCGGATGTCGCTGACGTGAGAGCGGACCATGGCGCCGCCGTGCTTCGCCGTCGTGGTCCAACCCGCTGCGCAGTCGGCCGCCGCGGTGGAGCCCGCGTGCACCGATCGAGTTGCAGGCCCGGCGCTCGCCACGGTTGGCAAGGCCAGGGCGCCAAGCGTCACGACCGCCAACGCTGCGCTAAGCCTCGTGATCCGACTCTTCATAGCGTCCCCCTGTAGTCGCTATCGAGTTGCTGAAAGTATGCGGGCAAGCCGTGGCCCATGTGCGGTGGGAATGGCGGTGCAGTCGCCAACTCGCTGTCCGAGCACCGCCTTGCCCAGGCCGGACGTCGCAGACACGCAGGCACGACCGCGACTCACCTCGACCGGGTCGACCACGAGGATCCGACGGCGCCCACCGCCCTGAATCTCCAAGTCGACCTCCTCGCCAAGCTCGACTCGGTCCGGATCATCGGGCAGCTCGGCGGTGCTCGGAGCATGAAGTACGAGGTCCGAGAGCCGTCGCAGCTCGTTGACCAGCCGCTCGTAGTCGGCGGCCGCGTCGGCTGATCCGGCGCTACGCCGCAGCCGGGCACGGGCCTTGGGGATGTCGTGCCGCTCGAGCTTGCTGGCGCGTGCGGTGAGCAGCCGGCGGCCGTCCTCGGTCAGGTGGACATCCGTCGAGCAGCTTGGACAGGTAGCCGGCTTGACGGCCCGATCGATTTCGGGCGGGAGATCGATGCCTGGTTGGCCGAAGCACACGTCGATGCTCGTCGGCAAAGACGCGGCGACGCGGCCGGCGACACCGTACGACGGAGCCGTTGCCAGGCAGTCATGGCCGACGACAAGCGCGGCAGCGCCAAGCCGTTCCGCCTCGTCGACCAGCGCATCGGCGATGCTCGCCTCACGTTGGCTGCGGCTAAGACCCTCACGATCGATCGACGTGACCTCCAGGTTGACCGGCCATGGGCAGCGCGCCAATCGCATCCGCAGCGTGAACAGCTCGTTGCTGACTGCCTTTCGGGTGGTCACGGTGAGAAACACCAGATCGCGGTCGAGCTCGAGGCTCTTCGCCCTCGCTCTGGCGATGATGTCGTCAAGTCGGCGCGAGCCAGAGTGCACCGCGGCGACAACCCGCCGCCGGTCGTCACGAACGCTGCGGTCGTGGCTCGCGGGAGTGGATCCAATGACGATCATGACGTCCTACCTTTCGCGGAGTGGTCTCTACATCGTGGGTGTTCGGATGGTGGCAGCCACCAGCCGAGCCCGGCAGGGTTCGCCTGCCGTTGTTGCCGATATCCGGCAATGGGCCACACTGAGCAGATGAGGACGGCACCGACGCCGGGCGAGCCCGACGGCCCACGACTAGCCGCCCGGCTGGAAAAGGTGGCAGCCGGCGCCGCAGCTGATAGCGGGGTCAGCGCCGATCTGCTGGGCGAGTTCCTCGCCGAAGCCGCGGCTGCCATCGCTCACGGGAAGCGACTGGGCGGCAGCCGGGTCAAGCGCTACGAGCTGCAAGGGGCCGAGGCGGCTCGGCGCAATGTCGATCTGTCAGCGTTGATCGACCTCTATCTGTCGGCCGCCTGGCGACTCTGGCGTGAGGTCCCGCACCTTGGCAGCGCTGCCGGAAGGTCCGCGGCCGCCACCCTGAGCGCGGCTGGCGAGGGGATGCTGCGCACGTCCGACGACGTCGTCGCCGCCGTCGCAGCGGGATACCAACGCGCGAGCATCACCGCGCTGATGCAGGCCGCGTCGTCCCGCCGGGAGTTCATCGACGACCTCCTCGCGAACCACGGCACGCCGGGAGAGCTGGCCCAACGGGCCGAGGCGTTCGGGTTGAGATTGGCTGGCCCACACCGGGTGGCGGTCGCCGTGCTGCCCGAGCGGCGGATCGATGAGGCCAACATCCTCCTATCGCGCGCGGCCGCTGCATGTGAGGCGGCACAAGGAAAACCCGCCCACTTGGTCACCAGCAAGGATGGCCGGCTGATCGTTGTCATCGGTGCCCACGGCGAATCCAGCGCTGGCGTCCTGCAGAGCGCCATGACAAGGGTGTGCGGGGACGAGCCGACGCTGCGAGCCGGAATCGGCCGCTCATGGTCGGGCGAGAGCGGTCCGATGCGCTCCTACCTCGAGGCCGTGGACTCGTTGCAGGTCGCGGAGCGCCTCGAACTAGCCGAATCGATCTCGCGGGCTGACGATCTCCTGATCTTCCTGTCGATGTTCCGCAACCGCGTGCTGATCGATGACCTGGTCCGTTCGGTGTTGCTACCGCTCGACGGAATGCGGGGTGGCGCCGCCGACTACCTCGAGACGTTGCGAGCCCACTTTGACAACCACGGGGTTGCGACCGCGACCGCCCGCGCACTACACCTGTCCGTCCGCGGGCTCACCTACCGCCTGCAGCGAATCCGGGCGGTTTTGAGCCACGACCTCGATGATCCGCAGCAGCGATTGACCGTCGAACTAGCCCTGGTCGCCGCGCGGCTGATGGACTGGCCCCAGGTGCCACTCACCGAGATGCCCTGACATTCTGACTCCTGACTGCCGAGAGTCGGCAGTTGACGACGTCGACGTCTGCTGGCTTTCCCACCCCCGCGCTGACGCCGGCCGCCCGTACCTTCAGCTATGTCCACGACGGCTGCCCGCTGGCTGCTACTCGTTGCCGTGATCGGCGCGGCGTTTGCGATCGATCTCTGGCTCCACCGCGGCGCTGACGTGCGACCCAGTCTGAAGCGCTCGCTGGTCGAGACCGTCATCTGGACGGCGTTGGGTTTGGCGTTCGCGGGCATCGTGGCACTGACCATCGGGTCGCGCGGCGCAGTGGAGTACGTCACCGGCTACACGCTGGAGAAGTCGCTCTCGCTGGACAATGTCGCCGTCTTCGCGGTGATCATCGCGAGCCTGCGGGTGCCGGCCGCAAGCCAGCGCCGACTTGTCGACCACGCCATCATCGCGGCGTTGGTCCTCCGCTTGGGTTTCATCGCCGGCGGTCTCAGCATCCTGGACCAAGCCCACGAGGTGCTCTACGCCTTCGGCGTGGTCCTGGTCGTTTCGGGCCTGCGAATGTTCCGCCCGCAGCGCGAGAGCCAGTGCGTCCCAGCCTCCCGCACTCACCCGGTTGATGCGCTTGCTGCCGATCAGCGATCGGCCCGACGCGAGGCGCTACTTCACGCGGATCGAGGCTCGTCGGGGCCCGGTCGCGACCCGCTTGCTGATCGCGCTGCTCACCCTTGCGGTTGTCGACGTCGTGTTCGCGCTGGACTCGGTGCCCGCGATCTTCGCCGTGACCAAGGATGCCTGGATCGTCTGCGCGGCGAACGCGTTCGCGCTGCTGGGCCTACGGCCGATGTATTTCCTACTCGCCGAGGGCATCAGCCGGCTGGCTTACCTGCAGCGCGGGTTGGCGGTCGTCCTGGTCGGGATCGGCATCGAGATGCTGCTGAGCGGCTGGCTCACGATCCCCGCAGCGGCCACACTGGGGTTCGTCCTCGCCGTTCTGGCGATGAGTGTGCTGTGGTCGCTTTCGGTCAGCCGGCGCGGGCGCGCAACCGGGCCCGGACACTTCGGTCAACGAGCACCGGGACAAACTGCGTGACCCGCGCGGAGGACATTTCGCCGTAAACTTCAACCACGATGCGCCGCACCTCGGGGTCTGGAACACTGCCGGAGAACTCATCGGCAAGGCGCTGCGCGACCTTGTCCACCTGATCGGCGAGTGAGAGTGTCGGCACCATGGGCAAACGTTCGCGCCGCAAGCGTCTCGGCGCAACCTGCGGGGGTCTATCCACAGGGTGTGTCACGCTCAACCACGCTGCCGGTCGACGATTGTTCAACTCCCGTTCATCAGGCGTTCACCTTTGGCTGGGCTGCGGCCACGCCGGGACGACGAGAGTAGGATAGTGAGCACCGCCGCCTCGAGCGCCCGCGACCTGCCGCGCTACGCCGAGGACCTCGCTGAGGAAATCGAGGACCAGCGCCATGTCGGCGATCTGCTGGATCGACCGAGTGACCCGGACCGGTTTCTCGACCGCGAGAGCAGCTGGCTGGACTTCAACACCCGTGTCCTGAACCTCGCTGAAGACCCCGACACCCCCCTGCTGGACCGGGCCAGGTTCATCGCGATCTTCGCCGACAACCTCGACGAGTTCTTCATGGTGCGGGTCGCCGGCCTCCAGCGTCGGATCGCGACCGGCCTCGGCGTCGCCTCACCGGCCGGGCTGTCGGCACGCGAGCAGATCGAGCTCATCTCCACCCGCGCTCACGAACTGGCCCTTCGCCACGGCGAGTTGTTCCGTAGCCAGATCCTGCCTGCCCTCAAGGCGGCCGGCATCGAGGTCGTGACCTACGACGAGCTCGACGAGAACGAGCGGGCCAATGCCGATGCGCTGTTCGCCGAGCACGTATTTCCGGTGCTGACCCCGCTAGCGGTGGACCCGGCGCACCCCTTCCCGTACATCTCTGGGTTGTCACTCAACCTCGCGGTCGTCGTCCGCGATCGCGAGAACGGTCGCGAGCACTTCGCTCGCGTGAAGGTGCCGCCGCTGCTGCCCCGGTTCATCAGCGTCGGTGATCGGCGCTTCGTCCTCATCGAGCAGGTCATCGCGGCGCACGTGCCCGCGCTGTTCCCCGGCATGGACGTGATCGAGGCATCGCTGTTCCGGGTGACCCGCAACGAGGACCTCACCGTCGATGAGGACGACGTCGACAATCTGCTGCAAGCCCTCGAGCGCGAGCTGGTCCGGCGGCGTTTCGGGCCAGCCGTCCGGCTCGAGGTCGAAGCTGACATCGGCAGCCGGGTGCTCGACCTGCTGGTGCGCGAGCTCGACATCAGTGAGCCGCAGCTCTACCGCATCAAAGGAATGCTGGATCTCGCTGGTCTGTGGGCCATCGTCGACCTCGATCTGCCGGCATTGAAATACGACGTTTACCCGCCGGTCACCCATCCGGCGCTGCGCGCCAGCGGTGACTCGAAGAACGCCGTCGACGTCTTCGCTGCGATGCGCCGCCGGGACGTCTTGCTGCACCATCCGTACGACTCGTTTGCCACGAGCGTTCAGGCGTTCGTCGAACAGGCCGCCGCGGACCCGGCCGTGCTCGCGATCAAGCAGACGCTCTACCGAACCAGTGGCGACTCGCCACTGGTCGATGCACTCGTCGATGCAGCCGAGGCCGGCAAGCAGGTACTCGTCGTGGTGGAGATCACTGCACGGTTCGACGAACAGGCAAACATCAAGTGGGCCAGGGCACTCGAGCAGGCCGGCTGCCACGTCGTTTACGGCGTGGTCGGCCTCAAGACCCACTGCAAGCTGGCCCTGGTAGTCCGCCAGGAGCCGGACGGGAGCCTTCGCCGCTACGCCCACATCGGGACCGGCAACTACAACCCGAAGACCGCTCGGCTGTATGAGGACATCGGCCTTCTCACGGTCGATCAGCGGGTCACAGCGGACATCGCCGACCTGTTCAACCACCTCTCCGGCTACACCAAGCATCGCGACTATCACTCGTTGCTCGTCGCCCCCGAGTCGTTACGCAGTGGCTTGATGGCGAAGATCACCGCGGAGGCCGACAACGCCCGCGCGGGCCTGCCGGCCGGCATCACCATGAAGCTCAACAGTGTGGTCGACGAGCTGATCATCGACGCGCTCTATGACGCGTCCGCAGCGGGTGTGCCGATCGATCTGGTGATTCGAGGCATGTGCTGCCTTCGACCGGGAGTGCCCGGCCTATCGGAGAACATCCGGGTACGCAGCATCCTTGGTCGTTTCCTCGAGCACTCGCGGATCTTCCGGTTTTGCAACGGTGGCGACGAACAACTCTGGATCGGCAGCGCAGACGCCATGCACCGAAACCTCGATCGTCGGGTCGAGGCACTCGTCGAGGTGCGCGACCCCGACGTCCGGGCCCGGCTCCAGCAGCTGCTCGCTTTCGCCACCGATCCGGGGACATCGGCCTGGGATCTGGGCCCTGACGGTTCCTGGCAGCGGCGGACGAGGAACGACGACGGCGAACCGCTGCGGGACTACCAGCTCGCGTTGCTGCGATCAACCGCATTACGCGCTGCCGAACCACGTACGGAGCCGCGTCCGTGAGCCCAAAACAGCCAGCCTCGACCGTGCGAGAGATCGAGGCGAAGTTTCGCGTTCATCCACCGTTTGAGCTGCCCGCACTTGTCGGCGAGCGGACCGGGGCAGCGAGCGTCGACGAGCCGCGAGAGCAACAGTTGCGCGCGGTCTACTGGGACACCAGTGACCTTCGGCTGGCACGCGAGGGCGTGACGCTGCGCCACCGCTTCGGCGAGGGACCGGGCAAAGATGGTTGGCATCTCAAGCTGCCGATCCGCGAAGGGCGGGTGCCGGACGCGAGCATTGGCGCCCGCGATGAGCTGCACGCCAAGGGCATCAGTGACGCCATCCCGGACGAGCTGCGCGACCTAATCACGCCATGGACGCGCACCGCCGTGCTGGGCCCAGTGGCGACGCTGGTGACGCAGCGGACGGCATACCTGCTGCGCGACCCGGACGGCGAGCCGATGGTCGAGCTCACCGACGATCTCGTGTCGGTGCTCAGCTCGGGCCATGTCGCCGGCCGGTTTCGTGAGATCGAGGTAGAGGACTGCGGCGGGGGCGTCGACGCGATCGAAGCGGTCGGCAACGTGCTGCGCGCCGGCGGCGCCGTCGGTGGCGAGTTCCTGCCGAAAGTCGTCCGCGCACTCGGACCGCAAGCAACCGCAGACCCCGATCCGCCGCTGCCGGGCCCGGTAGGTCTCGACGAGCCAGCCCGCGTCGGCGTACGCGACATCCTCCGACGCTACGTCCGGGCGTTGGTCACCGCCGACGTCGCAGTGCGGCGCGAACAGCCGGACTCGGTCCACCAGATGCGTGTGACCGCACGACGGCTACGCAGCGCGCTGAAGACGTTTGGTCCGCTGCTCGACTCGGAGTGGGCGACCGCGCTGCGCTCCGAGCTGAAGTGGCTGGCGGATTCGCTGGCCGGCGCTCGCGACAACGAGGTCTTGCTCGAGCGGCTCCTGCGCGACGTCGACAGTCTGCCCGAGTCGGTGGTCATCGGCCCAGTGCGGGCGCAAATTGAAGAGACCCTCGGCGCGGGTCTCGCGGCCGGTAGCGGGGAAGCACTCGAGGCGTTGCGCTCCGAGCGCTACATCGTGCTGCTGGAGCGCCTCGTTGATGCGGCGTGGGAGCCAATGACCTCTCCCGCCGGCGAGGCGCCGATCAGCGACGTGTTCCCCACGCTTGTCACTGTCGCCTGGGACAGGATCGCCCGCGGGGCACGACGGCTGGCAAAGACAAGTGCGACCGCGCATGACTGGCATCAAGTCCGGATCGACGCCAAGGCGTTGCGTTACACGTGCGAAGCAGTCGCGCCGATGTTCGGCAAGGCGGCGACCGAGCTTGCCCGCCATGCCGAGGAGCTCCAGGAAGTGCTCGGTGAGCATCAAGACGCGGCGATGGCATCGGAGTTGTTGCTATCGCTCGCGATCACGCGGGGCGCCGCCCCGATCGCTTTCACGTTGGGTCTGTTGCATGCCCGTCAGACAGAGGCGGCGGCAGCTGCGCGTGCCGAGTTCGAACGCGCATGGGCAGACGCCTCGCGCCCCAAGCTCCGGAGATGGTTAGGCTCTTCTCGGTAATGGCGGCAGACAAGCTGATCGAGGCTGCCGGCGGCGTGTTGTGGCGAGCCGCAGCCGGTGGATCCGGGATCGAGGTCGCACTCGTCCACCGACCGAAGTACGACGACTGGTCGATCCCCAAAGGCAAGCTCGAGTACGGCGAGCACCAAGTGGTTGGCGCCGTGCGCGAGGTCTGGGAAGAGACCGGCTACACCGGCGTGCCTGGTCGGCCACTGGGTGAGATCCGCTATCTCAAGGACGGCTCGCCGAAGCGAGTGCGCTACTGGGCGATGCGGGTCGCGGACGGGCATTTCACTCCGAGCGACGAGGTCGACCAGATGATGTGGCTCCCGCCGCGGGAGGCGAAGCGCCACCTCTCCCCCGAGCGGGACCAAGGCATCCTCGCCGGCGTCGACCTCGATGCGGTGACGACGTGGCCGTGCCTGTTGGTGCGACACGGAAGTGCCGGCGAGCGCGCGACGTGGCAGGGAGACGATCGCGAACGCCCTCTCGACGCGCTCGGTGACGACCAGGCCGAAGCGCTCGTGCCGCTGCTCACCGCGTACGACATCCAGCGGGTGCTGTCCGCCGACGTCCTCCGTTGCATGGAGACGATCGGTCCCTACGCCACCCACGCGCAGCTTTCCGTGGAGAGCGAACCGCTGCTGTCCGAGGCCGGCTACGCCCAACAACCCGACCGGGCGCTCGAGCGACTGCTCGAGATCATCTGCAGCGGCGTTCCCTCGGTGGTGTGCAGCCAGGGAAAGACCCTGCCGGCACTGCTCACGGCGGCATGCGCCGCACTGAACTCCCCCCCACCTTCTGACCCCTCGGTGCGCAAGGGCGGCATGACAGTCATGCACCTGCACAAAGGCTCCCCGCCCAGCCTGGTGGCGACCGACCGCTTCGACCCGGTCATCTAAGCCGCCAGGCTCTGTGCCGGACCTTGTCTGGTCGGTACGCGGTCAGAGAAGGTTCGGGAGCAGGCGCGTGGCCTCTTCGCTGATCCCCCAGAGGACGGCGAGCAGGATCGGCGCGGCGACCAGCCAGGTTTGCCAGCGTCCCCAGCGAAGCCACGCCCACACCGAACCGACGCCGGCAAGGATCAGGCCCTGCAGCCAAAACACCAGAAACGGCCAGGCACCCGGGTCGCTGCGCCCGGGCAGCTCGGCGACCGGTACCGCCAGCGGGCGTCCAGCCGGCGCACTGACGGCCTTGCCTTGCAGCGTCGCGTCGACATAGATCACATGGCTCGGGGCGAACCGCCCGAGCCAGCCCGATCCGGTGGACGTGACGAGCGTCAACAGCGACCCACCCGTTGGTAGGGCCGGCAACGGATCGCCGCCCGAGCGCTCGCCGTCGACGACGAACGTGAACGTGCCCTGTCCGGTGGTCACCTTGATCGGGTCGCCCTTGACAAGTTTGGTGAGGTGGCGAAACGGACCATCTGCGGTGACGCTCTTGCCCAAGACCAGTGACTGACCAACTTGGCCGGGCAGCGGGGAATCCCGCAGATGTCCTGGACCCTTGAGCAGGTCACTCGATGACGTACCCTCCACGATCATCGTGTTGCGCAGTCCTGCTTCGGGCGCGTTGAGGATGGCGACCGGAGAGCCAGGCGGGATCACGCCGCCGATCCGCGGCGCGACCGGGCTCGAGGGCGAGATCAGGCCGCGAAAAGATGCGTAGAGCTGATGCTGACTACGCTGCTCCTGCAGTGCGCTGAAGCCCACGGCATAGACCGCGAGGAACACGGCGATCGCGCCGAGCGCGGTGATGCTGAACAGCGAGATCATCACCCCGGCCGGCATTGCCGGCCGCTCAGGCGACGTGACGGGCGGCTCCGCAGACGGGTCCGGCCCGGCCGCAGGATTCGGCGGCATGACAATCGGCGGCGCCTCGATGCTCACCACCGCCCTCGCTTCACACCGACGAAGTACACGGTCGGCCCACCAAGCAGCGCGAGGATGGCAAGGCCGATGACAACGACCACGACGATGCCGCCGCCACCAAGGTTGATCCCGAGCGTGCGGCCGAGCGATACGGTCGCACTCGACGGCGTCGCTGCGACGAGCGGGGTGGGGTTCGCCGCGGGGGTCTTGCTCGCGACCGGCGGCAGCGACACCTGCGTTCCGGTCGGTGCAGTGGGGCCGGTCGTCGCCGTCGGTGTGGGAGTCGCGGTCGCAGTGCCGGGGGCCGGGTTGCCGGTCAGCGACGGCAGGTCGCCCTTCTGTGCCGCCACGTCGGCAGCCGCAGCCAACGTGTAGCCGGCCAGCGAGCCGAGACCGTTCGCCTTGGTGAGCGGCAGATAGCCAGGCGGCAGCTCGCCGACACCGAGACCGGGCGCTGACCCGTGGTCGGCAGCAAAACGGAGCAGCGAGGCGTAGTCCTTCGCGTCCGTCGCCGGCAGCCCGGTCGTCGGCACCGCCGCGTAGACGAGCATCGTGCCCGGGTAGGCGCCAGCTGCCGTTTTCGACGTCGCCAGCGTGCGGTAGGGCAGCGGCCAGGTGCCGGTCTTCTTGTCTGGTTTGAGGAACGCCGTGGCCGCTTTCATTGATGCGTCGCTCGGCCCGACGAAGCGGTGCGAGTTGGTCGTCTGCAATGCGGCGGATTCTGAGCTGGTAGCGGTCAGAGTCGGCAACCGCGGTCACGCCGATCATGAAGCGGAAGCCCACCGTCTGCCGACCGAGCGGAACCAGCTTTTCGCCGAGCGTCGTCCCGTCGATCTGTGAGCACTCGACCGTCGACTGCGCGATCGAGAACTGCATCGCTTCAGTGATCTGCTCAAGGCGAGCCAGCGGTGCAGCGACCAACGGCAGGAACGGCACTGGGCTGTTCTTCAGACAGTCGTTCTTGCCCGAGGCGTAGAGCTTCTTCGGCTCGAACGTGGACAGCAGCGGCCAGTGATCGACCGGCAGCTTGATGCCCTTATAGGCCGGGTTGACGACCATCCCCCACGGGTCCGGCTTGCCGTTGAGCCACGCCCGCGCGGCCTTGTTGTCGTTGATGTAGGTGGTCAGTGCCTCCATCACGTCGGAGTCGCTCGACAGCGCGAGCAGCGTCGACGCCGCCTCGGTGGCGTCGACACCGTGCGTGATTCCCGGGATTGAGCTTCTCGAACTCCGGGTCGAGGGTGATGTTGAGCGGGTTGTGCGAAAGCGCCGTGTCTTCTTCCTGCACTGGCAACACCGCCGGATATGACTCGGTCAGGAGCTTCGCCAGCAACCGCGGCGTGAGCCGCAGCTTCGTGTACGGCTATCCGTTCGCACCATCGATCGACATAGCTGATCGCGAAGCCCGTGACCGCCACCGGCGCGTTGACCACCGGCTTGCCGTAGCCGTCAGGCGGTGGATCGCTGATGAACGCCGCTTCCGCGCTTCCGGTCGCAAGCAGGTTGCGCGCCTCTGGCTCACCGGTCTGGACGTGAGTGAACTTGAACAGCTTGGGATTGAGGCAGAAGTGCGGCGCCCACTGGCCGGTCGCCTGGATCAACAGCTCGGAGCCGAAGACATCGACATCGTTGCTCGGCATTGACGACGTCGCACGCGTTGCCCGGAACCGCGAACGTGAGCGGCACGGTGATCCGGTTTCGCCAGTTGGACGCGCTCCACCACAGGCTTCCGCTGACCGCGAGGTCATCTTGGAGTTGCGGAGTGACGATCTGGCCCGGTTTGAACGCGCCCTTGGCCTCGCACATGTGACTTCGCCGCGCTCGGCCTGGCTGGCAGGCGGTCGGTCGGCCGTGGGGAGTCCATTCGCGGACACGTCACAGCTGATGCCCATGATCGGGACTGCCACCAAAGAGCATGCAACCAGCTGGGTGCAACCGAGCGAGGCGTTCTCGGCCGATGTCCAGATGTCGAAATCTGCTGTCCCACGACCGTCGAGGCCGGTCACACCGAACGTTTCGTTGCTCGGCAGCGCCGATCCACCCACCGACTGCGACTCGGGCGGTTGACCCGCACAACCGGCCGGACCGTCGTTGTAGACACGACCGTCGGCGGCGATGAACGGCACCCAGTGCTGCGTCGGAGCCGGAAGGAACTTGCAGCGGCCGGCAAAGTCTTCGGCGCGCCGACGACCTGCGCCCGGTCGGCCTTCGTGGCATACCGATCGAGCCGGTACGGCGGGAACTCCGTCTGCAACGTGTCCTGGTAGCGCTCCTCCAGTCCTGCGTCCAGCAGGTCTCAGGGCTGACCCGGTTCGCCGGCGCCACCTTCGTCGAATCGATGTCGCGGCACTCGAGCAGGACGAACGGGTATTCCTCCTGCTTCGGCGGCGATGGAGTTCTGATCTGCAACGATGCCGCCGGTCGGGTGAGCGCCCGACCACGACACCTTGACCTCCTGCCGACCACGCAGGTCGGCCGTGTCGCTCACCTTCAGCGTGACCTTGCGCCTGTCGACGACGTGGTTCTTGCCGCCGTCGAGGTTGTCACGCGTGATCGTCTCGGTCTTGCTGAACGGCACCGCCTTGCCCCCGGCGGTTGCGCGTTGGCGACGCGCTGGCCGCCAATGCGGTGCCGGCCAGGCAGACCAACAACGACGACGCCCGCCGAGACGCCGCGGCGCACGCTGAAGCCGGTGTCGCATCAGCCGGCACCGCGCCGTTTGGCGGACATGCGATAGGCGACGACTGGCGGCAGGACCAGTGCGAGGATCAGCAGGACGACGGCAAGCGGCGCCAGAATCGCCGTGAGGTGACTCGAGCGATACCCAGCGAGGCCGGCAGGCACCGTCACCGGCGCATCGGCCTCGTCGGAGCCATTGCTGTTGCTGACAGCCTGACCCGTCAGCGGGTCGACGTGGGTGCCCGCGTTGGCGGCCGTCTGCCACCGGGCGTCGGCCTCGCCGCCGCTCCGCGTTCTTGCTGCCGCCCGATTGCCGTGCTGGTGCCGCTGTTGTTTGCCCCCGGTGGAGTCGAGGCCACGGTGGAGGTCGTCGGGGTCTTGCCGATGCCGTTCGGCGTCACGCCCGCAGCGCATGGGCCAGCACCGATCTTGTCGCAGGACGGCGGTTGCGGCGCGATCTTGGCCAGGTAGTTGCGTGTTCGGGTGACCCTCGACGAAGGTCGGGTTGTTGCAGGTCTTGACGTTGCGGTCGGTGAGGTCGATCGCCGGGATCGGCCTTCTTCAGCTTGGCGATCTGCCCGAAGCCGGCCTCGACCAGGTTGACCGGCAGCGGGGAGTAGCCGATCGGCCCGATCTCCTTCTGGCCCTGACAGATCGAGTAATAGGTGAAGTCAGCGATGGTCTGCCGCTTGGCCGTCGTGATCTTCGGATCCTGCGCGTTTGTGCCGGTCGGTTCGATCTCGTACACATATGACGACAGCGGATACGTGCGCGGGTCCGGATCGGTGTAGACGTGGTTCAGGTTCTGCAGCAGGTAGTCCGGCGAGCTCTTGTTCATGTTGATTTGCGCCGCTTCCAGCGAGACCGCGACGTTGTACTGGGTCGGCAGCGTGTAGTACCCCGCCTTGTTCAGCAACTTCGCGACCGGATAGTTCTGGCTTAGCGCGTAGGAATACTCGACGTAGCCGATCGACCCATTGGCCGACTTCGACGCGACGTAGTTCATCGCGCCATCCGAACCGTTCTGGCCGATCTGGGCGCCGCCGTTCTTCGGCGCGGGTAATACTCGGTCAGCCCCTTCATGCCCGAGAACGACTGCCAGATACTCGGATATTCGGCCGCGAAGTAGCGGGTGAGTTGCGCGGTCGCACCGGAGCCCTCGGACTGCACGACCGGCGTGATCGGGAGATTTGGCAGCGCGTGGCCGTTGTTGTCCTGCGTGATCTCCTTGTTGTCCCAGTTAGTGATCTGGTCGGTGAAGATCTTCGCGAGCGTCTCGCCCGACAGTCGAAGGTTGCGCACCTGCTTGCCGTCGAACCGGATCTGATAGGGGAACGATGTGCCGCCAGCCGCGATCGGCAAGTACGCGAACCGGCGGCCCTGCGACGTATCCGAGACCCCAGTCGCCTGGTCGACGCCCTGATAGCCAAGCGAGGTCACGGCGAAGTCCGAGGTGCGGTTGGCGAAGTCGGTGCGTCCGCTAGCGTCGCCGTTCGGGTTGTAGACGACCTGCAGCCCCTGCTGCTGCACATCCGCGACCCACTGGTTGACAGCGTTCGCTGCCCAGCTTGAGCCCGAACCTTGGATGAGGGCATGGCTATCCGATGCCGAAGCCGATGTTGCACCCGCGAAGGTCGGCGCGACGACCGCCGCCGCGAGCAATACGGCGCCCGCGAACCGGATCCGACTGGCACCACGAGAGGCACGTGTCTGCACAGTCATCGACCCGCCGCCTTATCCCGGGAAAAAAACCGAGCCGAGAGGAAGAGCGCCACAACAACGGCGAGGAGCACGCTGGCGGCGCCGAAAGCTCGAACGATGGCGAGGGGCTCACCGGTCTTCACCGACGTGTAGATGAACAACGGCAGGGAGTTCATCTCGTTGTGGGTGGGGTTGACGATCAGGAAGCTCGAGGCGCCTGAGGTGATCAGCACGACGGCGGTTTCGCCAACGCCGCGGGCAACGCCGAGGATTGTCGACGTGGCGAGGCCCGCCTTCGCACTGGGAAGAACAACCTTGCGCACCGTCCGCCACTGTGAGGCGCCGAGCGCGAGGCTCGCTTCCCGAAGTCCGCTGGGAACGACACGCAATGTCACTTCAGCCGAGCGGGCGATGATCGGAACCATCGTGACCGACATCGCGATGGACGCGGCGATACCCGATTTGGGTAGCCCGAGCCCCACGATCAGCGTCACGTAGACGAACAGACCAGCAAGAATCTCCGGCAGCGCGGTCATCGCCTCTACCACTGTCCGCACCAGCCGGGAAAACCGACCACCGACCTCGGACATGTAGACCGCGGTGCCGACGCCGAGCGGCACGGAGACCGCGATGGCGATGCCGACCTCGATGAACGTCCCGACGATCGCGTTGAAGATGCCGCCTTGGTTCAGCGGCGCGGTCGGACTCACCCCGGCCATCGTCTTGTCGAAGAAGTTTGTGTGGGTGTAGGCCCGCCAGCCTTTGACGAAGGTGTAGACCAGCGTCGTGATGAGCGCGAAGGCGACAACCATCGCGGCGGCGTACAGCGCAGCGGTCACTAACCGATCCACGACCAAGGTCCGCGGATTCGACATCGCGACAACGGCGGCGTAGATCCCGAGGAAGGTGAGGTACCACACCACGAGGAAGCCGAGCGTCCCGCTCCCATCCAGCAGGTGCTCATACACGATGTCGACCAGCGCGAGCGAAGACAACAGCGAGCCCGCGAGTGACATCCAGTCATCCATCGTCATTACGCGTAGCTTGCGCGGCTGACGGCTCGGGGTCCGGAGCTGTGGGGATACCGGGGTGGTCTGGTTGGCGGTCGCGACGGTCATGTCAGATCTCCGTCGCTGCGCCGCTGCGGCTCCGGCCGATGATGACCGCGGCGATCGTGTTGACGATGAGAGTGATCAAGAACAGCACGAACCCGGCAGTCAGCAACGCCTGCAGCTGGCCCCTGGACGCTTCGCCGAAATCACCGGCGATCAGCGCCGAGGTGGTTTGAGTGCCGGCTTCGAGGATGCGCGCCTTGATCAGATATTGCGGCGAGATGATGATGAGCACGGCAGCGGTCTCGCCGAGAGCTCGTCCGAGCGCCAGCATGCTGCCGCCGACGATGCCGCCCTTGCCGAATGGCAGCACGACCTTCTTCACGACCCCCCACCTGGTGCCGCCAAGAGCCATCGCCGCCTCGCGTTCGCCGATCGGTGCCTGGTCGAAGACGCCACGCATCACTGCACACGCCAGCGGGATCGCCATCATCGACACCGCAATCCCGGCAATGAACGCCGAGCTGGTGTAGCGAGACTGCTGCCAGACCGCCGCGTTCGGATCGGTGTCGACGTGGAAGATCGGCAACCAGCCGAGGTGCTGGCTGAGCCAACGTGCCAGGTTGATGGCGTGCGGCTGCAGGATGAAGAACCCCCACAGGCCGTAGATGATGCTCGGCACCGCCGCCATCAGGTCAATAGCCGAGACCAGCCAGCCCTTGAGCCACTTCGGGGCGTAGTCGGTGATGAACAGCGCAAACATCAGCGAAAGCGGGAAGGCGATAAACATCGCGACGAGGGCGACCTCGGCGGTGCCGACCAGGACGGCGGCGATTCCGAGTTGGTTGAGGCCCGGATTCCACTGCGTCTGCGTGAAAAAGTGCAAGCCATAGTGGTGCAGCGTGGGGATCGACTGGTAGCCCAGGAAGACTCCGATCGACCCGGTGATGACCAGCACAGACAGGCCAACGATCGTCGCCGCGAAGCGAAAGACGCTGTCGGTCGGTTCCAAGCCAGGAGTGAGTTGCCGCGGCGGCAGACCCTTGCGTACTGGCGCGGGCGGCGGCGGCGATGCGTGCGTGACGGTCGTCACCCAAATCGGCCGTTCACATAGTCGTTGGTTCGAGGATCAGTTGGGTTCCCGAACAGCTGCTCGGTCGAGCCGCTCTCGACGATGAACCCAGGCGTGTTGTGCTCGGCCAGGAAGAACGCGGCCTGCTGTGACACGCGGGCTGCCTGCTGCATGTTGTGCGTGACGATCACGATGGTCACCTGCTCGCGGAGCTCCGCGATCGTCTCTTCGATCCGACGGGTCGAGGTGGGGTCGAGCGCCGAGCACGGCTCGTCCATCAGCAACACCTCGGGGCCGATCGCCAGTGCTCTCGCGATGCAGAGGCGTTGCTGTTGACCACCGGATAGCGCCGACCCGGGCCGGTCCAGCCGATCTTTGACCTCGCTCCACAACCCGGCGCGCGTGAGGCAGTCCTCGACCAGTTCGCCGCGCTCGGATCGGCTCACCTTCGTGCCGGTAAGGCTCAGACCAGCAGCGACGTTGTCCGCGATCGACATCGCCGGGAACGGGTTCGGCTTCTGGAAGACCATGCCGATCCGCTTTCGGGTCTGGGTGACTCGATAGCCGGCGGTGTAGATGTCGACACCGTTGAGATGGACCTCGCCCGCGAGCTGCGCGCCAGGCACCGACTCGTGCATGCGGTTCAGGATCCGAAGGAACGTTGACTTGCCACAGCCTGACGGCCCGATCAGCGCAGTGACAGTCGCTGGCGGCATCGACAGCGAAACGCCGTCGAGCACCTGCGTCTGCCCGAACCATGCCGACACCTCGAGCGCATCGAGGCGAGCAGGGCCGCGTCGCGCCTCGCCAGGGGCCGGCAGATCGTGCGACAACGAGAGGTCTCGAGTGGATCGCACGACCGTTGGTGCGGGGCTCGGTTGGTCGGTTGTCACCGTCACTTTTCCACCTTGACCTTTGCGCGGCTCGTTCCCGATCGGGTGTCTGCCGCGGCGCGCGCAGCTGCCCGACTGCCACGACGGTCCGCGACGACGCCACCCCCCACCACCAAGAGGCAAGCGGCGATCAGAATCCCGACGACGAGGCCGGTGTGCCCACCAGACTGGGTCGACGCCTGTTGCGACGCCACGTTGTGGCTCGCCGCGGCTCCTGCGCCAGCGCTCGGTGCGGCACCGGCGTTCGGCGCGGCCGCGGCGGTGCCGGATGCGTGCGCACGCGGATGCGATTTGGCGGAGTGCTTCAGCGCCTTCTTGGGCAACAGGATCGACTCGATCGACGTCGCGCGGCCACTTCGGCAGGACACGTTGCCACCGGAGACAACCCGCCAGGTGTTGCCCGTCACCTTGATATCGGTCGCCGGATAGGTCAGGGAGTAGCCGGCCTGGTCGGGAGCACCAAGGAAGATTCGCAGCTCCAACAGGCCGTCCCACACCGGGCGAAACTCCCCCATGAACTGTTTCAGCGACAGGTCCCCGCTCGTGGCTGCCGCCATTGGGTGGGCGGCGTTCGTGTAGCGGGCCGAGGCGGTCAACGCGTCGCCACTCCAGTCACCTGACGGGAGATCGCGCTGTGGCTGGTACGCGTACAGCGTTGCGGTGCGACCCGGGCTGTCGTACGGCGCCTGCGCGGCCTGCGACGACACGGCCCGCCAGACGAACGGCTTGGTGTTGATGTTGCCGTGAGTGATCGCGCTACCGGCCTCGTTGCACAACCCGATCGCACCAACGGCGTTGGGATCTTGGTACGGCACGCCCGACGCCGACTCAACGACGCGACCGATGGTGGGTGCGGCAGCCGACACTCGTTGCCAACGCAGTAACCACGAGACCGCGACGCCGCGGCCGCCGCGGGCGCGGGGCCAGAGCGAAGAGGGACGCGCGACGACGTAAATCCATCCGTTCGGGTAAGTCGAGTGATTTGGTTGAGTTATTGACGCATCGTAGCGTGATGAATGCCGAAAGGGAGCGGACAAACGGCTGATGGCCGCGCCCGCTCCCCTTCGGCCGGGTTAGTCCCGTCAGGGGTCACCTTGACCTTGACGGGCTTGGACATGGATGCCTTGTTGTTCTTCGGCTTCGACGCTGAGAACTTCGCGGTCAAACTGTGGCTGCCCGCGCTCAGCGACGTAGTGGAAAACGTGGCTTTGCCCGATTTGACCTTGCCGTGCCGATCTTCTTGGAACCGTTGAAGATCGTGACCTTGCCGGCCACGGCTGGCGACTCCTTGATAGTGAGCGTCAGTTTCGCGCCGGCCTTGATCGAGGACTTGGACGCCTTGAGCGACACCTTTGTCGCGTGGGCCTTGACAGTCAGCGAATGCGCGGCCGAGGTCGATGTCCAATATCCGCCGCCGACCGTCGGGACATACTTCGCCTTCAGCTTGTCGACACCGCCCGGAAGGGTTTTCGTCGACAATGATGCCTTGCCCTTCTTAGCCGTGACCGTCTTCAGCACCTTCGACCCGTCGAGGAACTCGACCTTGCCAGGCGCTGCGGCAGGGGTGACCGTCGCACTCAACGTCACCTTGGCCCCATACACGACTGACTTCGAGGGCTACACCGTCAGTTTCGTGGTCGTGGCCTTGGTCGGTGCCTGCGTGTAGACCACGGACCACGTGCTGCCACTGATCTCGATGTCCGCCGAGTCGTATTTCGTGCTCACGCCCTCTTGCGGCTTGGAAGTGAGGAGCCGCAGTTGGTAGATGTGGGCGTAGCCATCAGACGTGGTTGTCCGTGTTCGGCAGGTCCGACGCCAACTCGGCGACGGTCAGGTCGCCGTTGGCGCCCGACACCACCGGCAGTGTGGCCGACTTCAGCGGCTTAGGCGCACTGCTGTTCGGATAGGTGGTAGAGCCACTCAGTGCCTCGCCAGTCCACTGGTCGGTTTCTGGCCCTTCACGGGCAAGAACCCGAACAACGTCGCGACGTTGTCGCCGCTTCGCACGGCGACGAGCCCTCGACGTAGGCCGCGAGCGGTGACTCCGTCGTGCTGCCACCGGTGATCACATGCCAGCCGAGTTGTAGAACACCAGGCCACCTACCGAGCTCGATCCGGCTCCCACGGCGGCGACGCCGACGCGTGGGCGCCACTAGCGAGCCCGGTGAGAAGCCCACCACTCGCAATCGCGCCTACCGCCACTGCCGCGACCGAGGTAAGGATTCGCTTCATCCGGTTTCGTCCAATCGACTCATCAGAGGTACGGGGTAGGTCGCGTCAGGCACGGGATTGCCGATGTCTATGTAGTCCGGCGTCGTGCCGGCGGCCGCGACGAGAGCCTGGCCCGTGGTCCGGGCGAAGAACGGCGGCGTGCCGCCCGGGTTGGAGAAAAGCGTCTGGACCCAGTTCAGCGAGCTACCTGGTTCCATCGGCGTCTTCGAGCCGACGTCGCTCTGCCGGAAGATGACGTAGTGGATACTGCGTCGCTGTATGACCGTGCCGCTGTCCGGCGGCGTGCCAGTCAGCAGGGACACGCCCGGCTTGATCGGGGTGCTGTTGCCCGGGAAGACCGTGTTCGGGTCGTGGAAGTAGCCGTTTGGTACAGCTTCAGCCGCGCACTGGAGAACGGGACGATTGCGTCCGCCGGTGAGGACGAACCAGTGATCGCGGTCGGGTCGTTCTGCTCGACCGTCTTGACCGAAGCCGGGAAGCGTGGTGCGCCGTCGCCGTTCGCCGTCGTCAGGTCGGCGATGAAGGTCTTGTAGATCGACGAGCTCGAAGGCGGCAGCAACGGCAGGATCGTGTCGGACGAGCCACCGCGTTGCCGGGAAGCTGCGTTCCATGTCGTGACGTTTCCGGTGTAGATGCTCAGCAACTCGGCGATCGACAGACCCGCCGGAGCGTTGGTCGTGCTGTCGGCGGCGATCTGCACTGCGTCGCTGCCGATCTGGACGACGTGCAGGAAGCCCCAGCCGTTCGTGCTGGCCTGGCCCTGCTGCTTGGCGGTCGGCTCGCTCGCGCTGAAGACGAAGTTGATCGTCTCCGGCGTCTTGGTGTCGGCGAGCAACGCAGTGATGGCCGCGCCGCTGCTCTGCGGACGCTGCACCGGGCTCGTGCCGGCGCGCAGCACGACCGTCGGGTTCAGCGGGATCGGTGCCGCTTCCGTGCTGCCCTGCGCGTAGGCCTGGCGGGCGTTGCCGTCCGCGGTGGCGTTGAACGTCACAAGCCGGTTGACCGGGTGGCTGGCGTTGAAGCCGAGCTGCGCCGATGGTGTCGCCGTCCGCACCGAACGCGAGGTCGAACTGCGGCGTGTCACCGCCGACGCCGACGATGTCGGACGGGCCTGGCGCGTAGTCGGCAAAAGCCGGCAGCGTCGCGGCCAGCGACAGGGCGATGACGCCCAGCTCCGGCGACGCCGATCTTGGCTTTGGTTGTGGTTCTCACAGTTGCTTCCTCTTCCATGGGGTGTTCTGAAATGGAGCGGTGACGGTCGGAGCACTTGCGCCGGCTTGTTGCGCTGCTCAGCAGGCCGGCCGAGTTGTCGCGTCGACGACTGTGCAGCCCGGCTCAGCCCGCGAGCGCGCGGGTGCTGTGTCTACACAGCGAGCTGGACTGCCGTTTGAGATCGACATGACGGCGCTGGATCAGCACACGCGTCGACGGCATGTGGAGATTCTAGGTAAGTCGCTAGAGAATGTCAACTTAGAAAGAAGGGTGTGTTGCGACTACCGTTCGGCGACGGGTGCCGTGCCGCCCAAGGTCGATGGGTATCTCGGATCGTGGAAGAGCTTGGCCGTCACCGGCGGGTCGCCTGGCAAGACTCGGTGCAGCCCGGCAGCGACTAAGGCGCCCGCCGTCGGACCGATGACGTAGACCCAATAGATAGAGAACCGGTGACCCAACATCGCCGGGCCGAGGCTCCGGGCCGGATTCAAACTCGTGCCGGTGTACGGCGCTCCTTGCCAGACGAGCACCGCGATGAGGAGCCATACCACGAGCGGTGTCCAACGAGCACTCGATCGGTGCGACGTCATCAAGAGGATCGTGAGTACGAGCGCCGCCGTCATCAGGGTCTCGACGCCAGCCGCCTCGATGCCATCAAGCCCACGTCCAGGCACGGTCGCGCCGAAAGACAGCACACGAGCGGTGTTCCCCCACAGCAGTTCCACAACCGCTGTGCCCAGCACCGCACCGACGAACTGCGACACGCTGTAGCCGATCAGGTCGTGGGGATGCACGTTTCCGCGGATCCAGAACGCAAGTGTGACGACCGGGTTGAGGTGCGCACCGCTGCGACGACCGAGTGGCGAGATCGCGACCAGGCTGCCCGTGCCCGCGAACAGCAGGCCCGTGATCAGCAACCGCAAGGAGTGGCTCGCAACATGTGCCGCGATCGGACCGTGCGCGCCGAAGTCCAGGCAGATCGCGGACAGCCCGCCGACGAGCAAGATCGCGGTGCCGAGCAACTCGCAACCCCACTCGATCGGGTGGACACCGCCCTGCGGCGCGTGGCGCGCGGTCGGTGAGCCCTGAGTGGGTGAGCCCTGAGCCGGCGAACTCTGAGTCGGTGAGCTAATGGTCAGCCGCGGCCGCGCAAGCCTTGCAGCGGCCGGACAGCGCAACATGGCTGGCATCGAGGCGGAAGCCACTCGCCCGGCGGATCCGCAAGGCGGTGTCTCCCAACACATGCGCTGGGAGGTCGGTGACCTTCCCACACTGGGAGCACTGCGCATGCAGATGCTCGGCCCGCCCGTCTGGGGCCGACGGCGGCGCATCCACGAGGTGGTAGGCGGTCAATCCCCGGTCGAGATGGACATGACGGAGCACTCCGACGCTGGTCAGGCCCTCGAGCGTCCGGTAGATCGTCGCCCGGTGGATCGGCGGATCACTGTCGGCGACCTGGTCGAGCAGCGCATCCGCCGACAGGTGTTCCCCATTGGCCGCGATCACGCACGCGAGCAGCGCGACCCTCGGCTTGGTGACCCGCTGACCGGCGGCGCGCAGCAGCGCCGTCGCCTGGGCGGCGCATACCTCGCTGCCGCGCTGGCTCGCCATCCTTCCAGTCTGCACCCATCGCGATTTTGACCCTCGATCCGACTGGGCTCGCCGTGGTAACTTTTTCTCAGCCCACAGCAGCAACAGCAGTATCCGACCGCAGCCTTGCGTTCTCGCAATGGCTGGCGTTAGCTGCGAGGTGCTATGGCCCCGGGGTATGAGTTCGCGTCCCGCCCTGCCGAGTTGCTGGTTCTGGTCGTCAAACGACTGGAATCGGAGTTTCCTGACACGCCTCGCGACCAGGTCGTGCGGTGCGTGCAGGTCGCCCGCGAGCCGGCGAAGTCAGCGTCGGTGGATCCCGCCGCATACGCGAACATCGTCGAGGTGCTCGCGCGCGGCTACCTCACCAAGATTCAATCCATCCGCGCCAAGCCGGAGCAGGTGCCCGAGCAAGCCGCTCCGCCGCCTACCGTTGAGGACACGACCCCCTCCGTGCCGCGGCCCACGATCGACCTCGAAGCTCCCGCGGGCGAGTCGCGCTCCCCCTGGCGCCGACGCGAGGCGCGGCATCGGTCCTCTCGGCGCGGCTAGCGCGACCTGCTAGCTGACGTGGTCCGGGTAGAAGCCGTGCCGAGCCAGTGGCTCCACAAGTTGGGATTCTTCGTAGGCGAGATGGGACAGCAACGTGTGGTCCAGCGCCTGCAGCGCGGAATCGATTGAGGTGAAGTCGCCGGGCTCCGCCAAGAAGGTGACGAACGCCCGGTCGACGGTCTCGAGCACACCGTGGATGATCAGATGCTCCTCGGCAAGGCGATCAAGGACCGAGCTCAGGCCCGGCTCCTGCGCCCGAAGATGCGGAAAGATCCCGACATCCTCCATGCTGTGATGCTGAGTGAGGATTCGACAGTACGACGCGCAATATGCGCCGACTGTCCAATTGTTCTGGCGAATCGTCATCTGCGAGACAAACGCACGTGCACGCGCCGGGTCGACCGCTCCGATCCGCAGTTGCTCGACCAGCTCGCGCAGTTGGGCCAGCTCGCCGCGCAAGTGATCGTGGACATCGATGAGGTGCTGACCGACCGCCCGGCCGAGATCGGTATAGCCCGCCGAGGGCGGAGTCCGCGGCAGTGACGGTCGCTCGGATTCGTCCCACCAGGCCGCCGTCGCAGACGGCGGGTACGGGGCCGGCGTCGGCATCACGTCGAAGGCCTCAGACATGACTCGACGATAGCCAGCCGCTCCGGACCACCGGCTGCGTAATGGCAGGCTGGGGACGTGAGCACGGTCGAGGTGAGCGCGGTGGACGTGCCGACGCCACCCGACGCCAGCACGATCTGGCGCCCGAGCTACCCCGTCGACGTGCGCCTCACCCTGTCCGACCTGCGTCATGGCCACGGCGACCCGTGTCATCGGGTCACCGCCGACGGAGCAGTGTGGCGCACGAGCAGGATGGCGAGCGGGCCGGTGAGCTATCGCCTGACCCAGGCCGACCGCCACGAGATTCACGCCGACGCGTGGGGTGCCGGCGCAGTAGAGCTGATCGAGGCGGTTCCCCTTCTGCTGGGCAGCCAAGACTCGCCGGAGACCTTCGAGCCACGCCATCCGTTGCTGACTGAGTCTCACCGTCGCCTGGTCGGCTTGCGCGTTCCACATACCGGTCGAGTGATGGAGTCCCTCATTCCCGCCGTCCTCGAGCAGAAGGTGATCGGGCGAGACGCGACCGACGCGTGGCGCCGGCTCGTCACCCGGCACGGCGACCTCGCTCCCGGGCCAGCACCTGCCGGCATGCGGGTCGTTCCCGATGCCGAGCGCTGGCAGGCGCTGCCCTCGTGGGACTGGCACCAGGCGGGCGTCGAGCAACGACGCGCGAAGACCGCGCGGATCTGCGCGACCTACGCGTCGAAGCTCGAGCGCGTCGCGGCCAACTCGCCGACGGACCCCGCGGCGCTCTACCGCTTGTTGCTCGCGCTGCCCGGGGTCGGCCCGTGGACCGCCGCACAGGTCGGGCATCGAGCACTCGGCGACGCGGATGCGCTGCCGGTAGGCGACTACCACCTCGCCGCAATGACCGGCTGGGCGCTTGCGGGCACCACCCTCACTGACGACGACGTCGAGCAGTTCTACGAACCGTGGCGCCCGCACCGCTACCGCGTCGTCCGGATGCTTGAGCTGACGCCAGGTACGACGGCGCCGCGACGCGGGCCGAGACTGTCACGTCAGGACTATCGCAAACTCTGAGCGCGGCGAGCCAGCCTTCCCGGCGGCGCTGCGGCGGAGGGCAACTGACGACTTCGGGAGCGAGGTCTGGGCTGACCGAAGCGCCTAAATCGCTCGTCGTGCGGGAGAGCGACCGAACTAGTCTCAGGTTGACTGAACCGCGAGTCAAGAACTCGCTGGTTGCCTCGCGCTAACTCTGATAGGCAAGATGGTCGCTTTGTGAGCCCCGGCTAACTATCGTCTGACGTGGGTCGCTCACCCCCTGGGTAGTGCCGGCGAGCGATCAAGGCCCCGATCGTTTACTGCTGGATGCACAACGATCGGGGCCGCCCACCCCAGCAGCGACCCTCACACTGACTGAACGGTGAGTCAAGCAACTGTTCACAATTGCCGGAGATTGGCGGCTCAGGCGATGACGCGCCCCGATTGACCAGTGAGATCGATCGAGTCGCCGTCGGTCAACTTCGGCGGCAGCGCCCGCGCCGCGCCGAGCTTCGCGCCCGAAAAGAACATCGCGAGCAAGGTGCCGACGGCAACCGAAGCGCCAAGCCATCCACAGACGACGTAGATCGCAATCACCATCTGTCCCACCACGTCACTCGAACGCTCATTCGTCACAGCCTGCCCTAACGAATCACCAGTATTCGAACGGAGGGTGAACGACAGACGGCCAGTGGCCAAAGATTCTGCGTCTGCTCAGCGTGCCGCGAAGCGCGCATTCGCCCCAAAGTCGGACACGCCGAAGAATCACCCTAGTTAGTCCGACGGTGATCCGGCACTTCGGCGATACAGTGAGTGCCTGGACCACTGAGGGACGCCAGGTCTGGGCTGGACGATCTAGACGATTGTCGCCTTGTACGGGCTCGACGCACCTCCCCATGCGGGGGTGTCATGTCCGACGTACCTGTATTTCGGCGCTACACCGATCAGTTTGACACCGATCGCTTCGGCCGGTCGTCTCCTTGACGCTGCCGTTGACGACTTCTCCTAACGGCGCTCCGGACGCTCCGTGGGAGATCGACTGTGCCAATTGCGGCCTGACGGTTGTCACCTCACCATTCGACGCCACCGCGTTCTGCAGCGTGAACTGTCGAGCCGTTGCTCGTGCGGTGCGATACGGCCGCCGGCAAGTCGCCCGGTTTGGCCCGGTCGCCGCCTGGAGTGACGATGTCCTGCTCGGCGCAGTTGGCCGGGTGCCTGAAGGCACGTTGCTTGCTGAGATCGAACAGCGCTGGAGCTCTCCTCGAGCGCTCAAGCCCTGCGATCACGAGAACTGGAACGACACGTCGCTGTTGTGGACGGCACGCCATCGCCGCCAAACCACGCCCGTCTCGCAGTAAGCCTTCAGACGAGCGCAAGGTAATGGCCAAGCGCGGGGGTGGCCAACTTCGATACCCCGTGCACCCGCAACTGCCTGATCCCGACGAAGTGCCCACAGGACACGCAGAAGATCGAGTCGGGAGCCCGATGAGCGGAGATCGGCGCGGTAACTGGTGACGGTGTCATATCCGTGATCTACCCGCCGAATGAAGTGGTCAAATGCAATCCTGACGACGATCTAAGAAAAACGGTGGCGAGATTTCGGCTGTTGCGCCATCCGGCTCAACTCTCCCGTCACGCGGTGACGCTCACAACGCTCAGACGTGTCAAAACGCAACGATGTCGTGGGGTCTCGATACATTCCCCGTATGGCAAGCACGACACGGAGCGCTGAGACGGTGTGCCCGAAGTGCTGCGAGCACGGCATCGCCCTCGTGTGGTTCTGCATGTGGTGTGAAGAGCTCGAGGAGTTCGGCAGCTGCGACTTTGGCGTGTGGGGCAACGAGATGATCCTGCCCTGCGAGCATCGCCAGGCCGCAGCCAGCTAGCGCGACAACCTCGCTACGCATACATCCGCAGCCGACTGGGTAGCACGTCGTCTGAGGTGGCGGAGAGCTGAGATCAAGCGCCGACGCTGAGGGGCGCCGTGGCATGCCGACAGATGTCGCGGCGCTCCGTTCATAAGTGATCAGCACACAGCCAGCCGGGCATCGGCTGGTCGACTTCGCCTGCCTCTTGGAGGGCTAATGGACTTCATCCTGTGGATCATCGCCGTCGTTCTTGTGATCTCTGGCATCTTCTCGATCTTCCGAGGCCAACTGATCTGGGGCATCGTGTTGATCGTCGTTGGCCTACTCGTCGGTCCCGGTGGTGTGAGCATCTTCCACACCCACCACCATCACCACTGACGGCGGCGGTCCGCCGTACTCGTGGCGGAGAGTCTCTGCCACTTCATCCATGTGATGAGGAATCTGGCGCCCAGTCGCGCGGAGGACGGCGACGTAGGCGTCGATCGCTCGTATGTAGTTACGGGCGGCGTCGACCTCGTCTCCGGCGAGGTTCGACAGGTTCGACATCGCCGCATGCCAGTTGGCTTCAGCCTCGATGTAGTCCGCCACAACATCCGAGGCGGGAGCGAACGTGTCGGCGGGCATGGAGGGCATACCTCATTATGTGAACGCCGCCGGTGACATCCGGTGAGGTTCGCGGCGACGGATTGGACTAATCGACGCCGCAAAACGGACTGTTGCGCCATCTGGCGCGGATGCCGCGGGACCTACGTCCTCATGAGCCGTCCGACGAAGCCGAGGGCGAGGACGCGCGGGATGCCATCGACCCGCTAGGGAGCGGTCCTCACTCGGAGTCGATCCGCCGGGCGGGGGACGACGCGCTGGACTCCGACCGAAAGTCGGCCTCGACCACAATCTCGCGGACTCTCGGATATCTCAGGTTCAGGCGCTCCGCGACTCGCCAGGCGACCGACTCGGACTCATACCTCTCGGCATCGCCTGGGACCACGGTGAAGTCACCAGGACCGTTGGAGCTGAAGCGTTTGTAGTAGCGAAACTCGCCATCATCGAAGGCGACACGGATCACCCAGTCGCCGCTGATCTCGGCCACACACCAATTCTAAGGCGACCGTCGAGCGCTATGCGGGTGTATGGCCTGCCTTGGTTGGATTGACAACAGTTTTCCGAGCGCAATGATGGAGGGAATTTTGATCGACAACTGATCAAGGCGTGGGTGGGGAACAGCAGTGAACTGTGCGGCTTGCGGCGCCGAAAGCCCCGCGGACAAGCGCTTCTGCGCCGAGTGTGGTTCGCCGCTCACCGCCGTCTGCCCGTCGTGTGGCACGCCGTCAACCCCTGGAAAGCGCTTCTGCGCTGATTGTGGCGCTCCGCTCGCCGGGTCCCCCAATAGCGCCGATGTCACAATCACGCCGCGAGTCGATCCCGCAGCCATCGCCGAGCGTCGGATCTGCTCGATCCTGTTCTGCGACTTGGTCGGGCTTCACCCCACTGTCGGAGACGCGTGACCCCGAAGAGGTTCGTGAGCTGCTGTCGCGCTACTTCGACCTCGCCCGGACGATCATCGGACGGTACGGCGGGGTGATCGAGAAGTTCATCGGTGACGCGGTCATGGCGGTGTGGGGTGCGCCGAGTGCGAGTCGAGGGCGATGCCGAGCGCGCGGTCCGCGCCGCGTTCGACGTCGTTGATGCGGTCGGTGCGCTCGGTCGCGAGATCGGGGTGGACAGTCTTGCGGCGCGCGCCGGTGTCGTCACCGGCGAGGTCGCGGTGACGGTCGGCGCGATCGGCCAGGGCATGGTGGCCGGTGACGCGGTGAACACCGCCGCCCGGGTGCAGGCAGCCGCTGATCCCGGATGCGTGCTCGTCGACGAGGGCACCTGGCGGCGTGGCCCGCGGTTCGATCGCTTTCGACGAGGCTCGGTCGAATACAACCTCAAGGGAAAGGCCGATCTCGTCCCGTTGTGGCGGGCGCAGCGCGTGGTCTCCGGGACCGCGGGCAGCCAGCGGATCGACGGGCTCGAGGCGCCGCTGGTCGGCCGCGACAGCGATCTGCGACTGATCAAGGACATGTTTCACACCAGCGCAGACCGCGGTCCGGCCCGACTCGTCTCCGTCATCGGTCCTGCCGGGGTCGGGCAAGACCCGACTGGGCTGGGAGTTCTACAAGTACATCGATGGGCTTGCGACCGTGGTCGCTTGGCACCGCGGCCGGTGCCTGTCCTACGGCGACGGCGTCGCATTCTGGGCGCTGGCCGAGATGGTGCGACAGCGGCTGTCGATCGCCGAGGAGGACTCGGCGACAGTCGCCGCGGAAAAGTTGGACGACGGACTGGAACGAGATCATCGCCGACCCGGGATGTCGCGGGACTACGTCCGCCCGCGGCTCGCACGGCTACTGGGCGTCGAGACCGACGAGAGCCCACTCAGTCGCGAGGAGCTTTTCGCAGGCTGGCGGACCTTCTTCGAGCAGATCGCCGCCGCCGACCCGGTCGTGATGGTGGTCGAGGATCTGCACTACGCCGACAGCGGCCTCCTCGACTTCTTGGAATATCTGCTGGACTGGTCTCGCGACGTGCCGATCTTCGTGCTGACTCTCGCTCGTCCGGAGCTGGAGGACCGGCGCCCGGGTTGGGGCACTGGCCGGCGCAACGCGACGTCGCTCACCCTCGAAGGGCTCGACGACACCGCGATGGACGCGATGATCGACGGGCTTGTGGCGGGAATGCCCGTGGCGGCGCGAGCCGCGGTGGCGGAGCAGTCGCAAGGCATCCCGCTCTACGCCGTTGAGACCGTACGCATGTTGATCGACCGCGATGTCGTGCAGCCGGTCGAAGGCGTCTATCGCCTGGTCGCTGACATCGGCGCGCTCTCCGTACCGGGCACGTTGCAGTCGCTGCTGGCTGCCCGGCTCGACGCGCTCGACCCGAGCGCGCGAAGGTTGGTCGCGGACGCAGCGGTGCTCGGGGGCACGTTCCCGGTCGAGGCGCTAGTTGCCGTCTCTGGCATGTCAGCGGGCGAGGTGGCGGTGCAGCTCGCCGACCTGGTCCGCCGCGAAGTCTTGATGGTGCGCGCCGACCCACTCTCGCCTGACCGCGGGCAGTACGGATTCGTGCAGACCCTGTGCCGTCAGGTCGCGTACGAAACGCTCTCGCGGCGGGAGCGCAAGACGCGACATCTCGCAGTCGCCGATCACCTCGCGCGATCGTTCGCGGATGAAGGCGAGGAGGTCGCCGAGGTCATCGCCCAACACCTGCTTGACGCGTTGACCGCGGTGCCCGACGACGACGACGTCCCTGTCATCCGACGCCGCGCGATCGACCGATCGCCAAGGCAGCTGACCGCGCCAACCGAACCGGCGCGCCGCTCGTTGCGGCCAGAGTGCTGCGCAACGCCGCTGACTTGTTGCGCCCGCTCGGCACCGAGGAAGCCGACCTCGAAGCTGCGGCGCTGCTTGAGCTAAGCGGCGCGCGATCGCTCGAGGCGGGCGATCTGCTGTTGTCCGAGAACGACATACGAGCAAGCCAGCAGGCTGTTTACGGCGCACAACCAGACTCGCGCGGCGGCCCGCGCCACCGCAGGTGTCGGGAGCGCGCTGCGGCGGCAAGGCCGGCATGAGGACAGCCGAAGCCTCCTGCAGGAGGCGTTGAAGGTGCTCCAGGAGCACCCGGACATCGACACGGTGGTCGCCTTGAACGCGCTTTCGTCGCTCGAGGCGTTCGCTGCTCGGACCAAAGAGGCGCAGGAGCTTTGCACCAAGGCATTCAGACTCGCGCAGGAGCTCGGCCTGCCGCTGTCGACGTTTGTCCGACTCTTTATCAATCAGGGCATCATCGAGGACGGCGCCGATCACCACATGCAGGCTGGTGCCGCGTATCGCGAGGCGGTCCGGCTCGCGGAGATGGCGGGTGAGACCGGCCAGCTCGCGATCGCCTACGTCAACCTGTCTGACTCGCTGTTGGCCCAGGGATCGTGGGCTGAAGCAGCCGAGATCGCCCAGATGGCGGTGACGCTGCAGCGAAGAACGGGCTCCGGGATGTGGACCGTCGGGACCGGAAACCTGATGCAGGCACTCGTGTTCGCTGGTCGATGGCAGGACGCGGTCGAGGTCGGTCAGCGCGGACACGCAGAGGGCGGCACCGAAGATGCCTACCTCGCGTGGATTGTTCACACGTTGGCGGTCCTGCAGGGGGCCGAGTTGTTGCCGGAGTGGATTGCGAGTGTCCGCGCCATCTCCGAGACAGAGAGCCCACAGGACCAGATGATGGTGGCGATCACGGAATGCATCGACTCCGCTGCGCGCCAAGACCACGCCGTCGCACTCGAAAAGGGCCGCATCGCGTTCGCCGAAGGTGAGCGGATGGGTGTCGCGAGCGAAGGAGTGCGGTGGTGCTGGCCAATCATCGCCGACGCCGCGTTCGCGCTCGACGATCTCGGCGAGGTCGAGCGGATGTTGGCGTGGTGTGACGAACAACCGAGCGGTCATCTCAATCCGATCGTTCGCGCAGATCGGCTCCGCGTGCAGGCGAGGTTGCGCGCGGCGCGAGGCGAAGACCGTGTCCAGCCGGCGTTCGAGCGGGCGATCATCGCGCTTCGCGAGTTGAAGGCGCCCTACCACCTGGCTGTCGGGTTGTGCGACTACGCGACGTACCTCGTCAGCGTCGGCGAGCGAGAGGCGGCGACAGGCCCTGCGCATGAGGCCCGCGAGATCGCCGCGCGTCTCGGCGCCCGGCCACTCCTCGCGCGCATCCCGGTGCTCCCAGCCGAGGACTCGGATGTGCCGCTGCAGGGTGAGCCGCTCGATGCCATCAGTCTGGCGAACGCGCAATCCGATGGCCAAGAAGTGCCAGCGAGCGGCCCGTAAGCCTCATTCCAAGCCGAGTTGCTCCAGCCGCACCGCGATCAGCGCGTTGATCAGCGTTTGCGGGAGTGGTTCGTCGATCGCGAAATGCAGGGACCCCTTCGTCTGCTCGTAGCCGTTGAGCGCCTCGCCCATCTCGGCAAGGACCGAGCCGCTGTGCGGCAGATAGCTCAGGTGGTGTGTGAAGGCCGCGAGCCCAGCGACCGTCTTGCCCTGCACCTTGAAGGCCGGGAAGGAGTAGGAAATGCACTCCTCGGCCTGCGGGATCACGGCCAGGATGCGACGGCGCATCTCCTCGAGCGTGCCGCGCTTCGGCTCCGCGATTCCTGCCAGATAGTCATCGATGTCCGTGGACGCCATGGGTGAACTATCTCGCTCACCAGCGCTGCCGTCTTCAAGTTCGGCCCGTTTTCTGTCGAAGAGGGCCCAACTGATCGGATCGGATCTGTACCTACACGGGGGCTTTGATGTTGAACGCACTGCTGGCGCGTGCCAAGCGCGACGACGACGGCTTCACCTTGATCGAGCTTCTCGTCGTGATCATCATTATTGGCATCCTCGCCGCGATCGCGATCCCGGTCTTCCTCCAGCAGCGCAAGAAGGGCTACGACGCGGCCGTCAAGTCCGACCTCGTCGCCGCCGCGACCGCCGAAGAGACCTACCTCACGGACTTCAACACCTACACGAACGCCACCTCGAACCTGCAGTCCGCTGAGAGCTTCAAGTTCTCCGCAGCTGGTGACTACAGCGGTGGCAGCGCGTCTCTGGCGATCGTCTCCGCGACGAACCAGGGCTACTGCATCACGGGTGTGGCCGCTTCGGGTAACAAGTGGTTCTACGACAGCAGCAAGGGTGGCCTTCAGCCAGCCGCTACCGCCTACACCTGTGGCGTGTCCGGCGCAGCCTGATCTTCTTGCGGGATCGAGGAGTCACGCAGCGCGAAGGCGACACCGGCGACGATGATAAGAACGCCGGCGATGAGATAGATCATTCACCGACGTTCTCAGCGCATGGTGAAGATTCGCTGATCGTTACGGCAGTTCTCAACGTTTGGCCAGTTGACCACCATCTAGTGTGGTTATCCGGCCATCCGTTCGGCGCACCGTAAACTCAGGCCATGCTTGACGTCGCCGCTCGAGACCTCGCACAGGGCAAGAACTTCGCCGCACTGACCACAATGCTGCCGAGCGGTCAGCCGTCGACGCAGGTGATGTGGCTCGACGCCGACGACGAGCACATCTTGATCAACACCGAGGTCGGACGCCAGAAGTGGATCAACGTCACCAATGATCCGCGCGTGACCGTCACGGTCATGGACGCCACGAACCCGTACTACTACGCGGAGGTTCGCGGCCGGGTCGTTGAGTTCGTGACCGGTCCCGAGGCCCGCGAACACATCGACTCGCTGGCCCAGAAGTACGTCGGAACGCCTTATGCCAGCCAGATCCGCACCGAACGCGTCATCTTGAAAGTCCTCGCCGAACGGGTGCGGTTTCACGAGGAGCCGCCACACAGCGTTGGCAGCCGAGACCTCACCGCTTAGTCGTCGCTGGCGACAACCACCGACGACCTCGGCTCAGCCAGGACGACGCCGGTGCCTGGGAGAAGTCGGTGCCGGTCAATTGCGTCGGGGAAGACGAGGTTGAAGACCGACTCATCATCTGAGTGAAGTGCCGTGCTCGCGTATCTGCCGTCACCGACTCGGAAGGTCCACAGTGCGTTGGTGTCGTTGCGCGAATACACCGTCAATGCGCCATCCGCCCCGAGATGGGCCAGGTTCATCGCACCGCCAAGACTCTGGTCGACCGTACGCATTGCATCTTCCGCGCTGAGGCCCATCACTCGCTGCTCGCGGAAGTGAGCCCAGCCCACCTCGCTGTCGGCCGCACCATTGAGCTCCCCAGCAAACATCGAGCGGAGAAGCTCCGAGCGGGTGAACAACCCGTTGTGGCACCACGCACCATCGAGCTCGTCAACGAACGGCTGGGTGTCAAACATCGACACCGTCGACAGCCTCGACGGCCGGCGTAGGTGGACGACGAACCTCGAAGAGAAAGCGCTCGCGAGCCGTGGGTCGGACGGCCCTTCGTCGACGTAGCGCCCAAGCCCTCGCACCCGCTCGATGCCGTCGACGCCTAGCCAGGCCACCCCCCAGCCGAAGCCGGCGACGCCTAGTCGTTCGAGCTCGCCAACCTGATCGCGAATGTCGCTGAACGGGTGCTCATGCGGCCAGGCGGCCGCCAACATCTCACACATACGTTCGCCTCCGCATGCAGGCGAAGTCCTTAGCTGTCATGGATGTAGACGTTCTTGATCTCGGTGAACTCCTCGAGTCCGGCCATGCCCATCTGGCGACCAAGGCCGCTTTGCCGGCGACCGCCGAACGGCGCCTCGAGGTACACGCTGGAGTTGGAGTTGACCGACACCTGCCCGCACTGCAAGCCGCGCGCGACCCGAAGCGCTCGCGATCCGTCTCGAGTCCACACCGAGGCGGCAAGGCCGTACTCCGAATCGTTCGCGAGCGCGAGCGCTGAGTCCTCGGTGTCGAATGGGAGGACCACCGCGACCGGCCCGAACACCTCGGCGCGGGCGATCTCGGAGTCCGGCGCCGCTCCGACGACGACCGTAGGAGCCAACGCATTCGCGCCCTCGAGACCGGCGCCGTCGACCACTGAACCTCCGGTGACGACCGAAGCGCCGGCGGCCTCGGCCCGTTCCAGGAAGCCCAGGACGCGGTCGCGCTGCGGGCGCGAGATCAGGCTGCCAATCTCGGTCGCCGAGTCCAACGGATCAGCAACACGCAAGGACGACGCTTTGCTGGCAACGCGCTCGACGACCTCGTCGAAGACGGACTGCTGAGCCAGAATTCGGCTGCGCGCACAGCAATCCTGGCCCGCATTCCAGTAGACCGCCCAGACCGCTGCCTCCACTGCTTGATCGAGATCAGCATCGGCAAAGATCACGTTCGGCGACTTCCCACCTAACTCCAGCGTCGTCGCCACCACGCGGTCTGCAACGTTGCGCCTGATGTCAAAAGCGGTCGCGGTGCTGCCGGTGAAGCTGATCTTGTCAACGGCTGAATGCCTGACGAGGTCGCGCCCGACCTCCCGCGTCGATCCCGTGATCACGTTGAACACCCCGGTCGGCAGGCCGGCACTTGCCGTCACCTCCGCTAACAGCAATGCGGTGAGAGGTGTGGCGGGCGCCGGCTTCAGCACTGCCGTATTGCCTGCCGCCAACGCAGGGGCCACCTTCTGCACGGCAGTCACCAGTGGCGCATTCCACGGCACGATCAGCGCGCACACCCCGAATGGCTCGCGCAGCGTGAAGTCCAGGCCGGATGCGTCGACCGGCAAGGTACTGCCCGCAAGATGGCTTGCCGCCCCGGCGTAATAACGGAAGATCCGCGCGGCGTACGCAACCTCCTGCTGACAATCCGAGATCGCCTTGCCGGAGCAGAGCGACTCTGCATGAGCGATCTCCTCACTCCGGCCAAGAATGCCCTCGGCGATGGCAAACAGGTAGTCGCCACGACCCGGGCCGGTCGCGCTGCGCCACGGTCGAGCATTGAATGCCGCACTCGCCGCCAGCACGGCCGAATCAACGTCATCGCTATCCGCGTCGGCGACAGCGGCGACGGTGGATCCGGTTGCCGGGTTGACGACCTCGTAAGTGGCAGCCTTGCGCGGCGCGACAAACTCGCCGTTTATATACAGTTGGGTTTGCATTCTTCCTCTACTCGTTGCGCGATCAGCGAAGCGTGACATCCTCGACGGTGTACTTAGCCAGCATCAACGGCGAAACCGTGAAGCCGATTCCTGGCGCCGTCGGCACGGCGATCAGCCCGTCACGGAGCTCGAAGCTCTCGTCGACAAGATCCGATTCGAAGTACATCAGCGCAGGTGACATGTCCGCCGGCAACGAGAAGTTATCGAGGGATGCCAGCGCGATATTGAACGCGCGACCGATACCGGTCTCGAACATTCCCCCCATCCATACCGGAACGCTGTACGCGGCGCAGAGGTCGTGAATTCGCCGGCCTTCCAGCAGTCCGCCGACCCGACCGGTCTTGATGTTGACCACTCCGCAGCTGCCCAGCTCCATCGCCACCCGGACGGAGCTGACCGACCGCACACTCTCATCGAGGCAGATCGGCGTCTTGATGCGCGACTGTAGTGCGGCATGACTCACCAGGTCGTCGTACTCCAACGGCTGCTCGATCATCAACAGCTCGAGGTCGTCCAGGTGCTGAAACAGTCGCGCGTCGGAGAGCCGATAGGCGGCGTTGGCGTCGACCGATAAGGCGACGTCAGGAAACCTCTCGCGGACCGTTGTGACCGGCTCAAGGTCCCAGCCAGGCTCAATCTTGAGCTTGATCCGGCGGTAGCCCTCGTCGATCCGCTCACCGACTCGATCAACCAGCTCGCTGATCGACTCGTAGATGCTGAGTGAGTCTCCGACCTCGATGTTCTCGCGAACGCCACCGAGACTGACCCACAGCGGCTCGCCGCGACGCTGGCTCGTGATGTCCCAGAACGCCGTCTCGAAGCCCGCCTTGGCAAACTGGTTGCCACGAATCGGAGCAAGCAGGGCCGCCAGTTGCTCAGGCGTCGCGATCGATTGACCGAGCAGTCTCGGGGCGAGGTCGTGCAGCGAGCTTTGGAAGACGGAGTACACCGACTCCTCGGTGTAGGTCGCGCTCGACAGCGCGGATGACTCGCCGAAGCCCTCTAGACCGTCGCTGGTGTTCAGCTGGACAATTACTGCGGTCTTCTCAGGCACTGCACCAAAGCTGGTGCGGAAGGTCTGAGTCAACGGGATCTTCACTAATCGCAGCGTGATGCGATCGATAACGGCCATGCCTCAGAGCACCTCCCGGTACTCTGCGATCTCCCAATCAGTGACCCACTCCTGGAACCGGCGCGCGACGTGGTGCAACATCGCGCAGTATTCGCCGACGAGGTGGCTGCCGAGCGCCTCGCGAATCACCACATCGGCGGCAAGGGCTCTGGCGGCATCAGTCAGGTTCTCGGGCAACGGCGCAGCGTCGGAGTGGGAGTCTTCATCGGACTCTGCCGGTGGCGCAGTCATGGCTTTCTGAATTCCGTCGAGACCGGCAGCAAGTTGCGACGCGGCGAGAAGGTACGGGTTGGCATCCGACGCGCCAAGCCGATTCTCGATCCGGGTGTTTTCGTCCGCGAGGATCACGCGGGCCAATGACCCACGATCGCCGTCGCGCCAACTCGCGTTGACCGGCGCGTACGTGCCGTGGCGGAACCGCTTGTAGGCCGTGATCGTCTGCGCCGCGATCGCGGTCAACGCGGGCGCATGCTCGAGCTGGCCGGCGAGGTATTGGAAGCCGAGTGCCGAGAAGCGTTTGCCCTCGCGGCTATCCAGGAAGAGGTTGGCGCCGGCACCGTCTAGCAGGGTCTGGTGCAAGTGGTAGCCGGAGGTGACCGTCTCAGCGGAATTGCTCGGCTTGGTCATGAAGGTCGCGCGCATGCCGTGGTGGGTCGCGATTTCCTTGATCGCTGCCTTCATCACGAACACCTGGTCGACGGTCGCAAGTGGAGCGCCCGGGAGCAGGTTTGCCTCGACCTGGCCACCACCTTGCTCGTTGAAAATCTCATATACCTGAATGCCCAGCGCCGGAAGATAGGCATAGAGATCGTCGAAGAATGGCGCCAGCTTGGCGAGCGCGAGGTCGGTGAACCACTCACGTGTGCCAATCTCCGGCGCGAAGCCGTCCTCGCCGTCCTTGTAGACATAGAACTCAAGCTCGTTGCCCAGCGACGGCGTGTATCCCTGCGACCGGACGGCAGCCTCGACCCGTTGCAGCGCAAGGCGAGTGGTCAACGCGGGAACGCCATCCTTGACAAAGTCGCAGATGACATGGGCGGTCGTTGGCCGCCACGGCAGCACCGAAAACGTCGACATGTCCGGGATGACGACGCCGTTGTCCATCGGGATCGTCCGCGTGTGGTCGTAGTCCTGGAGCAGATCAACAGATAGCAGCGGCGTTGCCCAACCGTGGCCAGTCGAGACGATTCCCGCGAAGTAGTCGGCCGCTACCTGCTTGGCACGAGCAACCCCATGCAGGTCGGGCAGGAGAAGCCGGACAGTCTTGATGCCGTCTCGTTCGATTTGAGACACGACATCAGTCTGACGCTCTGCGTTCTCCTCCATGCCCACCTTTTCCTGAAGCCGGGACCACGCTCAGACTGCGGTGAAACCACCATCGACGACGAAACTGGCCCCCGTGATCCAGGACGATTCGTCCGAGGCGAGGAACAGCGCCATGTTGGCAATGTCCTCTGGCTGGCCCCACCGGCCAAGCGGGATCGCTTCAGCGGCGGCCTGGCGACGTTCGTCGGTCAGCCGTCCAGCCATCGGAGTGTCGATCGGGCCTGGGATGATGACGTTGCATCGGACACCCTGGCCGGCATGCTCAACCGCCAAGGTCCGGGTCATCGCGAGAATGCCTCCCTTGGCAGCGGTATACGCGTCGGATGCTCCCTTACCGACCCGTAGCGCGGCAACCGAGGACACATTGATGATGGATCCCCATCACCCGCCATCATGATCGGAAGGACGTGCCGGCAGCACAGGTAGGTCCCCTTGAGGTTGACGTTGATCGTCTTGTCCCAGATGTTCTGCTCCAGCAGCGGCGCCGGCCCGTCGGTCTTTCCGGGCTGATATCCGTCGGGGCTGATAAACCACACCCCGGCGTTGTTGTAGAGGACATCGATGTTTCCGAAGGCCGCAACCGCCCGAGCGGCGAGCTCTCGTACTTGTTCCTCATCGGACACATCCGCTGCGACGAACTCGGCGCTTCCGGTTCCGACCGAACCCTCGATCTCAGCGACGGTTGCCTCCCCGCCGGCGACATCGACATCGCTGACAATCACCTTCGCCCCTTCACGGCAAAAGCGGATGGCGGCGGCACGTCCCTGCCCGCTGCCGGCACCTGTCACGATCGCCACTTTGCCTTCGAGACGCATGAGGATCCCCTCTGCAATTGCCGTCGAGTGATTGGGCCAGATCCTAGGGCATAGAACGAATCGGCCGCAACCACTTGATCAACGCTGCGGCGCCAAGCGCGGCCAGGTCGCTGGCCACTCGATCCCGACAGGCAAGCGGATTTGACTCAGAACCTGCCACAACCGTCAAAAAGCAGGCAGCCACGAACCCTTGACGTCCTCTTTGCGAACGGGCTACATTGCGGCCCATTCGGACCAGCGCACCGCTGGGTCGAGCAGGAGGGGATGGTCGTTGTGCCTGCTACGCCACCTGAGGGTCGGACCGATGAACAAGAACTTGCCGCACTCGGCTACAAGCAAGAGCTACGCCGGAGCTGGTCAGGGTTTTCCAACTTCGCCATCTCGTTCTCGATCATCTGCATTCTCTCCGGTGGCCTGACGTCGTTCGGTCAGGCATGGAACAACGGCGGCCCGGCCGTCATCGCTATTGGCTGGCCGGTCATCTGTCTGCTCATCCTGGTCATTGGGATCTGTATGGCCGAGCTGGTCTCGGCGTATCCAACGTCTGGCGGCTTGTACTGGTGGGCCTCGCATCTAGGCGGCCCGAAGGCCGGCTTCTTCACCGGCTGGCTGAACATGATCGGCCTCATGGCGGCAGTGGCGGCCGTTGGTTACGGCGCAGCGACGTTCTTCGACGCAACGGTCAGCGAGTACAGCTCCTCATGGGCGGCCCACTATTCACTTCACCGCGTATTCATCGAGTGGGTGGTGCTGCTCATCATCGCCGTCCTCCTCAATATTTATGGCTCCCACATCCTGGCTCTCACCAACCAGATTTCGGTGTGGTGGCTCCTCGCCGGCGTCGTCGCCGTTGTGGTGATTCTGTTCGCAGTTCCCAACCACCACGAGAGCGTCGGCTGGGTCTTCAGCCACCGCGTCAACAACTCGGGGTTTGCCTCGGGGCACCTCAAGGGCTTCTTGTTCTGGCTGTATATCTTCCCGCTGGGATTCCTGCTGACGCAGTACACGATCGCGGGATTCGATGCGTCCGCGCACATGTCCGAGGAGACCGAAGGCGCCAACCGCGCCGCCGCGTCCGGGCTGTGGAAGGCCATCCTCTACTCCTCCGTCGCGGGCTGGATCATGGAACTCGCCTTCCTCTTCGCCGTGCAGCCGGGAACGGTCGGCAAGACCGCGTCCGGCGCTCCACTCAGCGGACCCGACGCGGTCTCCGCGGCCGGTGGCGCGGTGACCGCCATCTTCTCCCAAGCCCTGAGCTCTGACTGGGCTGGATTCGTTCTGGTGCTGTCCACGGTCGCCCAGGTCTTTTGCACCATCGCGATCCTGACGTCGGCGTCGCGCATGACCTATGCGTTCAGCCGGGATGGCGCCGTGCCCTTCTCCAAGAAGTGGGCCACTGTCGGCCGCAACCAGATCCCGACCAACGCCGTCCTCCTGGCCGCTGGCGTGGCCTTCGTGCTGACGATTCCGGCGCTGTTCAGCGTGAAGATCGGCGGCGGCACCGTCCCGGTTGCCTTCTACGCGGTGGTCTCGGTCACGGTCATCGCGCTGTACGTCGCGTACGCGATCCCGATCTGGCTGCGGTGGAAGGCGCGTGACCGGTTCACTCCAGGGCCCTGGTCACTCGGGCGCCACTACAAGTGGCTCAACCTGGTCGCCACTGCCGAGATCGCCATCGTGTCGATTTACTTCATCCTCCCGACCACACCGGCTGGCACTCCCTGGCGCAACGGGTTCACGTGGAAGTCGGCGAACTTCGCACCTGTGCTGACCGTGGGCAGCCTGATAATTCTTTGGCTGGCGTGGCAGTTCTCGGTGAAGAACTGGTTCAAGGGTCCGATCAGGTACACCACCGTGGAGGCCATTGCCGGCGACGCGGCAATCTCCGCGGACCTGATCGCCCTAGAGCAGAGCATCGCCGCGGACCAGGATCTGCAAGAACCGCCGCACCGGTAGGCCACACCGCTCTGTCAGTGCGCTCGGTGGTCCGCGTTGTCGACGGTTGCCCTGACGGCCGAGGCGCTATGAGTGATGTGGGCCACCATGAAGGCTTCGGCAGCTTTGGAGTCGTGCGCCTTCAACGCGTCAAGGATCTGCTGGTGCTCCCGGATCGTCGACGTCGTCATCTCCTCCAGCTCGAAAAGCTGAAACGGGATGAACAGCGCCGCTCGCAAATGTTCGACGGTCTCGCGCAACAAATCGAGGCCAGGCGCTCGCGCGATGGTGATATGAAACCGGAAGTCTTCTTGGCGGAATGCTCCGATTGAGCCGTCGGACTTCATCGACTCGATCGTCTTCTCGAGCGTGGCCAACGCCGCCGGCTGAATCTTCTCGGCGGCCGCCTTGGCGGCGAAACCTTCGACCACCGCGCGCAGCTCGTAGACCTGCTCGAACTCGCTAAGGCTCCGCACCCATTGCCGGGAGAGTCGGCCGGTCGGAAACTCCGTCGTCCTGACGAAGACACCGCCGTGTTGGCCGAGCCTGATATCGACATAGCCCTCGATCTGAAGGATATGAAGCGCCTCTCGCAGCGTGGTTCGAGAAACCCCGAGTTGAGCGGCGAGCTGGCGTTCGGGGGGAAGTCTTGCGCCGGCCTGAACCTCACCGAGGTGAATGATCCGGCGTAGATGATTGACGACCACTTCGTGAGCCGGCGGCACGACAACCGGCTTGATCACCGATAGGCCGGAGTCGCGTGACTCCCTGGTCGGCTGGACCACGGCCATCGCTCCCCTGCACCGCCCGGCGTGGATAGGGCTCTGTCGTTACGGATCGAGATCGGTGATGCATTCTGGCACTGATCGTCGAGGTGTCCGTACCGCTGGCAGAACCAGCCGTTATCGATGCCAGACATACGCCACGATGACCACAATTGCCACGATCGCGAGCAACGGCCACACCGGCGGAAAGTACTGCAGCTTGCGGCGTTGGTTGCGCTCAGCTTCAGCAGGACTCGGCAGGTCCTTCATGGCGCGATCCTGCACTGCGCTGATGTCCGGGTGATCGCCGGCTTAGTAATAATGGCGACGGCCTCCGATTGCCCGTCCGGTGCTCCCGAGCAACTCAAAGACGAGTCCGACGACCAGCAGAACGACACCGAGGGTCCACAGGATCGGTATAGCGGCAACGAAACCAATAACCAGAAGGATGATGCCCAAGACGATCATTGCGGCTCCCAGTTAGCGCCCGAAGTGGCGTACCAAGGTCATTCCCCGCACAAGCGAAAAGTATGTGCGAACGGTAGGGACAGACTGAGCATCTTGAGCGTCACACGTGGTCGGGTAAATGAAAGTCAGGGCTGAGGCGTTTGCTCGGTGTGGTCGAGGACGATCGAGGTGAGTTCACCCGGTTCTATGTACAGAGTCGGGACAACTGCCTGCGCGCGGTCGTCGCGAGGACGGCCGACCGCGTTCTCGCCGAGGACCTGGTCGCCGAATCATTCGCCCGAGCCTGGGCGAGCTGGCCGAAGATCCGCCGACACCCCGCACCGCAAGCATGGGTGGTCCGGACTGCCCTGAACGCCAGGGTGTCGTGGTGGCGCAAGCACCGAAGAGAAGTCCCGCTCGCAGAGCAAGACCGGCCTACGGCGAGCGCTGAGGACTCAGTTGACCCGGCATTTGTACGGGCATTGAACGGGCTACCGGCCCGGCAGCGGGAGGTCTTCACCTTGCGAATCCTGCTCGACCTCGACACCGCGACCACCGCCCAGGCGCTCGGCATCGCGCCGGGCACCGTCATGAGTCACCTGTCGCGCGCGATCTCCGCGATGCGACGTGCCCTGCTCCCATCCGAGGGCACCCCGACCCACGTGGAGACCACGCATGAATGACAACGACGTGCTCGACGACTATCGAAAGCCCCTTGCTTCGTTGCATATGGGCCTGTCCGCCGATGCTGTGCTGGCGCGAGGCGATCAGCGCCGTCACCGGCGCCGGGTGAGTCGATGGGCGGCCGGCGGCGGCACCGGCCTCGTAGCCGTGATCGTCGCCGTGATCCTCGTGGCCGGAGGCAACGGTGCACCCAACGATCGAAGCGGCACCCAGCTTGCGGCGTTCACCATCAGCAATGGACCTGCAGGCGCAAGCACCGTGACCCTGCATAGCAACAGCCGCACCAGACTGGACCCGGCCGCGCTACGACAGGCTCTGGCGCAACGAGGCATCACGGCAAACGTCACGGTCGGCAGCTGGTGCGACACGGCAACGGAGCCAGCCGGGCTTCGCCAGGCGGTCACGGTCGGTCACGACCCGAGCGGCGACCCCTCGCTGACGATCCATCCGAGCGCCATCCCGACCGGGGCAGAGTTGTCGATCGGCTATTTCACCGACCGCACAGTGCTTGCCCTCATCCGGACGAACAGCCCGCTTACCTGCGCGACCAACCCTCGGCTGGCTGCCGCGCAAGGCCAGGGCCTGCAGCAAGCGATCGTGATCACCAACGGATAGAGCCGGCACAGCCAACCGAGCTGCGTGTTGATGTTCAAGCCTGGACATCGCCAGGCCCTCAAAGTTGGGTTGCCGCATTATGGATGACACGATGCGGCTATGGATAGACATCAGCACTACGACAAGGCCGAGGAGCTGGCAGAGCAGGCTGGGCGGACGGTTCACACGATCGTCGATCGCCTCGACAAGGCTGCTGCCGGTGATCATGCTGACGTGCCATCGAAGGTGGAGTTGGAGACCATGATCGAGCTCGGCAAGTTGATGGCCGCCGCAGGTCAGATCCACGCGACGTTGGCGGCAATTCGAGACGCTTAGGGTCCGATGAATTGGCATTCCCGCACTACGCTTCGCACATGTCTGAGGAAGAAGTCATCCTCGAAGGCGGCGACCGTGACGGTCAGTCGCTGCCTATGTCCGCGATGACACACGACGGTGTCGGCCAATACGTCTTACATGATCGTGCGGGCGTCTACCGGCACGACGAGGAGTCGATCGCTGACTTCCGCAACGGCCAGCGAGTGGCCGTGTTCGAGCCGTCCGCTGCGCCGGAATAGGTAGCCGGATCTCCAACGCAAGATCGACGTACCACCTGCCGAACCGCGGATCAGACCGGCGTCGCCCAGCTACGCAGAAGTCTCCATGAGGTCGAGGTCGCGGACGCAGAAACTGTGATGCGCCCACTCCTCGTTGAGCACGGTGCGCAGGCACCGCCCGGTCGAGCGTCCCCGCGCATAGGGCGGCCAGCCCTCGCCGTCTGGCACAGGCGCCATCGCAGCGAGCTGCGTCGGTGTCACTGTCTTGAGCCAGTCTTCGAGCTCCACCGCCTGCTCGGCTCGCACCGCAGCCACCTCGTCCAAGCTTGGGGCGGCCGAAAGGTCAAGTCCTTGCCGCTCGCGGTCGGGCACATAGTCCGGTCCGAGCCCCATCGGCGTGAAGAGGTCGGTGGACCCGAGAACACACCGACGAAACCACGAGTCGTGGACGAAGACCAGGTGTCGCAAGGTCTGTACGGCCGACCACTCGCCGTTCACGCTGCGGTGCTCCATCCCGGGCGAGGCCTGCAACCGGTCAATCGTCGCCGTCCAGTCGGCCCGCAATAGCCGCCCTCCTTCGAGGAGGTCAGCCGGGTCCTCGGAGCGGATCAACACCCGCGCCGGATAGCGGCGGTCGAGCTCGGCCTCGACATACGCCGTGACCTCGACACCGTTCACGACCAGATTCGTGACGAGACCATCGATCTCGGCATCCTCCATGACAACTCCGATGAGTCGCGTGCCGTTGAGCATGCACTCACGGAACTCGGCCCCGCTGAAGTCTTCATCGACGAACCGCTTCATCGCGTCAGGTTACGCAGCGGTGCGATGCGTCGCGTGCCGGCACCCCACAGGCACCGACTACGATCCGGATAGCCCCGCAAGCAGCACCCGTGCGTCGGATCAAGCGGCTGGTGACAGGCCTTCGGGCGATAATTGAATCGATGTCCAGCCGACCTATCCGCATCGGGGTGCAGTTCGGACAGTACGGAACGTCCTGGAGCTCGATTCTGGCGGTCGCTCAAGAAGCCGAAGAGCTGGGCGCCGACCTGCTGTTCAACTGGGATCACTTCTTCGGACCAGGTCCCGACTCCGAAGAATCGCACCTGGAGTGCTGGACTGTCTTGGCTGCCTGGGCGGCCTGCACCTCGCGCATCGGACTCGGACCGCTGGTCAGCGCGATTGGATACCGCAACCCTGATCTGGTCGCAGACATGGCGCGCACCGTGGATCACATCAGTGGTGGACGGTTCGTGCTGGGGATGGGCGCCGGATTCAAGCTCCGTGACTACGTCGAATACGGATACTCCATGGGAAGCCCAGCTGCGCGCATCACGGAGTTGGATGAAGGCCTCGATCGAATCCGCCGCCGGCTGGCGCTACTGAACCCGCCGCCGGTCCGGCCGCTACCGATCCTGGTCGCTGGCAGCGGTGAGCAGCGCACCTTGCGCGTCGTGGCGAAGCATGCCGACATCTGGCACACCTTCGCCGATGGCGAGGACTTCGCCCGCAAGACGACGCTGCTCGACAGGTACTGCGAAGACCTCGGGCGCAACCCGCAGGACATCGAGCGTGCCGTCCTCGTCCGTGGCGATCCGCACCTGCAGGGAGACTCGATGCGAGCGCTCGGCGCCACGTTGTTCGTTGTCTCCTTGACAGAACGTCCGAGGCCAAACCTCCAGGAGCTCACGCCCTGGCTGACCTGGCGCGATCAACACAACTAAGCTTCCACCGGATCGTGATCGTCACGGACGCGCACGTGTATGTGTATCGCGACTGGCCTTTCCACTCTCCCCGCGAGCAGCTCGCCGCCTTCGAGCGCGGCCGGGGCGTGGTCCGAATAGGCAGTGACCGTCACGGTTGGTTTCGGCGGGGACAGCTCACGTTCCGTGACGGACTGTCGTGTACCACGGTCCGTTCTGGATCCGTCGCGCCGAATACATCGCCCAGGTGGGCAACATTCCGAAGCGCCCATAGCGAGGAATCGCCGCGCGGCGCTCGCCTTATCCGGTTATGGATGGCTCGACGCGGGGATGAACTCCATCTTTTCCCGCTCCAGCCACGCATCCTTCGTGGGCGAGGCCGGGACGAGATGCGCTCCGGTCGGTGGGCGGTTTTGGGAGGCGACGTAAAGGTATTTGTCGTTGGGAGTAGCGCCGGCGACGAACGGGTGGTCACCGACGCGGACTGTGCCGACCTTCGTGGCCTTGACGGCGTTGATCTCGGTGAGGGTGTCGGTTCCTTCGTTGACGACGAGCGCTCCCTTGGCGTGGCTCACGAGCGTGATGCCTTCCGGGTCGTTGCCAACCTTGATCGTCTTGCGGACCTTGTTGGTCTTGACCGTGATCGCGGTGACCGAGGCCGAACCGTAATTCGCTACAAGAACGGTTCTGCCCTTGTCCGCCACCGCCACGGCGACCGGCTCGGTGCCGACCGTGATCGCCGGACCTGCCTTGTCGGTTGTGGTGTTGATCGGGGTCACGGTGTTCGATTCGAGGTTCGCGACATACACCTCCCGACCGTTCGGGGTGATCGCCATCGCGACGGCTTGACTGCCGACCGAGATCGGCGGACCGGCCACGTCGGTCAGCAGGTTGACCGGACTGACCGTGTCGGCGATGTAATTCGCGACATAGGCGAACTTGCCGTTCGGAGTGATGACGATCGCGTCAGGACCCGCGCCCACCGCGATCGGCGGGGCCGGCTTGTTGGTCGCCAGGCTGAACGGGGTCACCGTGGCGGACCCGCTGTTCACGACGTAGCCGCGTTTCGTGCGTGCGGAGATCGCGATTGCGGACGGCCCCTCACCAACCCGAATCGGTGCGCGAGCCTTGTCGGTCGAGGTCGAGATCGGAGTGACCGTCGCCGAGCCGCTGTTCGTCACGTATGCAGTCTTCCCGTTCGGGCTCACCACGATCGCGTCAGGATCACTGCCCACCTTGATCGTCGCAGCAGCATGGTTCGCGTTGGTGCGGGCGGCAGTGACGGTGCCCGAGCCGCTGTTCGTGACGTAGACGAACTTGCCGTTCGGCGTGAACCCGATCGCGTCCGGCTCCTTCCCCACCCGGAACGCCACGATCTTCGGTGGATGCGCGGCGTTCGCCGCAGCGCCCACCGCAACCGGCAACATTGTCAGGCCCCCGACCGCGACGACAACAATCACTCCCGCGATCCACTCCCGCGTGACAAACCGACTCATGCCGAAGAATCTACGACCCGACCCGAGGCACCCGCAGGCGAATCCCCCAAACCACGGGCGAGCCAAGCTGGCATGCGCCACCGGGCACAGCTCATCCCACAGGGGCGGTCAGTGTCGTGCTATTTCGACTCGTAAGGCGGGCGGCAGGGCACCCGCGTTGGTCGCCGGTGACGATGGTGGCGGGCTCGGCGGCGTGGAGTCCTTGCTGCCGGATGTCGAGTTGGTCGAGGTCGACGACTTCGCTGACTTGGTCATCTTGCCCGCTATCTCTTGCTTGATCGGCGGCAGCTTCGTCGGCGGCACACCGTTCGGGAACAATGCCTTGTCGCCACCGATGCCGTAGAGCTGCTGCCACAGATCACGGACAAACGGCGCGGCGCTGTCGGCGCCTTCCTTTGACTTGTCGACCTCGATGACCGCGACGTACTGCGGGTTGCCGCCGGCTGGGCCGGCGAACGAGGCGAACCACGAGCCGTTCTGAGTGGTGGTACCGGTGAGCTCGGCCGTTCCGGTCTTGCCGCCGACGAGGACTTTGTTCATCGGAAAGCCGTTGAACGCCTCGGCAGCCGTGCCGTGGGTGTCTGAGGTGACGCCGTACATCGCGCTGCGGATGTAGTCGAGGTCGGCCTGGCTGACCGGCAGATGATCGCGTATCGGCGCTTTGATCTTGCGGATCAGCTTGCCGGTGGGGCTGTAGATCGCCTTGGCAACCCGTGGCTTGAAGACCGTGCCGCCGTTGGCGAGGGCTGAGTAGGCCACGGCGAGCTGTAGCGGGGAGACCGTGACTGTGCCCTGACCGATGTCCTCATCCATCTGGTCACCTGGCTGGAACACGTAGCCGAATCGGCAGTCATACGCATCAAGGCGCTGAAGGTAGCTCCCTTGCGGACGGGTCGTCGCGCCCGTGCAGTAGTTCGACTTGTTGGCCTCCCAGTTGAGCTTCTGGTTGACCCGATCCGCGATGTGTCCGGTCGCCGCGTTGGGAAGGTCGACATCGGGGCTTTCGCCAAGGCCATAGTCGTGGGCGATGTGCTGCACACCCTCGATCGGATTCTTGTGCTCGTTGATCAAATCGAAGTCTCGCCGCCAGTCCATCTGCGCCAGCCGGTAGAACACCGTGTCGCACGACTCGATGATCGCGTTTCGGAGCGTCTCTTCGCCGCCGACCTCGCCTTCGAAGTTCGTCTTGTTTCGAAATGACGCCGAGCAGTCGTAGTCGCGATCTGGCGACGCGGTGCCATCCCACAACAGCCCCGATGAGGAGATCAACTTGAAACTCGAGCCTGGCGGGGCGGCCGCCTCGAACGCCTTGTCGAACAACGGGTCGCCAGGCTCATGCTGCAACTTGTCGTACTGGTTGGTCGACAGGGTCGGCGGCGCGTGGTTCGGCGCGTACGTCGGATAGCTGCCCATCGCGACGATCCCGCCGGTGCGGACGTTCATCACCACGCCGGCGTCGTAGTCGGCGGTGTAGCCCTGATTACGAGAAGCGGTGATAGCCGCCACCAGGTCACCTTCGAGGGCGGCTTGGACTTTGGCGTCGATGTTGGTGACGATGTCGTCGCCGGATTTCGGGGCGGTGTCCTTGATGGTGCCAACCACAGTGCCGACATTGTTGACCCGGACCTGCTTGAGGCCCGACCGTCCGCGCAGGTACTTCTGGTATGACTGCTCCAGCCCGGTCACACCCACTTGGCTGCTGCGCTGCAACGTCTGTTGGGCAGGAGTCAGCTTGTTCAACGCCGCCGTGGAGATAGGGCCGAGATAGCCGAGAATGGCGCTCGCCTTGGCGCCAAATGGGGTCGGGTAATTCCGCACGGCCGCGAGCTGCGCCGAGATACCAGGGAACTTGTTCTGCAAGTCGGAGATGTGCAGCGCCCGCATCATCGACGCGACGTCCGGCTTGAGCTGACTGACCGGGATCGGCTGGTACGGCGACCCACCCCAGCACGGCGCCGTCACGTAGTGACCCTGCGCGTTCTTGCCGCACAGCTGCGTCTCACGATTGAGCAGCGAGTACGGCGTGTGCAGCACCTTCGACAACCGGTGCAACACCGCCTTCCCGCCATCCGATTGCTGGTCCAGCGCGGTGCGGTCTACCGAGACGACCAGCGCGATCTTGTTGTCGATCAGCGGCCGGCCCATGTCATCAAAGACCTCGCCCCGCGACGGTTGCGTCACCACATCACGTACCGAGCTTGCGTCGATCTCCGCGATGTAGGTCGGCGCCGCGAGCACCTGCAGATACCACAACCGACCAAGGAGCGTCGCGACCAGCGACACCACCAACACGCTCAGCACCACGAGTCGCAAGCGCGAACGGTCGGTCACACGGTGACCCTAAGGCCCAACAACGCCATGTACAGAATCGGATTCGCCTCGAATACCGCCAAAACACACCGTGACTCCGAGTCGAGCGCTTCGGTTAAAGGCTGCATACTGTGAAACGTGGCAACCCAGACCACACGGGTGCCGGTTGCTGGCACGCCGCCAGCCGACTCCTTCGGTAGAAGACTTCTCGGAGCTCGAGGCAGTATTCGCCGATTGCTTGGCGAGCGGCTGCTGATGACGCCGGTGGTGCTCATCGGCGTCTCACTCCTGTTGTTTGTGCTTGCGGACGTGTCGGACGTTTTCCCGAACCCGCGCCACCGGCCGTTGCTCGCCCGTTATGGCAGCTATCTCAACAACACGGCCCACCTCCGACTTGGCCACTCGTCGGCGCGTCCGGAGTCAGTGAGTGTCCTGATCCGGATTTCGCTGCCACCGACTATCGAGCTCACGGCGCTCGCATCGGTCATCGCGATCGTTGTCTCAGTAGTGCTCGGAAGTCTGGCAGCAATGAACGACGGCCGACGGATCGACAAACTCATCTCACTGGCGACCGCCGCCGGGCAGGCAGTCCCGGACTTCGTGTTGGCGCTCATCGCGGTGGAGGTGTTCGCCGTCATCCTCCACGTCGTACCCGCCGGTGGCTATGTTTCGCTCAGCGACGGCTTCGGGCCCTGGTTGTCCCATCTCATCGCCCCGGCCTGCGCGCTCGCCATCCCGTTTATCGCGGCGATGACCCGAGCAGTTCGCGCTTCGTTGGTGGACGAGCTAGGTAAGGACTATGTCCGAACGGCGCGGGGCGCCGGTATTCCGCAGTCACAGATGATCTTGCGCAATGTCTTGCCCAACGCGCTGCTTCCGCCGCTGACGATGCTTGCGCTCCGGATCAGTGCGTTGCTCGGCGGCGTCGTTCTGGTGGAGAACGTGTTCAACATCCCCGGGATCGGGTTCCTGCTGGTCTCGGCGATGAGGGAGTCCGACCTTGCCGTCATCCAAGCCATCGCACTTCTTGGTGCCCTGCTTGTGCTGGTCCTGAATGCGTTGGTCGATGTTTGTTACATCGTGGCGGATCCGAAGCTTCGAGTGGAGTCCGTTGCATGACCGACCGTAGGTGTGGCGGCGATAAGGCGCCGTCGGTCCACGTATCGAGCCTCAGTACGGCCTTGACTGTGTGACATCAAAGTGATATCACTTTTATTGAAGCCAACAACGCAACAGCCGCAATAAGCGAGGCATCCAATGAACGTACCCAACGACACCGCCACTGCTCACGGTCTGCGCGGTTGGTGGGCATCTCCGCCGCGAACGGGCATGAGGCGGCTGATCAATCCAATCGCGTACCGCCACGCCCGCCTCTTCGGCAGCATGCACATCATCGGTGGCGCCGCTGCGGGCGTCGCGGGCGTCATCTGCCTGTCGTACAGCGTCTACGGATGGGCCGCCTTCTTCCTGACTCTTTCGGCGCTGAATCTCTCTGGTGGCTACTGGTACATCACCATTGCTCGCGATCTATCGCCCCGAACCTGAACGGAGGCTTTGCGCAAGTGTGAGGATGACCCGCCAGCTCTTCGGTGCAGTTGCGCTGAGTGCCGCGCTCGCTGGTTGTTCGTCGTCGAGTCCAGCGTCGTCAAGCCCAGCGCCGGCTAGCCCGGCATCGAGGGTTCCGGCATCAACCGCTACGGCAGATCCTGCCCAGGCGTACCTCGATGCCGTCAACGCGCTGTGTGACGCGCTCTTACCCAAGATCGTGAGTGTGACCCACGGCGGCAGCATCGACGTGCCGGTGCACGAATACCTCGCGACCTGGCCAGCTCACAAACGGCTGCTCGACGGATTCGACGCGCATGTGGCCACGATTCCTGTCCCCACCGCTGCGGCGACCAAGGCGGCCGTGCTGCACGCCTATGTTCGCTTTGCTGATCGCCTCGATGCCGCCCGGCTGGCGGCCGCACGCAAAGGCCAGGCCGCCTACGCCAAGGAGGTACGGTCCGAGTCCGGCGTTGAGAACGATCCGAGCATCGCCGCAATCGCCGCTGCCGGTTTCAACAACTCCTGTACTGCGCGGTGATGGTTCCCGGAGTCGCGTCTACGCGTCGCGCCGACACAGCGCGTAGAGCCATTCGTCGTTGCGTCCGTGGACGTGGTCGAGTCGGAGCACGGACCACCCGGCGCACTCGAGGACCTCGCGGAGGTCGGCCTCGCGCCAGTAGACAAACCAGCGCGGTGCGCCAAGTTTCGCTGTCGACCAGGCTTCGCTGTCACCTTCCTTCATCGTTAACGCGAGCACTCCCTGCGGTCGAGCGGCATCACGGATTCTCGTGAGCGCTGCGAGCAGTGCGGGCCGGCTCAGATGATGAAGAACGGCGAGCGCAAGCACCGCGTCATAAGGACCTTCGAGATCACCAGACCGCACATCGAGCAGCCGAGCCTCATGTCCCGCTGCCACGAGGCGGTCAACGAACGCCGCCACGGCATCGGTCCGCTGCACAGCCAGTCCCCGCGCTTCGAGGTAATCGGCTTCATGTCCAGGTCCGGTGCCGATCTCCAGCACCGTCCGACCCGGCGCTTGGTCTACTAACTCGTCAAGAAGTACCGCGACGTCAGCATTGACCGCCTGCGGCGACGCAACAAGGTAAGCCTCCACATTCGCCTGGTACGCGGCAAGCGTTCGTTCGGTCGGTCCTTCCACGCAAGTGATTGTCCCGCCCGGAAGACGACGAATGCCAGGCGGTGCGCCGAACACCGCCACGTGGGATCCGCTCCGCGTCGCTCGCTCGAAAGCGGCTGGGCGACGCCCTCAGCCCAACGTGGTGAGACAGTCGACATTCGCGTGCACCTGCGCGCCTGGACGGACCGTCACACTGCGGCCGCCGCGGTGGAGACAGAACTGCGCGCCGTCATCGAAGCGTAGGTTGCGCCCCGTGAGGACGTACGAGCCTGGCCGGACTGACAGTCGGAACACGCCATCGCGCTGGGCGTCGACCCGGTAGTCGGATTTGCCTTGGAGGACTACGACGCCGTGCCATGGCACCCTGCGACCCGACACCGGTTCGGTCACGAGGAGCGAGCCATAAACGACGCCCAGGCGCGGCACCGAATGGGGCGGTGACGTGGTGTGAGTCGTGCCACCCGCGTAGGTCCGCGCTGTCACTGAATGGCTGGTGCAGGCGGATAAGGACACCGCCAGGATCGCGACCGATCCCCCGATCCCCCGGCGCACGTTGGTCACGGTGATGCGACGCTTGACGCGGATCAACGGTTCCGCGCGCGGAAACGGTCTGCTTACGACAGAGTGAGCGCGGCGAGAATGTCGCGGGCCTTGGCTTCGCTGTCGCGACGCATGCCGGCGAGTTTCTTGGCCGCACTGATCGTCATCGTGGGGTCACGGCAGACGCGAAAGACGAGGTCGATGAGCTGGCGACTGTAGAGCAACTCGGCGAGCCGTGCGCGTTCGTCGTCGGTGAGCATGACTCGGCGGGCATATCCCTTCATAAACGGCGCGGCCGCCCAGCCTGATCGCAACACCAACATCATCGACGGCAGCCGCGGACCGTATCCGGCGGAGGTCCAGTCGACCAGCACGGGTCCGTTGGCCGTGAAGATCACGTTCTTCGGGACGGGATCGGGATGAACCAGCGCTTCAGGCAGGCCGTCCCCACCGTCAGCACGTGCCACTGCGACGCGGATGTCATCAAGAGCATCGAGCTCGCCGCGGGACACCAGGGCTTCGACGGAATCTAGCCAGCCGCCGACCGCTCGGAGCTCGTCGGACATGGTTCCGTCCGCGAAATGGTGGAGCGCACCGGCGGGCCGGTCGGCACCGACCGGTACGGCGAAACCGTGTAGCCGGCCGATGCTCGCGCCGAGGGCAACGATCGGGTACGGCGGGCGCTTGGATTTGGCGGCCTGCTTGACGAACTCGGTGACCAGCACGGCCTGGCCGTGGTGGCTGGTCACCCCCACCTCCCCGAAAGGCCGCTCCGCCGGGAAGTCGAGCTCGGCCAGGTAGCGAAGCACCGCTAGGTCGGCCTCGGCAGCAGACAGCGGCCGAGCGTCGGAAAACAGCCGCGCCACCAGCGGAATGCCGCCATCGCCTCGATCGACCCGAAACACACCAACGTCGAGCCGAGACATTTTCTTGACCGTGATCCCGCAGGTCTGTTCGACATGAGCGGGCAGAGTGTTCTCACCGTCTCGCTGGTACATCCGGTGAAGGACAGCCTCGAACCCAGGCGCCGTGGCCACACCAACACGCTAAGCCAGTGCGTCGTTACGCGACGATTCGGCTGGACGGCACGGATCGCAGTCGAAGCGCGAACGACGGAACATCTGTGCACTGGAGGACATTGACCATCTCGGCCTAAGGTCGTGCACGAACCGACTCGCCGTAGGCGGTAACGAGGTCCGCATGGCTGCCAAACCCGCCCGCTGTCACACCGTGCACCGATAGGTCGTTCAGCGCATCAGCAATCGTGGCGTAGCGAAGCAATTGGGTTGGCTCACCCGGATGGCGATCAGGATCGGCCGACTTGAACATGGCCGGATCCTCGACGCCTGTGCCCTGGTCCCAGACCTCCCACAATCCTGCGACGACTTCCGGGCGGTCGTTCAGGTGCAGGCTGATGAACAACAGCGTGAACTCGTCCCACTCAGGGTTGTCGTGAAGCCAGTGCCAAACCGTCTCACCCCTTGCCAGCCGATCCTCGAGTGGCTCTGTAGGCGCGACCATCCAGCGAGCATCGCAGAGAACGGCAGTTGCCGCGATCAGGGCGATGGCAATGGCGTACCAGTAAGGCCAGCGCAGTACTCAAGCAGCGCGTCCTGGTGTGCAGGGGAATGTGCTTCGGGCGACAGTGTCACGGACCTGCTGGTGGTAGAAGATGACGGCCGGTTGTTTTCGCTGCCGGCTCATCGCTCACGGCGAGCCATGCCTGCGTGATGGGGGCAAGCGAGAGGTCATCGGGAGCGCCGGCGCCACCCATCTTGGTCGGTACCCATCCGGGCTCCACCGAGTTGGAGAGCACGTCCGGCCAGCGCCGTGCGACGCCGAAGGCCAGCAGGACATCAAACAACTTGCTGTCGGAGTAGGCCTGGGATCCGTTCCAGCGCCGTGCGATCCATTGCGGGTCGTCGAGGTCGGCATCACCGCCGCGGGCCATGCCTGAGCTGAGATATACCAATCGGTCGGGACGCGCCATGAGTGCGGTGAGCAGGTACGGGGCGAGCACGTTGATCGCGAAGACATGGGCCAAGCCCATCGACAGTCTCAATTCGGCGTGGTTCGCGGTAGCCGACACCCGCATTGTGGATGACCGCGTCGAACCGGCCGGTGGCGTTTGCCTGCTCGGCCACGGCTCGCGTCTGCTCGATCGAGGACAGGTCGCCGACGACCACACTTTCGGCCGTCGGGAGGCTGGGCGCGGACATCGTCTGCCCGCTGCTCATTACGCGCGTGCAGCGTGACGACGTGACCGTCGCGAACCAACACCTCCGCGGCCATCAGGCCGAGTCCGTCCGTCGATCCCGTAATGAACACTCTCGCCATCAGTAGACCTCCTTTCGTCAGGCGACCGTGGTCGCAGACACTCTCTCGGCCTGCAAATCCTCTCCTATGCCCCGTACCGATCGAGGACTCGTTCGGCGCGGTCAAGCTGGCGAGGCACGTCGTCGGTGTAGTGGTGAATCTGCCACGACGTGCACCGCAGCGCGTGGTGGGCGACGTACGCCCGAAGGACACGCAGCTCGATGTCGGTGTCCTCGACGATGTTCCAGACCGGTTGGTCGTGGCCGTCGAGGTCGTAGGCGAACCTGACGAGATCGAAGCGGGGATCGCCGGCACACGCACCGTCCCAGTCGATGATCCCGGTGAGCGCGCCGTCGTCGCCTGCGAGGAGGTTGTCGGTGTGCAGATCCAGGTGCACAAGTCCGTCGGTCGGGAACCACGCAGGGTCGGCGTCGGCGCCGATCGCCTGCACGCGGTCGAGCACTGCGGCGCTTCGTCGACCCCCGGTGCGCAGCGGGTCGTGCATCGCCCACCCGTCCACGCCAACGGTCAGCGTGTGGACGACGGATTCGCCCCAAGGACGTAGGTCGGGCGGTAAGAGCGGGCATGCGACACCGGCCATGGCGGCGACAGACTCAACCACGTGCGCCACCATGGCAGGTGACGGGTTGCGCAGCGAAGCACCTGGCAAGAGCCGTTGCGCCGACAACGTCCAGCCATCGACAGCGAGCACGTGCGGATATTCCGGCACCGGGACGCCGCGTGATCGGAGCTCATCGAGGGCAGGAAGCAGCACGGTGTACCGGTCGGCGACGGCCTCGTCCGGGTACCACTTCAGCACCACCGATGCGCCGTCCGGCGCCGTCGCGTACCACGCGCCTTGGTCGGACACCCCGCCCTCGGCGCGGCCACCGAGCTCGAAGCCCAGCTCGCGCAGCAGTGCGCGGTTCACCTCACCGGCGGCTGTGCGGACAAACCGAATGCCCCGAGCCGAATGGTCATGACCTCAGTCTCCCTGCCGGACGGTGTCGGCGTTTCGCTGCCTGGCATGATGCGTGTCGGGGGGAGCCGGGAGGCACCGCATGAGGGAGGGTCTCGACGCTCCGACGATCCTGGTCACCCAGCATGGATATGTCTCGCTGGCGGTGGCCTCGCAGATGCTCGGGCGTCCGATGGCAACGCTGAAAGCGTGGATCGATAACGACGATGTGGCCTCGACCTTTCACGACGATGTGTGGTGGGTCCAATTGCGCGAGGTCGCTGCGTTCTCCAAGCACGCGACGAGGTAGCAGCCTCGTCGCTCATTGCGTTCGAGCGGCCTCCAGCTTGGTCACTCGGCTACCCACCGTGAACGTCGGCGAGCGCGGCGGCAAGAGGCTCAAGACCGGCGACGAGCTGGTCCAGCTCGCCGGGTTCAAGCACGTCGTAGGCCGGCGCGGCGAGCTCGTCCGTAAGCGCCTCGATCCGCTGCTTGGTCGCGCGGCCGTCGGGGCTGAGCCAACCGTCGTCACCGATCAGCCCGCGGGCACGCATGCCGTCGATGACCGCCGCCAACTGCGCCTCCGGAAGGTGCGAGACGCGACCGAACTCCTCCGCCGGCATGCCGTCAGACAGCGCGAGCAGCACGTGAGCTTCCGTCCCGCCGATGCCGTTGGCGACCAAGGCCACGTTGTGTCCGTCACCGCGGTGTTCTCGCAGCAAGTTGGCTGCATGCCAAAGCCGCGCAATCGGCTCCTCGGGTAGGGGCAACGTCCGCAGCCCGGCGTAGAGCGGCCGGCCGACGGTCGACGCGCTGACGGCCGCCTTTGTCAGCAGGTCGGCGGTGCTCGACAACCCGGGCTCGTCGGCGAGCTCGCCGAGGAGGCGACGCAGTGCAATGACACAGCCGCGTTGACGCGCCGCGAGCGCCGCCTCCGGCGTGATGAGATCCCAGACGCGCGGGATGTGACGCGCGGCCTCGCCGGGTGCGAAGTTGTAGAAGATCGCGTGTACGACCTCGGCCGGGGCCCGACCCAAGGGTGCAGCGCGTCCGGCGAAGTACGTGTCCCAGTAATTGCCCAGGCCGAACGCCATCAGCGCCTCAGCCGGCTCGTCTGTCGCGTACGGGATGAGCCCGATGGGCTCCACGAGTTCGAACATCCGGCGAGCGGTGGCGGGTGAGGTGGGCGCTGTCATGATCACGGCCTTTCGTCCAGAGTGGTTGTCTCACCCCTGCAACGAACAGCCTGGCCCAGATCCGACACCTCGGCCAATATTTCTTCGTCCGCCGAGGCACCAGACACGATCAGCTCTGGCTGACTGTCGGGCCACCGTTTACGTTCCCTACACCCGATCTCGAAGGTGGTGCTGATCAGCGCCGTCACACCGTCGGTCCTGTAGACGGACGCCAACCCCGTCGGCGTACCCCAGGCGGCGTTCGAGGGGTTGCAAGCGCAACTCGCGGCGAACCGTTCGCAGTTCTACCGGGCAGTCCCGTCCGGACCGTTCTCCAACTTCGACCAGCCGGGCATCGAGCCATCTGAAGCAGTGATCGCGAACTGGTGGCGCCAAGGCATGATGGGCGGCGCGAAGGGCCAGTACCAGTGTGTCTCTGAGTTCATCCGGCAGGACTTCTCAGCGGATCTGAAGACGATCACTGTGCCGGTCCCGCGATGAACGGCGAGGCCGACCAGATTGTGCCCTGTGCCACCTCGGGACCGCGCGCAGTCGAGTTGGTGAAGAACGGCACGTTGAAGGCCTACCCCGGGTTCCCACACGGCATGCCGACGACACATGCCGACACGATCAATGCCGATCTGCTGACCTTCATGAAGTCCTGATCGTTCAACCGCACGAGCTGTTCGACTGGTGGCGGGCTATGGCCTGCCACCAGTCGGACAAGTACGGCGCAGGATCGGAGTGCCGGACTCAGTAGTGGACGGTGCCCGTGATGTGCGCACCCTTGACGCTGGCAGTGAAGGCGTCGCCGTTCTTCAGCCGCCAGCCATAGGCGCCATGGCCGTCGTGATAGCCGGATCCGAAGTGGTACACGATCTTCGTACTCGTGTATGTCGTGACGACAAGACCGATTGCGTCGAGCTCGCCGCGGCTGGGTCGGTCGCGACCCGCGCTGAACCTCGTCTTTGACTTCTCAACGAAGTAGAGCATGGAGCCGTAGTCGTGCCCGGTGTAGTGGCCGCACTTATTGAAGTCGCCGGGACGACACTTCGGCCGAGGCGCAGGGCGACTGCCGAAGTGGTGGCCGCGGATGGTGATGACCGGGTGAGCCGCAGACCCAGTGACCCTGATGGAGGTGATGGACGCGGTCGTGGAACTCCACGCCTGTACGGGGAAAGCAAGGAATGCCGCGGCACTGGCCAGGGCAAAGACAAGACCAACTCTCAGGCTTCTCGACATAGGGTGCCACCTCCGACCGGCACCGTAACACCGCTCAGATCTGCACGCGACCTCGCGGAGCTAGCCATCGCGAATAGGTGATGTCCCCTCCCCCATTTTTTCGGTCATGCCGGACTGTCGTACTGACTCTGCATACTTGCCGGACCGTACGGCGACGCCGCTGCCCAGAGTTGGGGAATCCGATGGCTGTCAGATATCAGCTCGTCATCAATTGCGTCGGCCAGCCGGAGATGCTTGCCCGCTTCTGGGCCGAGGCTCTTGGATACGTGCTCGAGCCACCGCCGGCCGGCTTCGCCACCTGGGACGACTGGCGGCGCGACGTCGGACTGCCCGAATCCTGGCTCGGCAGAGGGACGGACTGCATCATCGATCCGGATGGCGCCGGCCCCCGCATCTGGATCCAGGTCGTGCCCGATCGCAAGACCACCAGCAATCGGCTCCACATCGACATCCACGCTAGTGGCAGCCGAGACCTCCCGATCGAGGCCCGGAAAGCGCGCGTGGACGCCGAGGCCCTGCGGCTGTGCAATCTCGGCGCCATGCTGCTGAGCGACCTGGCCGCGGAGCTCGAGGAGGGCGCGGACCACTATGCGGTTGCGCTGAGGGACCCCGAGGGCAACGAGTTCGACATCAACTGACGTCCTGCTGAACCGTGGGGTGACGCAAAGAGACTCGCTCACCCTCGATGAGACATCAGATCGAGCTGATCGCGCCACCGTCCAGCGGAATCATCGCTCCGGTGATGTAGGACGCGGCCGGCGACAGCAAGAACGCGGCGGCTCGGCCGAACTCCTCGGCTTCGCCATATCTCCGCAGCGGGATGCCCTCAGACAGCCGGGCTCGCACTTCATCGGGATCGCCGCGCAGGGCATCAAGCTCACGGACCCTGTCGGTGGCGATACGTACTGGCAGCACGCCGTTGACCCGGATCCCGTCTGGGCCGAGTTCGCCAGCGAGGGTCTTGACCACGCCGGCCAGGCCCGGGAACAGACCGTTGGAGATCGCGAGTTCCGGGAGCGGTACGCGGACCGAGGAGGCAAGGACGAACACGATCGAGACGCCCGCCCCAGCCAATGAGCTGCCAAGACCGCCACGGTCGCCGTCATGGCCGCTAGCCACCTCCGCTGCCAGCGTCCGAGCCAGCCGGACGGCGCCAAGGAAGACACTCTCGAACGCCGACCGCCACGCATCGTCCGTCGTCATCGCGACGGTCCCTGGCGGCGACCCGCCCACACTGATCAACGCACCGTCTACGCCCCCGAAACGATCCTTGGCCGTCGCAATCAGCCGATCTGGGGTGCCGGCATCGGCGTTATCCGCGACGATCCAGGCGACGGCATCTGGCGACGCTGACCGCTGCGTCAGGCGCGCCGCGGCCGCGGACGCCGTCGCCTTGTGTGGAGCACTGAGCACCACTTTGGCGCCGTCGGCGACCAGCGCTTCCGCTGCGGCGAACCCCAGACCGCGACTACCTCCGGTCACCAGATACACCCTGTCGCGCAGTCCGAGATCCACGAGGCCATTCTGCACGGGAACGCTTCTCACCGGAGGCGACCGCGACGCGGTAGCACGCGCGACGGCGTCCGGACGATGCTGAGCGGACCGCGTTCGTTGCGTGCTGATCTGCAGTTGGCGGTGGACGAGTTGGCCTGTAAGCCGGGTCCTGTAGCTCGGACCGAAGTCCGAGCCGACGGTCATCCATCTACGATCGCCGTTGCCGACGACCTCTAGCGGTCTACCCGGAAGCTCGGGCGGGCCGCCCTCAAGCGCTTCCTGTCTGACCTTGCTCCGGGTGGGGTTTGCCAAGCCGCTCGAGTCACCCCGAACGCTGGTGGGCTCTTACTCCACCGTTTCACCCTTACCCGACGACCGGAGCCGCCGGGCGGTCTGTTCTCTGTGGCACTTTCCCGCGGGTCACCCCGGGTCGGTGTTGCCGACCACCCTGCCCTTCGGAGCCCGGACTTTCCTCGGCGACGCCTCACAGGGAGACGCCGACGCGACCGTCCGGCCAACTCGTCCGCCTCCAACAGGGTACGGCGAAGACTCCGGCCCGGCCAGTGATCGCTGCCGGGCGGGCTGAAGCAGCGGACTCCCGAGTGGCAACTAGAGTCGAATCATCACGCCCGCGAGCGCCGGTGCACCGTGCAAGCGCAGTCTCATCAAGAGGAGTCCAGAAGAACGATGGCCATCGAGGTAGGAAGCAAGGTCCCCGACGTCGAAGTGAAGGACCATGCGCGACGGCAAGCCTGAGACCGTACAGACCGGCTGACGTGCTCGGCAACGGCAAGGTCGTTCTGATCGCCGTACCCGGCGCCTTCACGCCCGGCTGCTCAAAGGTGCACCTTCCCGGTTACGTCCAGAACGCCGACGAGCTGCACGCGAAGGGCGTCGACACGATCGCCTGCATCTCCGTCAACGACGCCTGGGTCATGGATGCATGGGGCGAGTCGCAGGGAGTCGGCGACAAGATCGTCATGCTCGCCGACGGCAACGGCGACTTCGCCAACGCCATGGATCTCGTCATGGATGGCACCGGCGCCGGTCTCGGCAACCGCTCGCAGCGCTATGCCGCGGTCATCGAGGACGGCATCATTACCGACCTCCAGGTCGAGCCCGCTCCCGGCGTCGACGTCAGCAGCTGTGAGAACCTGCTCACCAAGGTCTGACCGAGCGCTTCCGCCGAAGCCGTTATTGCCCGATCCAGCACATGACTCGGCCGTGCCGAGGGCCTCATGCGTGCCACACGCGTACGTCGCGGCCACGCGCGCGCGAGTCATGTGCTGATTCGGTCATGTGCTGATTCGGTCATGTGCTGATTCGGGCAGGGGGCGGGCCGGGAGGTACGGAATCGCGCCCCGCGGGACGCTTCGGCCCGCGTCGAAGTGTCACGGGGCTAGCGTCGGCGACATGACCACAGTCGCTGGTGACACCGACCTCGCAGCCGTCGGTGCCGTGCTGTCCGATCCCGCGCGTTGTCGAGTGTTGCTGGCGCTTGGCGACGGCCGATCGCTGTGCGCGAGCGTCCTCGCCGAGGAGGCCGGCGTCACGGCGTCGACCGCGAGTGCGCATCTGGCGAAGCTGGTCGACGCCGGCCTGCTCACCGTCACCAGGCGCGGTCGCTTCCGTTACTTCACCCTCGCCGGCCCACAGGTCGCCGAGCTGATCGAAACTGTTGCCAAGCTCGCACCCGCACAACCCGTCCGCTCGCTGCGCCAAGGCACTCGGGCGCATGCTGTCCGGCGCGCTCGCGCTTGCTATGACCATCTGGCTGGCCGGCTCGGTGTCAGCCTGGCGGAGGCGATGGTCGCCAGCGGCATGCTCGCCGGCGACAACTCGGTCGACTTCGACTCGACGAGTGACTCGCGGCCAGTGGGTTCGGTGCGCGACGGCGACGGGCTGACTCTCACCGCGCCCGGCCGCGACGCCTTGATCGAGCTCGGCGTCGCGGTCCCGAAGAGCGATCACGTCCGGTGCTGCATCGACTGGACCGAGCAGCGCCATCACGTCTCTGGCGCCCACGGCCGGGCGATGTTGTCGCGCTTCATCGATCTTGGCTGGTTGCGACGCGCCACCGCCGGACGCGCGGTCTACGTCACAGACTCCGGGGCGACCGGGCTCGTCCGGACATTCGGGTTGGTAGAGCTGCCGCAGTAGGCAGGTGGCGGGTCGCGGCCGCAGAGCGCCGCTCGCCGATGTGACACTCAGCGGGTGAGGAAACGCACCCGGACCGCCCCCGCCTTGGTCGAGCCCTACGGTGAGCATCCACTGCAGGTCGGCGAGTGGTCGGTGCCGGCTGGCGACGACATCGCGCCGACCGTCGTCGTCATCCACGGCGGGTTCTGGCGGAAGCAGTACGACCGCCAACTCGAGTTTCACATCGCGAACGACCTGGCCAACCACGGCTACCTGTGCTGGAACATCGACTATCGCCCGGCCGAGGAGCACTGGCCGGCGACCTTGACCGATGTCGCAGCGGCGTACGACCACCTGCTCGTCGGCACCTTCGCGGGCCGGGTCGACCGGTCGCGGGTGGCGGTCATCGGACACTCCGCCGGTGGACATCTGGCGGCCTGGCTGGCGTCACGTCACCGGCTGCCCGCCGACGCACCTGGCCACAACCCGGAGGCGCTGCGGCCGGCGTTGGCAGTCCCGCAGGCCGGCGTCGTTGCGCTCACCCTCGCCGCGGAACGCAACATCGGCCGCGGCGCACCGCAGGCGTTCGTCGGCGGCTCACCCGAGCGGCAGCCGGAGCGCTACCAGATTGCCGATCCGATCGCACTGTTGCCGACCGGAGTTCGATCCGTGTTGATCCATGGCCCACGAGACCGGGTCGTGCCGATGTGGCAGAGCCGAGAGTACGTCGAGAAAGCCACCGAGGCCGGCGACGACAGCCGGCTCGAAGTCTCCCGCGGCGACCACTTCGCGCACGTGGACCCCAAGAGCAGGGCGCACCAACAACTCCGGGACGCCCTCGCGACGATGTCGCTCTGAGTCGCCAGGTGCTATGCCAGCGGGCGGTGCTCCGTGCCGCGACCCGGCGTGATGAACAGCGCCTCACCAGGCTCATGCACGACGCTTCGGTGCCACACACCACTCGGATTGACGACCGCCTGTCCAGGCATCATCGTGACCACGCGCTCAGCACCATCGATGTCCTGGACGAGATCGGCGCGACCGGACAGCAAGACCACGACTTCCTCGCCGGCAGGGTGCCGCTCCCAGAAGTCCCAGGTGGTGGTCTGCGCGGTGATGCACACCAGCCGCCCCTCATCACCATCGGTCGCGTGCTCGGCCTCATAGCCGGCGAGAAACTCCGATGTCCACTCGAAGTGAGGGATCGGCGTCGCCCGTGCGCCCAAGCCGAGGTGGATGAACGTCTGCGACAGGTCGAAGCCGCGATCAGTCATAGTCGCGACCATAGCCACTGCAGAGGTCGGGTTGCGCTGGGCCGCCGCACAACTACGGTGAGCTCATGACGCAGTCACCGCTCATCATCCGACCTCGAGCACTCGACCTCGACGAGAGCGTCGTTCGCGGTAGCGCGTTGATCATCGGGGACTGGCCGGCCCAAGGTGACTCGCACGAAGTCGCGCCACTGCACGTCCATCACTCCGACGACGAGGCGTGGCACGTCATCTCCGGCGCGCTCCACTTCCGCTTCGCCGACGAGACGATCGAGGCCGAGGCCGGATCGACGGTGCTCGTGCCCGCAGGCGTCCCGCACACCTTCGGCAACGCGGGCCCCGAGCGGTCGCGGTTCATCATGATCCTGCCTTCGAGACTCGACGACCTGATCAAAGCGCTGCACGCCGCGCAGCTGAGCGACCACGCAGAGATCTACGCACGGTACGACTCGCAGCTGTTGGAATAACGACGTCGCCTCAGCCTGTACCGATCACCTTCAGCGACAGCCATAACGCAACCGTTGAGCCCACGATCGCGAGTGGCACAGTCGCGACTCCGAGTCGTGCGAAGTCGCGAACGTTAGGTACGCCCTCGACGCTCTCGACCGCCCGCCGCCACAGCAGTGTCGCGAGTGAGCCGGGATAGGTCAGGTTTGGTCCGATGTCGACGCCGATCAGCACTGCGAGTGCTGGCCCCACTCCCCCGGCTGCTGCGATCGGCAACAACAGCAATGTCGCGGGCAGGTTGTTCATCAGGTTCGACAACAGGGCCGACACGGCCGCAACACCGAGCAAGGCGATCAGCCCGGTGCCCGAGGGCACGAGATGACGCACCACTTTGCCAAGGCCGTCTGCCGACACCGCGCTCACCACAATTCCGAGCCCCAACACGAACAGGCAGAACGACGGCGAGGTCGAGCGCACGACCGCAACGATCGTGGTACGTCGCGCCGCAAGGCGGCGCACCGCTAAGACCGCAGCGCCCGCGGTCGCCACCCAGACCGGCGGCACGCCGAAGAATGACGCGACCGCAAAGCCCACGACCGTCAGTGCAACAACTGTGGTGGCAAATACCGGTAGCCCCTCGGTCACCTCCGGGCTCGGCGCAAGCCGCGCTGCGAGGTCACCCCGGAAGACGGCACCAAGGCCACCCGCCTCCACCGCGATCGCGACCAGCCACGGCAGCGCCATCAAAGCAGCGAATCGCGAGAACGAGATCGGAACGACCGCAAAGGCGAGCAGGTTGGTGAGGTTGGACACCGGCAACAGCAGCGATGCCGAGTTGGCGAGGTGCGCGGTCGCATAGAGATGCGGCCGGGCCGGCGCCCCGTTGGCTCGCAGCGTGGCGACGACAACCGGCGTCAACAACACCACGGTCGTGTCAAGTGACAAAAAGGCGGTCGTCACTGACGCCAGGGCCACGACCGCGAGCAACAGTCGCGATGCCGAACGCTGCGATGCACGCGCCATCAGTGCGCCCGCCGCCCGGAACACTCCCTCGCCCTCGCAACACTCGGCAAGCACCAAGACCGCTGCGAGGAATCCGACGACAGGACCAAGCCGCTCGACCTCAGACCGCGCGCCTGCGAATGACACCGCGTTGACTGCCAACAACAACCCGACGGCCGGGATCGCGACCACGACCTCGGGCAACCCGCGCGGGCGCCGTACCGCGGTGATCAGCAGGCAGAGCAGCGCGACGAGCGATAGCGCCTCATGCACGCCGCGTCAGCGCCGATGCGCCGTCGCGAGGTCCCCCAGATAGCCGGTGTCATTCATCAACCGCACGACCGAGGGCCCGTTGACATACCAGTCAACGACGGACAACGACGCAAGATCCAGATGCAGCCGGAACACCGCGTTCATCGGGGCGTCCAACGCGTTGCGAAGCATCAGCTTTATCGGCGTCACGTGCGACACGATCAACACGGTCTTGCCGGGGTGCGACGACAGGACGCGGTCGCGAGCCGCCGCGACCCTCGCATCCGTCGACACCATGCTCTCGCCGCCAGGTGGCGCCACCCGAGGGTCGTCGAGCCACGCCTGCAGTTTGTCCGCGGCGGTGCTCGACAGCTCGCGAAAGCTCGAGCCCTCCCACTCACCAAAGTCGGTCTCGGCGAAACCGTCGTCGAGCTCGACGTCGAGACCGAGCACCTCAGCCACTGCGGCTGCGGTCTGCTGGGTGCGTCGAAGTGGCGACGACACGATGGCCTCGATGCCCGCATCGGCAAGGCGCTTAGCCGCGGCCGCGGCCTGCGCCTCTCCACGTTCGGTCAACGCGATGTCGGTCCGGCCGCTGAACCGCTTGTCGACCGACAGTGGCGTCTCGCCGTGACGCAAGAGCATCGCGACGGTCGGCGACCCGACCGGAGCACTCCAGCCATACAGCGCGTTCCGGTCGGCTGTCGGCGGCGCCGCAGCACCCGCAGCTCGAGGCTGCCACGCGCGACCGGCGGCCTGGTCATCCATCGCCTGGTTGGCCAGGCGATCAGCATGGCTGTTGAGCTCGCGCGGGATGTGGGTGAAGCGTACGGCCGGCAGCTTGCGGATCAACGCCGCGGCCTGGCGCGCCAGTACCTGCATGTCAGGGTGCTTGACCTTCCAGCGGCTGCTCATCTGCTCGACAACAAGCTTGGAGTCCATCCGGACCTCGACGTCGGATGCGCCGAGGTCGATCGCCGCCTCGAGACCGGCGATCAGGCCGCGATACTCCGCCACGTTGTTGCTTGCGACGCCGATGCCCTCGCCGACCTCGCGCAGCAGCTCGCCGGTGTCGGCGTCGCGCACCAGCGCGCCGTACCCAGCCGGACCGGGGTTGCCCCGCGACCCGCCGTCTGCCTCGACGATCACCCGCCGAGCGGTCACAGGCCGGACTCGTCCGTCCGGATCAGGATCCGGCGGCACTCCTCACATCTCACGACGTCGTCGTCCGGCGCATCGCGGAGCCGGTTGAGATCCGTCGTGTTGAGCTGCAAGTGACAACCCTCGCACCGACCCCGATGCAGCGCGGCCGCACCGACGCCGCCGGATGACGCGCGCAGCTTCTCGTAGAGGGCCAACAGATCCTCAGGCAATGTTGCGGCGAGCTCGCCTCGTTGCGCCTTGGACTTCTCAGCGTCGGCGTCAATCTCGGCCCACGTCGTATCGCGTTGCCGTTCGGCGTCGGCGAGCGAGGTGGTCACCTGCTCCTGCTCTGCGCGAAGTGCGCGCAGCCGGGTTTCGATCTCCTCGCGCTGCTCCATGACCTCGAGCTCGGCGTCCTCCAGGTCGGACTGCCGCTTATGAAGCGACTGGATCTCCGACTGCAGGTTCTCGAGCTCGCGTGGTGACCCGACCTGGCCGTCGTCAAGCCGCTTCTGGTCGCGTTCCATCCTGCTGCGAACCATCTCGACGTCCGCGTCGACCCGCGCCTGCTCACGGCCGAGGTCGCTGTCCTCGGTGTCGGCTCGGATGATGTCGTCGGCGATGGCGTCGCTGCGCGTCTGCAACGAGTCGATCGTCTCGAGCTCGGGCAGCGTCGCGCGGCGGTGGGCCAGGCGATCGAGCGCGGAGTCGAGGTTTTGAACATCCAGCAGTCGAAGCTGGTCGTCGGGTGCGGCTTTCACAGTTCCTCAGGCAAGTGGGCGTGGACAGTATCGGCAGCTGGGGATCCTGCGTGCAGGGTCCATGGGTCAGTGACGATGGTCGATGGTGTGACCTCCACCGTAGTGCCCGCTTCGCGCAGGTCCTCGAACAGGAGCGAAGCGGCACTCCTCACCCAGGGCTGCTCGGTGGCCCAGTGGGCCGCGTCGACTAGCGCAATCCCGTAATCGGAGAGCGCTTCGGACGCCCGGTGATGCTTGAGGTCCGAGCTGAGAAGTACCTCAGCGCCTGCGGCTGCCGCTGCCTCGGCGAGGTCACCGCCCGAGCCGCCGCAGACCGCGATCGTCGACACCATCCGGTCGGGATCGCCCGCCGCTCGGACCCCCCAACTCGTCGCCGGCAAGGCCGCCGCGGCCGCATCGACGAAGGCCCGCAGCGACTGCGGCGATCGCAGCTGGCCCAGCCTGCCGGGCTCACACCCGCCGGCCGGCGGGATTGGCCGCACCTCGACCAGACCCAGCACCGCGGCGAGCGCATCGCTGACACCAGGCTGCGCCACGTCGGCGTTGGTGTGGGCGACATAGAGCCCGATGCCGCTGGTGATGAGCCGATGGACCAGGCGACCCTTCGCGCTCGTCGCGGCAACGGAGGTCGTGCCGCCGAGGAACAGCGGGTGATGGGTGAAGAGCAACTGCGCGCCGGAGCCGATCGCCTCCGCCACGACGGACTCGACCGGATCGACGGCGACATGGACGCGGCTCACCGCCGCGTCAGGGTCACCGCAGACGAGGCCGACGGTGTCCCACTCCGCCGCCCACGCCGGGTCGTACCGCCGCTCGATGGCGGCGACGACCTCAGCCAGGGAGGGCATCAGGTCTGCGCCAGCCGACCAAGCGCTGAGCGCACACAGCCTGGCCGTTCGAACCACGGGAAATGCCCGGCGTTCTCCACGACCTCGACCCACGCTCCCGGAATCCGCGCCGCGCTCTGTCGTGCCGACTCCTCGACCGGCATGGGGCTTTTCTGTCCGGCCACGATGCCGAATGGCATCGCGATCGTCGGCAGCGCCGCTTCAAGCGCCGGCAGTCGCGCCGTCAGCGACTCAAACCCGCCGGCATAGGCCGCTACGGACATCGCGTAGTCCGGCATCGGCGGGGCTGCGTCCCAGTCTGCGAAGTACGCGGGCCAGACCAACCGCAGGCTCTCCAACCCCTCTTCGACTGTGCCCTCACCGGCCATCGCGCGCTCATCGAGCTCAGCCGCTCGCCGCCGCCGCTCCTCGGGCAGCCGGCCGAGCATCTCCGCTTCGAACAAGGCGGCCCCGCCATCTGCGACCGCGCCGAGCGGATCTACGCAGAGCACGCCGGTCACTCGATCACTCATCGCCACCGCAGCGTGAAATGCCAAGTGGCCGCCCCAGGAGTGTCCGACGACATATGCCGTCTGCCATCCCAGCTCGTCGAGGACCGCGACGATGTCCGCCAGATGCGTGTCGATGTCAAACGGCCCGTCGAGCATCGATGGCGCGATCCCGCGTTGCTGGAATGCCGCGATCTCGTAACCGTCGCCGACATCAGACGCAAGATCGTCGAGGTATTCATACGACAGGCCCGGTCCACCATGAAGCAGCAACACCCGGGTGCCGGAGCCATCAACCCAACCGGAAACCTGCCCACCATCGACCGCTGCCGTGAATGGCTGTCCTCGCATGCGGTTGAACTTAATACCCTGACGACGTGACGCGACCGCAGGCTTGGCTGGCACGGCATGGCGCGACCGACTGGAGTGAGTCCGGCAAGCACACCGGCCGCACTGATATTCCGCTCAACGACGATGGCACGGCCGCGGCCATCAGGCTCGCCGGCGAGCTCGCCGGCGAGCGCTTCGACCTCGTCCTCTGCAGCCCATTACGGCGTGCTCGCGACACCTGTGGGCTTGCCGGATTCGGTGACCAGGCCGAGGTCGATGACAACCTCCGCGAATGGGACTACGGCGACTACGAAGGCCTCACCACTACGGAGATCCGGGAAGACCGCCCTGGCTGGAATGTCTTCACCGACGGCTGTCCGCACGGTGAGACCGTCGCCGAGGTCGGTGCGCGCGCCGACCGGGTGATCGCCCGGATCCAGACAGTCGAGGGCCGCGTCCTGGTCTTCGGCCATGGCCACAGCCTGCGCGTTCTCGCCGCCCGATGGGTCGAACTTCCCGCCGACAGCGGCGCCCGGCTGACGCTCGGCACTGCGACCGTCAGCGTCCTTGGCTGGGAACGCGAGACTGCGACGATCCACCGGTGGAACACGCCGTAACGCCAGTAGTGCGCGGTGGCGCAGAAACGCGGAGCCGCTATTGCCCGGTAGGAGTCGCGGTCGCGTGGCGCTCGGTGGGACGGCGCCCAACCGGTTGTTGCGGCGCGGCGGCCAGCAGCGGCTTGCGTCGCTTCAGCGAGCGGATGACCGGCTTGTCGGAAGCAACCACGATGTCCTCGCCGTCATGGCGGAAGCCGATCTCGCCGACGTCACCGTCGTGCAGTGAGTAGGTCACCTCGCGGTGGTCAAAGGCCACCCGTAGCCGCACACCCTGCCAACGGATGCTGAAGCTCAGCCGGCTGATTCCGACCGGCAACGCTGGGTCGAACATCAGCCGGCCGCTGTGGTCACGCATCCCGCCGAATCCGGCGACCAGCGCGATCCATGCCCCGGCGAGCGAGGCCATGTGCAGCCCGTCACGACTGTTGTGGTGCAGGTCGCGCAGATCGATCATCGCCGCTTCATAGGCGTAGTCATGAGCTAACTGCAGATGCCCGACCTCGGCCGCCATGACCGCCTGGGTGCATGCCGACAGTGACGAGTCGCGCACGGTCCGCCGTTCGTAGTAATCGACGTTGCGCGCCTTGTCCTCGGCGGAAAACCGGTTGCCGCACCAATGCATCGCGAGCACCAGGTCGGCTTGCTTCACGACCTGCTTGCGATAGAGGTCGAAGTACGGCGCCGAGAGCAGCAACGGATAGCGATCCTTGTAGCCCTCGAAGTCCCACAGCTCGTGGCGCGTGTATCCCTCGGACTGCGGGTGCACGCCGAGCTTCTCATCGTACGGAATATGGACGTCCGCGGCCGCGTCGCGCCAGGACGCGGCTTCTTCGGCATCGACGCCGTACTCCTGGGCCAGGTCCGGATGCCGCACGGTCGCCTCGGCAGCGGCCAGCAGGTTGCGGGCGGCCATCAGGTTGGTGAAGACGTTGTCGTCGGCGATCGCGCTGTATTCGTCCGGCCCAGTGACTCCGTCGACATGCCATGCGCCATCCGGGTCATGGTGACCGAGCGACACCCACAGCCGGGCGGTCTCGACGAGCAGCTCGACGCCACCAGATCGGTCGACCGAGTCGTCACCGGTGGCGATCCGGTAGCGCTCGACGGAGTCGGCGATATCGGCGTTGATGTGGAAGGCCGCGGTGCCTGCCGGCCAGTATCCGGAGCACTCGTGACCACGGATCGTGCGCCACGGGAACGCCGCGCCCTTCAGGCCAAGCTTGGTGGCGTGTTCCTTCGCGAGGTCCAGGGTCGAATGACGCCAACGGATCACGTCCGCCGCGGCACTTGGCTGGGTGTAGGTCAACACCGGCAGCACGAAGCCCTCGGTGTCCCAGAACGTGTGACCGTCGTAGCCGGGTCCGGTCAGCCCCTTCGCGGGAATGCAGCGCCGCTCCGCCCTCGCGCCGGCCTGCAGCACGTGGAACAGTCCGAACCGCACGGCTTGCTGGATCTCCGCGTCGCCCTCGATCTCGACGTCGGCGGACTCCCAGAATTCGTCGAGGTAGGCCCGCTGCTCGTCCATCAACCCCTCGAAGCCGGAGTAGCGCGCGCTGCGAAGCGCTGCCGCGACCTGGTCCCGAAGCGACTGTCGTGACCGCAGACTCGACCAGCCGTACGCGAGCAGCTTGACGATTCGCAGCCGCTCCCCCGGCCTGAGCTGCGCCACGACGGTGGTGCGGGCCCAGTCCTCGCGTGAGTCGACGTCGATCTCGAGGCGACCCGGACCATCGATGATGTGGTCCATCCCGGCGGCCATTGACAGGTTGCTCGACCGGGTGTGGTGCATCAGGATGCCGCCGTTGTCTTGGCGCGAGTGCTCCACGCCGACCAGCGGGTTGTCGAGGATTGCCGAGACCCGGGGGTCGCCCGACAGCCGTGGCAGCTCCTCGTTGGCGACCAGCTCCGACTGGATCACGAAGCGGGCGGCCTCGTCGACCGGCTCGACGATGTATTCGATCGCGGCCGCGGCACGCTGCACGAACGACACCAGCCGCCTTGACCGCAGCCGGATCCGCTGCCCGGCCGGGGACGCCCAGTCCAGCGATCTGGTCAGCGTGCCGGCGCGGAAGTCGAGCAGCCGCTCGTGCTCGTGCAGCTCGCCATAGCGCACATCGAGCGGCTCATCGTTGACGAGGACGCGGATCAGCTTGCCGTCAGTCACGTTGACGACGGTCTGGCCGGACTCGGGATAGCCGTAGCCGGCTTCCGCGTACGGAAGTGGCCGTTGCTCATAGAAGGAGTTCAGATACATCCCGGGGATGCCGTGTGGCTCGCCTTCGTCGAGGTTGCCCCGCATGCCGATATGGCCGTTGGACAGCGCAAACACCGACTCTGACTGCGCGAGCAGGTCGAGGTTGAGGTTAGTTTCGCGCACCACCCATGGCTCGACCGGGTAGGCCGACTGCTCGATCACACCGTCACCTCGTCGAGTAGCTCTGCAAGATCGCTCACCACGACCGTCGCGCCGTTCTCGCGCAGCGCCGCCGCCTCGCCGGTACGGTCGACCCCTACCACCGCGCCGAACCCGCCGGCGTGCCCTGCCTGCACACCGGCGATCGCATCCTCAAACACCGCGGCCGCGCTGGGCTCGACGCCCAACCGATGTGCTGCGGCCAAGAAGGTATCTGGTGCCGGCTTGCCAGCCAGATGCTCCTCGCGAATCGTGACCCCGTCGACCCGCAATTCGACATAGTCCGCCAGCCCGGTGACCGCGAGCACATCCGCGGTATTCGCGCTCGAGGACACCACCGCGCGGCGCAGTCCGGCGTCGCGGGCGGCCTGCAGATAGCGCCGGGACCCCTCGAAGACCTCGACGCCGTCCTCGCGGATCCGGCGGAGCAGCGCCTGGTTCTTGCGGTTCCCCACACCGTTGACAGTCGCGGCGCTCGGCGGGTCGTCCGGCGATCCCTCCGGGAGTGTGATGCCGCGGCTGGCCAGAAAGTCACGGACCCCTGCCGACCGCGGCTTTCCGTCGACGTACGTCAGGTAGTCGCCGTGGATGTCGAACGGGACGAACTCCCCACCGTCGGTGTCGGCGCGCTCCCGCAGGAACTCATCGAACGTCTGCTTCCACGCCGCGGCATGCACCGCAGCAGTGTCGGTGAGGACGCCGTCGAGGTCGAACAGACACGCGGTCACGCCGTCGGGCAATCCCAACACCACCAGCAGCTCCCTGACCTCGCGAATCGTCCCCCGAGATCACATCACGTCGCGCCACCTGCCGTGCGGGTGAACCGCTCACTGTGCGGGTCGCGTGATCAGAGTTACAGTGAGAATGCTTTCTACGGAGGCGCTGATGCCATCCACTACCGGGCCTGAGTCACGGCCCCAGTTACAAGGCCTTCCGCTCGCCCGCGATCTCCCTCGACCCGATCTTCGAGCTGTCGTCACCCACGCCGAAGCTGAAGCCGAGCGACTGCTTGACACCGCCGGGACAGCGCCGCTCGACGTCGTGGCCTGGCTGTCGGCGCACCTCGCCGCGCTCGAGCGGGCGATCTACCCGGTCGCCAAGCAGGCGCTGCCCGACGGCCAGCAGATTGTGGCGTCGAACCGTGAGATCGCCGGCCGCCTGACTCGTACGCTGCGCGTCGTCGAACGCCACCACAGCGGCGACGTGCTCGCTGCCGGATTGAACTCCGAGCGGCTCGTCGCCAGCTTGCGCGAGCTTGTCGAGGAGCACCACCGGGCCGAAGCACAGCTCGTTGATCGACTGATGGACAAGCTGAGTCCTGCCGACCAAACCGATTTGATCGCGTCGTATGAGTCTGCATTGGAGCACGCACCGACGCGGCCACATCCGCACCTGTCGCGTGGCGGCCTGATGTTCCGGCTCGATGGGTTGCGTGATCGCATCCTCGACGCGATGGACGGACGACACGTCCCGGTGCCTCGTCTCGCGAAGCACCACATCACGCCTGGCCGTTGGGGTTCGTACTTCCTCGGCCAACCGCAAGACAACAACCGCGACACCGGATAGTCGACCAGCGTCGTCGCAACGGTTGAAACCGCCGTCACCGGGGAAAGCCAGCAATAGCAACGGTAGGAGCCCAAGCCCCGGACCCGGCAAGGACGTGTGCCATGACATCCGCGATCGCCGACACTGAGCGCACGCAGTCTGATGCGAACCGCAGCTTGGTTCCCGCTCGACTCGACCGACTCGGTTGGTCGCGGTTTCACACCCGCTTGGTCATCGCGCTTGGTGTGGCGTGGATCCTCGATGGACTCGAGATCACGATTGCCGGCAACGTCACCAACATCATCAGCAAGCCGTCCGCGCTCGGCCTGAGCTCCGGCTCAGTGGCGTTCTCCGTGGGCACGATCTACCTGCTCGGCGAGGTCGCCGGCGCGCTGTTCTTTGGTCGGCTCTCTGACAAGTGGGGCCGCAAGAACTTGTTCATGATCACGCTCGGCGTCTACCTCCTCGGTGGTGCGCTCACGGCGTGTACGGCAGGCAAGGGACAGGGCTGGGTCTATTGGCTCGATGCCACTCGTTTCCTGGCCGGCATGGGCATCGGTGGTGAGTACGCCGCGATTAACTCGGCGATTGACGAGTTGATCCCCGCCAGATACCGCGGCCGGGTCGACATCGGCGTCAACGGCACGTACTGGGGCGGCGCGTTCCTCGCGGCGATTCTGACGCTCGCGGTTGTCAACCACCTCTCGCCGCACTACTCGTGGCGACTCGCATTCCTCCTTGGTCCAGCGCTCGGCTTCGTCATCCTGTTCGTTCGCAAGAACCTGCCGGAAAGCCCCCGCTGGCTGCTGATGCACGGCCGCGCCGAAGAAGCTGAGGCAGCGGTCAAGCAGATCGAGGACGAGGTCGAGAAGACGGGCGGCACGCTCGGTCCGGTCGACGAGTCGAAGGCGATCGACGTCGTGGGCGCCGACAACATCGGCTTCATCACCCTCGCGCGCACGCTGTTCCGCGAGTACCCCTCGCGCGCGGTCCTCGTCGCGACCTTGATGATTACCCAGTCGTTCCTCTACAACGCGATCTTCTTCACCTACGCCTTGGTCCTGACCAAGGTGTACGGCGTGGGCAGCGGCAGCACGGAGTACTACTTCATGTTGTTTGCACTCGGCAACCTCGTCGGGCCGCTGTTGCTCGGCCACTTCTTCGACAGCGTGGGTCGCCGCAAGATGATCTCCGGGACCTACCTGCTGTCGGCCGTTCTGCTCGCGGTGTCCGCGGTCTTGTTCAAGGCCGGCGATCTCAATGCGGTCACCCAAACCGTCTGCTGGTGCGTCATTTTCTTCTTCGCCTCAGCCGGCGCGAGCGCGGCGTATCTCACCGCCTCGGAAGTGTTCCCGGTCGAGGTACGAGCGAAGGCGATTGCGGTGTTCTTTGCGATCGCTCAGAGCTTCGGGGCGTTCGGGCCGTGGTTCTACGGTCAGTTGATCGGCAACGGCCAGGACCACACCAAGTTGTTCTATGGGTACCTGATCGGTGCCGCTGTGATGGCGATCGGCGGGATTGTGGCCGCGATCCTCGGTGTCGATGCAGAGGGCAAATCGCTCGAGGACATCGCGACGCCACTCTCGCTACAGCGCGCGGGAGTCGCGCCACTGAAGACGCGCGGCACGATGACCACGTCTAGCTGATCTGCGTCGCCCTGATCAGTTGGCGCCAATGCGCCAGGTGTCGCCGCTGGCGAGCAGCGCCGCCAGGTCGCCGGTGCCGCGAGTGGCGACCGCGGTGTTGATCTGGTCGCGGACCTGATCGTCGTACACCGGTCGCTCGACCGAGCGGAAGACACCGATCGGGGTGACGCCGCCGTCGACGTTGCCAAGGCGGGACAGCATGAAAGCGAGCGCCGGCTCGTCGTGATTGGAGTCGTGGACGAGCAGTGCGTCCTGCCCGACGTCCGCGACGTTCACCACCTCGAGACCCCCGCGACCGGTCAGTCGCACGCCCTTGGCGCCGTCGTTGCCGAACGTCACCGGTTGGCCGTCCTCGAGCCGCACAACGGCGGTATCGCGAGTGTCGGGATCCTTGAGCACGTCGTACGCGCCGTCGTTGAAGATGTTGCAGTTCTGCAGGATCTCGACGAACGCGGCACCTCGGTGCTCGGTTGCAGCACGCAGCACCGCGGTGAGGTGCTTGCGGTCGGAGTCGATGGTGCGGGCGACAAACGTCGCCTCGGCACCGAGCGCGAGTGACACCGGGTTAAAGGGTGTGTCCACCGAACCGACGGGGGTCGACTTGGTGATCTTGCCGACCTCCGAGGTCGGGGAGTACTGGCCTTTGGTCAGTCCGTAGATCCGGTTGTTGAACATCAGCAACTTGAGGTTGACGTTGCGGCGCAGCGCATGGATCAGGTGGTTGCCACCGATCGACATGAAGTCGCCGTCACCGCCGATGACCCACACCGACAGGTCGGGTCGCGATGTAGCGAGTCCAGTCGCGATCGCCGGTGCGCGACCGTGGATCGAGTGCATGCCGTAGGTGTTGAGGTAGTACGGGAAACGAGCGGCGCAGCCGATTCCCGAGACGCAGACGATGTTTTCTCGCTTGAGGCCAAGCTCGGGCAGGAAGGACTGCACCGCAGCGAGGATTGCGTAGTCGCCGCAGCCCGGACACCAGCGCACTTCCTGGTCAGACGTGTACTGCTTCTTGGTCGCCTTTTCGTTGACCACCGGGATCAGGTCGAGGCCGGTGCGTCCACCCGGGCCGCTGGGCTGGCTGGGGATCATGTTTCGACCACGTCCTTGATTGCCTCGGCGAGCTCGTCGGCCTTGAACGGCATGCCGCGCACCTGGGTGAAGGAGATCGCGTCGACAAGGAAGCGGCCGCGGATCAGCAATGCGAGCTGGCCGAGGTTCATCTCCGGGATCAGCACCTGCCGATAACGCGCCAACACCTCGCCGGTGTTGGCGGGGAACGGATTCAGGTGACGCAGGTGAGCCTGCGCGACTCGACCGCCGCCCTCGCGCACCATGCCGACGGCGGCACCAATCGGACCGTACGTCGATCCCCAGCCAAGCACCAGCAGGTCCGCATCGCCGTCCGGGTCGTCGACGGTGAGTGGCTCGATGTCGCGGGCGATGCCGTCGACCTTCGCCTGCCGCAGCCGGACCATCGTGTCGTGGTTAGCCGGGTCGTAGGAGATGTTGCCGGAGCCGTCGGCCTTCTCGATGCCGCCGATGCGATGCTCCAGCCCGGGCGTACCCGGCACGGCCCACGGCCGAGCGAGTGTGTCGCGGTCCCGGATGTAGGGCCAGTATTCAGCGCCGCCGTCCGCGGTCTCGTGGTTCGGCTCGGTCGCGAACGTAACGGGCAGGTCGGGCAGCGCGTCGACGTCCGGGATGAGCCAGGGCTCGGACCCGTTCGCGAGATAGGCATCGGAGAGCAAGAAGACCGGAGTCCGGTATTTCGTCGCGATCCTGACCGCCTCGATCGCGGCATCGAAGCAGTCCGACGGCGACAGTGGCGCAATGATCGGCACCGGCGCCTCGCCGTGGCGGCCGAACATCGCCAGCAAGAGATCGGACTGCTCGACCTTCGTCGGCATCCCGGTCGACGGCCCGGCGCGCTGGATGTCGCAGATGATCAGCGGCAGCTCAAGGGTCACCGCGAGGCCGATGGTCTCCGACTTCAAGTCGACGCCAGGCCCACTCGTCGTCGTGACACCGATCGCGCCACCGAAGGCTGCACCGAGCGCCGCACCGATGCCCGCGATCTCATCCTCGGCTTGGAACGTCTGGACGCCGAAGCGCTTGTGCTTCGCGAGTTCGTGCAGCACGTCCGACGCCGGCGTGATCGGGTATGCCCCGAGGAAGATCGGCAACCCGGAACGCACGCTCGCCGCGATCAGGCCGTAGGACAGGGCGACGTTGCCGGTGATGTTTCGGTAGAGGCCGTGGGGCATGACCGCCGGCTTGACTTCGTACCGGATGGTGAACGCCTCGGTCGTCTCGCCGAAGTTCCAGCCAGCGTTGAAGGCGGTCAGGTTGGACTGAGCCAGCATTGGCGACTTGGCGAACTTGCGCTCGAGGAACTCGCGCGTCGTCTCAGTCGGCCGGTTGTACAGCCACGACAGCAGGCCAAGGGCAAACATGTTCTTCGCCCGCTCGGCCTCCTTGCGGGACACGTCGAAGTCCTTCAACGCCTCAACCGTGAGCGAGGTCAGCGGGACCGGATGGATCTGGTAGGCCGACAGCGAATCGTCCTCGAGCGGACTGGTGGCGTACCCGACCTTCGCCAAGCTCCGCGGGGTGAACTCGTCGGTGTTCACGATCAAGTCGCCGCCCGCGCGAAGCTCGCTGAGGTTCGCCTTCAGGGCGGCCGGGTTCATCGCGACGAGAACGTCAGCCGCATCACCCGGTGTCTTGACATCGTGATCGGCGAAGTGGAGCTGGAAAGCAGAGACCCCGGCGAGCGTGCCGGCCGGTGCGCGGATCTCCGCGGGAAAGTCGGGGAGGGTCGAGATGTCGTTGCCGAGCTCTGCCGCCTCGGAGGTGAAGCGATCACCTGTGAGCTGCATCCCGTCGCCGGAGTCGCCAGCGAAGCGGATGACCACCCGATCCCGCCGCTGGGTTTCCTTAGCGCTCATCGCGGGGCTGCACTATTCACGATTCGAGCGAGCATGATGTCGCTACGTGCCTCGTTCCGCACTGTCACTTGCCGCTCAGATCAGCTGGACCGAATCCCCAGCGTCCCGATTGGCTACCCGTATTTAGTCCATATCGACTCTACTGCAGCCCGCGCGTGAGATTCAGCCGACCGGCCGATCCACGCCAACCACGCGCTACGTGGTCGGCGGGCCATACTGGGACGGATCGAACGGCGGCGGCGCTGCCGGCGTCTCGACCGGCGCCGATGCACCCTCATACATCCAGCTGAACTGCGAGCTCGGGTCGCCAACCCCGGGCGGCCCATACTGCGAGGCGGCTGAGTGCGAACCGCCGGATCGCCGCGGCCGCCGAGCGTAGGAGAAGACCGCGCCCAGCACGAGCAGTACGACCAGACCGGCGCCGACATACTCGCCGTCTTTGTAGGCCGCGCTGTGTGACTTCGTGTCGCCGAGCGGGGCTGACGCCGACCCAGGCAGCGTGGACAACCCGGTCGCCGAGCCGGCGGTCAGCTGCAACGAGCGCGTGAACGCCCGCGCGGCGGCTGCCGTGGAGGTGATCGCGAAAGCTTCGTAGACCGTATTGCCCTGCGAGACGCTCAGGAGAGACTCGAACGCGTGCGGCTGGGTGAGGTGACTGCCTTTGTTGATCGCGGATCGCTCGCGCGCGAGCGTGTGGTATCCCGCGACATTGCCGACCAACACCGGCTTCATGCCGGGTGCTTTGCCCATCAGATTGACGAAATGCTCCGCTGTCTCAGGCGACGGAAACACCGCAGTCATCACCAGGTAGGTCGGAGCACGAGGAATCGGGGTCGCGGGATCGAGGATGTCGAAAGTGGCAGGCGTCTCGTAGTAGCCCGCCGCGGATAGGGCACCAGGGAATTGCTCGCGCACGTGGAGGCCGTCGTTATCCACCCGGTAGACCGGCTTCGGAAAGGCGACGGCAAAGCCCGCGCCGCGCGGTTGCACGAGGTGGCCGGCCGGCGCCGCGACCGAGGACGAGGCGCCGATGACTCCGAGAAACACACCCACGGCCGCGGCCACGAGCACCCCCGGCAGCGAGAATCTCGGCATTGCTAGCCGGTCGGCAGAAACACCCCAAACCTAAAGTCAGGGACACGATCCGACCAACAGGTCGCCTTCACCGTCACCCCCGAGGCATCCGATGAGCGGCATCGACAATGATGACGCCAAGCAACCGTTGCTCGAGAGGTGTTCATGGATCAACTGATCGTCGGGGTCGTCAAGGAGACGGCTCCGCGCGAGCGTCGGGTTGCCCTGGACCCAGAAGGAGTCGGGCGAGTCCTCGCCTCGGGCGCCCAGGTGCTCATCGAAACCGGTGCCGGCGCGGGGTCGTGGTTCACCGACCAGGCCTACACCGAGGCCGGCGCAACGATCACCACGGCGGCAGAGGTGCGAGAGCGCGCGGCGGTCCTACTCGCGGTGCGACCGCCGTCGCCAGATCTGGTGCGCGAGGGTCAGACAGTCATTGGGATGCTGGCTCTGCTCAGCGATCCGGATCTCACCCGCCAGCTCGCGGCGCGCCAGGTCACGGCCATCAGCCTCGACGGTCTGCCAAGGACGCTGAGCCGCGCCCAGGGCATGGACGCACTCACGTCGCAGGCCAACGTCGCGGGTTATCGCAGCGTCCTATTGGCAGCGCAGTCGTTCGGCCGCTACTTCCCGATGATGGTCACCGCCGCCGGCACTGCGCGACCGGCCGAGGTGCTTGTGCTGGGCGCCGGCGTTGCCGGGCTCCAGGCAATCGGCACCGCACGGCGACTGGGGGCATCGGTTCGCGCGTTCGATGTCCGGCCGGACTCGCGGACCGAAGTGTCGTCGTTGGGTGCGGCATTCCTGGACATCACCTCGGTGACCTCCGCCGCCGGCGAGGGCGGATATGCCCGCGCCCTGACCGCCGACGAGCAGACCGCGCTCGTTGATGAGCTCGCGACCCATGTCGTCCGGCACAACATCGTGATCACGACCGCGCAGGTGCCCGGCCGCGTGCCGCCGTTGCTGGTCAGCGCAGCCGCCGTCGACGGCATGCGCGCGGGCTCCGTTGTCGTTGACACGGCCAGCAGCCCGCTCGGCGGTAACGTGGCGACCTCCCAGCCGGGAGAGACGGTCGTGACGGCCAACGGAGTGACGGTGATCGGTGCTGACGATCTGCCGTCGATGATGCCGACAAGCGCGTCGGCGGCTTACTCGCGCAATGTCACGGCGCTGCTGCTTCACCTGCTCGTCGATGGCCAGGTCGTGATCGACCTAGACGACGAGATCCAGGCGGGGGTGGTCATGACGTACGGCGGATCGGTCGTTCACCCAGCCATTGCTGCCCGCATCGAGGCGGCTGCGAGCGGAGAGGTACGCACGTGAGCCCGGCACTGCTTTCGGACATCAGCATCTTCGTGCTGAGTCTGTTCGTCGGCTTCGAGGTCATCAGTAAGGTCCCCGCCACCCTGCACACGCCGTTGATGTCCGGCGCCAACTCCATCCATGGCGTGGTGCTCGTCGGAGCGATCCTGGCTGCGTCGACGACACATGACGCGCTTGGCTACGTGCTTGCCTTCATCGCGATCGCGTTCGCCACGGCCAACGTCGTCGGCGGCTACGTCGTGACCGACCGCATGCTGCAGATGTTCCGGCGCCGACCTGCTGCAGCCAAGCCCACCGATCCGCAACCCGTCGAGCAACCATGAGCAACTTCACCACCGTGGTGCGCCTCGCGTACCTCGTGTCAGCGGCGTGCTTCATCCTCGGGCTGCACCTGATGAACTCGCCGGCGAGGGCACGCCGCGGCAACACCCTCTCGGCCGCCGGCATGACACTGGCGATCGTCGTCACCGTGGCCTACGTCGCGCATCAGGGCACGATCACCGGCGCCGGATGGGCGATCGTCGTGGCCGGCATCGTGGTGGGCGGCGTAGCTGGCCTGGTCGGCGCGCGAACCGTCCACATGACGGACATGCCACAGCTGGTCAGCCTCTTCAACGCCGCCGGCGGCGGTGCGGCGGCGCTCGTCGCGATCACCGAGTTCGTCCAGGTCGTCACCCAGCACGGCACCGACCTTTCGACCCGCGCAACCGTGGCGACGGTGCTCGACGTGATCATCGGCGCGGTCACGTTCTCGGGCTCGCTGATCGCGGCCGGCAAGCTACAAGGAGTCGTCAACAGCGCGCCGGTGACCTTCCCGGCGGTGCGGCTGCTCAACGGCATCCTTCTGCTCGGCGCGCTCGGCGGCGGGGCTTACCTGATCTGGGGCGACCACCGCTCTGTCGTTGCCCTCGTCGTCATCCTCGTGCTCGGCCTGACTTTCGGCATCACGATGGTCATGCCGATCGGTGGCGCGGACATGCCGGTCGTCATCTCGCTGCTCAACGCCTTCACCGGCACTGCGGTCGCGATGGCCGGCTTCGTCATCGACAACAGCGTGCTGATCATCGCCGGCGCGCTTGTGGGGGCATCCGGCAGCATTCTCACGAACCTGATGGCCAACGCCATGAACCGGTCGATCCGCAACATCATCGTCGGCGGGTTCGGCACTGCTGACGGCCCTGCAATGATCACGGCCGGCGCCGACCAGGTCCGCTCGGTCGACGTCGATGACGTCGCACTCCAGCTTGCGTATGCGAGCAAGGTGATCTTCGTGCCGGGGTACGGCCTGGCGGTTGCGCAAGCCCAGCACGAGATGGCCGCCTTGGCGGATCTGCTCGAGCAACGCGGGATCGACGTCTCCTTCGCCATTCACCCCGTAGCGGGCCGGATGCCCGGTCACATGAACGTGCTGCTGGCCGAGGCGAACGTGCCGTACCCGCTGCTGAAGGAGATGGAGGACATCAACCCGGAGTTTGCGCGCGCCGACATCGCCCTCGTCGTCGGGGCTAACGACGTCGTCAACCCGGCCGCTCGACGGTCAGACTCGGTGATCTCGGGAATGCCCATTCTCGACGTCGACCAGGCGAAGAACATCGTCGTCATGAAGCGTTCGATGGGCCACGGCTACGCCGGCATCGACAACGAGCTGTTCACCAACCCGAAGACGGGCATGTACTTCGCGGATGCCAAGGCTGGCCTGGCCGCGCTCGTCACTGCTGTGCGGGCAGTCGTCGCGAGCTAGGAAGCCGCGAGGAGGCTGCGAGGAGGCCGTTCGCGGTTCGGTTGCGGTCGCAAGTAATGTAGGGGCATGTCCGAATCCCCCGCCGCCGCCGACTGGTTGGCCGTCCTTCGTGAGTCCCAGCAACAACTTGGCGCAATCGTCACGCCACTGAGCGCGGCGGAGGTGGCCGGGCCGTCGTATGCGAGCGAGTGGTCGATCGCCCAAGTGCTGTCCCATCTCGGGTCTGGCGCAGAGATCTTCACGCTGTTTCTCGATGCCGGGCTCAACGGTGCTCCGGCGCCCGGCTTCGAGGCCTTCCAGCCGATCTGGGACGAGTGGAACGCCAAGAGTTCGGCGGACCAGGCACGTGACGGGCTGAGCGCCGATGCCGCCTTCGTTGAGCGGCTCACCGACCTCGACGACCCCCAGGTCGAAGGCTGGCGGCTGGAGATGTTCGGCGGCGAGCAGCGACTCGCCGACGTGATCCGGCTCCGCCTCGGCGAACATGCCGTTCACACCTGGGACGTTGCGGTTGCGTTAGACCCAGCGGCGACGGTGCGCGCTGACGCCGTCGACTTGCTCATCGACAATCTCCACCAGCTCGTCTCGCGGGCTGGGAAGGCACCCGAGGAGCCGATCGCCATCGAGGTGACGACCGAGGAACCTGCCCGCAAGTTCCGGCTGGAGGCCGACGGCACTGCCATCAGCCTGACCAGCAGCGACGCCGACAGCGCTGATGCAGACGCCACGCTCGAGCTGCCCGCGGAAGCGTTGATCCGGTTGGTCTATGGGCGACTCGACCCCGAGCACACGCCGGAAGTCGCCGCCACCGGCACCGACCTGGACACGCTGCGCCAGATGTTCCCCGGCGTCTGAGCGAAAGGCATCCGATCTCATGAAACTGCGACTAGCGGCGCGAAGTCTTCCCGGACGGCTTGCGACTGGCGCCTACATCGCGCACGCCGGCCTCGACAAGTGGCGAGGCTCACCGGAGCTGGCCACCGGTATTCACGGGGCGGCGTCGAGCGCATTTCCGGCCCTCGAGCCGATCCCGCCGACTACCTTTCTCAAGCTGCTCGCGGCCGGCGAGCTGGCCACCGGCGCGATCCTGCTCAGCCCGGTTGCCTCGGCCGGCACCGCTGGGCTCGCCCTGACCGGGTTCTCCGGTGCGCTGCTGACGATGTATGCGCGGACCCCGGCGATGCACAAGCCCGGCAGCATCTGGCCGACGCAGGCAGGAACCGCGGTCAGCAAGGACGTGTGGATGCTCGGGATCGGTCTGGGCCTGATCCTCGACTCCCTGACCGGTCGTCGCAAGAAGGACAATCCTCGGTGATCTTGACGTACGGTCCCTTCGGACGGCCTTCCAAGGGAACGTACGTCAAGGTCACCGCTAGTGGAGGAGATTGCTCATGGCGCTAGATCCGAAGACGACCGCGGTTGTGCTGATCGAATATCAAAACGACTTCACCTCGACCGGCGGCGTGCTGCACGAGGCCGTTGCCGATGTCATGAACAAGACCGACATGATCGCCAACACCCGCGAGGTTGTCGACGCCGCACGTAACGCCGGCGTGACCGTCATGCATGCGCCGATCATGTTCGCCAAGGGCTACAACGAGATCAGCTCCCACCCGTACGGCATCCTCAAGGGCGTCGTCGACGGCAATGCGTTCGTCAAGGACTCCTGGGGTGCGGAGATCGTCGATGACCTCGCGCCCGGCGATGGCGACATCGTCATCGAAGGCAAGCGTGGCCTCGACACGTTCGCGAGCACCAATCTCGACTTCATCTTGCGTAGCAAGGGAATTACGACGATCGCGTTGGGCGGATTCCTGACGAACTGCTGTGTCGAGTCGACGATGCGCAGCGGCTACGAGAACGGCTACAAGGTGATCACGCTGAGCGATTGTCTCGCCGCCACCTCGGCCGAGGAGCACGACAACGCATTGAAATACGACTTCCCGATGTTCTCCGAGCCGATGGTTGCCGCAGACTTCATCGCGGAGGTCGGCTAGCTACCAGCCGACCTCGCCGTCGATCAGCTCTCGGATCAAGTCGGCGTGGCCGTTGTGTCTCGCATACTCCTCGATCATGTGGTTGTAGATCCAGCGCAGCGAGCACGGTGTGCCGCGACGCGAGCCGGTGTCGTCCAGGTCGCGGCTGTCCGCGGCGCCCCGACTCTGGTCGCACTCGGCGGTCCACGCGGCGAGATCAGCCTCCCAGTCGGCGTCATCGAGCGGCACTAGCTCGCTGTCCTCGACCTCTGGGTCATACCAGATCGGCGGCGCCTCTGCCTGCATCAGCACTCGACAGAACCAGTTGCGCTCGACCTCGGCCATGTGACGCACCAAGCCGTGCAGCGAGAGGCACGAGGTCGGAATCGGCCGCGCTTTGCGTTGCGCGTCGTCGAGCCCTTCGCACTTGAGCAGCAACGTCGTGCGGTGGAACTCGAGCCACCCCTCGAGCATCGCGCGCTCCGGCAATACGTAGTCGGGCTCAGTCCGCCGGGCGTCAATCAGGTCCTCGACCATGTCGTGGTCTCCCTTGTCTCACTGCCATCCTTGCACCGCCGTCGTGCCCCGAACGAGTGAAAATCGCCAGCCTGAGGCAGCGCTAACTCGATTGGCAGCACGCGCGGAAGCGACTAGAGTGCTCGACTCGTGTCCTCGAATCGCAACCTCGAAGCGAATCCGGACAGCGACAACACCCCTGCCGCCACATTGGCAGCCGAAGCCCGCTACCTCGCATATGCCCGCGGCTGCCTGAAGCAGATGCTCGAGACCGTCAGGTCGCTCGACCCGCAGGGCGGCGACCCGGTGTCGACGGAGTTCCTGAAATCAGAGCTCGCACGCCGCGCCGAAGCGCTGCGCGAGGTGCCAGGAGTGCCGCTGTTTTTTGGCCGAATCGATCGGGAATCCAGCGGCGAGGAGTTTCACATCGGGCGTCGTCACGTCCGCAACGACGCGGGTGACGTCGTGGTGGTCGACTGGCGCGCGGATGTGTCGCTTGCGTTCTATCAAGCCACCGCGGCCGAGCCGATGGACGTCTCGAGGCGTCGACGCTTCGGGCACGCCGCGGGAGTCTTGACCTCGCTCGAAGATGAACAGCTCACCGCCGGCGACGAGCATGAGGTGGCGGCCAGCGGCATCCTCACCGCAGAAATCGAACGACCACGCGTCGGCCCGATGCGCGACATCGTCGCGACGATCGCGCCGGACCAAGACAACCTGGTCCGCGCTCCACTTGAGCAGACGACCTGCATCCAGGGCGCACCCGGCACCGGCAAGACCGCGGTCGGGCTTCACCGGGCGGCTTACCTGCTCTACACCCACCGTGAACAGCTCCGGCGCGCCCGGGTGCTCGTGGTCGGCCCGAACCGTTCCTTCCTGTCCTACATCGGCGAGCTGCTGCCCGCACTGGGCGAGATCGACGTGCAGCAGGTCGTGGTCGATGACGTCGTGACCGGAGTGACGGTGCGCGGCCAGGACCGACCGGAGGTCGCCCGGCTGAAGGGTGACGCGCGGCTTGCCACCGTCATCGACCGCGCCGTCCACGACGGCATCCGGATGCCCACCGAGTCACTTGTCGTGCCGGTCGGATCGCGTCGCTGGCGGGTGTCGCCGGAAGAGCTGACCGACCTGATCCAGCGAGAAGGCGGCAGCGGAGCGCCGTACGGCGTGATCCGATCACGGCTGCCGACCCTGATTGCCGAGGCCGTGCGCCGCCGGTCGGAAAGCACTGGTGGATCGCCCGACGACCGATGGGTGACGAGGCTGGCACGGTCGGGGCCGCTTCGAGACTTCGTCGACAGCCACTGGCCCGCGGTGTCCGCGAAACAGCTGGTCACCCGGTTGCTCAGCGACGAGCTCGCGCTAGCGCGCCTCGCCGACGGCGTGCTCGACCACAGTGAGCAGCGACTGCTGCGCACCGATTCGTCACCGTCCGCCGGGCGGGCACGCTGGTCGCGCGCCGACGCGTTCCTGATCGACGAGGTCGCGGCACACGTTTCGCGCCCGCACTCCTACGGACACGTGGTCGTGGACGAGGCACAGGACCTGTCCGCCATGCAGTGCCGGGCGCTCGGTCGACGCTGTGAGACCGGCTCGGCCACGATCCTCGGCGATATCGCCCAGGCCACCTCACCTGATGCGGTCGCCAACTGGCCGGAGACGCTGCGTCATCTCGGCAAGCCGGACGCGGCGATCGTCGCTCTTACTCGTGGCTATCGCGTCCCGCAGGAGGTCCTCGACCTGGCCAACCGGCTGTTGCCGGCCCTTGCCGTCGACCTCGAGCCGGCGACGTCGATCCGGCATGCAATGGCGTCACTCAGGCTCAGGCCGTCGGTCGGCACGCCGAGCACTGTGGCCGAGGCGGTCGCGGAACGACTCCGCCAAGAAGGCTCGGTCGGCGTCATCGCGACGGCGGCCGACCTCGCGACCGTCGCCCGCGCGTTGACCGCCGCCGGTATCGAGGCCGGCCGCGTCGAGGAGGGCATGGAAAGCCGGGTTGAGCTCGTGCCGATCACGCTGTGCAAGGGGCTGGAGTTCGACCACGTGATTGTGGTCGAGCCGGCGGCGATCGTGGCGTCGCACGATCGAGGTCTGCACTGGCTCTATGTCGCCATCACCCGCGCCGTGTCCTCCCTCGACGTGGTCCACAGCGAGCCACTCCCCCACCAACTACTCGCGGCCTAGCCGCGGAGGATGGCCACCGGCAAGATGGAGAGTGCGGCGGCCAGCCTCATCCGACCGTTGGTGGCCACCAGCCGCCGTCCAGTCAGCGCGTCGGTCACGTCCGGCGGGCAGTGCGCTGGAAGGGCGACCTCGGTGTCCGCCCAGTCCTCGGCACCGAGTGGAAATCGCCCAGGCCCGGCAAGGGAGTACGCAAACCGCGGCACGATTGCGACCGCATAGCCGTCAGCGTGCGATCTGGCGTACGTCAGCACGTGGTCGCGGTGCCTGCCAAAGACCTCGAGTGGCTGGTAGCCGCCAGCCTTGAATAGATCGGGCGCGCGCCGCCGCGCGTCAAGTGCGTTGCGGACGACGAGCTGCTTGACAGCGCCACTACGCCAGCCAGACATGAGCGCCTCGACCTGCTCGCCGCAATCCCCGGCAGCAAGCGGCGGGAGGTGCGCGAGCCCGTCGGCATGGGCGGCGACATCGAGCTCACCACGGTTGTCGGGATCGACCAGCGCGAAGAACCAACGATCGTCACCTTGGTAGATGTCGGGCACACCCGGTGCGGTCGCCTTGAGCACCACCGACGCGAGCGAGTTGGCTGCGCCTGCACGCTCGATCGCGGAGACAACGTTCTCGACGATGCGGCGGCACTGAGTGTCCTCGCCTGCGATCACTCGCTGCGCCAGGTCGCCAAGCGCCTCCTCGTATTCGAGATTGGGCGCAACCCAGTTGCTGTGACGCTTCGCCTCGCGCGCGGCCTTTGACAGGTGCGCGCGGATTCGGTCGACGAACTCCTCCCCGATCGGCTCGGAGAGCGGCCAGCTGCCGACCAGGGTCTCGTAGACATACCGCCGATCCGCGGCGTCCGGTTGCTCAACCCCACGCTGCGACGACAAGTCATCAAGCAGCGTGACCGACTTCTCCCAGTCGCCAGCCAGCTCGGAGAGGACGGCCAGCCGGCACCGCACATCGTGGCTTCGCTTGCTGTCGTGCGTCGAAGTCGAGCTCATTGCGAGCGGTCGCTCGCGCTGCCGCCGGGTCATCACGGCATGGAACTCGGGTGCGGAAACCGCTGGGTGATCCGGGTCGGCGCCGACATCAGCAGTCGCGATCAGATGCCCGGAGTTGTACGACGCGGTGTCCTCGACACCTTTGGCGGTCACCGGCCCGGTGAGCTGCTGCCAGGCCCCGATTGCCTGCCACGCCTCGCCACGTGGTTCGGCGTCACCGCCGAGCAACCCGACGAACCGGTCGAGAGCTACCGCGCTGTCAGCCTCGAGGGTTGCTCGGGCGTCATCGGCAGCGCGGCGAATTCGCACCAGATCGTCGGGCCGGATCGCCGCCTCCGGCCGGCGATAGGTGCGGTAGACCTCGAGGGCAGTGGTCAGCTCCCCGATCGCGGTGCGGGCCGTTGCCGGCGTGACCGGGGTGCCACCGTCCGCGCTCAGTGCGCGGATCGCATGCGCGCTGACCTGATCGAGCTGATGCGGAAACAGCGTCTCGATGACCCGACGCTTGTCGTCGAACGCGCGCGCCGCGAAGCTTCGATGGTCGCTCGTGGCAGCGGCAGTCGCGGCTGCGAGGTCAGCCGCACCATGCTCGGCCACGAACAGGCCAACCACCAGGTCCGCGAACTCATAGCCGGTCGTGCCTTCGACCGGCCACTCCGGTAGGCCCTCATCACGGCCGAGGATCTTCTCGATGAGGATGACCGGCTGCACGTCCGCGCCGCCCGTCGCCACTCGAAGCATCTCGAGGTAACCCGACGGGTCAGCCAGGCCATCGACATGATCGACGCGCAGCCCGACGACGCGCGGGTCGAGAGTGAGCGCTTCGATCAGGCGATGGGTCTCGGTGAACACTTGAGGGTCCTCTTGGCGAACCCCGATCAGCTCATTGATGTCAAAGAACCGCCGATAGTTGACTTCATGGTTGGCCACCCGCCAGTCAGCCAGCCGGTAGTGCTGCGCGTCGAGCAGCTCAGCGAGGTCGGCATGGACGGTGTCGGAAGCGACCGGAAACCGCTGCTCGAAGTACGCGATGAACGGTCGATCCGACCCGCCGATGCCGTTGTCGGGGACAAGTTGGATCTCGCCTGCTTCGAGCACCTCAGGTAGTGGCTTTCCCAACACTGGCAACAAGATCTTGCCGTCCTGCTCGTCCCAAGCGATGTCGAAGTACGGCGCGAACTCCGACCGACGACCGTGGCGCAACACATCAGCGAAGAACGGGTTCTCGGTCGAGGCCGCCATGTGATTGGGCACGATGTCGATAAGCAGACCCATGTCGTGATCAGCCAGCGCCGCGAGCATCGTCTCGAAAGCCTGTTCCGAGCCGAGCGACGGATCGAGTCGAGTCGGGTCGACGACGTCATAGCCGTGGGTGCTGCCCGTACGCGCTCGTGTCACCGGCGAGACGTAACACGTCTCGATGCCGAGCCCGTGAAGGAACGGCACGAGTGCAGTTGCTCCGGCGAATCCGATGCCGTTGAGCTGCAGCCGGTATGTGGACCCGACGTGACGCCGCCCGCTCATGGCAGTGAGAGGCGCGCCACGCCAGTCATCGCGTCGGGTTTTCGCTGTGGCGCAACAGGATCGTCGAGTGGCCGGCGAGGTTGATCGTGGGGGTCTGGATCGGACGCTGCCCTGGGCGGGCAGTGCTGAACAGCTGCTCCCACAGCCCCGGCCGGTCCATCTTCGGCAAGGTGTAAGACCGCGGCGAGCCCCCGCCGTTGAGCAGCCACAGCAGCGACTCTCCGACCAGCGCCCGGCCCCGGGCATCAACCTCGTCACCGGAGCGACCAGGCATCAGCATCGCGAGCGTGCGGCCATCTTCGTCTTTCCAGTCGACGTCGGTCATCTCCTGTCCGTCGCCGCGGATCCACACGACGTCCGGCTCGCCTTGGGTCTGACTGGTGTGGCCGGAGAAGAAGTGGCGCCGTCGCAGCACCGGGTTGCTCTGCATGATCCGGATCAGCTCCCGGGTGAACTCGAACATCTCGAGCTCCTTGTCGGCGAGGTCCCAGTCGATCCAGCTGATCTCGTTGTCCTGGCAGTACGCGTTGTTGTTGCCCCGTTGCGAGCGGCCGAGCTCGTCGCCGGCGAGGATCATCCGAACGCCTTGGGAGAACATCACCGTGGCGAGCATGTTGCGCTTGATCCGGCCACGCAGCCGCAGGATCCGCGCCGACTCGGTCTCGCCTTCCACTCCCCAGCTGGAGCTGTAGTTCTCCGACGTGCCATCGCGGTTGTCTTCGCCGTTCGCCTCATTGTGGCGGTGTTCGTAGCTCACCAGATCAGTCAGCGTGAAGCCGTCATGACAGGTGACGAAGTTGACACTCGCGTACGTCGGTCGTCGGCTCGGCGCGAAGATGTCGCTCGAGCCTGAGATCCGCGAGGCCATCTCGGGCACCATGCCGCCATCGCCGCGCCAGAACTGCCGGACCGTGTCCCGATACTGGCCGTTCCACTCCGACCACCCCTGCGGGAACCGCCCGAGCTGATAGCCATCGGGACCCACGTCCCACGGCTCGGCGATGAGCTTCACGGTCGACAGCACCGGGTCCTGCTGCACGATCTCGAAGAACGCACTTCGCGGACCATCCTCGTAGCCACGCACGAGCACCGGCGCGAGATCAAACCGGAACCCGTCGACGTGCATGTCGGTGACCCAGTAGCGCAGGCTGTCCATGATCAGCCCCATCGTGCGGGCGTGCAGCAGGTTCAGGCTGTTGCCGGTGCCGGTGAAGTCGAGCATGTAGCGGGGATCTTCGGGACTGAGCCGGTAGTACGTCGCGTTGTCGATGCCGCGCAACGACAGCGTCGGCCCGAGGTGACTGCCCTCGGCGGTGTGGTTGTAGACGACGTCGAGAATGACCTCGAGGCCCGCCCGATGCAGCGTCTTGACCATCGACTTGAACTCATAGACCTGCTGGCCGCGACCCGCAGTCGCGTAACCGACGTGCGGCGCGAGGAAGCCGATCGAGTTGTAGCCCCAGTAGTTGGTGAGGCCCTTGTCGACCAGGTCTCGCTCCGGCAGGAACTGATGGACCGGCATCAGCTCAACCGCGGTCACGCCCAGCGCGGTCAGGTGATCGATGATCGGGTCGGAAGCAAGGCCGAGGTAGGTGCCGCGCAGCTCCTCGGGGACCAACGGGTGGAGCTTGGTCATGCCGCGGACGTGGCACTCGTAGATGACGGTGCGATTCCACGGGGTGCGCGGCGAGCGATCGTCGCCCCAAGTGAAGGCGGAGTCGACGACAACGCACTTCGGCATCCCACCGGCGGAGTCGCGCTCGTCGATGGACAGGTCGGCCTTCGGGTCGCCGATGGTGTAGCCGAAGAGCTCGTCGCTCCAACGGATCGCCCCACTGACCGCCTTCGCGTAGGGGTCAATCAGCAGCTTGGCTGGGGTTGAAGCGGTGGCCCTGCGCCGGCTCGTACGGTCCATGCACCCGGTAGCCGTAGAACGTGCCGGGCCGGGCGTCGGGCAGGTAGACGTGCCAAACGTCGTCGGTCGCCTCTGGCATCGCGATCGTCGTCGAGGACTCGCGCGCCTCCGCCGAGTCGAACAGACACAGCTCAACCGCAGTGGCGTGTTCGGAGAAGATCGCGAAGTTGACGCCTTCGCCATCCCACGTCGCCCCCAGTGGGTAGGGCGACCCTGGCCAGACGCGCATCAAGCAATCCCTTCCGTCGGGCTGAATCGCAGACATAGAGACAGAATCCGTACGGGTTCAAGCGGCAGGTGCTCCGCCGCCGCGAGCTGCCTCAGCGGGCGACCGCGCCCCGTCGCCGCCGAAGTCCGGATCGCGCGAGTCGAGCACCCGCGACCAACTCGGTGCTGCCGACGTCGGCGGCGGCTGAACGCCGCTCGGTGGATCCGAAGTTCGAACGCCGCGAAGGCCATGCCCGTGGCTCGAGCGCCGCGTCACCGTCAGCAGCTCTGCCGTCACGGTTGCCTCGGAGTGCAACGGCTGCGGGATCACTCAGCACCGGATGCGCGGCGCCGAGCGCTGATGCAGCGCGCGATAGAGCGCGAGAAGCCGCGGCCGGGCTGCAGAGTTCGCGGTGCAGCCGGTCGAGGTCGAGCCTGGCGAAGGTCGACTCGCTGGCCGGATCGAAGACGTCGGCGTCGCGACCGAATTCGGCCGCGCGACCCCGTCGAACTGCCTCGACGAGATCGGCATCGCCGTGGTCGATGAAGTAGGGGAACGGCGCCGGCTCGGCGTACTCCTCGCCCATGAACAGCAGCGGGACGAACGGCGAGAGCAGCAGCGCAGCGCGGCCAGCCTGGCGCGCGGCGGCTGGCTCGACCAGCGCAGCTGAGCCGCTCGGCGCCGGCGCGGTTGCCGACCTGATCGTGGTTCTGCGCGAAGACGACGAAGCGGTCGCGCGGGACCGACCGTGATGGCGCGCCGTGTCGGCGGTCCCGAAATGCCGAGTGCTGGCCTTGGTAGACGAATCCATCGTTGTAGGCGCGGGCGAGATCGCTCGAGCCCGCCGTAGTCCTGGTAGTAGCCAGTCCGCTCGCCGGTGAGCGACGGCATGCAGCGAGTGGTGGAAGTCGTCGTTCCACTGCGCGTCGAAGCCCAGCCCACCGACGTCGGCGCGAGGACACCACCAGCGGGTTGTTGTCCGCGCTCTCCGCGATCAGCGACAGCCGTCGACCGAGATCGACCGCGAGCCCTCCGACCGTCGCCGTGAGCTCGCGCAGAAACGGCGACGCGGTCGGGTCGACGATGCCGTGGATCGCATCAAGCCGCAGCCCGTCGACGTGGAAGTCGCGGAGCCACATGATCGCGTTCTCGGTGAAGTAGCGACGCACCTCGTCCGAGCCGGCCTCGGCGACGTTGACCGCCGCACCCCACGGCGTGCGAGTAGACGTCGGTGAAGTACGGCGCGAACGAGCCGAGCACGTTGCCTTCTGGCCCGAGGTGGTTGTAGACGACGTCGAGAATGACGGCGAGACCGCGCCGATGACACGCGTCGACGAAGCGCTGGAACGCCGGCGGGCCGCCGTAGCTGTCCTGGACCGCGAACGGGAAACACCCCGTCGTAGCCCCAGTTTCGCGTGCCGGGAAAGGCAGCGACCGGCATCGGCTCGACCGCGGTCACGCCGAGGTCGACGAGGTCGTCGAGCTGCTCGATCGCAGCGTCGAACGTGCCGGCGGCGTGAACGTGCCGACGTGCAGCTCGTAGATCACGGACTCCGCAACGGCGGCATCGAGAACCCGTCGTCGTTCCAGTCAAACCGACTCGGGTCGAACGCCGCGGGACGGCCCGTGCACACCGTCGGGCTGCCAGCGCGACGCCGGATCGGCCAAGCACGCTGCCGTCGGCCAGCACGTACCGGTAGTCAGGCGCGGTCGCCGAGACCCGAGACGTCAGCGGCAAAGTAGCCATCGGCGGCAGTCAGACATCGGGTAGCTGACCGCAGCCGTCGCCGATCACGACCCGCACCGAAATCTCGCCATGATCGGTGCCCACACCAGGAACGACCAGGTCGCGTTCTCGTCGACTCTCGTGGCGACCTAGGCCGCGATCCAGCCGACTCAGCTCGGGCTCAAGGTGATCCGGCCTTGAGCAGCACGCAACGACAGCGGCGGCAGGGTCAGCGCGACCCGATGCGGAGTAGTCGCCCCACGGCTCGGCCGAGGCGGCTGGACGCCGCCGAGGTTGCCGACGCCACTCCCGCCGTAGAACGTCGAGTCGCTGTTGAGCAGCTCGCGCCCAGACCCGCCGGTCGGGACACCGACCACGTGATCGTGGCGAGGCACCGGAGTGAGGTTCATCGACACCAGCACCGACTCGCCCGACTTCGCGCCAGCCGCAGGTAGCTCAGCGTGCTCTCGTCCGCATCGTCGATCTGGACCCACCGGAATCCGGCCGGATCGGTGTCGAGCTCGTGCATCGCGGGCTCGCTTCGATAGACCGCGTTGAGGTCGGCGACCCATTGCAGCAGGCCGCGATTCGACTCCTGGCTCAGCAGGTCCCAGTCCAGACCGGAGTCGTGCGCCCACTCCGCCCACTGCCCGAACTCGCCACCCATGAACAGCAGCTTCTTGCCGGGCTGGGTGAACTGGTAGCCGAAGCAAGAGCCGCAGGTTGGCGAACTTCTGCCAGTCGTCTCCCGGCATCTTGCGCAGCAGCGAACCCTTGCCGTGGGCCACCTCATCATGGGACAGCGGCAGCAGGTAGTTCTCCGAGAAGGCATAGACGCCGCGGAAGGTGAGCTGGCTGTGATGGTGGCGGCGGTGGATCGGCTCGCGCTCGAAGTATTCAAGCGTGTCGTGCATCCAGCCCATGTCCCACTTCAGGCCGAAGCCGAGACCACCGAGGTCGACCGGTCGCGAGACGCCCGGCCAGGCCGTAGACTCCTCGGCGATCGTCTGCACGTCGGGGTGGTCGGCGTACACACCGATGTTCAGCTGCTTCAGGAAGTCGACCGCCTCGAGATATTCGTTGCCGCCGTGTCGATTGGGGCGCCACTCCCCGGCTTTGCGTGAGTAGTCGAGGTAGAGCATCGAGGCAACGGCATCGACCCGCAGCCCGTCTGCGTGGTAGGTCGAGATCCAGTGGTCCGCCGACGACGCGAGGAATGCGCGGACCTCGGGTCGGCCGTAGTTGAAGATCAGGCTTCCCCAGTCGGGCTGGAAGCCCGAGCCGCGGATCCGGGTGCTCATAAAGCGCCGTGCCGTCGAAGCCGGCCAACGCAAACTCATCGTTCGGGAAGTGCGACGGCACCCAGTCGATGATGACCCCGATGCCGGCCGATGAAGCTGGTCGATGAGGTACATCAGATCCTCGGGCTCACCAAACGCGAGCGGACGGCGCGAAGAACGAGGTGACCTGATATCCCCACGAGCCGTAGAACGGATGCTCCATGACCGGCAGGAACTCGACATGGGTGAAGCCGGCCGCCTGCACGTGCTCGACAAGCAGCGGCGCGAGCTCGGTGTAGCTGACAGCATCCGATCGGGATCGGCCGCATCGCGCCGCCATGAGCCGAGGTGCACTTCGTAGACCGACATCGGCGCGTCGAGCGCGTTGCGTGCGCCGCGGTGTCGCCATCCAGTCGTCGTCGTCCCACTCGAACCTGAGATCCCACAGCACCGAGCCGGTCCGGGCGGCGCCTCGGCGCGGACCGCGTACGGGTCGGCCTTCTCCAACACCCGTCCGTCACGTGCGGTGATCTGCGTACTTGTAGACCTGACCCTTGCGGGCCGTCGGCACGACGCCTTCCCAGATCCCGGAGGTGTCACGAGACGCGAGCGAGGCGCCGGCGCCGGACCATCCGTTGAAGTCGCCGATGACGCTGACCGCGGTCGCGTTGGGCGCCCATACCGCGAAGTAGTAGCCATCGCCGTCCGGCACCCGGTGGCTACCGAGCCGGTCGGCGAGATGCCGGTGAGTGCCCTCGTTGAACAGGTAGAGATCCTGGTCGCTAAGCAGGCTGAACCGTTCGGGCTCGGCGGCGCTCTGTTTGCGCTTTGCGGTCGTGCTCATGCGCTCACTCCTCTCGCGGCTCATGACGGTACGACGCTGCGTCGTCGCGATCGAGGCGAGCACCTCGTTGACTCGGTCATCGCCCACGATTGACTGCAGCGGTCGGGCGAGCCGGTGCCGCCAGTTGTCCGCTTCCGGGCCGGTGCCGGGGCGGTTGTCCGGCACGGTCTCGCCTTCGATGTCGGCGAGATCGACCATGACATACGGTGCTGGACCCGCGGCCAGCGAGCCGATGCACGCGATGAACGTGCCGTCGGGCCGTCGCATCAGCGAGCGGTGCCTGCGACCGCGTCGACCAGGCGTCGCCGCTCGGCCCGCTCGGCCTGCGCCGCGGCCTCGCGGCGTGACGCCGCGAGCGACCCGATCGTCGATGTCGGCGCCGCGCCAGAAGCCGGCGAATCGCGGCAGGTCGTGGCTGCCGAGCGACGCGAGCGACGGCGGCGTCGGCTGTGGGCAGCGGGTCGCTGCGCGGTTGCCGCGAACTGGTAGACGAACGAGTGCAACATGCGCGTCGCGATCCATCGCGCGCCCGGATCCCGGCCGGCACCGTGCCCAGGTCCTCGCCGACGACCACGGCGTTCGCGCGCGCGGCCTCGATCGCGACGATCGCCATCAGCTCGTCGCGGCGGATAACGCACGTAGGCACCCGACTCTGCGCCCGCGCCGGCGGGATCCAGAACATGCGTTGCAGCCCGAGCACGTGGTCGATCCGGATCACCCTCGCGTTGCGCGAGCAGATGGCGATAGGCAGCTGATGACATAGCGGTAGCGATCGACTGCCGAATCCGCTGCGGATGCAACGGCGGGAAGCCCCACGCCTGGCCCTGCGGTGCGAGCCGATCCGGCGGCGCGCCAACCGTTGCTGGCGCGAAGAGATCGGCCCGTGACCAGGTGTCGAAGCCATCCGGATGCACGCCGACCGGCAGGTCCAGATAGAGCCCAGCCCGAGTCGCCACCACCGGCGTCGCAGCCGCAGCCAGCTGTTCGGCGGCGACGAACTGCACATAGCGAGTGGTAGCGCTGCGCGGCCGGGTCGGCCGCACCGTGCGGGAGCTCAGCCTGGGCCGCTCGGCCACTCGCGCCAGCGGCGCGCCAACTCGCTCGCCGGCGGCCCGAAAGTCGGCGTAGGAGGTCGAGCTCGGGATGGCGCAGCGAGGAACGTCGTCGAATCCGCCACGGCGCTGTGGCCGAGTCGGCCCGGTCTCAGCCCGAACAGACTCTCTGCGCACAGGCCTCGAGCACCCGACGCTTGTGCGCCATGACCTCGGCGTACTGCACGATGTCGTGCCGGCTCAGCTCGGTGCGAGCCGTTCGGATCTCGGCCGAGCCGGCGATCGTCCCGCGCCGCGGTTGACGCGGCAAACTCCGGCAGCGCCTCGACATCGATGAACAGCTCGTTGACGAACAGCCGGCTGACCGGCAGGTACGGGCTGGGGTCGACCGGCGGGTCGAAGAAGATCGGGAACATCGGCAACGTGCCGACGATCTCGGCGCCGAGCTCGCCGACGTGATCGGCAAGCTCGGGCCAGGTCGGTGAACGTGCCGACCCCCCAGTCATCATCGCCACGCAGCGCATAGACCGGAGCGAAGACGCCGAACGACCGGGACGCGGCGCGCCTCGGTGACGGCGGCACGAGCAACATCGCCGTCGCGGCGGCGACGCCTTGGCCCGTCGATCGTGAGCTCGTGATAGCCGGTGCGGCAGGCCGAGGCCGGAGAGGTTCAGCGTCAGCGACCGCATCGAACCATCGCTAGGCGATGCCGCAGTCGCAGTCACCACGTCCGCCAGTCGGACGGTGAGGTGTCCGCCATCCTCCTGCCTGACGGTGACGCTGCACGCCGCCGGATCCGCTCGCGCCGCCAGTCGTGACCGGCGAGGAGAGCTCGCCAGAGCGACGGGCGACGACGACTGGCTCGAGGGCACCGGAGCCGCGCGCAGCTGCCACCGCGGCGAGCTGCGCCTCGACGCTGCGGCCGGTTGTGACCGTGACGCCAAGCGCCTCGAGCGTCGCAACCATTGCGTCGGTCGAGGTCTGGATCCGCCGACCGCCGTGCGCGGTGTAGCTCAGCTGCTATGCCATGTGCGTGTGCCAGCCGCCGCAGCCCGTCGCGCGCTGCCGATGCCGGCACTCAATGGCTCGCCTCGAGCATGTCCACGAGACCCTGCGCCGGCACGTCCACCCAGTCGGGTCGGTTGTTGGCTTCGTAGCCCAGCTCGTAGATCGCCTTCTCGAACATCAGGAAGTCCAGCAGCCTCGCCCAGCTCCGCGCGATCGGTCGGCAGGAACGCTGGCGTCACCGGCGGTGGCGAGGTAGGAGCGCAGGAACGCGCCTGACACCGATCGGTACCACAGGGTCAGCAGCGGATCGAGCGCCGCGCGCTCGCGCGACGGGATGAGGTCACGCGACAGCCGGTTGCCCGCGACCTTCGACACGTAGTGGAACGATCGGATCATCCCGGCGACGTCGACCAGCGCTGGCCGCTTGAGCCGCCGACTCGACAACGGCCGCGCCGGCTCGCCCTCGAAGTCGATGATGACGAAGTCCTTACCGGTCCACAGCACCTGACCGAGGTGGTAGTCGCCGTGACAGCGGATCTTCATCGGCGGTGATCGGAGCGTGCATGACCACCTCGAGCCGTTCAAGCACCTCGTCCTCGCGGTCGAGCAGCTCGCTGGACGCAGGCGGTCGTGCTCGACATCGAGCGCACCGTACGGATCGAGCGACGAAGCAGGCTGCGGGCGCCGTGATGCAGCGCTCGTCGATCGATCGCGGTGAGCGGCTCCGGCGCGAAGGCCTTGTCGGTGCTCGTCCGAGGCGAGCGCGAGGTGCATCTCGGCGGTCCGCCGACCGAGGATCTCCGCCCACTGCAGATGCGGGCCGACAAGCAGGTTGCCCTGCGCCGGCTCGACGTCGGCGGCGTCGAGATGCTCGTGCCGGCATCGAGAACATGACCTCCTCGACGTCCGGCCGGGTGATGACCTCCTCGAGCACGCGGTCAAGCGCATCCAGGACGTAGTTCCAGCCGTCGCCTTCGTTCGGGATGAACTGCTGGACCACGCGCGATCGTCGCGGCGACGTCGTCGCTCGGGCCCTCTCGATACTCCAGCGCACCGCCGACCGACGGGCGAGTGGTCGAACGACGTGCGCTCGGTCAGGAATCGGCCGACCTCGACGTCGGGGTTGATGCCCTCCTCGACCCGCCGGATGACCTTGAGCACGAGCCTGGTTGCCGATCACGACCGAGGTATTGCTCTGCTCGGTGGAGATCGGCACCGCCGCCGACTCGGCGTCGATGCCGTCGACGCAGCCGCCGCAGCGACCGCGCCGGCACGCTGACGAGCCGGCCGGTCCGGCCGGCGAGCTGCCGTCGCCTGCCCATCGCGTCGAGCAACGCCTTGGCGAATCCAGGCTCGGCCAGCCCGTCGTAGATCACGCCTTCGCCGTCAGCCGAGATGGACGCCGCAGATAACGCTCTCCGGTCGCCATCTCAGCACCTCGGCGGCAGCCTCGCCGACTGCGTGCGAAACGGTGAGCGACGTAGGTCTCCGGCAAGCCCTGATCGAGCAGCACCCGCACGATGACGAGCGATCCGACGGTCGCGTCACGATCCGAGCCGGGCGCGGGGAATCGGGATGACGTCGACGATCTCAGTGCCTCGAATGTGGCGCGACTTGTCGCGGAACCAACGGCGATTGGCGAGGTAGGTCGGCAGCACCTGGTTGAGCGGGGTCCGGGTGCGGGTGCCACGCATCACGTCGGTCCACGGTCCTCGCACGGTGAGGCTGGATCGTTGCTGATCTTCGGCACTGTCGCGGGGCTCGAGTGCGAACCAGTAGAAGCCGTGCCCACCAAGGGTGACGAAGTACGGCAGGTCGCCAACCGGCGGGAACTTGGTGCTGCCGAAGAGCTCGACCGGAACCGTGCCGAGATAGTCGGACAGGTCGAGCTCCACTGCCTGGGTGAACCGCGAGAGGTTGACGACCACGAGGATCGTCTCGTCCTCGTAGCGGCGAAGGAACGCGAGCACCTTGCGGTTGTCGGGGAGCAGGATCTCGAGACTTCCGCGCGCGAACGCGTGATAGCGGTTGCGCAGCGCAACGAGGCGCCGCATCCACCACAACAACGAGTTCGGGTTCTCGTCCTGTGCCGCGACGTTGACCGCCTGGGCGTGATACTCCGGGTCGATGACAACCGGGAGGTAGAGCCGCTGCGGGTTGGCGCTGGAGAATCCGGCGTTGCGATCGGAGTCCCACTGCATCGGGGTACGCACGCCGTTGCGGTCGCCGAGATAGATGTTGTCGCCCATCCCGATCTCGTCGCCGTAGTAGATGACCGGCGTGCCAGGCAAGGAGAACAGCAGGCCGTTCATCATCTCGATCAGCCGGCGGTCGTTGCCGAGCAGCGGCGCGAGCCGACGCCGGATCCCGACGTTGATCCGCGCCTGCGGATCCTCGGCATAGACGCGATACATGTAGTCGCGCTCTTCGTCGGTGACCATCTCCAGCGTCAGCTCGTCGTGGTTGCGCAGGAACAAGCCCCACTGGCAGTTCGACGGGATCGCCGGGGTCTCGTTCAGGATGTCGACGATCGGGAATCGGTCTTCCTGGCGAGCGGCCATGAACATCCGCGGCATCAGCGGGAAGTGGAAAGCCATCTGGCAGGCGTCACCATCGCCGAAGTAGGCAACCGCATCCTCCGGCCACTGGTTGGCCTCAGCAAGCAGCATGCGGTCGTCGAAGTTCGCGTCGACGTGGCTGCGGAGGTCCTGCAAGAACTCGATGGTCTCTGGCAGGTTCTCGCAGGTCGTGCCTTCGCGGGCGTAAAGGTAGGGAACCGCGTCAAGCCGCAGCCCGTCGACACCCATCTCCAGCCAGTAGTCGACGACGTCGAACATCGCCTGCCGAACATCAGGGCTGTCGTAGTTCAAGCTCGGCTGGTGCGAGTAGAACCGATGCCAGTAGTAGGCGTCGGCCTTGGCGTCGAACGCCCAGTTCGACGTCTCGAAGTCCGTGAAGATCACCCTCGCCTCGCGATAGCGGTCGGGGGTGTCGCTCCAGGTGTAGAAGTCGCGGTAGGCACTGCCCTTCGGGGCTGCCTGCGCCCGCTTGAACCACGGATGCTCGTCGGAGGTGTGCGCAAGCACGAGCTCGGTGATGACCCGGATGCCGCGGGCATGTGCGGCCTTGAGGACAGCGCGGAAGTCGCGAAGCGTCCCGTACGACTCATGCACCCTGCGGTAGTCAGAGATGTCGTAGCCGTCGTCGCGCAACGGCGAGGGATAGAACGGCAACAGCCACAGCGCCGTGACGCCGAGCTCCTGCAGATAGTCAAGCTTGCCAAGCAAGCCCTTGAAGTCACCGACGCCGTCGCCGTCGCTGTCTGCGAAGGCTCGGACGTGGGCTTCGTAGAACACGGCGTCCTGATACCACCGCGCGGTCGGCGCGGTGACCGGCACGATCTGACTCGTTCGCGCGGCGTCATCGCTTGGCTCCCGCCACTGGCTCGATTCTGAAGATGTGGCCAGGGGCCGCGGTCGGGTCGAGGATCACGAAGTTGCGGTGGCCCTTCCACTCATAGCTCGCGTCGGTGAGCAGGTCGTGAACGACGTAGGGCTCATCCGCATCGATGCCGAGCGCGGCGAGATCCAGCTCGACCCACCCGGACTGTTTGTATGTCGGTGTCGAGGTTGAGGATCGACGAGGACCGGCGCGCCGGCGAGCTCATCGGCCTCATCATCCGGTGCGCTGATGCCCGTTGCGGTCTTTGAGTAGGCCATCAGCTGGTCGTTGTCGATCGGTGAAAGCGCCAGCGTGCGGTTGTGTTGCAAGCGCCCGCTGTTGCTTGCGGATCGCGTTGAGCCGCGCGAGGAACGGCGCGATGCTGGTGTTCGCGGTCAGGTCGAAATGACGGATCTCGTACTTCTCGCCGTCGAGATACTCCTCGGAGCCCGTCATGCCGCGGCGCGCGCTCGAGTCAGCTCGAAAACCGGGCCGTAGATGCCGTAGCTCGCCGCGAGGGTGCCGGCGAGCAGTGCGCGGACGATGAAGGTCGTGCCGATCACCGTGCTGCAGCTGCTCGGTCAAGATGTCAGGCGTGTTCGGCCAGAAGTTCGGCCGGAAGTAGTCGGCCACATCGGTGGCAGTGAGCTCGGTGAGGTATTCCTCGAGCTCCCACTTCTGGGTACGCCACGCGAAGTAGGTGTAGGACTGCGTGAAGCCGAGCTTTGCGAGCCGCTTCATGACCTTCGGCCGCGTGAACGCCTCGGCGAGGAACACAATCCCGTCGTGCTCGTCCTGGATCGTGGGGATCAGCCACTCCCAGAACGGGAAGGGCTTGGTGTGCGGGTTGTCGACTCGGAAGATCCTGATGCCGTGGCCGATCCAGAACTCCACGACCTCACGCAGCGCCTCCCACAGCTCGCGCCACTGCTCGGTGTCGAAGTCGAGCGGGTAGATGTCCTCGTAGCGCTTGGGCGGGTTCTCGGCGTAGCGGATCGTGCCATCCGGTCGGTGGTTGAACCACTCCGGATGTTCGGTCACCCAGGGATGGTCCGGCGAGCACTGGAAGGCGAGGTCTAGCGCAACTTCGATCTGGCGGCTTTCGGCTGCCGCGACCAGATCGGTGAACTCGCTCATCGTGCCGAGCTGCGGGTGGATCGCGGTATGGCCGCCATCAGGCGAGCCGATCGCCCACGGGCTGCCGACGTCACCGCGATTTGCCTTCGTCGCGCCGTTTCGGCCCTTGCGCGCGGTCGTGCCGATCGGGTGGATCGGCGGCAGGTACAGCACATCGATACCGAGGTCGCTCAGATAGTCCAGCCGCGCGGTCACATCTGCGAAGGTTCCGTGCTTCTTCGGCCCGCGTCGCGGCCGATCTCGGGAACATCTCGTACCACGTGCTGAAGCGCGCCCGAACCCGTTCGACCTGCACGGCATACGTCGGTGAATGCATCGCTGGCGTGTCGGCGTACTTCGCAACCAGGTCGGCGAGGATGCCGTCGCTGAGCTCGTCGATCTCCGGCACGTACCCTTCGCCGAGGTCGTCGGCGAACGCGGTCAACCGCTTGCGATCAGCGCCTTTCGCCCGGCTAGCGGACTCGCGTACCAGCTCGGCACCGACGAGCAATTCCAGCGCGACGTCCTGGCCGGCGCCAAGGCGCGCAGTGAGATCCCGAAACCAGGTGGCGAAGTGGTCGACGCGCGCCTGGACACCGAACTCATGGCGACCAAGCCGGGTCGGGGTGAACTCACCGGACCAGCGGTCGTTGCCGAGCGGTGTCATCGGCTCGCGGGACCAAACCCGCTTGCCGTGAGCGCGGTAGTGAATCTCTACCCGCAGCGCGTCATGCCCGTCCGCGAACACATCGGCTTCGACGTGGACCGCATCCCCGACGACGCCCTTCGCGGGGTACTTACCGTCCTCGACCCGCGGGCGCACGTCTTCGACGACCGGTCGCGCCGGAACTGCTTCAACGCGCGGGGTCACTGGCCTAGACATACCCCGAACCCTGTCATGTACACCCCATCAAACGATCTCCCGCATGTCTGAGGTGGCGTGACCCGCGTCCACCTGCCCCAGTCCAGAAATGTCGCAGATGCGGACAAGTCGTGGTGTAAGACCCCGGTGGCGGGGACCCGTGGCTGTCGTCCTGCGCCCCGAACTGCACCACGACGCAGTACAAGTCGCTGACCCGCCAGCACATCCAGTCGCTCGGATACCGGATCATCGCCAACTTCGGTGACCAGCTCGCCGACCTACGAGGCGGATTCGCCGCGCGCCGGTTCAAGATCCCGAACCCGATGTACTTCCGGCCGTAACGCGAAAGAACCTCGGGGCGTTAGTGCGCGGGCGACACGAGTGTCAACGTGCCATTGCGTCCCGAGAACGTGAAGGTCACCGACTTCTTTGCCGTCGCGGAAACGGCAGGCGAACCGCTTCGAGGGATGGCGAACGGACCGACGCCTTGGCAAAGCTCGGTGACCAGTTTGGCGTGACGCGCCTTGAGCTTGACCGTCGCGCCACTGTTGCAGAAGTAGTTCACCGTGCCACCCGAGCTTGAGGTCAGTGCAACCCCGACTGAGATCTCGCTGGCGAGCGCGTCGACCATGCGCACCTTGATGCGACCACTGTGCTCGACCGCCTTGACCGAGATCTTGCCGGGCACGACGACCGCGAGCGACCCGATCCGACCACGGCGCGGGTGCGCGATGCCGTGCCCAGACGGCGACTTCGGCACTTGATACGTTGCGGCGAGTGAAGTGGCAAGGACGTTGTAGGTGCTGGCGTTCGGGTTCCGCGTCGCTTCGGCGTACCAGGTGGCTGCACCGAGCGAAACCGCACCGTTCGACTGGTAGGTGAGCCCGACCGCCGCGGAAATTAACCGGGTTGCCGTCGTCGTCCAGCGCGAACCGTTGGAGGAGTGGGCGATCTGCAGGTCCCCGCCGGACACGGTGAACGCCATCGTGTAGTGACCGTTGCGGTCGGCGACCAGGTCGAGCCAAGGGCCGCCCGAAGACCCGGGAGTGGTGAGCGACGGCCCTACCTTCACCAACTTGCCGACCTTGCCCGCCGTCGAGATCGTGCGCGCGTAGGTGTGACCGCACCCGGAGAAAGCAACGACGGCACCGGAGTGCCCAACCGCAAGCTGCGGTCGGCCCGGCGCGGTCGCGCATGACGGGAAGCTGAGGTGACCGACATGGGTGCCGACGGTGAACACGTCAGTGGTGAAACTGTTGCTCGGAGTGTCCATGAGGTAGGTCGCGCCGGTCGCAGTCCGTCCGACCTGCGGAAAGTTCAGCGACTGCGTGTTCGTGGCGATCGTGGTGACCCTGGTGAGGCTCGAGTTGAATTGCACCGCAACGCCGCTCGGATCGCCATTGTCGCCGGTGTACTCCGCTGGACCACCTGCGGTGAGGGTGAGGTATTGCGACTGGAGGAAGATGCCGTGGGACCTCAGGCTCGTGTCCTTCAACGCGTCAGTGTTCATGATCTTCCAGGACTTGCCATCGTTCGTCGATCGCCATGCGTCCTGCGCGAAGTCGCCGGACTCCTGCGTGGCAATGATCTGCAGCACGCCGGGACTCGCCTCATAGAGAAATGGGTAGTCGACGTTGGCGATCCGAGGAAGCTTCACCTTTGTAAAGTGCGTTGATCCCTTCGGCTCACGCGCGTAGTCGATCATCGTCTGCCCGGAGGAATTCGCCGACGTCCAGGCAACACTGACGGTGCCCTTCCGGTCGACAAGGACCCTCGGAGCCGAGCTGTCGGTCGTGTTCGCGACGTGAACCAGACCCGCCGCGGACGCTGCCGTCGCCGAGCCGAGGAATGCAACGCTCAGGATTGATACGCAGACCATCGCCACCGATTGCCGCTTCCGCACGAACATCCTCCAGCCAGTGTCACCATCGAACGAAGTCCGCGGCTCTCGATTTCTCGCTGCAGGCTAACGGTCAGGCTGCGCCGCCGCAGGCAAATCGGCCGCAACGGGCAGCGCGACGTCCATCCAATGGCGGCCGTGATCGGCAGTTCGGTAGAGCCTGAAGTAGGTGCCTTGGTCACCATCGACCTGCGCCAAGGCCCAGGCGCGTTCGAAACTGATCGCTGCGAACGCCACGTAGGCGGTGAAGACGTTGCCGGTCACAGGCCACGGCGCGCGTACGGCGGACCAGCGCGCGCCACCGTCGGTGGTTGAAATGAGGGCTGACATGCCACGGATGCTCTGCAGTCCCCACGCCTCGTTCGACGTCACCGGCACAACGCTGACGTCGACGACCGCTGCGCCGTGGCGGGTCATGTTGATCCACCGACGGCCGCCATCCGTCGACCGCAACGTTGCGTCCGGTCCTTCCCCGGGGGCTGGCCCCACCTCCCGAGTGAGGCACGTGATCCACAGCGTTCCGCCCGAACCGGCGAGCTCCCCGGTGCGACCGGAGGTTGCACACGGCAGCTCGCGCTTGGCCCACCCGTCCCGGCCGTCGGTGACGGACAACGTCCGTCTGCCGGTCTGCGTCTCCCGTTCAGCCGCGATGATCCGACCGGCGGACACCATCGTGATCACCGAGCCGGCACCCGATGGCTGGCTCGCTGGCACGACGAACCGCGAGAACCTCACATCCGTTGTGAGCACGACCGATCGGCACGTCTCATCCGCGCCACACTTTTGCGCTGCCACCCACACGGTGCCACCGCGCCGAGCAACCGCCAACACCGTCCACGAGGACAATCGCCGTCGCCACCTGCGCCCGGCATCACGACTGATCCAGATGCCGCGGGTTGCACCGAAGCCCACGACGGTCCTGCCAAGAAACGTGAACGTCTCGGCGCTCGACGGCGCCGCCGCCGTGACCGACTTGGCTACCCCTGACTCCCAACGCCGTCCGTCGGCGGTTCGATCGAGCCACGCCAGCTGGGTGCGCCGACTGCCGACGTAGCCGTGCAGCCAGGCGATCCCGTGACCAGTGTTCGAGACAGCGAGCGCCGGTTGCTCATATTTCCCGGCCAGTAGGTGTTTCGCAGCCAGTACGTGCGTTCGCGCGTGGTGACTGCTCGCGACCGCTACCCGGCTACCGGGCGTTGTCGCCGACATCGCGCCAGTCGAGTGCGGCGAGGTGTGACCGACTCCGGAGTTGGCGGATCCGGCGCATCCCGCCAGCGCCACCACGGCGACACAGGCAGTCGCCACCCCGCACCACCGCGTCGTTGAACGCCCCACAACTCCAAGACGCCGCCCGAGAGCAGCCGGTTGGCGCCAACCGCGTCGAGCGCTCGGCTGATCACTCGCTCGGCTGATAACTTCTGTCAGCAGGGCGATTAGCTCAGTTGGTTAGAGCGCTGCCCTTACAAGGCAGAAGTCACTGGTTCGAGTCCAGTATCGCCCACCATTTTCGCGACCTGTCAGCGCCACACGTTGCCCCGGCCACCGGGAATGCTGACAAGATGACGCGGGATCGGGTTATCGGACCCAGAGTTGGTCGAGACAGGCGCCTTCGGACAGGTAGCAGTAGGTGAAGTCGCCGGTCCGGGCCGACAGGAAGTCAGGCGTCACCTCGTTGCGAAGAATCAGCCACGGCGCCTGATCGGTGATCTCGCGGTCAATGCGGCCCCACAGCACCGCGGACGCCGCGGGGTTCGCGGATTGCAGGGCGTTCGCACGAGCCATCTGGGCGTCGATGTGATGGTTGCAGAAGCCGGAGTCGTTGTTATTGTCCCCCTCCGATGACGGCTGGTAGGTGGCGCAGGTGAAGCCCGTGGCGAGGAAGTCACTTGCGGCCGGATAGTCACCGCCGAATCCACCGACGCCGGCCTGCCGGTTCGAGCGGTAGGTGTTCCCGTAGTCGTGCGGTAGCCGCCGCACTCGCGTGGGATACCCCAACTTCCCCAACACCGACGCGATGTAGTTCGCGTTCTTGATGCCAATCGGGATGTCGTAGAACCACAGCGTGATCGGATCGCCCTTCGTGCCGGACGCAGCCACGAGCCGTTGAGCCTTGGCGAGGTCCGGCCCGTTGTAGGTGCCGGCTGCGTCAGGGTTCTCGGTGTACGGGCAATAACGTCGATAGCCGTTGACGTTGGGTGGAAGAAGCTGGCAGCTCAACTCGGCTTCGCCGGGGCCACCCGCGAGCGCGATCAGATGCCGGCGATCGACCGCGTAGTTCAGCGCTTGGCGCACTCGCTCGTTGTTGAACGGCGCCAACGTGTTGTTCAACCAGACCCCAACGGTCTCCGGAAGCGGAACCGTGTCGACACGGTTGGAATACCGGGTCTCCAGCGCGGCGAGGACGCTGGGTGGGAGCGCCAGATCCAGATCTGTCACGTCCGCGGTGGAGTCTTCGACTGCCTTCACGGCGCTGTTTCCGGTGTAGCCATAGCGTTCGACGATCACGTCGGGATAGCCGGCCGGCTGCGCGGCAGACGACCAGACGTGGAAGGCCGGGTTGCGGACGAGCCGGACGATCGAGGTCTTGACGTCAAAGCTGGCAACGCGGTACGGACCGGTGGCGGGAAGTGGCAACCGGGCATCGAGTGGCGTCGTGGACGGCACGGCGTCCGCAATCGGCAGCGCCAGCTGGTACAGCAGATTTGGGTCCAGCGCCCGAAGGTGGATCGTCACGGTGTTGCTTCCCGGTGAGGTGACGACCCCGCGGCTGAGATCGCAGTGCGGCACCTTGGTCATGCAAGCCGGCGCGCCGACGATGTCAGCGAGGAACGAGCTCGGCGGCTGGCCTCGGCCGATGAGAAGCGTCCGCTCGATACCCCGGCGGATATCCGCCGGCTCGACGAGCGCCCCGGTGGAGTAGTGAATTCCTGGACGGAGCGTAAAGGTGTAAGTGAGTCCGCCATTGCTGACCGTGGGGAGCGCTAAGGCAAGGTCGGGCACAATCTGCGAACTTCCGGCCCCTCCGGTACGGCCGTACGTCACCAGCCCGTCGTTGGTAATGCTCAGCAGCTCCCACGACGTGTAGCCCTCCCCCGGATCAAGCGCCTTGGGCAGGCCTGGCGTATAGACGTTGGGCGCTCCGACGGTCGCGAAGGTCAACGTGCCGCCACGATGGGTGTTGCCCGAACCCTCGACGGCGACGTAGGCCTCGCCGCCACTGAGCGCGACGGCTTGCGGCTGGCCGCCGACCCGGATCGCCTTACGGATCTGCCCGCTCGACGCGTCAACTCGAAGGAGCATCCCCGCACTCGCGTCAGACACCCAGATGCTTTGACCGTCGAGTGCCGTCGCGACGCCGCTTGGGCTCGGTCCGGTAGGGAAGGTCCCGGTGACATCGTTGGTCGCGGCGTCGATCCGAGAGACGGTGCCCCCCGCGCTGTTGGCGACCCAGACGGAGTTGCCTGCGACCGCGATGTCAGCCGGACCGTTGCCGACGTTGATGGTCTGCTCGACATCGTCGGTGCGTGGGTCGATGCGGGAGACGACCCCTGCGGACTGAGCGGCAACCCAGACCGCGCCGGCACCGACGGCAATCGTGCCCGCGCCCGCGCCGACCGAGATCGGCTTACTCACCACGCCCGAGCGAGGGTCAATCCGCACCACCGCGCTGTCGGCAGAATCTGCGACCCACACCGCTCCGAGCCCAAACGCGATTCCGGTCGGACCGCTCCCGACCGCAATCTCCTTGACCACCTGTCCGCCAGCCACCTGCGGGTTGATCTGTGACACGGTCCCGGCAAGGCTGTTGGCCACCCAGACGAAGCCGTCTCCGACAACCACGTCGCTAGGGCCGGCGTCGACCTTGATCGTCTGCTGAACAGTGTTGGTCGCGGGGTCGATTCTCGAGACGGCGTCCTGATCGGGCATGGTGACCCAGACGGAACCGTCACCGACCGCAATCGAGCTTGGTGACGCCGGCAACGTGACCGCCGCGATCGGGCGGTTGTTGGACAAGCTGATCGCGCCGATCCGGTCGCCGCTCATGTTCGCAATGTCGACGCTGTGACCGCCATGGCCGTTCAGGACGATGATCGGCACCGCGACCGCCGCGACGACGACGACGGCAGCAGCGGCGATGACAGGGCGCCGCTGCCACAGTCGCCGCTCCACGACCTTCTCGGACTTCAACGGGGGGAAGTCGCGCGGCAGCCCTTCGACGTAGAGCTGGTAGAGCCGCTCCGGTCGGTCGATGTCCTTGAGGCGGTATGACCCGAGCTCGCGGAGGTGCACGCCATCGAGGTCATCCTCGGCGAGCTCCTTGGTCGCGGTCGACAGCAGGACCTGGCCGCCGTGGCCCACCGCGCCGATGCGGGCCGCTCGGTGGACGCCGATTCCGACGTAGTGCTCGTCGCCCACCTCGGGCTCCGCGGTGTGCAGACCCATCCGGACGCGAACCTCGCCGCCCTCGGGCCAGTCGTACGCAGCTAAGGCACGCTGCGCGGCGACCGCCGCGCCCACGGCCGCGCTGGCCCGCGGAAACGCAAAGAAGAACGCGTCACCCTGGGTGTCAACCTCTCGGCCGCCGCGGCTAGTGGCCGCCTCGCGCAGGATTCGCCGGTGCTCGCTCAAGACCTCGGCGTAGCCAGGCCCGAGCCGTTTGAGCAGGCGAGTTGAGCCCTCAATGTCCGTGAAGAGGAACGTGACCGTCCCTTCGGGGAGCACGCTCACCGAGATAGCAGACGCTACGGCTGTCACTGCTGTCAACACGCCGAGCCATTCGGATCCGGTTCGGTTGTGGGCTGGCGGCGTGTAGTGCTAGCCGGACGAGTCCGGCGAGCCGCCGAAGCGGCGTTCGAGCGCGGCAGACACATCGGCCGCCAGTGCTGCATCGGAGGGAGCCTGCCCGCTACCCTCGCCGGCCACGGCTACTCCGCACGATCGGCAGCGCGTCTCACCGAGCACCCGCACCAGCAGCGTCGAGCCACACGCCCCGCACCGGTCGAGATCAGCCGTCCACTCGTGGGCTCGCTGGCATGCCGGACATACCAGCACTTGCACCCCGTCGACGACGCCGCGCTTCCACTCACTCGGCCCTTTGCCCGGGTCGGTCTGGCGAGCAGCGCATCGGTAGCAGGGCATGGCAGTCGCTACAGCTCAGCGAGCGCCTTCAGATAGGCGGTGATGTCGCGAGCATCGGCGATGGCCGCTCGGACCGTGTCGCGAATGACTCCGTCGCGGTCGATGACGAACGTCGCGCGGCTGGCGGATCCAAGTGAGTCGTCAAACGCACCGTACGCACTGGCCACTGCGCCGTGCGGCCAGAAGTCGGACGCGAGCGGAAACTCGAGCTTCTCCTGCTCGGCGAATGCGCGCAGTGCCGGCACGGTGTCGCACGACACCGCGATCACCTCCGCGCCGAAGTCCTCCCACGCCGCGGCGTGATCGGAGAGCGCGCGCAACTCGCCAGTGCACACACGCGTGAAGGCGAACGGAAAGAAGACGAGCAGAAGGTTGCGTGAACCGCGTCGGGACGCGAGCGTCTGATCACGACCGTGCTGGTCGCGCAACGCGAACTCCGGAGCGATCTCACCGATCGCCGGCATGGCTGCTCAGCGCCCTTTGCCGCGAGCCGCCTTCGGCGCCACGAGTCGGGCGCCGTTCCAATCACCGGCCGCCGAGATGCTCGACGTCTGCTGCAGCCCGGCGGTCGGCGCGGCCTCGCTGACGTCGCTTGGCTCAACGTGGCCTTCGCGCGCCGCCTTCGGCGTGAGCAGCCAGATGACGCCATGGTCGGTCAACGGGGTCAGCGCATCGACAAGCGCGTCGACGAGGTCGCCGTCTCCCTCGCGCCACCAGAGCACAACCACATCGACGACATCGTCGTAGTCCTCATCGACGAGCTCGGACCCGGCGCAAGCCGCGATCGTTTGACGGAGCTCGTCATCGCAGTCCTCGTCCCACCCAAGCTCTTGAACAACCGCCCCGGACGCAATGCCTAACTTCTCCGCGACGCCATGCGGGCTCCCCGCACCGCCAGCGGTGACGCTCACCTGCCGCTTCCTCCTCTTACCTGTGGCCGTCATGGCCATCGTTGGCCATCGACCCCGATTCGGTCGATGGGGGACAGTCCACCCGTTGCACGCCCCAAACGCAAGTCGAACTGTGTTCTCGCGGCCGACCTGCCAGCATGACCGCGCTGAAAAGCGCAGTCGTGCTGACAAGTCCCCCGCACTGCGGCGTACCGTCTGAGCATGGCTTCAGGACGCAACCGCTACTCGGTGATCAGCGACGGTCTCCCGAGTCAGATCCCCGATGTCGACCCTGCTGAAACCCAGGAGTGGCTCGACTCGCTCGACGGTGTCATCGACTCTGCTGGCCCCCGCCGCGCGCGATTCCTGATGCTCAAGCTGCTCGAGCGAGCGCGCGAGAAGCAGGTTGGCGTCCCCGCGCTGCGCTCGACTGACTACGTCAACACCATCCCGGCCGAGGCCGAGCCGTGGTTTCCGGGCGACGAGTTCGTCGAGCGGCGCATCCGTGCCTATATCCGGTGGAATGCCGCGATCATGGTCAGCCGCGCCAACACGCTCACGAACGTCGGCGGCCACATCGCGACGTATGCCTCGTCCGCCAGCTTGTACGAAGTCGGCTTCAACCACTTCTTCCGGGGCAAGGAGGGTGGCGAGTCCGGTGACCAGGTCTACATCCAGGGTCACGGCTCCCCCGGCATCTACGCCCGCGCGTTTCTCGAGGGCCGGCTCACCACCGAGCAGCTCGACGGCTTCAGGCAGGAGATCAGCCGCGGCGGACTGCCGTCCTACCCGCATCCGCGGCTCATGCCGGACTTCTGGGAGTTCCCCACGGTCTCGATGGGGCTCTCGCCGATCTCGGCGATCTACCAAGCGCGCTTCAACCGCTATCTCCATGACCGCCAGATCAAGGACACCTCCCGCTCCCACGTCTGGGGATTTTTCGGCGACGGCGAGATGGACGAGGTCGAATCGCTCGGCGCGCTTGGCATCGCCGCCCGAGAGGAGCTCGACAACCTGACCTTCGTCGTCAACTGCAACCTGCAACGACTCGACGGCCCAGTACGCGGCAACGGCAAGATCATCCAGGAGCTCGAGTCGTACTTCCGAGGTGCGGGCTGGCACGTCATCAAGGCGGTGTGGGGCCGCGAGTGGGACGACCTGCTCGCCCGCGATGCCGACGGCGTGCTCGTCAACGCGATGAACACCACCCCTGACGGACAGTTCCAGAAATACTCGGTCAGCGACGGCGCCTTCATCCGCGAGGACTTCTTCGGCCGCGACCCGCGGTTGCGCAAGATGGTGGAACACCTCACCGACGAGGACATCACCCGGCTGCCTCGTGGCGGGCATGACTACCGCAAGGTCTACGCGGCGTTCAAGGCGGCTCGGGACCATGTCGGTCAGCCGACGGTGATCCTGGCCCACACCATTAAGGGCTGGACCCTTGGCAAGGACTTCGAGGCGCGCAACGCGACGCACCAGATGAAGAAACTGACCAAGCCAGAGCTCAAGGAGTTCCGCGACCGGCTCTACCTGGAGATCCCGGACGCCGAGCTCGAGGGCGATCTGCCGCCGTACTACCACCCCGGCAAGGACAGTGACGAGGTCTCGTACATGCTCGAGCGGCGGCGGGCGCTCGGCGGGTTTGTGCCATCCCGAGTCGACCGGTCCAAGCCGCTCGTGTTGCCGGGCGACAAGGTCTATGACGTCTTCCGCAAGGGTTCGGGCAAGCAGCAGGTCGCGACGACGATGGCGTTCGTCCGCCTGCTCAAGGATCTGATGAAGGACAAGACAATCGGTCAGCGCTTCGTGCCTGTCATCCCCGACGAGGCCCGGACGTTCGGCATCGACGCGATGTTCCCGACCGCCAAGATCTACTCCACCCACGGCCAGCGCTACGACCCCGTCGACGCGGACATGCTGCTGTCGTATCGCGAGGACACCCGCGGCCAGATCCTGCACGAGGGCATCAGTGAGGCCGGGTCGATGGCGAGCGTCATCGCGGCCGGGTCGGCGTACGCCACACACGGCGAGCCGATGATCCCGGTGTACGTCTTCTACTCGATGTTCGGCTTCCAGCGCACCGGTGACCTGATGTGGGCCATGGGTGACCAGCTCGCGAATGGATTCCTGCTGGGAGCGACCGCCGGCCGCACGACGCTGAACGGCGAAGGTCTCCAGCATGAGGACGGCCACTCGTTGCTCCTCGCGGCGACGAACCCGGCCTGCATTGCCTACGACCCGGCCTTCGCGTTTGAGATCGCAATCATCATTAAGGACGCGCTCCGGCGGATGTACGGCGAGAAGCACGAGGGCGAGGACGGCGACGTCTTCTACTACCTGACGGTCTACAACGAGCCGAAGGTGCAGCCGGCCGCGCCGGATCTCAACGACCTCGACGAGCAGGTGCTGCGCGGGCTCTATCGCTTTGCGGATGCGCCCGAGGTGGCCGGCAACGGAGATGCGCCGCACGCCCAGCTCGTCGCCAGCGGCACCGCGATCCACTGGGCGCTCGACGCCCAAGCCATGCTGGCGGCCGACTGGGGCGTCGCCGCGGACGTGTGGAGCGCGACGTCCTGGACCGAGCTCCGACGCGAGGCGCTTGAGTGCGACAAGGAGAACCGGCTGGCGGCCGCGGCCGCCACTGGCGCGGATCACCGGACGCCGTGGATCACCCGACAGCTCGACGGCGCACCGGGTCCGGTGATCGCGGTGAGCGACTGGATGCGAGCGGTGCCCGATCAGATCGCGCAATGGGTGCCGGGCGACTGGTCATCCCTCGGCACGGATGGGTACGGCCGCTCGGACACCCGCGCCGCACTGCGCCGGTTCTTCGCAGTGGATGCCGAGTCGATCGTCCTCGCGACGCTGACCGAGCTCGCCCGCCGAGGCGAAGTCAAAGCGGAGCAACCGCAGCGCGCGATCGACAAGTACGGCCTGAAGTAAGGCGCCGATTCTTCCCGGTGATCTTGACGTAGGTTCCCTTGTGAGGCTCTTTCAAGGGAACCGACGTCAAGATCGGCGAAGAATCGGACGTGCTCACGCTCGGCGTGTTCTCCACGCTGAAAGCAGTTGCGACGAGAAGATCTCCTCGAGACCGAGGAGGTGCAGTGAGTCATCGCCGGACGATCATGACGATCGAGTCACTAGAGACGCACCCGAACGCCGCCGAGGTGCGCGGGATCCTGTCCCGGCTGCCATGCATGACAGATAGCGCGCTGCCCGAGCTCGCGGCCGGCTGGCACAACACATCCTTGCTCGCCGAAGCCCGCCGCCGCGCGCTCGAGCCCGACTCGCCGCTGGTCCTTGAGGTGCTCGCCTGCTTCGAGACCGTGCAATCCCTGTTCGCCGACGAGCTTCACGGCGATGAGGAGTACGTCACTGTTGATCCGGAGATCGCCGCGACCGCCCTCAAAGCGGTACGCGACGCAATCGCGGCGGCTTATGCCCAGCCGATCCTCACTGGTCCAGAGCACGCCGCCCTCATGCGTGCCTGGCGCAGCGTCTACCCGAGCAACGAGATCCAAGACCCGGACCTCGGAGTGCGCGCCGAGGACGTGACGACATTGCTCGCGGCCATGCCGAGGCTCGCATCGCGCTGCCACGACGCGAGCGCCGCCGCGGAGTACGCCTCGATCCTTGTCGCCAGCGAAGCGGTCGACGAGGACATCCGCTGCGCCGCACGCGACGAGGCGTGGCATGCCGCCGTCCTCACCTCGCGTCGACGGGTTTGGCAGTTGCTTCGCCGCAGCGGGGCCGAGGGCCTGACTAGATACTGCACGATCTGCCGCCAACGCGGTCGTGACGGCGACACCACTCGCGTGCTCACACTGTGCGTCGACGCCGCTTGCGCACTGCTTGTCGCCGGTGCGCTCGAGGACGACATCGTCGACGTCCTGGTCGAGCCGGTCACCTGCCTGCTGCCGCTGCAGCGCCCAACCTCCGGCGGCTGACGCCAGCCCGAGGCTCGACCGTACGTTCGCACCGCGCGCCCGCATGCCCTTGACGCACGGCCTCACGCAGTCAACTCGTCACGCGCTGCCTCTTGACGCGCCGGCGCTCAATGACTCAAGATGCCAACCACACAAGTTCCCACATTAAGTGGTGAAGATCAGTCATCGATCGGTCAAGAGTCAACATCGGAGTCCCGTGTTACCTGCGCAACGCCGCCGCGCGATCGTCGAGGAGATCCGCACCACGCAGCACGTCCGCGCCGAGGATCTCGCCAGCCGGTTCGCGGTGTCGGTCGAGACGGTTCGTCGCGACTTGAAGATGCTCGAGAAGCAGGGCCTGCTCGAGCGGGTCTACGGCGGCGCGGCCAACTTGCGAGTCGGGCTCGCCGAGGCGTCATTCGACCAACGACGGACGCTGCACGCGGCGGAGAAGCAAGCGATCGGGGCGGCAGCAGCGGCGGTCGTCGAGCCGGGCGAGACCATCCTGATCGACGTCGGCACGACCTGCTTGGAGCTGGCCCGAAACCTGCCAATGGGCTGGACCGGACGCGTGATCACGAACTCAGTGCTCGTGGCTGCCGAGCTTGCCAGCCGGCCAGAGGTTGAGTTGCTGCTTTCAGGTGGCCGGGTGCGAGCGGGTGACCTCGCGTGCTGGGGACCTCACGCGAAGACGCTGTTCGACGACTTCTTCGTGGCGAAAGCGTTTCTTGGGTCTGGCGGTGTCCACCCCTCCGGTGGACTCACCGACCACTACAGCGATGAAGTCGCGTTGCGCCGAGACTTCATCGACCGCGCGACCGCGTCGTACGTCCTTGCCGACTCGACCAAGCTCGGCGAAGTCGCGCCCTGCCGGGTGTGTGACATCGATCGCCTCGACGCGATCGTGACCGGGGCGCCGGCCGATCCGGACATGGTCGAGACGTTGCGCAGCTGCGGCCCGGACGTCATCGTCGCGGCCGATTCCGAAACGCCCGAAGTCGACGAACCGTCCACTGACTGCGAGATCCGCCCGCTCTCGAGGAGACAACCATGAGCGCCACCGCAAGCTCGGCACCGATCACCAACGACGACGATGAACTCGGGCAGTACGGCTATCAAAGCCAGTTCCACCGGTCACTACGGTCGTTTGAGTCCTTCGCCGTCGCGTTCTCGTTCATCTCAATCACGACTGGGATCTTCTCGACCTTCGGGTTCGCGTTGAACACCGGCGGCCCGCGTTCGATCTGGACCTGGTGGATCGTCATTGCCGGGCAGCTTCTCGTCGCCGCGGTGTATGGCGCGCTGGCCGCGAAGATCCCGTTGTCGGGCTACTCCTACCAGTGGGCCTCCCGGCTCGCGAACGCCTTAGTCGGATGGTGGTTCGGCTGGATGTCGTTCGCATTCCTCACCATCGTCACTGTCTCGGTCGACTACGGCTTCGTCACGACCGCCTTCCAACCACTGATCGGCATGACGACGACACCCGCAAACGCGGCCCTGCTCACCATCGCCGTTCTCGTGGTTCAGGCAGCGGTGATCATCGCCTCGACCTTTGCCACCACCCGGATCAACAACACTGCGGTAGCCACCGAGCTGATCGGCATCCTGGGTCTGACGGTCGCCCTGATCATCGCTGCCGCAGTACGCCACGACGGCCACTGGTCCAACATTGGCTCGGCCGGAATCGTCGGCAATCACGGCTACTACGGCTGGCTCGGCCCGTTCATGCTTGCCACCCTGCTCGGCGCCTACACGATTGTCGGCTTCGAGTCGGCGTCCAATCTTGCCGAGGAGACCCACGAGCCGCGCAGCGTTGTGCCGAAGGCGATGATGCGTGCTGTCTTCCTCTCCGGCATCGTGGGCTTCGCGTTCTTGTTGTCGCTGAGCTATGCGATCCGCAACATCGCGACCACGTCCAGCAACCCGGCGCCAGTGTCGTTCATCATCCGCGTCGTGCTCGGCTCGCCGGTCGAGCGGATGTTCCTGGTCTTCGTCTGCATCTCGATCTTCGCGTGTGGCCTGGTCATCATGGTGACGAACGGCCGACTGGTGTGGTCGATGTCACGTGACCGCCGGCTTCCGGGCCACCAGCTGTGGAGCCAGGTGCCGCGTGCAACCGGCGGACCGACGTACGCGACCGTTCTCACCGCGGTTCTCGGCGCGATCATCGTGTTGGTGTTCAAGAACAACAGCGACGCCTTCGTCGACCTGTTCACGGCTTCGTCGATCATGCCCGCGTTGCTCTACGCCGCAACGGTCATCCTGTATATATTCAGGGGCCGCCGGATCTCGACCGATCAAGGATTTTTCAACCTCGGTCAGTACGAAGCTCCGATCGTCGTTGGTGCGTTGGTATGGCTGGCCTACGAACTGATCATCCTGATCGGGCCGAGCGAGTTCCGTACCGCGCAGTACTACGTGCTCGCATCGATCGGCCTTGGTGTGATCATCTTCATTGTGCAGATGTTGACGGAGCCCACGGCGATGCGACAGGAGCCGCCGTCGCTGACCGAGTCAGCGGAGCCGGTCCAATCCACGTGACGGGTGCTGACGAAGACGGGCGCGGCACAGGCAACGTCCTCGCGATCGATCAAGGCACATCGTCGACGAAAGCGCTCGTCGTCGCGGCCGATGGGTCGGTGCTTGCCAGCGCAGAGGCAGCGGTGCGGCCGGTGGCGGTCGGCGACGGCGGGGTCGAGCAGGATCCGGCGCAGCTGTACGACTCAGTCGTCGACGCCGGTCGCCATGCGGTCGCCGCAGCAGGTGTCGACGTCGTGGCGATCGGGCTCGCCAATCAAGGCGAGACGGTCATGGCGTGGGACCGAGACACCGGCGAGCCGCACGCCGCGGCGCTGTCGTGGCAGGACCGCCGTTCCGCCGCGATCTGCACGCGGCTCGCGGCACACTCCACGCGTCTCACTGCGCTGACCGGTCTGCCGCTCGACCCGTACTTCGTCGGCCCGAAAGTGTTGTGGCTGCGCGAGAACGTCACCACTGCCGGTGTGGTGACGACGACCGACTCGTGGCTGATGCATCGCCTGACTGGCGCGTATCGTCACCGATGTCAGCACGGCGTCGCGGACCGCGCTGATGGGTCTCGACGACTCGGCAGTGGTCGGACGAGGCGTGCGAGTTGTTCGGCGTCGACCCCGCCGCATTCCTGAGATCGTCAGCTGCACGACGAACATCGGCACCACGAAGGTCTTCGGCGGCGAGCTTGCCGGTCACGGGTTTGGCCGTCGACCAGCAGGCAGCGTTGTTCGGCGAGGGCTGCCTACGCGTCGGGGAAGCGAAGTGCACGTACGGCACCGGCGCGTTCCTGCTCGCCAACGCAGGCGCAGAACCGCGACGATCGACCCACGGCTTGTCTGCATCGGTCGCATGGGACGACGACGGCGAGGTCGCCTACTGCCTGGACGGCCAGCTCTACACCGTCGGTCGCCATGGTCGGCTGGCTCACCGAGCTCGGGCTGGTCGCGACGGCGCGCCGACCTCGACCGGCTCGGCGGCAGCGTCCCTGACACCGGCGGCGTCACCTGCATCCCTGCGCTCGCCGGGCTCGGCGCGCCGTACTGGCTGCCCGACGCACGAGGATCGATCGAGGGCCTGTCGCTCGGCACGACCGCCGCGCACCTCGTCCGGGCCGCGCTCGACGGGATCGCAGCGCCAGGTCGCGCTGCTCGCCCGCGCCACCGCGCAGGATCTCGGCACGCCGATCGAGACGCTGCGGGTCGACGGCGGGCTGACACAGTCCCGGCTGTTGATGCAGACCCAAGCCGACCTGCTGCAAGCGCCGGTCGAGGTGTTCGCCTCGCCGCATGCCACCGCGCTCGGTGTGGCGCAGTTCGCCCGCAACGGCACTGCGAGTGCGCGCACCGAGCTCGCCCGCGGTCGTGACCGGCGCACGGTACGAGCCCCGAGATCAGCGCGGACGAGGCAGCCAGCCAGACTGGCGCGGCATGGAGGCGGCGATCGCTCGCGTGATCGAGACGCGAGCACGCGCGGTGATCGATCCGCGACGGCGAGGTCTTCGACGTCGCGGTCGTCGGCGCGGGTGTCGTCGGCTGCGCGATCGCCCGCCGAGTCGGCTCGCAGCCACCGGTCGTGCGTTCTCATCGAGGCGCGCAACGACGTCGGGGACGCGACGAGCAAGGCCAACACGGCGATCCTGCATACCGGCTTCGATGCCCCGGCCGGCAGCCTCGAGGCGCGGCTGGTCCGCGAGGGTCATCGGCTGCTTCGCTCTTATGCCGACAGCGACCGGCATCCCCATCGAGCAGACCGGCGCCGCGGTCGTTGCCTGGACGCCGGAGCAGGAGGCCGAGCTGCCCGGGTCTGCTCCGCAAGGCGCAGGACAACGGCTACGACGCCGCCAAGTTGGTCTCGCGCGACCGAGCTATATCGCCGCGAGCCGCAGCTCGCACCGGGCGCGTAGGGCGCGCTTGCTCGTCCCGGACGAGTCGATCATCTGCCCGTGGACAACGACCCTGGCCTACGCGACCGAGCCGTCGACGGCCGGAGTCGAGCTCCGGCTGAACACCACCGTGACAAGCGTCACGCCAGGGCGCCGACGGGACGCACGCGATCGCGACCACCAGCCGGCGTGATCCGGGCGCGCTGGCTGATCAACGCGGCCGGTCTCGGCAGCGACGTGGTCGACCGGATGATGGGCGACGACGACTTCACGATCACGCCGCGGCGCGGCCAGCTGGTCGTCTTCGACAAGCTCGCGCGGCACGCTGGTGTCGGCGATCATCCTGCCGATCCCGACCGGAACGACCAAGGGCGTGCTCGTCGCGCCGACGATCTACGGCAACCTGCTGGTCGGGCCCACCGCCGAGGACCTGCGCGGACAAGACCGACACGGCGACGACCACCGACGGGCTGCGCGCGCTGGTCGCGGCGGGCGAGGCGATCGTGCCGGCGCTGGCCGGCGAGGAGGTCACCAACAGCTATGCCGGACTGCGCGCCGCCACCGAGCACCGCGACTACCAGGTCCGCTGCGACCCGGCGTCGCTACGTCTGCGTCGGCGGCATCCGCTCGACCGGCTTGAGCGCCTCGCTGGCATCGCCGACCACGTCGCCGGACTGCTCGAGCGAGGCCGGACTTCCGATCGTCGAGCGCGCCGACGTTCCCCCGCCGCCGCGGATGCCGAATCTCGGCGAGGCATTTGAGCGACCGGCGACCAGCCCGTCAACGATGGCGGCACGATGCTGAGTACGGCCGGATCGTGTGCTTCTGCGAGCGGGTCAGTCGCGGCGAGATCCGCGATGCCCTGGCGCGACCGATTCCGCCGGCCGACCGCTCCGGCTCTGGCCCGCCGCACCCGAGCGACGAACGGGCGCTGCCAAGGCTTCTACTGCGCGCGCCGAGGTCGCGCCAGCATGCTTCGCGAGTCGCCATGACGGCCGCGGCTGACTGCGGCCGAGACACGTCGAGGTGCTCGTCATCGGCGCCGGGCCGGCCGGGCTCGCCGCCGCGCGCGCCCTGGCGACCGGCGGCGTGCGTCAGGTCGACCGTCATCGACCGGGAGCAACGCGCTGGCGGGGTGCCCGCGGCACTGCCATCACAGCGGCTTCGGGCTCCGCGACCTGCATCGCGCGATGAGCGGGCCGCACTACGCCGAGGAGCTGGTGCGCGCGACGCTCGCGGCCGGGCGTACGGATCGAGACCGAGACGATGGCGACCGGCTGGTCGGCGCCTGGCGTGCTCTCGCTGACGTCACCGACCGGAGTCCGCACATGTCTCGGCGACGGCGATCGTGCTCGCCACCGGCGCGCGCGAACGCCCACGCTCAGCTCGGCTGGTGCCCGGCGACCGGCCGGACGGCGTGTTCACGACCGGGCAGCTCCAGCAGTGGGCGCACCTGCACCGCCTGCCGGTCGGGCAGCCGCGCAATCGTGGTCGGCGCCGAGCATGTGTCGTACTCCGCCGTGCTGACGCTTCGATCCGCCGGGGTGCGGACAGTCGCGATGGTGACCGACCTGACCGCGCCACCAGACGTACGCGCGTTCGCCGCCGGCGATTCGCTGGGGCCTGCGGGTGCCGCTGTGGACCGACACCGAGGTCGCGGCGATCCACGGCCACGGCCGGGTCGAGAGGTCGAGCTGCATAACGCTCGCAGCGGCGGGACCCGATCGCGGTCGCCGTCGACACCGTGGTGTTCACCGGCGACTGGATCCCCGACCACGAGCTGGCCCGGTCCGGCCGGCGTCGCCCTCGATCCGAGATCGAAGGGGCCGGTCGTGGACGCCGAAGGCGCGTCGAGCATCGAACGGATCTACGCGGCTGGCAACCTGGTGCATCCGGCCGAGACCGCCGACATAGCGGCGCTGCGTGGCGCGGCGGTCGGCGCCGCGCTGGCCCGCCGTCTGCGCCAGCCGCGAGACAGCACGGTACGGCGCGGTCGACATCGTGGTTGAGCCGCCATTGAGCTGGTCGAGCCCCGGACGCCTCGATCGGCCGGTCGGGCGATAGAGCTCCCGCAGGGATCTGATCCTGCACTCGGCGGAGTTTCGTGACCAGCCGACCGTGGCGATCGGGCAAGGGAGTCAGACGCTGGCCCGATTCAGGCTTCGGGCGGCAACGCCCAACCGCTCGACTGCGCGTGCCGTTAGGCTGGTCAGCCCTCGTCGACCCAGCCGGCGGCGCGATCCATGCCCGCCTGGACTGACCGGCCGGCCCGCTATCGCAGCTAGCTCAGACGGCGGCACTGAGCCAGCGGACCGGCGTGCCGTCGCCGCTGCAGCGGTAGGGCTCGAGCTCCTCATCCCATGGCGCACCGAGCAGTCGCTGGATCGCGTGCTGCAGTGACGGCGAGTCGGCGGCCTCGGCGAGCACCGTACGGAGCCGGTCCTCCTGCACCAGGACGTCGCCGTTAGCGCTCATCGCCGAACGGAAGACGCCAAGGTCAGGGGTCATCGCGTAGCGCTCGCCGTCGCAGCCGTCGCTGGGCTCCTCGGTGACCTCGGCCCGCACCAGCGGCCAGCCGCGCAGCGAGGCCGCGATCCGCCCCGCGGTGCCGGCCGGACCGCGCCAGCCCGACTGCGCCCGCAGGCAGCCAGGGACGATCGGCTGGTCGAGCCACTCCAGCCGCACGGGGACGCCGAGAACACCGGCCACGGCCCACTCCACATGGGGCCGAACTGCCGGCGGGCATGAATGCACGAACAGCACACCTCGAGCGCTCACCGTGACCTCCGTCGTGTCGTGAATCGCCTTCCCCAGCGGCCTCGACGCGACAGGCACGAGCGCGTGCCAGACCTCAGTGTGCCCCATCTGTCACACGAGCACCAGCACCGCGCCTGGTTTCGCGCACCGTCACGATCCTACAATGCGGCCGGGCCGCCCGAAACGACACGGCGTGCGCGGATAGGTTGAGCATCGTGCGTTACCTCGCCCTGCTCGTCATCGCGATCGTGTTCCTCACTGGACTGGTGTGGTGGGTGTTCTTCATCGGCAACGCCGTGCTCCACCTGATCCGGCGCCGGTGAGCCGTTGGACCCCGACCCACCATGCGCCGCTATCTGCTCGCCTCTGATCGCGTGCCTCGCCCTCGTGGCCGGCTGCGGCGGCTCGTCGGGGACCTCAACGCCGACACCGTCCGCGATCGACCGGCGAGACGCCACCGGACCTCGCCCAGTTCCTCCAGCTGCCGGTCGCGACCCCGAGCGCGTGCCCGAGCAACGTCAGCGGGTCGACCGACGGCCGAAGCTCGCCCTGGGTCGGCCACGTCGACGTGTCGGTCTACGTCAGGTCACCGCTCCGCCACAGCGGCAGATCGCCCAGCTCGGTCAGATGCTGCGCACCGACCCGCTCGTCCACAAGGTCTACTTCGAACCCAACATCAGGCGTACGAGGAGTTCCAGCGGCTCTACACGTGCTGGACCTCGGTGCCGAAGTCGCAGACGCCGGCGTCCTATCGGGTCGTGCTGACCCCGCTCGCCACTTTGCTCCAGCGCAACGACCTGGTGCAGCGGCTGGTCAACAAGCCCGGCGTTGACTCAGTCAGCTGCGAACCCACCGTGCCCTGCACCCAGAACGTTCGCAAATCCACGTCGTGAATGTCATCCGTAGATATGCAGCCGGGTCGCCGAGGCGGCGAGGTCCAGATAGACCGGTTTATCGATCATTGCCCGTCGAGCCGTAGGGCTTGCCTCTCATTCTGAGGCATCAGCGATCCGGACGAATCCGGGCGAGGCGGCGCGCAGACCGGTAATTGCCTCCGGCACCAGCAGGATGAGCAGGAAGAACGAGCGGGACTCGCCAGCCCCCGCTCGAAGCATGCAACGCGCCGACGACGAGCGGCCCGACACCGGCGATCAGGTAGCCAACCGACTGCGCCATGGCCGAGAGCTGGACGGTCGAGTCGTGCGTCCGAGTCCGCAACACCAGCAGGGTCAGCGCCACCGCGAACGCCGCGCCCTGCCCGATCCCGAGGATCACGACCCACAACACGGCAAGCGATCGTCGGCGCGATCAGGATGCCGACGAAGCCGATCCCGGTCAGCGGCCACCGGATCCAACGACGAGGCTCCGCTGGTTGCGCATCCGGGTCGCGATCGCCGGTAGCACCAGTGCCACCGGGATCTGGACGAACGCGCTCAACGACAACAGGCCACCGGCCGAGGCGGCCGAATAGCCGTGGTCTCTGGTAGAGCGACGGCAACCAATTGAGTACGGCGTAAAAGTTCAAGCGACTGCAAGCCGAAGAACACGGTGACGATCCAGGCGAGCGGGTCCTGTCGCAACTGCGACGGGACGTGCTGGGCCGTCGGCCGTCGGCGATCCGGTCGCCGAACAGGTACGGAAGCCACAATCACGACCCCGATCGCGGCAAGGACCGCCCAAATACCAAGGCCGCCTCGCCAGCGTGGCCCGATAGCGTGACCGATCGGCACCGTAAGACCGGCGGCCGCGGCCGCCGAGCCCACCAGCGCCGCGGTATAAAGCCCCATCATCAAGCCCGTCGAGTCTGGGAAGTCACGCTTGATGATGACCGGCATCAAGACGTTGGCGGACGCGATGCCACCAGCCGCGATCAATGTGCCGATGAACAACGTTGCGATGTCCGGCCCGATCCGCACAACCAGGCCGGCCAGGATTGCGCCAACATGGAGAGCCGCACGGCGCAGGCCGAACCGTCGCGTGAGCCACGGTCCCAAGACGGCTAGCGCCGCCGAAGCAGAAGACCGGCGCGGCGGTCAGCACCGAGGCGCCAGTCGAGGACAACCCAAGATCGCGCCGGAGCGCGTCCAGCACCGGCCCGACACTGGCAACAGCCGGTCGCAGATTGATCGAAACGACCACGACCGCGATCGCAAAGCCGATCGACCCGGCCGCCATGGCCGTACCTGACCGAGCTCGGTCGGCGTCATGCGGTCGCGTCACGGCCGCCGCAGACCGAAATAGTTCTCCCCGATGCTGCGCTTTTCGGCCTCCGAGGTCACGACATACGACTCGACGGTTGCCGCTTATCGTCGACGAGACGAGGTAGGTGTGCATCATCGACGCCATGTCGTCGGGAAGTCCTGCGCCCGCCAGACCCGTCGTTGCGGGACGTCGGAGTAAGCGGCGACAACGCTACGCATCGGCGTCACGCCCATCTCCAGATTCGGCTAGTCCGCGAGCGCCACCTTGCACCCCGAGCCGAATCTGCAGCTCGTCCCTGATCCGCGCGTCGGATCTCGCATCGGGATCCTCGTCCGGCGGACACTGCAAATACGACCGACTGATTGTGGCGATCGCAGGCTGTGCAATGCAAACGCATGGTCGTGCCTGGCATAAATCGGCACGTCGGATGACGGCGCTACCCGCGCCAGAAGCGCCCCGCGCCGACCACTAACGCCAAGGCGACCGCGCCCATACGGTATCCGGCGCTACGGTCGAAGCGTGCCCGCTCCCCCGCCGCCGGCGAAGCCAGCATTCGTGCTGCACGACCATCGCAAGCCGCGGCCACACTTCGACCTTCGGCTCGAGGAGAACGGTGTCCTGCGATCGTGGGCGTTGCCGCGGGGGCTGCCGACGAGCACAAAAGGCAACCGATTGGCAATCGCGGTGCCCGACCACGACATGGATCACTTGACCTACACCGACACCGACAAGTCGATCGCGGACACCGGCTGGTGGGAGCAGGACGACCGCAACGACCGGCGGATCCTGTTCACCCTGCACGGCAAAGACGGCTCACATCGGTATGCCCTGATCCGTACGGACACCGACTGGCTCCTCCACCTGACAAAGGACCAGCCCTGACTCGGGGCCCGCCTAGGCCACGTCGAACAGCTTCAAGACCCCGCAAGCCCGCGAAACTAGCCGTGGGTGGCGGCTTCGTGATCGCTGTGGCCGGCCGGCTCGAGCTGGAACGTCGAGTGCTCGACGTCGAAGTGGCCCGACAGGCAGGCCTGCAACTCGTCGAGCAGCGCGGGCGCGCGGCCCGTACTGAAGCAGTCCTCGGAGATCACCACGTGCACCGACAGCGCGGGCAGGCCGGAGGTCACGGTCCAGACGTGCAGGTCGTGCAGGTCAACGACGTACGGCGCATCGAGCAGGTGGCGGCGGACCAGGGCGAGGTCGACCTCGCTCGGTGCGGCCTCGAGCAGCACGCGGCCGGACGCCGAGAGCAGCCCGCGCGCGGCCCGAAGCAGCAGGACGACGACGAGCAGCGACGCGACCGGGTCGGCGCGCTGCCAGCCGGTCGTGATGATCGACGATGCCGGCAACGATCGTGGCGGCAAACGCGTAGGCATCGGTCAGCACGTGCGCGACGACGCCGGCGATGTTGATCGAGCGGCGATCCGCCCGGGCCAGCACGGCGGCGACGACCAGGTTGACGCGAGGCCCGACACGCGGCCACCACGACGAGCGTGCGGCCGCCGACCTTGACCGGATTGATCAGCCGCCGGATCGCCTCGACCGTCACGATCGCCGCCACCACGACGAGGGTGATGCCGTTGAACGCGGCCGAGAGCACCTCGGCGCGCGCCAGCCCGAAGGTCCAGTGCCCCTGCGCCGGCCGGCGAGCGAGCCGCGCGGCCACGACCGCTGCCGCGAGCGCGAGGACGTCGGTCGCCATGTGGCCGGCGTCGGCGAGCAGCGCCAGCGAGTGCGCGATGACCGCCGCGACGAGCTCGCCGACCAGGAAGGCCGAGCAGCAGACCGAGCGACGACGAGCAGCAACCGCTCGTCGCGCTTCATCCCTCGATAGTGGCATGCAGCGGCGGCGGACCGTCGGCACCAAGGTCGTGGCGATATCCGAGCGAGCATCGGGTACGGCGGGAACGGCGAGGGCTCGGCTGCGCCCGTCGGGCCGCCAGCCGCGGCGCTCGTAGAACCGGCGGGCGCGCAGCGTTGTCGGCCATGACGTCGAGCTCGGCGACCGCGCAGCCGGCTGGCCGCGATCCGTGCCAGCGCCTCGTCGTGCAGCCGGCCCGCGACGCCGCCACCCCAGTGCTCCGGTACGACGAACAGCGCTTCCAGCCATGGCGGGCGGCGCGCTGACGGTGCCGACGACTCCGCCGTCGACGATCGCCACGATCACCTGGGCGTCACTGGCCAGCCGCGCAACCCACTCGGCGCGGACGATGTCGATCGGGAAACGGGTATTCCGCCTGCGGAAAAATGTGCGCGTAGCCCTTGATCGCCGAGCGGCGCTGGACCGCCAGGCAGGCCTCGACATCGTCGCTCGGTCGCGGCTCGCACGTGCCATCGACCGTGACATCTAACCCGAGACCCGGCTGGGAATACTCGACGGGTTGTGATATGTTGCCGATATATCGCGAGCGCACTCGAGTGCTCGGATAGTAAGGAGATAAGACATGAGACACCACACCGACGATCCGGGCCAGGTCCCGGATCCACGATCACGGCCGAGCGCAGTGAGCATCGCGGCTCACCGCCACGGGCGTGGCGGGTTCGACCGAGGCTGGGGCGGCCCACGCGGCCGCGGCTTCGGCGGACCCTTCGAGTCCGGCCGCCGGGCCGGCCGCGGCGACATTCGCGCCGCCATCCTGGCGCTGCTCACCGAGGCACCCATGCACGGCTACCAGATCATCCAGGAGCTCAGCGAGCGCAGCGACGGCGCGTGGACACCGAGCCCCGGCTCGATCTACCCCGCCTTGCAGCTGCTGCAGGACGAGGGACTCGTCACTGCCGCCGAGACCGACGGCAAGCGAGTCTTCACGCTGACCGAGGCTGGCCGGACCGAGGCCGCAGCCCGCGGCGACGGCCCGCTCCCCTGGGAGGCAGCCGCCCGCGGCGAGCGCGACGGCTTCGGCCAGCTGCGCGAGGTCGTCATGCAGGTCGGCGCCGCAGTCCGGCAGATCGGCTAGGCCGCCAGCGAGGCGCAGGTCGCCAAGGCGATCCAGGTGCTCAGCTCGACCCGGCGCGAGCTCTACCGCATCCTCGCCGAGGATGACACCGAGACCCCTGCGTCGTAACGCCGCTCACCGGATCTGTGAGCCGTTACGCAGTAGCCCGCTAGCTGCTAACTGTGCAGGTCGACGGCAACCGCCGTCCGGCCAGGCGGTGGCAGCCGCTTGGACGGTGGGGCCGAACCGCCAGGCGATCGCGACCAGCACGCCGGCGATCGTTGCCAGCACGACGTCGAGCAGCACGCCGCTCTGCAGATCGGCCGCCGCGCCGATGCCGTGGACCGCCGCGAGCGGCCACACCGCGTAGGCCAGCCAGTGCACCGCCCGCCACAGCCGCAATCCCGATCCGGAACCGCAGCAGGCTCGTCACGACGACCGCAGCGGCCAGGTCGATCGCAAGTGCGCCGAGGCCGAGCCAGATCGGCTCGTAGTGCGAGGTGAACGGCACGACGGCCGAGACCCAACCGATCGTCACGTACGGATCGATGACCGCGGTCGACGATGTGAATGACCAGCAGAACGACCGCGAACAGCGCCGCGTTGCGATGCAGCCCGACGCCGGCGAACCGCGGCAGCCCGGGGACCTTGCCCCGCCGCGCGATCATGACGCCGAGCACGACGACCAGCGACAGCAGCATGAACGACACCAGCCCGGTCGCGCGGCTGACGTACCACAAGGCCTGCGGCGTTCACGCGACGCCCGCCTGAGCGACGGCCAGCCCGGCATCACCGTGACGTCGCCGTCGACATCGACGAATCGCGCCGCGAGTCCACGGCCGAGTGAGCCACTCGACGGCGCTCACGCCGCGAACGATCGCCGCGGTGCTCGCGACGTTGGCCTCGAGACAGGTCGGCGCGGCGACCGTCACGGTGCGCCACGGCGAGACGACGGGCACGCCGCTGCGCGGGTCGAGGATGTGATGCATCACCCGGCCGCCGCGCACCCAGCGCCGCGCCGCGGTGCTCGACGTCGCGAGGCCACCGCTGCGCGAGCCCGACCAGCTGGGTCGGACCGACGGCGGTCGATCCGACCGGGCCGGTGACGTCCTGAACCCGAACGCTCCAGCCGCCGGCCGGTGGCTCGCCGCTGACCGCGATGTCGCCGCCAAGCGCGACGAGTGCGCCGCGGCCGTCGATGGCCGCGTCGATCCGCGGCGGCGGCTCGATCGGCGACAAGCGCCTTGGCGGTCGCACCGAGGTCGAGCCGCAGCCCGCGCGGCACGCGCAACGTCAGTGCGCGCGCGATCCAGACTCGATCGCTGCCACCCCGGTACCGGCCGATGCGACGATGCTGCATCGCCAGGCGCCGTCGAGCTCGATCCGGGCAAAGTCGCGGTCATAGCCGATTGCGTCCATCGCGGCGCCGACGGTCGGGTCGACATCGCCATCGGTCTGCGCCGCAGCGCGTCAAGCGCGGCCGCCACCGCTTCCGCGAGCAGTGGGCTGATCGGGGTCGGCTCGACCGAGCGCCTCGTCGACCCGGCACAGCTCAGAGTCGGGGCGAAACCGGCTGCAGGCAAGGTCGATCGCGGCGAGCTCGGCGACCAGGATCTCGCCGCGCGACCTCGAGGTCGTCGGGGTCGCGCACGACCAGTCGCACCGCGCAGCCCAGCGCCGTCCAGTCGGCTGCGACCGGTCGTTCCTGAGCTCGACCGGCTCGTCGACATCAGGAGCCGCCGGACGTCGCCTGCGGCGACGACTGGGTCGCGGTGACGCCGGAGGAGGTCGACGAACCGGACAGGTCGCTGTCGCTGCTCGTCGACCCGCCGTTGTCGGTCGCACTGTTCGTGGAGCGTGTTCTGCGTGTCGGCGTGGTGCTCGACGCGGCTGCTGCTGCTGCGCGTCGTACGACGGCGAGGCCGGCCACGCCGCCGACGCCGACGACCACCATTCCGACCGTGGCCTGGGTCAATCGACGGGCGCCACGGGCGCGGACACTGTTGGGTCGCTGGGCCGACGTCATGCCCACAGTTGTGCCATGCGGACTGAACGCGTCATGACCGCTGTCTGTGTGTCGCCTGTGAGCCACGTCGCGCACGGAAGACCGGACAGGGCGGACGAGCCAAATTCGCGCTCGGACGAGCTGCCTTAGAGGCTTATCGGCGCATCCGTCTGGGTACAACTTCGACTGAGGGTGGTGAGGTCGATGCCCGTCTGGCTGGTTGTTCTCATTGCCGTTGCGGCCTGCGCGGTTCTCATCGGCGTGCTCTGGGTCGGCCGCAAGAACCCGTCCGCCGCGCTGCGGGACCAACTGCGCACAACCGATCCTCGATTGGCCGAAACCATCGATCAGCTCCCGGCAACCGCGCGGGCGCCACGGGCGCTGCCGATCCACGATCGGTCCTTCGACCGGCCCCGCTAAGCGGCGCCATTCTTACGGCAATTGTGATTGTTTGACCGATTTGATCTGAGTGGGGCGGGTCGGACTCGAACCGACGGCCAAGGGATTATGAGTCCCCTGCTCTAACCAGCTGAGCTACCGCCCCGTGCCTGCTGAGGATAGGTGCCGTGCGGCTCACGCGGGCGTGAGGTCAACGGTCGCCTCGCGCACGCCGAACACGAATGCGTTCGCCATCTCGACAACCTCGCACATCGAGGCGCTCGGCGTCGGCGAACCGAGCCTCGTCGCGGTTTGCCGAGCCATACAGCAGCACGACCTGCTGACCGGCGCGGATGGTGACGCCGCCGATCTTGTAGTCGACAGTGGCGGTGCGACACATGTTGTGCAGTGGCGACACGAACCGAATGAACTCCTCGGTCGCCAACCCGAGATCGGCTCCAGCCCGCAGCAGCTCCCATTGATCAGGCTGGGCGATCAGCGCGAGGATCGTCCGAGCGATGACCGTACGGGTCGTTTCCGCGCCGCCGTCGAGCAGCAACAGGCAGTCGCTGCCAACCTCGCGAAATCCGAGCGGTTGCCCGCCGATTTGCGCCGTCGTCCAGATCGTCATCACGTCGTCAGCCGGGCATCGCGTTCTTCTCCGCGTAAAGCGCAAGCGCAGCCTGAAGGAACTCCTTCGCGGCGGCCAATCCGTCTTCGTTGAGATAGCGCGGACCACCGCCGAGCACGATCGTTCGCTCGGACCAGTCCCGCAACATCTGCCACGAGTCGTCAGGGAATCCAAGCAGCCAGCCGATCATCCGGGCCGGCAGCACCGACGCCAGCTCACTGACAATCTCGACCCGGCCGTGACCAAGGGCCGCATCGAGCAGCTCCGTGACAATCGACGCGGACGTGGTCCTCCCGCTCCGCGACTGCGCGCGGCGTGAACCGGCGGCTGACGAGCTTGCGGCGCTGCGAGTGAATCGGGTTGTCGAGCCCGATCATCGCCGGATCGGCCGGGATGTTCGGCCGGTAGCCACCCTTCACTTGGTCTGAGCTGATGAAAACGTCGTCGCGGGTCTCGATCTCCGACACGTCGGCATGTCGAAAAACGCCCCACAGCTCATTGCCTGCGTCCCAGGCGATCGGCTCGTGCTCGCGAAACCAGGCGTATCGCTGGTAGGCGCCATTGACGTACGCCGCACCGTCGAGCAGATCGAGGTCCGGTCGAACGGCGAGTGACACAGCGTCAGAAACTATCGCGCCGGGGCCATTCACATCGGGTGAGCTCCCGCACCTGGACTCGAACCAGGAACAATTCGGTTAACAGCCGAGCGCTCTGCCAATTGAGCTATGCGGGACTGATCGGAGCACGCGCGAAAACGCCTGTCCGACGAGCCGCCAGACTACCGCACCGACGACCGCCCGGATCGCGTGGTTACGCTGGTGACGTGCGCAAGATCCTGCTCTCGCCGAAGTGGTGGGGTCTGCACCTGTTCGTGGTCGTCCTCGTCCTCGTGTTCCTCCGACTCGGGCTGTGGCAGTGGCATCGCGCCCAGTCGCCGAGCGGCGGCATCCAGAACTACGCCTACGCCTTCCAGTGGCCGCTGTTCGCGGTCTTCGGCCTCGTGCTGTGGTGGAAGACGTTGAAGATCGAGGTCGCCGGGGAAGCCGACGAGACCGGTGAGGCGCCGCGGCCGCTTACCCGGTTCGCCGCACCGCCGCTCCCCGAAATCACGATCGAACATCGCGATGGCGTGCGCATTGGCATCACGACCCCGCAGTTCCCGCCGATGCCGACGACGACGAGGTTCACCTTTACAACGCCTACCTCGCCAAGCTCAATGCGCGCGCGGCGACCATCACCACCGGACACGACGGAGCGACTAGCCCATGGCAACAAAACTGCTCGACGTCAAGAGCGTCGAGTCCGCACTTCTGCGCTATCGCATCGTCGCTTTGATCGTCAGCGTTCTGCTCGTCGTGCTGTTCGGCGTCGGTCTGCCATTGCAGTACGCCGCCGGGAACGGCAGCGTCGACGCGATCGTCGGTGTCGCGCACGGCGTCTTTTTCTATCCGCTCTACATCCTGCTGACGCTTGACCTGACCCGCCGCGTGCGAATGACGCCGATCCAGCTTGTGCTGACCGTCGCCGCCGGCACGATCCCGATCGCGTCGTTCTATGCCGAGCGCCGGACGACCCAGTTCATCCGCGAGCGGCAGGCGACGCTGCTCGCGCAGCAGTCACCGCCACCAGCCGCCGCGAACGCGACGCCAACCGGGGTAGCTCGAAACAGAGGGCGGCGCGCCGGCGGGCGGTTCGTAGGCGGGCGGATCCGCAACCGGCGGCGCCATCGGAGGCGTCGCGACCGGAGGCGCCGTCGGAGCTGCGTCGGCCGGCGGGCCACCGTAGGAGGGACCACCGTAAGAGTGACCACCAGCAGCTGCACGCTGCTGCCACGGCACCTGCTCCTCGCTACTCAACGCACTGATGACCGCGCACGCCGCGTTCGCCAAGACGATGATCAGCAGAAGATAGCCACCCCACTTGACGCCCTCGCTGGCGCTGATGCCGCCGCCGAGGTTCTCGTGGTGGTGCGGCAACGTGAACAACCTGATCAGGTAGAGAAGCGCGCCAAGTGAACACAGGCCCGCGGCCAGCCAGCGCGCGCCAATCGGCAGGTCAGGCATAGACGATCGGGCGAAGATCGCTACCGCCGCGACGATGGTGCCGAGCAGGATCAGAAGCAATGCCAGCGTCGAATAGCTGTGCCACGCGCTGACGCTCGCGCTGGTGTTGCCCAGCGAGCCCACGCTCACGCCGCCGACCGATCCGGAAACCTTCGCGCCGTAGTACGGGAAGAAGGAGACGATGAACGTGAGCACGCCAGTGATCAGCACGCCAAGATCAAACGGCGGCAGTGATTTGATATCCGGCATCGAATTGGGCTGAGACATGCAATTCCCCCCAAGGGTCAGGTGTCGGCGACATCCTGACGCCCGCGACCCCATAACACAAGCACCGAGCACTCAACTCGACACAGCGCACGCGAGCGGGCACCGGCACAATTGAGCGCAGGACGCCGCAAGCTAAGCGGCGAAGACCGTGCCGAACGCATCGCCGATGGTCGGATCCTTGAGCACGCGAGGATGCTTGCCCGCGAGCCCGCTGGCCGTGATGTGCAAGACCTCGACGACGCCACCCTTGTGCTTCGCCGGGATGCCGACCACGAGATAGCGACGCGCCCCTGATGGCGAACCGAGCGTGGCGACAGCTTGGCCGAACTGCGACCCGGAGATGGCAGCGCCTGGCACTCCCTTCGAGCCCTGGGTGAGCCGCCGAGAGCTCACGGCGGTGACGCCGGCTTTGGTGCCACGAAGGAGGTAGACCGCGCCGCCTGACGGTTGCGTCGATGCGGTCGCTCCCGGCGCGCCGACAATGACATCGGCCCGATGATCACCAGTGAGATCCCCGACCGCGACCGCAAAGCCAAACCGGTCGGTCGAGACCGCCTCACCTGGCACATGTCGAGAAGCTTCACTGAACACCCGACTGTGCGCGGCGCTCAGCCCGTTCTTGCCGCCGGCGAACACCACGACCTTCCCGGCAAGGCCCTTGCCTCCAACGGTCGCGTCCGGTGCACCGGCAACGACATCCGCGTACCTATCGCGGTTGATGAAGCCACCCGCGAGCGACGCGCCAAGCGCACCTTGGGCATGGACCGTCGACCCGAGAATCATCTTGCTCTTCGTCCCGAGCCCTGCGGCTGCGCCGTAGAAAATCTGAATGTCACCAGCCGGATCGAACATGCTCGGCACCGCCGGGCCACCGCCGGGCTCGCCGACCACGAGATCGGCATGCCCATCACCGTTGACATCGGCGAGAAGGACCGACGTGCCGAAGTCGCCGTTCTCGACCGAAAGGATCGAGCCGAGGTCTCTCTCACCCGTAGTCGTCAGGCCTGCGGTCGACCCGAACAGCAAGCGCGCCGAGCCGGTGGAGTCGCCGCCGCCTGCTGGCCCCGGGTTTCCAATCGCGAGATCAGCGAACCGGTCGGCGTTCACCTTGCCGGCTGACAGCGAGGCACCGAGCTCGTTGTCATTGTCTGGATCGTCCGGGCCCTTGAAGACGACTCCGTGGTAGTGCAAGCCGCTCTTACTACCGGAGTAGATGAACACCGCGCCCTGTTCGACGCCGTCTATGTCGGTGTAGCCGGGCGCACCGACGGCTAGGTCAGCGAAGCCGTCGCCATTGAAGTCACCGACCGCCAACGCCGAACCGAACGCGAACGCGTTGCTGTCGGGCGCGGAGATCCACTGCGCGTGCGAGCCACCGGGCTTCGCCTTCGTGTAAACGACGCGAACCCGCGCGTGACCCGGCGCGCCCGCGACGAGGTCGGCCTTGCCATCACCGTCAAAATCGCCACGCGCCGCGACCGGCGCTTTGGCAGCGAGCCGGGGAGCCGCCGACGACGCCGCCGGCACCGTCAAGGACACCATTACCGGCGTAGCGAACGTGAGAAATACGGTGGCAGATCCGATCCAACGAGACGGTCGCACGGTGTCCCCCAGACACTTGGCTCAGCGTCGAAGCGTAGTCCTCACGCGTTTACAACTCGCCGATCTCGCGACCGCGCAAGCCTTTCTTCTGGCGCTCCAACACGATCAGCTCGCCAAACATCCGGTTGTAGTCCTCGGCCTGCTCGACCGGGTTGAGCCGCTGCAGCCGCGACTTCAGCTCCTGAATCCGGCGAGTCAGCGCCATCTCCTCCAGCCGGACGAGCAACGCCTCGGCATAACGCGGGTCATCGTCCTCGATCGACTGCATCGGCTCGACCGCGAGCTCGGTGACGAGATCGCGGACGGAGTCGGTCTCCGCGGTCTCCTGCACGCTCGCGACCCACTCCGCGCCCGCGGTCGCGCGCGATGCGCCGCCTGCCTTGGCCACTGCTGCCCGCACTGCGGCGTACGCCGGTGAGGTGAAGCACTCCTCACCGAGCGCGTCGAAGACTGGACCTGCCAACGCGGGACGCTGCACGACCAGCTTCGCGACCTCGCGCTCAACCACCAGGCCTGGGTCGCGGGGGTCCGGTCGTGGCTGCAGCGCCGGCCGCTGACCCGGTGTGCGCGAGCCGTTTGCCCGCGCACCCTGCTCCTGGCGCGGCGCTGAGCCTCGAGGCGACCCATGTCGCACGCGTTCGAGCACCGGCTCGACCTCCATGCCGAGCCAGCCGGCGAGGCGGCGCGCGTACTCATCACGCAGCGAGGTGTCCTTCAGCACCGCAACGACCGGCGCCGTCGCTGCGAGTGCCTGGACTCGTCCCTCCGGGATGGTCAGGTCGTGGCGCTCGAGCACGGCGCGGATCGCAAACTCCGCCAGCGGGATATGGCTGGCGATCAGGTCCCGTACGGCAAGGTCACCGCGCTGCTGGCGCAGCTCACACGGATCGAGCCCGTCCGGCTGGACCGCGACGAAGGTCTGCGTGACGAACTTCTGCTCCCCCGCGAACGCCTTCAACGCCGCATTGCGGCCTGCTTCGTCACCGTCAAAGGTGAAGATCACGCGGCCACGCAGCTCGTCCTGGTCCATCAACATGCGGCGCAGGATCTGCACGTGCTCCTCGCCGAACGCCGTGCCGCAGGTCGCGACCGCGGTCCTCTCCCCCGCCAGATGGCACGCCATCACGTCGGTGTAGCCCTCGACGACGATCGCCTTGAGATTGGTCGCAATGTCGTGCTTGGCGAGGTCGACGCCGTAGAGCACCTGGCTCTTCTTGTAGAGCGGAGTCTCCGGGGTGTTCAGATATTTCGGCCCGTTGTCGTCCTCACGCAGCTTGCGGGCGCCGAAACCGATCACGTCGCCCTTGCGGTCGCGGATCGGCCAGATCAACCGGCCGCGGAATCGGTCGATCAGCCCACGCTGACCCTGGCTGCCGAGGCCGCCGGCGAGCAGCTCTGCGTCGGTGAAGCCCTTGTCTCGCAAATGCTTGAGCGTGATGTCCCAGCCGTTGGGGGCATAACCGACGCCGAAGTGCGCCCAGGCCGCTTCATCGAAGCCGCGCTCGGCGAGGAAGGTACGTCCGATCTGGGCTTCCGGTGACTGCAGCTGCGCCACGAAGAACGCCGCGGCGGCGGAGTTGGCGTCGAGCAAACGCTGCCGTTGGCCGGTCTGTCGGCCCCCTGCCGAGCCACCCTCCTCACGCCGTAGCTCGATGCCGACCCGGCGGGCCAGCATCTCCACCGCATCCGAGAAGTCGAGGTGCTCGATCTCTCGGACGAAGGTGATGGCATCGCCGGAGGCGCCGCAGCCGAAACACTTGTAGAACCCCAACGTCGGGTTCACCGTGAACGACGGCGTCTTCTCCTCGTGGAAGGGGCACAGTCCCTTGAGCCGGCCGGCACCGGCGCTGCGCAGCGCGACGTGGTCGCCGACCACCTGCTCGAGTGGCACTCGCTCGCGAACCGCGGCGATGTCCTCGTCGCGAATCCGCCCGGGCATTCTGCCTCCCAACTGCAGAAAGGTATCCACTGAGGCCTGGTGAGCCGATGGTGTCAGCGGGGGAAGACGCCTCAGGACACTGTACGGCGCGCGGGTGACAGCCGGTGGACGATCACCGTGTGGTCGAGCTGGGCCGGCCCGTAGGGGAAGACCTCGCCGATCGTCACCCAGCCCAGCCGCTCGTAGAACGGCAGCGCGTCGACCCGGCCATTCGCCCACAGCAGCGGCACGCTGGCCGCCTCGGCCGTGTCGATGGCCGCCGCGAGGACCAGCCGACCGATCCCGTGACCACGGCGAGCTGCCTCGACGGCCATCCCTCGCAGCTGCCAAGCGAGCGGCTCATCCACGAACGGTGACGGAAAGATCGTGACGCAGCCGACAACGACATCGTCGTCGAACGCCCCGATGTGCAGGGTCGCCGGGTTAAGGTCGTAGGCCGACGGCACCCGCTCGGCGTTTGGCCGCAGCACGGACAGCCGCAGTTCGCGCACCTCATCGGCAGTCGCCTGCCGTACCTCGAAGGTCACGCTGTCTCTCGCTCGTGCCAGGTGAGCGCCGAGGTGTCCGTCAGCGACGCGACCTGGTCGACGACAACGCGCAGTCGGGCGTCGTCGTCGGGCGCAGCGTCATACGCGGTGCGCAGCCAAGGCTCGAGCGAACCGGGCGCCGACGTCGCGAGCGCGGCAAGCAGCTCCGAGAGCTGCTCACGCTGGCGTCGTTGCGCGCGAATAGTCACCTCCCGGCGCATGACATAGAGATCGGCCATCGCCTTCATGACGGCACATTCCGCTCGGGTCTCGGCCGGCACCACGACATCACCGTCGTAGCGGCTGAGCGGCACCCCGTCGGCGTGCTCACGAGTCGCCCGCGTCGCCGCACCAGACAACCGGCCGATCAGCTCACTGGTCATCCGCTTCAAACTCACCATCGACCGCATCGATCCATCGAAGCGACCGAGCCAGAACGGCTGCGCCCGCAACCGTTCGAGTGCCGCCTCTAGCTCCGCCGCGGGCACGTCGAGGTAGGACTCGCGAGTGAGGCTGACCAGCTGGTCGCGTTCGTCCACCGAGTTGAGGCGGTCGAGGCGGACGTGCCCGGCCTGGACGCCGTCTTCGAGATCGTGGACCGAGTAGGCGACATCGTCGGCCCAGTCCATGATCTGCGCCTCGACACATCGCGCCTCGCCGACCGCGCCCTGACGCATCCAGTCGAAGACCGGCAGGTCATCGGCGTAGACGCCGAACTTCGGTGAGGTGGCCTTGCGAGGCCACGGATATTTCGTGGCGGCGTCGAGGGTGGCGCGGGTGAGGTTGAGACCCGCGCTGGTGCCGTCGGGGGCGGTCACCTTGGCCTCGAGCCGGGTCAGCACCCGCAGGCTCTGGGCGTTGCCTTCGAAGCCGCCGATGGGATCGGCAAACTCAGCGAGAGCGGTCTCGCCGTTGTGGCCGAACGGCGGATGGCCTAGGTCGTGCGCAAGGCACGCTGTGTCGACGAGATCCGCGTCCGCGCCGAGTGCCAGCGCAAGCTCACGGCCGATCTGCGCGCACTCCAGCGAGTGGGTTAATCGGGTGCGCGGAAAGTCGCTCTCCCCCACCCCGACGACCTGGGTGCGCGCGGCAAGGCGGCGCAACGCCACCGAATGCAGCACGCGCGCCCGGTCCCTGACGAACTCGTCACGATCGACCGGCTCGGCCTTAGTCGGTTCGGCGATCCGTCGGTCGCGCGTCGAGATGTCGTACGGACTCAAATCACACCAGCAGAATGCTCGTCGTCGTTATGGAAAATCTTGTAATAGATATAGGCCTCGGTCTCACGCGCGATATAGCGGACCTCCACGCTGCGACTTGCGACCGCCGGGCCGGTGCGCTCGGGTGAGGTGTCGGCCTTGATCCCGAGGTCGCGTGCCATCGTCCGCGACCGGAGGCAGTGCCACGGGTCGGTCACGATGACGGCGGTGTGCCAGTGCATGACCTTGAACTCCGCATCGACCGCGCGGAGGCTGCGCAACGTGTCGCGTCCAGTCTGCACCGCGATGATCGCCGAGCCCGGGACACCGTGCGCGATGAGGTAGGTCTTGCCAGCCGCCGCCTCGGTGTAGACATCACCCGGCTGCTTGCCACCCACGGTGACGATGTGGGGAGCGACGTGCTCGTCATACAGCGTGACGGCGTGGGCCAGGCGAGCGGCGAATACCGGTGACGGAACGCCGTTGTACTGGCTCGCGCCGAGCACGATGATCGCGTTCGAGCGCGGATGCTGGTCCTCGCGAGCGACCCACCAGATGTGAGCAGCCACATAGAAAACGACGATGACAACGAACGCCACCATCGCGAGAACAAGCCGTCGCGCCCAGCGAAACCAGGCGAACGGTGTCACGATGCGCTGTTATTCACGATGGTCAAATCAGCGACTGTCGCTTCCTTGCGACTCAAGCGCGGCGCGGCCGGCCTCCAACCGCGCTACCGGCACCCGGAACGGCGAGCACGACACATAGTCCAGTCCGACGGCGTGGAAGAAGTGGACCGACTCCGGGTCGCCGCCGTGCTCACCACAGACTCCAACGAGCAGATCAGGGCGTACGGCCCGACCCTCGTCGGTCGCGAGCTTCACGAGTCGACCGATGCCTTCGGCATCGAGGGTCTCGAACGGACTGACACCGAAGATGCCCAGATCGATGTAACGCGGGAAGAATGCGCCTTCGACGTCGTCGCGGCTGAACGCCCATCCCATCTGGGTGAGATCGTTGGTGCCGAATGAGAAGAAGTCGGCGGCCTCCGCGATCTGTCCGGCCGTCAGCGCCGCACGAGGCACCTCGATCATGGTGCCGATCAGCGTGTGGACCTCGACGCCGCTTTCCTGCGCGACCTGCGCCAGGATGCGCTCGGCCTCTTCACGGACGATCTCGAGCTCCTGCACGGCGCCGACAAGCGGCACCATGATTTCCGGCCGCGGGTCCTTGCCGGCCTGCTTAACCTGCGCTGCCGCCTCGGCGATCGCGCGCACCTGCAACGCGAACAGGCCAGGAATGACCAAGCCAAGCCGGACACCGCGCAATCCGAGCATGGGGTTCTGCTCGTGCAGCCTTCGCACCGCCTCAAGCAGCTGGCGGTCGGAGTCGGACACGGGCTCGTTCTTGGCCTCCTGAACCGCGATCTTGACCGAGAGCTCGGTGAGGTCGGGCAGGAACTCATGCAGCGGCGGGTCGATCAGTCGTACGGTGACCGGCAAGCCGTCCATCGCGGTGAAGATTCCGACGAAGTCCTCGCGCTGCAACGGCAGCAGCGCGTCGAGCGCAGCCTTCTGCTCCTCGTCACCCTCGGCGAGAATCAGTCGCTCAACATGCTTGCGTCGCTCGCCGAGGAACATGTGTTCGGTGCGGCACAGGCCGATGCCCTCCGCGCCAAACCGCCGCGCGCGGGCGGCGTCCTCCTCGGTGTCGGCGTTCGTCCACACCCCCAGCCGACGCTTGCCGTCTGCGTGGGTGATGAGCCGATCAACCGCAGCGACCAGCGGGTCGGCAGCCGCGTCGATCGTGCCCTCGAAATACTGCACAACCGGACTCGGCACGACCGGCACCTCACCGAGATAGACCGTGCCAGACGTGCCGTCGATCGAGATGACGTCGCCTTCGCCGAAGGTCGTCCCACTCTTTGTCGTCACCGACTTGCCCTTCACATCGACGTCGAGATCGTCGGCGCCTGACACGCAGGTCTTGCCCATGCCTCGAGCCACCACGGCAGCGTGGCTGGTCTTGCCGCCACGGCTGGTGAGGATCCCTTCGGCGGCGATCATGCCGGGCAGGTCATCGGGGTTGGTCTCTCGGCGTACGAGGATCACGGCCTCGCCACGCGCAGCCCACTCGCCGGCGGTGACGCTGTCGAAGACGACCTTGCCGACCGCGGCACCGGGCGACGCGCTGACGCCCTTGGCGATCTGGTTCTTGGCCGCGTCGTCGTCAAACCGCGGGAACATCAACTGCGCAAGCTGGGCGCCAGTGACGCGCTCGAGCGCCTCGTCCATGTCGATCAAGCTCTCGTCGACGAGCTGGATCGCGATCTTGAAGGCGGCGCCGGCGGTGCGCTTGCCGACTCGGGTCTGGAGCATCCACAACTTGTTGCGCTCGACGGTGAACTCGATGTCACACAGATCGCGATAGTGGTTTTCCAGCGTCGACATAATCGACATGAGCTCGTCGTACGCCGGCTTGTCGATGTTCTCGAGCTCGGCGAGCGGCACCGTGTTGCGGATGCCCGCGACGACGTCCTCACCCTGCGCGTTCTGCAGGTAGTCGCCGTAGACGCCGCGGTCGCCGCTGCCCGGGTCGCGGGTGAACGCGACCCCGGTGCCGGAATCCATCCCAATGTTGCCGAACACCATCGCGACGATGTTGACCGCGGTGCCGAGGTTCGCCGGGATGCGCTCCTGGCGGCGATACAACTTGGCGCGGTCACCGTTCCATGAGTCGAAGACCGCGCGAACCGCAAGATCGAGCTGCTCGCGCGGGTCGGTCGGGAATGGCCGGCCGGCGTGCTCGGCGACGATCTCCTTGTAACGGGCGACGATCAGCCGGAGGTCGCCGTCATCGAGATCGAGGTCGTTGCTGATCCCCTTGGCCTTCTTGGCAGCGTCAAACACGTCGTCGAAGTGCTCGCCATCGACTCCCATGACGGTCTTGCCAAACATCTGGATGAGCCGGCGGTAGGAGTCCCAGGCAAACCGCTCGCTGCCTGCCTGCTTCGCGAGGCCGTCGACGGAGTCGTCGTTGAGGCCGATGTTGAGGACGGTGTCCATCATTCCGGGCATGGAGAACTTCGCGCCGGAACGCACGCTGACCAGCAGCGGGTCATCGGCCTGGCCGAGTGCCTTGCCCATCGTCTTCTCGAGCGCCTCGAGGTGTTCGCTGACCTCACGCGCCAGATCGTCGGGCTCGTCGCCGGTCTCGAGATAGACGTTGCAGGCCTCGGTTGTGATGATGAAGCCGGGCGGCACGGGCAGCCCAAGGTTCGTCATCTCGGCGAGATTCGCGCCCTTCCCGCCCAGCAGGTCCTTGAGATCGCGGTTGCCCTCGCGGAAGTCGTAGACATACTTCGGCACAACTGTCCTCAATTCACTCGCTTAATCCGGTCATCGACGCTAACTACGACCCTACCCAGGCGTGGCAGGGTGGAGAACATGACGGCCGAGTACTTCGACGGGTGGTTCGCCGACATCGACCGCTCCGCGGCACGACAGGCGTTGTTCACCGACTACCTCGGGCTGCCGCCCGAGGTCGGCCCCTCAAATCTGGTGCCCCTGATCGGGCTGCAGGAGATCGCGATCGCGCTCGATCTCGAGCCCGGCAAGGTGCTGGTCGACCTCGCCTGCGGACGCGGCGGGCCAGGCATGTGGCTGGCACGCGAGCTCGACACTGCGCTCATCGGCGTGGACTTCTCCGCGGAGGCGATCCGGCAGGCGACCGCGCGGCGGGCGTTGTTCGGGCTTGCAGACACCGCCAGATTTGCCGTCGGCACATTGGACTCACCCGGGCTGCCTGCTGGTGTCGCGGACGGCGCGGTCTGTGTCGATGCGTTCCAATTCGCGAGTGACCCAACGACGGCTGCCAATGAGCTGCGGCGACTCCTGCGGCCCGGTGCCCCGGCCGTACTGACCTGTTGGGAGCCGGTAGACCGCGAGGACGACGCGGTGTCTGAACGCATCCGCAGAGTGGATCTCGCGGGCTGGCTCGCGGTCGCGGGGTTCGTCGACGTCGTCAGGCAGGAGAAGCCGCACTGGCACGAGGTCGCCCGCGAGCTGTGGGAAGCCGCGCTCACCGTCCCCGCCGGCGAGGATCAAGCGCTGGTCTCCACCCGCGCCGAAGCCGAGCGCAGCCTGGTCGCCCACGACCGCGTCCGCCGAGTGATGGTGACCGCCACCACCCCGTAGCCCGTACCGGTCATGGCGAGTTGGCCTGGCTAGAGCCAGGCCAACTCGCCAAACCTCGACCCGACGTATCCACCGCCGCCCTCGCCGTCCACAGCGAGGGCGTGAACGACCCGACACGGGCGTGCCCGCGACATCGTCGGAACATGCCACGACGCTGCTCGACCGACCCTCGCCTTCCGGACCTGCTGCGCAGCCAGGACTGGGTGGTGCATCGCGACCAGGCGTTGGATGCCGGACTGACCCGGCGCGCCATCGACCATCGGCTGAGTACGGGCGAGTGGCAGGTGCTCCTCCCGTCGGTCTATCTCGCTCAGCCAAGCGAGCCGAGTCGGCGCCAGATGCTGATCGGCGCACAGCGCTACGCCGGCCCGGCGAGCGCGGTGGACGGCACCGATGCCTGCAAGTTCCACGGCATCAAGGCCGTCGCGATCGACGAAGACACGGTGGGAGTGGTCGAGCCGTGGGGTGAGACGGCTCGAAGTAGCGGCTTTGTCGTGGTCCGCAGGACCGTGTCGCCCATCCGGTCTGTGAGTGGTCAGTACGTTCGTTTCGTCGATGCTGCTTCGGCGGTGATCGCGGCCACCCGGCGAATGCACGCGGATCGCCCGGTGATGGCGGCTCTCAGCGATGCGCTCCAGCGTCGGGTGACGACGTACGACGACCTCCTCCGCGCTCACATCCAAGGCTCACCACGCCACGCCCGACGAGCGGACGTCGCCCTGCGATACCTCAAGGACGGCGCACGCTCGGCCGCCGAGGCGGACTTCCTTCGGCTCGCCGCCGCGAGCCCGATCCTCCCCAAGCCGTACTGCAACGCTCTGCTACGGCTACCAGACGGCGAGCTCATCAGCCCGGACGCCCTGTTCCTGGACGCGGGAGTCGTCCACGAGACGAACGGCCGAATCGCACACCAGCGCGAGGACTTGTTCGACGACATGCAGGCCCGCCACGACGTGATGACGTCGGCGGGCCTGACCGTGCTGCACAACCCGCCAAGCCGCTTGGCATCGCACGCCCGTCTCGTGATCGTGCAGGTCGAGCGCTGCTACACAAGACACCGTGGCAGCGGGCTGCCGCTCGGCGTCACGGTCGTACGTTTGGCCAATTGACCACGCTCTAACCAGGCCAACTGGCCATCGCGGGCGGACCGCGAGGGTTGACGCGGTCAGCAGGGCGGGAGGGTCTCCAGCAGGTACGTTTCGACACCATCGAGCGGGATGCGCTCCTGCGCCATGGTGTCGCGCGAGCGGATCGTGACCGCGTTGTCGTCGAGGGTCTCGAAGTCGACGGTGATGCAGAACGGCGTGCCGATCTCGTCCTGGCGGCGATAGCGGCGTCCGATCGCCCCGGCGTCATCGAACTCCACGTTCCATCGCTGCCGCAACGCCGCCGCCAGTGCCTTGGCCTTCGGCGAGAGGTCAGCGTTACGCGACAGCGGCAGAACCGCCACCTTGACCGGCGCCAGTCTCGGATCCAGCCGCATTACGGTGCGCTTTTCCATCACACCCTTGGCGTTCGGCGCCTCGTCGGTCGACAACGCCGCGAGCAGGAACGCAAGCACGCAGCGCGTCAACCCCGCCGCCGGCTCAATGACGTACGGAGTCCACCGCTCGCCCTTCTCCTGGTCGAAGTAGGTGAGGTCGGCGCCGGAGTGCTTGGCATGGGTCTTGAGGTCGAAGTCGGTGCGGTTCGCGACGCCTTCGAGCTCGCCCCACTCCGAGCCACCGAACCGGAAGCGGTATTCGATGTCGACAGTTCGCTTCGAGTAGTGCGAGAGCTTCTCGGTGGGGTGCTCATAGCGGCGCAGGTCTGCCTCCGGCAGCCCGAGGTCGACGTACCAGTCCCAGCGGGTGTTGAGCCAGGTCTCGTGCCATTCCTCGTCCGTACCCGGCTCGACGAAGTACTCCATCTCCATCTGCTCGAACTCGCGGGTACGGAAGATGAAGTTGCCCGGCGTGATCTCGTTGCGGAAGGACTTGCCGGTCTGCGCAATCCCGAACGGCGGCTTGCGCCGCGCGGCCGTCATCACGTTGAGGAAGTTGATGAAGATGCCCTGCGCGGTCTCGGGCCGCAGGTAGTAGACCGAGCCTTCGTCCTCGGTTGCGCCGAGGTGCGTACTCATCAGCCCGTTGAACGTTCGCGGCTCGGTCCAGGCGCCGCGGGTGCCGCAGTTCGGGCAGGTGACGGTCGACATCGCGACGCTGTCGGGATCCGCGATCTTCTTGCGCTCGGCGAACTCCTCGCGCAGGTGATCCTCGCGGAATCGTTTGTGGCACGACTGGCACTCCACCAGCGGATCGACAAACGCGTCGAGGTGGCCGGAGGCCTGCCAGACCTCGGTGGCAAGGATCACCGCGGAGTCGAGGCCGACGACGTCGTCGCGGGTCTGCACCATGGCGCGCCACCACTGGCGACGGATGTTTTCCTTGAGCTCGACGCCGAGCGGACCGTAGTCCCACGCCGACCGGCTACCGCCGTAGATCTCCGATGATGGGAAGACGATGCCCCGACGCTTGCAGAGGCTGACGAGCTCATCGATTCGAGCGGCGTCTCGGGCAGGTACGTTACTGGCCATACGGCAGGCTCCATCCGGCTGGCGGTCGGCGGGAAGACGCAAGCCTAGCCTTCTCGGTTGAACCATCGCGGCCGGTGGTGCGAAGTAAGGCTGACAAGGAGCTGACATGACGACGACACCCGTGCCAGGAGATCTGGCGCCCGACTTCACCCTGCCCGGTACGGTCGGCGGCCAGCGATCCGACTACACGCTGTCGGCGCAGCGAGGCCATCCCCTAGTGCTCGCGTTCTACCCGGGCGACGAGACGCTCGTCTGCACGAAGCAGCTGTGCTCCTACCAAGACGACCTGAGCGCGTTCAGCGACCTCGGCGCGCAACTGTGGGGCATCTCGAGCCAGGACATCGAGTCCCACGAGGCGTTCCAGCGCAATCGCCACCTGAGCTTCCCGCTGCTGGCCGACGAGACGAACAAGGTATTCGCGGCGTACGGCCTCGGGCTCGGCGTGTCTCGCCGGCGGGCGATCTTCGTCATCGACGGTGCCGGCAAGATCGCCTGGTCACACGTCTCGCGGCTCGGCTTGAGCTATCAGAAGACCGACGTGATTGCCGCGGTGCTGAAGGACCTGCAGCCCGCCGCGTAGCTCAACCGCGACCGCGGCGGTGTAACGGCCCGGCATGCCTGTGAAGATGTGCCCCATGCACCAGCGGGCGACGCGCATTGTGATCTCGGGCGTGGTTGGTGGCTTATTCGCGGTCGGCCTGTTCCGTCAGGGCCCGGTTGGCGGCGGTCTGCTGCTGATCACCGTGGCAATCCTGATCGTCCTGGCGATGAGCAACTGGGGCGCCGGCCGGCCGCAGACCCGAGCACTGCGGATCGCGGCGATCGCGCTGATCGCGGCGATCGCCGTCGCTAAGATCGTGCGCTGACTCGATCGCCCGCTGCTCCGCGCCTACGCCAGCCGGCCAGTTGGCTCCAGCAGCTCAACGCGGTTGCCGAGCGGGTCACGGGTCGAGCCACGTCGCCCACCAAACAAATCTGCCTGCGCCACCCACGGCGCACCGGCAGCGGCGAGACGTTCGAGCACGTCATCGAAGTCATCAACGACTAGCCCGAAGTGCAGGTCATCGTGCATCACCGCATCAGCACGCTCCGAGATGTGCAGCTGGTTGGCGTCGTTGATGTCGAACCACGCCCCGCCGGCGGTCGTGCCGACGGCCGGCTTGTCAGTCCGACGGAGGCCGAGAACCTCGGTGTAGAAACCGACAAGCTGGTCGGTCTCGCCCGGTCGCACGACGATGTTGACGTGGTGCAATCTCACAGGTCCTCCTTCGCGCCGCCGTAGCGGCGGTCGCGGCGGGCAAACTCCTCGATCGCGGCCCACAGCTGTCGCCGGTCGTAGTCGGGCCACAACGTGTCCTGAAACACCAACTCCGCGTACGCCGACTGCCAGAGCAGGAAGTTGGACGTGCGTTGTTCGCCCGATGAGCGTACGAACAGGTCGACGTCGGGCATCTCGGGCTCATCGAGATATTGCGCGAGCACGCGGTCGGTGACCTTCGCGGGATCCACCCGGCCGGCAGCGACATCCCGAGCGAGCGCAGCCGCGGCATCAGCGATCTCGGCCCGCCCGCCGTAGTTGACGCACATCGTCAGCGTCAGGACCTTGTTGTGCCGGGTCATCTCCTCCGCGATCTCAAGCTCGGAGATCACCGACTTCCACAGCCGCGGCCGCCGCCCGGCCCACCGAACCCGCACGCCCATCGCGTGCATCTCATCTCGGCGCCGGCGAATCACGTCGCGGTTGAAGCCCATGAGGAACCGCACCTCATCCGGCGATCGCTTCCAGTTCTCGGTCGAGAACGCGTAGGCGGATAGCCATTGCACGCCGATCTCGATCGCACCCTCGACGACGTCGAACAGCGAGCTCTCGCCCTGCTCATGGCCGACCGTTCGAGGCAAGCCGCGTTGCTTCGCCCAGCGGCCGTTGCCGTCCATCACCATCGCGACGTGTCTCGGGACCAGCCCGGCCGGGATCTGCGGTGGTCGCGCGCCGGAGGGGTGTGGGGTCGGCGGCCGCACCGCCGACGTACGGTGCCCTGCGCCAGCCCGCGACGCAGCGCCAGCCCGCGACGCAGCGCCGGCCCGTGACGCAGCGCCTCCCCTTGACCTCATGCCCGCTCGACGAGCCGAAGCGAGCGCAGCCCGCGCTCAAGGTGCCACTGCAGGTATGCCGCGACCAGCCCGCTCGTCTCCCGCTGCGCGCGATCGTCCGCGGCATCAGCGATCGACCAGTCGCCGGAGAGCAGCGCGACCATCAAATCGAGGGACAGCGGCGCCACGGTAGCCGCACCTGGCGGCCGATGCTCACCGCACACCAGGCCACCCATCGCCACTGCGAAATACCGATGCGGGCCGGGCTCTCCGCACCGCGAGCAGGCATCCAACACGGGCTCATAACCCGCAATCGCCAGCGCCCGCAGGATGAACGCGTCGAGCACGAGGGTCGGGGTGTGCGCCGACTCGGCGAGGGCCCGTAGCGCTCCGACGACCAGGAGATACAGGCGCAGCGACGGCTCCCGTTCCTCCGCGCTGAGCCGCTCAGCGGTCTCCAGGACCGCAGTGCCGGCGGTGTAGCGCCCGTAGTCGGCGGCGATCCGCTCACCGTAAGGCTCGAGCGTCTCGGCCTGTGTCACGGTGTCGAGCGAGCGCCCTTCGTAGAGCTGCAGATCGACGTGAGAGAACGGCTCGACCCGCGAGCCGAACCGCGATCCGGTGCGCCGCACCCCCTTTGCCACCGCCCGCACGCGACCATGACGGCGGGTGAGCAACGTGACGATCCGGTCGGCCTCACCCAGCTTCTGGGTACGAAGGACGACGGCCTCGTCGCGGTAAAGCGGCACACGACCATTCTCCCCTGCCAGGTAGCGTGAGCCGGAGTTCCATGCCGCTTCGGAAGAGACTTAATGCCTCGCCCAACTCGCCTTGCGCACGCGCTGACCGCCATCGGCACCGCCGCGGCCATCGCGGGCGGGCTGTTCGCGAGCCCGCCGGCACAGGCGAGCACGCCGCCGGGATCAGCGCGGCCGACGTCGGTGACCATCCTCCTCAAAGCGCCTGACCAGGCCGGCCTGAACCGGCTCGCGACCGCGCAGGGTCTCACCCACGCGCAGCGGGTCGCCGCGCTCGCGCCGCTGCTCCCTTCACCGACCGCCCATCGCGAGGTGGCAGCGCAACTGCGATCCGCCGGCTTCGCGATCACGGACGAGACCGACTGGACGATCACTGCGCAGGCTCAGCCGGCGACCGTCACCGCGGCGTTCGGAGCGCGAACCCCCGCGCCGCCCAACGCCACCGAGCTCGAACAACTCAAGGCGGCCTCGTCCCTCCCCCGCGTTCCTTCCGCCATCGCCGGCCTGACCGCGGCGGTGTTGCCCACGAGCGGCGGCCCTGGCCTGTTCAGCCCGCTCGACAAGTGCCGGCTGAGATGCCGCAACGGCACGGACTTCCGCAACGCGTACACCGCTCCGAAAGTGAAGCCGGCGACCGGTGTCGATGCCAGCGGGCCGCTGACGATCGCCACGCTGCAGTTCGCCGGCTGGAATCCGAGCGACCTGAGCAAGTACGCCGCCTCGGTGGGAATGACTAACCCGGTCGGTACCGCGCAATACACGCAGATCCCGGTCGGCGAGCCGAACCACACCGTGCCGCCGGCGCCGCCGAAGGGCTCCTACGACCAGGAAGCCGATGTCGAGGTCGACCTCGACCAGGAAGCAATCCTCTCGACCGACCCCAACGCCTACCAGCGCGCCTACTTCAACCCCAACAACACCGCCGCCGGCTACGCGCAGGACATCGGCAAGGTTCTCGCTGACGTCACCCAGGGCCCCGGAGACTTCAACGGTGGCGACCCTCAGATCGTGGCGCTGTCAACGTCTTGGGGCTCATGCGAGAGCGAGTTCAGGTTTGCCTTCGACGGCGAGACGATCAAGGCCGTCGAGAACATCCTGAAGTCGCTGACGGCTGCCGGGGTGACTGTCTTCGCGGCATCAGGCGACAACGGCATCTACGACTGTGGCGACTCAGAGAAGTCGACCAAGATCGCCGTTGATTACCCGGGGTCGTCCCCGGAGGTTGTCAGCGTGGGCGGCACCCGGTTGCGGGTCGCCGGAGCCCACGCGGCGAACATCGGCGGCAACTGGGTCGACGACGCATGGAGCTGCTCGTCGGCGGAGGTCTGCCAGGGCGTCAGGGCCAGCGACACCGGCGGGTCTGGCGGCGGTGAGTCCAAGGTGTTCCGGATGCCGGCTTACCAGGCCGCCGGTCTCGCTCATGACCCGTTCACCACGACGACCGGCAAGAAGGGACGTTTCGGCAGCCAGCCCGACCGGTTAGTCCCCGACATTGCCGATGACGGCGACCCGGCGACCGGCTTCGAGGTGCTGACCTCGGATCCAACCGACGTAAAGTCCTGCGCGCCGCACTCGCCACACTGTGTGCCCGAAAGCTTCGCCATCGGCGGCACGAGCCTGTCCTCGCCGGAGGCGGCTGCGCTGTTCACCGACATGTTGGCGGCACACAACGTGACTGCAGGCGTCGGCGACATCCACGATGCGCTCTACTCCGCATATGCCAGCCACACCGGCGCGTTCCGCGACATCAGGCACGGCAGCAACGGTGCTCAGCGTGACGTCGATGACCACCACGCAAACGGCAGCGCATATGAGCTCCCCGTCAGGGCGGAGAAGGGTTTCGACACCGTGACCGGGCTCGGCGCCCCGCTGTGGCCGAGGATCGCACCGTACCTATTCACACCTGCCGCTCCGACCGCGAAAGCGTCGATGTCACTGTCACGCCGCCACAGCCCGACACTCGCGCCGCTCGTGACCGCGAGCTGGCGTGGCGTGCAGGCCGCCAAAGACGGCAGCGCGGCGGCCACGGCCGCGGTGACGATAACGCGCAACGGCACGCCGCTCTACCGCGCCAAGTCGGCACGCGCGTCAGACTCCTACACGTTCGCGGCGCCGCACGGTGGCGACTACCTGCTGACAGTGACCGAACGCGACTTGGCGGGCCAGCACTCGTCGACGATCGCCCGGGTCATCGTCGTGCCGCACGACGACCGCAGCTTCACCTTCCACGGCCATTGGGTGCGGGTCAAAGACAAGCAGGACTACCGCGGCTCCTACGCGACCACGCACGACGCTGGGGCGTACGCGACTGCCTCCGACCGAGGTCGCCGATACACCCTCGAGGTCCGAACCGGTCCGATGTACGGCGAGCTCGCCATCGACGAGGGCACGACCACCATCGGCACCTACAACCTGTACTCGCCGAAGGTGAAGCACATCGCCATCACGTTCTTCGGGAGCCGAACGACGGCGCTGCACTTTCGCACGTTCACGTTCCGCTACACCGGCCACAAGGACCCGCACGCGACGTCAGCAACAGTAAACCTGGATGCCTTGTACGTCCTGCGCTAAACCCTCCGGTGATCTTGACATACGTTCCATTGCGCGGCACTTCCAAGGACACCTACGTCAAGATCACCGAGGAATTGGGCGCAACTAGAAGCCGAGCTTGCGCAGCTGCTTGGGGTCTCGCTGCCAGTCCTTCGCGACCTTGACCCGCAGGTCCAGGTAGACCTGCATGCCGAGCAATGCCTCGATCTGAGCGCGCGCGGTCGTGCCCACGTCACGCAGTCGCTGACCGCCGACGCCGATGACGATGCCTTTCTGGCTTTCGCGTTCGACATACATCACCGCGTTGATCTCGAGCAGATCGGTGCGACCGGCCCGAGGTCCCATCTCCTCGACGACAACCGCGATCGAGTGCGGCAACTCGTCGCGCACGCCTTCTAGCGCGGCCTCGCGGATCAGCTCGGCAGCCATCTGCTGCTCGGGAGAGTCAGTGAGGTCGCCTTCCGGATACAGCGGCGGTCCTTCCGGCAACCGGCTGAGCAGGAGGTCGGTCAGCAGATCCACGTGAAATCCGTCGACCGCACTCACCGGCACTACCTCCGCCCAGTCGCCAAGCTCTGCCAGCTCGAGCAGGCGCGCACCGACCACGTCTCGACTCGCGAGGTCGGTCTTCGTCACGACCGCGATGACCGGCGTGTTCGCCGCGACCCGGGTGAGCTGGTCAGCAATGAACCGGTCGCCCGGCCCGACCTTCTGATCCGCCGGCACGCACAGGATGACGAGATCAACCTCAGAAAGCGTCGCGATCACGAGGTCGTTCAGCCGCTGGCCGAGCAGCGTCCGTGGTCGATGGAACCCCGGGGTGTCGACGAGTACGAGCTGAGCCTCCGGCCGGTGGATGATGCCGCGGATCGCGTGCCGCGTCGTCTGCGGCCGATCGCTCATGATGGCGACTTTCGTCCCCACCAATGCGTTGGTGAGCGTCGACTTGCCAGTGTTCGGGCGGCCAAGCATGCACGCGAAGCCGGAACGCAACATTAAGTCTCGCCGCGAAGCTTGCTGAATACCACCATGTCGCGCCACTCACCACCGCGGAAACACGCGCGGCGCAGCACCCCTTCGCGGGTGAAGCCGGCCCGCTCCAGCGCCCGCTGCTCGGCGATGTTGCCGGACTCGGTCGATGCCTCGACTCGCTCGAGCATGGTGTGCTCAAACAGGTACGCCGCTCCGAGCCGTTGCGCTTCGGCGCCGTGCCGTTTGCCGCGGTGTTCGGGCGCGATCCAGATGCCCATGTTCCAGCAGTCGCCGTTCGGCGGCGGACCGTTGAACACCCGAATCCAGGTCAGCTCACCGACGACAACATCCTCGTCGTCGACAACCGCGAGCATTCCTTGATCGGGTCGAAGTGTGTCGCCCCCGTCGACCCGTCGTCGCACCTTGCCCGCGTCGACGAAGCCAAACCAGGACATCTCACCGGCGACCTCTCGGTTGGCGTACTGCGCCTCAAGGACGTCGATGTCGGCCGCCTCGACCCGTCGCAACCTCGTCATGGCGCGACCACGTGAACTGCCGGGTCGCCGAGGCCTTCAAGCGCGTCGCGGTCCACGTCGATATCGGCGGTGACCACGACGGCGGCTTCCAGCGCCGACGCGCCACTCGATGCCGCTGCGGCGATCGCCGCCTGCAGCGCGGTGAGCGACAACGCCGGCAGCGAAACTGTGGCAGCGACATAGGTGCGCCCGATTTCATCGCGCACAGCAGCGCCTTCGGCGCCACCCGTACGCGCGCGGGCGGATCGCGCCAAGGTCACGAGCTTCTCGTCTTCGGCATCCACAGCGCACAGGCTACGGATCTCCGCCCCGCTGTGGGTCGAGGTGTCAGCATCAGATCCGGCGAGGCCACCCGAACACCGTCCGAACTCCGCTGCTAAACCGCACCGGCACGGGCGGCAAACCGTTGACAGCCAAGCCGGCGGCCGCAACCAACTCATCGGAGACCTCGAGCACCTCGGCGGCTCGCAGCGGCCAGGTTTCGTGCTCGTTGGGAGTCCAGATCGTGCGGCCAGCGACGTGATGGTGCAGGCCCCACCGAGCCGTGAGCCAAACATCGAGTGGAGTTGGAGCGGCAAGCGGCTCGCCGACCTGGATCGAGATGTGAGTCTGCAGGCCGCGACCCGGCCAGCGCCGGCGACTCGCCCAGGTCCACAGGTCACCGTCGCGGCTGGCCCGCATCCGCGACCAGACATACGGCAGCCGATACCCCCACCGCGCGACGAGGACTGTTGCCAGCCGACTGGCCTCGAGGCTGCGAAAGACGACACCGTGTCGGCCGCCGGCATCGACGCTGTAGAGCCGCACGTTGGTCTCGAAGAAGTCACCGAGATAGGGCGCAGCGTGTCCTCGGCCGGGACCGGCAGCACGCATGTGGAACGGGATCAGCCCGACGTAGGTGACGCCGTCGATCACATCTGGCTCCACCCCGTCGGGCAGGTACGGCGCGACCAGGTCGGGCTCGATCGGCCAGTGCAGGAAGGCCAGGTCGGTCCACCGCTGATCGAAGAGCACCCGACCGGCCAACGGTGGCGCCACCACTGGTACGCCGTTCACTGCTTCGGCCGGCTCCACCGCTAAGACGGGTTAGCTGCTGAGCTCTGCGTGCTGGGCTCCCGCGTGATCAGCACCGTACCGATCTGCTTGCGACGGCCCTTTGCGCCTTCGGCCAGGAACGTCAAGCCCTGCGAGGTCACACTTGCGCCCGGGATCGGCACCCGACCGAGCTCCGCGGCGAGCAGGCCGCCGACAGTCTCCACGTCCTCGAGGTCGAAGCGCACCCCAAACATCTCCTCGATATCGTCGACCGGCAGTCGGACGTTCACCCTGATCCGCCCATCACCGAGATCCTCGACGCGAGGCTCCTCGCGGTCGTACTCGTCCGCAATCTCACCGACGATCTCCTCGAGGATGTCCTCGATAGTGACCAGGCCCGCGGTGCCGCCGTACTCGTCGATGACGATCGCAACGTGCACCTGCTTCGCCTGCATGTCGCGAAGCAGCTCATCGACCGGCTTCGATTCCGGGATGAAGTACGGCGGCCGCATCAGCTCGGTCACCCGCTCGGAAGTCTGTCCGTCCGCGTCGTAGGCCTTGCGGGCGAGGTCCTTGAGATAAGCGACGCCGATGACGTCGTCCTCGTTCGCGCCGATGACCGGAATCCGCGAGAAGCCGCTGCGCAATGCCAGTGACAGCGCTTGGCGTACGGACTTGCCCTGCTCGATCCAGACCATGTCAGTGCGAGGCACCATGACTTCTCGCGCCAATGTCTCGCCGAGCTCGAAGACGGAATGGATCATCTCGCGCTCGCGGGTTTCGATCACCTGGCGCTCCTCGGCCAGGTCGACGAGGTCTCGCAGCTCAGCTTCTGATGTGAAGCCGGCGTCGCGCGCGACGTGGCCCGGGATCAGCGCGCTTCCCACGCCGATCAGCACACGAGGGAGCGGCCCGAGGACACGGGTGAGCCACAGCACGGTTCCTGCGGATGCCAGACCGACGCGGTCGGCGTACTGGCGGCCGAGTGTGCGCGCGCCGACGCCCACAACGACGTAGTGCACCGCCGCCATGCCGACGCCGGCGATGAGCACCGCCTCCCAGGCCGCCGGCAGTTGGCGTTCACACACCACGGCGACCAGCGTGGTCGCGAGCATCTCTGCGACAGTCCGGGCGAGGAGCAGCACGTTCAGGTGTTGCGCGGCGTCGGCGACAACCTTCGCCAACCGGGTCGCACCGCGTCGGCGATCGCGGACCAATTCCTCGACGCGAAGCCGCGAGACGTGGGCGAGCGCAGTCTCACTCGCGCCGAGTATCGCGGAGATCCCCACCAGCACGGCGGCAAGTGCAAGGGCCCAGATATCGGCAGGCGTCACGTCGATCGCACCACAGACCAGCCGGTCAGCAGGCGCGTCTGCTCCCCAAACATCTCGCGCTCTTGCGCCGCGTCGGCGTGGTCGTAGCCGAGCAGGTGCAGGATGCCATGCGTGCACAGCAGGTGCAGCTCGGCCTCAGTCGAATGACCAGCTTCGCGCGCTTGCTGGTCGGCGACGGCCGGGCAGAGCACGACATCGCCAAGCAAGGTGGGCGGTGCATCGGGGCTCTCGACGTCGTCGCGCTGATCGTGGAGCTCATCCATCGGGAACGCGAGCACATCCGTCGGACCCGGCTCATCCATGAAGTGGACGTGCAGCGCGGTCATCGCCTCGACATCAACGAGCCGGATGGAAAGCTCAACGAGCGGGTGGACACCGAGCTCGGTCAGCACGAATCGCGCGAGCTGCTCGAGACTTCGCTCGTCCACCGTCACGCCGGACTCGTTCGCGATCTCCACACTCATGGCTCGACGCCGGTCAGTGACCGGACCGCGTCTGCCGACGCGGCCCCTGCTGACCGCGAGCCGGCGCCGGTGTTGCGGCAGTCTCCGCGTCGAACCTTGCATATGCATCAACGATGTCGCTCACCAGCTTGTGACGAACGACATCCTGCGACGTGAGCCGGCAGAATGCGACGTCTTCGATGCCCTCGAGGATGCCTTGAACGATCCTTAATCCGCTGCGAGTGCCGGCCGGAAGGTCGACCTGCGTGACGTCACCGGTCACCACCATCTTGGCGCCGAAACCGAGTCGGGTGAGGAACATCTTCATCTGCTCGGCGCTGGTGTTCTGCGCCTCATCGAGCACGATGAACGAGTCATTCAGAGTTCGGCCACGCATGAAAGCGAGGGGTGCCACCTCGATCACGCCGGACGCCATCAGTCGCGGAATCGAGTCCGGATCGATCATGTCGTGCAGCGCGTCGTATAACGGCCGAAGGTAGGGATCGATCTTGTCGTACAACGTGCCGGGCAGGAAGCCGAGCCGCTCGCCCGCTTCGACGGCGGGGCGCGTCAAGATGATCCGGTTGACCGCCTTGGTTTGCAACGCCTGCACCGCTTTTGCCATTGCGAGGTAGGTCTTGCCGGTGCCGGCCGGGCCGATGCCGAAGACGATCGTGTTGTTGTCGATCGCGTCGACGTAGCGCTTCTGGTTCAGCGTCTTCGGGCGGATCGTCCGGCCGCGGCTCGACACGATGTTGAGGCTGAGCACGTCGGCCGGTCGCTCGTCGGTCTGTTCGCGCAGCATGCCGATCGTGCGCTGCACCGCATCGGGCGTCAGCACTTCGCCGCGCTCGATCAAAGTCATCAGTTCGGCGAACAACCGCGCCGCCACCCCGACCTCGACGGCATCGCCGGACAACGTGATCTCGTTGCCGCGCACGTGGATGTCACAGCTGAAAGACCGCTCGATGAGCCGCAGCAACTCGTCGCTGGAGCCAAGCAACGCGACCATGCTCTGGGCGCCGGGCACGACGATGAGCGTCGACGTCGTCGCTGCTCGCTCTGCCATGGTCACGCTCAATGCTAGTAGCAGCGAGCGACAGGGACGATCGGTTAACCCGGCGGCCAGCCCATCGCCCGGCCACCCAGCACGTGAACGTGGGCGTGAAAGACGGTCTGATGTGCGTCGGCATTGGTGTTAGCAACCATGCGATAGCCGCTTTCGGCCACGCCCTCGACCTCCGCGACCTCCGCTGCTAACCGGAAGAGCCCGGCCACGTCGCCCTCGCCGGCAGCCGCGACTTCGGCGACATTGGCGTAGTGCCCCCGGGGGATCACTAGCACATGCGTGGGCGCCTGTGGAGTCAGGTCGCGGAATGCGATCGCGCTGTCAGACTCAGCGACGATATCGGCGGGGATCTCACCGGCGACAATTCGGCAGAACAAGCATTCGGGATCGGCCACGCCGGAAGCCTACGACTCGGGGGCCCAACGGGTGGCAGCACAGATAACCGCGAGCGCCGCCACTCCCGCAGTGGAGCTGCGCAACACCGTGTCACCCAGGCGCACGACCGCAGCGCCCGCGTCGCGCAGGACACCCAGCTCATCAGAGTCGATGCCGCCTTCTGGACCGATGACCAGCACTACCTCAGCGGCAGCGGCGAACGACACGCCACTGAGCGGCTCGGTCGCAACCTCGTGCAGCACAAGTGCGAGGTCCGCGTCGCGGAGCAGCTCCGCGACATCGGCCGTCGTCGCGGGACCACTGATCTGCGGCACCCAGGCGCGCCGCGACTGCTTCGCGGCCGAACGCGCGGTCGCGACCCACTTGGCCTGGGTGCGATCGGTCCAGCGCGCCACGCTGCGCGCCGCCTCCCAGCCGACAACGTGATCGACACCGACCTCGGTCATCGCCTCGACCGCCTGCTCGTCTCTACCGCCTCGCGCCAACGCCTGTACGACCGTCAACCCTGGCGTCGGCGCCGGCACGTCGACCCGCTCCCGGACTTCAGCGCTCAACTCACCCCGGCGGACTTCCGCCACCACGGCGCGGAGCACGAGACCGGCACCGTCAGTCAGGTCGATCGGTTCACCGACGCGAAGCCGGCGGACATCCGCCGCATGTCGACCCTCGTCGCCGGCCAGCCGGATCTGCTCGCCGACCTGAGCCGCCTGGACTGCGTCGGCGTCCGCGAAGAAGACCGGTGTGGTCACGACCGGGCGGGCGTCATCACTTGAACGCGTCGCGAAGGCGGGAGAACAAGCCCTGACCGTTCGCCGACGTGACCGGGTTGGTCACCGTGATCTCCGGGTCTTCCTCGCCGCGCAGCTTGGCGAGCTCGCGCAGCAACCGTTCCTGCTCGCCGTCGAGCTTTGACGGGGTGACCACGTCGTAGTGAACGTGGAGGTCTCCACGCCCGACACCACGGTTGAGGTGCGGCACGCCGCGGCCCCGCAAGGTGTGCACCGTCCCCGATTGGGTGCCTGCCCTCACGACGAGGTTCTCCTCGCCGTCGAGAGTCTGCAGCTTGAGCTCCGTGCCGAGCGCCGCGGCAGTCATCGGAAGCGCCAGCTTGCAGTGCAGGTCGTCCTGATCACGGGTGAACTGTGGGTGCGGGCGTTCGTGGATCTCGACGTACAGGTCACCTGCCGGACCACCGCCCGGGCCGACCTCACCCTCGCCCGAGAGTCGAAGTCGCATGCCGTCGTCGACCCCGGCCGGCACTTTGATCGTCACCGTCCGACGGGCGCGCACCCGGCCGTCGCCACCACAGTCTACGCAAGGATTGGTGATCTTGGTGCCCACTCCGCCGCAGTCGGGGCACGGCCGAGAAGTCACGATCTGACCGAGGAACGAACGCTGCACCGACTGGATCTCGCCACGACCGCCACAGGTCTGGCAGGTCTGCGGATGGGTGCCAGGTGCGGTGCCCGCCCCGGCGCAGGTCGCACAGCGGATCGCGGTGTCGAGGGTGATCTCGCGAGTGACGCCGAACGCGGTGTCGGCCAGCTCGAGGTCGACCCGCACCAGGGCATCCGCGCCCGGTCGGATCCGCGACCGCGGCCCACGTTGCTGGCCGGCGGCACCGCCGAAGAAGGCGTCCATGATGTCGGCGAAGCCGCCGAACGGCGCGCCACCCGAACCGGCACCGCCACTCGCGGACAGCGGATCGCCACCGAGGTCGACGATCTCCCGCTTGGCCGGGTCGGACAGCACCTCGTAGGCGGCTGTCACGTCAGAGAAACGCTCTTGTGCGTCCGAGTTGGGGTTCACATCGGGATGCAGCTGACGAGCGAGCTTGCGGTACGCCTTCTTGATCTCCTCGGGGCTGGCGTTTCGGGGCACGCCGAGGATGGCGTAGTAGTCACGGGTAGGCATCGCGGCAGCCTCAGGCCTCGGCCAGGATCTGACCGACGTAACGCGCGACGGCGCGCACTGCCCCCATCGCCCCGGGGTAGTCCATCCGCGTCGGGCCGAGTACGCCGAGTGAGGCAAGCGCGGTCGACGCGTCCGAGCCATAGCTCGTCGTCACGACCGACGCGGTGTGCAGCCCCTCGTGGGTGTTCTCCCCGCCGATGCTGACGTGCACGATCTGCGGGTCGCGGGCCTCGCCAAGCAGGCGAAGCAGCACCACGTGCTCCTCGAGCGCCTCGAGCACGGGGCGGATCGTGCCCGGGAAGTCGAGCGCGCCGCCCCGGGCGAGGTTGGCCGTACCGGCCAGCACCACGCGCTCGTCGACTCGCTCGACCAGGGTCTCGAGCACCGTGGCGAGCACGGCGACCAGGGTCGGCCGGGCGTCGGCAGGCACGCTCTCCGGCAAGTCGGTGACGAGCCCGGCGGCGTCGGCAAGCGGACGTCCCGCCATCCGGGCGTTGAACATCGTCCGGAGCTCGGCGACCTCGTCCTCGCTGATCGAGCCGGGGAGCTCCACCACGCGCTGCTCGACCCGACCGGTGTCGGTGATCAGCACCACCATCAAGCGAGTCTCGGACAGCCGCACGATCTCGAGGTGGCGTACCGACGAGCGCGACAGCGACGGGTATTGCACGACCGCCACCTGATGGGTCAGCTGGGCAAGGAGGCGCACGCTGCGATTGACGACGTCTTCGAGGTCGACGGCGCCCCGGAGGAACTCCTCGATCGCTCGACGCTCGGCCGCGGTAAGCGGCTTGACGGTCGAGAGCTTGTCGACGAACAGGCGGTAGCCCTTGTCGGTCGGCACCCGACCGGCGCTCGTGTGTGGCTGAGTGATGTAGCCCTCGTCCTCGAGGGTGCCCATGTCGTTGCGGATCGTGGCCGGCGAGACGCCAAGGTGATGGCGCTCCACGAGCACTTTCGAGCCGACCGGTTCGTTGGTCGATACGTAGTCCTCGACGATGGCACGCAGCACCTCGAGCTTGCGGTCGTCGAGCATGCGTCCCTCCTCGACCCGCTGGCGCCGGTCTGGCACTCAATTGCGCTGAGTGCCAAGTGTACGGCGAACTGCAGGCGCGACGCTGACGGTTACGCCCGCGACACATCGACGTAATACCCGTCCGGGAAGGTGGTCATAGCGCTCGAGCGATGGAGACAGCGGCATGGGAATCGCACTGCGGGTCGGACTGCCGGACCAACCGGGTGCACTGGCGCGAGTCGCCGCGGCCATCGCCCGGGCAGGGGCCGACGTGATCTCGGTGACCGTCCTGGAGTCAGAGGCCGGCCGCGCCACCGACGACTTCAGGCTTCGCTGGCCGGACGGCCGGGACGAGGCGTTGCTGGTCGAGGCGGTGAGCAGCTGCGCCGGTGTCGACGTCCTGGGGTGGCGCCGGACACGGTGGTTGCTGGACGCACGACCTGATCTCGACCTGCTCGCGCTGATGCTGAGCGTGCCCGACCGAGGCATCGAAACCCTGGTGGACATGGCTCCGGCCGCCATGGATGCCGACTGGGCGGAGCTGCGCCCACCGGCCCGCCGGCTTGCGGCCCTGTACGCCTCGTGCCAGACGCCGCACGACCACCTCGCGCCGGAGTCGATGCCGGTGCGGGCGATTGCCTGGCAGAGCGAGTCGACCGCATGGGCGTACTTCCCGATCGCCGCGCTGCACTCGGTGCTGGTCATCGGCCGCGACGGCGGTCCGGCGTTCCTCCGAGCCGAGGTTGCCAACGCCGAGCGCATCGTCGACCTTGCCGTCACGACGCTCGAGCGAGTCCTGAATCCCGCTGCTGGAGGTTCCCACGCAGCGAGCTCACCTCATGCCTGAGCGTGGGTTGAGCGGGATGTGAGCGTCTGTTGAGCGCTCAGCGGAGGTAATGGTCGGGGCGACTCTGCCAGGGCGCGAGTGTCGACGCCATCGGGTCCTGGCGCGCGGCCGACCAGCCAGGCGAGCAGGTTTCGCTTCGCCGCCGGATCGAGCCGCTCGGGGAGCAACGCGAGGCTGAGCGTCAGCTCGCGCGCGGTGTAGGCCGCCGGCCAGTCAGCGACGGTGTAGCCAAGCCCGAGGTCGACATGATGGAGCTCGACCTCGCGCCAGCGATGGAACGGCATCGCCGCGCAGGGCCAGGCCTCGCCGTCTGCATTGCGGCCCTCACCAGCCCACGCGGTCGGCGTCATGTCAGCCCACACGGCCTCGAGAGCAGCGGCAGATGCGGTCACGTCAGCAACGAGCTCCGCGGCTGGTCGAGCAGCGCCGGCCTCGATGTCCGCGGCACGCTGCTCGCGACCGCCTTCGTACTGCGTCGTCACCTCGCCGGCCATCGCCGCACGCAGCATGCGAACGAAGGAGTCCGCGTTCCGCGAGACGTGGGTCAGCACGTGACCGACCGACCATCCGGGCAACAGCGAGTCGGACCTCGCTTGGGCGTCAGTGAGCGGGCGAATCGTCTCGATGAGACGGGCGTGGCTGGCCGTCGCTCCATCCACCGAGGCGCGGATTTCACCATCAGCAGGATTCATGCCCGCAGCATGCCACCCGCCACGCTGGACGCCTCGGCCGACCTGAAGAGCCCAAGACGAGCCGAAAAGCACAAGACAACCCGAAAGCGCTCACTACTGAGGAGTCGGGCGGTGTGTCCGGTCGGTTCGGGTCGCTCGGCCGAGTTTTGCGGTGATCAGGCGCTACCGGACAAAACGCCGAAGCCCCGCGTAGTGAGCGCTTTGGCGTTTGATCGTGACGGCGGGCGAGCGGTTAGTGCTCTTCCCACCACCGAGCGACGCCAAGCAGGCTCACGGTGATAAGTGCCACGATCGCAAACAGATCGGCCATGACATCTATGGTGGCGCCCACCAGTGACAGAAAGCACAGGTTTGGGTGACTTCCGGACAAACATCACTCGACGAGATCGCGGACTGACACCGTCGGCCAACAAGCGGCCCCGCAGCGTGAGCACCGCTCGACCGGCCTGGTACGCCGCCGGCTCGAGCAGGCCGTCGGCATGGGCGATCCGGGCCGTCGCCTGTTGCGCCGCGGCTCAGCTCGCCCAGCGCGAGGCCTGAGCGCAGCCGCAGCCGCAGCATGATGTCCTCGGTGGCCCGGTCGCGAGCGGAGAGCAGCTCGCGGGCCGCGGCCGGCGACGTCGCGGCCCGCCAGCCTGGCCGCGTAGTCCCGCGGATGCTTCACGTTCCACCAGCGCACGCCGCCGACGTGGCTGTGTGCGCCCGGCCCGATCCCCCACCAGTCGCCGCCGGTCCAATACAGGAGGTTGTGGCTGAGCCTGCGCGACGCTCGACCGCGCCCAGTTCGACACCTCATACCACTGCAGCCCAGCAGCCGATGAACGCCTCGTCGGCCATGACGTAGCGGTCCGCGAGGACGTCATCGTCGGGCATCGGCAGCTCGCCACGTCCGATCCGCGCCGCCAGCCGGGTGCCCGGCTCGACGATCAGGGAGTACGCCGAGACGTGGTCGACGTTGGTCGCGATCGCCGCGGCCAACGAGCTCCTGCCAGTCCTCGTCGGTCTCGCCCGGCGTGCCGTAGATCAGGTCGACGCTGACGTGGTCGAACCCGGCCGCCCGAGCCTCCGCGACCGCAGCGGCCGCTCGACCGGGCGTGTGCTGGCGGTCAAGCGTGGCGAGCACGTGCGGCACGACCGACTGCATCCCGAAGCTGACCCGGGTGAAGCCGCCGGCTCGCAGCTCCGCGAGCGACTCCGGCGTCACCGACTCAGGGTTTGCCTCGGTCGTGACCTCCGCGTCTGCCGCGAGACCGAAGACTTCATCGACGCGCGCGAGCAGCCGCACCAGGTCCGCGGCCGGCAACAACGTTGGGGTGCCGCCACCGACGAAGACGGTCGACACCGGCACTTCCGCGGTCGCCGAGCACCCGACGGGCAAGATCGATCTCGCCGATCGCGGTGTCGGCGTACAACGCCTGCGAAGCGCCACCCCCCAGCTCGAGCGGCGGTGTAGGTGTTGAAGTCGCAGTAGCCACATCGGGTCGCGCAGAACGGGACGTGCAGGTAGACCCCGAACGGCCGGTCTCCGAGGCCGTCGAGCGCAGCCGAAGGCAGCTCGCCAGTCGGCGGCGCCGGCTCGCCGTCAGGAAGCGTCGAGGGCACGACAGGTCGGCACTACTCGGGTGCGAGGTATCCGACGGCTGCGAGGATCTGTGCGGCCACTTCTTCCTCGCTCAGATTCGCATCGATCACGTGGAGCAGCCCACGGCTGCGGTAGTAGTCGACGAGCGGGACGGGTCGCCTCGTCGAAGACCTCGAGCCGGTTGTGGACGATCTCCGCGGTGTCGTCGCTGCGGCCTTCGACCTTGGCGCGTGCCAGGATCCGCTGGACCAGCTCGTCACGCGATGCCTTCAGATAGATGACGGCGTCGGGAACTGCACCGGCCTCCTCCGCCATCGAGCGCACCACCAACGCCTGGCCGACTGATCGCGGGAACCCATCCAGGACGTAGCCGCCTTCTCCTGCACCGACTCGACCACCAACGGCATGATCAGCTCGATGACGAGCTCATCCGGTACGAGTTCACCGCGGTCGAGGTAGTCGGCAACCTCCTTGCCGAGCGGCGTGCCAGCCTCGACCTCCGCGCGCAGCAGGTCACCGGCCGCGATGTGCGCCAGCCCGAACTGCTCGCAGAGCAGCTCCCCCTGCGTGCCCTTTCCCGATCCCGGCGGGCCGATCAGCAGCAGCTTCATGGTCACAAGCCTTGACATGACGACGGGCACTAGTGGCCGGTTGGCTTCCGCCCAGCGACCGAGCGGGCCCATCGCGAGGCCCACGACAAGGAACATCGCCCCGATCAACAGCCAGCCGAACAGCCCGCCGCCGATGACGATCGTTGTCACGATGACCGGTGCAAGCATGTTGGCGATGCCGTAGCTCATGCTGAACAGGCCCTGGTATTGGCCCTGCAGCTCATCGGGCGCGAGGCTGATAGCCGTAGCCCCAGGATCCGGCCGCCTGCAACAGCTCGCCGGTGACATGCACCAGCTCGGCGACGACCAGCAGCAGGATCGCGACAGCCGGCTGATCGCCCGCCGGCGAGACCGTAGAGCGCACAGGACACGAAGAACAGCGCGCCGCATCGCCGCAGCGCGCGCCCCGAGGACTTGATGTCATCGATCCCCCGGCTGGCGCGTACCTGGAACAGCACGCACATGGCCGTGTTAAGGACAAAGATCGCCGCGACCATCACCCTCGGCGCTGAGGTGTGCCGCACGATCCACAGCGGCACGGCGATCTTCAGCAGACCGTTATGGATGCACAGCAACGAATTCAGCGCCACGATCGAGAGATAAGGCCGGTCGCGAATGGCGACCAGTCGAGGACCGTCGCCAACGACACGCGGCAACCGCGGCACCCGCGGCAGCCGCATGACAGGACCGCGCTCGCCGCGAAGCGTCAACGCGTCGGCATAGATCAGCGTGAGGTAGGCGAACCGGGTATCGTAGTGCAGCGCGACGCCGGCGAGCGCCGAGCCGAGCCCGATGCCGAGGTTGGTGATCGAGCGCAGGTAGGCGCGGGTGTGACGCGGTCCTCGCCGTCGACCGCGGTCGCGATGAGCCCGTTGCGTACCGCGCTCGATGCGTTCGTGGCGACCAGCTCGCCGCACGCAACCACCAGGAACGACCGCGAAGGTATGAACGAATGCATAGCCGGCCATGAACACCGCCGCGAAGCACGGTGGTGATCGCGAGCACTTCGCGCGGGTCCGGCGATCTCGGCGATCCGGCCGGCCGGCACGTTGGCGAGCAGGCCGACCAGTCCGGCGATGGTGAGGCCGACCCCGACCTGGCGCACCGACAGCCCGACCGAGCGGGTCAGGAACAGCGCAGACGCGGTGAAGAACAAGCCCGTTGCCGAGGGTGTTGACCAGGGTGGCGACGGCGAGGATCCGAGGTGCGCCTGGGGCCGGAAGCAGCGTCGAGCGCGGGCACAAACCCACTCTAGGAAGCCGTCGCAATCAGGATTTCGCCGGTTCATTCGTCGACAGCGCGGCGATGAACGCCTCCTGCGGGACCTCGACGCGGCCGACCATCTTCATCCGCCGCTTGCCTTCCTTCTGCTTCTCGAGCAGCTTGCGCTTGCGGGTGATGTCGCCGCCGTAGCACTTGGCGAGCACGTCCTTGCGCATCGCGCGGATGTTCTCGCGGGCGATGATCCGCGAGCCGATCGCGGCCTGGATCGGCACCTCGAACTGCTGCCGCGGGATCAGCTCGCGCAGCTTGGACGCCATCAGCGTGCCGTACGCATAGGCCTTGTCCCGGTGCACGATCGCGCTGAACGCGTCGACCGGCTCGCCCTGCAGCAGGATGTCGACCTTCACCAGATCCGACTCCTGCTCGCCAGCCGGCTCGTAGTCGAGGCTGGCGTAGCCGCGGGTCCGCGACTTCAGGTTGTCGAAGAAGTCGAAGATGATCTCGGCGAGCGGCAGCGTGTATTTCAGCTCGACCCGGTCCTCGGAGAGGTATTCCATCCCCTTGAGCGCACCGCGCCGGGTCTGGCACAGATCCATGACCGCGCCGACGTAGTCGCTCGGCAGCAGCAGCATCGCGTCGACGATCGGCTCGAAGATCTCGCCGATCCGGCCGGTCGGCCAGTCGGCCGGGTTGGTGACGATGACCTCGCCGCCGCCTTCGAGGTCGACCCGGTAGACGACGTTCGGCGCGGTCGAGATCAGCGCCAGGTCAAACTCCCGCTCGAGCCGCTCGCGGACGATCTCGAGGTGCAGCAGGCCGAGGAAGCCGCAGCGGAAGCCGAAGCCGAGCGCGGTCGAGGTCTCCGGCTCGTACAGCAGCGACGCGTCGTTGAGCTGCAGCTTGTCGAGCGCGTCGCGCAGGATCGGATAGTCGCTGCCGTCGATCGGATAGAGCCCGGAGTAGACCATCGGCTTGGGGTGGCGGTAGCCGCCGAGCGACTCGGTCGCCGGGCGGTTGGCGCTGGTGATCGTGTCGCCGACCCGCGCCTGCCGGACGTTCTTCACCCCGGAGATCACGTAGCCGACCTCGCCGACGCCGAGGCTCTCGGTCGGCGTCGGGTCGGGCGCGGCGACGCCGACCTCGAGCGTCTCGTGGGTCGCGCCGGTCGACATCATCAGGCAGCGGTCGCGCGTCGTCAGCCTGCCGTCGACGACCCGCACATAGCTGATGACGCCGCGATAGATGTCGTAGACCGAGTCGAAGATCAACGCCCGCGGCGGCGCGTCCGGGTCGCCGGTCGGACGCCGGCACCTGGCGGACCACCTCGTCGAGCAGCTCGCGGACGCCGTCGCCGGTCTTGGCGCTGACCCGCAGCACGTCCTCGGGCTCGCAGCCGATGATCCGCGCGATCTCCTCGGCGTACTTGTCCGGCTGGGCGGCCGGCAGGTCGATCTTGTTGAGCACCGGGATGATCGTGAGGTCGTTGTCGATCGCGAGGTAGAGGTTGGCGAGCGTCTGCGCCTCGATGCCCTGCGCCGCGTCGACGAGGAGGATCGCGCCTTCGCACGCCGCCAGGCTGCGGCTGACCTCGTAGGAGAAGTCGACGTGGCCGGGGGTGTCGATCAGGTTGAGGACGTACTCGTCGCCGTCGCACGGTCCACGGCAGCCGGACGTTCTGCGCCTTGATCGTGATGCCGCGCTCACGCTCGATGTCCATCTTGTCGAGGTATTGCGCCCGCATGTGGCGGCCCTCGACGATCCCGGTGAACTCCAGCATCCGGTCGGCGAGGGTCGACTTGCCGTGGTCGATGTGCGCGATGATGCAGAAGTTGCGGATCCGCGCAGGATCGTCGCACTGCTCGTGGGCACATTCCATGGTGTCACGAATTCGGTTTACGGCTCAGCCGTTATCGCTCACGCTTTGGTAGTGAGTGCACCCGCCGCGCAGGGACTCCGAGTCGCCTACGACGCCACCCCGGCGGCCTTACGCGCCTGGGTTGACGCCACGCTGGGCTCACCGGTGACCGAGGCGATCAGCCAGGTCGGGGGGTTCAGCCCGGGAGTCGCGGTGCGGCTGCGATGCGCCGACGGCACGCGCGCCTTCTGCAAGGCGGTAAGTGACCTCAACGTCTTTGCCGCCGACGCGCACCGCCGCGAGCAACGCATCAACGCGGCCCTGCCCGTAGGTGTTCCGGTGCCGCGGTTGCGGGCGGCCTACGACGAGGGCGGTTGGGTTGCGCTGCTGGTCGACGATGTCGACGGGCGCCAGCCGACCGTGCCTTGGGACCGGGCCGAGCTCGGCCGCGTCCTCGCCGCCATCGATGAGCTTGCCGCCCTTCTGACGCCCTGCCCGCTACCCGAGATTCCGTCGATCGTCGTCGAGTGGCGGGAGGATTTCGACCACTGGCGGGTGGCGGCTGCCGGAGGGCCACCGCCAGCGCTCAACGGCTGGGCCCGGCGAAACCTGGACCGGCTGGCGGCGCTTGAAGCTGGCTGGGAGCCGGCCGCCGCTGGCGACACCTTGCTCCACATGGATCTGCGAGCCGACAACCTGCTGGTGACGCCCGACCGGGTCTGGGTCGTCGACTGGCCACACGCGACACGTGGCGCAGCACTGTTCGACATCCTGGCGATGGCACCGAGCGTGGCGATGCAGGGTGGGCCTGACCCGCAGACCCTGCTGTCCTTGAGCGCGACCGGGCGGCACGCTGACCGTGACAGAGTTGCCGCGCTGGTGTGTGCCCTCGCGGGTTATTTCGCGCTGCAGGCGTTGCAGCCGGCTCCGCCAGGCCTGCCGACAGTGCGCGCATTTCAGGCCGCCCAAGGCGAGACGGCGGTGCGCTGGCTGGCTGAACTGACCGGTTGGCGCTGAGTCCGCACTGAGCTCGCACTCAGTCTGTGCTCTGCCGGCGGGCGCGTGGGCGCTTGGTCGGCGTTCGCCGCCGCGGCGGCCTGGCTGATAACCTGGCTCGTCGAATCTTCACACCAATCGATCGAGGTAGCTCCCGCGTGGCCAACATCAAGTCGCAGATCAAGCGCAACCGCCAGAACGAAGGCCGCCGGCTGCGTAACAAAGGCGTGAAGTCCGAGCTCAAGACGGCGGTACGTCGCTTCCGTGAGGCCGCCGATTCGGGCGATGCCGAGGCTGCCGGCACCGCGATGCGTAGTGCGTCGAAGCTGCTCGACAAGGCCGCCAGCAAGGGCATCGTCCATTCGAACCAGGCCGCCAACCGCAAGGCCGCCATGGCGAATCGGGCCAATTCGCTCTAAATCACGACGGTTCGGCCCCTCGTGTTTTGAACGTGTTCATTTTCGCTTGCACTTACCGCTGCTACGACAAGCGGTAGTATCAAGGGCAAGGTTCTTTGGGTCTCCCCGCCCGGAGGAAGTCAATGCCCAGCACCACGAGCGTGTTCAGCCGCGCTCAGCTCACGGTCCAGCCACCTCGCTGGCCCGGCGCCAACGATCTTCGGTCCCGACTGCGACTGTGGTCTCACTACGAGTCCGAGCGGCTGCCATGGAACCGGCTACGGCTGTCCCTGGCATACCTGCGGCGCGACGTCTACTCCCGACGACCTCGCCAGGGCAACGCCCTGCGGATGATCCGTGAGCACCGGCTAGAAGTCGGTCGCGGCACCGTGATCGAGAGCAACACCACCCTGCGCAGCCACGACGGCCACATCAGGATCGGCCAGCATGTCTACCTCTCGCGCGGTGTCACTGTCGGTGCGGTCGATCGGGTCGAGATCGGCGACTACTCGCTGATCGGTCCCGGCTGCTACATCACCGATGGCGACCACCGCCATGACGATCCGGAGGTACCCGTCCCGCATCAGGGAATGGTGAGCAAGGGCCCCGTGATCATCGAGGACAACGTCTGGCTCGGCGCCAACGTCATCGTCACCAGCGGTGTACGGATTGGTGCCCGCTGCGTGATCGGCGCCAACTCAGTTGTCACCCGGGACATCCCGGCGCACTGCATCGCCAGCGGAGCGCCAGCGGTTGTCGTATCGCGCGTCGACACGACGATCGGAGCTCAACCCGCCGCGCCAGAGGCAGAGGCGACGAGAAGGACGGCTCGCTCCACCGCGTAGGCCGCGTCGTCACCCGCGCCTTTGAGATCGGCGTCTGCCGCCGCAACCGCCCGCACCGCATCGCCGACTGCCTCAGGACGCCAGCGGCGCAGCCAGCCTTGTGCTCGCCTGACCTTCCATGCGGGCATGTGCAGCTTCGCGGCGAGCGCGTCAGGCGACCCAGGGCCAGCCGCGCCCACCTGCGCGATCAGTCGCAAGTTCGCCGCTAGCGAGCTGCTCACCAAAATCGGGTCGAGGCCGGTCGCGAACGCCCAGCGCATCGTCTCCAGCGCCGCCCGGACGTTGCCTTCGACCGCCCGATCCGCCACCGCGAAGCCAGTCGACTCCGCCCGCCCGCGGTAGTACGTCGCGACATCGTCGACCGAAATGTGGCCGCCGACATCAGCCGCGAGCTGTGCCGCCGCGGTGGCAAGCTCGCGTAGGTCGTTGCCGATCGCCGCGACGAGCTCGGCGGCGGCATCGCGATCAAGGCTGGCGCCGGCAGAACGCACCTCGTCCAGAGCGAACTGCTCCCGGTCGCGCACCGACTTGAGCTTGCTGACCGTGATCACCGCCGCACCGGCGGCCTTCAGCGATTCCAGAGCGGCCTTGCCTTTCACACCGCCAGCGTGGACCGCGACGATTGTCACACCCGGCTCGGGTGCCTCCCCGAAGGCAACAAGCGCGGCGACCAGATCCTTGTCGGCGTCCTGCACGTTGCGCAGAATCAGCAGCCGTTCTTCGTCGAACAGCGACGGGGACAGGTGCTCGGCCAACACGTCGAGTGAGCACTCGGCAGCTTCAAGATCGTGGATGCTCGGCGTCGACTCCGCACCCTCGGCCGGTGGGGTAGCAGTCGTGAGCGCGCGAGAAACTGCGCGCGAGACCAGCAACTCCTCGTCGCCGATGACAACGGTCAGGGCGGCCATGCGCCAAGGATCGCACGACTCTGGCGGGGCTTTCGAGCACCCCGGCGCCGTCGCGCCGCCACCACGACGACGGCGACGAGCGCCGCGGCAATCACCGTGGCGGATCTCGCCGACCAGCTCAGACCGGCTCCCGGCAGGGTCGCGAGCCCACGTGCCACGATCGCGATGACCGCGGTTGGCAATGCGGCCAGCCACGCGACCAGAACCGCCAGCGGCGGCCACACCATTGCGGCCAGCGCGCAGACCACACCCAGCACCGTCGCCGGCACGACGGCGGGCGCCGCCAGCAGGTTGGCCGGAACCGCGTACGGCGTCAGCTGCCCGAACGCAAGGACGAGAACGGGCGTGCAGGCCAGCTGCGCCGCCGCTGGCACCGCGATCGCGATGGCAATCGGTCGGGGAAGGTGCCGCGTGAGCTGGTCGGTCCAGCGGGGCGCAACGACGAGAATCGCCGCGGTCGCGCAGACCGAAAGCACGAAACCAACCGTTCGCGCCAAAAACGGATCGATGCACACCAGCACGAGCACTGCTACCGACAGTGCACGCAGCGGCGAGATTCGGCGACCGAGCCCCATCCCCAGCAACACGATGCCGCCCATCACCGCGGCTCGCAGGACGCTGGGCGATGGCCGGGCGAGCACCACGAAGCCAAGCAGTGCGATCGCCGCGATCGCGACTCGCATCCGCCGCCGTAGCCCAGCCGCCCGAGCCATCGCGAGAGTCACCGCGAGGACGACGCTCACGTTCTCTCCGGAAACCGCCTCAAGATGCGTGAGCCCAGTCAGCCGCATATCGAGCGTCATCGACGGCGGCTCGCCCGACACATCACCGTCGACGAGGCCAGGCAGCAAGCCCCGCTCATCGGCCGGCAGCCCCGCGCATGCGTGCCTGAGCCCGGCGCGCACCCGACCGGCGAACCGTTGCACCCAAGGCGGGCGCCCGATCGGCGTTGGCGGGCTGCGGGCGTCGAACACCGCCGCGACGTCGTCGCCCCGGCGCGCCGGCGAGAGCCGGCCGGAGACGTCGACCCGTTGGCCCGGCAGCAGACCGGTCCACCCACTGCGGTAGGACAACACCAAGATCGGTGCGTGAGCCGGCCGCCATTCGCCGTCAAACACCGAGGTCACGGTTGCGTCGGTCAATGTCAGGCGGGAGCCGGTCGCTGAGTTGACGACCAGCGGGTCGCGCACAAGGCGTGCAACCACCTCGACTTCGCCATGTCGCGCGGCGAGCCGCGGGAGCAGCCCAGCCCGCAACTCGTGCACGTGCCAAGCGGATGTGGCGGCGCCGAGTGCCAGACCGATCGCGGCTCCCGCCACAAGACCGGCAGCCAAGCCGGACCGCCCCAACAGCACCGCCATGCCACCGACGCCGCCGGCGACGATCGCGATCGCGACGGACGCCCGCGGTGACAGCAACGTCCCCCCAGCTGTTGAGCTCCACGCTCCGAGAGCCACAGCGGCAAGCCGCGGCGCGAAACGACTCCTCTCCTTGGGTCCGACCACGCCCGAAAACTATGAGCCGGGACGCCGAGCGAGCGGGCTGCGCTGCAGGTTGTGGACGGCGGCGCCAGAGCGGCCAACTGTGGATCCACGAACCGAGGCCTGTCGCGTCGGTGTCGCCAGGGCGGCCCCTATGTGACATACGAGGACAGTCACGGGGTCACCAGCGGCGAGAGCTCGGCATATCGGGCGGGTCCGATGCCGGGCACTTGTTGGAGTTGCGCCACTGTCGTGAAGCCGTTGTGGGCGCTACGCCAGTCAAGGATCTTCTGCGCGGTGACCGGGCCGACGCCGGGCAATGTCTCGAGCTCCTCGATCGTCGCGGAGTTGAGGCCAACTGGCGTCGGCGGGCCCGACGACGCGTCACCTCCCCCGGCCGACGCGCCGGTAGCGGGCGCATCCTTCACTCCGACGAGCAGTAGCTGCCCGTCGCTGACCCGCGCAGCGAGATCGAGGGTCGCGATCTCCTTGCGGTGCAGTGGACCGCCGGCGGCGGCGATCGCATCGGCGACCCGAGCGCCTGCTGGCAGCGTGACGAGACCGGGCTTACGCACTCGACCGCCGACGTCGACCACGATCGAGGTGGCATCGGTCGTTGCGCCCGGCGCGGATGTCGCTTGCTGGCTTGCAGGTGCCGGCGCATTGGCGCCCGAGTCGTCGTACGAAGAGCCGGGGGCGACCGTATGACCGTGATGAAGCAACACCGCTGCCGCTATCACCACGATGACAACCATGCCGACGGCAAGCACGACAAGACCTAGCCGCACGCGTTCGAGTGGGCCACGCATCCATGGCGGCAATCGATCCATCGCCCACGCTCTCGCGAGCTCGCTGAGCGGTGGCACTCCGATGCCGGCGGCCGGCCCAGCTGGCGGCAACGTGGACGGTGACTCGGGCTCGACCCCGGCCATCGGAGCCACAGCCGGAGCTGAGGCCGGAGCAGCGGCTAAGGACGATTCCGGCACCCAGCCACCTATCTGGCCGGCGTCATGCGGGCGTAGTCGCATTCCCTGCAACCGGCTGCCTGCCGCTGCGTGCTCGTCGAGCTCAGCTGCCCGCCCGTGACCCACCATGCCGGCGACGTTAGGAAACCGCCGGCCAGCCGAGACGGACCCACCGAACGTTGTGGATGGGGACGTGCGTCAGACCGATCGGTGGACGCAGCTCATCATGCCGACGCAGATCAGCCCGGAACGACGTTCACCAACTTCGGCGCTCGCACGATGATCGTCCGGACCGCGCGTCCGTCGAGTGCCCGCGCCACCGCGTCAGATGCCAGCGCCAGGTCACGCAACGTCTCCTCCGAGACATCTGCCGCCACGGTCAACCGGTCACGGACCTTGCCCGCCACCTGCACGACACACGTCACCACCGACTCGACCAGCAACGCCGGATCGTGTGTCGGCCATCCTGGCCCAACCACGGACGGGTCGTGCCCGAGCAACGACCAGGCCTCCTCAGCCGTAAACGGCGCGAAGATCGACAGCATCCGGGCGAGCGCGTCGGCTGCCTCTCTGACTGCAATCGCACGGCTGTCAACGGCCAGGCCGCCGCCGTCGATGGCCTTACGCAGCAGCGACGTCAGCTCCATCAGTCTTGCGATCGCGACGTTGAACCGCTTCGCCTCGGCTTGGGTAGTCGCGTCAGCGATCAGCTTGTGGGCGGCGCGGCGCAGCTCCAGGTCGCCAGTCGTCGGGTCTGAGTCAAGCGCCACCGACCCGACGTCGCTGGCCACCCGCCAGACTCGCGCCAGCCACTTCACCGCGCCGGTCGGCGAGACATCGGCCCAGTCGATGTCGTCCTCGGGCGGGCCGGCGAACAGCATCGTGACGCGGACCGCGTCCGGCCCGTACTTCGCCAGCTCCTCCTGCAGATTGACCAGGTTGCCCTTTGACTTCGACATCGAGGAGCCGTTCATGATCACTTGGCCCTGGTTGGTCAGCCGGGTGAACGGCTCGATGAAGTCGACCAGGCCCATGTCGTAGAGCGCCTTGGTCAAAAAACGCGAATACAGCAAGTGCAGGATCGCGTGCTCAACCCCGCCGATGTACTCATCGACCGGCAACCACCGTGACGTGCGCGCCGGGTCGAAGGCGGCGTCCGAGTCGTGAACCGACGGATACCGCAGGTAATACCAAGCCGAGTCAACAAACGTGTCCATTGTGTCGGTGTCACGCTTGGCCGGGCCACCGCACGTCGGGCAGTCGACGTTGACCCATGCGGTGGCAGACGACAGCGGCGACTCGCCACCCGACGGGCGCAGCTCGTAGCCCTCGGTCGGCAACAACACCGGGAGCTGATCATCGGGCACCGGCACCTCACCACAAGCGGGGCAGTGCACGATCGGGATCGGGCAGCCCCAGTAACGCTGGCGCGACAGCAGCCAGTCGCGCAGCCGGTAGGTGACTGCGCTCTCGCCTTCGCCGGACGCGTCCAGGTCCGCGGAGATTGCCTCAATCGCCTCGGCGATCGGCAGCCCGTCGTATTTGCCACTGTTGACGAGCCGGCCAGCCCCGACGGTCGCGACACCAGTGGCGAGGGGGTCTGCCTCGTCGGTGTCGACGACAACGCGTACCGGTAAGTCGAAGGCCCGCGCAAAGTCGAGGTCGCGCTGGTCGTGGGCCGGCACGGCCATGATCGCGCCAGTGCCGTAGTCGGCCAGCACGTAGTCGGCCGCCCAGACCGGGATTTGCTCGCCGTTGACCGGATTGATGGCGACTCGACCCAACGGGACGCCGGTCTTGTCGCGGCCCTCACTGAGCCGCTCGATGTCCGAGGAGTGCCGGACGTGCTCGAGGTATTCGGAGAACGCTTTGCGCTGATCGTCGGCACACAGCTCATCGGCCAACGACGAGTCTGCGGCCACGACGAAGAACGTCGCACCGAACAACGTGTCCGGTCGGGTGGTGAAGACTCGGACCGGCTCTTCACGGCCGAAGATGCGGAAGTCGACGTAGGCACCGGTCGACCGACCGATCCAATTGCGCTGCATCGTCAGGACGGGCGTCGGCCAGACATCGTCCAGTGCAGTCATGTCGGCCAGCAGTCGCTCGGCGTACTCGGTGATCCGGAAGAACCACTGCGTGAGGTTGCGCTTGGTGACCTCGGTGCCACACCGCTCACAGCGTCCCTGGATGACCTGCTCGTTCGCCAAGACCGTGAGGTCCTTCGGACACCAGTTGACCGGCGCTGACTTGCGATAGGCCAGACCGCGCTCATACAGGCGCAGGAACAGCCACTGCGTCCAGCGGTAATACTCCGGGTCCGAGGTGTGCAGGCGGGTTCGCCAGTCGAATGACATCCCCATCCGGCGGAAACCCTCTGCCTGCACCTCGATGTTCGCGTAGGTCCACTCCCGCGGATCCAGGTCGCGGGCCAACGCGGCGTTCTCCGCCGGCAGCCCGAAGGAGTCCCAGCCGATCGGATGCAGCACGTCGTAACCGCGGGCACGGGCAAACCGCGCGACCGCGTCGCCAATGCTCCACGCCTCCGCATGACCCATGTGCAAGTCACCGCTGGGGTAGGAGAACATGTCGACGACGTAGGCGCGAGGTCGCTCGCCGTCATCGGCCGGCTCGAAGATCCGCAGCTCTTCCCAGACCGGCAGCCACTTGTCCACGACGCCTATCGGGTCGTACGCCGCTTCTTCAACCGGCTCGCTCATCAGATTCTCTCGCTCTCAACCGAGGCTCGGACAGACATTGTCGACGGACAGTGCCTGGACAGCGAAAAGGCCCTCACACAGGGAGGGCCGCCGCGCTGACGTCGTGCGTGGTCAGCGCGGCCCGAGAAGGAGCAAGAACTGTGTCGATCGCACATATTGATCTTAACGCAGTCGGTCAATCAAGCGGAGAAATAGTGGGCTCGGCCGGCGGCGGACTGCGATGGTTTCGGGTCGGGAAAATATTCGATTTGAGTCAACCAAACTCGACCGCCGCACGTCTCTACTAATGAGAGGTAACAACTGAACGACGATCGCGTGTTCACGCTCGGTACGTCGCGGCGGGCTCGCATAGAGTGAAAATCGCTGAATTACGCGGCTGGAGGCCGAATCGTGCGCGACACCAAGTCCGCCTGGGGCGCCATAGCCGCGTTGGTCGCAGTGGTGGTTCTCGCTGGGTGCGGTGGCCACTCCACCAACAACTCAGCCGGTCCCTCCACCACCAACTCGCCCGGTGCCGTGGTTCCGGCCAAGCCGCTGAAGGTCGTCTCGATCAAGCCAAAGAACCTGTCGGCGACGGGCAAGATCACCGTCAATTTTGCCTCTGCGTTGGCGCCGAACTCACCGCTGCCGACCTTGACGCCGAACGTGCCTGGCCAATGGGCCCGCGAGGGCTCGGCCGCGGTGTTCACGCCAAGCCGCGCCTACCCGCCGGATTCGAGCGTCACGGTCAGCCTGGCGAAGAAGGCGGGCGCGAAGGTAAAGACGATCGCGACCCGCGCGACACCGACCGGATCGCTGCTTCGGGCGGAGCAGATCCTGGCCCGGCTTCACTACCTGCCGTTGACGACCACCGCTGCGGCCGCGGTGACGGCGGCCGACGAAGCCGACGACGTCTACAGCCCGCCGCAGGGCACGTTCAGCTGGCGCTATCCCGACACTCCCGCCACCTTGAAGCAGAACTGGGCGCCGGGTAAGTACGGCACGGTGGTGCGCGGCGCGATCATCGCCTTCCAGCACCAGGCCCACCTGCCGCTGGACGGCACGATCGGCCAGCACACCTGGCACGCCTTGATCAAGGCCGACCTCGCCAACAGCTTCGACCCCGACAAGTACAGCTTCGTCTCGGCCGATCTCTACCTGCCGCAGCGGCTCTCGGTCTGGGTCGACGGCAAGACCGTGCTGACCAGCCCGGTCAACGGTGGCGTGCCCGCGGCGCCGACGCCGCTCGGCACGTACCCGGTCTACGAACGCTTCACGGCGACGACCATGTCGGGCACCAACCCGGACGGAACGAAATACAAGGACCCCGGCGTGCCCTGGGTCAACTACTTCTCCGGTGGTTCAGCGGTGCACGGCTTCCCGCGGGCGTCCTACGGTTTCCCGCAGTCGGTCGGGTGCCTGGAGCTCCCGATCCCGACTGCGGCGATCGTGTTCAAGCTGATCGACTACGGCACGCTCGTCCACGTCGCTGGTCCGTTCGTGCCGCCGCCACCGGTAGCGACACCTGGCCCGCCCGCCAGCCCGAGCCCGAGCAGCAGCCCGACCAAAAAGCCCTCGTCGAAGCCAAGCTCATCGCCGAAGCCGAGCCCGTCCGCGACCCCCAAGCACTCGAAGTCGTCCTAACCCCGCCGCCATTCCGTTCGTATGTCACATAGGGGTTGTCCTGGCTACCCCGATGTGACATGACGGTCGCCATGGCTGCCCCTATGTGACATACGAACGAACTCGACGTCAGCGGGGGATGAGCTCGCCGGCGTTGACCTCGAGGTCGAGGATGTTGCCGGGTGGGGCAAGCGGGCAGGCCCAGCTCTCGTCGTACGCGCACGACGGGTTATAGGCGAAGTTCAGATCGACGATCAGGCGGCCCGGCTCGCCGCCGAGGTCAGCGCCCTTGACGGTGTCGAGCAGATAGCGGCCGCCGCCGTAGCTGTCGGCAAACCGGTCACGCAACGGCAACCACACCCCACCGCCGTACGAGTCGAGCCACCAGACGTCCAGCGTCCCGACGCTCTCCAGGCTGACGCGCCCGATCCGCTCAAACGGAACGACACCGTCGGTCGCCGTCGGGATCTCTAGCCGCGCCGCCTCGACCTCGAAGTCCACGACGGCGTCGAACCGCCAGGCCGGATCATAGGGAGCGTGGCGCAGGACGGAGTCGCGGTTCGGCGACGCCGGGTGAGTGCTGACCAGTCGCTGCCGATTCGCAGTCCACAACCCGTGCGCGGCGGCCGGATCTGGCTCCTCCCGCACCGCGCGATACAGCGCGGCAACCTGGCGTCGCCAGTCGAGCACGTCGAGACTCATGGCCAGAGACTAAGGCTGGACCGCAGCCGCCTCAGGTCTGCAGGTCGACGACAACCTTGATGTCACCGGGCTGACGCTCCAACGCGGTCGGCCACTCGGCCATCGGCACCGTGCGGGTAATCAGCCGTGCGAGCCACTCCTTGTCGGCCTTCGCCAACGCCTCGGCGGCCTGCGTGTAGTTAGCAAGGCCTGCATTGACCGATCCGAAGACGACCTCGTTGCTCAGCACCATCGTCTTGTTGACGGCGTCGGTGGCCACCTCGACCTTCCTCGTACCGGAGGAGATGCCCGTCAAACACACGATGGCGTCGGGCGCGGCCCGACCGATCACATCGAAGACGAGCTGACCCATGCCGGTCGCCTCAATCACGATGTCCGGCGGGCCGGCGAGGTCATCCAGTGAGGTCACGTACGTCGCGCCGAGGTCCTGGACCATGCCCGGCTTCGGGCCGTCGGTGACTCGATCAAGCACTGTGACGTTGAGCCCGCGCTGCCGGCCGATCAGCGCCGCAAGCATGCCGATCGGGCCGGCGCCGGTGACGAGCACCCGCTCAGGCGTGAAGACCGACCGGGTCGAGATCTTGTCGACCTGGTCCCACGCCTTCGCCACCACCGACGTCGGCTCCAACAGCACGCCGAGCCGGTCGAGCGAGGCATCGAGCTTGATCGCAAACTTCGGGTGCACGCGCCACTGTTGGGAGCCATACCCATCGCGGCCCTTGATCCCGCGCTCGGTGAACTTCCCATTGCGGCAGAAGTCCCACTGGTCCTTGCTGCATGGCTCGCACGGCACCGGATCGGGCCGGCGGACGACGCCGGCGATGAGGTCGCCGGCGACGAGCCCGGAGTCCGCGGGCGCTTCGAGCACCCGCCCGAGGGATTCGTGGAAGAGCACCAGCCGGTCATGGCTGGGCGGCGGCTGACCGTAGCCCTCGACCGCGATCTCGACGTCAGTGCCGCAGATCCCGACGAACAGACCCTGGACCAGCACATCGCCGTCAGACAGCGGTGGTGACTCCAGCTCCTCGACCCGGGCGCTCGCGAGCTGCCCAGGCTTCACCGTGCACGCCTTCACGCCGCGCTCCCTCGCGTTGCCCCACCACGACGTTAGCGGTCGGGGCCAGATCCAGTGAACTGCCGGCTCGACGCTCTATTGAATTGCCGGCTCGACGCTCTATTGAATTGCCGGCTCGACGCTCTATTGAATTGCCGGCTCGACGCCGAGTGTGAACGCGGTCGCCGATACCGGCACCTCGTCCTTGCCCGGGAACGTACGGAGCACATGGTCAGCAACATGAACGGTCACGCCGAACCAGAATTTCTCACTGCGGTAGTGGTGCAGTCGGTGCGCCCGGTAGATGTAGCGGTAGTACCAACTCTTCGGCCGGTAGCTCGAGTGGATCAGAAAGTGAACCCACTCATACGTCAGATACATCGCGTACGCCGTCGCCATGCCGCTCAGCGCGAGTCGCCAGGTCGGCGTGATCAGCCAGAACACCAACACGCTGGTGAGGCAGGTCGCCACCATGACCTGTCGCGGCACTAGGACCAGCCGGAGGATCTTGGGATCGGCGTGGTGGCCACGGTGCCGACGGGCGCCGAGCGGGTCGATCGTGATCCGACCGACTGTGCGTGGCCTCATGTGCAGCACCGTCACGTGCACGACCCACTCGGTGAACGGCTGGGCGGCGAGAATGATCGCGGCGATTCCGAGATCCCACCAGCGCCAACCGCCTAGCGCGACCCGCAGCGCGGTGACGCCAACGACGACCGGGATCAGCAAGCGCGCGCTAAACGTTGAGAGGAAAATCCTGGCCGCGCGACCAAGGCTCAGTCCGGGCGCGGTGTAGGCCTCGGGCTGACTGTCTCGATTCTTCGCCCGCCCTCGGGCGGGACGGGTCGCCATGACCGTCACACCCGGATCGTCTCACGCCCGATAGCGCTGTCGCGCGGCCAGAAGGTCCTTGCGCACCCGAGCTCCGTACGGGCTGGTTGCGGTGCCGGCGAAGTTGGTGACGAGCGCGAGGCAGTTGCCCCACGGGTTCCAGGTCCAGGCCAGCCAGCTGGCGTGATGAGCGTTCGCCCACTTCAGCAGCGTGGCGTCGAATCCGGTCGTGCCGGAGTACTTGGACGGGCAGCTCATCGCGATGACGTTGTAACCGACGGTCAGATCGGCCCCGAACTCTCCGATCACCAGCGGCACGTGCCGAGCCACCTTCGCCGGGCCGGCGTTGTAACAGGCGAGAGAGTTGCAGCCGCCGAAGGAGTAGACGTGCAGTGATGCGGCGAGCTCGTGGTCGGGATCGGTCGGCTCGTAGCGCAGCCACTCGGTGAGCGACGAGGCGTAGTTGAGGCCGCCGGCCAGCACGATGTTGCGCGCTCCCGCCGATCGCACCGCGTGGATCAGCTGGTTCATGCCGACCGCGGTGTACGTGGCGAACCCGTTCTGCGAGTGTTGCTGACAGCCCCCGTCGCGCCAGCACAACCATGACGCACTCGACAGCGATTGGTTGTTGGGCCAGGGCTCGTTGAACAGGTCGAAGACCACCGAGGTGTTCGATCTGAATACGGTGGCGACCTGATGCCAGAACTTCGTACTGTTCGAGTCCGGCATCGGCTCCTGGTTGAGTGACGGCTCGTTGCCAGGCGCGCTGTTGTGCAAGTCGAGGATCACCGCGAAGCCGTGCGCATTCAGCTCCGGACGTAGCCCTCGATCGCGTGCTGGTAGTTGGCGCCGCCGTAGCGCGGATTGACTCCGCCGATGCCCAGCCAGCACTGCTCGTTGAGCGACACGCGGACAGCGTTCGCCCCTGTCCACTTGGCCATTGCCACGACGTGGGAGAGCGGGACGGAGGTGTTGGTCGCGGTGTCGACGTCGAAGATCCCCCACCCCTCCATGCACGCGTACTCCGCGCCGGAGTTGTTGAAGCCAAGCAGGCGCACCACATTGCCGTGCGAGTTGATGATGCGATTGCCGGAGATGTGCAGGCCCAGCGCCTTCTGGCTTGCCGTCGACCGGTTCGCCGCGGGTTGAGTGAGTGCTGGATGAGCGAGTGCGGGCGGCCGAGACCGAGCACCCGCGAGCGGCATGCCCGTGCCTACGGTCGCTGCCGCGATCGCCACCCCGACGACCGCCATGCGCCAACGGCTCATGGTGAAGGGGTCGGCCACCGTGATCGTGACCTGGTTAGTCCAAATGGTTGCCTGCGGCTTGACTGTGCCGCGGCGGGCTATTCGGCGACGCGTTCGGGCGAGAGCCGGGCAGCGGAGGCATCCATGTGGAGCCGCACCAACCGGTCAACCAATTCCAGGTCGCCGGACCGAATCGCGTCGAGGATGCCTTGGTGCTCGGCGACGACCTCGGACGCGACCGTCGTAGAACGGCTCCAGCCGGATCAGGCACAGCCGGGTCTCGGCGATCAAGGTGCGGAACATCCTGACCAGTCGCGGGCTCTGGGCTGCCTCCACCAGCGTCTGATGGAATGCCAGGTCCTGGGTGATGATGTCGGTCCACTCACCGTCGATTGACTCCGGCGAGGCGATCGACGATCTGCTGCAGCGCGGCCAACGCCTCCGCCGGCGCCCGCTGCGCGACGATCGCTGCGGCGGTGCGCTCGATCGCTGCGCGAGCGAGGTAGACGTCGTACGCGTCGTCGTGGTCGAGCTCCACCACGAAGGCGCCGCGGTTTCGCTCGGCGCGCAGCAGCCCCTCCTGGATCAGGCGTTGGATCGCCTCGCGGATCGGGCCACGACTGACCTGCAGTTGGCGGGCCAACTCGACCTCTGACAGCTGCGCATCAGCCGGGAACGCACCGTCGAGGATCTCGGCGCGGAGCCGGTCAGCGATGAGCGCCGGCGTGCTCTGCAGTTGCAGTGGCTCGAGCGATCCTGGTGCGGAAGACGTCGGAGTCGTCACAGCTGATCCTCTTTCGACGGCCTCGCACGAGCAGGACCCCACCGCTTACTTAGAATGAGATCATCATGGTAACCGCGGGACGGCGGCAGCTGCCGGCGCCGACACGGCGGTGACGGCCTTTCAGGCAGGCGCCCATCACCTGCGGATCACCGGCCCGAGCACTCTGCGAGGCACGCTGCGCGTGCCGGGCGACAAGTCGATCTCGCATCGCGCCATCATGATGTCCGCCCTCGCCGACGGCACGAGCACGATCCGTGGCCTGTCCGACGGCGCCGACGTCGCCAACACCTTGGCCGCGGTTCGCGCGCTCGGCGCGGCGGTCAGCATCAACGACGACGGTGTCGGTCAAGATCACCGGCGGCGAGTTGCGCCGAAAGCGACACCGTCCTCGACCTCGGCAACTCGGGCACCGGCATCCGGCTGCTGGCCGGGTTGGTCGCCGGACTGCCGTTCCGGACCGAGCTCGATGGTGACGCATCGATCCGGAGTCGGCCGATGGATCGCATCGCCGAGCCGCTGAGGTTGATGGGCGCGGCGTCAACGGCGAGTCCGGCGGACACTTCGCCCCGCTGGTGATCACCGGCGGAGGACTTCACGGCATCGACTACACGACTCCGGTCGCCTCAGCACAGGTGAAGTCGGCGGTCCTGCTGGCTGCACTGGCGGCGGACGGCGTCACGACCGTGCACGAGCCGTCGCCTACCCGCCAGCACACCGAGCAGATGCTCGCGGCACGCGGCGCCGACATCAGCGTCGATGGCACGACCACGTCGGCTTCGCCGCTCCGCACTGCAGCCCTACGACGAGTCAGTGCCGGGCGACCCCTCACAAGCTGCGTTCTGGATCGCCGCAGCTGCGGCGATGCCTGGCAGTGAGGTCACTGTGCGTGATCTCTACCTCGGACCGGCACGGGCCGGCTTTCTCGACGTGCTCCGGCGGATGGGCGCCGACCTCGAGGTGACCGGCGGTCCCGGAACGGCGCACACTGTCCGGGTCAGCGGCACCGTTTTGCACGGCACAGACATCGAGCCCGCCGAGGTGCCCGGCCTGGTCGATGAGATCCCGGCCCTCGCGGTGAGCGCGATGCTCGCTACTGGACGTCACGCGCGTCCGCGGCGCCGGCGAGCTACGGGTGAAGGAGTCTGACCGGCTGGCGACGATCGCCGAGATGCTGGCCGCGTTCGGCACACCGGTCGTCGAGCTCGAGGACGGCCTGGACATCACCGGCGGCCACCGCTGCGGGCCGGGCGGGTGGACAGCCACGGCGACCACCGGATCGCGATGGCGGCGGCGATGGCGGCGGTTGCCGCTCCCGGGACCTCACAGATCGACGGCTTCGACGCCGTCGCCACGAGCTATCCGTCGTTCGTCGACGATCTGGACCAGTGCGCCCCCGGCGCGAGAAGTTCACTGCCTCGGTGATCGGAAGAATCGGCCTGTCAACGGCGGCGGCTGCCACCGCCGGGCGAGCCGCGGTCGAGCAGGCTGGGCGGCTCCTGCGGTGGGTCGGCCGCGACCTCACGGATCGCATCGGCGAGTACGCGGCATGACCACTCGAACAGCTCCGGCGGCATGGTCAGTGCCGGCTGCATCCGGTAGACCCACTTTCCCCACTGCGTGATGCCCAGCACGCCGCGCGCGAGCGCCGCCTGGTGCACCGCGCGATGAAACGCGATCGCAGGGGTGATCGTCTCCTTGTCGGTGACGAACTCCACGCCGATCAGCGCGCCCGCGGCCCGCACGTCACCGACCTGGTCGACCTCGGCGATCAGCGGCCCAGCTCGGCGAGGGCGATCGACTTCGATAGCCGCAACATTCGCGAGCACGTCGCCGGCGACGAGCCGATCGATACCCGCGACCGCACCCGCGCACGCCGCGGGCGTCCAGGCAAACGTGCCGCCGCCGTGGACGTCGGAGTTGGCCATCACCGCCTCGGTGCCGAGCACCGCGGCGATGGGCTGCCCACCGCCGGTGAGTCCCTTGCCCAGCAACACGATGTCCGGCTCGAGGCCCCAGCGCTCGGAGGCGAAGATCGTGCCGCAGCGACCCATCCCGGTCTGCACCTCGTCGAGGATCAGCTTCCAACCCCATCGCCGGCACATCTCGGTCAGCCGTTGCCAGAACGCGTCCGACGGGATGAGGATGCCGCCCTCGCCGAGCACCGGCTCGATCAGCACACCCGCGATCTGCTCCGGCTCTACCTGGTAGACGCAGCAGCCAGTCCTCGAGGAAGTCGAGATACATCGAGTCGTCGTACGGCCCGGGACCACGATGAAACGGAGCGCGGAATTGGTTCGGGATAGGGCGCAAAGACCAGCCCGCCGACGTACGGCGAGCTGTTGCTGGTGACCTCGGCGAGATCGGTCGAGGCGCTTGCCGTGAGGTACGTCGACTCACCGTGGTACTGCCCGTGGAAGGTCAGGATCATCGGTCGGCCGGTCGACTCCCGGGCAAGCTTGACGCCGGTTTCGACGGCGAGGGTGCCACTCAGCGACGGCGCTACTCGGGTGATGCCGGGCGGTGCGACCGACAAGCAGTCGCTCGGCAAGGTCCAGCGCCGGCTGGTTCGGGATGTAGTTGGTGATCTCCATGCCGTACCGACGTTGCGCCGCCGTCACGGCTTCGACGATGTCGGCCGGCGTGGCGCCGTACGGGGCCGCGCCCCATGCCGAGACCAGGTCAGCAAAGACGTTGCCGTCGAGATCCTCGATCAGCGAGTCGACCTTGCGGGCCTCGGCGAACGGCACCTCGTCGTGATCGGTCATGCCGGCGATCACCTGCGGAGTCGAGGCGCTCGAAGAACTGCCGACTGCTTCGGCCCGGGCAACGCCGTCGTCACCTTCGGCCACAGCTCACTCGCGGCTGGTGTCGGTCATGGCGTCGCCAACTGCCGCGAATGCTTCGAGCGGCGACGTCGAGCTGCTCGTCGGTCAAGCCGGCGCTCGCCTGCACCCGCAGGCGCGCCGCGCCATTCGGCACGACCGGGAATGAGAACCCAACGACGAGCACGCCCAACTCAAACAGCCGTGCACTGCAACGCTCGACCTCGCGCGCGTCGCCGAGCACGATCGGGATGATCGCGCTCGGCGTGTCCTCGCAGTCATAGCCGAGCGCTCGCAGTCCGGTGCGAAGCCGCTGCGCGTTGGCATGCAGCCGAGCGACCCGTTCCGGCTCGCGGCGCATGACGTTCGAACGCCGCGCCCGCGCTGGTGGCGACCGTCGCGGGCAACGCGTTGGAGAACAGCGACGGGCCGCGACCGCTGGGTCAGCAACTCGACGACGCTGCTCAGAGCCAGCGACGAACCCGCCGGCGGCACCACCAAGCGCCTTGCCGAGAGTGCCGGTGATGACGTCGACTCGACCGAGCAAGTCGAAGTGCTCCGGCGATCCCACGCCCGGTCTCGCCGAGGACGCCAATCCCGTGCGAGTCGTCGACGACGAGCATCGCGTCGTAGCTCTCGCAGAGCTCGACAAGCGCGGGCAGCGGCGCGAGATCACCTTCCATCGAGAAGACTCCGTCGGTGACGACCCAGCGCATGCCGTCGCACGGAGTCGCCTCGAGCAGTCGCTCGAACTCGGCGAGGTCGGCGTGGGCGTAGACCGCGCGGGTCGCGCCAGTGCTCTGGCGGATCGAGTCGATGATGCTGGCGTGGTTGAGCTCGTCGGACAGCACCACATCGCCCGCCGCCACGACCGTCGGGAACAGCGCGCCGTTCGCGTTCCAGCAGCTGACGATAGGTCAGCGCGGCGGCGGTGCCAGCGAGGTCGGCGAGCGCCGACTCGAGCTCCTGGTGGACGTCGAGCGTGCCGCAGATGAAGCGCACGGACGCCGTGCCGGCGCCGTGCGAGCGCAGTCCAGCCACCCCGGCCTCAACGACCTCCGGGTGGCTGGCGAGGCCGAGATAGTCGTTCGAGCAGAGGACGATCACCTCGCGGCCATCGACCGCCGCGACCGCGCCCATCGGACCGGAGACAGTGCGCAGCTCCTTGTATTGGCCCGCCGCGCGCAGTTCCGCGATGATCCCTTGCTGTCGTGCAATCGAAGTCGAGCCGACCGGTCATGAGTCCTCACAGCTGAACTCAGCGATCGTGGCAGCGTTGATCGCGTCCTGATCCATCGTGATGCCAAGCCCGGGCGCATCGTGGGCACGCACTCGGCCATCAGCGTCGAGCACGTACGCTTCGTCGACGCCGAGATTCCATGGCTCGCTCGGATAGGCCATCTCGAAATAACTGGCGCCGCCGAGACCGAGCATCGCGTGCAGGTTTGCCGCCTGCACCAACGTGTGGCCATAGCTGGTCAGCTCGACGTCCATCGAGAACGCGCGAGCGAGGCCGCACAACCGCGTTGCGTACGTGATGCCCCCGGCGTAGCAGATGTCAGTGCGGATCGCGTCCCACGGCGCACCACCGGCGAGCGCGGCTCCGATGCTGCGCACGTCCCAGACGCCGTCGCCCGCCGCCAAAATCGGGCACCCGTGACCGCGCTCGGAGCTCGCGATAGCCAGTCAGATCATTGTCGGGAAGCGGCGCTTCGAGCCACCGCACGTCTAGGTCGCCAAGCGCCTCGCTGACGTACCTCGCGCCGCGACGGTCGTAGATCCCTTCGGCATCAGCAAGGATGTCGAGGCCTGCATGCACGTCACGAACCGCCTCACACAACGCGACGTCGGCCACCGGATCACCGCTGACGTGAAGCTTGACCGCGGTGAAGCGATCCGCACAGGCCTGCGCCACGGTCTCGAGATACTGCGAGGTCTCGGGCACAAAGGGCAGCGACGCGTACGCCGCGAGGTCAGCTCGGCGCCGCCGAGCAACTGCCACAACGGCACACCTGCTCGCACCGCAGCGAGGTCCCACATCGCGATGTCGATCGCTGACAGCGCACCTGGCGGCACCGGCGAGGTTCCGGCACCGGAGATCAACTCGCCGATCGGCGCTCGCGCCCAGGCCTCGGTGCCCACCAGAAAGGGCGCTGCCTGTCGCACCCGCTCGAGTGACGTCGTCTCGAAGTCACCAAAGGAGTCGGCATCGTGGGCGCCGTAGCCCTCTTCGCCCTCGTCATCGACGATGCGCACGATCGTCGTGGTGTTATAGGGCGGCGGGAGGGCGGCGGTGTAGGAGAAGTCGGGCCCGACAGTGGCCACCGCCCGCCCCTCGATGCGGCGGATCCGGCTCACTACGCCTCACCTTCGTCGCTGCTGTTCATCCGAGGTCTTCAGCAATCAGATTATCCGCTTGTCTTGTTGTAGGCAATCTGCTAACTTGCGCGCTCGAATGGCGCCCTCGAGATCAGCCCAGGCAGAGGAGCACGAAGTGCCGAAGACCCTCAAGACCCACCGCGTCGCGACCGTTGCGGTCGCCGCCATCTCTCTCGTCGTCGGGCTGGTCGTCGCGGTGCCGGCCGCACTCGCCCACACCACCAGCGGCCACGCCACGACGGCGCGAACCGTCTCGAGCCAGCCGAAGGCGAAATACACGCCGCCGGCGATCAAGCACGTCTGGATCATCACGCTGGAAAATGAATCCTTCGGGTACACCTTCGGAAAGCCAGGCGAAAAGCAGGCGCCGTATCTGACCAAGACGCTGCCGGCGAAGGGTGCGCTGCTCGACGACTACTACGGCGTCGGCCACGACAGCCTCGACAACTACACCGCGATGATCTCCGGCCAGGCCCCGAACTACGAGCTGGGCCAGGACTGCGGTCTCTACGAGCCGTTCATCCAGTTCGGCGGCGAGAACTTCGACAAGTGGACGAAGTACGGCCAGCTCTCCGGCGAGGGCTGCGTCTACCCGAAGTACGTCTCGACAGTCGCCAACCAGCTCACCAACCACAAGCTGACGTGGAAGGCATACGAGCAGGACATGGGCAACATCCCGCACCGCGACAAGACGGTGAGCACGTCGAACGGGCCCGCCTGCGGGCACCCGAAGCTCGGCGCGGTCGACCTGACCGACTCGACCGGGCCGAAGACCGACAGCTACGCGACCCGGCACGACCCGTTCGTCTACTTCAAGTCGATCACCGGCAAGCCGGCGTACTGCGACTCGCACGTGCTGTCGCTGCACGCCGCTGAAGACCGACCTGAAGAAGATCTCGACGACGCCGAACTACTCGTTCATCACGCCGAACACCTGCGCCGACGGCCACGACATCCCGCAGTGCCAGAACGGCACGAAGGGCGGCCTGCCGAAGGCCAACACGTTCCTGAAGAACTGGATCCCGCGGATCATGGCCTCGCCGGCCTACAAGGCGAACGGCATGATCGTGATCAACTTCGACGAGTCCGGCACTGACGAGGACGCCAGCGCTTGCTGCGGTGAGGTCGACAGCCTCGGCTACAGCGACCCGTCGCACCCGGACATGAACGAGCCGGGCCTCTACGGCCCCGGCGGTGGCAAGGTCGGCGCGGTCGTCCTGTCGAAGTTCATCAAGGGCGGAACTGTCAGCACGGTCCCGTACAACCACTACTCGCTGCTTCGCAGCGTCGAGGACATCTTCGGACTGCCGCACCTCGGCGACGCCAAGCAGCCGCAGGTCGTATCGTTCGGCCCAGACATCTACACGAACAAGTGACGACGGTCGAACGCCGTCATGGCAGGCAGGTACGTGCGGCAACATGGACACATTGTGGTGACGGCGATCGACCGCCGTCACCACAATGCTGTCGGCGCTGATCCTCTCAGCGGTCATGCCCTCGGCGCCGGCTGCGGCACAGGTCGGCAAGCACGTCCGTGGCCAGCGGATCAGCGTGACGGCGACGACCTGCGCGCCGCGCTGGCACGCGCCGAACGCCGGCCGTGCCCACTTCGCGATCGCCAACTACTCCGTCGCGCCGGCCACCATCTACCTGTTCCATCCGATCAGCGGACGGATCGTCGCGCAGGTGAAACATGTAAAGCCTGGCACCGTACGCGGGCTGGTCGTACGGCTTCGCCGTGGCGAGCGCTACATCTGGGGCTGCGATCTCAAGGGCCGGCCCACCCACGTCTCCGAGGTCGAGACGGTGCCAGCTCGACCCCAATCACGGCGGACCGGGGCCGGTCGTCGTGCCGGTCACTCGCGATCAGCTTGTCGCACCGATGCGGGCCTACCGCAAGTACGTCGCCAAACAGCTCGCCCTGCTCAAGACCCAGACGACCACCCTCGCGAGCGACCTCGCGGTCCCCGACACCGCTGCCGCCGAGTCGGCCTGGCTGACCGCGCATCAGACCTGGCTGCGGATCGGCCAGGACGACGGCGCGTACGGTGCGTTCGGCGAGCTCGGGCGCAAGATCGACGGCACCGCGGCCGGGCTGGTGCACGGCACCTCCGACCCGGCGTTCACCGGCTTCCACAAGGTCGAGTTCGACCTCTGGACCAAGGCGCGATCCGGCTGCGGCAGCGGCCGACACGACGGTCGCTCGCTGCAGCGCATGGCTCGGCTGTCGAAGCGCGGCATGGCGGCCTGGTTCCCGTGACCGACTGCCAGCGTGAGTGGGCTGCCGCTTGCGCTGCCACGAGATCCTCGAGGACGCGCTGCGCGACTCGCTGAGCGGCGATGACGACTACGGCAGCGGCACCGGCCTCGCGTCGGTGCGCGCCGATGTCGCCGGCACCCGCGAGCTGCTCGGCCTGCTCGCCCCGCTGATCACGCGCGCGCTCGGCCCACCTCGTGCCGCGCTGCCCGCAAGGCGCTGACCAAGCTGGTCGCCGCTGCTGGAGGCGAGCAAGTCGCACGGCAAGTGGGTAGCCATCCGGCGACTCGGCCGGACGAAGCGCGAGCAGGTCGACGCGGCGATCGGCAACGCGCTCGAGATCCTGGCGCCGGTGCCCGACCTGCTGACGATCGGAAAGTCATGACCATCGACCGCCGCCAGTTCCTCGGTCGCTCCGGGCTCACCGCGGTTGCCGCGGCCGCTGCGCTCGGCGGCACGATCCTGCAACCGGCCGAGGCCGCGGCGGTGACCGCGGGTCATCGCCGTCCCGGCGAGGCCGACGAAGCCGCCCGAGGTCCCGACGATCCGCGACCCGGCCGCGCGCTTGCCCGCCGTGCCGTTCCACGGCGCCCACCAGGCCGGCATCACCACTCCCCCAGCCCCGGCAGCCTGCTTCGCCGCCTTCGACATCGTCGCCGCGCCAACCGTGCCGAGCTGCGCGACCTGCTGCACGCGATGACCGACCGCGCGCGGTTCCTCACCACGGCGGCGTCCCGCGCAACCTCGGCCTCGGCGCGCCGCCCGCCGACAGCGGCACGCTCGGCCCGGACGTCCCGCCCGACGGCCTGACGATGACGGTCGGCGTCGGCTCGACGCTGTTCGACGACCGGTACGGCCTGGCCAAGGCACAAGCCGCGTCACCTCACCCCGATGCGGTCGTTCCCGAACGACAACCTCGACCCAGCGCAACTGCGGCGGCGACCTGCTCGTCCAGATCTGCGCCGGCAGCGCCGACACCGCGATCCACGCGTTGCGCGACCTCGCGAAGCACACCCGCGGCGGGATGCAGATCCGCTGGCGGATCGACGGCTTCATCTCGCCGTCGCGACCCTCGCGGCGTGCCGCGCAACCACCTCGGCTTCAAGGACGGCATCGCCAACCCGCGAGGTCGATCGACGCCGACGTCGCCCGCCAGCTGCTCTGGGTCGACGAAAGGCCACGGCGAGCCGCGCGTGGGCGATCGGCGGGAGCTATCACGTCTGCCGGATCATCAAGATGTTCATCGAGTTCTGGGACCGGGTGTCGTTACACGAGCAGCAGACGATGATCGGCCGCTTCCGCGACACCGGCGCACCGCTCGACGGCACCAACGAAGCCGACATCCCGGACTACAAGCGCGACCCGCACGGCCGCGTGATCCCGCTCGACGCCCACATCCGGCTCGCCAATCCCCGCACCGAACGCACCGAGCCGAGCCGGATCTACCGCCGCGGCTACAACTACGACCGCGGCGTCGACCTCAACGGCAACCTCGACATGGGTCTGGTCTTCAACTGCTTCCAGCAGAACATCCGCCGCCAGTTCGAGGCGACCCAGGCTCGCCTGATCGGCGAGCCGATGGTCGACTACGTCAGCCCGGTCGGTGGCGGCTACTTCTTCGCCCTGCCCGGCGTCCGCACCAACAACGACTGGTACGGCCGAGGCTTACTCAAGGCTTAAGGCTCATACGTCAAAAGCAACTGCGCCCATGATCATCGCCATCGCGGGCTGCTCTAGGAGCCCTAACCGGCGATGAGATCGGGACGAGCCAAGGAATCGGACGTGACGCGACAAAAGCCAGTTCCCCTGGCAGTGCGCGCTTTTGCCTTTGGGCTACTGACCCTGACCTGGAGCTAGGCGGATCGAGGTCTGGCCGTCGGAGGAGAACTGGTTGAACCAGCCGTCCGGTGACTCGACGATGTCGGTCCAGCGCGTCTTCCACGCCTCGAGCACGTCGAGGTCCTGCACCACGATGTACGGCCGCGCGTTGGCAATGATCGCGCTGCATCCGATAGACGATCTTGCGCCGCTTGGCGACGTTCGTCGTGGCGCCCTGCTCCTTGTACAGCTGGTCGTACGTCGGGTTGCAGTAGCCCGAGTCGCTGTTGTCATACCACTGGGAGCAGGTCATCACGTCGAGGATGTAGGTCGGGTCGATGAAGGTGTCCCAACCCCACATACGCCAGGTCGAACTTGCGGTAGTGGTCGGCGTAGATGTCGGAGTTGAGCGCGTCGTCGTCGGTGAGCTGGAAGCTCAGCTTCACGCCGATCTTCGCGAAGTCGTTCGTCATGATCTCGCCGGTCCGAACGCCCTCGCCGCCGTTGTCGGTCGAGACATAGACGGTGTAGGACATCGGATGGCCGTCGGCGATCCGGATCCCGCCCAGGGCCGCGCTCGTATCCGGCCGCGTCAAGCAGCGCGTTCGCCTTCGCGAGGCTGTACGGCAACGGCTTGACCGCCGGGTCGTACCACTTGCCGGTTGCCGGCGGAATGATCGACTGCGCCGGCTGGGCATAACCGAGGAAGGCAACCTTGTCGATCGTGTTGCGGTCCATCGCGTACTCGAATGCCTTGCGAACGTTGGGGTTCAACAGCTCGCGATGGTCCGTCTTCTTCGGGTTGGTGTTGATGATCAGGTCGTTGTAGGCCACGGCCGGTTCGGCGACGATCCGGAAGCCGCCCTCACGCAGCGGTCGCACATCGGTCGGTGGCAGGTTGGGGTCGCCAGTCGCGGCATCGATCTCACCGGCTCGCATCGCCGCAACCAGCGCATCGTCGTTGGAGAACAGCTCGACTCCGAATCCGGCGATGTGGGCTGGGGTGCCGTAGTAGTGCGGGTTGCGCGCAAACACGATGGCTTCGTCGTAGGTGTATTTCACGAAGATGAAGGGCCCGCCGGACACGACCGGGTGACCCGCAGCTCGGCACGTTGGCGACGCCCTTGATCGCCTTGCCGTTGCCGACGGCGTATTGCGCCCAGACGTGTTCTGGCAGCACCGGGATCTGCTCGAGGTTGGCCAGTGCATCGCCCTCCGGCTTCTTGTACGTGACGATGACTGTTGTCGGGTTCGGCGCCCTCGCACTGACAACGCCGTGAACCGCACTCGCCCAGAGCGCCGCGGCGCCACGCGCAACCGGACCATCGTGGCGATCGTCCACGCTGCATCCTGCGCGGTGAGCGGCTTGCCGTCCGACCACTCGGCGCCCGGCACCGTGGTGAACGTCCAGCTCCGTCCGTTGTTCGACAGCGTCCAGTTGGTCGCGAAGTCAGGCTCGAACGTCGAGCGTCTTGAGGTTGTACTGCAACAGCCGGGGATAGATGTCGCTCTGCGTGTCCAAGGCAAGCTGGTCATCGGTGAACCATGGGTTCATCGAGTTGATGATCGAGATCGTGCCGATCCGCAGGAAACCGCCTGGGCCTGGGCACACCGGGATCGTTGAGCGAGAAGCCCCGATCGCAGCCGCTCAGCAACACAGCCGACGCGGCCAGGAGCGCCACCAGAATCAGCCGGCCGCGCCTCATGATCGGGCGCTCAGCTGGATGTCGGTCTGACCATCACTGGAGAAGGAGTTGAACCAGCCGTCGGGTGACTCCACGATGTTGGTCCAGCGCGGGTTCCATGCCTCGAGCACATCGAGGTCCTGCAACACGATGTACGGGCGGGCATTCGCCACGATGCGCTGCATCTGGTAGACGATCTTGAGCCGTTTCGCGACGTTGGTCGTGGCGGACTGCTCCTTGTAGAGCCGGTCGTAGGCCGGGTTGCAATAGCCAGAGTCACTGTTGTCGTACCACTGGGAGCAGGTCATCGCGTCGAGGATGTATGTCGGGTCCAGCAGTGTGTCCCAGCCCCACATCGCGAGGTCGAACTTGCGGTAGTGGTCGCCCGTGATGTCAGTGTTGAGCGCGTCGTCGTCGGTCGGCTGGAAGGTCAACTTCACCCCGATCTTGGCGAAGTCATTCGTCATGATCTCGCCCGTCCGGATGCCCTCTCCCCCGTTGTCCTCCGAGAGGTAGACGGTGTAAGCCATCGGATGACCGTTGGCGATGCGAACCCCACCAGGTCCCCTCTTGAAGCCGGCCGCATCCAACAGTTGGTTGGCCTTGGCGATCGAGAACGGCAGCGGCTTGACCGCCGGGTCGTACCACTTGCCCGATGCCGGCGGAACGATCGACTGTGCCGCCCGGGCATAACCGAGATAGGCGATGCGGTCGATCGTGGCGCGGTCGGTCGCATACTCAAACGCCTTGCGAACATTGGGGTTAAGCAGCTCTCGATGAGAGGTCTTCTTCGGGTTGGTGTTGATGATCAGGTCGTTGAACGCAACCGCGGGCTCGGCGATAATGCGCATGCCCGCTCGGCGCAACGGTCGAATGTCGGTGGGCGGCAGGTTGGGGTTGCCAATTGCCGCGTCGATCTCCCCGGAGCGCATCGCCTCGACGAGGGCGTCATCGTTGCCGAACAACTCCACGCCGAATCCGGCGATGTGCGCCGGAGTGCCGAAATAATGCGGGTTGCGGGCGAGCACGACGACCTGGTTGTAGCGATACTTCACAAACAAGAACGGGCCACCTGCCACCACCGGATGGGCCTTGGTGGGAACACCCGACGGCGCCTTCAAGCTCTTGCCCTTGCCGACCGCCAACGGTGCCCACACATGCTCGGGCAGGATCGGGATCTGCGACAGGTTGGCGAGCGCATCGCCGGCCGGCTTGCGGTATGTCACGACGACCGTCCTCGGATTGGGATCGGTGGCGCTCGCTGACGCCGGTGATGGCGCTCGCCCAGTTGGCGGCGGCGCCGTTGCGCAGCCGCACCATCGTGTTGATGGTCCAGGCGACGTCGGCTGCGGTGAGCGGCTTGCCATCGGACCACACCGCGTTCGGCACGGTGGTGAACGTCCACGTGCGCCCGTGGTTGGACAGCTTCCAGCTCGAGGCAAAGTCCGGCTCGAAGTCGAGGCTGTGCAAGTTGTACTGGATGATTTTGGGATAGATGTTGGCGAGGATGTCGTAGGTCAGGGTGTCTTCAGTCACCCATGGGTTGAGCGAGTCGATCATCGCGATCGTGCCGATCCGCAGGAACCCGCCGGGACCGGGCACTCCCGGATCGTTGAGCGGGACCGTTCGTGCGCAGCCGGCAAGTGTCATCGCCGCGACGGCGACGACGGCAAGCCAGCGGCCGACCCTCACGTCGACCGCACACACGCCGCCGTATGCCGATCACCCACACTGAGCAGCTCCGGATCGGTCTCTCGACACTCAGGCAACGCGATCGGGCACCTCGGCTCGAAGCGGCACCCGGCGGGGATCGCTGCAGCGTCGGGGATCTCGCCAGAGAGCACGCTGGTCGGCCGGCCCTGCATGTGCGCGCCTGGCACAGCGGCAACCAGTGCCTTGGTGTACGGGTGGCTCGGGGAGGTGACGACCGTGGTCGCCGGACCTTGTTCGACAATTCGGCCGAGATACATCACCGCGATCCGGTCGGCATAGTGCGCCGCCGTCGACAAGTCGTGGGTGATCATCACGACCGCGACCGACTGAGTGTGCCGCAACGTGTCGAGCACCTCGAGCACCTCGGCGCGCACCGAGACGTCGAGCATCGACACCGGCTCGTCCGCGACCAGGATCGTCGGGTTCATCACCAGCGCAGCGGCGATGGCGACGCGCTGACGCTGACCGCCCGATAGTTCATGTGGGAATCGATCCAGGAACAGCTCCGGCGGGTCCAGCCCGACCCGCTCCAACGCCTCCGCCGCCAACCGCTGCCGGTCCCGCCGGCCCTTGCCGATCCGGTTGACCCGCAACGGTTCGTCGAGGATGGCGCGTACCCGCATCCGTGGGTCGAGCGACTCGTACGGATCTTGGTAGACCAGCTGCACGTGCTGCCGCAGCCGACGGCGCGCCCTGCGATCCATGCTCGCCAGGTCGGTGCCAGAGACGAGCACCTTGCCATCGCTGGTCGCGACGTTGCCGACGATCGCGTGCGCCGTCGAGGTTTTGCCTGAGCCGGACTCACCGACGAGTGCGATCATCTCGCCGGGCACCAGCTGCAACGACACGCCATCCACCGCACGCACGATTGACCGGGGTCGCGCGTGCATGAGATCCGAAAGACTGCGCCGGCGCGGGAACGTCACAAAGATCTGGTCGAGCGCGAGCGCCGAATCGTCAACTGAACCATCCGGGTTGATGGCGGCAACGGACAGACTCCTCACGTGGCACAGGCACCGCCGGAGAAGAGTCTCGACCCGCCGCCACCGTTGGCGCTGCCCGGCCTCGCCAAGTGGCACGCTGCCTGCCACTGGTCGCCGATCTGGATCAGCAGCGGCCGTTCGGTCGCGCACCGCTCGATGCGGACATCGCAGCGCGGCGCAAAGGCGCAACCGACGATGTCGTGGTCAAGCCGCGGCGGCGCACCCGGGATGGCGTGCACCGACCGGCGATCGAAGAGGTCCGGAATCGCCGCGAACAGCTGCCGGGTGTACGGATGCTGAGGCGCCGCCGCGATAGCTGCTCACCGGGCCGGCTTCGATCAGCCGGCCGGCGTACATCACGGCGAGACGGCCGCAGGTTGCCGCCGCAGCGGCGAGGTCGTGGGTGACCAGGACGAGCGCGAGGTCCAGCTCGTCGGTCAGCCGTCCGAGCAGATCGAGGATGCTGCGCCTGCACCACCACATCGAGTGCGGTCGTCGGCTCGTCCGCGAGCAGCACCTTCGGCTCGCACGCCAGCGCCATCGCGATTGCGGCGCGCTGCCGCATGCCGCCCGAAAGCTGATGCGGGTACGCCTGCTCGGTGGCAGGCGGCAAGCCCACGAGCGACAACAGCTCGCGCGTCCGCACGCGAGCCGCGTTACCGGTCGTAGTGCCATGCACCTCCATCGGCTCGGTGATCTGCCAGCCGACCGTACGCACCGGATTGAGCGCGTTCATCGCGCCCTGGAAGACCGTGGCAATGTCGCGCCAGCGCCAGTCGTCGGTGCCGCGCTCGCCACCGCCGAGCAGGTCTCGGCCGTCGAGCCGCACCTCTCCGCAAATCGAGGCGCTGGGCGGCAGCAGACCCATCAGCGCGAGCACGGTGGTCGTCTTGCCCGAGCCTGACTCACCCACGATCGCGAGTCGCTCGCCGGCCTCGAGGGCAAGGTCGACGCCTTGCACTGCGTGCAGCTCACCACCGGGCAGATCGAAGAAGACCTCGAGGCCCTCGACCTCGAGCAGGCTCATGTCGCATCCTTTCCGCGGCCGACCAGCGGTCGCAGCCGCCAGCTGCGGAAGGCGAAGTGCGAGATCTTCAGCCGAGGGTTGAGCGCGTCCTCGAACGCCTGGCCGAGCAGGTAGCAGCCGACGATGACGGCAGCGATGCAGATGCCGGGCGGTACGACGGTCCACCACGCGCCATAGCTGACCGCGGTGCGGTCGTTGGCGTGCTCGAGAATGATGCCCCAGCTGGTGCCGTTCGGGTCGCCGAGGCCGAGGAAGTCCAGCGAGGTCTCGTCGAAGATCGCGATCGCGACGCTGAGCACGGTGTTGGCGATCAGCAACGGCGCGATCTGCGGCAGCACATGACGGAAGATCGTCGAGCGTGTGACCGGCGCCCATCGTGCGCGCCCGCCGGACGTAGACGCGTTCGCGCACGCTCTTGACCTCGGCGCGAACGATGCGCGCGGTCGACGTCCACAACAGCAGGCCGATCACCAGGATGACGTGGGACAGGCTCGGCCCCCACAGCGTCGCGACGACGATCATCAGCACCAGGTCGGGCACCACGAGGAAGTAGTCGGTGATCCGCATCAGCAGCATGTCGACCCAGCCACCGAAGTAGCCGGACAGCACGCCGATCAGACCGCCGACGCCCATCGCGACCGCGGTCGCGGCGGCACCGACGATGAGCGAGATCCGGCCGCCGACGATGACCAGGCTCAACACGTCGACGCCGCCGTCGTCCGTGCCAAACCAGTGCCGGGCCGACGGACTGGCGTAGACCCGCCCGCTCGCGGCCTGCGTCGAGTGCGGCGCGATCCACGGCGCGATGATCGCGAGGATGATGAAGAACACCAGGATGCCGAGACCGACCGCGGCCGACGGCCGCTGCCTGAGCAAGGGTCAGGAAGCTGTGCAGTCCGCGCCGGATCGCGGACTGCCGTGGCGGGATGGTCGGCGCGGCGCGCGACCGCGACGGTCGGTCACTGCGAGATCCGTGGGTCGAGCTTGAAGTAGAGCAAGTCAGCGATCAGGTTGAAGACCACGACCGAGACCGTGAAGAGCAGGAAGCCGCCCTGCAGCATCGGATAGTCGCGTTGCTGCACCGCTTGGTAGAGCGCCGATCCGATCCCCGGCCAGGAGAAGACCACTTCCATCAGGATGGCGCCGGCGACGATCGAGCCGAGCGACAGCGTGACCAGCGTGGTGATCGGCAGCATCGCGTTGCGCAACGCGTGCGACCACATCATCCGGCCGCGGCCGATTCCCTTCGCCCGGGCGGTCAGCATGTAGTCCTCGCCGAGCGTCTCGAGCAGCGCCGATCGCACGATCAACGTGTTGCCGCCGTACAACGTGAGCACAAGCGTGGCCGCCGGCAGCACCATGTGCGCGACTGATGTCGTCGAGGTGTTGCCAGAACGGCGGCGGACACGACCGCGAACGGGTTCGACGTGCCTGCCGTCGGCAGGTATTTCGAGAACGCGATCAGCAGCACGAGCGCGATCCACTGGGTCGGCAGCGCGTACAGGACGATCGCGGTGTTCGTGCTGAGCTGGTCGGTCGATCGAGCCGCGACGCCAGGCCGAGAGCACGCCGGTGCCGATGCCGATGATGAGCGAGAGCACGGTCGCGATCGTGACGACCGGGAAGCGTGTTGTAGAGCGCGGACTTCAGGTTCGACGACACCGGCTGCTGGTTGGCGAAGGAGACGCCGAGGTTGCCGTGCGCCAGCTGCTTGAGGTAGTCCCAGTACTGCGTCCACAGCGGCAGGTTCAGGCCGAACTCCGCCCGCAGGTGCCGCTTGAGGGCGACCGTGGCGTTCGGCACGCGGGCCAAGTTGGTGACCGCAGTGCCGGGCAGCACGCGGAACAGCAGGAAGTTCAGCGAGATCGCGACAAAGATCGTGACGATCGTGAACGCCACCCGTTTGATGACGTAGTCAGTCCAGTTCACGGGCGACCTCCTTCCTGCCGCTGGCGCTTCGAGGTCTACGCATCGCTCCGGTCGCTGAACTGCGGTCTGTGCGAGAACAGCTGAGATCGCCTCGCGAGACGATGTCCGCGGCCTGGTCGATCACCTCGAGCGGTGTGATCAGCGAAGGCTGGACGTTGAGCGAGGTCGTGCTCGAGTCGGTGATCAGGCCGCGCGCGAACACCTCGTACGCCACCGCGTCCTGCAGCTCGAGGTCGCGTTCCTTGGTGGCGCGGTCGGTGACGAACTCCAGCGCGGTCAGCGCGCCGACCGAGCGGACGTCGCCGAGCACGCCGAAGCGATCGAGCAGCGCGCCGAACGACTCGCGCGACCGCGCCTCGATCGCCATGACGTGCTCCAGCACACCGGGCGTAGTCAGCTCGTCGAGCATCGCGAGCGCGGCGGCACAGCCCGCCGGCAGCCAGGCCCAGGTGCTTCCGGTCGACACGTCGTCGAAGGCAGCCGAGCACGCGCTCGGAGCCGAGCACGCGCGCCGATCGGCGCGACTCCGCCGCCGAGCCCCTTGCCGAGGCAGATCAGGTCCGGGTCGACACCGAGCCGCTCGACCGCGAGGAAGGTGCCGGTGCGCCCGCAGCCGGTCTTGACCTCGTCGGCGCACAGCAGCCAGTCGTGCTCGGCGCACAGCGTCGGCCAGCGCCGGGAAGAACGTCGGCGGTGGCATGACCACGCCGCCCGAGCCGAGCACCGGCTCGATGATCACGCCGGCGACATCGACCGGGTCGATCGCGTGGAAGAGCAGGTAGTCGCGGAGGTAGTCGACGGTCGCGTCGCCCGTGCCGCCGGGCCGCGGCTGGCCGAACGGGTTGCGGTACGGGTTGGGGTAGGGGACGTGGACGAAGCCAGGGACCAGCCCGCGGACGCCGCGACTGAGCTCGGACGCCTCCGCGCCGAGCGAGGCGGTCGTCGAGGACTCGCCGTGGTAGCCGCCGAGGAAGCCGATGATGACCGAGCCGGCCGGTGGCGCGCCGCATCAGCCGGATCGCGGTCTCGATCGCCTCGGTGCCGTTGAGCGCGAAGTCGACCCGGGTGCACGACGGGTGGTGACAGCTCGACCAGCCGCTCGGCAAGCGGCGCGACGTACTCGGTGCGTGAAGACGTGGGTGTCCTCGTTGCCGTAGCGGCGCATCGCCGCGGTCGCCGCCTCGACCAGCCGCGGCGTGGCAGGCGCCGAGCGGCACCGACGCCGATGCGCTCGGCCATGTCGAGCAGCAGGTTGCCGTCGACGTCCTCGACGACGAACCCCGACTTGCGCGCCATCGCGACCGGTGCGAGGTGCTCGCCGGTGCCGCGATAGAGGACCTTGGTCTCGCGGGCCCGAAGCGCCTGGCTCACGCGGGCCGGGCATCGGCACGACGATGTCCGGCACCGGGCGGCCCTCGAACTCGAACGGCGTCATGAGCTCGATCTCGGTCCGCGCCGCCGACGCCGTCCGCGGCGGCGATCTGCGATCACCGCGGCGGCGCAGTTGCGGCCGTTGGCGCCGGTCACGCCGCCGCCGGGGTGCGTGCCGGCACCACACAGGTACAACCCCTCGAGCGGGGTGCGGTAGTCGGAGTAGTGCAGCGTCGGCCGGAAGATGAACAGCTGGTCCAGGGTCATGTCGCCGTGCAGCGCGTGTCCGCCGGTCATGCCGAGCACCCGCTCGAGATCGAGCGGGGACAGCACCTGGCGGTCGAGGATCGCGCCCGGCAGGTCGGGCATCAGGTCGCCGAGCTCGCGCGATGACGCGATCGGCGACCTCGTCCTTGCGTCGTCCCAGCTGCCGTTCGCGAGGTTGTAGGGCTGGGAGTTGACGTCGATCGTCGCGATGTGCCGACCCTCCGGCGCGAGCGAAGGGTCGTGCACGGTCGGGAAGCAGATCTCGACATGTGAGCCGGTCGCCGCGATGCCGCGGCGTGCCTCGGCTTGCTGGACGTCCAGCACATCGAGCGGCGGTCCGATCTCGAGAATGCCGCGGTGGTAGGGCTGCGCCTCGGTGGAGTTGTCGTCGCGCACTCGCGGCAGCGATGCGAGCGCGAGGTTGATCTTCATGCTCGTGCCTTCGCAGCGGATACGCGCTCATCGAGCGGACGAAGTCATCGCGGCAGGGTCGCCTCGTCGCACAACGACAGGAAGGTATGCCGCGGGTCGGCGTTGGACAGGATCGTCTCGGCGTCGATCTCCTCGCCGTTGGCCAGCGTGACGCCGATCGCGCGCTCGCCCTGGACCCGGATCGCGGCGACCGCCGCGTCGGTGCGCACGGTCGCGCCGGCCTCGATCGCCGCCTCCGCCATCGCCTCGGTGACCCGGCCCATGCCGCCGTTGACGAAGCCCCACTGCCGGATGCCGCCGTCCGGGTCACCGGATGCGTGGTCGTGCAACAGGACATAGCCGGTGCCCGAGCTCGACGGGCCGACCAGGCTGTCGTTGATCGCATGCCACCCGAGCGCGGCCTTGACGATGTCCGTCTCGAACCGCTCGGCCAGGTAGTCACCAGCCGATGCCACGAGCAGCTGCAGCGTCTGGGCGATCAGCGACCGATGCTTCAGGCTGGTGCGGGCGAGACTGGACGCCGTCGTCCAGTCGCGAAGGTGCCGCATCGAAGGATCCGGCGCCGGCAGGTCCATCGTCGGGAGCAGCACCTGGGCGAGCTGACCGAGCTCGGCCTCGAACTCCCCGAGCGCACGGGCATCGCGCGGGCGAGTGGTAGCTCGACCGCTTCCATCGCCTCGGCCGGATCGTCGCCGAGCAGCAACGACGTGCCGTCGGGCAGAGGTTCAGCGACGGCCCGGCCGGGCTGACCGTGACTCCCCGGCGCTCCAGGTCGAGGTCGCGCCAGACCGCGGGTCGCAGCATCGCGAGCACGTAGGCGCCGGTCGAGGCACGGAAGCCAGGCGCGAACTCCTCGGTGACGCAGGCACCGCCGACGAACTCGCGTCGCTCGAGCACCAGCGGCCGCAGTCCGGCGCGGGCGAGGTAGAAGGCCGCCACCAGGCCGTTGTGGCCGCCGCCGATGATCACCACGTCGTGGCGGGCAGTCATGGCGTGGCCACCCACCCGTCGGTCGGGTCACCGCGCCGTCGATCGCGACGACGAGCAAGTCGGAGATATTGGTTCCGGTCGGGCCGGTCATGACGCGATCGCCGAGCTGCTCGAGTGCGGTCGTCGAGTCGTGCCGGGCCATCGCCGAGGTCGAGGTCCAGACCGATCAGGTGCTCGCGCGGTCGACGGTCATGCTGTCTACGCAACCACCGGCGGCGTCGGTGCCGCCGTCTGAGCCGTCACTGTCGATGAACGGCGCCGGCCACCGGTCGCCGGCCGCCGCGACGGCTTGCGCAAAGGACAGCGCAACCTCCTGGTTGGGACCGCCACAGCCGACTATGGTGCCGGCGCCACGATGGATCGACGACGGTCGCCTCACCACCGGCCGCGACGAGCACCGACCCAGCCGGCGAACGGGCGGCCCGCGCGCCGAGGACTCACTCGCGAGCGCGCCAAGCACACCACCGAGGCCGGCAGCGTCCCGGCCAGGGCCGATCCGAGCACGACCGGCGTCCGGCCGATCGCGCGGACCCGATCGGCCATCGCTCGACGCACGGTCGAGCCCGTGACCAGCACGCAGGTCGTGATGTCCCGGCCGTCAAGCGACGGCGACTCGGCGTGCGTCGCTGACCAGATGGCGGCGGATCTCGGCGCGACCGCATCCCACAAGCCCGTAGCGCTCGAGGACGGCGATCGCGGCGGCTGCATCGGTCGTGTCCTGGACGGTGCGTCGCACAGCAGGTCGACCGCATCACCGACCACGTCGGACAGCGTGAGGTTGAGGATCGTCGCGCCGTCGGCCAACGGGCCGCCAGCCGGCCGCCCTTGATGCGCCGAGACGTGCTTGCGCACGGTGTTGACCTCGGCAATCGACGCGCCGCTGTCGAGCAGCAGCCAGTGCAGCGCCTGCTTCGCTTCGAACGGGCACCCTCTCGGGTGGCAGGCACGCCAGCGCAGACGACCCACCGGTGAACGCCGTGATCACAGGTCGCCGGGACCGCACTGCGCGGCACAGCTCGAGCCAGTCGGCGACCGGCCGCAAGGCTCGCCTCGCTGGGGATCGGATGGTCGGCATCGAGGAGCTCGACCCGGCGCAACGAACCCGGCGCACCCGACCGGCGCACGACGAGGCCGCGACTGATCCGATCGCCGAGCTTTCCTCCGAGCGCCGCGCAGCGGGAGGCTGGCCTTGCCCGCACCCAGCACGACCACCGAACGGCAGGCGTCAAGGTCGAAGACCGGCCGCCGACGCGCAGGTACTGGCCGTCCACCTCGACCAGGCCGGTCAACGGCCGGCCCAGGGTCGGCGGCACGAGCCCCGTGGTGACGACATCGAGGGCGACCTGCCGCAGCTCCGGTCACGCCGTGGTCGAGCAGCGCATCCGCATTGCCGATCGGCGCCAGTCCGCGGGTGCGCGTCGTCGCAGCCTGGGCGATCTGCGCTCCCGTCGACTGTCACGAGCAGCGGCTCACGCTGATCGCCGGGAAGTGCGCGCCGGGGTAGAGCAGCCGCGCTGCCGAGCTCGGCCTCGATCTGCAGGAGCCGGTTGTATTTCGACGTGCGCTCACCGCGCACCGGCGCGCCGGTCTTGATCTGACCGGCGTTCAGCGCGACCACCAGATCGGCGATGATCGGGTCCTCGGTCTCGCCGGATCGCTCGGACACACAGACGCCGTACCCATGGCTGGTCGCGACCGCGGCCGCGTCGAGCGCCTCGGACAAGCGTGCCGATCTGGTTGACCTTCCACAGCAGCGCGTTGGCCGCGCCGGCCTCGATGCCGCGCAGCAGCCGGGCGGTGTTGGTGACGAACAGGTCGTCGCCGACGATCTGGATGCCGGACTGCGCGGTCAGCGCGGCGAAGCTGGTGAAGTCATCCTCGGCGAACGGGTCCTCGATGGTCGTGATCCCGAAGTCGCGAATCAGCTCGAGGTACAGCCCGAGCAGCTCATCGGCGGACAGCGGCTTGCCGGCCAGCCGGTAGATGTTCTCCTCAGCGTCGTAGAAGTGGGTCGCGGCGCAGTCCAGCCCGTACTGGAACCGGCCGGTGTAGCCCGCCTTCTCGACCCCGATGTGCAGCAGCTCGAGCGCCTCCCGCGGGTCGGACACCGGCGGCACATAGCCGCCCTCGTCACCGAGCGCGAGCGCACTTCGCCCGTAGCGCGCCTCGAGCACCTCGCCGAGCGCGAGGTTGACCTCCGAGCTCTCGGCCAGCGCGTCGCTGAACGTGGTCGCGCCGGTCGGGATGACGATGAACTCCTGGAACTGCAGCTGACCGGCGGCATGGCGCCCGCCGTTGATCAGGTTGACCAATGGCACCGGCAGCAGGTGACCGTCGGCGCACAGGTAGCGGTAGAGCGGCAGGTCCGCGGAGATCGGCGCCGCGCGCGCCGCGGCCAGCGATACCCCGAGCAGGGCATTCGCGCCGAGCGCAGACTTGTCCGGCGTGCCGTCCAGCTCGATCAGCCGGTAGTCGAGCTCTCGCTGGCGATCCGCCGGGCGCGCCGACCACGCCAGGCCCGAGGACATCGACGACGTTCGCGACCGCCTGCCGGACGCCATATCCGCCGTAGCGCGTCGCCGCCGTCGCGAAGCTCGCGGGCCTCATAGGCACCCGTCGACCGCCCGACGGTACGTCGGCCCGCCCGAGCGAGCCGTCCGCCAGCACGACGTCGACCTGCACCGTCGGCAACCCCCGACAGTCGAGGACCTCCCGAGCCGCCACACCTGTGATCGTCCGATCGGTGATGCCGGTCACGATTTCCTCCTACCATCGACGGAACCGGTACACAGCGTACTTTGTGTTCGGCGGATTGCCAACAATCCGACTAGTCGACGACTGACGAGACGCTACCGTCATGCGTGGAGGAGTGTGCGTCCTGGTGGGCGTCACGGTCTTCAAAACCGATGAGGCCGAGTATCTCGGCCTGGCGGGTTCGATTCCCGTCCTCCTCCGCCACGCCTTCGCGCGCCGGGCAATCAGCGGCGAATCTGCCGCAGCTGGGAATCCATCCGCTGGGTGACGCGGCGCCGGTCGAGCAGCTCGAGCAGCGGCACCGCAACCCGGCGGGTCGTGCCCAGCGTCTGGCGCGCCTCGCTGAGAGTGAATGGCTGGGGCAGCGCAGCAAGCGCCTCGATCGCGCTCACCACCGCCGCCGGCCGAAGGTAGATGCTGGCATCAACCCGCTCCAGCTCGCCATTGTTCACCGCGATCGCCAGGTAGGCCTTCGTGAGACCGGCGTCGGCGAGCTCATCCGCAGTCGGCGCGGCGTACGGGTCGCGCTCGAGCGCCTCGATGAGCCGGTCGAGCGCCTGGCGGATCTCGGCCGGCACTGCGCTGGTGGCGCCGGGACGATGAAGACCCTGCGCATCGCTGGTCAGCGCGCCGGTTGCACGCACCAGCGGCTCCAGCAGTGTCTCGTCAGGAAGCCCGAGTGACTGGACGGCCGCAGCGGCCGGGATGCCAGGTTGCAGCGGGTGCGATCTCGCCCACCGATCAACGAGCGCCTCAAGGTCGCGTTGCCAGTTTGCCCAGCGCTGCTCGTCGACCAGCCAGTCGCCGACAATGAGACCACCGGTCTCGGTACGGTCGTCGGCGATCACCCCGGCAGCGACGAGGTCGCGCCGACGGACCGCACCGCGTCGGCTGATCTCGCCAGCCGGGTCAGGCACTCCACTCACCTGGTCGAGCAGTTCGGCTCGCGCAGCCGCCGCACCGCGCCGGCGCAACGACGGTGGGTCGACGTCGAGGACGATCGCGCCGGCGACGACATGCTGCGGACCTGGGTCACGCAATATCGCTCGTTCGCCGACATGCAACGGCAGCGGGATGTCCCAGCGCAGGCGGGCTGTGTCCGCGCCAAGGGACCGCAGTCGCACCGCAACCGCTGCCGCGCCGACGTGCATGATCGGGCGCGCCGGCAGTTTCGCCGCCGCCTTGACCAGGCGGACATCCATCGTGGTCACGTTCGCCCACTGCCCTGCACCGATAAGGGCGTCACCGCGTTGGATGTTGGCATGCTTCGCGCCGCGGAGGTTGACCGCGACTCGAGCCACCGCTGACGTCGCCTCGACCTGCTTTTTGAGGCTTTCCAACCCGCGGACATGGACCACTTCACCAGTCGACGCCACGAGCAGCTGGTCGCCGACGGCGATCGCACCGCTGCCGAGTGTCCCGGTCAGCACGGTGCCGGCGCCGTGGATCGTGAAGACCCGATCGACCCAGAGCCGGGTCGCGTTCGCCTCGGGTGCGGGCAGGGTTGCCACCATCCGTTCGAGCGCACCGCGGAGCTCGTCGAGACCCGTACCCGCGACCGGGCTTACGGCAACCGCCTCGATCCCCTCGAGTGAGGTGCCGGCGAGAAAGTCGCGGGCCTCCGCGATCGCGAGGTCGGCATCTCCCAGGTCGCTTCGAGTCACCGCGAGTACGCCGTGGCGCACATTGAGCGCTTCGAGCGCGGCAAGGTGCTCTGCGGTCTGCCGGGACCACCCTTCGTCGGCGGCGACCACGAGCAGGACGGCCGGCACCGGACCGATGCCGGCGAGCATGTTCGTGATGAAGCGTTGATGGCCGGGCACGTCGACGAACGCGACCTCCTCGCCAGCCGGAAGTGTCGTCCAGGCGTACCCGAGATCGATCGTCATCCCACGACGACGTTCCTCGGCCCACCGGTCAGGCTCCATGCCAGTCAACGCGCGAACCAATGTCGACTTGCCGTGATCGACGTGGCCGGCGGTGGCGATTACGTGCACGGCGGCTCGTCTGTCAGCGCCGCGGCTGCCAGCAGAATGGCTTCACGTACCGCATCGTCCTCAACCTGGTCGATGCAACGCAGGTCGACCAAGCAGTGCCCGCGCTCGATGCGCGCCACGACGCATGGAGTTCCGGTACGCAGCAGCGCGGCGAACAGCTCCGGCAACTCGACCGCCCAACCGGGCAGGCTGAGACCAGGCGCGCCACCGCCACCGACTCGCCCGCTACTCGAGACAACCGCACAGTGCTGCCCGTGATCGGTGAGGTCACGCGCCAAGGCTTCGGTGCGGGCGCGAAGGCTGTCAGCATCAGCATGCAACGCGACTGCAGTCGGCGTCGGTGGACCAACAAGAGTGGCCTCAAGTGCGGCAAGCGTCAACTTGTCGACGCGAAGCGCGCGAGCAAGCGGGTGGCGGCGCAGCCGCCGCACAGTGTCGGCGTCGCCCAGAATCAGACCGGCCTGCGGGCCGCCGAGCAGTTTGTCACCGCTCGACGTGACGACGTTCGCGCCGTCGGTCAGCCAGGTCGTCGCATCGGGCTCATCAGGCAACATCGGGTCCGGCTGCAACAACCCCGAGCCGATGTCACCGACGACGGGAACTCCAAGGCTGGCAAGGTCCGCAACCGGCACCGACGCAGTGAAGCCACTCACAGTGAAGTTGGACGGGTGAACCTTGAGAATGCAACCCGTTCGCGGCCCGATCGCGTCACGGTAGTCGGCGAGGTTTGTCCGGTTGGTGGTGCCGACCTCGCGGATGGCGGCGCCGGTGCTGGCCAGCAGCTCCGGCAGCCGGAAGCCGTCGCCGATCTCGACGAGCTCTCCGCGGCTGATGATGATCTCGCCGCCAACCGCCATCGCAGTTGCCGCAAGCACGAACGCCGCCGCACCGTTGTTGACGACGAGGGCATCGCCGGCGGCGGGCACCCGCTGCAGCAACGCATCGAGTGCAGCCGCACCGCGACGTGATCGCGCGCCGGTGCTGATGTCGTACTCGAGATCGACATAGCCGGCGGCATCGGCGACCGCATCCACTGCCGCAGCCGATAGGGCCGCGCGCCCGAGGTTGGTGTGGAGGATCACGCCAGTGGCGTTGAGGACCTTGCGAAACGTCGAGGCGACGTCGGGAAGTGAGGCGAGGCAATGTTCGACAACGTCAGCCGGAGCGACGTGCCCCTCACGAACGCCTTGCTGTGCCGCGCGAACGACCGCCTTGACGGTCGGCAGCCCCAGCTTCGCGGTCGCTGCGCGAATCCGATCATCTGCTAATACGGCATCGGTGCGGGGCACACTTCGGCGGGCATCGCGGCCGTCGTCTGGGGTGCGCGCCATCACATGAAGTTCCGGCGTGTGCAAGGCCGACAGCTCCGCGGCCTCGTCGTCGGGGAAGCCGATGAACGACAGCCGGCGACGCCGTCCTTCGTCCATCTGCTGCTGCAGCTTTTGCACGGCGCCCCAACCGCGCTCGATCGCGGCCGGCTGCCAGGATCCAGCGGCCAGGAGCACCAGCGCATCGAAGACCTGTTGATTGAGACCGGCGGTGTCGCGCAATGCGGTGTGGCGGCGCTCGACGGCGGCGCGGAGCCGAGCAAGGAACGGCGGATCGCTGCGCGACGATGTGAGCGGTGTGCGCGACGCCAAATGCGACGTGACGCGCTTCGTCACGTCCGGCGAGCCTGGTCACATCCGCGGTCACAGGATCGGGTGCGTATTCGTTGAGAAACCTCAGCAAATCCAGAAAGGTACCTTCGCCGAGCACTGAGAGCAGGAACGAGGCGAGGGTGAAGTCCGGCTCGTCGAGCAGTGTCTGCAACGACGCGCGACCGCCGACCCCTGAGGTGCCGAGCTCATCGCGGTGCAGCAGCGCGCGCCGGGTGAAGATCTCGACATGGCGAGCTTCGTCGGCGACCTGCGATGCCAACAGTTGCATGACCTCACGAAAGTGCGGGTGGAGCCGGCCAAGCATTCGGGCGGGCAGCAGCAACGCCGCCTGCTCGTTCTCGACGAGATAGGTCATCGTCTGCACGACGGCGGTCTCGAGGTCGTCCGGTGCCGTGTCGGCTGCGGTCCAGTCGACCGCGGTCGCCGGATCCCACTGATTCGCCGCCGCATTCGGCATAGAGCTGCGGAGCAATGTCCGCCCACACCACGTCACGATCGACCCAGTCGACCTGCAGGGTCGGCCCGCCGGCCTCGACCAGAGCGCCGCGCGCCGCCAGCCCCCATCGCCGGTCGGCGTGCTCACTCACGCGATCGACCGCACCGGCGCGCTCGGCGCCCAGCCACCGCTGCGACGTCGCGCTGCCCTTCACGATCGTGGTCACGCCATCGGCGAACTCGACCCGGTGACCTTGCGTCCGGCACCACGCACCGAGATGTAGCGCAAGCTCCGGATGGGAGCCTCGCACCTCAACCCGACTTCCTGGCTCAACCGCTATCAGCGCCCGTTGCACGAGCAGGTGACCGCCGCTGTCCAGACCGAGCCGGTCAAGGTCGATAGTCGACGGCACCGATGCCTCCGACCTGATCGTAGAACCCGGTTTCGTCAACCGCCGTCTCCAACGCCTCGTATCCCTCGAGCCGTCCCGGCAGCCATTGCGTCAGTCCCTCGAGGTCGAGCAGCGGCCGAACCACTGGGTCGGCGTAAGACATGTCGAACAGCAACGACTCGAACCGATCCACCGCCGACTTGTCCGCCGCAGGCCCAGCAGTCATGTTGCAGTGATCGTACGGCGCGGTGCGCGCGAGGACGTTGGTCGAGCCGGGATGCAACGTGCCCTCGCGGCTGAACAGCAGCAGGTTGCCGTCGGTCATGCACGCCGCGTCGACATCACCCGCGTGCAATGCGGCCGCGGCATCACGTTCGCCACCGATGTGGTCACCGTGCAGACCGACACCCACATCGAAGCGGCGCACCTGGGCATCGACACCGGATCCAACCCCTGCTGCGCAGCAGCGAGAGCGGGAGAAGGGTCGACTGCGGCGAGTCGATCGCGCCTGTGCCGACGACCCGCCCTGCCAAGTCGGCGACATCAGCTATGCCCGAGTCGGACCTCACGACGACGACGGAACGCAGATCACGGTCGGTGTCTCGCATCGCCCGTGCCTCGACGTCGACGCCTCGGGCGGCGCCAAGCCGTCGGGCACGCACCCACGCAAGCGGTGAGTTCCACGCGACATCGATCCGACCGTCGACGAGCTGATCAACCTGCCGCTCGTAGTGGGAATACAACACGAAGTCAAAGTCGAAGTCGCGCGATCGTAGCCAGCCGCGGAACCCCTCCCAGATCGTGACGACCTTCGGGTCGTACGCGACCGCGCCGAGAAGCAACGGCCCGCTCACGTGCCGGCCCGTCCATCAGTGGGAGACCGCACAGCGCCCGGCCGACGAAGTCGAGCAACGCGTCGGTGGTGGGTGCCATCACTCTGGCGGCGCGGGAGTCACGGAAGCGACGTTCAACGCCGAGCTCCTTGCGGAACGCCGCTCCGCCGCACGCGACCATGGCGAGGTCCGCGACGAGTGCGGCGCTCTCGTCGGCCGCTGCCTTGACCTCGAGCACCAGCAGCTGCGCGTCGGGCCGGCCAGACTCCACCGCGGCGACCGCGTCCTCGACAAGCGCCCGAGTGCGGTCGGTCTGGATCTGCATCGTCGCCAGCTTGGTCCGGGACGGCAGTTGCTGCGCCAACGTCTGGTCCAGATGCTCGAGCCGGGTGCCGGTGAGGTGCGTCACCGTCAGCGCGGTGACCGCCTGCATGAGACCCACACTCGCCGAGGCGTTCAACAGCAGGAACCACGGCAACGCGGCGCCAAGCGCGATGTCCAGCCCGGCGCCATCAGCACCGAGCAGCGCGGACGCGGAGACACGGACACTGTCCGCGGTCACCGGCGAGGAGTCATTGCCCCGCAAGCCGAGCCCGTCAAACCGAGACGGCACCGACAGGCCAACGGCGTCGGAGCGGACCAGCCACAACGACATCGGCCCGTCCGCGGCGAGCGGAGTGCTCGACCAGACATAGCTCGTCGGCTTCCCGCGCCGACGTCACCCAGCTCTTGTGCGCGTTCAGCACCACATCGTCACCGGCCGGGTCGTCACCGGCCGCGGTCGCCGTGCTGACCGGTGCCCAGAAGTGGCTGCGTGACCCGAACTCCGGAGAACGCCAACGTGGACAGATGTTTACCCGCCCCGATCTCGCGCAACGTCTCGGCCTGCTCCGTGGCGACCAGCACACCGGTCGCGGCGTAATGCATCATCACGACCATCGCGGTCGATCCACACGCCGCCGACAGCTGGCGCACCACGTCAGCCGCCGCCGAGAAACCGAGCCCACCACCACCAAACTCCACCGGCGTGGTGAGCGCGAGGATCCCGGCGGCGGCAAGCGCGTCGATCCCCGCCGCGGGGAACTCGCCGTTCTGATCGACCGTCGCCGCCTGCGGCGCGACCACGTCGCTGATCACGGTTGCAAGTGCTTCCTGGTATGACATGAAGGCCTTCCGCTAGACGGAGAACTCGAACCAACAACAACCCTTAATCCCCACGCACAGCTAACCCACGACCAGTACCGCCGGACCGGCCTCGACCAGCTCGCCGATCACCGTGCCGCCCGCAACCTCCCCCGCAATCAGAAGCCCACCAGAGGTCTGCGCATCAGCAAGCAACAATCGCTCGGTCTCGCCAAGACCACTGCGCCACTCGACGTGGGGGTTCACCCAGTCGAGGTTGCGTCGCGTGCCACCGCTGACGAAACCGTCGCGGGCTGCTTGCCGCGCATCATCGAGATAGCGCACTGCGGCGGGATCGATCCGCGCCGTCACCCCACTGGCGCGGGCCAGCTTGTAGAGGTGTCCGAGCAAACCGAAGCCCGTGACATCGGTCGCGCACGTAACGCCCGCTGCCAACGCGGCGATCGACGCCTCGCGATTCAGGGTCGTCATTGCCTCGATCGCCTGCGGAAAGACCTCACCGGTCGCCTTGTGCCTGGTGTTCAGCACGCCGATCCCGAGCGGCTTGGTCAAGGTCAATGGCGTTCCGGGTGTCCCAGCGTCAAGCCGCAAGAGCCGTGAAGCCTCGGCCAAGCCGGTGACTGCCAGGCCGTACTTCGGCTCCGGATCCTCGATGCTGTGCCCTCCCGCGAGATGACATCGGGCGGCGCGAGTGACGTCCCAGCCACCACGAAGCACCTCTGCCGCGAGTTCCATCGACAGCACGTCGCGCGGCCAACCCAGCAAGTTGACCGCGACCAGCGGCGTGCCGCCCATCGCGTACACGTCGGACAACGCATTGGTCGCGGCGATCCGGCCCCAGTCGTAGGCGTCGTCGACGACTGGAGTGAAGAAGTCTGTCGTGAGGATGAGAGCGGTGTCGCGCTGGATCCGGACGGCGGCGGCGTCGTCGCCATCGTCAAGACCGACGAGCAGCTCGTGATCGAAACCGACGGGATCAGGCGTCATCAAACCCGCGATGACGCTCTCGAGCTCGCCTGGCGGAATCTTGCACGCACAGCCACCGCCCTTGGCGTATTGCGTCAGTCGCGTCGCCACTAGCACTCCTTGCCTCGTCGTGGTCCACGACCACGACCCGAGGTGCGGGCGCGCTAGCTCTCTCCTCGCGCCCGCCTCATCGCGTCGTTGATCGCTTCGGTGTCGAAAGACAGCTCAAAGAATCCGACGTGCTCTTCGTACAAGCCGGGATCGACCTGCTCTTTGATCACGGCTTCAAAGATGTGAAACACCGGGAGCCCCAACTGGACTCCAGCCAATGGACCTACATAGGCAGGGTCGCCTTCCCGAACCGTCTCGGCAGCGACTTCGACTGCTTCGGCGTCTGCCGCTCCGAGGATCACCACGAGATCCTCGGTTCCAAGCTCTTCGGCAAACGCCTTGATCAGTCCCTGATTCTCAGGGTCCATAGCTCCTGAGGCGGTTCAAACAAAACACTCAGTGCGCTCGGCAATGACGATCGCACCAGCGGCAGTCGCCACGACAGCAATCACCTCACCGGGCACGCTGTCACGGTCACCGAGTGCAATCACTCGTTTTCCCTTGAGATTCATGTGTTGTCCTCACCTCCTCTATCGCAGATGTTCGGGCACAGGTAGTCCGACTGCCGGGGCGCCGGCAAGCAGGCGTTCGATCGCGGCTCTGATGTTGTTCTGGGTCGCCTGGCCGCCGGTGACCCGCTCGACCTCGACACCATCACGCATCGTGATGTACGCCGGCAGACCAGCGACTCGCAGGTCACGACAGAGCTTTCGGTTGTCGGGTCCGTTGAGCTTCAGCACCGAGACTCGGTCGACGTACTCGGTCTCGAGTGTCTCAACGAAGGGCATCAGGGCCATACACGGGACGCAGTCGGGCCCCCAGACATCGAGCAGCACATTGCCCTGCTCGACAAGATCTGAAAAGTTCGCTTCAGTCGCGTCGATCGCCATCTATCGCTCCAACCCAAAGATTTGCTCAGCTAGGTGTCTATGCGTCCAGCGTGAGTGACGCGCCGTCCCATAATCGCGTCATCCGCCCGAGAAACAGGCTCCCCTTGGCCATCAACATCGTACTGGCGAGCTTGCCCCGCTCGGCCCGGACAACAGCGTGTGGGAGCCACGGCACAGCCGACGCGATATGACCCTGCGTCGGTGAGAAACCAGGCAGCCCGTGCGTAGTCACGAAGCCCGGCATCTCCTCACGGGTCAGGTCGCCGTGAAGCATGCCAAGGCCGGCGAGCATGCGGTAGTTGCGATCCGGCACGTCGCCACCACCGGCCGGCTCGGTGATCTCGGGATTGTGCAACTCCGTCGCATAGACGCCGATGTCAGTGAACGAGCGGCCCATCTGCGCCAGCGGAGTGCCGACGATGTCTTCCAGGAGTGCCTGCTGGGACGAACCCGCCGCAACCCGGTGCCGGCCAACTGCGTCGAGCCGTAACTCAAGGCGGCCAGGCTGGTCGGCGACTCCCACGAGGATTGCCATCCCAGCCAGCAGGTCCTCGAGGATCGGGGTGTCATGTGAGAGCAGACCTTCGAACTTCATGCCGAGCTTGCCGAGCGCGCCACCCGCGACGACGGCCACCCGGTCATAGATGCCTGACTCCACTAACGCACCCGCGAGGACCAAGGCGTGGACCGGGCCGGCGCAGAACGCCTTGATGTCGCTGCCACTTGCCTGCACCAGGCCGGTCGCTTCGGCGACCGACTTGCCGAGACTCCCGCCACCGCGCTGATAGCGATCACCGATGGCCTCCTCGCCGGCGCCCATGACGTAGGACACCGACTCGGGATCGATGCCAGTCTGCGCAAGCAGAAACCGGGTGGCGTGCACCGCGCTTGCCTTGCAGGCGATGTTTTCGAGCAGCACGTGGGCAGACAACGACTCGTCGAGCTCGTGACCGGCAGCGAACGCTCCGATCACCTTCTCGCCCTCGTAGAGCGCCAGGTCCCTCGGACCAGGCGCCGCGTTGAGCTTGACCAGGTCGAACTGATCCACGTCTGCCATCAGCTCGTAGAACGCGGATTGCGACAGGATCTCGCCGAACGGTCCGACCGCCTCGCCACCAGTAGTCTCGTTCCACCATGGCCGCGGCCGACCGGCAAGCGCTTCGGTCGGCAAGTTGCCGATGAACACCTGGTTCGGCGCATAAGCAACCGCGTCCTCGTAGGACCGAAGCGAGGACAAGATCTCGGGCAGGCGCTCGGGCTCGCGGCTCGGCTTGGAGCCGTAGCGGACCAGCTCGGGTACGTGTTGCAGCGTGAGCGAGGCGCCCAGGATCGAGGCTCGGCGACTCACCCATTCACCTCCCACACCGTCACGGGCTCAACGTCGGTCGTGAGCATCTCTAGCGCGCGTTCCACGATGCGGCGGCGCAGCGAGGTCTCCTCTCCGACGGCCTGGGAACTGTCGCCGGTCGGCGTTGTGATCGAGACGCCGCGCAACACGCGGTTCGACCCGATCATCTGCGCGATCGACGGAAGAGCTGTGATGAACACTGTCGCGATTCCCGCTCTCTCGAACTCCTTCCCAAGCGCTGCCCCGCAACGCGTGCCCGTACCTCAAGTGCCAGTGAGGATCACCCCTTGCACCCCGGCAGCGACGAGCTCCGCAGCGATCTCCTGCCCGAATCTCGCCGCGGTTGCCTCCGGGGTGTCCACTCCGGACGTGGTGTAGAGGACATCGTGAACCGCGCCGATCCGGCCGTCGCGCTTGAGTCCGCTCAGTGCGTCCAATGGCACCAGCCGGTTCGGATCCGCGTTCGCGGCAGTGGTGTCGAAGCCGGCATGGACCGACTCGAAGTCCGCGCTGAGAAGTGAGTCGAGGCCGGTCAGCGGATATTTGAGCCAGACGTTTGAGTGACGGGTCGGGAGTCGATCCGGGTTGCCCTGGGGAACGCAGCCAGCCTCGGTCACTAGCGCGATCGTGGCCGCGCTGAGCTCGGCAATTGCCGGCGGCGGCGGCACCCGGTCGAGTGGCGGCGCGACCTCGGTCTCGGCGACGCCGCCGAGCTTGGCCAGCAGCGCCCCAATCGCCCGGTCGGCACCTCGCCGCGCGACGCGGACATTGCGTCGAGCACCGCGAGGCAGATAACCCTCGTCGGCCGGGCTACCGATCTGCTCGCCGGCTGCGAGGCGAGTCGCGAGCCCGGCGATGACGGGCAGCGCGGCCCGCATGCCCGCAACGTTCGGACCGTCGGGACGATGTACGCCGCGCCATCAGCGGCGAGCACGCCGGGGTTCTCCGGCGTCATTGCGGTGACCACCGCGATACCCCTGCGGCCGGCCTCGCGAGCGAGCGAACCGCAGGCGTAGCCATACCTTCCTGACCCGAACGCCGGGCCGCAGAGGACGACGTCCGGTCCGATCTCGGTCAGCCATTCGAGCAACCGGGCGAGCGCGGCAGTCCTCGTGCTCGCCGAAGTAGTTGTCGCCACAGCTCAGCGTGACGTCGATGTGCAGCCCGGCACCCTCGAGCCCACGGCCCGGACCGACCGCGCCATCGATGCGGGTCGGCTCGGTGCCGGCGGCTTCCTCGCCGCCGAGTCCGGCAAAGAACTGATTGAGGTAGTGGACAACGATCATGTCGGAGGCCGCCGTCAGCGCCATGATCCCCGGTCTGACCACAGGCGCCGAGGTAGGACCACAGCGGGACCGGCTCACCAGCCATCGCGTCCGATCCCGATCACTTCCCGGGCAGCCACGGATCGACCAACTCGGATCGTTGTCCCGGTGCTGATGATCGCATCGGCCTCGGGCACATGGTCGGTCAGTCCGCCGTTGGACTCCGCGATGATCGCAACCGTGGCGATGCCTAATGCCTCGCAGGCGCGGACCGTCAGCATCGTGTCGGTGTGGGAATTGCCCGAGGAGAACGTCGTGCAGATGACACCGTCCGCGCCGATCTGCTGCGCCAGCCGAGCCGACATCATCGCCGAGCGTTCCTTCTCGAATGCGGTGTCGAGATAGCCAAGCGCCAGGATGACCCCCGCGAAACGCAGCGTCTTTCCGTGCGCCGCCACGAGCGAGCGGATCAGCGTGCTGTCCTGGTAGCACGCCGTCAGGTTGCGCACCGCCGGCCAGTCGTACGCCCCGTGGTCAATGCACCGTCGAGGATCTCGCAGTGGTCGAGCAGCGTCGGCACGATTGTCCGCACGTCGCCGCCATAGAGAAAGGTGTCAACGAGCGGGCCTTCAGAGGCAACCTGCAGGATCACCGCCACGCTCTGCAGCCCCACATCGACGTCGCCGTCGAGGTGTAGGACACCTCGCTAGACGGAGCCTGGTCGATGGTCGCCTCGGCGAGCGCGCGGGCGACCCGAAGTGCGGCCCGGCGCACTGATCGATCGACGTCGCCGAGCGCGGCGCCTGGCTTCGGGGTGCACGTGAGCACGGGCGCCCAGCGGTCGCCCCACGCCGTCATCGGCTGGCCCGGACCCGACCATGTCGACGAAGGAGTCCGGGAACTCCTCGTCTGTCGTAAAACCGGCCGCTGCGCCAATCGCACACCGAGAGCACCGCCACCCCGCCGAGTCGGTTGGTCCGCCCCGCCCGGCAAGTGCAAGACCGCCGAGCGCGCCCGGAAAGGTCAGGTCGGGATCGGCGGCCTTCACATCAGCGACGATCGCATCGAGCACGTTGACGATCCGGACGACCGTCACCGGGGCGAACATCCGGACCGTCGATCGCCGCCAGCGCGGGAGCGACCTGGCCGCGGCGGCGCTGCAGCGCCGTCAGATCCAGCGACAGTCGACCGTCCGCGTAGGCCGTTGCAGCCGCCTCGAGCACCTCGGTGACGTCAAAAGTTGCCAATGTGAGCGGCTCGTGCCTGCATTCCGCCCGCATAGTCTAACAGTGTACTGTTGACAGTATGACGAGGTCAACGCTCACGGTCGTCGCCGGAGTGCTCATCGCCGCCGCTAGAGCCGGAGGGGAAAACCACCACATGACGCCCGAACGCCGCGGCGGTGGCTGATGGCCCAGGACTGGGACGTCGTCATTATCGGCGGCGGTCACAACGGTCTGGTGGCCGCGTTCTACCTCGCCCGAGGCGGCCTGCGCACCCTCGTACTGGAGCGCCGAGACATCGTCGGCGGCGCCTGCGTGACCGAGGAGTTCGCGCCCGGCTTCCGCGCCTCACCGGGTGCCTACGTGCTCTCGATGCTGCGCGAACCGGTGTGGAAGGACCTTCGCCTCGCCGAGCGCGGTCTGCGGGTCGACCAGGCCGGCCCGTCGCTCAATCTGTATCCGGACGGGCAGAGCCTTCACGCTGCACGGCGACCGGGCCAGGACGATCGAGGAGATCCGGCCGCTCTCGCCTGCCGACGCGGCCAGCCTTCCCGTTGTACGAGGAGAAGATGAGCCGGATCGCTGGCTCGCTGATGCCGGTGTTCGACTGGACCGCCCCGATCTCCGCGGGTGCGATCCGTCCACGACCTTCGCGCCCTAGCCCGCTTCGGCCGGCTTGGCTTTCGTCCCGGCGAGACGTCGAGGACGCGGCATACCTGTTCACCACGTCGGCGAAACGGTTCCTCGACGAGCACTTCGAGAGCGACATGCTGAAGTCGGCGTTGGGCTGGGAGTCGATCAGCAACACCCTCGCCGGACCCTCGACACCGGGCACCGCCTACAACCTGCTGCACGAGGCCGCGTCCGGCGGCTCCGGTGGTGGCCTGGGCTGGGGATTCGTGCCCGGCGGAATGGGCGTCGTGACCGCCCTGATGGCCGACGCCGCACGCGAGGCCGGCGCGCAGATCCGTACCGGTGCCACGGTCGCGCGGATCGTGACCCGCGGCGACCGGGCAACCGGTGTCGTCCTCGCCGACGGCGAGGAGATCCAGGCCCAGCGGGTGCTGTCCAACGCCGACCCGAAGCGAACCTTCCTCACGCTCCTGGCGGACAGCCAGCTGACCTGCCAGCTTTCGTCGGGGCGATCAAGGCGTATCGCTGCGAAGGAGCCAGCATGAAGCTGAACCTCGCGGTCGCCGAGCTGCCACGACTGCGCGGCGAGAAGTCGCGCGACGTGCAGCCCTACCACCGCGGCCTCATCCAGATCACCAAGCCGCTTACCGATCTCGACCGCGACCAGGACGGCGCGCGTGCTCGGCGTCGCCGCCGAGGCCGCGCACATCGAGCTGTGCATTCCGACCGTGCACGACCCGTCGCTCGCGCCTGACGGCAAGCACGTCCTGACGATCGGCGTCCGCTCCCAGCCATACAGCTTGCGCGACGCCGCGTGGGATGACATCAAAGACGGCGTCGCCGATCAAGTGATCGAGACGCCTCGGCACCTTCATGCCGAACCTGCCGGGCTCGGTGCTGCATCGCGAGATCCTCACGCCGCTCGACCTCGAGCGTCGACTGTCACTGACGGGCGGTCATCACCTGCATGGTGACATGTCGCCCGACCAGCTGTTGTTCATGCGACCGGTGCGCGGCTTCGCCAACTACCGCACGCCGTTGGCCGGCCTGTACTTGTGTGGCGCCGGCACCCATCCCGGGTGGCGGAGTCACCGGCGCAAACGGCCGTAACTGTGCCCGAGAGGTCCTCCGCGAGGTGAAGAGGTCATGATGCTGGATCGGTTCACTGTTTTCGCCGACGGGCTCAACCACTCCGAGGGCGTCGCGTGGAACCCCTTCGACAGCCACGTCTACACCGGCGGTGAGGGTGGCGAGTTCTACGCGATCTCCCTCGACGGTGAGGTCGAGCTGCATCGGCTCTACCGGCGGATCGATGCTCGGCGTGGCGGTCGACGGCAACGGCCGCGTCTATGCCTGCGACGCCGAGCAACGGCGAGATCGCGCGGCTCGACATCCGCACCCGCGAGATATCGGTCTTCGCCCGCGGCGTCGACGGGATCGATCTCGACACCCCGAACGTCATGGCGTTCGGACCGGATGGCATGGCGTACGTCACCTGCTCCGGCGAGGACGACCGGCCGGAGATCGTACGCATCACTCCCGGCGGCCGCACCGAGACATGGACAACGGCGGTTCCGAAATATCCGAATGGATGTCTCGTGACACCTGACGGCACGGCGCTCGTGGTCGTCGAGGCGAAGGCACAGCGCTTGGTGTCCGTACCGATCCTGGCCGACGGCTCGGCCGGAGACGCCGCGGACCATCGCCGAGCTACCCGACACCGATGCCGACGGTGTCGGGCTCGCCGCCGACGGCAGCTATTGGGTCACGCTCTATCGGCCCGATGGTCTCGTGCGGGTGACGCCGGACGGGAATGTCGAAACAGTGGTCGACGACCACCTCGCATCGCACTTCGACGCACCGACCAACATCGCCTGGATCGGTCCGGTCGCTCGACCGTGCGGTGGTCGCCAACGTCGGAGGCACCATCTGTCCGATCGCGGACGTCGGCGTCGCCGGCGTTCCCCTCCACTACCCGGGGTGCCGTGATGGCCAGGTTCACCGATCGCAACGTACTCGTCACTGGTGCCGCGCAAGGAATCGGCCGAGGCATCGCGGAGGCGTTCCTCGCCGAGGGCGCGCGAGTCTTCGCGGTCGACATCCTCGCCGACAACCTGGCGGCGATGCGTGCCGCGCAGGCCGAGCCCGACCGGGTGTCCACGCATGTCGTGGATCTCAGCGACTTCGACGCTGCAGCGGCGATGGTGCGCGAAGTGATTGCGGTCTGATGGCGGCCTCGACGTACTGGTGAACTGCGCCGGCACCATGCCAGACGGACCGTTCCTCGAGGTCACAAGGAGACCTTCGACCTCGTCTTCGCCGTCAACGTCCGAGCGCCGCTGGCGACGATGCAGGTCGCGGGCGCGCACATGGCCGAGCGCGGCGGTGGCGCCATCGTCAACATCGCGTCTGCCAACGCCTTCAAGAACGAGTCGCCGGAGTCGGTCTACAACGCGTCCAAGGCCGCGTTGGTCGCTTTGACAAAAGCGGTCGCGCACGAGCTGGGCTCATCGCGGCGTGCGGGCCAACTGTGTCGCGCCGGGTCAGACCATCACGCCGGAGAACGAGATCGAGATCGCGACTGAACCCCGCGGCCGCCGAGGCTCGAACGCGAGTACCTGCGGCGGATTCCGCTGCAACGTGCCGGCACACCTGCGCGACCAGGCCGCCGCCGTGCTGTTCCTCGCCTCGGACGAGGCGGCGTGGATCACCGGTCAGACCCTGATCGTCGATGGCGGCGAGCTCGGCGGCGGCGACTGGTGGAACCCCGAAGGACGCCCCGCCCCTCCCCGACGAGGGCTGAGCCTCGTCGTCCTCGGGAAACCGCTCGCGGAGTCATCCAGGTTGGCGAAGAAAAAAGCAAAGGCGCCAACTACCAGGTGGCTCCCGGCGGTTTGTCCGGTAACGTCTGATTCGTTGCGTCGGTCTCATGACCATGGCCGTTTAAGGGTGCTAGAGGAACCCCAGACGGCCATGATCTTGAACCAAGCCGAGGAATCAGACGGGACCGGACAAACCGCCGATGCCCCTGGTAGTTGGCGCCCTTGGGATTGCCGTTGTGCTTTGCGGGTTGGCTTTATCGCGCCGCCTAACTACCGGGCTGAGCACTTGTGGATCTGTTCCAACGGGTCCTTCGAGAAGTAGTTGGCGAAGCCATCCGGTGAGGTGACGATGCCGCACCATTGCTTGCTCCAGCCCTCAAGCACGTTGACATAGTCCAGCATGAGGTACGGCCGATCGCTCGAAGATGATCTGCTGCATCTGGTAGACGATCTTGTGCCTTGCCGCGACGTTTCGCGTCGCCGCCTGCTTCTTGAACAACGCGTCGTACTGCTGGTTGCAGTAGCCGCTGTCACTGAGGTTGCCGCGCTGCCAGCAGGTCACGACACTCAGGATGTAGTTCGGATCGATGTAGGCGTCCCAGCCCCACATCGCCAGCTGAAGTTGCGGTAGTGGTTGCCGTACAGATCGTTGTTCAACGTCGTGTCGTTAACGACCTGCAGATTGAGCTTGATGCCGATCTTCTTGAAGTCGGTCGCCATGATCTGTGCGGCCCGCATGCCCGCTCCACCGTTGTCGGTCGAGATCAGGAACGTGTAGGACATCGGGTGGCCATCGCCATTCGGATGCCGTCGGAGCCCATCTTGTAGCCGGCCTGGTTCAACAGCTGGTTGGCCTTGGCCAGGTTGTAAGGCAGTCCTTTGACACTCGGGTCCGTACCACGAGCCGGACGCAGGTGGCACCACCGACCTGCCGGGCTGGGCGTAACCCAGGTAGGCGACCTTGTTGATGGTGTTGCGGTCGGTCGCGTACTCGATCGCCTCGCGCACCTTCGGGTTGAGTCAGCTCGCGATGCGCGACCATCGTGGGCATGGTGTTGATGATGATGTCGTGGAAGATGGTGGCTGGAACGTTGACGATGTTGAAGCCCGCTGACTTCAGCGAGCTGATCGCGGTGCCGGAAGTGATGGGTTGCCAAGCGCCGCATCGATCTGGTCGAGACTTCAGCGCCTCGATCTCGGCGTCGCTGTCGGCGAAGTACTCATACCCGAAGCCATCGATGGACGGCTTCGGCCCGTACCAATCAGGGTTGCGCTTGAACAACACGATCTGATTCTGCACGAACTTCGTCAGCATGAACGGCCCGCCGCTGACGACCGGCCCGCGCAGAGGTTGGCAAGTTGGCGAAGGTTCGAAGCTCCGAGCCATTGCCATTCGCATATTGCTGCCACACGTGCTGCGGCAGGATCGGCAGCCCAGCGAGGTCCGCCAGCACATTCGCGACCGGATGGGAGTAGTGCACCTCAAGCGTCGTCGGCGAGGTTGCGGTGGCGCCTGTCATGTCGAGGATGTTCGACGCATCCTGCGCGGTCGGGCCCTTCTGAAACTTGACAATCGTGTTCAGGGTCCACGCGGCGTCGGCCGTGGTGAGCGGTGTGCCATCCGACCACTTCGCGCCAGCCCTCGGTGTGGAAGGTCCACGTCAGGCCGTTCGCTGAGGTCTGCCAACTCGTCGCGAACTCCGGCTCGATCTGCTTCGTGGCGAGGTTGTACTGCACGAGGTACGGATAGATCACGATGAACGAGTCGTACGCCAGCGTGCTTTGCGAGATGAGCGGGTTCATCGAGCTGATCGGAGCACTGCGTGCCGAGTCGCAGCACTCCTCCGCTGCTGCTGGTCGACCCCTTGCTGCCGCCGCTGGAACTACTGCAGGAGGAGACGGCAATTGCGACCGCGGCGAGCAGAAGCGCTCGCCGCCGCCACGGACCGACGGTCATGTTGAACATTTGTGCACCTGTTCCATTGGGTCCTTGGAGAAGAAGGTGGCGAACCCATCGGGCGAGGTGACAATCCCGCACCACTTCTTGCTCCAGGCCTCAAGCACGTTGACGTACTCGAGGATGATGTAGGGCCGAGCGTCGAAGATCATCTGCTGCATCTTGTAGACGATCTTCTGCCGTGCCGCGACATTCGTCGTGGCGGCCTGCTTCTTGAACAACGCGTCGTAAGCCGGGTTGCAGTAGCCGCTGTCGCTGAGGTTGCCCAGCTGCGCGCAGGTGACGACGCTGAGGATGTAGTTCGGGTCGATGAACGCGTCCCAGCCCCACATCGCGAGCTGGAAGTTGCGGTAGTGGTTGCCGTAAAGCGCGTTGTTCAACGTGGTGTCATTGACGACCTGGACGTTGAGCTTGACGCCGATCTTCTTGTAGTCGTTCGTCATGATCTGACCGGCCCGGATGCCCTCACCACCGTTGTCCGTCGAGATCAACATCTTGTAGGACATCGGCTGGCCGTTCGCGACCCGGATGCCGCCCGACCCCATCTTGTAGCCCGCCTCGTTGAGCAGTTGATTGCCCTTGGCGATGTCGTATGGCAACCCCTTGACGGCCGGATCGGACCACGAGCCGGATGCCGGCGGAACGATCGAGCCGCCCGGCTGCGCATACCCGAGGTAGGCAACCTTGTTGATGGTGTTGCGGTCGGTCGCGTACTCGAACGCCTCACGCACCTTCGGGTTCGCCAACTCGCGATGCGACACGGCCTGCGGGCTGGTGTTGATGATGATGTCGTGGAAGCCGGTGGCGTGAACGTTGATGATGTTGAAACCTGCGGACTTCAACGAGCCGACCGCGGTGCCGGGCAGCGCCGGGTTGCCGAGGGCAGCGTCGATCTGCCCGGACTTGAGCGCCTCGACCTCGGCGTCGCTGTTCGCGAAGTACTCATAACCGAAACCAGCGATCTTGGGCTTCGGGCCATACCAATGCGGGTTTGTCTTGAACAACGCGATCTGGTTCTGGGTGTACTTCGTCATGACGAACGGGCCGCCACTGACGAGCGGTGCGGACGACGTCGGCAGATTGTTGAACTTCCGGATCCGCGAGCCGTTGCCGCCGGCGTACGGCGCCCACACATGCTGCGGCAGAATCGGCACCTGCGCGAGCGAGGACAACACGTTCGCGATCGGGTGGGAATACTGCAGTTTGATCGCGGTCGGTGAGGTCGCGGTGGCACTCACCAGGTCGAGCACGTTCGCGGCGTCCCCCGCCGTCGGGCCCTTCTCAAACTTCACGATCGTGTTCAGTGTCCACGCGACATCGGCAGTCGTCAGTGGTTTGCCGTCCGACCAGGTCGCACCGGCGCGAGTCTGGAACGTCCAAGTGAGGCCGTTCTTGGACTCTTTCCAGCTCGTCGCGAAGTCGGGCTCGATCTGGTCGGTAGTCAGGTTGTATTGAACGAGGTACGGGTAGATCTCCTCGAACGTGTCGAACGCCAACGTGTTGCTCGTGATGAACGGATTCATCGAGGCAATCGTCGCTGGCGTGCCGAGTCGAAGCACGCCGCCACTCGTGGTCGACGAGCCGGTGGACCCTCCTGATGAGCTACTGCACGACGAGGCGACGATGGCGAGCAGCGCGAAGAACACAGCCTTGCGCCACAACGGGCTCCCCGCTGCTCCGTTTCGCTTCACTGTGCCGAGCTTCATCAGTGCTTCCCTCCCGAGTTGTTTCATGACGTTTGAGCGGCCCTTCTCTCGTGCGCCATCGTCCTGATCCGCCAATACCGTGACGACACGTGCGACACCTTCAACCGTGGGTTCAAGCTGTCTTCAAGCGCGTTGCCCAACAGGTAACAAGCGACGATGACAAGCGCGATGCAGATCCCTGGCGGCACGAACGCCCACCACGCCCCATAACTCACCGCAGTACGGTCATCCGCATGCTCGAGCAACGTGCCCCAGGTGATCGCGGACGCCGAGCCCAACCCCAAGAAGTCGAGCGTCGTTTCATCGAAGATCGCGAGCGCGATCATGAGCACCATGTTCGCGATCAGCAGCGGCGCCACATGCGGCAAGATGTGTTTGTAGATGATGCGCGAGTTCTTCGCGCCTAGCGATCTCGCATGGGCGACGAAGCCTCGCTGCCGCACACTCTTCACTTGGGCCCGGATGATTCGAGCGGTCGTCGTCCAGAGCAGCAGGCCGATGACGAAGATCACGTGCGTGATGCTCGGCCCCCACAACGCCGCGACGATGATCATCAGCACGAGGTCGGGGATGACGAGAAAGAAGTCGGTGATGCGCATCAGGATCGCTTCAAGCGCACCGCCGAAGTAGCCCGCAACGATCCCAATCGTGCCGCCGATTCCGAGCGACACGAGTGTCGCGGCGCCACCGACGAGCAGTGAGACCCGCGCGCCTCGAATGGTTTCGCTGAACATGTCGATCCCGCCGTCATCGAGACCGAACCAATGCTTCAACGACGGCGCACCGAAGACCGGCCCGGTTTGCGCGACGGTGCTGTACGGCTCGAACAGCGGTCCGAACAGTGCTACCAAGATGAAGAAGACGAGGATCACCAAACCGACCATCGCCGCCGGATGCTCCCGCACGACCGTGCGCAGCCGGCGACGTCGGCCGGTGTTGAGATCGTTGATTGCCAGCTCGGTCTGGCCCAGCAAGCTAGCGCTCATGGGCGATCCTCGGATCGAGCTTGAAGTACAGCGTCTCGGCGAGGAAGTTGAAGAAGATGACCGACAGCGCGATGAAGAGGAAACCGCCCTGCATCATCGGGTAGTCACGGGTCACGACCGAGTTGTAGAGCGCAGATCCGATCCCTGGCCAGGTGAAGACGATCTCCACGAGGATCGCGCCGGCGACGATGTAGCCGAAGGACAGCGCGACGAGTGTGACAACCGGAAGCAACGCGTTGCGAAGCGCATGCCGGCGCAGGATCGTGCCCGGCGCAAGTCCCTTCGCCCTGGCGGTGAGGATGAAGTCCTCGCCCAAGACCTCGAGCATCGCCGAGCGGATGATGAGGGTGCTGCTGCCGTAGATGGTCAGCACCAGCGTCGTTCCCGGCAGGATCATGTGCTTGGCGATATCGAGGATGTGTTGCCAGAACGGCGGCGTCGTGAAGACGAACGGGCTGCTCATCCCCGCCGATGGGAGATAGCGACCGAGCAGCACCAGCAGCACGAGGCCAATCCACTGCGTCGGCAGCGCATAGAGGACGACCGCGGTGCCGGTGCTGAGGTGATCAAGGGTCGAGCCGCGCCGTCGTGCCGACAAGATGCCAGTCCACAACCCGAGGAGCAGCGCGATCACGGTCGAGATGCCCACCAACGGGATCGTGTTGCGCAAAGCGATCACCAGGTTGTGGAGCACCGGCTGTTGGTTGGTGAATGAGATGCCCATGTTTCCGTGGGCGAGCTGTTTCAGATACAGCAAGTACTGCTCGGGCTTGGAGTGATCGAGGCCGAACTGCGCCTTCAACGACCGCTGCAGGGCGAGCGAGGAGTTAGGAACGTGGGCCCAGTTGGAGACGGCGTTGCCGGGAAGCACACGAAACAGGAAGAAGTTGATCGTCACCGCGACGAAGGCAGTCGCCAAGGCGAAGAAGGCCCGTTTCAGGATCCCGTATCTCGCCACGCATGCCCTCTCGTGCCCTAGCGCCGTTCCCCGCAGGCACTGTCAACCGCTGCAGTGTTGACAGTCTGCCAGATTACCGTCGAAAAGAAAGCCTGTATTTTTCCCCCGCTCAGGCCAGGACGCATGCCGCCTCGTGATCGGACGTTTTCGAGCCCGCCGGCCGTCGTAACTGCGGATCGACGTCCTTGCATCGCTCCTCCGCGATCGGACACCGCTGCGCAAACCGGCAGCCGTCCGGCAAGTTGGCCGCGTTGGGCGTCTCGCCCTTGAGCAACGTCGCGGTGCGAGATTGGCGCGGGTCACCCTTCGGGATGACCGAGACCAGCGCCTTTGTGTACGGGTGTTGCGGGTTCTCCACGACTTCCCAGGCGGGGCCGCACTCGACGATCCGGCCGAGATACATCACTGCGATCCGGTCGGCGAAGTGTGCCGCGGTCGACAGGTCGTGGGTGATCATGAGGATCCCCATCTGCCCGTCACGGCGTAACGCGTCAAGCAGCGAGAGGATGCCGGCGCGCACCGAGACGTCGAGCATGGACACCGGCTCGTCGGCGAGAAGCAGCTCGGGCTCCAACACCAGACTCGTCGCGATCGCGACGCGCTGCCGTTGGCCACCTGAGAGCTCGTGGGGGTAGCGGTCCATATAGAGGTCGGCCGGTGAGAGCCCGACCCGCTCCAGAGCCTGGCGTACCTGTTCGCGGCGCCCCCGACGAGGGCCCGCCAGCCCGTGGATCAGCAACGGCTCCTCGACCAGTTGACGCACCAGGAACCGAGGGTCAAGGGATTCGTACGGGTCCTGAAAGATCATCTGCAACCGCTTGCGCATCGACCGCATGCGCTCCGAGGACAACTTCGTGATGTCGACGCCGTCGAAGGTGATCGAGCCACCGGTCGGCTCGATCATGCGGAGCAGGGATTGGACGGTCGTGGTCTTGCCGCAGCCGGACTCCCCCACCAGCGCGAGCATCTCGCCGCGGGCCAGATCGAAGGAGATGCCGTCCAGCCGCGTGCACTGAGCGCTTCGGGCGCCGGGCAAGGCGATCGCCGATGCCCTGTCGCACTGGGTAGTAAGTGGAAAGGTCCTGCACCGAGAGCAACGGGGAGTGCGCCCGCGACGACGCCGCGTCGGCGTGCGTGCTCGACGATGCTCACGATGCACTTCCCGCGGTGACGTTGTCGTTCAGATGGCACGCCGCGACGCGGCCGGAGCCGACGCACTTGCAGCTCGGGCGCCTCGACTGCGCATCGATCGAAGGCCCGATCGCAGCGAGGACGAAACGCGCAGCCGGTGATCTCGCGGTCAAGCCGCGGCGGTGCGCCCGGGATCGACATCACCCGCTCGTGCCGGCTCAGGTCCGGCGTCGCGCCGAACAACATCCGGGTGTAGGGATGGCGCGGGTCGTGATAGAGCGAGTCAAGGGTGCCCATCTCGACGAACCGGCCGGCGTACATCACCGCCGCCCGGTCACAGACCTCAGCGACCACCGGAAGGTCGTGCGTCACCAGCACGAGCGCAAGGCCCAAGTCATCGGTCAGCTTGGTCAGCAGCTCGAGGATCTGCCCTGGACCATCACGTCGAGAGCGGTCGTGGGCTCGTCCGCGAGCAGCACGCGCGGGTTGCAGGCCAGCGCCATCGCGATGGCCGCGCGCTGGCGCATGCCCCCGGAAAACTCATGCGGATAGCGTTTCGCCGCCTCGCCCGGGATGCCGACCAGATTGAGCAGGTGCTCGGCTTTGTGCCATGCCTCCTGACCGCTCATGATCCCGTGCAGGACCATCGGCTCGACGATCTGCCAGCCCACCGTCTTGACCGGGTTCAGTGCGTTCATCGCGCCCTGGAAGACCATCGCGATGTCTCGCCAGCGGTAGGGCCGCACCGACTCCTCGCCGCCGGCAAGAATGTCGACTCCGTCGAGAACCACATTGCCGGCAGCCGACGCGGACGGGGGCAGCAGTCCCATCAGCGCGAGCAACGCGGTCGTCTTGCCGCAGCCCGACTCACCAACCAGCCCAAAGCGCTCACCCGGCTCGAGCTCGAAGCTCACTCCCTGGACGGCGCGAAGCTCCCGACCGGCGCGCACGTCGAACCAGACGTTGAGGTCACGGACCTCGATGAGACTCATGATCTCGGGGCACGCCGGGATGCATCGTTCAACGCCTCATCCACTCTGCCGGTGTCTGGAATAGACGAGAAAGTACTGTTCAGATGACGAACTGTCAACAGTTGACCATCGGCCTGACCGCGGCTCGACCGCGCTACTAAACCAGGCTCGAACCTTGGTGCACGACCACGCCGTCAAGCACCGTCAGCACCACTCGAGCGTCGGCAATCGTCGCGTCCGCCTCGCCGCCCGACCTCCGGTCGAGCACGATCAGATCGGCGAGCTTGCCGATACTGAGGTCCCCGGTCTCATCGAGATGGTTGGTGTAGGCCGAGCCCGAGGTGTAGGCCGTCAGTGCCGCGTCGAGGGACATCCGTTCGGTCGGGATGAAGGCGTCGCCGGCGTCGCCGGGGAGCTCACGGTTGACTGCGACGTGGATCCCGTCCTGTGGGTTCGCGGTGCTGACCGGCCAGTCGCTGCCGCCGGCGAGGTGCGCGCCCGAACGGCGAAGGCTCTCAAACGGATACCACCACTGCGCCCTGGGCTCGCCGAGATAGATGCATTCGCGGATCATGTCCGGGCTCGCGACCTCCCAGTACGGCTGGATGTTGGCGCTGACCCCTAACGCCGCGAACCGCGGAATATCGTGCGGATACACCAAGCAGGCATGGGCGATCTGGTGCCGCAGATCAGACCACCCGTTGGCCCGCCTGGCTGCCTCGACCGCGTCCAGCGCATGACGCACAGCAGCTTCACCGATTGCATGAAAGTGGACTTGGAAGCCGAGCGCATCCAACTTGGTCACGGCACTGACAAGGCGCTCTGGCTCAATGAAATCCATGCCGCAGTTGCACGTCGGAGCGCCGGTTGCATCGAACGTACGGATCCAACACCGACGCCGAGAAGTTGCCGGTCGTGCCGTCAACCATCATCTTGATCGACGTCGCCTTGAGCCGGCCGATCTGAGACGCCGCTCGACTCGCCTCGAAGCCTTCGATCTGCTCCTCGCCGGCGAGCCGCTCCCACCACAACGCCGCGGTGACCCGCGCGCTGAGCTCACCCGCCCGGCCAGCCGCTGATAGGCCGCCCATCGCTGGGATCTGGCGTTTCGCGATCGATGCCGGCCGCAGCCAGCGCGGCGCTGTTGACCCAGCCGTCGTGCCCACCGGCACTCATCAAGAACACCGGCCGGACAGAGACAACCTCGTCCAGGAATGCCTTGTCGATCGAACCGTCGATCGCGGCGACCTCCCAGCCGGAGCCGAGGATCCAGGTCTCGGCCGGGTGCTCGGTGGAGTACGTCGCGATCACCTGGCGCACCGCGTCACGGCCGACGAGGTCATGCAGGTTGCATCGCATCATCGACAGGCCACCCCAGTTGGCGTGGATATGGGCATCCTGGAACGACGGCAGCACCGCGAGCCGTTGGCATCGATGACCCGGGTGCTGGGTCCGCGGAAGTCTCGAAGCTCGTCCGCCGTACCAATCGCGACGATGCGCCCGGACCGCACCGCGACATCGGTGTACGGCGCCCGCTGCCACAGCCGGCCGTTGGTGATGAGCAGGTCAGCCGACACAACTCGCCCCTGGTTTAACTCGCGGAACCTTCAGCCGGCTTCGGGACCGACAGCCTCGCCGCGGAGGCATCCATGTGCAGCAGCAGAAGCTGATCCACGCCCTCGGCGTCGCCGGCGGTGATCGCGTCGAGGATCGCCTGATGCTCGGCCGCGACCTCTTCTCCGGTCTCGTAGAACGGCTCGAGCCGCTGCAGGCACAGCCGCGTCTCAGCGATCAGGGTGTGAAACATCCGGGTCAGCCGCGGGCTCCCGGCGGCATCGACCAACGTCTGGTGAAACTCGAGGTCGTGGCTGATGAGCTCCATCCACGACCCGCCGGAGGACTCCGACATCGTGTTCGCGATGCGCTGCAGCTCCGCCAGTGTCTCGGGCGGACGCTGTTGCGTCACGATCGCCGCTGCCGCGCGCTCGACCGCGCCTCGGGCGAGATAGACATCCCTCGCGTCGTCCTGGTCAAGCTGCACGACGAAGACGCCGCGATTGCGCTCTGCGCGCAACAAGCCTTCCTGGATCAGTCGTTGCATCGCCTCGCGGATCGGCCCGCGGCTGATCCGCAACTGGCGGGAGAGCTCAACCTCGGACAGCTGCGCATCGGGCGAGAAGTGACCCTCGAGAATCTCCGAGCGCAACTGGTCGGCAATCAGTGCGGGCGTGCTTTGCAAATGAAGCGGCTCGAGGTGACTGGGCATCAACGTCCCCCTGCTCGACGGAAGCTCACTCGGCCACTTGATCGAATGTGGACAACTGTACAACCACGAGTGACGCGTCCGGTCGCAAATCAACGTCACGCCAGCAACTCGCCGACGATCTCCTCAAACACTGCCGTGTGAACGTCGATCTGGTCGGCGGTCGTCGCCGGTGACATCAGCGCCATGTTGTGGAACGGCGTCAGCAGCACACCCCGGTTGAGCATCGCGAGGTGAAGCAGCCCGTCGAGATCCTCATCGTCCGCAGCGGCCGCCTCGGCGCCGTTGCGTGGCGGCGAGGCGACGAACAGATATTCGGCTCGGCAGCCGAGCCGCGTGACGTGCCACGGCGCGTGATGAGCCGCGATCACCGACTCGATGCCGTCGCAAAGCCGCACCGCAAGAGCTTCCATCGTCTCGAATGCGGAGTCGGTCAGCACCTCGGACAGCGTCGCTCGCGCGGCCGCCAGCGATAGCGCGTTGCCGGCCAAGGTGCCACCGACGCCCCCGACGTCGGCCTCATGCCAGAACGTCTGCTCGACGATCGACGCCGCGACTGCATCACTCATCCCGTACGCCGCGATCGGCACACCGCCCCCGATCGTCTTGCCGATCGTCAGGAAGTCAGGCTCCAGCCCGTAGCGAGCGGTGTAGCCACCCGGCCCCGCGCAGATCGTGTGCGTCTCGTCGATGACCAGCAGCGTGCCGGTCTCGCGGGTGATGCGGCGCAGTTCGCGGTGGTAGTCCTCGTCCGGCAACACGATGCCGATGTTGGTCAACGCCGGTTCGACCAACACCGCCGCGACTTGGTGGTCCGACAGTGCCTGCTCGAGCGCGACAAGGTCGTTGATCTCGACCACACGTGTCGACTCCGTGACGTCGAGCGCGGGACCGACGCTGCCAACTCGAGCGATCACCGTCCCGGAAGCATCGAGGGACGCGACCGTCTCGTCGACGGAACCGTGGTAGCACCAGTTATGCACCACGATCTTGGACCTGCCGGTGATCTGGCGGGCGAGTCGCAGCACAAACCGGTTGGCGTCCGACGCGGTAAGGCAGAACTGCCAGCGCGACATACTGAACCGGCGAGCCATCTCCTCCGCCACCCAGATCGCGTCCTCGGTGGGCAACATGAAGGTCGCGCCCTGACTCATCTGCGCCGCAATCGCGTCGACGACCGGCTGTGGGCCGTGGCCCGCCATCGCCCCGGTGTCACCGAGACACAGGTCGACGTAGGAATTGCCGTCGATGTCGGAGACCTCGGCGCCATGAGCTGAGGCAACCACGATCGGACTCGGGCTGGCCCACCGTGTCATCCAGTTCATCGGTACGCCATAAAGCATTGAGCTTTCGGCCCGCCGGCGAAAATCGACGGACTTCGGGTGGGAGGCCACGAAGCGCTCCCGCTCGCGGTCGAGCATTGCCTTGACCCGCACGCCATCGACGCCCGTCGTGGAGTTCGCCGCCATGCCTATTCGCCTTCCTGCGATGTCGTCAGATGTGCTGCGCTTTCGGCCATGTGGGCATGCACCAGCTCAGTAATCAGCGCCGGATCATCGCCGCGAATCGCCTCGACAATGGCGCGGTGCTCCTCGATCAGCGAGGCACGATCGTCGTAGTAAGCCTCGAGGGAGGACAAGCACAGGCGGGTCTGGGCGTAGAGCGGCTCGAACGCCCGGTTCAGCCGCTCGCTGCCGGCGCCGCTGACCAAGCACCGATGAAACTCCAGGTCGAGGACGACCACCTCGGGCCAATCACGGTCGATCGCTTCCTCGAGCCTCGCCAGGATCGCGTCGAGTGCGCGCAAGGCAGGTTCGTCGCGGCGTTCGTTGATCCGCAGTGCGGCCGCCTGCTCGACCACTTCGCGTGCGAAGTAGACGTCGCGAATGCTCTCGTCATCGAGCGCGACGACAAACACGCCCCGATTGCGTTCCCGACGGAGCAGGCCCTCGTGGATCAGCCAGGTGAAGGCATCGCGGATCGGGCCTCGGCTGACGTTGAGCTCATGGGCGAGCTCGACCTCGTTGAGCTGGGAGTCAGGCGGAAACTTGCGCGCGAAGATCCCGGCCCTGATCCGGGCCGCGACGACTGCCGGCGTGCTCTCGACCTGAATCGGCGCGAGTTGGCTCGGCATACTGCAGATTGTCGCACAACACTGCAATCAGACAATCAGACTCATCGGCATGTCGGACTGAGCCGGGCGTGGTTCGACCTCTCGCATCCGCCAGATCAGCGGCAGTGAGCAAATCAAGAGTCCCGAGATCGCCGCGGCGCCCACGAATGGCACCCACGGCCCGATCCCGAACAGCACGCCACTGGCCGCCGCGGAAGCAGCCATGGCAGCAGTTTGGGTCGCGTTCGACAGACCTTGGGCCCGGCCGAGCGCCGTCGCGGGCACGCTTTGGGCCAGCAACGACTGCGCCGCCGGGTAGGCGACCGCTACCCCGATCGACTCCACCGCACCCAGCCCGATCAACAACGGCAGGTAGTGCAGGTACGGATAGAGCGCCGCGAAGAAGACCGAGGACGCGAGCGCAGCGACCGTGAGCTTCGCCCGGTTGAAGCGATCCGCCATGCGCCCGGCCAGCGGGGAGAACGCTGCGAACGGCGCGGCGAACAGCGTCCACGACAACCCGACCTGCCAGGCGTGTGCGCCGCGCAGGTCGAGCAACAACGTCCAGCACGTCTCGTACACACCAGTGATCAGCCCGCCGATCAGCCCGGTGATCACGACTCCGAGCAGGAGCCGGTTGACGACGAGCCGGGTCCGCACGGCGTCGCGGGTGCTCGCCACTCGAGGCAAGCTCGAGAGCACCCAAATGCTCGCGATTGTCGACGTCGCGGCCGTCACGACAAAGAGCACACCCATGCCGGAGATCCCCGCAATGCTGCCGGCGAGTGGACCGATCGCGGCGCCACCAAGCTGGCCAGCAAACAGCATCGAAAAGGCTCGGCCGCGACGATCGGCAGGCACTGCGGCACCGACGAGCGCGAACGACGCCACCTGCACTGCGCCGGCGCCAGCTCCCTGCGCGCCGCGCAACAGGATGTAGCCACCCGCCCCCGGGTGGAGCAGAAAGCCAAGGCTGCCCAGCGCATAACAGAGCAACCCACCGACCAGGATCGGGCGATGGCCGATGCGATCGCCGAGATGCCCCAACGGATATTGCACGACCAGCCCGGCGACGAAGTACGCCGACATGACCAGGCCGACAACTCCGGTCGAGCTGCCGTGGTGGCGCAGGTAGGCAGGCAACAGCGGCAGGATCGCGCTGGCACCCAACCACTCGATGAACGCCGTCCCGGCCAGTACAAAGATGAAGCGGCGCGCAGTGCCAGTCATCGCCCGAGGTCCTCAAGAAACGCGGCGACCTGACCCCGAAGCGGCTCGGCCAGCGGGGCAAATCCGAACAGCTCGACGAGCCACATCCCGTCGGCGGCCAGCCGAGCGACGGTGGCACGCACCGGGTCGACGCCGTCGGACGTCAGCCGGTCTTGCCAACGGTCGAAAGAGCGGCGCAGCGGCTCGAGCAGTTGCGGCTCGCATGCCATGGCCGCGAGCACTGCGGCCCCCGCGCGCTCGCGCCTGACATCTTCCGGCGTGCGGGACGGACGAACCGTGGCTCGGACATAGGAGCGGACATAGCGGCCGGACGCGGCCGCGTCGGTCGTCGCATCGGCTGCGCTCTCGTCCATGAGCTCGCTGTCGAAGGCTGCGACCAGTCGCTCGACCATCGCAGAAACGAGGGCGTCGCGGGTGCCGAAGTGGTAGAGCACGCCGCCCTTGCTCAGCCCGGCCTCCGCCGCCGCGGCATCGAGGGTCAGCCGAGACACGCCGTCCCGGATCACGATGCTTTCGCAGGCATCGAGGATCCGGTCTCGGGAGTTAATGGCCACGCTCTACTGTACCGTCCGGACGGTACAGTGCGCGAGCGATTTATACCGGGTCGAGCTGCCAGCGATGACTCTCGGCGATGAGCTGGCCGAGCTGCGCTGCCGGCATCGGCCGGGCGAGGTAGAAACCCTGGGCACGGCGGCAGCCGAGCCGCATGAGGTTGTCGAGCTGGCCATGAGTCTCGACGCCCTCAGCGGTGACCTCCAGCTCGAGCGCAGAGGCCATCGCGACGATCGCCGCCACCAGCGCGGAGTCGTGCGGATCGCCGCCCAGACCGTCGACGAAGGCACGATCGACCTTGACCGCGTCGACCGGGAAGCGCTTCAGGTAGCTCAACGATGAGTAGCCGGTGCCGAAGTCATCGATCGCCAGCCGGACACCGAGTGCCTTGAGGCTCTCCAGCGTCCACCGCGAGGACTCCACATCGTCCATCAGCACGCTCTCGGTCAGCTCAAGACACAAGCTCTCAGCGCGGGCGCCGGTCCGGAGAAGCACATCTCTCACGACGGACACGATGTCCGGTGCGCCGACCTGGCGGACCGAGAGGTTAACAGCGACCGACATGGTGATCTGGGTGTCCTGCCACTCGGCAAGCTGGGCACACGCCTGCTCCAGGACCCAGGCACCGATCGGCACGATGAGGCCGGTTTCCTCGGCGATCGGGATGAACTCCTCCGGGCTGATCGACCCGCGCACAGGGTGATTCCAGCGAAGTAACGCCTCCGCGCTCACCATGGCGCCGGTCGTGAGATCGATAATCGGTTGGTAGTGAACCGTGAGCTCTTGCCGGTCGATCGCATGCCGAAGTGATGAGGCCGTGGCCAGATGCTGCGCGGCCTGCGCGCGCACCGCATCGTCGAACAACGCAATCTGGCCAGCGCCAGCAGACTTAGCGCGGTGCATCGCCGCGCCCGAGTCACGAAGCAGCGATTCAGCGGTCGCGTCGTCGTCGGCGACCGCGATGCCGACACACGCGGTCATGTCCACGTCGTGGATCCCGATCATGCCTGGCTGGCTCAGCGCGAGGAGGACGCGTCTCGCAACGGCTTCGGCTCCCAGCGGCGTGATGTCGTCGCAGACGACCACGAACTCGTCACCGCCAACCCGCGCGACCGTGTCACCTGGCCGGATCGCCTCGGAGATCCGGTCCGCAGTAAGCCGTAAGAACGCATCGCCGACTGAGTGGCCTAGGGAGTCGTTGACGCCTTTGAAGTGATCGACATCCAGAAACAGCACACCAAGCTGAGAGCGGCGCCGGCGCGAACCGGCGAGGCTGTGAACGAGCCGGTCGTTGAGCAGCGCGCGGTTTGCCAGACCGGTGAGCGGATCGTGCAGCATCTGATGCGCAAGGTCGTCCTCCACCCGCTTGCGCCCGGTGATGTCTTGCAGCTGGACAAAGAAATACCTGTACGCGCCTGCTTCGTCTCTGACCACCGTGACGTGGGTGGACGCCCAGATGTCCGTGCCGTCTGGCCGGGTGAACCGACGTTCATCGGCATAGGTGTCACGACCAATGGCAGCGCCGGCCAAGACCTGGTCCCACAACGGCGGATCGTCGTCGTGCGCGTTGCTCACCCATGGAGTGCTCGTGAGTTCCTCGGCGCTCTTGCCGAGCAGCGTGCAGATCGCCTGGTTGGCCCGTGTCGGCACCCCGTCGAGATCGACGATGGCCGTACCGATCGCGGCCTGTTCGAAACCAACCTCGAACTGCGCCTCCGCGGCGCGCCGAACGGCTTCAGTGGCGATTCGGTCGGTCTCGTCCATCACCGTGCCAATGATCTTGACGACGGTGTCGCTGTCTACGGTCTCCGCTGTCATCCGCAGCCGAAGGCTGCGGGGTGTGCCGTCTGCCCGCGCGATCCGGAACTCCACGTCGATGTCCGTGCCGAGGCTTTCCACCGCGCGCCAAGCATCACCGACGATCGGCACGTCGTCCGGATGCGCCATCGCCGAGAGCAGGTCCTTGCCGAGTTCGGTGCCGATCGGAAGACCAAGGATCCGGTAGAACTCATCCGAGCGTGTGCGTGCACCGGAGACGAGGTCATGCTCGAAGCTGCCGATGTGGGCGATCTGCTGCGCCTCTGCGAGCTGTCGCTGGCTCGCCTCCAACGCCCGTTGGTCGTGACGCCGATGACTGATGTCGTGGGCGATCATCGACAAGCCGGTCACAGTCCCAGCAGCGTCGACGATCGGGGATGCCGTGAGCACAACTTCCACCAGGCTGCCGTCCTTGCGGCAGCGGGTCGTCTCGATTCGTTGTGCCGGACCGCCCGAGGTCAACGTCATTCGCATCTGCGCCTGTTCAGCGACCAGCAGACCTGGCGCGAGGAGCGACACCGGTTGTCCGATGGCCTCCGCAGCCGTGTAACCGAACAACTGCTCGGCTGCGGTGTTCCAGCTAGTAATTTCGCCTTCATTGGACACGCCCAGAATGGCATCGCCCGACGTCTCGACAATTGCCGCTAGCTGACGGCGAGCCTGCTCGCCAGCCTCAGGTCGCCGCCGATCATGGAGCGGCTCGCGCTCAGCGCGCAACAACCGGCCGATCATGTGATCGCCTGTCGCGGCTCTGGTGCAATCACGATTGACGTTGCTGCCGTCCCGTTGAGGACAGCGGTCGGCTGATCGAGAGCCGATTCCCCACCAGCGAGCTCGACCCGGTTGCGACCGAGCCGCTTGGCGCGATACAGCGCTTCATCCGCTTCCTTGAGAACCTCGCTCGCCGAGGTTCGGCGGTCCGGATCAAGAATCGCAATTCCCCCGCTGAAGGTCAGTACGCCGTGGGGATTGCCCGGGTGCGGGATCGCGAGTGACTCGATGCCCGAACGCATGCGTTCGATGGCCTGCCGCCCGGTCTCGATCGATTGTTCGGTGAAGATGCACAAGAACTCTTCGCCGCCGTAGCGATAGATCGAGTCGCCGCTTCGCAACAGTGCAGTCAGCTCGGCGGCAACGGTTTGCAAGATCTCGTCACCCGCCTGGTGACCGTAGCTGTCGTTGTAGGACTTGAAGTGATCGACATCGAGCACGGCCATGCAATAGCGGTGGCCATAGCGGCTGACTCGCGCCTCGAGGATCTCGAGGTCCTCGCTGAGAGCTCTGCGATTCGGCAATCCGGTCAGCGCATCGCGGCGCGCGATCGCGGTCAACTCGATGTTTCGCTCACCGAGTTGTTCGACCGACTGCTGGGCGGCACGCGCCTTGGTGGCCAGCGCCTCAGCCTGGCGGTAGAGGTTGGCAAACACCGACACCTTCGCGCGCAGCTCATTCGGTGGGACCGGAGCAAAGATGAAGTCCACCGCACCCTGGGCGTAGTGATCGCCATGCGCGACTTCGTCGCGGTCGTGAGCAGTGATGAAAATAATCGGAGTCATCTCCGACTGCCGACGTTCCCTGATAAGTGCGGCGGTTTCGAAGCCATCCATTCCCGGCATGATCACGTCGAGCAATATGACAGCGAAGTTCTGCACCATGAGACATCGAAGCGCCTCCATCCCGGACGCGGCTTCGACCACCGCATGACCGAGCGGCGCCAGCACCGCCCGGAGCGCAAAGCGTTTAGATGCGTTGTCATCGACCAACAAGATCGGTACGGATGACATGAGGGACCGTCACGCCGGAGACAACTCCGGCTTCGAGAGCCACGGACCAATGGCTGCAATCAACTCAACGGTGTCAACCGGCTTTGGCACGTAGTCGTTGGCGCCAGCGGCCAGGCACCGCTCGCGCTCCCCGAACACGACCTTGCCAGTGACTGCGATAATCGGCAGCGACTGAAACGCCTCGATCTCGCGGATCGCGCGGATGGTGGCATAGCCATCCATGCCCGGCATCATGATGTCCATCAGCACGAGGTCGATGTCGGGTGAGTCGTTCAGCACGTCGAGCGCCTCGCGCACCACCCTCGGCGACGCGCACGACGGCGTCGCCGCGCTCGAGCAGTGCGCTCAGCGCGAAGACGTTGCGGAAGTCGTCGTCGACGACGAGGATCTTCGTCCCGTCAAACGGCGAGCGTCCAATGCCTTGTTCTGGTCGGCCTTGCGCCTTCGCGCGGGGCTTCGGCTTGCGACCGTGCCGGAGCGCGGCGAGCGGCTGCATTGAATGTCCGGGCGCACCTAGCGGCAGGTAAACGGTGAACGTGCTGCCCGGCTCGGCGCGCTGTCGACAGTGATCTCGCCGCCGAGCAGACCGACCAGCTCACGACTGATCGACAAGCCAAGCCCGGTGCCGCCGTAGTGTCGAGCGGTCGTTCCGTCGCCTTGTGCGAACGCCTCGAAGATCCGCTGCTGGTCGGCGACACCGATGCCGATCCCGGTGTCCTGCACCGAGATCGGCGAAGACCGATGCCGCATCGGACAGGGAGCGCCGATCTGAGTTCCGCCCGCCTAGCGTCGCATCGAAGCGGACCCGAACCTCGCCGCGCTCGGTGAACTTGAAGGCGTTCGCCAGCAGGTTTTTCAGGATCTGACGGAACCGTTGCGGGTCGGTGACGATCTGTTCGGGACCTCTGGCCCGATCTCGATCGAGAACCCGACGCTGCGGTCGTGAGCAACATGCTCGAACTCCCGATACAGGGTGTTGCGAAGGTCGATGACATCGACGACGCTTCCATATCGACGATCACCGTGCCGGACTCTGCCTTGGCCAAGTCGAGGATGTTGTTGAGCAGCTCAAGCAGGTCGCGGCCGGAAGCGAGAATGACCGTCGCGTACTCAACCTGCTTCTCGGTCATCGTGTGGTCGGGGTTGTCCTCGAGCTGCTCGGCAAGGATGAGCAAGCTGTTAAGCGGTGTACGAAGCTCGTGCGACATGTTCGCGATGAACTCGGACTTGTACTTCGATGAGATCGCGAGCTGGCCGGCCTTCTCCTCGACGAGCTGCTTCGACTGCTCGACTTCCTGATTCCGTTGCTCCGCCTCGAGGTTCTGCTCCGCGAGCAAGGTGGCCTGCCGGCCAAGGTCCTCGTTGGACTCGCGAAGCTCTTCCTGCTGCGCGCTGCAGCTCCTCGGCCTGCGACTGGGACTGCTTGAGCAGGTTGTCGGTGAGGGTGTTGGCCTCGATCGTGTTGAGGACGAGGCCGATGCTCTCGGTGATCTGGTCGAGGAATGCTTGGTGGGTCACGCTGAACGGCGAGAACGACGCGAGCTCGACGACCGCGCGCACGACGCCTTCGAACAGCACGGGCAACACGATGATGTTCAGCGGAGTCGCCTCGCCGAGCCCAGAGTTGATCTTCACGTAGTCATCAGGAACGTCGGTGAGCAGGATCCGCTTCTTCTCCTTGGCGCACTGCCCGATCAGTCCCTGGCCGAGACTGAACGACGTCGAGAGGTGCTTCCGCTCCTCGAAGCCATAGCCGGCCTGAAGCTCCAGCAACGGCTCACCGCCATCGGTCGGCGTCACCATCGAGTAGAAGACCGCGTGCTGCGCTGAGACCAGCGACGCCAGCTCCGATCCAGGATCATGCTCGACGTCGTCGGTGAGGTCGCGCTCGCCCTGCAACATCCGAGTGAAGCGCTCGCGGTTGGTCTTCAACCAGTCCTGCTCGACGTTCTGCCGCGTCGTCTCCCGCAGGTTGCGGATCATCTCGTTGAGGGTGTCCTTCAGGACCGCGACCTCGCCGCTCGCCTCGACGCGGACCTGGCGGGTGAGGTCGCCCTCGGTCACCGCGGTGGCCACCTCGGAAATTGCCCGCACCTGGTTGGTGAGGTTGGCGGCGAGCTGGTTGACGTTGTCGGTCAGGTCCTTCCAGACGCCACCGACCTCCTTGGACTGAGCCTGGCCGCCGAGCTTTCCTTCGACACCGACCTCGCGGGCAACTCGAGTCACCTCACTGGCGAACGCGTTGAGCTGGTCGACCATCGCGTTGATCGTGTTCTTCAGCTCGAGAAACTCGCCTTTGACGTCGATCGAGATCTTCTTGCTCAAGTCGCCGTTGGCGACCGCCGTGGTGACCTCGGCGATGTTTCTCATCTGGCCGGTCAGGTTGCCGGCCATCACGTTGACGTTGTCGGTCAGGTCCTTCCAGACCCCGCCGACCTCGATCGTGACCGCTGCGGCCTGGCCGAGCTTTCCTTCCGTGCCGACCTCGCGGGTCACTCGGGTGACTTCGGAGATGAAGCCGTTGAGCTGGTCGACCATCGCGTTGATGGTGTTCTTCAGCTCGAGCATCTCGCCGCGGACGTCAGCGGAGACCTTCTTGCTCAGGTCACCGTCGGCGACTGCGCCGATCACCCGCTGCATCTCGATCGTCGGGCGTACCAGGTCGTCGATCAGGGTGTTGACCGACTCGACCGGCCCGGCCCAGCGGCCACCGAGCGAGCACCCGCTGCGAGAACCGGCCTTCTTTGCCGACGACCTGGCTGATCGCGCGCAGCTCCGCCTCGAGCGCCTGATTGCCCATGATGATCGTCGTTGAGCCCGTCGGCGACCTTGCCGGCGACGCCGGTCCAGTCCAAGCGGCATCCGGGCGGTGAGGTCGCCCGCTCTTGAACTGCGCGAGGACGTGCAGCAGCGTCTCGGCGTCGAGTCGCGTCGTGAGCGACCGCGGCAGCGCAGGAGCGGCTTCGCCGGCTCGCGCCATTGGTTCCGCGGGGAGGGCGACAGGCAGGCTGGGCGATGGGCATAGGGCGTCCGTTCTAGCGTTGTCGGGCTAGAGCGACAGCGGTCCGGGCTCTCGGGAGAGTGCTTCGACACGCCCACCCCTGAACTGATGCTTTCTGGTTATTCCGAAACCGTGAGCGTCAGGGAGGCTTAGAGGGTCTGGCGCAACATTACTCGCGATCTTGGGATCGCGAGCGTGCGACAGGGACAGGTTCTCCGATTTTTCCGCGCAAAACGCATCAGTTGGGCGGTCAGGTTGTCGAAGTTCACCGCAGAGCCTGGAACCGTTGCTCTAGCCCGCCACCGCTAGATCGGACACCCGTGATCTCCCTCATCCTTGGCGTACTGCTAGTTCTCGCCCTCGCCGTGATCCTGGTGCTTGTGCGGCGCCTCCAGTCAGTCAGCGCCGCTGCCAGTAGCGAGGAAGCACCCGACGAGCCCGCTCGGGCTGCGGCGGACGGCGACGCTGCCGACGCAGCTGAGTCGGTTGAGCCAGCCCACCCGGTCCAAGCCGCCCAGCCAGTCCAAACAGCGCCACCCGTCCAAGCGGCGCCAGCGCCCGCAGCACCGCCAGCGCCCGCAGCGGCGCCAGCGCCCGCAGCACCGCCAGCGCCCGCAGCACCGGCTGCCCCGGCCCCGCAATTCGCACCACCAGCCGCACCGGTCGCGCCAGCCGCGGCAGCCGCGGCAGCACCGCCAACGCCCGCGGCGGCCACCGCTCCTGCCGCCGCCTTCGTCCCGCCGGTCACCGGCAGGCCGGGGACATACGGCGTCGACATCCTGCCGGGGCGTTAGCTCGGCGCGGGAACGTTCAGCGCGCGAACCACGAGCTCGGCGCTCTTGCGGTGGACCTTCGGGATCTCGAACTCCCACTGACCGCCGCCGACGAAGCCGATCTTTAGCGCTGCCTTGAGCATGCCGCCGTCGAGCTCAACCGAGGTGATCTGGTCGCGCGGTGCCCGCGCAATCACCTCGTTGCCCACGCTTGGCTTGAATGCGCCAGATTTGCCCTTCACGATTGCCAGCTCGGTGCCGGTGACAGCGACATAGCCGAGGGAACCGAACGGCGGTGCCCCGCCCTCGCCCACCATGGCGTTGACTGCAGCGCGTCCCGCAACGCCGGCGACCATGCCCGCCGCTGTAGCGCCGGTCATCTTCTTGGTCAGACCCTTCGGGCTGACGAAGCAGCCGGCGACCTCGGCCGAACCCAGCGCCTCACTTGCATCTGCCGCCACGATTTTCCCCCTCGATCCGGTCGCTATCCGGTGCTGAGTTTCACAGCAACTGCGGATATCGCCAAATTGCCAAGATCAAAGTCATCGCGCTCCGCACCTTCAGCAGGACGCTCGCGCGGTCGATGACATTGCGAGGCACGCGTCGTCGCCTCTGTGTAACGACGGCCGCCGGGTGCCGCTGGCGACCAGCCGGCCGCTAGCTCGAGCAGGCGACACAGTGAGGCGCGTGGTGGCGGTGCTCCATCGTCTGCGTACCCATCGCTGGGCTGCGCGTTTGCTCATCGCCGTCATATCGGTCTGCCTCATCGGCGGCGCCGCCGGGCTGCTGTCCGCCTCGCAGGCGAGCGCTCACCGCGGCGTCAGCCAGCGGTACGACGCCCGCGCCGGTCTGGCCGCCAACTTCGTCAGCACGTACGTGTCTCAGCTCACCAGCCGCGAGCGATCGGTCGCGCTGGCCACGCTGACGGGCCGCGATCCGACGGCCGCGTTTGATCAAGACGTCCGCGCGTTCGGCTTCCAAACGGCGGTGGTGCTCGACGATCACGGCCGAGCGTTGAGCATCGTGCCCAGCGCACCATCACTGATCGGCCAGCAATACAGCAGTACCTACGCCGAGCTCGGCACTGCGCTCGCCGGCCACATCGCCGTATCGAACATCGTCACGTTCGCCGGTCGCGGCTCGCCCGTCGTCGCATTCTCGGTGCCGTTCTCCACTCAGTACGGTCTGCGCGTGTTCAGTGGCGCATACGCCATCAGCCAGACCCCACTTGCAGCGTTCCTCAGCGACACCACTACCCAGACTGACGCGCAGGTCTATCTGACCGACGACGCCGGAGCTGTCCTGGCCTCAAACGGTGCGCAGCCGAAAGCAGTCCGCACCCTGGGCCAACGCGAACCCGCACTGGGTCGGGCCATGGCGGCGCACGCCAGTGGCCAATACCGAGTGAACTCCACGAGCTACACGTTCGTCCGCAAACCGGTAGCGGGCACGCCGTGGTCGCTGACGATCGTGATCCCGACGGCCGAGTTGTACGTCTCTGTAGTCGGCGCGAGCCACTGGTTGCCTTGGCTCATCCTGGTCGCACTGTCGCTCTTGATGGCGTTGGCCGCACTCCTGACGGTGCGCATGCTCGAAGGTCGTCGCCGGCTCGCCCACGCCAACCGAAAGCTCGCGACCCTCGCACGGACCGACGGGCTGTCGGGCCTGTTCAACCGGCTCTATGTCACCGAACAGCTCGAGACCTTGCTGGCCAACTCAAGCCGATACCACTTCCCGGTCTGCGTGCTCATGATCGACATCGATCACTTCAAGCAGCTCAACGACAAGCATGGACACCAAGCTGGCGACGAAGCGATCCGGCACATCGCCGACCGGCTTCGCATCTCGGTGCGCGACGGTGACCTGTTGGGTCGCTGGGGCGGCGAGGAGTTCCTCGCAGTGCTCCCCCACACCTCACTCGAGGAGGGCCTCGAGGTGGCCGAGCGGCTGCGCCGACTCGTCGCCTTGGTGCCGATCGAGATCAATGCGAAGGCCGACGTGGTGACGATCCAGATCAGCATCGGCGTCGCGCAATCCGGTGACGACTCATTGGCCGCCCTCGTCCACCGAGCAGACCTCGGCCTCTACGAAGCGAAGGCGGCGGGGCGCAACGCCGTCCGCGTCTTCACCCCGACCGCGGACAACCCTGCTCCGCTCGTGTCACCTCGACTCTGACTGCACGGTCACTCGGCCGTGTTCGACCGGGCCAAGACTTGCAAAGACAATTCGCCACCACGACGAACATGGGACAGTCGAGCAAGTGACCCGAAAACGAATCGTGGCAACGATCGCCGTCATCGCCGTCGTCGCGATACTCGCGATCGGCGGCAAGATCGCATGGTCGAGGTACGGGCCAATTCCTGGCCCGGATGCGACCGTCACTCACGCCGTGCTTGATGGTCAAGCGATCATGATGGCCGTGCCGCCGCACCCGAACGGCCGGCTCATCCTGTGGGCTCACGGCTACGCCGCCGACCAGAACGAAATCCTCACTGAACGCCAGGCTGTGCCGCTACGCAATGCGCTGTTGAAGGCGGGCTACATCCTGGCCGGCACCGATGGCCACGGCAACGCGTTCGGCAACGACGCCAGCATCGCCGACTTGCTGCACCTTGATCAATGGGTGTCCGCCCGACAAACGATCACCGGGACGTATCTGGTTGGCGAGTCGATGGGCGGCCTCTCGTCGTTATTGGTGCTGCCGAAGATTCCGGCCGTCAAAGGGTGGATCGGGGTGTACCCGGCGTGCAATCTCGCCACCGTCGCCGCGGCGTATCCCGAAGTCGGCCCGGCGTACGGCACCTCACACTGGGTGCCTGCGGACGCGCCCGATCGCAGCCCGGTCCGCATCAACGGCCCGGCCTACCGCAACCTGCCGATGTTGTTCCTCGCTTCCAACAGTGACACCGTCGTGTCGAAGGCGAAGAACACCGACCTGTGCGCAGCCGAGGCACGAGCAGATGGCGCGCGCGTCACCGTCATCACGACACAGGGCAATCACGGCGACAAGTCGAACTTCCGGCCAGATCCGATCCTGGCGTTCCTCTCGCGCGGGTCATAGCGCGCTGCGGCGCCGGCGCCGTTCGCGGGTCGGGCGTGTGGGCAGAGTGGTGCCGTGTGCGGTTTAGGTGCGGCTGATTTCGATGGTGCCGTGGGTGTTTCTGGTGATGGTCCAGTTGGTGTGGTGGATGAGCCAGTGGTGGAACGCGCAGAGGTAGGCGCTGTTCGTGTGGTTCGTGGGTCCGCCGTGTTCCCAGTGGTTGAGGTGGTGGAGGTCGCAGCGGGCGAGTGGGGTTTGGCAGCGGGGGAAGGTGCAGCCGTGGTCGCGGAGGGCGGCGGCGCGGCGTTGCGCGCGGCTGAAGGAGCGGCGGGTCCGGCCGAGGTCGAGGATCTCGGAGTGGGTGCCGAGGATGGCGGGGATGAGGTTCGCGTCGCAGGCGAGCCGCCGGGCGGTGGTGGGGGTGACTGGGGTGCCGTTGAGGGTGGCGTGTCCGAGTTGACCGGTGTTGATCCCGTCGCGGAGCTCGGTGTAGGGGATGGTGAGGATGACCTGGGGGCGTTCCCCGCCGTGGTCGGGCAGGTCGGCGTGGGTGAGGCTGAACCGGGCGAGGTCGGTCAGCGCGTCGGCGCGGCGTTGTGATGTCGTCCGGGTGTCTTCGGGTCCGGTGGGGGTGGCGACGAGCGGGGTGAGCGCGGCTTGGAGGATCGCGCCGGACTCCGGGTCGAGCATCCCGTCGAGGTGGATCATCCCGTCAAACGTGGAGCTGACGGTGAGCTGGCGGGCAGCGTGGCGGCGGGCTTCGGCGGCCTCGGCGTCCTCATCGGCGCCGGACCGGACCCGAAGCGCGGCGCACAGCCGGGCGAGCGTGGCCGGGTCGTTCGCGGTCGCGAACTCGCACAGCTCGTTCTCGGCTGGTTCCCGCCAGTCGACCGGGAGCTTGGTGACGCAGTTGATGATCAGCTGCGCGTGGTCGTGGCTGATCCGGCCGGCGAGCAGCAGGTCGGCGAGCTGCGGGTGAGCGGGCAGCCGGCGCGCCACCCACATCCGCCGGGACGCCTCGGCTGGTGAGAGGTGTTGATCCTCGACCAGCCATGACCGGGTGGTCCGGCCACACTCGGCCACGGTCACGTCCCGGACGTCAGCGGCTTGCAGCCGGACCGCGATCAGCCCGTCGAGGGTGTTGCGGGTGGCCAGCAGCGTCTCGGTCTCGTCCAACAGGTCGGTGTCGCTCAACCCGTGCGCGTCGACCGTGGCGAGCGAGCTGATGACGGTGTCGAGGTCACTGAGCAGGTCTGGCATCCCGACCACCCCCACCAAGCACTCTGGCATCGAACGTATGTTCGACTGGTATCCAACGTATCCGGTGGGTGGGACCGTTTCAAGGGCATGAGAACCGTTGGGGATAAACAAAAAACGGTCACTTCGCGCACCTCGGCCACAACGGCGGTTAGCTGGCCGCTCGCATCACCAACGTCGAGATCGACGCAAAAGGCTCGTGAGCCGCGTCCACGTCATCAGCCGCCTAAGGGGCGACGTTCGTGACGGTGCTCCGCGACGAGCGGGTTGGCTGAGGTTCCGGCGGCGGCCGCCCAGGTCTTCACGGTGAGCGCACCGAGGCCGAGGGTGCCGACGAAGCCGCCAGCGACGAGGCCGATCGGCAGGCCAAGCCCGCGGGTATACGCCGTACCACCGCGAACGGTGACGGAGAGTGCCTTGCCCACATCCCGTCGTTCCGCACCATCGACGACGCCAACCACAACGTGACCGCCGTCCAACAGCGAGCCGCCGACAATCCAACTACCGGTGCACTGGTCGCTCGCGTGGTACGCGCCGGAGATCTCGTGGCACTCAGCGATCGTGGCCTCGGCGCGGGTGCCGGTGTCTCGTTGCACGATGAGGAAGATGCCGCCACCGAGCACGCCGACCGCCGTGAGGGTGAAGCAGATGAAGATTCCCCGCAGAAACCACTTCATGGCTATCTGTCCCCGTCCCCGCCACGGTGATCATTCTCGCGGTGCTTGTGTATCGCAGATTTCGACGAGCCACAGGCAAATCAGCGGGTTGTCATCACCTCGCGCGATCGGCACCCGCGTTAGTGAGTGAGTGCCGCATAGGCCGTGGCGACCTCAGCGCCGAGCCGGGCGTTGTTGTTCACCAGCGCGATGTTGGCGGTAAGGCTGGCGCCGTCGGTGAGTTCCACGATCCGACGAAGCAGGAAGGGGGTGGCCTCCTTGCCGTGAATACCGCTGGCGTTCATCTCCTCGATGGCGTGCTCGATGATGCTGTCGATCTTCTCGGCGGGTATCTCGTCGGCAGTGGGGATCGGGTTGGCCAACACAATGCCGCCGCCGATGCCGAGCTCCCACTTCGTCGCCATGATCGCGGCAATCTCGTCGGGAGTGTCGACGCGTACCGGCGCCTGATGCCCGCTGGTACGGGAGAAGAACGCGGGGAATTCATTCGTGCGGTACGCCAGAACTGGCACCCGCAACGTTTCCAGCGCCTCCAGCGTCAGTCCGATGTCAAGAATGCTCTTCACTCCGGCGGAAATCACCGCGACGTCGGTAGTGGACAGCTCGGTGAGGTCGGCGCTGACATCGAGGGTGCGGTGACCGCCGCGATGAACACCGCCGAGACCGCCGGTGACAAACACCCGGATCCCGGCGAGAGCCGCCAGCCGCATCGTCGCGGCGACGGTCGTCGCGCCGTGGCCGCCACTTGCGATGATGACCGGGAGGTCGCGCACACTGACCTTCGCGACCTCGGGGCTTGTCGCCAGCAGCTCGAGGTCCGCCGGCTCCAGGCCGATGCGTGGCGAGCCGCCCAGCACGGCGATCGTCGCCGGCACGGCGCCGAGGTCCCTGATGACCCGCTCCACGCCGGTCGCCATCTCGACGTTCTGCGGGTAGGGCATGCCGTGGCTGATGATCGTGCTTTCTAGCGCGACCACAGCGGCGCCATCTCGCAACGCTTGCGTCACCTCGTCGGTCACGACGAGAGAAGGGTTCCGGGTGGGCACAGGGTCTCCTCAGTGTGCGGCGGCTAAGGCGGTCTCGATGAGCCGCGGCGTGAGATCAGGGCGGACCGTGTGCGGACTAGCGAGGGTCAACACCGCGGCCGCCTGACCGAAGCGGGCTGCCTCGATCGGTTTCCAGTCATTGAGCACGGCGTAGCAGAACGCGGCGAGCATCGCGTCGCCCGCACCGGTCACGTCCTCAACCGCGGCCGCCATGGCAGCCTCCAACCACACCGAGCCGGACGAGGCAGTGCTGAACAGCGATCCTTGGGCGCCGAGGCGTACCCAGACATGTTCCACTCCGCGCCGATGCAGGCTGTCGGCTGCCTTGTGGAGTTGTTTATCGGTACGCGTGGAAAGCCCGGTCAGTGCTGCGAGCTCATCGCGGTTGGGGGTCACCGCGTACAACGGCCGGTCCGCCGTAATGTACGACGCGATCAACGCCGCCTTGGGCACGCTGACCGGCTCGAGGATGGTGCGAACGTTGGCCGCCGCGGCGAGGTCGGTGGCATAGGTGAGCGCCGACATAGCAAGATTCCCATCCAGGACAAGCAGGCCCGCGGTCGTGATGACGTCGCGGGCCTCGTTGATCGGCCCTGGCCCAAGGGCGCCACCGCCGCCATGTCGGCAACGGCGACAATCAGTTCGCCGTCGCTGTCGAGCACGGCCGTATAGGTGCCGGTGGACAGCTCGGTGCGCTTCACGTACTCGCAGTGAACGCCGGCCGCAACAGTCTGGCCCAACAGCGTGTCGCCCAACGCGTCGCGACCAATCGCGCTGACGAGGAAGGTGCGCACCCCAAGGCGCGCAAGGTTTTCCGCGATGTTGCGACCTACCCCGCCAGGAGTCATCGAGGCCCAACCCGGGTTGCTGGTCGCCGGCCTGGCCCGATCGGTGCTACGAGCTTTGACGTCGACGTTCGCGCCGCCGATGACGACGGCTCCCGGCCGGTCGCCAAGGATGTAACCCCGGCCGAGGATGACGCCCTTCTTGCCGAGATTGGACAAGTGCACATTGACCGACGCCCGAGAAGTGCCGAGCCGCTCGGCGATCGCTTCGGAGCCAATAAGTGGATCGCGGCGCAACATCTCCACGATCTCGCGTTCTCGCTCCGTCAAGCTCACGTTTAGCAGGCTAAGTCGGGCTTGTGACAATAAGCAAAGCCTGACTCGCGGCTACTCGCGTACGGCGAGTTCCCCGAGCTCCGACCAACCCTCACCTGCTGCTTTCGTATTGATGATGAGCGGGGTTGACGCAAGATAAGGCGGGAGGTCCTGCATCGCCGCCTTGAAATGATCCGACTGCACGTGCGCGGCCCCGGCGTCGTCATCTCGAAACGCTTCGATGAGGACGTACTCGTCTGCCTGGTCCAGGCTTCGCGACCAGTCGAACCACAGACACCCTGCTTCGGCACGTGTGGCCGTCGTGAACGCCGACGCGATCTCGGGCCAGGTTTCGACGAACTCGGGTTTGACCCGAAACTTCGCGGTGATGACGATCATGACTCTCCTGCCGTCAGTTGGCTATGACCCGGATCCGAGCAATCGGTGATCTTCAGCGTCGCGTCCAAAAGGCTACGACGCGCCGAGAGAACCTAATCTCCTGATCTCGGGGCACCAGAATCCAGAATCTCCGCTCCGGAGAACTCAGACACCACATGACGTCACGATGGCGAGATCATTTCCCGCCCGCCGAGTCAGCCGGCGGCTTCGAGTTGAGGGTCCTCGTGGACGGCTATGCCGCCCTGCAGCGTCAGCAGCACCTTGGTGTCTGCCAGTGCGCCGGGATCGACGGCACGCAGATCACGGTCCAGCACGACGACGTCGGCGAGCTTGCCGATCGTCAAATCACCGGTCTGCTGCTCGAGATGGTTGACATATGCCGCGCCTGAGGTGAACGCACGCACCGCCTCGGTCACCGAGATCCGCTCGTGCGGCAGGAACGAGTCCATGTCATCGCCCGGCAGTACCCGGTTGACCGCGACGTGCATCTCGCTGAACGGGTCCGGTGTGCTGACCGGCCAGTCGCTGCCACCCGCCAGCCTGCCGCCGGCCGCCCGGATGCTTTCGAACGGATACCACCAGTTTGAGCGCGGATCACCCAGAACCCGGCTCTCGCGAACCATGTCCGGGCTGGCGGCGGCCCAGAGCGGCTGAATGTTGGCACTCACGTCGAGCGCAGCAAACCGGGCGATGTCATCGGGGTGAACGAGACAGACATGCGCGATGTGGTGGCGTCGATCGGACCAGCCGTTCGTTCGGCGGGCTGCCTCCACCGCGTCGAGCGCGCTGCGAACTGCGCCCTCGCCGATCGCGTGCATGTGCACCTGGAACCCGGCTGCGTCGAGCTTGGTGACCGCGCTTTTGAGCGCGTCCGGCTCGACGAAGTTGATCCCGCAGTTGCAGGTCGGCAGGCCATCTGCGTCGAGATATGGCTCGAGTAACGCGGCACTCCCGTTGCCGGTCGTGCCGTCGACCATGATCTTGATCGAGGTCGCCTTCAGCGTCCCGATGAACGAGTTCGCTCGGCTTTCGATGAACCCGTCGATCTGCTCCTCGCCGATCAGTCGGTCCCACCACAGCGCGGCGGTCACCCTCGTGGTTAGCTCGCCTCGACCAGCCAGCCGTTGGTAGGTCGCCAGCGCCTCGGGTGTGGTCCACGCGTCCTGCCACGCCGTGATGCCGAACCGATGTAAGTACGCCTGTGCGTTCAGCATCGCCGCCTCAGTGCCGGCGTCGCTCTCGATGGGCGCGACTCGTTCGGCAAACCGCACCGCGCCCTCGTGAAGCAGGCCATTGGGCTCACCGTCGCCGTACTTCCCGATCCGACCGTCAGGCGGGTCTGGATACGTCGCGTCGATGCCCGCCATCTTCAGCGCGATGCTGTTCACCCACGCGTCGTGCAGGCCGGCGCTCATCAGGAACACCGGCCGATCCGCAACGATCGCATCAAGGAACCGCTTGTCGAGCCATTCTTCGGAGGTGTCTTCTTCCCATCCGAATCCCATGATCCAGTCGGTGTCCGGATGATCGGCGGCGTACGACCGTACCCCCGCTGCGAGCGCCTCTGGCCCGGTCGCGCCGTGAAGGTTGCACCGCGACATCGCGAGCCCGGCGGGCAACGGGTGAACGTGAGCGTCCTGGAAGGCCGGAAGCACACTACGGCCACGCGCATCGATCACTCTCGTCGACCGACCGGCCATTTCACCGAGCGCGTCGTCGGTGCCGATCGCAATGATGCGATCCCCCGTGATGGCGAGTGCGGAGTACGGCTCCCGACCCCATAGGACCCCGTTGGTCACCAGCACGTCCGCGTCCACGTACACCTCCGAGTTCGTTCACGCACCGCAAACCGCAGAACGTGCGGGCGCGTCCTCCCTTACCAGAAGGACGCGCCCGTGCTTTCGCCCGCGGGTCAGCCGCCGGACGCCTTAACGTCCTGCCACAACTGGGTCCACGCCGCGTTGTCCGCCGGCGTGCCGAATGTCGCAGCACTGTGGTACTTGCTGATGTTGTTCTGTCCCGAGCGGGCGAGCACCGCCGACGACAGCGACGCTACCGACCTCTTGTTCGAAACCAGATAACTGAAGCTCTTCGCCTGCACGTCCTGCACCAGCGGCGACAGCGCATAGTTGAGATACGCATAGACCGCGTTCAGGTTCCCTGCGTGCGCTCCGATCGAGTACCCGCACGTCCATGCGAGCGGCGGATCCATCGGCGCGAACGCGATGTCCTTGCCCTTCAACTCATTCACCAGGGTGATGTCGATTGGCGTGATGTCGACCTCGTCATTCGCCCACAGGGTGTTTATCGCTGAACCCTGGTAGTAGGTAACGACGTGTGGCTTCTGCGCGATCAGGAGCTTCTTGACGTTGCTCAGCTGGGCCGGGGTCATCGACTGCGGCGGGAAGTAGCCGAGCGCAAGACCGGCAACGATGATGTTGTCCAGCGGGTCATCGGGCTCGGTCACCCGCTTGTCCGTCGTGAACAAGTCCATCCAGGACGTCGGGGGCTTCGGGAACGCGGAGGGCCGGTAGACCAGGCCGTAGGCACCACCGACAAGCGGCAGCATGTAGATCTTGCCACCGACATCGACACCCTTAATCTTCTTGAAAAACGGATAGATCTGCTTCCAGTCGGTGATTCGCGAGGTGTCGATCGGCTGGAGGTCGCCGTTCTCCCGCTCCTGGTCGATCGGACCGGCGCAGGTGTTGACGACGTCGGCTTGGAAGCCGGCCTTCAACTTCGCAACCCCCTCCTCATCGCTGGAAATGTCCGCCTTCTCTACCGATACTTTGGGGTACTGCTTATTGAAGTTGTTGAAGACGGCAGGCGCGAACGCGTCGTCATAGGCGAAGATCGTCAACTTTCCTGAGACCTGCCCGGACGCCGCCGTCGAGGTGCCGGTTGGCGCCGACGGCGAGCCCGCGGGAGCAGCGGTGCTGCCCGATGAGGAACACGCGCTCGCAACGGCAAGCATCGCGACTGCAAGCGCACCTACTCTGACTTTCATTGGGGGTGATGACACGCCGTTCTCCTCAGTTGTGATTCGTTCGCACGGTTGTTGAGTGCTTCACGCTCGGCTCAGCTGCCATACGCCCGCCGGGATATCCGTTGGGCCGCCGTGATCAGCACCACGGCGATGACGAGCAGCAACGTCGCACCCGCGGCAGCCGCGGGCCAGTTGCCGACCTCGAGCAACTGGTCGCTGACCAGGTTTCCCACCATCAGCGAGTTTGGGCCGCCAACGAGCTGCGGCGTCGCGAACTCGCTGAGCAGCGGGACGAACACCACGATGAACGCGCCGAGGATGCCAGGCGCGGACATCGGCACAATCACGTTCCGCAGCACCGCAAACGGGCTGGAATACAGGTCCTTGGCCGCCTCGAGGAGGCTGCGCTCGATCGTTCGCATCGCCGCGTAGATCGGAATCACGACGTACGGCAGCCAACCTGCGGCCAGCACCAGAACGACGGCAAGACGACTGAAAAGGATCACCGTGATGGGGCTGTGGATAATGCCGAGCTTGAGCAGTCCTTCGTTGAGAATGCCGTGATAGCCGAGCAACGTGTACCAAGCGAAGATTCGCACGATGTCGCTCACACTGCCGGAGATGATGAGAATCAGCAGCACGGGGAGGTGGGATGACCGCTTCATCTTGAACGTGATGATGTAGGCAAGCGGGTAGCCGATCAGGAGCATCGCCACGAAGGTGATTCCGGCGATCGTGAACGACTGACGCAGGATCGGAAGCAGATCTCCTTGCGACAGCATCTGGCTGTAAGCGCTCCACCAGTGACCGTGAGCGGGCCGCACACTTCGCACGAGCAATGCGAACAGCGGCACGTAGAAGAACGGCAGAAGGAACAGCATGCCGAGCGGGGTCATCGCGACAGCGACCCGCTGGATCCGGTTCAACCCGGGCCTACGGCGGGGTGCCGAGACCGTCACCGCTAGAGCCACGACACGTCATCCCCATCACGACGGGTGAGCAGGTACACCAGCCCGAACACGATCACCGTGATTGCGAGCATCACTGTCGATGCCGCGTTGACGACCGGAAGGTCCTGCGCGTGACGAAGCGAGCTGTATGCCCACACCGGGATCGTGACGTTGTAACCACTGACGAAGAAGGTGACGACGAAGTTGCCCAGTGAGGAGATGAAGGCGAACAATCCGCCCACGATGATCGGCGTGACCAGCTGCGGCAGAACTACTCGGCACAAGACGCCGACCCGGCCCGAGCCGAGGTCGAAGGCGGCTTCTTCCACCGACTCTGACATGCCGGCGAGGCGGGCGTAAAGGATCAGCGTGATCAGCGGGAAGGTAACGACGACCTGCATCACGATCACGGTCAGGGTCGAGGCCTGTACCCCAATCGTGGTGAAGAACAACAGTCCGGCGACGCCGATGACCAGCCACGGCACGACCAACGGGATGCTGAAGAACCCCAGGCACAGACCCTTCCAGACGCCGGTGAGGCGCGCGGCCGCGTAGGCACTGGTCAGCCCGGTCAGGATGCAGATCGGCGTGACGATCGCGGCTACCAGCATCGAGCTCTTGAACGCCTGGACCGCGTCCGGCTCGTCGACCAGCGCATGGAACCACTCGAGACTGAAACCGGTGAACGGCAGGCTGATCGTGCCCGCGGAGTTGAAGGAGAAGAGCAGCAGGACAGCAAGTGGCGCGATGAGGATCAGGAAGCACAACCCGACATAGAGGCGCGCGAGCAGGCCCATCCCTCCAGCCCTGCGCGGCGCCCTTCGCATCACGAACCTCCTCGCGCCCGTTTTCGAGGTGACGCAGCGGGCCCCGGGACCGACGGCGCGACGGGCGCGTCATCCGCCCCCCAGGCAAGTCTTGTCGACATACCTCCGTGCGAATTGTCAACAACCTAGGTCTCGAGCCTGCATAGGTCAAGAGTATCCGCCGATATTCCTACAAGCAGGTTGTTGACAACTGGGCGTACTGGTTTAGTCTTCGCGCATGGTCTCGCGGCCCGACGAACTCTCCGGGCCTACAGCGACCGTCGGCGTCGCGACAGTGGCCGAGCCTCGGCCCGCGATCGAGCTGATCGGTGTGGGCAAGAGGTTTGGCATGAAGGACGGCAATGTCCAGGCCGTCAATGGCATCGACCTCACGATCCACCAGGGTGAGTTCTTCTCGCTTCTGGGACCGTCCGGCTGCGGGAAGTCGACCACGCTGCGGATGATCGCTGGACTCGAGGTGCCGGACGACGGCGAGATCTTGCTGAACGGGACGAGCACCACCGGTGTGCCGCCAAACCGCCGCGACGTCAACATGGTGTTCCAGGACTACGCGCTGTTCCCGCACATGACGGTGTTCAACAACATCGCTTACGGGCTTCGCCGCCGCAACGTGGCCGCTGCGGAGGTGACCCGGCGAGTCAACGAGATCCTTGAACTGGTCGAGCTGGCCGGCCTTGGATCGAGGCGTTCCCGAGACCTTTCCGGCGGCCAACAGCAACGGGTCGCGTTGGCTCGGGCGTTGGTCAACCGCCCAGGCGCACTGCTTCTCGACGAGCCGCTCGGGGCGCTCGACCTGAAGCTGCGGCAGGCGATGCAGACGGAGCTCAAACGGATTCAGCGCGACGTGGGCATCACCTTCGTGTACGTGACGCACGACCAGACCGAGGCGCTCGTCATGAGCGATCGCCTCGCGATTATGAACGGCGGAAGAGTCGAACAGCTCGGCACTCCGCACGACGTCTACGAATACCCGGCGACCCGATTCGTCGCCGGCTTCGTAGGCGTCTCGAACATCCTGACCGGCCAGGTCTCGGAGATCGTTGATGGCGTCGGCGTCATCGCATTCGGAGAATTCGGCCGAGTGCTGGTCCACCAGAACGACCGGGTCACGCGCGACTCGCCCGTCCATCTGACCGTGCGCCCGGAGAAGATATCGATCTCCACCGATGTCGAGCCGCCTGACTCGGACTGCCGGCTGAGGGGGCGGGTGCGGGAGGTCATCTATCTCGGCACGTCGACTTCGTACGCCGTCTCGACCGTGACCGGCGACGAGATCGTCGTGCACCTGCTGAACTCCGCGTCGGCTGGCCGGCCGATCACACGAGACGCCGACGTGTGGCTGCACTGGAGCACACCGCATTCGTACGCAATCGGCGCCTGAATACGTGGATGATGAACAGGCGCTGCGCTGGGCGCAAGCGCTGCTCGTCGACATCGTCAACATCCGCTCCTACAGCCACCACGAACACACGCTCACAACGCACCTGCACGACCTGCTGAGCGACGATGGGTGGCCCGTGTATGCCGACCCGGTCGACGGCTGCGGGCCCAATCTGCTGATCGGTTGGCATCCTTCGCCGACGCTCTTGCTCACCGCACACACCGACACAATCACGCCGGACTGGGTATGCGGCGATGCTCGCGTCGACGGCAGTGTCGTCCATGGCCTCGGAGCACAAGACGACAAAGGAGGTGTGGTCAGCTGCCTGCTCGCCTTCCGGTTTGCGCAAGAGGCCGGCGTCGACCTCCGTCGCATGGCGGTCGGTATCGGGTTGTGTGTCGACGAGGAGATGGGCGGTACCGGTTCGCTGCAGATGGCGGCAACGCTCAGGCCGTCATACGTCGTGGCACTGGAAGGTACCGACCTGCAAGTTGCGACCGCGGAAGCGGGATATGTCGACGGGTGGGTCGACGTCGACGGCACCACGGCACACCATTCCTTTGGCGCCGAGGGCGACAATGCGATCGTCCACGCGGCCAGACTGATCCAGGAATGCGTGGAGGCCGAGTTCACCAAGATGCCACACCCGCTGGGCGCGCCGAACCGGGCGTCGATCCACGCGATCTCGAGTCCGGCTGCGGTCAACGTGGTGCCCGACGCGGCGCGCTTCTTCCTCGAAGCGCAGATCTTCGCGCCGATCACACCCGCCCAGGTGGTCGCCGAGCTGGACACGCTCTGCGCTCGGCATCGGGCCAACTACCGTCCGGGCGAGTCGGTCGTCGGCTTCGACACCCCGGTCGACGCCCGGCTGCCACAGGCGATGTTGGCAGCGACCGCCGCAGTCCTCGGCGACGCCCGCGGGCCGACCTACATGCCGGCCTGGACTGACGCTCACAACTTCGTCGAGGCGGCCGGCGCAGAGGCAGTGGTGTTCGGGCCGGGCCGGCTCGCCAGCGCGCACGGACCAGACGAACACATCGACGTCCGTGACATCGTCAAAGCAGCCCGGGCGCTTGCCCGCGTGATCGCGACTTTCGAGCCAGTGGCGTGAAGTTCGGTCATCGTGTCCGGCTCGCAGAGCTCAATGGCTAAGCGAATGGCTACCCGTTGATCTTGAAGTGCACGTCGTGGCCGTCGCGAGGCCAACGTGCACTTTTGGTTGGAACTGAGAGGATTCGAACCCCTGACCCCTTGCAGATATGGCACCCGGCCTTACAGGCGCGGGTCGACGGGTTCCGACTCGAGCGCGAGTACGGCAAACACGCACTCGTGGACCCGCCACAGCGGCTCGCCTCGTGCCGCCCGCTCGAGGGCCTCGAGCCCGAGCGCGTACTCGCGAGCGGCCAGAGACCGCTTGTGAGCGAGCCCACGTTGGCGGAGCCGTTCGAGGTTGGCGGGTTCGGTGTAGTCCGGGCCGTAGATGATTCGCAGGTATTCACGGCCGCGGACCTTGAGGCCTGGTTGCACGACGCCCTTGCGACCGCGGGCGAAGTTGACGGTCGGCTTGACGACCATTCCCTCGCCCCCCGTCGCGGTGAGGTCGCTCCACCACCCGGCGGCGGCATCGGTTGCGGCCGGATCCGTGGTGTCGACCAGCCGTCGCTGTGTGGTGGCGATGAGTTCGGGATCAGCCGCCGCGAGCCGGTCAGCGACCTCGAGGTGCCAGGTGTGCGGGCGGTCGTGGTACGTCGAACCTTCTGTGGCGAGCACCTGAAACACGGCGATCTTGATGCCGTCGAGCCCTTCGGTGGGCCAGCAGTAGTGCCGGTAGGCGGCGGTGAAACCGTCGGCGTTGGTCCGACGGGAACGGGTCCGGGCGAGCAGTTCGCGGACGTCAAGGCCAGCCGTCGCAGCCTGCTCGAGGGTGCCGACGGCCGCCGGCAGCGCGTTGTGGGCGGCGGCGCCGACGGCGGCGTACTGGTTCTTCAGCAGGTCGAGCGCCTTGGCGCTCCACGGCATGAGCTCCGCATCGAGGACCAGCCAGTCGGTGTTGAGCTCGTCGAACAGTCCCGCGGCGTCGGCCGCGGCGCGCAGCCGGTGGACGAGTTGCTCGGTGAGCTCGTGGCCGAAGAAGGGTCGACCGGTCCGGGTGTGGACTGCGCCCGGCGCCCCACCGGGCGCGCCGAACCTGCGTTGTGCGGCGTCATCGGATCGGGGCACCACGAGGACCGCGCGTGATCCCATGTGCTTCTCTTCGCAGATGACCGAGTCGATGCCGTCGGCCCGATAGGCGTCGAAGGCCTGGTCCGGGTGCTCGAGGATCCCGTCGCGGGACGAGGTGGCGACCGGGCTCATCGTGGGCGGCAGGTAGACCAGCCAGCGCGGGTCTAGGGCAAACCGGCTCATCACCTCAAGTGCGGCCGCGGCGTTCTCGGCTCGAACGCTGACCCGGCCGTGGTGCTGGGTCTCGACCACCCTGGTGCCGGTGACATCAGCGATGTCGAGCACGTCCGGGTCGACTCGGCCCGCGCTTCCGTCGCCGGTGGCCGATTCGTTCACCGGGAACGGCTTGACGGGTGCGTAGTAGACCTCGGCCGCCGGCACCGAGACCAACTCTCGCTCGGGATAGCGCAGCGCGGTGAGCTGGCCGCCGAAGACACAGCCGGTGTCCAGGCACAACGTGTTGTTCACCCACTCGGGAGCGGGGATCGGGGTGTGGCCGTACAAGACCATCGCCCGGCCGCGGTAGTCGTTGGCCCACGGGTAGCGGACCGGCAACCCGAACTCGTCGGTCTCACCAGTGGTGTCGCCGTACAGGCAGAACGACCGCACCCGACCCGAAGCTCGACCTTGATAGCGCTCGGAGATGCCGGCGTGAGCGATCACGAGTTGCCCGGCGTCGAGCACATAGTGAGAGATGAGCCCGTCGAGGAACGCCTCGACCGCGGCCCGGAACTCGCCCGGCTCGGTCTCGAGCTGCGCGAGGGACTCGGCCAGCCCGTGAGTGATCTGCACCTTGCGGCCACGCAGAGCGCGCAGGAGTTTGTTCTCATGGTTGCCGGCGACGCACATCGCATCGCCGTCCGCGACCATCCCCATGACCAGCCGCAGGACACCCGGCGTGTCCGGCCCACGGTCGACCAGGTCGCCGACGAACAACACCCGCCGACCGTCGGGCCGGTGAGCCCCGACGGGACGACCTCGGTCGTCACGGGCGATCAAGTAGCCGAGCTCAGCGAGCAGCTCCTCGAGCTCCGCACGACAGCCGTGGATGTCGCCGATGACGTCGAACGGTCCGGCCTCGTGGCGCAGGTCGTTATACAGCCGGTTGCGCACGATGGTTGCCGCATCGACCTCTGCCGGACCCTTGAGCACGTGGACGGTGCGGAAGCCCTCGCGCTGCAGGCCGCGAAGGCTGCGGCGCAGCATCGAGTGCTGCCGGCGGATGACGTGCTCGCCGAAGTCGCGGTCGGACCTGGCCGCGTTGCGCTCGACGCAGATCCGCTCCGGAACGTCGAGGACAATGGCGACCGGGAGTACGTCGTGGTCGCGCGCCAGGGCGACCAACGCCTTGCGTGCCTCCGGCTGCACGCTGGTCGCATCGATCACCGTCAGCCGGCCAGCGGCCAGGCGCTTGGCCGCGATGTAGTGCAGCAGGTCGAACGCGTCAGGAGTCGCCGCTTGGTCGTTCTCGTTGTCAGCGACCAGACCACGACAGAAGTCGCTGCTGATGACTTCGGTCGCGGCGAAGTTTCGGGCGGCGAACGTCGATTTGCCGGAGCCCGTCACGCCCATCAGCACGACCAGACTGAGGGCCGGCACGGCAAGCTCGCGAGGAGTGGCCTCGGTGATGCCCGAGGCCTCGAGGGTGTCGGTCATCCGGCGATGCTCATCTCGTCGGCGTCCTTGGTGAAGACGACCATCTGAGTCGGCGGACCGACGTCGGGGTCATCGGTGCCGACCGGCAGGAACCGAGCCCCGTACGAGTACGTCGCCGCGACCCGCGCCGCCCAGTCCTGAAACTCCTGTCGGGTCCACTCGAACCGGTGGTCGCGATGGCGCATCGCACCCGCTGTCAAGCTCTCGAAGCGGACGTTGTGCTCGACGTTCGGCGTGGTCACGATGACCGTCGTCGGAGCCGCGTCGCCGAAGACCGTGCGCTCGAGCGCTGGCAGCCGCGGCAGGTCGACGTGCTCGATCACTTCCATCAGCACCGCCGCGTCAAGACCTGCAAGCCGGTTATCCCGGTAGGTCAGTGCTGACTGCAACAGCGAGATGCGCTCGAGCTGCCGGTCGGTCATCCGATCGAGCTTGAGCCGGCGAGCCGCGACGTCCAATGCGCGAGCGGAGACGTCCGCACCGACGACATGGACGAACGCCGAGTCACCGACGAGCTTCACCAGCAAAGCGCCGTCACCGCACCCGAGATCGGCGATGCGGCGAGCACCCGAGGAATGCAGCGCTGCGATGACCGCCCCTTGCCGCTGCTGGGCGAGCGGAACCGGACGGTCCGGCTCGTCACCGACATTTGCGGCGTCAGTCGCGTTGTCGAGGTCCTCCGGCTCGGTGTCATCGACCTCGGCGATCCGCGCAACGGCGGTCCGTACCAGGGCGGATCGATGCGAGAGGTAGCGGCGGGTGATCAGATCTCGTTCCGGATGGGTGGCCAGCCAGCCCTCCCCCGCACGGACCAATTTGTCTACCTCGTCCGTGCTCACCCAGTAGTGCTTCGCGTTGTCCAGGACCGGCAGCAGCACGTACAGGTGGTTCAGCGCATCCGCCAGCCGGTGCGTCCCCGTGAGGCGAAGGTCGACATACCGGGAGTCGCCCCAGTCCGGGAACTGTTCGTCGAGTGGCACCGCGGCCGCCGAGACAGTCCAGCCAAGCGGATCGAACAGGCTCCTCGCCAGCTCCGTGCCTCCGCTGCAGGGAAGGGCCGGCAGGTGGATTTCAAGCGGAAGTGCCGTGGCCACGAGCTCGGGGCGAGCGTCGCACCGACCGGCCATCGCGGTCTTGAATACTCGCGACATCGCGACGGCCAGCATGCTTGACGCGGCGTACGGGCGATCGTTGACGTACTGCCGCAGCGCGAAGTCGCCACCACCGCGCCCCTTGTGCCCCCGCACCAGCCCTACCGGATCGATCTCCAGTAGCAGTGCCACGGTGCATCGGTCGTCGGCAGAGTCCGGGTAGAACACGTGGGCAACACCACTCGCGATCTCGAACGACTGGACCTTGGCCGGGTGCTTATGCAGGAGAAAGCCCAGATCGGTCGCCGGGGCCCGGGTCGTGGTCAAGGTGAGCAGCACAAGGACAGTCTCCCCTGGCAGACCTCCTTCAGCCTGAGCATTTTTCATCAGCAACCCGCAACCTCGACGGTCAAACCGATCTGTGCGTCCTGCGTGCCCGCATCATGCGCGCCGGGTCTAACGAACGCGCAGCAAGAGTCGTCGACCACTTTGGCGTCGCTAGTGATCGCTGCCGCGATGAAGTTGAGCGCGCCGGACGACGGGCATGAAGTGACGACAGGCCCAGAACTCCAACGGGAATACAACGCCGAAGACGAGAACCCCGACCCTTGGACCTACGTCCGCGCCATCAAGGTTCAGGTCGACATGGCAACCGAGCAATACAAAGACCGCGCTTCGCACCGCCCAGCACTTTCCGCACCCGCGTCATATCGACGCTGGCACGTCTACGCCGGACTCACAATCACTTTCGCCCTCATCTTGATCGGCTGGGTCGCGATCTCGGCTCTGTAACTTGGCGCGTTCGAGCCAGCAGAATTTGACGCGCCGACGCCCGGGCTGGGAGACAGCGGATCGGAAACGAACGGAAAAGTATGCGGTCAGCTCGCGCTTCCCGCGGAGACTTCCGGCACAGCCATCGGACTCTCGAACGCGTTGATGAGTTGCTGCTGAGTCCAGGTCGGGGAGACGAGTGCGTAAAGCTGGTCGTTGTTGCCATCCGAGAACTGGACGTACAGCGCGTTGTCCCCGGTGTTCGGCTCCGTGCCAATCCAGGTCTTCGCATTCGGATTGGTCGTGGTCACCGGTGTGGCGCCATCGGGGACACTTGAGAAGCCCACCTCGGCGTAGAGCTGAACTGGCGAGCCTGCCGTTGCTTGATACGAAATCGTGAAGCCCGCCAGCCTGACCTTCCTGATCACCAGCGCCTTCTTGGCTGGATGAGCCGCCGGCGTTGAGGACGGGTGGTGGGGCGCCGGCCTCGCGCTCGCGCCAACCGCGGGTGTCGAGGGGTGGTTGATCTCGATGGCCGCGACGGCGGCTCCGGTCAGCACCGCTCCTGCGGCCACCGCCGGCAGGACCGTGGACAGCACCTGGCGAGGCGGGCGGGTCCGTCCGGTGTAGATCAGGCCCTCGGTCGCATCCTGAAAAGCACTCCCGAGCGAGCGGGTCAGATCGTCATCAGTCAACATGTGCGGTCTCCTGTGTAGGTGTGAGGGCGGCCCGGAGGTTGTCCAAGGCTCGTGCGGTCTGTGACTTGACGGTGCCGGTGGTGCAGCCGAGTACGGCAGCGGTCTCCTCGATGCTCAAGTCGTCGAAGTACCTGAGCACCAGGACAGTCCGCTGCCCGAGTGGGAGCCGGTGGGCCGCCCGCAGGATCGCGTCACGGTCCTCAACGCTTCCGACGTTCGGCGCGGGGAGGTCGATCTCCAGCGGTCCTTCGGCGGGTCGATGGCTCAGCTCGCGCCAACGATCCTTGGCCAGGTTGACTACCACCCGACGGGCATACGCCTCGGGGCGATCCCGGGCTCGCCGCCACTGACGCGCGGTGCGCATCAAAGCGGTCTGGACCAGGTCCTCGGCGTGCCCTCGATCACCGCACAGCAGGTACGCCGTACGCAGCAACCGGCTCGACGATGACAACACGAACGAGTCGAACGCGGGCCGGTCACGCCGCGAGATCATCGGATACCCATCGTCGTCACACCTCTACTAACGCCCACAATCCCCGCAAAGTTGTCACCGCACAGTGAGAACCTGTCGCGCGATCACGCCGCCACGCAGGGCTACCCGCCGCGAGCAGGAGGTCGCTTGCGTCGATTAGTGTCACGCCGGATCGCGAGCACCTATTTGTCTCGCTAGCGGCTACGACTGGTTCTCGCGAGGAGTGAATCGACGCGAGGGACTGCGGTGCTTGGTGTCGGGAAGCCACAGCCGGTGACTGATTTCGAAACGTGGACCCGACCGTGTCAGGGTTGGCATCGTCAGGACTGCTGCACCGGCTGGGTTGCGAAACTCCGCTGTGAACTCGCGATCCCTAACGCTGACGTGGACACGGGCGCCCTCCACGGGCCAGTACAGCCGAAACGGGTCCTCATCCGACCGTACGGGCCGCCGGTCGGCACCGAGACCCCGGGCCGCCCACTCGTATACCTCTTGCACTGCCAGGCGCCACTTGGTCCGCGACGGCATCGGCGGCCACGGCAGGCTTCCCAGCGGAATGCCGAACCAGCCACCGCCATCCGGGGCGCGACCATCGAACACGCGGCCGGTCAACTCCATCGATGACCCCGGTGGCATGACCGGCTCAAAACTCGCGAGGATCTCCTCGACAAGTGCAATCGGTAGCGCCCGAATGCTCATTGGTGCAAGTGTCCCATTCGGCGCACGCGATCCTCAGCGTTCAGCGGCTGCGAGCGCACGGCAGAGCCAGACCATTGCGCCGAAGAACGGCACTCATGCGCGGTCGGCCACCGCAGAGTACGACTAGTGGCAGCCGACTGTCGTAGCTCGCGTTCCTGCTGCTGCCGGCGGGAGGATGCCGCGTATCGCGTTGTCCAGCTTGCACTTGGTGTCGACATACCCGGCTGGCTTCGAGCCCGGACGAGTGATGATGACCAATGCAGCGCATCGATACCCAGTAATCACCGTGCCGCTTGCGATGCGCTTGGCGTGCACCACCGTCACTCGGTAGTCGAGGTCTAGCGGGTCCATGCAGTCAACATGGGACGCCTCGGGAAGCGCTGCGATCAGGCTGAAGACTCGCTCGGATTGCGATCGGGTGAGGTCCACCGACACCGCACCAGATGTCTTGAACACCGTCACTGACCTGTATCCGGTGAGTTGGGCGGCGGGTGGCGATCCACCCGCACAGGACGACACAACGACCACTAAGCCGACAGCAGCCATCCGAGGTAAGACCTTCACCAAGTCAGACTCCCACGACAGACCGGCGCCTTCGGTACCACAAATCGGGGAACCAAACCTGCGCGCGCGGCACATCGCGATCGGCTCTGGTGCCTACACAAATAGTGGTTCTTTGCACCGTGAGCCTGCCAGGCTGTTCGGGTGACGACATTTGATGAGGACGGGGTTCCAACTCTCACGTGGGGGATCAGTGCCTCGCACAACCCGTCCGAGCTCGTCGTCCCGTTGTATGTGCGTGACCGGCTCGGGCTGCGAACAACGACAAACGTTCCGGCGCTGTCGCCGCGCGTGCGAGCTATCCCGAGCAAGGATCTCGACGTCGCGTCCGCGTCGGCGTCATGGGACCGCGTGTGGGAGGTGATCACCCTCGATCTAGATGGCTACTCCCCGTTCACACCGGCGCGGTTCTACGGCCTGACCGCGCACCCGGGATTGATCGGGCCGTGGACGTTGCTCTACGAGGAAGCCTGCGCCTGGGTGGCTGCGCTTCCCGGGGGCAGGGAGTTGGTAGCGCGCGAGAAACGTCACCCGCTACACGTCCAGATGCTTGTGGAGAATCTTGAGAACGAGCTGGGGCGACCCGTCAAGCCATTCCATCTGGAGTTCACGGTTCTGCCCGTCGACGGAGTCTGGTGGGACCGCACGGCTGACGGTCGCGTCTATCTCTCCGACGCGCTTGTTGCAAACACCGACACGTACACGTCTGTGTTACGGCAGCTTCTTGAACCCATTGCCTGACGCCTCATCGAACGCTCGGGAACGACGGATCGAGTGCGCGCGAGCGGCAGGGATGTTGACTGGTGACGTTCTCCCGCCCGGCCTGACTCGAATGAGCGGCCGGCACCTTTCGAGGTTGTCCTGTAGGTGATCCGTCGACCGGGCGGGAGAACACCTTTGCACGTACCGCTGGTGGGAGTGACCTAGTAGGAGCCTGGTCTAGAGGCCCCGTCCCTGTCCTGTCCGACCTTCGGCTGTGCGTGCCTGCCCTGCTCATACGACTGAGAGGACCGGCGTGACCACGATTGCATCTACGACGCTCAATGTCATTGGGGGTGTGGACACGCATGCGGATGTTCATGTCGCTGCGGCGTGTGACCAGCTCGGTTCGGTGCTCGGGGTTGAGTCCTTCCCGACGACGCCGCGTGGTTACCGGTCGCTGCTGGCCTACCTGCGCGGGTTCGGTCCGCTGGCGAAGGTCGGGGTGGAGGGCACCGGTTCCTACGGTGTCGGGTTGGCGCGGCATCTCGCGCGTGAGGGTGTTGAGGTGATTGAGGTGAACCGGCCGAACCGTCAGGTCCGTCGCCGGCACGGCAAGACCGATGTGGTCGATGCGATCGCGGCGGCTCGAGCGGTGATCAATGGGGACGCGACCGGGCGCCCGAAAAGTCATGACGGTGGGGTGGAATCGTTGCGGGTGCTCACGATGGTGCACCGCAGCGCGAACAAGTCACGCACCCAGGCGTTGAACCAGATCCGGGACCTGATCACGACCGCACCCGAGCAGCTGCGCACCGAACTGCGGGAACTGAAGCGTCCCGCGCTGCTCGCGACCTGCGCGGCGTTCCGGCCGGCTGACCGTGACGACCTGGCCACCGTCACGAAACTGTCACTGCGCGGGCTGGCGCGTCGATCATCGACCTCGACGACGAACTCGTCATGCTCGACGCCCGCCGCCGGCGGATCACCACCACCATCGCACCCGAGCTCTGCGCCGCGTTCGGGGTCGGCCCCGACACCGCCGCCGGGCTGCTGATGGCCGCCGGTGACAACCCGCAACGTCTGCGCAACGAACAGTCCTGGGCGGCGCTGCTCGGGTCCAACCCGATCGAAGCGTCATCAGGCAAGATCGTGCGGCACCGGCTCAACCGCGGCGGTGACCGGCAAGGAAACAGCGCCCTATGGCGGATCGTGTTCGTCCGGATGGGCAACGACCCCACCACCAAGGCCTACGTCGAACGACGTACCAAAGAAGGCAAAACCAAGTCCGAGATCATGCGATGCCTCAAGCGCTACGTCGCCCGCGAAACCTTCGACCTACTGCCCCGCGAACTCCAAATTTGACAGTAGGAGCATCACCTATTCGACGGTGAGCGTCGAGTCGTCGAGCGTCAACAACCAACCTCCGCGTTCTCCACCAGAGGACGATTGAAGCCGCTACTGTCAGGCGCATGACGGCACCCGACGACCTGACCTACCTGGGGATGGTCGCCGCGTTCAGCCTTGGCGCCCTAATGGCCGTTGATCACCAGCGTGCTAGCAGGACCCTTCACAGAGTCCGGAACTCGCTGATTGTGGTGACCATCGCGTTGTACGCCGGGAACATCGCCAACGTGAAGGGCAATAACCCCCTCGGGATCCCCAGCCTGACTGGTGCCCTCAACTGTGGTCACGGCTGTCCGGACTATGTCTCCGCGCCGGGCGTCAACCCTGACTCGTTCCAGGCGTTCGCGCTTGACGCGCTTCTGCTGTTTGGTGCCGTCGCGGTTGGGTACCTGGTTGTCGCCCTGATCAGGAGTGCCACCATCCGAGGTCACGGCAGCACCTCCAACATCTGAGCCACCAGCCTTCGGCAACCCAACCACAGGTCACTGGGAGCCAAACGCGCGCGAGCGGCAGGGATGTTGACTGGTGACGTTCTCCCGCCCGGCCTGACTCGAATGAGCGGCCGGCACCTTTCGAGGTTGTCCTGTAGGTGATCCGTCGACCGGGCGGGAGAACACCTTTGCACGTACCGCTGGTGGGAGTGACCTAGTAGGAGCCTGGTCTAGAGGCCCCGTCCCTGTCCTGTCCGACCGTTGGCTGTGCGTGCCTGCCCTGCTCATGTGACTGAGAGGACCGGCGTGACCACGATTGCATTAACGACGCTCAATGTCATTGGGGGTGTGGACACGCATGCGGATGTTCATGTCGCTGCGGCGTGTGACCAGCTCGGTTCGGTGCTCGGGGTTGAGTCCTTCGCGACGACGCCGCGTGGTTACCGGTCGCTGCTGACCTACCTGCGCGAGTTCGGTCCGCTAGCGAAGGTCGGAGTCGAAGGCACCGGTTCCTACGGTGTCGGGTTGGCGCGGCATCTCGCGCGTGAGGGTGTTGAGGTGATTGAGGTGAACCGGCCGAACCGTCAGGTCCGTCGCCGGCACGGCAAGACCGATGTGGTCGATGCGATCGCGGCGGCTCGAGCGGTGATCAATGGGGACGCGACCGGGCACCCGAAAAGTCATGACGGTGGGGTGGAATCGTTGCGGGTGCTCACGATGGTGCACCGCAGCGCGAACAAGTCACGCACCCAGGCGCTGAACCAGATCCGGGACCTGATCACCACCGCACCCGAGCAGCTGCGCACCGAACTGCGAGAACTGAAGCGTCCCGCGCTGCTCGCGACCTGCGCGGCGTTCCGGCCCACCGACCGTGACGACCTGGCCACCGTCACGAAACTGTCACTGCGCGGGCTAGCGCGTCGCATCATCGACCTCGACGACGAACTCGTCATGCTCGACACCCGCCGCCGGCGGATCACCACCACCATCGCACCCGAGCTCTGCGCCGCGTTCGGGGTCGGCCCCGACACCGCCGCCGGGCTGCTGATGGCCGCCGGTGACAACCCGCAACGTCTGCGCAACGAACAGTCCTGGGCGGCGCTGCTCGGGTCCAACCCGATCAACGCGTCATCAGGCAAGATCGTGCGACACCGGCTCAACCGCGGCGGTGACCGGCAAGGAAACAGCGCCCTATGGCGGATCGTGTTCGTCCGGATGGGCAACGACCCCGTCACCAAGGCTTACGTCGAACGACGTACCAAAGAAGGCAAAACCAAGACCGAGATCATGCGATGCCTCAAACGCTACGTCGCCCGCGAAACCTTCGAACTACTCCCACGCGAACTCCGAATTTGACAGTAGGAGCATCACCTCTGTGCGCTGCCAACTGGTCTTAGACATGGGAGCAGACCTGGCGCTTGGGTTGTCGCAGGCGACAGCTCAAAGGGCAACTCCATCCGACGAGTGCCGCCTGGCCAGTCCAGGGGCTTCTATCCTCGGCGGATGGCAACAGAGGTGCTGCCGGCGACTGGCCGCTGGGATGACTTCGCATCGTTCATGGTGCCGCGACGCGGAGGCAGCGGATGCGTGTGCATGGCGTACCGCAACTCCAGCCTGGACATGACGGGCCGGGTCGGACACATGAAGTCGCTGTGCGAAAGCGACCCAGGCCCGGGGGTTCTGGCTTACGTCGACGGCGAGGTGGCAGGCTGGTGCTCCATCGCGCCGAAGGAGTCGTATCGCGCTCTGGTCAACTCACGCACGATCCCGCATCTCGACGACGACGGTGTTTGGTCCGTGGTGTGCTTCGTCGTTCGGCCCGGCTACCGACGCCGCGGGCTGATGCACCACCTCCTGGACGGTGCCGTCGCGCATGCGCAAGGGATGGGTGCCCCCGCGTTGGAGGGCTACCCGGTCGATGCTGGCGACGACCGGATTGACCAGACCAGCGGTTACGTCGGCACGGTGAAGCTCTTCGAGACTCACGGGTTCGACCGAAGCTGTCAGACCTCCGGTCGCAGAGGCGGCAAGCCTCGCTGGCTTGTCCGGCGGGACCTGTCGCCATAACCCATCTCGTCATCATCGTCGACCGACGACTCACCGAGGCGAAGAGAAACTAAAGCAAGATCAACGTCTGTTTCCGAACGAAAATGTCCGTCACTCGCTCGTCCACTCGCCCGACCCGGAAGTGATCAAGAACGCCGGTTCTGTTCGGCGCGCGCGAGACGAATGAAGGCCGCGCGCCTTCTCCGAACCGAGTGCCTCTCGGGCCTTACTCGCGGCCGAGAGCTCAGGTCAGTCGGCCGAGGCGAGGATCGAGTGTTGGATTGCTAGGAGGGCCCGTTCGGCTATCTCATAGCCAGATGCGTCCCAACCGGTCTGTGTAAGCAGCGCTCTCGACGCGACGCAGAGTGCGCTGAGGCTGGCTGAGATCTGCGCGGTGGCCTCGGCCGGAGCTATGTCGCGCAGCCTGGCTCGGTACTTCTCCGGGGCTGGGCTACGGAATTCGAGATGCTTAAGAAGTACGTTCAGCGTTGCGTGAGTGATCCCGGACGTGTCGCGATAGAACATCGCCGCGTACGTTGAGTTGCCGATCGTCTCACCCAATAGCGCCATGGTTGAGATGCGCTGTTCGCCGACCCAACCTGCACGTCGGTTGGTCGGTCGTTCTGTCGCCAAGTGGTGTTCCGATTCGGCGACATCGAGCAGGCGATTAGCCGTGACCATCTGCCAAGAACTGTCCAGGGCGGCAACGGCGCTCGTGTAGCGCCAATCCTCGTGAAGCGCGTACAGCCTCTCGTTGATCATGCGACGGATGCGCTCATCGGGATCAACGGAGGTCGTTAGCAGAAGCCAAGATCGGGCGGCGGCCTCTCCAAGTGGTCTGCTGGCCGACAGGAGGGCCAGTGAGCGAGCGGAATCCAACAGGTCGGCCACAGCGAGCGCCTGGTCGTTGACCACGTACCAGAGGATCGCGCCGGTGCGATAGGCGTCCTGCAACGGTTCGTCTCCCCAGCCGCTCGCTCTCTCGTGTGCGTCCCAGTCCGTGACTGCCGGTGAGTCCGGCGTGAAGTCCCAGTTGTTGGAGTCGCCCGCCCGGTTAACCTCTGCGACCAGGGCTCTGATCGCCCCCGCGAGGGCCTCGCGCAGTGACTCGATCACCGTGTCCATCTGCCAATCATCTCCGGCCGACGCCATCAGTGTTGGGCGAACATAGCCGGCGCTCTGTCCGTCGCTGATCTTCGGCTTCGTCACCGGTTTTCGCTCAACACGCCGCCGCACTGGTCGCGAGCGCGAAGATCAGCGGACCGCGCTGGCAGCTCAAGCACTCGGCCCTTCCCAAAACAGTTCGAGCTGGATGTTGTCCGGATCCCGAAAGGTGATCATTCGATTCGCGGTGTAGGCGGGGGACTTCACACCTGAGTGAGTCACGCCGAGCTCGTCGAGCCAACTCGCCCAACCGTCTAACTCATCGCCCGCTGAAACGAAGAACTCAACGTGGTCAAGCCCGGCTCGTGTCTCGTTGAAAGGCTCACCGCTGTTCTGGCCATGGCTCAGCAGACAGAGGGTGAAGCCGGAGTGGCTGTCCTGAAGGCAGATCTGCTGGACCAGACCTTCGACATCCATCTGCTGTCCAGTGACTTCGAAGCCGAAGACACTCTGGTACCAAGCGGCACTCACCACCGGATCACGGACCGTGAGAATCAAGCCAATCCGACCATTGATCGCGGGCATGGCCGAAGTCTGCCGCAAGGGGGCTTGTTGGGTCACCCGCGCGCCGAACCGAGGTGCCGTTATCGGGCGGGTGGTCGGCATGATCATTACCTCGCACACGTGCCTGTGAGAGATGATGGGCCGGTGCCGGACGCTCACCGACAATTCCGCGTGGTCACAGGAGTAGCGAGAGTGACGCTCGCCCTAAGAAAGGAGGGCTGTCGAACCCCTTGACGCTGCCGACCTCGAGCATCACCTTCAGGTTTGTGGACGGACCGAACACCGGAGCTGGAACGGTCGCCATCCTGGACATCATTGGCGGATCGGAGATCGCGGCCAGGACGGTGGCCGATCCCGGTGACGTTCCCGATGCTCCTGAGGGCGAGGACTTCGGTTCCAGACGCTTCGAGTTGTGGGCGGGGCGACCGATCGGCGAGGCTGTCGTCACTGCCTTCGATGAGCGCTCATAGGCCGATAGTCCCGCCGCGCAGAGGCGACGTTCTGCGCGCGGCAGGGGCTCGACGTTCTCGATTGGTATGCGGAAAGATCCAACTAGAGGCTCGTTATCCGCGTCTGTCAGTCATGAGGTTCCTTCGAGTCGGTTTACTTGCCGCGATCGTTCTGTTGCCTGCCTGCTCGGGACCGTTGCAGCCGGTCGCCGCACCGGAGAACCCCGTCGGGTCGAGCGCGGGGACGTCCGGCTTGATCGGGGAGCCATCGGTGTCACCTGCTCGGTCCAACCGGTCGATGACAGGCGGGTTGAAGCCATCGCGACAGGTCGAACGTGTCGTCGCTTCCAAGGTGTTCGGCGGGTGCTCTCGTTGTTTCCTTCCAATACTTGGATGCGGGAACGATGGACTCCTACGGCGCGATCCAGGTGGTGAACGCAGGCAAGGCCGCGTGCCGGATATTACGGAATCTGACAGTACGAACACGAGGCGAGGGACCAATGCCGCGACTGACGAGTGTCCGAGGAGCCGTCTCCCGTCAGCAAGCAGTTCTCAAGCCCGGTAGCGCGCTGCGGGCGGCTACGGGCACGGTGCCTGACAACTTGTTGCACGCGCGAGGTTGCAACGCTGCCACGAAGGTCGAAGTGCACGTTGAGGGCATGAGGCCTCCCATCGCGATACCAGTGTCATCCCTGCACGGTAAGTCGCGACTCATCCTGCACTTCTGCCACGTACGGATGACAGTTGGACCGCTCCGAAGCGCCCACCGCGGACGTGAAACGCCCAGTGAGCAGTCACCGCATCCTTACAGCGACCAGAGGTGACGTTATCCGACAGTCGATGACCGTGGCGCGAAAGATGAATAACGGGTCCCCTCTGCGCGGTTTGATGATCCTGAATCAGGCGGGCTTGTGCCCGGGCATGGGATTCTTGTCGTAGATTCCGATGGGTGACGTTGATCGGTAGTGCTGAAGGGGCTATCAGCACCGACTTCGCGATTATGAATGCCCACCAAACGAGCGCGCATTAGGAACTCAGCGGGCCAATGGCGTTCGCGACCTCTCACCCGGGGTTTGTCGACTTGATCTGCGGCACCAAGTATGCCGAGGTCTCAGTCCCGGTTGGAGGTCCATGACGTGGTGCCCGGAGCCGGCGGGCTATGAGGATAGCGACGAGGTTCCGTGGCGAGGGGTCGATGACGGCCCGGTCGTCATCGCCGGATTCGACTATGACCAACCGGTCGCGTCGCTCGACGTGAACGACATCGATCCGACTCGGGTTCGGATCTGTGCGTCGGGCCGTTACCGCTTTGACTACGACGACGCAAGCGAGGGTCTGCCGCCTGAAAAGTGGCTACTGCAGTTCTGGCCAGACCATGACGGAACCGATGAGCTGTATCGACGGCCGAGACGCATGGGTGGGCCGCCTCCGTTCTCGCTGAGGTTTTCATCGGCGTGGCTTACAGCCATGCACGCCTGGCGCAGTGCGGGTTGGCCGGCGCTGCTGGGCTCCATCCGCAGCGTGCACTGGGTACGGGTGCCGCTGATCCGGGAGCAACGGCCACTGACCGCCGAGGAGCTCTCCGTTGCTGGCGACACCTCGGGTGCGTTACCTGCGCACGACGCGGAACTACTCGCGCCCGCGTTCGGCACGGTCGACTCCTGGGGATCGCTCATCGAGGCTATGAACCGGGTCGGCCTGTTGGCTGTGGTCCCGACCGCTGACGGTCCTGCCTTCCTGCCCAACCCTGCGCCGCCACCCGTGTGGACCGTCGTCGACATGGACGACAGCCGAGCCGAACACCTCAAACGCAGAGCACAGATCCAGGTCTATGGGACCTACGTGCCCGACATTGAGCAGCTAGTCCGCTGGAGCCCGGCGCCGTTCACCGCCACCCCACGAATGATCGCAGTCCGGCTCGCACTACCAGTCGACGATATCGTCGAGACGCTTCGCCTTGTGGACCTCACCGACCCGGGTCGGGTTCAAGGCGACCTCGACGACCTCGACTTGCCCATCACGATCGCACCTCCTCCAGACCCGGCCAACCGCTGAAGCGCGAGCAAGCGCTTACTTAGAAGGCTGGATCAAGTGTGCTGGACCGGCACTACTGATCGTTGCTTAGTCGACGGCCGAACCAGCCAGAATCCCGATCTTGAGGCGGATCGGCAGACCGGTCACGCAGGTAGTTCGGGGTCCGATCAAGTCGACGGACAACGAGCCGGTCGGGGAACTTAATCTCGACTCGTTGACCGCCGATCTCCCAGCGACATCCCCAAAACGGACCCATCATCAGTATCGGCACGGGGCTGTCGCCGACCGTCACCGCATCTGGCACACCATCGTGAACCCGGCCCCACACGAATCGGTGTCCGGCAGTGATGTCTGCATTCTGTTCGACCGGCCACCAGTCATCAGGCTCAAGTTCAATGGCCCCCGCTCGCTCGTCAGCTAGCTGATCGGGCGAGACTTCGCGACATAGGCCGTCTTCACGCTGTTGAAGAATGCAGTCGCCAAGGTCAAGGCTCTGAATCACGACCGCACGATAACGCCTGATGTCCGAGTCCGAGCGGCTTTTCAGTTCGAGTACCGCGTGGGTCCTTCGTGAGGAAGCGAGATCACTCCGGTCGGTCCCCGACCTGATCTAGACCCGCAGGAGCGGCATCCGAGCCTTCGCCTGTCCCTACCCGGTTCGCAGGGTGACGATCGTGGTGTCTGACAGTGTCGGTTGGTTGAGGGTCACGACCACGGTGTAAAACACGAGGTCCGCGGTGCAGCCTCGGTGCGGCGATGTGATCGGGATGACTAAGGTTCCGTGAGGTCGACTGGCGGTCCTCGCAACGGGTGGGCATGAGCTGCTGCCACCCATCGCGAACTCAACGCTGTCCGGTGAAAGGACGATCGCCCCGTGATCGCGCAATCGACGCGCAACGCCAAGGTGGGCGGTTGAACGGCGTACGGCCAGCGATCCGCCGGCGGCCTCGGTGGGTGCCGACGCGACGTGATGTGCCGGTGCCGCACCGGGCTGAGTCGCGTGACCACCAGAGCATGATGCCAATGCCGTCACCGCGAGCCCTGCCACCGCTAGCGCCCTGTACATGCTCTATAGACTCCTAGCGCCGTCGAACGGTTCCGAGGACGCATTCAGTCAGCGTCCCACGCAGAGGCCGCGTCCCGGCCGCATCTAGCGGCTTGTATCGGTCGTAGGAGACTCAGCCTTGACGAACCCCCATGTCAGAGCGTTCTCCGAGCGCGACCTACGCGTCAGTTAGGTTCGCCCAGCCGCTTTGGTCCGCCGTAGCAAGTAGAGTCCGCCAACCACCGCGACACAGGCAACAAACAGCAGCAACCAACCCGCCAGAACCAACGACCGTTTGTCCGGCGAACCCATGTATCCCGCCGCTAACAGCCATCCTGCGACCACCGTGATCGGCGCAGCGACCTACACCACAGCGACACAAACCGGGTGCGCCTGCCGTAGGTCTCGCGCCGTCGCCACGACGACAATCATGCCTCAGATGTTGTGCGGCAACGCCGCATCGAGTGCGCGCGAACGAAGGCACTTCAGTTCGGTTGCGATCCTGAGATATCGCCTGGCGAAGTGCGCCGGTTTGGACTCGTCGGTTCGATCCGACGATCCTCAGGAAAGGGGTGAGCCGACGGTGTAAGCGATGCGCGGCTTGGCGCTCGCAGGCACGAGGTAGGCGTCGCTTACGTGTGTCGACGCCACGCCCGTGCTTACCCGCTTCCAGTGGCTTCCGACGAACACTTCCTCCCGCACTTGACCTTCGATCCAGCCGTGCACACGGCGAGCCGGTCTGATGAAGGTCGCATAGACCCGGTCGCCGACCGTGGCGAATGAGACCGAGAAGTCTCCTGCCGTGGTGCCGGGCAGCGGGTGAGTTGCGGACACGGTCCCGCCCGTACTTACTACGGCGTACCGCGGTCGCAGTGTCGAGCTGGGATGGCTGATGCGGAACCGGTCAATCGCAAGGAAGTACCGGCCGCCGGGCTCTGGCGCCAGCGGTGCGGCGATCGTGTCTAGGTAACCCGCCGGTGGATGGGTTGCCACCACAGGCTGCGGAGTCGACCAGGTGCCGCCTGATTGCTGCTTGCTGAAGTACAGATCGACCCGGCCGTCATTCTCGTCAGCGCCGGAGCCGCTCAGCTTCTCGAGCACGGCGGTGAGATGGCCGACCGTGCGCCCGAGCAGTCCCTCGAGCAGATATTCGGTGCCGGCGATGAGATTGGTGCCGGGCAGGTCGGTCGCAGCGATCCGGAAAGGGTGGCCGGGTGTGCCGACGAACAACGTATTGCCCTCATCGGGTGCGGGCGTGTCGTCCGACGCGGTGACGATGGCCATCTGACGACCCGCAAGGCCGTCCAAAGCCCGCACCACTGTGTCCCCGTTCGAGCAGAGACCGCGGCCGACGTCGGCGTCCACAAACGGCTTCAGCCGGCGGGCTCCAACAGGGGTCGATGAGGCAACAACACCACCGCACTCCATGGCGACGGTGTCGATGCGGGTGCCATCACCGGACAGCTCCATGATCGGACTGTGCTGGGTGCCGACTCCCAGCTGCAAGGTGTGCTGAGTGGTTCGACCGGTCCGCGGATCATGCACGTAGTAGGCCAGAGCGCGCGGATACGGGTTGCCGCCGAGAATCGTCCGTATCGCGTGCACCCGGTGCTGGTCGTCGACAACCACCGCGGTAAGACCGGGATGTGCGAACACCCGGCCCACGCCCGTCAGGTAGAAGCCCTGCGCCAAACCCGAATGTGAGCTTCGCGTCGAGGCATGCGACGCGATCGGCGCTGCGACCACACCGGCCACGCCGACCGCGCTCGCCGTCACGGCGACCACCCTGCGGCGCCAACTAGTGCGTTTCATCTATCTGTCCCATCTGGGCGAGTCCGGTGAGACTCACCTACGTACCTAACGGCCGGGCACACCACCAGGTTGACGACTGCCCTGAGATTGTTGTGACAGTCAGCCCGACCAGCCACCCGATCCAGAACAAGTAGCCGGCTATGCGCGCCTTAGCGAACGACCTAAGCAAACTAATCGCGACTATCTGTCGGCCGTTGCCAACCATCCTCGCGCGAACGCCTCGGCGGTCTTTGCGAGCGGATAACAGCCCTGACAGCCCGGAGTCAGCGGGGCTCGCTGCGGTCGGTGTCCAGCGGTGCCTAGCGCGCATGGCGCCCAGTTCGGAAACCCGCAGGACCAAGATCGTTGATCATGGCCCTGACCTGCACCTTTGAGTGGAGCTGAGGGGATTCGAACCCCTGACCCCTTGCATGCCATGCAAGTGCGCTACCAGCTGCGCCACAGCCCCAAAGCGTTGGTCAGTCTACAGACGCCCGGGCTGGCAAGCGATCAGCTCACGGTGTCCTGATCGATATCGGCGGGCAGGTTGGGCAGTTTGAAGGGCCCTTCGATCTGCTCGTGGACGGTCAGCGGCGATTTCCCGTTCTTGTACGGCGCTGCCCATTGGTTGGTGACCTCCGTACCCGACTTCCCACAGGAGATCGAGAACGGCGAACTGGGCGTTGTGCTCACCAGGCTGGCCGAGCCGGTGACAGCGCCGCCCGCGCCGACCTGCACAGTGGGCAGGCCCGCAGCGAAGGTGAAGGTCATGTGCTTGTCAGGGACGGTGAGGCTGTCGAATCGTTCCGCTCCTTTTGGCTTGTTCAGCGAGACGTTGCGGAACGCCGAGATCTCTGTGTGGGTCTTGCCATTGACCTTCTGCCTGCTGCCTTCGATCGACGTGAAGTTGGCACCGGCGGTCTTCTCGCCCGACCAGGAGATGTCCGACATGCACGGCTCACGGGTAAGACCGCAGAACTGAAGATCACCGAACTGTTCGCTGACCTCGCTCTTCCCGCCGAAGCTGTGGGCGGCATGCTTGCTGACCTTGCCCCAACGACCGGCCCCGGTCGAACGGGTGTTGAACGAGAACGAGCCGTGGACGGTGACCGGCTGCATGACGGTCCGGCTGCTGTGACAGACCGTCGTGTGTTTCTTGCCGGTGGCAGTGAACGTCAACGTCATCGCTGCGTACGGCTTCAGCGCCGCGCCAACCTTTAGCGAACCGTTGCCGGACGCTGGGTTGAACTTCAGCGATCCTTTCTTGAGAGCGAAATCCCAGTCGTGGAACTCGGCGAGGCCTTTGCGGGTGACAGCGATCCCGGCAGATTCAGCGTGTTGCCCACCGGTACTCGACTCGCTGGCACTGAACGAGACGTGCAGCTGCTTGTGGGTAGTCGAGGACAACGTGAGCGTTGCCAAGTCGAAGCTGATGCTCCGCGGAGTCGGCGCTGGTTTCGCCGGTGCCGCGAGCGAAACGCCCGAGACTGTGAGCCCCAGCAACACACTTGCTGTCGCGATCAGCACAAACGAGCGTCGTAACTTGGACTCTGCCATTTCGGACCCCCACCGTTGGCTGCGTGGATGGTCGCATCAGCACCCAGCAACCGCAAGCGATCTGGCACATCCGGTCACTTCGGATGTCTCAGCGGGCGTCGTCGCCGGTCTCCTCCTCGGGTGGGCTGCCGGCGTTGTGCTCCTCGAGCCGCCAGCCTCGACCCATGTCGGCGAGCAGCGACCACCGGCAGTTCGACAGCGGCGCGAGCCGCCACCAGGTGTCCGGCGCCATGCCGAGCAACGTGCCGATCGTCGCCCGAGCCGTGCCGCCGTGGGTCACCGCGACGCAGCAACGAGCCCGGGCCGAGCTCGGTCCAGCCACTCGTGCACGCACGCGGCGGCCCGCGCGCCAACCTCTGCGTACGTCTCGCCGCCGCCGCGCCGCGCGTCCTCGCCGGCTCTGCCACCGGGCGTACTCCTCGGGGAACCGGGCCCGCGCCTCCGCCCGGGTCAGACCCTGCCACTCACCGAGGTGGATCTCGCGCAGCCGCGGGTCGATGGCGATGTCCATGCCGGCCTCAGCGCTCACCGCAGCCGCCGTGTCGAGCGCCCGCGACGAGGTCGGAGGAGACCAGCGCGTCAGGCTGCATCGGCGCGACGGCGACCGCGGCTGCCGCAGCCTGAGCGCGCCCGACCAGGTCGAGCGGCGAGTCGAGCTGGCCCTGGAACCGGCCGGTGGCATTCCACTCGGTCCGGCCGTGACGCAGCAGGACGACCCGGCGCACCTGGCTCACGATGCGGGCGGCAGCGCGTCAGCGGGCAGCGGCAGCGACGGGCAGTCCTTCCACAGCCGCTCGAGGGAGTAGAAGACGCGCTCCTCGCTGTGCTGCACGTGCACGACGATGTCGAAGAAGTCGAGCAGCACCCACCGACCCTCGCGCTCGCCCTCGCGCCGTACCGGCTTCGCGCCGAGGGTCCGAGCAGCCGCTCCTCGATCGCGTCGACGACGGCGTTGACCTGGCGCTCGTTCGGCGCCGAGGCGAGCACGAAGCAGTCGGTGATCGCGAGATGCTCGCTGACGTCGATGATGCTCAGGTCGGTGGCGAGCTTGTCGGCGGCAGCGCTGACGGCGGCCTCGGCCAGCTCAATGCTGCGGGCAGTAGCGGTCAACAGGATCCTCGGTCGAGTCGTACCTGGCAATGGAGGCAACACGGAAATCAGTCTCAGTACGGTCTACAGCCTGCCACGGCTCAGCCTGCTGGTAGTCGTTGCCCAGGATCACGATGACGTCTGCGACGGTCTGGTCGTCGGTGGTGCGCACGACATCGCTGGTTGGCAGGCCGAGCGCGTGGGCAACCTGGTCGCCGAGCTGATGACCACGTCGGAGTCGGACTTGATCTCGACGCTCGACTTCGGGTTGTTGAACGTCGCCGCATTTCCGCTGCCGGCGTAGGTGAAGCCGCGCGCCGTCGAGCCGTGGGCAGGCGGTCAGCACCAGCCCGGGCGTGCCGACGCCGTTGAGCAGCTCCACACTCGGATGCGCCTTGTTGGCGTCCGCCGGCACGGAGTTGGCAGCTGTGCGCTGACCAAGCTGGTCCACCCCAGAGCCCAGTCGACTCCGGTACGACGGTGCGCCACCACCAGCATCGACAGGGGTCACGGGCAGGTCGGTGCGGCAACACGCCGTTCGCACTGCGGTCTGTCCGCGGCCAGACCCGGCGAGCAGCGTCGTCAGCCTGGTGCGCATCCGAGTGTCGACGTGCCGCCCGGCGCCGAGCTGGCGCAGGTCCGCCGCGATCGGCGCTGGCGATTGCTGGGCAGCGCCTGAAGCATGGCGTCGACGACGAGTTCATCCGGGCCTGCTGCGGCGGCGGCATCGGCGGTCGGAGAGGTGTTGTAGAGCGCGTATTCGACCGCCTGGGTGCCGTTGAGCTTGCTGGTTCGGACCGGCCGGGATGAGCACCTGGCGTTCCGCCGCTGGCCGGCGTGCCGCACGACGTTGACGTCAACGTCGACCGTGACACCGCCAAAGACGTCGATCAGCTTGGCGAGCTGTGCCGGCGTCAGCACCCAGGACCCGTCGATCGGTGACGCCGTTGAGCATCGCCGACAGCGCCTGCTGCGAGGCGGGACGCCATTCGGCAGCGCCAGCACGTCGCCGAAGTTCTGCGAGCCGTAGCCGCAGACGTCGGTGATCACCCGCGACGGGACGAGCACCTCGACACCCGGTCTTGGTGGCGGGTCTGGGCGAGCAGGACGCTCGCCGCGGCTGTCCGGTTCGAGCCCTGCGATCTGCAGCAGCACCGTGGTCTGGGTGCGGGTCGTGCCGTTGTGGTGCGTGACGACCTTGTGTACCCCGAACGCCAGGGCGGCGACCACAATGATCGCGGCGACCGCGATCGCCAGCGCCGCCGAGCAGTCCGACCCGGCGCTGTTGCTGGCGGCGACGGCTTGTGCCGGGCCTGCCGGCGGGTCACCGGCGGCGCCATCACCACGCGGCGGCGGACGTCGGCGGCGTGCCAGCGCGCAGCCGGCGGCAGGCGGCGGCGGTGCGACCGGCGGCGGTGGCGGGGCGGCGGCAGGCGGTGGCGGTGGCGGAGGCGGTGGCAGCGGTGACCGGCGGCGGGGTGACCGGTGGCGGCGACGGAGCTGGCGGAGGCGGGGTGGTGGCGGCCGGCGGCGGCGGCGGCGGCGCGGCGGCTGCTCGACCGGCGGCAGCTGACAGCCGGCGTCGGCCGGCGTGTCGGACGGGCGGTGTGACGTGACGGTGCAACTCGACCGGGCGTGGGCGGGACGGGTCCCGTCCCTTTCTTCGCTTGCCGGCCATTACCCTACTTTCGCGTACAAGTTGCGCTTGGAGATGTATTGCACGACGCCGTCCGACACGAGGTACCAGACCGGCTCGCCTGCCCGCACCCGTAAGCGGCAGTCGGTCGAGCTGATCGCCAGCGCCGGGACCTCGACCAGGCTGACCGTGCCTTCCGGGAAGCCCTGGTCGGACAGGTGGTGCCCCGGGCGAGTCACGCCGATGAAGTGCGCCAGCGTGAACAGCTCGGCTGACCGGTGCCAGCCGAGGATCGCCTCTAGAGCATCGGCGCCGGTGATGAAGAACAACTCGAGCATCCGGGCCGAATCGGTCCCGCAGGTCGGTCAGGGTGTCGATCGTGTAGGTCGGGCCCGGCCGGTCGATGTCGACCCGGCTGACCGAGAACCGCGGGTTGGACGCGGTGGCGATGACGGTCATCAGATAGCGGTCCTCGGCCGGGCGACACCGGGTCCTTGGACTTCTGCCACGGCTCGCCGGTCGGCACGAACACGACCTCGTCGAGGGCAAACCGGCTCGCGACCTCGCTGGCCGCCACGAGGTGGCCGTGGTGCACGGGGTCGAACGTGCCGCCCATGACCCCGATGCGACGTGGCGCGACAATCACCGCGATCGCTCACGCTGAGCAAGGCTACCGGCGCAGCTGCGGCCCGCCTAACCGCGGGCTCAGACCGGCAGCAGGCCCTCGACGAACTGCTGCAGCTGGGCGACGTTGCGGCACTCGACCATCGGCATCGCCTCGCCGTAGACCGCGGCCGCCGAGTCACCCGAGGACCAGTACTGCCGCGGCTCGGGGTTGAGCCAGAACGCGTGCCGCGCCTGCTCGCACGACCGAACGCAGCGCCGGCAGCGACGGGCGCGCGGTAGTTGGTGCGCGCATCGCCGAGCACGAGCAGCGACGTCTTCGGGCCGACCGCGTCGGGCCATTTCTGCGCGAACACCTCGAAGGCGTGGCCGTAGTCGCTGTGCCCGTCGAACCAGACGACGTCGGCCTCGGCCGACATCCGCGCCAGCGCATCGACGACGTCGCCACCCCGGTCGAAGAACCGGGTCACCTCGTCGGTGGTGTCGACGAAGGCGAACACCCGCACCTTGGCGAACTGCTCCCGCAGCGCAAACGCGAGCAGCACCGTGAAGTGCGCGAACGCCGCCACCGACCCGCTGACGTCGCACAGCACGACCAGCTCGGGCTTGTGCGGCTTGTGCGGCTTGAAGATCGTCGTGAGCGGCACGCCACCGGTCGACAGCGAGGCCCGGACCGTACGACGGACGTCGAGCCGGCCGCTGCGCCCGAGCCGGCGCCGGGCGGTCAGCCGGGTCGCCAGCCGGCGGGCGATCGGGTGCACCTGGCGTCGCAGCGCGGCGAGGTCGTCGCGGGACGCGCGCAGGAACTCGACCTGCTCGATCAGCGGCTTGACCGCAGTCTTCGCGATCGTCTCGGCGCCGCGTTCCTCCGCGAGCCGGCGGCGTACCTCGGACTCGACGAGCTCCTCGAACGCCTTCATCCGCTCGGTCAGCATCTGGCGGGCGACCTTCTCGGCCAGGCCGCCGCGCTCCTGGCCGCGCAGCACCTCCTCGAGCAGCGAGGCCATCAGGGTCTCGGGGTTGAGCGCGCGCAGCACGCGGTAGGTGAACCACGACTGCCGGCCGGGCTGACCGCCCTCGGTGCGGCCGAGGCCGTTGACCGCCTCGCGGGCGAGCCGCCGCAGCGACTCGTCGTCGCCGGAGAGCAGCACGTCGCGCAGCCGGTCGCGCAGCTCGTTGCGCATCGCGTGCAGGTCGGCCGGGATCGACCTCCTCGGCGTCACTCGGTCGCGTCCTCGACCGTCGCCGTGACCCTCGCCGTCACCGAGCGCGGACGGCCACCACAGGTCGAAGAGCCGGTCGAAGGCGGGCCGGTGCGCGGCGTGCTTGACGACGGTCGCGGCGTACGCCGCCCGCAGCTGTTCGCGGTCGAGCAGGTCGACCGCCGCCATCGCCCGACCGGCATCGAGCGACTCCGCCATCGACACCGGCAGGCCCGACGCCACGCAGCGCGCCCATGAACGAGACGTGCCGGTCGACCAGCCCGCCGGCCGGCCGGCAGTCTCGCATCGTGGCGTCGGTCATGGGTTCAGGCCCAGCTCCTTGACCGCGCGGGCCTGGTCGGAGGAGTGCTTGAGCACGACGCCGAGCGTGCTGGCCACGGCGTCCTCGTCGAGGGTGTCGATGCCGAGCACGACGAGCGTGCGGGCCCAGTCGATGCTCTCCGCGATGCTCGGCGCCTTCTTGAGCTCGAGCGCCCGCAGCGTGCGGATCGTACGGACCAGCTGCTCGGCGAGCTCGTCGACGACCTCGGGCACCCGGCTGAGCACGATCGCCTTCTCGCGCTCGGCGTCGGGGTAGTCGACGTGCAGGAACAGGCAGCGGCGCTTGAGCGCCTCGGAGAGCTCGCGGGTCGCGTTCGAGGTGAGGACGACGAACGGCCGGCGGACCGCCTCGATCGTGCCGAGCTCGGGGACCGTGACCTGGAAGTCGCTGAGCACCTCGAGCAGCAGGCCCTCGACCTCGACGTCGGCCTTGTCGGTCTCGTCGATGAGCAGGACGGTCGGCTCGCTCTGCCGGATCGCGGTCAGCAGCGGCCGCGCGAGCAGGAACTCCTCGGAGAAGATGTCGTCGTGGGTCTGATCCCACGCCTGGTCGCCCGCCGCCTGGATCCGCAGCAGCTGCTTGCGGTAGTTCCACTCGTACAGCGCCCGCGCCTCGTCGAGGCCCTCGTAGCACTGCAGCCGGACCAGGCCGGCACCTGCCGCGGTCGCGACCGCCTTGGCGAGCTCGGTCTTGCCGGTGCCGGCCGGGCCCTCGACCAGCAGCGGCTTGCCGAGCGCGTCGGCGAGGAAGACCGTCGTGGCGATGGCGTCGTCGGCGAGGTAGCCGGTGGCGGCCAGCCGCTCGCGGACGTCGTCGGGCGAGGCGAACAACGTCATGCGGACTCCCGGCGGGATCGACGAACAGAACGTGATTCTAGCGGGGTCGCGTGGCCTCGACGTCGACGAAGCCCAGCTCGGCCGCGGCGTGCAGCTGGGCGGCCTGCGTGCTGCTTCGCTCGATCAGCCAGCGGGTGACCGTCTCGTTGACCACCTGGGCGTGCCGGGCGATCCACAGCGAGAGCAGCGCGAGCGGGATCTCGAGCACGGCGGCAGCGGCGATCGACTGCGTCAGCTGCCAGCCCGGGCGTGGCGGTCATCAGGTCGAACCAGGCGTCGACGATCAGCAGCGTCGCGGTCGCGGTCGCGGCCATGTCGACCCAGGTCGAGCGGCGGTAGGCGAGCCAGGCGGTCAGCGCCAGCGCGATCGCCTCCATCGCGTCGAGGCCGACCCAGGCCGCCCGGTAGTGGCCGTCGCCGAACTCCGCCGGGCGGGCGAAAGCGAGGTAGACGATCCACGGGACCAGCAGGACGGACAGCGTGAGGTAGAGCGGCGCGACCCAGCGCGGCGCGGGCGCAACCGTCGGGTGCCGGACGAAGCGGCGCCGCGGCGGCTCGAGCGGCTGGTCGAGCGGGAGGTCAGGCAGATCGTCGAACGCCATCGCACCCACCTCCTCCTGCCACAACCTCCGCCCGCAACGCCCTGTTCCCCACCAAGCGATGTGGCATCGCTATCGCCGGGCGATAGCGATGCCACATTGCTATCGCGGGCGGAGCGATGTCACATCGCTAGGTACGGATCTGGCCTTCGCCGGTCACGATCCAGGTGGTCGTGGTCAGCTCGGCCAGGCCCATCGGGCCGCGGGCGTGCAGCTTCTGGTTCGAGATCCCGATCTCGGCGCCGAAGCCGAACTGCTCGCCGTCGGTGAACCGGGTCGACGCGTTGATCATCACCGCGGCCGAGTCGAGCCCCGACACGAACGCCTGCGACGCCGGCAGCGACCGGGTCACGATCGCCTCGGTGTGCCCGCTCCCCCACCGCCGGATGTGCGCGACCGCCGCGCGGCAGGCTCGGCACGACGCCGACCGCAAGGTCGAGCGAGAGGTATTCCGCCGCCCAGTCCTCGTCGGTCGCCGGGACGACGGCATCGGAGTACGCCGCGACCGCCTCGTCGCCGTGGATCGTGACGCCGGCCGACTGCAACGCCTCGAGCGCGCGCGGCAGGAAATCCGCCGCGACGTCGGCGTGCACCAGCATCGTCTCGGCCGCGTTGCACACGCTCGGCCGCTGCGTCTTGGCGTTGAGGATGATCGCGATCGCCATGTCGAGATCGGCATCGGCATCGACGTACACGTGGCAGTTGCCGACGCCGGTCTCGATCACCGGCACCGTCGACTCCTCGACGACGCTGCGGATCAGCCCGGCGCCGCCGCGCGGGATCAGCACGTCGACGAGCCCGCGGGCCCGCATCAGGTGCTTCGCCGACTCGTGGTCGTCGCCGGGCACGAGCTGGACGCTGTGCTCCGGCAGTCCCGCGGCAGTCGCCGCCGCGGCGAGGACGTCGACGAGCGCCGCGTTGCTCTCGCGGGCACTCGACGAGCCGCGCAGCAGCACCGCGTTGCCGCTCTTCAGGCACAGCCCGGCGGCGTCGGCGGTGACGTTCGGCCGGGCCTCGTAGATGATGCCGACCACGCCCATCGGCACCCGCACCTGACGCAGCTGCAAGCCCGTTGGCCAGCGTCGAGCCGCGCAGCACCTCACCGACCGGGTCGGGCAGCTGCGCGACCTGCCGCAGGCCGTCGGCCATCGCCGCGACGCGGCCCTCGTCCAGCCGGAGCCGGTCGATCAGCGGGTTGTCGGCGTCGCGCGCGACGTCGCGCGCGTTGGCCTCGAGCACCTCGCGGTGTCGCGCGACCAGCGCGTCGGCCATCGCGAGCAGCGCGCGGTCCTTCGCGGCCCGCGGGAACGGCGCGAGCGCAGCGGCCGCCGCGCGGGCCCGCTGCGCGGTGGCCAGCACGTCCTCGGCAGTGGTCATGCCCGAAATCGTACGGCGCCGCCCTCACCGTAGCTGGAAGCGGGTGGCGGAGGTCGGGAAGTCCTGCTCGCGCCAGGCCAGCACCCGCGACGGGAGCGACCCGGTAGAAGCCGAACGCCGGATCGGCAGGGTCGACGCGGACGGCGTACTTCTCCTCGTAGCGCGTCGACGAAGTCCGCCGGCAGCTCGGAGCCGGTCAGCCGCTCGGCCCGGCCGTCGACGACGACGACGTCGTCGCCGCTCTCGAGGTGCACCACGACGTCCGGCCGGGCAGCGAGGTTGCGGGCCTTGACCGACTCGGGGTCGGTCGAGAACAACACCGCGTCGTCGAGCCACAGCCCCCAGACCGGCATCGCGTGCGGCCGGCCATCCGCGCGGGTCGTGCAGACCCAGTAGTTGCGGCGCGGCGAGCAGCTTGTCCTCGGCCCACGACCACGGCAGCTCGCCGCGTGCGTCTGGCTCGGCGATGCCATAACCGGCCGGCATGTCGGGGCGATCGACAGCGTCCATGACCTGCGGAAGGCTAGCGAGTCAAGCAGGACAAGATCGTCGCGGTGGACGACCTCGCGGGAGTACGCCGACCCGAGGGTCTCGCCGAGCTCGCGGGTCGAGCGGCCGAGCAGCGCCGGCAGCTCGGCCGCGTCGTACGCGACCAGGCCGCGCGCGACCGCAACGCCGCTCTCGTCGAGCAGGTCGATCGGGTCGCCGGCCGAGAACGTCGCCCTCGACGGCCACGATGCCGGCCGGGAGCAACGAGCTTGCGCCGCTGCGACGACCGCCGTGACCGCACCGGCATCGAGGCGCACGCCACCGCGAGCGGTCGTCGCGTGCGCCAGCCAGAGCAGCCGGGCCGGCGCGCGCTTGCCGGTCGGATGGAAGCAGGTGCCGACGTCGGCTCCGGCGAGCACCTGCGCGACCTGGTCGGCGTGCGCCAGCAAGCGTCGGCACGCCCGCACCGGCCGCGATCCGCGCCGCGGCCACCTTCGTCGCCATCCCGCCGCTGCCGACGCCGCGCTTGCCCACCGAGCCGAGCCGCACGTGTGCCAGGTCGGCTTCGCTGCGGACGTCACTGACCCGCGTCGCCGGGCCCGTGCGCCGGGTCGTCGTCATAGACGCCGTCGACGTCGGAGAGCAGGACCAGGGCATCGGCGCTGACCAGGTGGGTGACGAGCGCCGCCAGCCGGTCGTTGTCGCCGAACCGGATCTCCTCGGTGGCGACGGTGTCGTTCTCGTTGACCACCGGCACGACGCCAAGCCCGAGCAGCCGCTCGAAGGTGCGGGCGGCGTTGCGGTAGTGCGCCCGCCGGACCACGTCATCGGCGGTCAGCAGCACCTGGCCGACGGTCAGGTCGTGCCGCGCGAAGGCGGCGCTGTAGTGGGCGACCAGCATGCCCTGACCGACGCTCGCCGCGGCCTGCTGGGTCGCCAGGTCACGCGGGCGGGTCGACAGGCCGAGCGGTTTGAGCCCGGCCGCGATCGCGCCGGAGGAGACCAGGACGACCTGCGCCGCCGGCTGCGACTCGGGCGGCCGTCGCGTCGACGAGCGCGTCGAGCCGTGCCGCGTCGATGCCCCCGCCCGGGCTGGCCAGCGAGGACGACCCGATCTTGACGACCAGCCGGCGCGCGGCGGCGACGACCTCGCGGCTCACGACTCCTCGCTGTCGCGCCGCCGCTCGAGACCGGCCGTCGAGGCGCGCGCTGCCTCGACCTCTTCGTCGTAGGCGGACCGGCGGGCCTTGCGGGAGGCCTTGCGCTCGTCCGCGCCGACCCGGTTGTTGTTCTCGAGCCGGGCGTCGGTGCCCCGGCCGCCGTACGGCACGCCGACCCCGCTGCGCAGCGTCGGCTCCCAGTCGAAGGTGACCGTGCCGATCGTGACCTCGGCGCCCTTGCGCGCGCCGAGCTTGGCCAGCTCGTCCTCGACGCCGAGCCGGGCCAGCCGGTCGGCGAGGTAGCCGACCGCCTCGTCGTTGGTGAAGTCGGTCTGCAGCACCCAGCGCCCCGGCCGTTCGCCGTAGACGACGAACGCCTGCTCCCCGATCGCTCCACGCGTGAACCCGCTGTCGCGGGCCGGCGCCGGGCGCAGCACGATCCGGGTCGGCTCGAGGTCGAGCGTCGCGGCGCGCGCGGCGGCGACCGACTCGGCCATCGCGAAGCCCGAGCTCACGCAGCCCGGCGTGGGTGGCGGCCGAGATCTCGAAGACCGGGTAGCCGAACCGCTCGGCGACATCGGCGCGCACCAGGTCGGCGAGGTCACGGGCGTCCGGCACGTCGATCTTGTTGAGCGCGACGATCCGCGGCCGGCTGGCCAGCCCGCCCGCGACGGCGTCGTCGTACGCCGCCAGCTCGGCCTCGATCTGCACCAGGTCACTGACCGGATCGCGACCGCTCTCGGCAGTCGCGAGGTCGACGACGTGCACGATGACCGTGCAGCGCTCGATGTGGCGCAGGAACTCCAGGCCGAGCCCGCGCCCGCTGCTCGCGCCGGGGATCAGCCCGGGCACGTCGGCGACGGTGAACACGGTGTCGCCGGCCTCGACCACGCCGAGGTTGGGCACCAGCGTCGTGAACGGGTAGTCGGCGATCTTCGGTCGGGCCGCGGACATCGCGGCGATCAGCGAGGACTTGCCGGCGTTGGGATAGCCGACGAGGGCGACGTCGGCGACGCTCTTGAGCTCGAGCACGGCCTCGAGCGCCTCGCCGGGCTCGCCGAGCAGCGCGAAGCCGGGCGCCTTGCGCCGCGACGAGGCGAGCGCGGCGTTGCCGAGACCACCGCGGCCGCCGCGGGCGGCGACGAAGCGGGTGCCGACGCCGACCAGGTCGGCGATCAGCTCACCCGACTCGGCGTCGCGTACCACTGTGCCGTCGGGCACCCGGATCACCAGGTCGCCGCCCTCGGCGCCGGAGCGGTTGGAGCCCTGGCCGGGCTTGCCGCTGGCGGCGCGCTGGTGCGGATGGCGATGCAGGTCGAGCAGCGTGGTCACACTCGGGTCGACGAGCAGCACGACATCGCCGCCCCGGCCGCCGTCACCGCCGTCCGGGCCGCCGAGCGGCTTGAACTTCTCGCGATGCACCGACGCGCAGCCATGGCCGCCGTCGCCGGCGGTGGCGTGCAGGAGCGCGTGGTCTACAAAGGTCGCGGCCATGCCGCGGGATTCAGACCGAGCTGTCGGCCGTCGCCGCAGCGTCGACCGTGGTGATGTTGATGACGTTGCGCCCGCGCCGGCGGCCGAACTGCACCGCGCCGGCGACCAGGGCGAACAACGTGTCATCGCCACCGCGGCCGACGTTCTCGCCCGGGTGGAAGTGGGTGCCGCGCTGGCGGACGAGGATCTCGCCGGCGTTGACCTGCTGGCCGCCGAACCGCTTCACGCCGAGCCGCTGGGAGTTGGAGTCGCGCCCGTTCCGGCTGGAGGACGCACCCTTCTTGTGAGCCATGGTGGCCCTACTTTCCGGTCTCGATGCCGGTGACGCGCAGCGTCGTCAGGCGCGAGCGGTGCCCCTGACGCCGGTGGTAGCCGGTCTTGTTCTTGAACAGGTGGATCTGGATCTTCGGGCCCTTGGTCTCTTCGACGACCTCGGCGGTGACGGTCGTCTTCGACAACGCGTCGGCGTCGGTCGTGATCGCGCCGCTGTCATCGACGAACAGGACCGCCGGCAAGCGTGATCGACTCGCCCGGCGCGTTGGACAGCCGGTTGACCGACAGGGTGTCACCGACCGCAACCTTGTGCTGGTGGCCGCCACTGCGCACGATCGCGTACACGGTCGAACTCCCTGCTGCTCTGTCCTGGACATCGGGACCCGGACGCGACTCGTTGACCGTGATGGTCGTGAGGCGGTCCGGATCGGGTCCGCGCGAGGCGCACCGACCGTTCAGCCTACGGAGTCCCTCCCGGCCTGGTCAAACGGCTCCTGGCCGCCGCGTGGCCAGCCGGGATGGCACTTAGTGACCATCTTCGCGCCGCGGCGCTTCAGCGCCCGTGCGGCCAGACACGACAACTAGCGAAGGCGAACGCAGGAGGCGCACGTGACGGTGCGGTCGGCTCACGGCGAACGGCGACCACGACCGTCCGCTGACCTCGAACGCAGGCGACGACATCGTCCAGCAGCTCTCGATCGCGAAGTACGCGCTCGCCGTCGGCGACACCGACCAGGCAATGGACGCCATCGACGCCGCCCTGAGCACCTCGCGCGGCTCGCTGAGCGACCTCGTCGACCCGGCGGCCCGCCGCACACTCCGACGCTACGCCGGAGCCCTGGTACGCAGCCACCCGCCGCTCGGTCACCCCGCCGGGCGAGCCATCGCCTAGCCGACAGACGTCTGGCACGCACCCGCCCCAACTGCGCTCACTACGAGTGAGTCCGGCGGTTTGTCGGGTAACGTCCGATTCTTTCCAGTCGCGAGCCCGGCCCCGAAAACCGACGTCGCGCGAAGCCGCTGGCCACGCCCCTGCGTAGTGAGCGCTTTTGGGTTGACGCTCGCCCTACGGCGTGGCGGCGACTGGTTCGCTGGTCCTCGGCGTCCTTGGCCGGCTTCGCCGCGTCACCGATGGTACGCCGCTTGCGCCCGGACCCGCTCCCCGAATCATCCGATGTGTCTAGGCCATTCGAGTCTGCCTTCGCTGCGGCGGCCCGCTTCGTCGGCTTGGCCGGCTTCGCCGCACCGGCTACCGCGGTCGGCTTCGGCGGCCGCTTGGCGGCAACCGGGTCGATCGTGAGCACGACGCCGCTGCCGCCACAGGTCTTGCAGGTCTCGCTGAAGGACTCGAGCAGGCCCTCGCCGACCCGCTTACGGGTCATCTGGACCAGCCCGAGCGAGGTGACCTCGGCCACCTGGTGGCGGGTCCGGTCGCGCCCGAGGCACTCGAGCAGCCGGCGCAGCACGAGGTCACGGTTGCTCTCGAGCACCATGTCGATGAAGTCGATGACGATGATCCCGCCGAGGTCGCGCAGCCGGAGCTGGCGCACGATCTCCTCGGCCGCCTCGATGTTGTTCTTCGTGACGGTCTCTTCGAGGTTGCCGCCCTTGCCGGTGAACTTCCCGGTGTTGACGTCGATGACGACCATCGCCTCGGTGCGGTCGATGACGAGGTAGCCGCCGCTGGGCAGCCAGACCTTGCGGTCGAGCGCCTTCGCGAGCTGCTCATCGACGCGGTACGCCTCGAACACGTCGGTGTCCTCGGTCCAGCGCTTCGTCCGGTCGGCGAGGTCCGGCGCGACCCAGCGCACGTAGTTGTCGATCGTGTCCCACTCGTCGGCGCCCTGCACGACCAGCGAGGTGAAGTCCTCGTTGAAGATGTCGCGGACGACGCGGATCACCAGGTCGGGCTCGCTGTAGATCAGGCTCGGCGCGGAGCCGGTCTTCGACTTCGCGTCGATGACCTCCCACTGCGCCTTGAGCCGGTTGAGGTCGCGCTCGAGCGCTTCCTCGCTGGCGCCCTCAGCCGCGGTACGGATGATGACGCCCGCGTCCTCCGGGGTGAGCCGCTTGAGGATGCCCTTGAGGCGGGACCGCTCGGTGTCGGGAAGCTTGCGGCTGATGCCGGACAGCCGTCCGTCGGGCACGTAGACCATGTAGCGGCCGGGCAGGCTGACCTGGCTGGTGAGCCGGCCGCCCTTGTGCCCGATCGGGTCCTTGGTGACCTGGACGAGGACCGACTGGCCGCTCTTGAGCGCCTGCTCGATCCGCGGCGGGCGGCCTTCGAGCGCGCTCGCGTCGTAGTTGACCTCGCCGGCGTAGAGCACGGCGTTGCGGCCGCGGCCGATGTCGACGAACGCGGCTTCCATGCTCGGCAGCACGTTCTGGACCTTGCCGAGGTAGACGTTGCCGACCATCGAGGCCGAGTCCTTGCGGGTGACGTAGTGCTCGACGAGCACGCCGTCCTCGAGCACCGCGATCTGGGTGCGCTCGTCGCCCTGGCGCACGACCATGACGCGGTCGACCGCCTCGCGCCGGGCCAGGAACTCGGCCTCGGTGATGATCGACGGCCGGCGGCGGCTGGTGTCGCGACCGTCGCGGCGGCGCTGGCGCTTGGCCTCGATCCGGGTCGAGCCCTTGACGCCGCGTACGCCGTCGTCGACGACCGCCTTGCGCGGCTCGCGGACGTGAACGACGGTGTTCGGCGGGTCGTCCGGGCCGAGCCCGTCCGGGCCCTCGCCGTCGCCGGACGTCGTACGCCGACGCCGGCGCCGGCGCCGCGGTCGCGGCAGTGGTGCCCGACCCGTCGTCGTCGCCCTTGTCCTCGCCGTTTCGCCATCGCCATCACCGGCAGTGCCAGCGGACCCAGCGCCTTGCTGCGCCGAGCGCTGCTGGCCTGACCGCTGCTGCGCCGCTCGTCGTCGTCCCTCGCTCGCTGTGCTCGCCATCGGCTGAGTCCGACGAACCCTCGCCGGTGCCCGCGCCTCGACCGCCGCGGCCGCGACGGCCGCGCCGGCGGCGGCTGGATCGGCCGTGCCCGGCGCCCTCCTCGTCGCCGTCGGCGTCGGCCGCGAGTGCTCCCTCGGCGCGGCCGTCGCTTGGTCGACGGTTGCGGGCGCCTCGTCGACGCTCGAGGCCGCGGACCGCGAGTCGGCGGCGCGGGGCGCCGGCTCGGCCGGCGGTGGCTGGAACAGCACGACCGGTACGGCGACATCCGCCCCGGCCGTGACGGGCTGCTCGGGCGCTGCCGCGCGTCGTCGGCGAACGGGACTGCGGTCGCGGGCGGCGGCGGCGTCGCGGCGCGACGGCGTCATCGGCCGGCTGCGGCCTCGTCGGTTGGTGGCGCTCGCGCGGCGGCGCGGCTGAGGCGCCTCGGCTGCGGCATCGGCGGCTGGCGCGGCGGCCTTCTTGCGGGCCCGCTTGGCCGGCGCTGGTGTGTCCGCGCGTCGCTCGGCGGAGTCGCTGGCTGCCGTCGCTGCGCGGGCGGCGGTGCTGCGCCGCTGCGCTCGGTGCGGTCGCGGTCGACGGGGTCGGCGGGCCGGCCGGCCGGCTGGCCGAGCGACGCCGGCGACTGGCCGCCTTGGGCGCCGCCGGTCGCGCTTGTGCTCAGTGGTGCTGTCTGGTGCTGGTGGGGGTGGTGCTTTCGGTGCGCTCTTCGTCGAGCACGTGATCTCCTCATCCGCCCCCGGGTGCGCCGATGTGCAGGCGCCCCGCTCAGGAGCGAGGTGGTCGCCGTACGTCGCCGGGTGGCGGCGCGTGGCGGAAGCCGGTGGGGGCCCGGTCGCCCTCGCTGGACGCGAACGCGGCTGAGCCCGCGGCGACATCCGAGTCCGAAGACGGTGCTCACTCGTTGGGCGGCCCGGCGGTCTGTGCTGGGCTAGCTCAGCGGGTCGATCAGACGCTTCGCGTCCTCCGGCGACGTGTCGTCGATCAGCCCCTGCGCCAGCCGCGTCACCACGGGGGTGACGGGCGTCGACAGTGCGCTAATCGTGCGCAACGCCGTCAAGATGTCGTCGGGTCGAACAGCGGGTGAAGAATGCTGAACAACCACCTCTAGTGTCGCACATTGCCCATTCATCTCACCCGGCGTCGCGCCGGACGCGCCGTCGACCACCACCGCGCGGCAGGATCGCGGCCCGGACGTCGACCGTTCGCGTGCCGTCCTTGGTCGGCCGCTCGACCGGCGCCGAGGTCAGGCCAGCAGCCGCTCGACCGCCGCTTGGGCCTGGGCCTCGATCGACCTCCGGCAGCCAGATCCGCCACTGCGAGGCCTCGATCCGCTCGGCGAGGGTCTTGGTCTGGCTGGTCGCGGCATCGACCACCTCGACGATGTCGATCCCGGGCGGAAGGGCGGCGTCGAGCGCGGCCTGCACCTCGGCCGGATCCCGCTGCCTCGGCCAGCCCGATCTCGAGGTATTCGGCCTCGGAGGCCACCCCGGTCGGCGCGGCGCCGGCGTAGGAGACCTTCGGGTGCGGGCTGAATCCGGCGCTGAACGCGATCGGCACCTCAGACCGCCGGATCGCCCGCTCGAACACCCGGGCGAAGTCACGGTGGCTGGTGAACCGCAGCCGGCCGCGCTTGGCGTACCTGATCCGCAGCCGCTGCACCACCGGGGGTGGCGGCGGCCCCTCCGGCTGCCGGCTCACCCCAAACCGTTCGTATGTCACATAAGGGTTGCCATAGCCACCCGCATGTCACATGAGTGTTGCCATAGCAACCCCTATGTGACATGCGATCAGACCGGGGTGAGCGGGAAGCATCGGGCGGCCGGTCGGGCCGACCTGGTTTTCGGTGCCCATCGACGGGCAGACCCCGCAGTCGTAGCACGGCGTCCAGCGGCAGTCCTCGACCTCGCCGCCGGCAAGCGCCTCCTGCCAGTCCTGCCACATCCAGTCCTTGTCCAGGCCGGCGTCGAGGTGGTCCCAAGGCAGCACCTCGGTTTGCTCGCGCTCCCGGGTGGTGTACCAGTCGAGCGAGGTCGGGCCGCCGTCGAATACCTGCCGTGCAGGCGTCGTTCCAGCGGTCGAAGGAGAAGTACTCACTCCAGCCGTCGAAGCGCTGGCCGTCCTCCCAGACCGTGCGGATCACCGCGCCGACCCGGCGATCACCGCGCGAGAGCAGCCCTTCGATGATCGAGGGCCGGCCGTCGTGGTAGCGGACCCCGATGAGCTCGGCCGAACTCCCGATCGTGGGTGATCGCGCCCTTGAGCGCGCGCAGCCGCCGATCGACAGTCTCGTGATCGAGCTGCGCCGCCCACTGGAACGGCGTGTGCGGCTTCGGCACGAACGCACCGATCGACACCGTGCAGCGAATGTCCTTGCGACCGGCCGCCTCGCGACCGGTCGCGATCACCCGTCGCGCCATGCCGGCGATCGCCATGACGTCCTCGTCGGTCTCGGTCGGCAGGCCGCACATGAAGTAGAGCTTCACCTGCCGCCAGCCGTTGCCGTACGCCGTCGCCACGGTACGGATCAGGTCGTCCTCGCTGACCATCTTGTTGATCACGCGACGCATCCGCTCGCTGCCGCCCTCGGGTGCGAACGTCAGCCCGCTGCGACGGCCGTTGCGGGACAGCTCGTTGGCGAGGGTCACGTTGAAGGCGTCGACCCGGGTCGACGGCAGCGACAGCGAGACGTTCTCGCCCTCGTAGCGATCGGCAAGGCCCTTCGCGATCTCGCCGATCTCGCTGTGGTCGGCGCTCGAGAGCGAGAGCAGGCCGACCTCTTCGAAGCCGGTCGCGGCGATACCGCGCTGCACCATCTCGCCGATCGTCGTGATCGACCGCTCGCGCACCGGCCGCGTGATCATCCCGGCCTGGCAGAACCGGCAGCCGCGGGTGCAGCCGCGGAAGATCTCGACGCTGTAGCGCTCGTGGACGGTTTCGGCGAGCGGCACCAACGGCTGTTTCGGGTACGGCCAGGCATCGAGGTCCATGACGGTGTGCTTCTCGACCCGCCTCGGCACGCCCGGCCGGTTGGGCGCGACCTGCTCGATCCGGCCGTCCGGGCTGATAGCTCACGTCATAGAACGCCGGCACGTAGACCACACCGCTGGTCGCGAGCGCGAGCAGCAGCCCGTCGCGCCCGTCGGGGCAGCCCGAGGCCTTCCAGGCCCGCACGATGTCGCTGATCGACAGCGCCGCCTGCTCGCCGTCGCCGAGCACCGCGGCGTCGATGAACTCCGCGATCGGCTCCGGGTTGAACGCCGCGTGACCGCCGGCGATGACGACCGGATCGCCGTCGCGGCGGTCGGTGGCGCGCAACGGGATGCCGGCGAGGTCGAGCGCGGTCAGCAGGTTGGTGTAGCCGAGCTCGGTCGAGAACGACACCCCGAGCAGGTCGAACTCGCGCCACGGGGCGATGGGCGTCGACGGTGAACTGCGGGATGGCGTGCTCGCGCATGAGCGCCTCGAGATCGGGCCACACGCTGTAGGTGCGCTCGGCAAGAATGTCGTCGCGCTCGTTGAGCACCTCGTAGAGGATCTGCAGGCCCTGGTTCGGCAGCCCGACCTCGTAGGCGTCCGGATACATCAACGCCCAGCGCACCGCGGCGCTGTCCCAGTCCTTGACGGTCGCGTGCAACTCGCCGCCGACGTACTGCACCGGCTTGCGCACCAGCGGCAGCAGCGGCTCGAGCTGCGGGAAGACGCTGGAGACGGTCACGCCGCCAGGGTACGGGGACAGCCCGCACGCAGCCCCTACCTCGGCGTGCGGATATGGACGTTCTGCAGCAAGCCGATCGCGATCATCGAGGCAAACATCGAGGTCCCGCCGTAGGACACGAAGGTCAGCGGCAGCCCGGTGATCGGCATGATCCCGAGGTTCATCCCGATGTTCTCGAACGCCTGGAAGCCGAACCAGCACACGATCCCGACCGCGACCAGCATCCCGAACCGGTCCTGGGCCAGCCGCGCGATCCGCAGCGCCCGCCAGAGGATCACCCCGCTGAGCAGCACGATCAGGCCGGCGCCGACCAGGCCGAGCTCCTCGCCGGCCACCGAGAACACGAAGTCGGTCGGCTGCTCCGGCACGAACTGGCCGTTGGTCAGCGTGCCGTGCCCGAGCCCCTGCCCGAAGATCGCCGCCGTGACTGATCGCGATACGCGCCTGTTGCTGGTTGAGGCCGAAGGTTTTCGCGCCGGCGTTCGGGTTGGGTGAAGCGGTGAGCCGCTCGACCTGGAACTTCTGCAGCAACTGCAGATGGGCGATCAACAGCGCCCCAGCGCGCGACCACCAGCATCCCGACGACCCATTTGGCCGAGATGCCGGACAGCGTCAGCATCCCGAAGATGATGAACGCGAACACCATGATCGACCCGACGTCGGGCTGGGCCAGGATCAACAGCACCGGCACGGCCGCAATACCGAGGCTGTAGAGGATGTCTTGGGTGCTTGGTTCAGAGCTGCCCTCGCGTTTCTCCGATAACAGCATCGCCATGCCGAGGATGACCGCAACCTTGGCGAACTCCGACGGCTGTAGCTCGAAGCCGCACCGAACGAGATCCACGAGTGCGCGCCGTTGATCCGCTGACCCAAGCGGCGAGAGCACGGCGAGCAGACCGAGAACCGACGCGACATAGAGCACCGGCGTGTACGCCCGCAACGTGCGGTAGTCGACGGACGCAGCGACGACGGCGAGGCCGAGGCCGAGAATGATGTTGAGCACGTCCTTCTTCAGGTACGACGAGGACAAGCCCTGCGGCTTCGTCGCCGCCCACACGAGCGCGCAGCCCAAAACGCACAGCACCGCAACGGCGCCGACGAGGACCCAGTCGAGGCGGCGCAAGAACGATTCGCGGTCAAGGGCGCGCGCGGTCAGCGTGTCCGGCCGCGCCGTTGCCGGTGCGGACCTCGTCGACGCCGAGATGTCTGTCATTGCAGAAACTCAGATCGTGACTCGACCCGCAGCCCCGGCGGCAGCGCGCCCGCGTTGGTCGACGGCGAGGACGGCGGCGGGCTCGGCGGCGTGGAGTGCTTGCCGCCGGACGTCGAGCTCGTGGCGTTCGATGACGTCGACTTCGTCGATTCACCCGCGAGCTCCTGGCTTGATCGGCGGCAGCTTGGTCGGCGGGACGCCGTTGGGGAACAGCGCCTTGTCGCCGCCGATGCCGTACAGCTGCTTCCAGATGTCGCGGACGTAAGGGTGCGGCGCTGATCGCCCCCTGGTCGGCCTTGTCGACCTCGATGACTGCAACGTACTGCGGACTGCCGCCGGCCGGCCCGGCAAAGGAGGCAAACCACGACCCGTCCTGGTCGGTGCCGGTCAGCTCGGCGGTGCCGGTTTTGCCGCCGACCTTGACCTTGTTCATCGGGAAGCCAGCAAAGGCACCGACTGCCGTGCCGTGCGGGTCGGACACGACGCCATACATCGCATCGCGGATGTAGTTCAGATCCGACTGACTGACCGGAAGATGGTCACGGACCGGCGCCTTGATCTTGCGGATCAGCTTGCCGGTCGGGCTGTAGATCGCCTTGGCAACCCGTGGCTTGAAAACCGTGCCGCCATTCGCGAGGGCCGAGTAGGCCACGGCGAGTTGCAGCGGCGAGACAGTGACCGTGCCCTGGCCGATGTCCTCGTTCTCCTGGTCGCCGGCCTGGAAGATGTAGCCGTACTTGCAGTAGTCAAGGTCGTCGAGCCGGTGCTGATAACTGAACGACTTGTTCTTCGCGCCCTGGCAATACTGGGATTTCAACTGGTCCCACGCGAGCTTGGTGTTGAGGCGGTCACCGATGTGCCCGGTCACCGCACCCGGCAGATCGATGTCAGGGTTCTCGCCGAGACCGTAGTCATGCGCCATGTGCTGCACGCCCTCGACCGGCTTCTTGTGCGCCTTGATCAGGTTGTTGTCACGCAACCAGTCCGCGCCGGCCAAGCGATAGAAGACGGTGTCGCACGACTCGATGATCGCGGTGTGCAGGGTCTCCTCGCCGCCGACCTCGCCCTCGAAGTTGTGCTTGCCGTTGAAGGTCGCCGAGCAGTCGTAGTCGTTGTACGGGGTCGCGGTCCCGTCCCACAACAGCCCAGAGGCGGAGATCAGCTTGAAGCTGGACCCGGGTGGGCTCGCGGCCTCGAATGACTTGTCGAGGAAGCGGTCGCCTGGCTCGTGTGCCTCGCGCGCATACTGCTTAACGGTCAACGTCGGGGGCGCGTGGTTGGGCGAGTACGTCGGATAGCTGCCCATCGCGACGATGCCACCGGTGCGGACATTCATGACGACGCCGGCGTCATAGTCGGCGGTCTTGCCGTTACTGCGTGCCCCAGTGATCGCCGCGACAAGGTCGTGTTCAAGCGCAGCCTGAACCTTGGCGTCGATGTTGGTGACGATGTCGTCGCCGGGCTTCGGCGCGGTGTCCTTGATCGTTGCCGTCGGGACCCCGACGTTGTTGACGCGGACTTCCTTGAGACCGGCTTTGCCGTGCAGATATCTCTCGTACGACGCCTCGAGGCCAGTCGCACCGACGAAAGTGCTGCGCTGCAAGACCTGCTGGGCCGGCGACAGCTTCTTCAACGCCGCCGTCGAGATCGGCTCCAGGTAACCGAGGATGTTGCTTGCCTTGGCGCCGAACGGCCTCGGATAGTTACGCACGGCCGCGAGCTGCGCCGAGACGCCAGGGAACTTGTTCTGCAGGTCGGAGATGTGCAGCGCCCGCATCATCGACGCGACGTCCGGCTTGAGCTGACTGACCGGGATCGGCTGGTACGGCGACCCACCCCAGCACGGCGCCGTCACGTAGTGACCCTGCGCGTTCTTGCCGCACAGCTGCGTCTCACGATTGAGCAGCGAGTACGGCGTGTGCAGCACCTTCGACAACCGGTGCAACACCGCTTTCCCGCCATCCGATTGCTGGTCCAGCGCGGTGCGGTCTACCGAGACGACCAGCGCGATCTTGTTGTCGATCAGCGGCCGGCCCATGTCGTCGAAAACCTCGCCGCGCGGTGCCTCGGTGACGACGTCGCGCACCGAGCTCGCATTGATCTCCGCGATGTAGGTCGGCGCCGCGAGCACCTGCAGATACCACAGCCGACCAAGGAGCGTCGCGACCAGCGAGATCACGAGCACGCTCAGCACGACAAGTCGCAAGCGCGATCGGTCGGTCACAGGTGCAAGCTCTCGGTTAGGCGATCCATATGGACAAGGTGGTCAGCGGGCGGTCGGGCAGCGTTCCTATCGGGATCCGGCGGGTTCCAGCCGACGAGCCACGGCTGAGACGAAGGGGACCACGAACGGTGCCAGAACTACATCGTAAACAACGGTGGCGAGCAAGGAGTGTTCTGTCGTTCTGGCCGTGATGCGCACATCGCCGAGCAGCGCACCGACCCCGGCGTAGAGGAGCACCGCCGCCGCCGAGCCGCCCGCGACCACCAGGATCGTCGTCAGCACCGAGGTCTCCTCCGGGTCGTCGAGCAGGCCGGCGGCATATCCGACGATCGTGTACGCGAAGGCCAACCGGCCGGCGATATGCCCTGCCGGCGGCATCACATCGGCCACAAAGCCGGCGAAGAAGCCGAACATCGCCCCCCGCTCAGGCCCGGAGGCGAGCGCGATCGCGACCACGACCAGCACGAGCAGGTCAGGATGCCCGCCCGGCAAGCGGCAGCCGGTTGACCACGACGACCTGGAGGATCGCCGCGACGATCACGATGACAAACCGGTAGCCGAGCCGACGGGCGCTCACGGGCTGGAGCTCTCCGAGCCGTTTGAGTCCGGCGGACTCGTCCCTGGCGTGCCGCCCGTGTTGCCCGGGCTGCTGTTGCCCGGGTTCGGACTACCCGGGGTCGCCGTCACAGTGACCGTGACCGTCGGGGCTGGGGTCGGCGCGGCGGGGAGCAGGCTGTCGTGCTTGATCGTCTTGGGCGCATGCACGACGACGGCGACGACATCGAGGGTGGTGAAGTCGACGAACGGCGCGACGGTGGCGGTCTGTGACAGGCCACCGTTCAACGGGACGACCCGCGTCACCCGGCCGATCGGCACCTCCGGGACGAACGGGGTGTCGTTGTTCTCCGTGTCGCCCGCGGTGACCAGATCCTCACCAACCGCGAGCTGCCTGGTGTTGTTGTAAAGCGTGAGCGTCATTGGCTGATTGAGGCCGCCGCCTTGGACCTTGCCGAGCTCGAGCGCCTTGGCCTCCAGCCGGGTGCCGACCGAGAAGGTCGGATCGTCCGCGAGCAGGATCGTGGCGCTGTTGCGACCCACCACGATGGTGCGACCGACTAGACCGTTGCCGTTGATGACGGTCTCGTTGACCTTGATGCCGTTCGCGGTGCCCCGATCGATGGTGGCGGTCTGGTCGGTGCCCAGGCCGCCGCCAACCGCGATGACCCGAGCGGCGACCACCCGGAACTGCGCGATGCTGGCGAGGTGAAGGATCTTTTGGTCCTCGGCGAGCTCGATCCGTTGCGCCGCGGTGATGTGGAGTTGGGCCTGGAGTTGAGCAATCTGGTTTTTGAGCTGCTGATTCTCATGCTTGTAGCTGCCGAGGTGACCGATCGAGGAGAACCACGAGCCGATCGGATGTGTGACGTCATCGACGACGTTCTCGATCGGCCCGAAAATCGTGGACGCAGCCCGGCGGACACCGTTGAGGGTGCCGGACCGGTAGTCGATGGTGATGAGCGTGAATGCCGCCAGCAACAACAGGGTCAGCACGAGCCGACCCCTGCGGGAGTTCCTCATGCGTCTCGGAGTGTCATCGTCGGGCGAGCAGTACGACGCCTAGGCGTCGTACCGGCCGTCGTCGCCTATCGGCGCGGCTCGGAGATCAGGACCTGCTGAAGCGCCTCAAACTCCTCGACGCACTTACCGGCACCCATCGCGACCGAGTTGAGCGGGTCGTCGGTGACGTGGATCGGCATTCCGGTCTCGTGTCGAAGCCGCTCGTCGAGACCCGCCAGCAGCGCGCCACCGCCGGTGAGCACGATGCCGCGGTCCATGACGTCACCCGAAAGCTCGGGCGGGGTCTTGTCGAGCGTCGTCTTCACGGCGTCGACGATGGCGTTGACCGGCTCCTCGATCGCCTTACGGATCTCATCTGCACTGACGAGGATCGTCTTCGGCAGGCCGGTCACGAGGTCACGACCGCGGATTTCCGCGCCCGGCTCGTCCGGCGCCGGGAAGGCCGACCCGATCGCCATCTTGATCTCCTCAGCCGTGCGCTCACCGAGCATCAGGCTGTATTCCTTCTTCACGTACGCGATGATCGAGGCGTCAAGCTCGTCGCCGCCCGTACGGATCGACTGGCTTGTCACGATGCCACCGAGGGAGATGACGGCGACCTCGGTCGTGCCACCTCCGATGTCGACGACCATGTTGCCAGTCGGCTCATGCACCGGCAGCCCGGCGCCGATCGCGGCCGCCATTGGCTCTTCGATGATGAAGACCTTGCGCGCGCCGGCCTGGTAGCCCGCGTCCTTGACCGCGCGCTGCTCGACGCCGGTGATGCCGCTAGGAACGCAGATCACCAGGCGTGGGCGGGCGGTGCGGCGCCGCTTGTGCACCTTCTGGATGAAGTAGCGCAGCATGCGCTCAGTCGTCTCGAAGTCGGCGATCACGCCGTCCTTCAGCGGCCGGATCGCCACGATGTTGCCGGGGGTGCGACCGATCATCCGCTTGGCCTCGGTGCCGACGGCGAGAATGCCCGCAGTGTTCGTGTTGATCGCGACAACGCTCGGCTCGTTAAGGACGATGCCGCGGCCCCGGACGTAGACCAAAGTGTTGGCCGTTCCGAGGTCGACGGCCATGTCGCGGCCGAGGAATCCGCTGTTGTTCGCCATATCGGCGTACGCCTTCCAGACGGGGAATGTGAGCGCTGTGCTCGTAAAAGCTGCGCTTTTCAGGGGGCAGGCCCGATGTTAGCGCTGATCCGACGTTCGCCGAAATGCCCGCTCAGCGACGACCTCGAGCGCGGCCCGAAGGCGGGCGGCCTAGCCCAGCGTCGGGAAGAACAGCGCGACCTCGCGGGCGGCCGCCTCCGGTGAGTCGGATCCGTGGACCAAGTTCTGGCCGATCTCCAGGGCGAAGTCGCCGCGGATCGAGCCCGGCGTGGAGGCGACCGGGTCGGTGACGCCCATGAGCGTGCGCACCGCCTCGACCGCCCGGTGGCCCTCGACCACGAGCGCGACCAGGGGGCCGCCACAGATGAAGTCGACCAGTTCGGCGAAGAACGGCTTGCCCTCGTGCTCGGCGTAGTGCTTGCTGGCCGTCTCCCGATCGAGCGTACGAAGCTCCATCGCCACGATCGTGAAGCCCTTGTGCTCGAGCCGGCCCACGATCTCACCGACCAGACCACGCCGAACGCCGTCGGGCTTTACCAAAACCAAGGTCCGCTGAGTCACCGGCACACCCTAGTGCGGCTTACCGGGTTCAAGATCAAGGGCAAGAGCGCTTTACCGGAAGGACCCACGCGCTTTGTCCGGTCTCGTCCGATTCCTCAGCGACTGGACAAACGTCCACGGCCCCTGGTAGTTAGCGCTTTGGCTTTGACGCCGGCAGCGCCCACCAGGTGCCCGGCCACAACCGCAGCCAGTAGATCCAGATGCCGGCGAAGGCGAGGCCGACGACATACATCGGCCAGGTGATGACGCCGCCAGCGATCACGAGCAGCTGGATTGCACTGGCGAAAATCTTGCCACCGCGCTTGCGCAGGCGAGCCGCGGCCAGGATGAGGAGTAGCGCCATGGCGAACAGGTAGCCGACCTTCAGCCCCGAGACGTGGCCGCGCTCCAGGCTGAGTACAGCCGGGGCCGCGAGCAGCAGCACGATCGCCTCGATGGCCAGACCCGCCGATCCGATCGCGTAGAGACCTCGTGGCGCAGTCTCGGCGGTGGTCATGGCGTGCCAGGCAGGACGGTCACGTCCGGCCGCGGAGCAGGTGGCGGGCCTCGCCGACGGTGACAATCGAGCCGGTCACGATCACCCCGGCGCCGCCGATCTCGGCATCCGCCTCGGCACTCGCCACGGCAAGATCGATCGCGTCGTCCAGGCGTTCGCTGACCTCGACCCGGTCCTCCCCCAGCACGTCGCGGGCGATCTCGGCCAGCGCCATCGCCGGCATCGCCCGAGGCGAGCCGTTCGTGGTCGCCACGATCGTGCTGACCACCGGCTCGAGCTCGGCGATCACGCCCGCCGCATCTTTGTCATCGAGCATCGCGACAACTGCGACCAGCCGGTCGAACGCGAACGCGCTGCCGAGTGCCGCAGCGAGCGCCGCGGCACCCGCCGGGTTATGAGCGCCGTCGATCAGCACCGTGGGGCTGCGCCGCACCACCTCGAGCCGGCCCGGCGAGCTCACGCCCGCAAACGCCGCCCTGACCAGGTCGATGTCGAGCGGCCCGCGATCCGCGCTGCCCAGGAACGCCTCGACGGCCGCCAGCGCGCAGGCGGCGTTGCTGGCCTGATGTTCGCCGTACAACGGCAGGTAGATCTCGTCGTAGATGCCGGCCAGGCCCTGCAGCTCGAGCACCTGGCCGCCGACCGCCATGGTGCGAGACCGCACACCGAACGCCAGCCCCTCGGCGACGATCGTCGCGCCGACCGTGGCGGCACGTTCGACGAGCACGCGGACCGCGGCTTCTGGCTGGATCGCGCTCACGACGGTCGCGCCTTCGTGGATCAGCCCGGCCTTCTCCGTGGCGATGGCCTCGATCGTGGAGCCGAGAATGCCGACATGGTCAAGGCTGATCGGCAGGACGACCGCAACCGGCGCGTTGATCACGTTGGTCGCATCCCACCGCCCGCCGAGACCGACCTCGACGACTGCGGCATCGACGGGCGCATCGGCAAACGCGGCGAACGCCATCGCGGTAAGCAGCTCGAAGAACGTCACCCGATCGGCGTGCCGCGCATCCACCAGCTCGGCGAACGGGGCGACCTCGTCGAACACCTCGGCGAACCGTTCCGGGCTGAGCGGCGTGTTGTCGACGCAGATCCGCTCGGTGACGCTCTCGAGGTGCGGCGAGGTGTAGCGACCGGTCCGCAGGTCGAGCTCGCGGAGCAACGCATCGATCATCCGGGCCGTCGACGTCTTGCCATTCGTCCCGGTGATGTGGATGGACGGGAAGGCCTGCTGCGGGTCGCCGAGCAGGTGGAGCAGGTCGACGATCCGGTCGAGATCGGGCACCATCCGGCTGGGAAACCGCTCCTCGAGCGCCTTCTCCACCCGCGCCAACGGATCAACGTCGTCAAAACTCACGGGCTCGAGCGTAAGCGCCGCTCATAGACTGATGCGTTGTGAGCGTCCCAGACAAGCCGAGCATCGACGGGCTCGAGGCGAAATGGTCGGCCGCGTGGGAAGCCCAGGGCACCTACCGGTTCGACCGTACGCCGCGAGCGCGGTGAGATCTACTCGATCGACACCCCGCCGATCACGGCAAGCGGGTCGCTGCACGTCGGGCACGTCTTCTCCTACACCCACACCGACCTGGTCGCCCGCTTCCAGCGGATGCGCGGCCGCGAGGTGTTCTACCCGATGGGCTGGGACGACAACGGCCTGCCCAGCGAACGCCGGGTGCAGAACTTCTACGGGGTGCGCTGCGACCCGTCGCTTCCGTACGACGCTGACTTCACGCCGCCGGCAGAGCGGTGCGGATGCGAAGGACCAGCTGCCGATTTCGCGGCGCAACTTCGTTGAGCTCTGCGACGTGCTCACCGCCGAGGACGAGAAGGCGTACGAGGCGGTGTGGCGCCGGCTGGCGCTGTCGGTCGACTGGTCGGAGCCCTACCGCACGATCGGCAGCCACTCCACGCGCGATCTCGCAGAAGGCGTTCCTGCGCAACCTCGCCCGCGGCGATGCCTACCAGGCGGAGGCGCCGACGCTGTGGGACATCACCTTCCGCACCGCGGTTGCCCAGGCTGAGCTCGAGGATCGCGAGCGACCCGGCGCGTACCACCGGATCGCGTTTGCCGACGCGCCGACGGCCAGCCGGTCTGGATCGAGACGACCCGACCCGAGCTGCTGCCGGCCTGCGTCGCACTTGTCGCAAACCCCGATGACGAGCGCTACCAGCCGCTGTTCGGCACCACCGTGCGGACGCCGCTGTTCGGCGTCGACGTGCCGGTCGTCGCGCACCGGCTCGCCGACCCTGACAAGGGCTCCGGCATCGCCATGATCTGCACGTTCGGCGACCTCAACGACGTCACCTGGTGGCGCGAGCTGCAGCTGCCGATGCGGGCCATCCTCGGCCTCGACGGCCGGTTGCTGCCCGATCCGCCGGCCGACGTTGACGCCGCGGCGTACGCCCGGCTGGCCGGCAAGACCGTGTTTGCGGCCCGCGAGGAGACCGTCTCGATGCTCCGCGAGGCCGGCGCGCTCGACGGCGAGCCGAAGCAGATCACCCACCCGGTGAAGTTCTACGAGAAGGGCGAACGGCCGCTCGAGATCGTCACGACCCGGCAGTGGTACATCCGCAACGGCGGCCGCGACGCCGACCTGCGCGAGGCGCTGCTCGCACGCGGCCGCGAGCTGCAAATGGCATCCGCCGCACATGCAGGTGCGTTACGAGCACTGGGTCAACGGCCTCACCGGCGACTGGCTGATCAGCCGGCAGCGCTACTTCGGCGTGCCGTTCCCCGTCTGGTATCGCCTCGATGACAGACGGCGAGCCGATCCACGACGCGTTGCTCACGCCCGGACGAGTCGTCGCTGCCGATCGACCCGTCGAGCGACTGCCCGGCCGGGTACGACGAGTCGCAGCGCGGCGCGCCCGGCGGCTTCATCGGCGACCCCGACGTCATGGACACCTGGGCGACGTCGTCGCTGACGCCGCTGATCGCCGGCGGTTGGACCTTCGACGACGACCTGATGGCACGGGTGTTCCCGATGGACCTGCGGCCGCAGGGCCAGGACATCATCCGCACCTGGCTGTTCTCCACGATGGTGCGCTCGCACCTCGAGTTCGGCGTCGCGCCGTGGTCCAACGCGGCGATCAGCGGCTGGATCCTCGACCCCGACCGCAAGAAGATGTCGAAGTCCAAGGGCGACGTGATCACGCCGATCACGCTGTTCGATGAGTACGGCAGCGACGCGGTGCGCTACTGGGCCGCGTCGGCGCGGCTCGGCACCGACGCCGCGTTCGACACCGGCCAGATGAAGATCGGCCGCCGGCTCGCGATCAAGGTGCTCAACGCGTCGAAGTTCGCCCTCACCCTCGGCGCGACGCCGGATCTCGATGCGGTCACCGAGCCGCTCGACCGGTCGCTGCTCGCCGGCCTGGCCGACGTGGTCGACGAGGCGACGCGGGCATTCGAGGACTACAACCACACCCGAGCCCTCGAAGTCGCCGAGACGTTCTTCTGGACCTTCTGTGACGACTACGTCGAGCTCGTCAAGGAGCGGGCCTACGGGTCGCGGGGCGACGCCGGCGCGGCATCGGCCAAGGCCGCGCTCGGCACCGCGCTCGACGTCCTGCTTCGGCTGTTCGCGCCGTTCATGCCGTACGTGACGGAGGAGGTCTGGTCGTGGTGGAAGGAAGGCTCGGTCCATCGCACCAGCTGGCCGACGGTTGAGCGAGGTTCGGGTAGCAGCGTGGTCGGCGCCGATCCCACGTTGCTGACGCTGGTCGGCGTCGCGCTGTCGCAGGTGCGCGGCGCGAAGTCGACCGCACAGGTGTCGATGCGGACCCGATGTGTCCGCTGGCGGTCGATCCGCGGCAGCGCGGCTGATCTCGACCGGCTTCGGCTGGCCAGCGACGACCTCGCCGGCGCCGGCGCGCATCGCCGAGCTGGTCTTCGAAGCCGACCGAGGGCGGCCGAGCTCTCGGTCGACGTCACGCTTTGACGGTGTGGGACCTCGGTTCGGGGCTGGCTTCGTGAGGACCTGCCCGTGTCAGGGCACGGATAACTCCTCACAAACCGAGCGGTGAACCGAGGAATCAGACGTCGCGGGACAAACCACCGAAGCCGCTGCGTAGTGAGCGCCTTCGGGGTTGCTTTTGGGGTGGCTTAACGCCGAGCACAGACCTAAGCGGACTTTTCGCGGCGCTCTCGCTTGGCCGGCTGGGCGTCGCGAGGCACGAGCGTGGGGTTGACGTGCTCGAGCACGACAGCCTCGGTGATCATCACCTTGGCGATGTCCTTGCGCGACGGGACGTCGTACATGACCGAGAGCAGCACCTCTTCGAGGATCGCCCGCAGGCCTCGGGCACCGGTGCCGCGCTTGATCGCCTGATCCGCGATCGCGTCGAGGGAGTCGTCGCTGAACTCCAGCTCGACACCGTCGAGCTCGAACAGCCGCTTGTATTGGCGGACCAGCGCGTTCTTCGGCTCGGTCAGGATCCGGATCAACGCCTCGCGGTCGAGGTTGTGCACGCTGGTGATGACCGGCAACCGGCCGATGAACTCCGGGATCATGCCGTACTTCAGCAGGTCTTCGGGCATGACGTCGGCGAAGGTGTCCTCGGTGTCGACGTCAGTCAGGCTGCGCGGCTCCCAGCCGAAGCCCATGCCGTTCTTGCCGACTCTGGCCTCGATCACCTTGTCGAGCCCGGCGAAGGCACCACCGACGATGAACAGCACGTTCGTCGTGTCGATCTGGATGAACTCCTGGTGCGGGTGCTTGCGGCCGCCCTGCGGCGGGACGCTGGCGGTCGTGCCCTCGAGAATCTTCAGCAGCGCCTGCTGCACGCCCTCGCCGGAGACGTCGCGGGTGATCGACGGGTTCTCGCTCTTGCGCGCGATCTTGTCGATCTCATCGATGTAGATGATGCCGGTCTCGGCCTTCTTGACGTCGTAGTCAGCAGCCTGGATCAGCTTGAGCAAGATGTTCTCGACGTCTTCGCCGACATAGCCGGCCTCGGTCAGCGCGGTGGCATCAGCGATCGCGAACGGGACGTTGAGCATCTTCGCGAGGGTCTGCGCCAGCAACGTCTTGCCGCAGCCAGTCGGCCCCAGCAGCATGATGTTGGACTTCTGCAGCTCGACCGGCTCTTTCTCAGTACCGGCCTGCACCCGCTTGTAATGGTTGTAGACCGCGACCGAGAGCGTCTTCTTCGCGTTGTCCTGGCCGATGACATAGCCGTCGAGGAACTCGTAGATCTCCTTGGGCTTCGGCAGCGAGTCGAACGAGACGTCAGAGGACTCGGTCAGCTCCTCTTCGATGATCTCGTTGCACAGGTCGATGCACTCGTCACAGATGTAGACACCTGGACCAGCGATGAGCTTCTTGACCTGCTTCTGGCTCTTCCCGCAGAAGGAACACTTGAGCAGGTCGCCACCGTCACCGATGCGTGCCACCCGTTGTCCTCCAGGTCTGTGCTCGACGGATCGTGCACTCAAGCCAGCGGTTGGCACGCCGGCGTGGTACCGAGAGCCACCTACGACGGTACCGCGCCGGACGGACATCGTCCCCCCTTAGCGGGTAGTCAGCGGCCCTTGAACAGGCGTGTCGCCGATTGAATCGGCCGGATGGCCTAGTAGTTACCCGGTATTTACTCGGTCTCAACCGGCTTCGGAGCCGGCACCGCGGACAACTTACGGCTGCGTACGACCTCGTCCACGAGGCCGTATTCAACCGCCTCGTCAGCCGTCAGGATCTTGTCGCGCTCGATATCGATCTTGACCTGCTCGACCGTACGGCCGGAGTGGCGTGAGATGAAGGTCTCCAGCAGCGCGCGCATCCGCATGATCTCGCGCGCCTGGATCTCGATGTCACTGCTCTGGCCGCCGCCCTCGCTGTAGGGCTGGTGGATCAGGATGCGCGAGTTTGGCAGCGCGAGCCGCTTGCCTGGTGTCCCGGCCGCGAGCAGCACTGCAGCGGCCGAGGCCGCCTGCCCGAGGCACACCGTCTGGATCTCCGGACGGATGAACTGCATGCAGTCATAGATCGCGGTCAGCGCGGTGAACGAGCCACCGGGTGAGTTGATGTAGATCGAGATGTCGCGGTCAGGGTCCATCTGCTCGAGGCAGAGCAGCTGCGCCATCACGTCATCGGCGGACGCGTCATCGATCTGCACGCCGAGGAAGATGATCCGCTCTTCGAACAGCTTGGTGTACGGCGAGAGCTCCTTGAAGCCATAGCTCGTACGTTCGGTGAAGGTCGGCAGGATGTAGCGGCTCTGCTGTGGCATGACCATGTCCCCTGACATTTAAGAGACCGCACCTTCGGACGGCACCTGGTTGGCTCGCGCCACAACCTGATCGACGAAGCCGTACTCCTTGGCTTCCGCTGCGGTGAACCACCGGTCGCGATCGGAGTCGCTCTCGATCTGCTCGACCGTCTGGCCGGTGTGGAACGCGATCCGTTCCTGCATGACCTTCTTGGTGTAGAGCATCTGCTCGGCCTGGATCGCGATGTCGCTGGCGGTGCCACCGATGCCGCCCGACGGCTGGTGCATCATGATCCGCGCGTGCGGCGTGGCGTACCGCTTGTCCTTCGCGCCGGCACAGAGCAGGAACTGCCCCATGCTGGCCGCGAGCCCAACCGCCACGGTCGCGACGTCATTGGTGACGAACTGCATCGTGTCGTAGATCGCCATGCCGGCGCTGACCGAGCCACCGGGTGAGTTGATGTAGAGAAAGATGTCGCGGTCGGGGTCTTCGGCCGACAGCAACAGCAGTTGCGCGCAGATTTGGTTGGCGATCGGGTCGTCGACCTGGCTGCCGAGAAACACGATCCGCTCGCGCAGCAAACGCTCGTAAACCGAGTCGTTGAGGTTCAGGCCGAGACTCGACGCCCGCATCACCGGATGGCCCGGCATCGGTTCACTCATGACTCGACACTAGCCTCCGGCCACGCTCAACTGGCCGCCATTCGGCCGCTGTTCGCTCAGGGCGTGGCGACGTTCACTCGTCGGCGAGATCCGGGTCGCCGACCTCCTCGTCGATCGCGCCGTCGCCGTCACTCAGGATTTCTTCGACCTCGTCGATGCCGCCGTCGACGTCGGGATCTTCGTCCTCGAGGTCGGGGTCGGCTTCCTCGTCAAGCGCCTGCGCGGCGGCGGCGGCCTCAGATTCCTCGGCGCTGCGGGCCGCGAGTGCGTCGAGATCGACTGCGTTGCCCGAGGCATCCGTGATGACTGCTCGCTCCATCACCAGAGCGAGGGCCTTGCCGCGAAGGATGTCACTCATCAGGGCACCGAGTTGGCCGGAGTTGACGACCTGCTGGGCGTACTCATCGGATCTGATCCCCGCTTGGCGCGCACGACGGACGATCTGGTCGGTCAGGTCGGATTCCTCGACCGACAGCTCTTCCTTACGAGCGATCGCATCCAAGACGAACTGCGCACGGATCGCGTCCGCGGCATTCGTCTCGATCTCGCTGTCCAGCTGCTCGACGGTCTTGTCCTCGGACTGGGCATACACCTCTTTGCTCAAGCCGGCGGCTTCGAGCTGCTCGTCGAGTTGGCTCTTGCGGTAGGCCACCTCGTCACCGAGGGTGTGCTCGGGCAGGGGTACGTCGACACGCTCGAGCAGTGCCTCGAGGACCTTGTCGCGTGCCTGGACGCCTTGGGTCAGGGTCTTGATCCGCGTCATCCGCTCGCCGATGTCGGCGCGAAGCTCCTCGATCGTGTCGTACTCACTGGCTGTCTGGGCGAAGTCGTCATCGAGCTCGGGCATCTGCTTTTCCTTGACCGAGCGCACGGTCACGGACGCGCGCGCGGCCTGACCGCCCTCGTCGCCGGAGCGCAGTTGGGTGTCGAACTCCTTCGACTCGCCCACCGACAATCCGACGATCGCGTCGTCGAGGCCTTCGACGAGGGAGTTGCTGCCTACCTCGTACGACAGGTTGTTTGCGGTCGCGTCCTCGACCGGCTCGCCGTCGATCGTCGCTTCGAGGTCGATCGCGACGTAGTCGCCTGCTGCTGCCGCGCGCTCCACGCCGGCGAGCGTCGCGAAGCGGTCGCGCAAACCCTGTAGCTGCTCGTCGACCTCGGCCTCGCTGAAGTCGGCGTCGTCGACAGTCACGGGAAGACCGTCATAGTCGGGCAGCTCGATCTCGGGGCGTACATCGACCTCGGCGGTGAAGACGAGCTCCTCGCCGTCAGTGAACTGGGTCACCTCGATCTCTGGGTGGCCCATGATCTCGACCTGCTGCTCGCGCACGGCCTCGCCGTAGAGCACTGGGACCGCTTCGTTGACCGCCTCGTCAAGAACCGCGCCGCGGCCGACGTACTGGTCAACGATCCGCGGCGGGACCTTGCCCGGGCGGAAGCCCTTGACGCGCACCTGCTGAGCGACCTTGCGGTACGCCGCGGCGATCGCGGGCTCCAGCTCGGTGAACGGCACCTCGACGGTGAGCTTGACACGGGTGGGGCCGAGAGTCTCGACGGCGCTCTTCATCGCGGCGTGCGGTCTCCTGTGCTGAGTGCGTGCATGGATATGGAGCGGATGCTGGTCGGGGCGGGGAGACTCGAACTCCCGATCTCCTGCTCCCAAAGCAGGCGCGCTAGCCACTACGCTACGCCCCGAGGCGTTGCTGCGATCTTAGGGTGAATGCGCGCTTCGCCGCGCGGGCGTAGCTCAAAGGTAGAGCCCCAGCCTTCCAAGCTGGTGGTGCGGGTTCGATTCCCGTCGCCCGCTCGACCCGGCGCTATTCGGCGCTCTGTTGCGTGGCACCGGTCAGGGCCTTAGCGTTGATTGTGTGACGGAGACGGTCCGCGCCGCGGCAGTGCTGACGCCATATTTGGCGGTTGGTGATGCTCGGCAGGCCATCGCGTGGTACCAGCAAGCGTTCGGCGCGTCGCTGGCCGGCGACCCGATCGTGATGCCTGACGGCCGCATCGGGCATGTGGAGCTGACGGTCTTCGGTGGTCGTTTGTTCCTCTCCGATGCCCATCCCGAAATCGGAGTCGATGCGCCGCGCCCTGGCGCTCCGGCGGCATGCACGATCCACGCGGAGGTGTCTGCCGTGGACGCCGTGTTCTCACACGCATGTGATGGTGGAGCGGTCCCTGAGCGGGATCCCGAGACGACACCGCATGGTCGGATCGCGGTCATCCGCGACCCGTTCGGTCACAGGTGGATGCTGAACCAGGAAGCCGACTTGTCAGCGTAATATGTCGCCAGAACCACGTACGGCGCTGACAATCGGTGACGATGACGGGCCTACCAGGCGAGGTTTGAGTAGACCAGGTTGCCTCCTGCGCCGTGGGTGAGGCGCATCAGCCGGTCGTGGGCGAGCAGATCCAGGACGGTGACTGGCTCGCCCACCTTGGTGCCGTGAAGCGGGGGGTTGCAGAACAGGTACGCCGACAGCAGGACCTGACCGGCGGTGTTCATCGCGAGTGAGTCACCGTCCTCGCATTGGCCCATGGTCCAGTGAGCAACTGGGCGCAGGGCGGAGTCGAGCTTTTGGAGGACGGCCGGCGCGGTGTGGTGGTAGGTATCGCAGCGACTGATCGCGTAGGTGTCCGAGCCCTGGCTGGCCACCGTGGTGTAACTGCAATGAGAAGTGTCCGGACGGCTGGTGCCGCTCAAGCCTGGCTGGCCGGACTGCGCGGGCACCTCGACGAGACCGGCACGGTGCCACTGCGGGCAGGTGCCGTCCATGCCGGTGTACGGGCGCTTTCCGCTCGCGGCGCCGTAGGACATCAGCAGGTCTGCCCCGTTGTGGACCCAGGCCGGCGGCCCGAGGCTGTGGCACCGCGGCAGCTGTGCACCGATCGACCAGGTGGCCCCAGTGGCAATGCGCAGCACCTCGATGTGCTGGTTGAAATACGACGGAACGCAGGGTGCCACCAGCATCGCGAGCTCGGTGCCGGCCGGGTTTGGCCGGGCGACGAGAACCTGGGCGTCGCTGCCAAACCGCGCCAGCTCGGTCAGCTTGCCGGCGGTCGGGTCCAGCCGGAGCACCTCGGCACCGCACGTACCGGGTTTCGGACCGCAACCGGCGATCCCGCTCGTGCACTGCGGTCCGGTGGCATAGGTGGCGATCAACGCGTTCTGTCCGTCGCGGGAGAGGTCAACGAGCCGAAGCTTGCCGCGCCGAGCGGGTAGCAGCGTACGGATCTGCCGCCCGGTCCGTAGCTCAGCAAGGACACCCACGCCGTTGACGTCGACCTCGGCGAACGTCGATGGCGAGAGGCCGCGACCGGGTGCCGAAGTGGAGAGGACGTCGACCTTCCTAGCAGCACCGACTTTCGTGACAGCACCGACTTTCGTGCCGACACTGACCTTGGCGCCGTGAGCGCCGCTACACCCACTCACGCAAAGGCCAAACGCCGCCAAGACCAGAATCGGCACGGCCGCGCGGCGCATCACTCCGGTTGGACGAGCGCGCGCCTGCGCCGGTTCCCCAATCAACCGCTTAATCGCCGCCAGGTCATGCGACCTCCATCACGGATTTGGACAGGCTCGAAACTTCACGGTCGCCGACACCTTCTCGCGCGACGAGCCGCTGGAGAAAACGACCGTTCCCTTGAGCGCATACCGTTTGCCGGATGTGAGCGTCGCTCCGTTCAGACTCGAACCCACTCGCCTGTGGCCGAGCACGAGCTTGTGTGACACGACTCTCCAGCCATGGTTCGCGTGACCCTTGACACTGACAGTGATGCTGTCGGCGGGCAGGCAACTCGCCGGACCGGTCACCGTGACGGTGCCATGCCGACCGCGATGCGAGACCGTGTGATGCACACCGGCCAGCCGCACCAGAACGACCTTGAGGTTGTCGCCGTCGACGCCTGACGAGCCGAGCTCGGTCGACCAGGCAACCCAGGCATACCCGCGGGGCACGGTGGCGATCTGCGGCTCTCCGCCGGCTTCGAGCCCGTGTGGCGCGAATCGGATGATGGCCGCTTTGCCGCCCGTGCCGAAGTTGCTGACCGCGATCTTGTCGCACTCGCTGCTGACGTCGACCAGCCGACCACTCACGTCGGTCGCCGCGTCGTGCGAACCCAGCACGCAGGTGTCACCCGTCGGGATCCGGTGGCTGAATCCGTGGCCGTTCCACTTCGCGACCACCGGGGTGTAGCCGGCGTCACCGATATCCGTGATCATCCGGACACCGGACGTCGTGCGCACGAGCCCGACGTTCTGGCCGGCAGTCCCGGTGCCCGCGACGTTCTTGAACGAGGTCCATGACCCGCCTCGTCGGTAGGCGAATGCCGCCGGCTGCGTGACGGCCGCGTCCTTGGTGATCGCGAGGATCGGCGTCGAGCCCGCGAAGGCGAGCTGCGCATACCCGACGTCGTACGGCGTGTGGACGGTGGTCGGAGGGCTCGAGAACCCGGCGCGCACCTGCAATGGCGCTCCAGTTGTCGGCTCCGCTACGGTCCACACGGTGCCGCCTGGCCCGAGCTCCGCGTCCAGCAGATAGCCATTGATCGGCGCACTCGCCACATCGTGCTCGGCCGACAGCTGACCGCCTGACTGTGACGTTGCCTCCGCGATCTCACCACCCGACGCACTCGTGTGATACCAGACGATGGTCACGGCACCACCCGGCGTCACGAGCAGCCGGATGCCGGCTGACGTCGGTGGGTCGATCGGCGTCAGGGTTTGGATGCCCCCCTTGCAGCTGCTGGCATGCAACAGCAGCGTGCAGAAGTGGATCTGACGTCCCGCGGTCTCATTCGCCGCAGACGACAGCCACGCGATGTAGGTCTTGCCGGACTTGTCGGCAGCTAGCGAGTATGCCCGCTGATCACCGTCGAAGCTCACTTTGTTCGCCAGCAAGATCGGGTTACCGGCCAGTCCTGGCCTCGCAACCGAATGAGCGGTACGCCCGGCGGTTTGGGCCGACGACGTCGTCGCCACCGCCAACGAGGTGGCGGCCATCGCAGCAGCCACAACTACAGCTAACAGCGCGCGTGGCGCGAAGGTGCGGGCGCGAAACGAGCTGGGGTGAGCGGTCACGGCAACCTCCGGCAGGGACATCGGGTCTGGCGAGATCCTCGCCGCCGCCAGTCGCAGCCCGGTCGCAACCAGCGATCTCCCCGCTGCTCGAGCCGGGTTCGGGCGGCGCGGCGGCTAAGGTCTGATCACTTGCGCATCGACCCTGGGGGTACGGGATGCAGAACACCTTGCGGGTGACCTCGCCGCTCCGTGCCGTGCTCGTCGTGAGCGCACTGGCCTGCGCCGGGCTGGCGCTGCCGGCTCAGGGGGCGGCCGCGTCCACAGCGGTGAACTGCGCGAGCGACTCGTTGCAGACAGCGATCACCAACGCTGCGTCCGGAGCGACCCTCGTGGTCTCCGGCTGGTGTGAGGCCAACTTTGACATCCTGAAGAACATCACGATCGTCGGCACGCCCGGCGCAGTCCTGAGCGCGGACGACTCGGGCAACGTCATCGGTATCGGCGGCGCCTACACCGTCACCCTCAAGTCCCTCGAGATCACCGACGGCAGGGCGGCCAACGGAGGTGGCATCTACGCGCCGGACGGCGGCGCCCTGACCCTCGACCACGTGAGCTTCGTTGACAACGCGGCGGTCTCGAGCACGTCTGCCGCTGGTGGAGCGCTCTACTACCTGGGCAACGGCCTGCGGATCACCCACTCCACGTTCACCAACAACCAAGCCGAGGTCTACGGGGCGGCCGCCGTCATCGCACAGGGCGGCGGCGCATACGTCGATGGAGCCTCATCGGTCGACCACACCACGTTTTCCAACAACAGCGCAGCGATCTCGACCACCGCCAGCAGTTCGATTGCCGCTGTGGGCGCAGGGCTTGCGGTCACCAACGGGCCGCTAACTGTCAGCTCCTCTGCTTTCACCTCGAACACGACGCGCTCATCGGTCCAGAACGCGGTGGCTGGCGACCTCGGAGGTGGCAGTGGCGCCGGTCTGTCAGTCGACTCTGCCGGCGATGCTCCGGTCGCTGTCACCGGCTCGACCTTCACGAACAACACCGAGACAGTCGGCGCGCCATGGGGTGGCGCGAACGGAGCGGGTGCGAGCTTCGGACTCGACTTTACTGGCAAGCTGACGTTGACCTCAGACACCTTCTCCAACAATACGATCACCACCACCACGACAGGCCCGAACGGCGGCACGTCGGGGTCAGCGGGCCTCTACGTCGATGCCAAGACCGCGCACTTGAGCCTGGTCAAGGTCGCCGGCAACGCGACCACGGTCGACGCCGCTTCGACTGGCCAGGTGCTGGGCGGCGGCGCCCACATCGTGGCCGGGTTGGACACGATCAGCAAGAGCCTCTTCTCAAACAACTCCGCCAAGGTAGCCGTCGCCGGCACTGCGCAGTTCAACACCGCGGATGTCATCGGAGGCGGCGCTGACATTGAAACCGGCGCATCGGGACTGACGGTCTCGGCGTCGACCGTTGCCAACAACGCGGTCAGCGTCTCCTCTGTCATTGGCGGGAGCTCAGTCAACGGCGGAGGCCTTGCGGTGTCGGTGTTCACCTCGCCATCGAAGAAGGACCGCATCGTCAACTCGACAATCGCGAAGAACTCCATCATCGTGAAAGGTCCGGCGAGCAATATCGCCGAGGGCGGCGGGATCTACTCCTCCGACCCCGCGATTCGGCTGCAGTTCGACACCGTCGTCAGCAATGCGGCATCAGGAGCCACGAAGGCATCGAGCAAGGGCGGCGGCGTCGCCTGGATCAATTCTGGCGTGACGCCCGCGTCGGTAGAGGCGAGCCTGCTGCTTGGCAACAAGGCCGGAAGTGGTTCAAGCTGTGCCGGCACGCTGCAGTCAAAGGGTTATAACGCGTTCGCCGGTCTCGGCGGCTGCAGCATCACCCCGAAGCACAGCGACGTGGTGAACAGCTCGACCAAGAAGGCCGCGCTCGGGAAGCTCGCCGCCAACGGTGGGCCGACAAAGACCATCGCGATCGGCGCCGACAGCACCGCTCTCAATCGCATACCGCGGTCAACCTGCAGAGCCATCGTGACGCGAGACCAGCGCGGCGTCACTCGACCGCAAGGCGGCACGTGCGACGAGGGGGCCTTCGAGCGCAGAGCCAAGCACTAACCCCAGCGGTTTAGATAGGCAGCGACCGCTTGAGCCTCAGGTCGCGGCCGGCGGTCGACGCCGAATCTTGTGAAATTGGCTCACGACGAGCGGGCCGAGAATCCAGAGTGCCCACGCGTGCGTAGTCGCGAAGAAGACCGGGACGGATATCCCGAAGCCGACCATGGCGCCGATACACGACCACGTGGCGTCCGTGATCTGGCGTGGGTCGACGTCCTTCCGATATAGCGAGGCCGAGATCATTCGCCGCGCTATCAGCAGGATTGCTGCGTCGTCGATGGTCTCGAGCAGGGCATAGAAGCCGAACCGATAGGCATGGACAGTCACCGACTGTCCGCTCTCACCGTGCAGCAAAGACGTCGCGAAGGGGAACAGCACAATCGTGAACAGCCACACCATATTCACGGTCAGTTGGCGCTGATCGAATGCTTCCGCAAAGGCCCAAACTCGGCGATGCAAGGTCCATGCGGACGCGATGACCACGAAGCTGATCGCGAACGCGAGGTAGTGCTCACCGTTGTGCCGCGCAGACGACAGGAACTCACTCGACGTCGCCCCCCGCGGGATCGGCAGCTCGAGCGCCAGCAAGGTGATCGCAATCGCCACTACCGCATCGGAGAACAGCAACAGCCGCTCCGGTGAGTGTGTGACCCGCGGCGTTGTCTCCCCCATGGCTGAAGTATTACTGCTCAGTCGCACGGGTGATGAACGACTCGACGGCGACGTTGACCTCGGCAGAGCGGATCGACTCGAACAGATCGAAGTCGTGATGGGCACCCGGCAGCTCGGCATATGAGCGGCCGCGCCTCACGCTTCTTATTGCCCGCATGGAAACCACCGCCGTGAAAGTGCAAGACGACCGGTACGCCGGACGGTCGGTCCCGACGGTAGTAGACGTCGAGAGTTCGCCGAGATCCGTCGCCATACGACAGGTTGCGGACCGCGACAACATTGCGTCGAGCTCCGGGTAGCGGTGCACGCAGAGGTCCGGGCCCACGGCCGACGTTCTGGACCAGCATTTCGTAGCGCCCGGCGAGCGAGTAGCGCCCGACGGACAACCACGCTCAATCCGACGACATCCCCACCGGCGAGACAGGCGACAACCCAACCTGCGGGTGAGTGGAAATCACCCTGGACCAACGCCAAACACGAGCGACGCGATCAGCAGGTGGCCGACGGCAAACGGGAGCTCGTTGACGACGACCGCAGCAATCCGTTGAGCTTCACCGAGGTGGGGCCGGCGGTCAGAGCGCACGCGACACCACAACCGACAACAACGACGTCGACCAGCAGCCCAAACGGCATCAGGCGGATCCATTACCGGGCAGGCAAATCACCCGACAAGCCCTCCCGCGCAACCCCCGCCCAAACACGTGATTGCCTCAGCGGAGACTGCTCATTCCACTTCCACCTCGGCCCCGGACTTCGTCCGACCGGTTAGCCGATAAGCCGTCTCCGGCTGGACCGTGCGAACGCCGCCATGCGCCGCGTGATTGTCGAGGCTTCGAGTGCCAACCGGGTCGCGACAATCGAGGACTCGGCGATGGCTTCCGCCTCGGCGTACAGCTGCTCGTAGGCTTCGGTAGCCGCCATCTGCGCGCCATACCCGGTGTCCGACGGGTCGCGCTCGGCAAGTTCGACCAGATAGTCCCAGGTGTTCTCCGCGATCTGCCGGAGTTGGGCTGGCACCTCAAGCTGCTCCCAACCCGGCGGAGCTCTATGCAGACTCGGGTCGATCAAGCCATCCACCGCAGCGTTTTGCGCAGGACTCAACTGAGCCAGCCACGGGAGGCCAAGGTCACTGCCGATTCGTTTCATCTCCGTCACGTGGTTGGCGAGGATTGAGTCATAACAAGCGAAACTACGGCTGGCGTCCCTCGTCAAGCGCTCCGTATGTTGCATGACGTTTACCCAGCTCGCGGTGAGATTCGCATCAGTTCGGTCCCTGTCGTAAGACCGCCGAGCGCTGACCACAACTTCGGTGGGGTGACGAAGCATCGTGAGAAACGAAATGCTCGCGTCGAGATCCGATGCGCATTCTTGCCAGAGACGCAGAAACCAGACCGTCCGGGGATCCTTGATGACAAGACGATTCGACTCATTCAACTGACCGGTGAGCCAAGATCGAAGCCGCTTGGAAACCGCGGGCTCTGATGCCGCACGACCAGTGATCGCGAAAGCGTCAGGCCTTGCGTCGATGGTGCCGACATAGCAATTCCTGAGGAGTTCTGAATGGAACTCCACCACCCATCGCGGCTCGCCAAAACCCCGACGATTTGCCTCGTTGGGTGTGATTTCTGGCTGTGGAACGTGCCAACCGGCTGCGGCCATGACGCCAGCCATTAAACTGGTGCCACTGCGCCCGGCACCGACAATTAACAGGATTTGTTTACTGCTCATGGGTAATGCCAAGGGTACCCATTCAGCTGGCGCCGCGGGCCCAAATGATTCGCCGCTGGTGTCCATCTGCATCTCGGCCTACGCGAGGCCGCAGGAGCTCGAGCGGGCAATCATGAGTGTTCTCGAACAAGACGTGACAGACGTCGAGGTAGTCGTCGGCGATGACTCCGGCGACCTCGAGTCGGTGGTTCAACGAATCAATGACCGACGGGTGGTCTACGTCCGCAATGAGCCACGCCTCGGCATGGCCGAAAACTGGAACGCGATGCTGGATCGAGCGCGTGGTCGCTATCTCGGCCTGTTAATGGACGACGACTACTACCTGCCCGGGTTCCTGTCCGAGGTGATGCAGGCATTCTCGGCCGCGCCGGATGTGGGTCTGGTGTGCACCGACCACATGTTTTCCGACGGCGCGCGGATGTGGGCGAGAGACTGCACGTTGCCCGAAGGACGGCACGACGCCTCGGCGTTCACAATGCTGAGCTCTCGAGCCGCGGCCGTCTCAGCGACTGTCATTCGCCGTGACATCTGGCAGGCGATTCGACCACTGCCGGACCTGCTCACCGCCGACGTGGTCATGCACCTGCGGGTCGCGATCGCCGGACATCCGATGTTCTACATAGATCGGCCGTTGATGGTCTACAGCGTCCATCCGGGTCAGCAATCAGTCACCTCGCCGAGGTTCCGCGAGGATCAGGTGGCAGCTCTGCAGCTGTTCAGCTTCGACGAGCCGCAGGCCGAGAAACTACGACATCGACGCCTGACGCAAGCACGCATCTCAGTGGCCGCGGCTCAGTTGCGCGCGGACCAGATCGACGAGGCGCGGGCGACGTTACGAAGTGCCCGTGAGTTCGGTCTCGGCAGCCTTGGCGCTCGTGGGCTCATGCTGACGCTGCTCGCTCGCTACCCGGCCCTCGCTCGTCCGTTGCTGCGGCTCAAACAGCGGCCAGCACGTGCCGAAAACAGCGAGTAGGTCTGGTCAGCTCGTTCCGCGACGACTCGTCGTTCGTGAACGATCCGACGGGGCGCTGTCATACGCGTGACGTCGTCTCGCCGCCTTCTCAACGGCGGGCGGGGGTGGTGGCGGTGGCAGCGGCGTCACCGGAGTCCCGACCGGCGCGCGGTTGAACACCAGGCCGAGCCAGGGGACCTCCGCAGGTCGCAGCGTGTCCATCGCCCGAGCGATCCCGCGACGGTTCTGACCGGCCGTCACCACGAGCAGGACGCCGTCGACCTTCTCGACCAACGCTCGAGTGTCCGCCACCGGCAGCAGCGGTGCGCTGTCGATGATCAGCATGTCGAAGGACCGAGCCAACTCGTCGAGCAGGTCATCCATGCGTGGCGAGCCCAGCAGGTCACCCGGGTTTGGCCGGATCGACCCACGCGCCAGGTGCGACAGATTCGGCACGCCGGTCGGCTCAACATAGCGAACAACCTCACCGTGCGGACCGACACCGTTGCTGGACTCAGTGTGTGGCTGGAGCAACAGTGCGTCGGTCAGTCCCTGGCGCGAACTGCCAGAGCGACCAGCAGCTCCTCGGCGCCAGGTCGGCGAAGATCCGCAGAGATCAACACGGTACGAAAACCGGCCTGGGCGTAGGCGGCCGCGAGCAACGTGCTGGCGAGCGTCTTGCCGTCCCCATGGCCTGGGCTCGTGATGAGGATGCGCCGCTCTTCCTGCCGGACGGTGTGGAACATCACCGCGGTACGAAGGGCACGGCCAGTCTCTCCGAGCTCGGTCAACATCGCCGGCTCGAGCCCGTCCTTCCTGATGGTGCGCAGCGCCCGCCGGCTGAACGGGGCCTCGGCGAGGACCGGCAGCCCGCTAATGCGCTCGACCTCGTCACGACTGCGAATGCGCTCGTCGAGCTGCTCACGGAGGAACGCGCCGGCCAGACCGATCAACAAGCCAGCGATGGCACCAAAGCCGACCGTCTCTGCCAACGGCGTGCCGTTCGAACCGGTCGCGAGTGGAGCGGCCGCCAACAGCTTGGCGTTCCCCCGCGCGAGCGACGCGTTGATGGTTGCGGTGACGTATTGCGCGTACAGCGATCTGGCCTGGCCGCGGACGACCGCTCGACTGCCCGACGGAACGGTGTGCGACTGAAGTTGCGCAAGCAGCTTTCCGCTTTGCGTCTTCAGCACCGCGGCCGTCCGGTGCAGTGCAGTCACGGCAGTTTGGCGACTGTATTGGAGGTATCCCACCGCAAAGTCTTGGGCGATGGATTGCGCCCGAGCTGCATTTCGATCAGTGGCCGTGATGTAGAGGATGTTCGTGCCCTGGACCGATACTTCGCCGGCAAGACTGCTGGCGTTGCCGTGCAACTTCGCCGCGACCAGGTCAGCAACCGCAGGGGTGGTCACGAGCTGGGCCTGGGTCTGGGCGTAAGAGGTGATGTCGGCCGGTGGAGCAGCGGGGGTGATGCTCTCGGCCGGATCGCCGGGCATGAGCAAGACCTGCGCCTGGGACTTGTACGTCGTCGTCGGGTTGCGACCCACGAGGGCAGCGACCGCAGCCGCCACCACAACGGCCAGGATGATGACAAACCAGTGGCGGCGTACGACCGTCAGTTGAGTTCGCAGATCCATGGGGGAAGCCGTCATCTCTAGGCGTGCCGGAACGGTGACCATATCAGCCAAATGCACTCACGGTGGGGCGTTTGACCAACACGAGGCCAGCCGCCGCCGATAGGCTCACGAACCTGTTGCCTCACACTGTGTTGTCTCATGCTTGAGCTGCCCGACGCACTCCCCCGGAAGCGTCCGCGCGTGGTGCTGATCGCGCACGACATCGCGCCGTTCGGTGGCATGGAGCGAGCGATGTACGAGCTGATAATGGGTGCGCGGGACAAGCGTGGATTTCACGGTCGTGTCGACCACGCTGGCCGAGGACCTCCGGCCGTTCGTCCGCTGGCGGCGAGTGCCCACGCTGCAGCGACCGTTTGCGGTCAAGTTCAGCGTCTTCTTCGTCCTCGCTGGATTCTGCTACCGGCGTGGCCGTGCCGATGTGGTTCACACGCTCGGCGCAATCGTGCCACGTCGAGCGGACCTGATGTCGGTGCACTTCTGTCACGCCGCGTACCGGGCGGACACTCGGGCCACCGATCTCGAGGCCGGACAGCCGCGGCTTCGGCGCCTCAACACCGCCCTCGCATTCCAGCTGGGGCTGCGCGCTGAACAAGCCCTGACCAACTCTCGGTGGGTTCGCCGAGCCACCGCGGTGTCGAATGGCGGCGCTAGGGAGCTAGCGCGCTTCTATCCGGATCTCGCGGTCACCGTCATCCCGAACGGAGTCGACCACGCTCGATTCCACCCTGCGCCACACACACGGTCGGCGACGCGTCTCAACGCCGGCGTCGCCGATGGCGATGTCGTTGCGCTCTTCATCGGGGGGCGGTGGTCGCAGAAGGGCCTCGAGATCACGATTCGCGGTCTGGCGCTCGCGCAGGCGGGTCTGTCGCAGCCGCTGCGGTTGTGGGTTGCCGGCTCGGGGGATATTCGGCGCTACCAAGCCATCGCCAACGCGCTCGGCGTCGGCGACCGGATCCACTTCTTCGGCTACGTCGCTGACCCGGAGCGGCTGTACCAAGCCGCCGACATATTCGTGCTGCCCAGCGCATACGAGACGTTCTGCATGGTCGCCTACGAGGCCGCGAGCAGCGCACTGCCGGTGGTCGCAACGGCCGTCAACGGAGTCGATGACCTGCTTCAAGGCAACCAGGCAGGCATACTCATCGAGGCCACCGCCGAGTCAGTCGGCACCGCTCTCGGGACGCTCGCCGGCGACCCGGACCTGCGCCACCAAATGGGCACGGCAGGTCGTCATGTGGCTGCCGAGCTCACCTGGCAGTCCTCGGTCGAACAGACCGTCGCCACCTACGAGGAACTGGTTTCGGAAGGCCGTAAGGGGCGGTGAGCTCGCTAAGGTGGCGATTTCGCAATCCGCCCATATCGTCGCCGGACGGCGGATAGGCTGACCATCGGGACCGAGCCTCGGGTGCACATTTGCGACGCTTCACGCCTCAAGAGATGACCCGCAGCGCCGGGAGTGTAGTTGAGCCGCGCGCTCACCTGGAGACGGTCCAATGAGGCGACGCATCATCGGCGCCATAGTGGTGATCGGCTGTGTGGCCGTCGTCCTGGTCGTGTTCATCACTCAGCCCTCGTCGCACCAGAGCGGTCAGCCGCGGCCATCGGTAAGGCCAAAGCACCTCCTCTACCGCTCCGTCGGCCTGCCCTGCAGCGTCACCCCAGACAGTGGTGTCGTCATGGGTGGGCAACACGTTCGGGGGCGCAAACGACGAATACGTCCAGCAGGGTATTCAGGGACTGTGGGTGGCGTCGGACGGCACCGCATACGGCGAGGTGATCTGGAATCCAATGCGCGGGAGCTTCGGGGATATCGCGCCGGTCAAGTCTTCGGCGGTAACACCTACCAACATGCACGACATTCCAAACGGGGGCGTGGCAGTCACTGGAGACTCGAACTACGTTTACGCAGCTGTTCGGTTCGGCAAGACCGCGGACGTCATGCGCTACGACCACAGCCTCAACCCGGCACCGTTTTCCGGCGGTATCGCTCCCACAGGGCGCCGTGCTCAAGGTCAATCCGAGATATGAGTACCTGAGCGCTCTTGCCGCCGGCAACGGCAAGCTGTACGTCGCTGACCCAAATAGCTATGTCAGTCAGACCTCCACCGCGCCGCCCGAGAACTCAGTGATCCGCATCTACAGCACCGCGAATCTTGGCGCGGGCCAGCAGTCCAGCTTCCCCGCGCCACGGGCCCGTGGCCTCGCGATTGACGGTGACGGTGACATCTGGGTGCTCGAGCAGGCCGACTCATCGCACCCGGCTCGGATCGTGCGTTACACCCCAACGGGCCGGCCGACGGGCCAGATCGTGTCTGGCGTCGCCGACCCGTCCGCGATCGCCGTCGACACCGCAGGCGGCGGCGTCGGTCGGTTGTTCGTCACCGATGACGGGCCGGATCAGAACATCAAGATCTTCAGCGGGTTGGACGGATCGCCCAAACTGTCAGGAACGTTCGGGGTGAAGGGCGGAGTCAACGCCGGGCCGGTTCCTGGGACGGTAGGCCCACGACGGTTCAACGGACCGAACGCGATCAGTGTAGACGCGAAGGGGAATATCTACGTTGCGAACGACGGACTCCCGAGTTTTGCAGTGGGCAACTACGGCGGCGGCACGAGCTTAGAGTCGTACTCTCCGAACGGCAATTGCTCTGGCAGGACTACGCGGAGAGGTACAGCTCGACCGGGAGCATCGACCCGAGCACTGGCATGGATGTCTACACCGCGTTCGACCATTACCGGCTCGAATCTCAACAAGCCTCCGGCCATCAATGGACACGGGTCGGCTGGACCTAAACCCGTTCAAATACCCCAACGACCCTCGGATCAAGTATCAGGGTCCGACGCTTCCGCTGAGCCCGACGGTGCGTGTCGTTGATGGGCACACCTTTCTGTTCATGCAGGACCCAACGTTCGGCGAGGTTGATATTTATCGGTTCGATCCGCCCTCGCAGACAGCGATACCTTCTGGGGCGATCGGCACGCGCCAGGCCAAAGCCTCACCGTCAGTGGGAGAATTCATCTGGCGTGACGCAAACGGTAACGGTGACCCGTATGGCAAATGTCCGTCATGAGTACTCGTCCCCGAGATCCTCCGGTGACCCCTGCACGCCCAAGCTTCTGGATCGACAGCCGTGGTGACGTATGGCAGACCACGGACAACGAGGGAATTGTCGAGTTTCCCATCCAGGGTCTAGATCGATCATGGGAACCCGATCTATACGTTCGCTATCCGTCGGACTTTTCCCACCCCGGCGCCATTTACCGATCCACGCCGAATGAGCTACAACCCCACCACCGACACCCTGGTCCTGAGCGGTTACACCAGCTCACATCCGACCCCAACCTGGGTCCAGGGTGATTACAAGTTCGCCGGGACCGAGCTCGCTTCGTACTCTCACTTCACCACATCGAGCCATCCGACCCTTGACTGGATAACGGTTCTTCCGTACACCCAAACGCCGTCCGACGTCGCCCATAAAACGATCACCCTCAGCGTCGCCGGCAACTATGCGTTCGTTGGCTACTTCACCGGTGCGGACAACCGCTCCAACAGCGATATCCACGTGTACGACCTCAGCACCGGTGCCCCGACGGCGTCATCACGCCGGGCTCGAGCTATCGGTGGCCGTAGTGGCCATCTCGACATGGAAAGCGGAACAACAGCATTCCAAGAGCCAAACGGGGAGTACCTGATCTTCAACGAGGACGATGGCTTCGACAAGACCATCATGTACGAGTGGTGCCTGCCTTAACGGTCGCACGGTCAGTGCTTAGTAAGGCGGACAAGGACTAAACCCGCTCCTGTTCCTTCTGGCTATTGAGCGCCGCCTGCGTAGCTTCGAGGTATGCCCGACCCCATCGCTGGTCCGGCTCGAGATGATTGCCTTCCGCCCACTCGTTCCATGCATTGATGAAGACGAGGTTCTCTTCGGGGCTGGGTGGGCGGAACGTCGCGACGATCGCCTCCAACCACTCTCGATACAGCGTCGGCGTCGAGCCCGTGTAGACGCGCGACCAAATCTGCCGTCGCGCGCTGTTGTCCCAACCCGGTGTCGCGCCGGGAAAGACTGTCCATGGGGCCGGCGAGTGCAATCGCTCGACCGCCAACCGCTTGAGGTCCTCATACCGGTAGTAGTTGTGCACGCGCTTGTTGTGGGTGGGTCGCACGTAGCGGTTGAATGCGCGGAGCGGCAAGATTGGTCGCTGCTTCGGCACATCAAGGTGCGCGTCCGGTTGAAACTCGACGGCCGCATCAAGGCCCATAACTCGCGGATCCGGCCGGTCAGAGCCGTGCGCGTCAATGCGCACCAGGTAAAGGCCCCCCACCCCGGCGCGATCAGCCTCGGCACGCCAGAGGTCCGCCGTGCGGGACATATCCGGAAGAAGGCTCGCACGGTAGACACCGAACACCGGCTTGCCGTCAATCCGGATGTAACGGCGGTCTTCGAAGGCGGCGAACAGGCTACGGATGTGTTGACGGTCGTCGTCCGCGCTGTAGTCCTGAACCAGCAGCTTGTCCTGCTCACCGCCGTCCCAGGTTCGCGTCCAGTTCTCGTTGGCCCAGCAGAGCATGAACGGAAACTCGGGTCGGCCGCTGGCGAGGACCTCGGTGAAGGGTCGCTCCAGGATCCGACGGCCGTTGAACCAGTAGTGCCAGTAGCAGAAGCCGTGGATGCCATGGGTGCGGGCGAGGTCGGCTTGTTGCTCACGTGACTCAGGGTTGCGCAGGTCGTAGAAGCCAAGGTCCGCAGGCACGTGCGGCTGGTAGTGGCCCTTGAACAACGGCCTCGCGCGGGCAACGTTGGTCCACTCGGTGAAGCCGGGACCCCACCACTCGTCGTTCTCCGGGATCGGGTGGAACTGCGGCAGGTAGAACGCGAGGGCGCGCAAGGCTGCATCAGTCACGCTTGCCTACCCGCCCCTCACTTAGAAGGCTCATCGTAGATCGCTCGATCGGCCAGCTTGGTGGTTCCAGAAAAGCCGTCCCCGCCGAGATATCACCGCGAAATGCCCTGCATCGCGTGTTCGACAACATCGACGAACTGCGCACCAACGGCGTCCCACGTGAAGGTGTCCATGACGAACTGCCTGGCCGCCGCTGCCATCGCGTCGGCGAGCTTGGGCTCAGCAAGCAGTCGCTGCACGTGTGCGGCAAGCTCTGTGGGAGTCGCACCAATCAAGCAGTGCACCCCGTGCTCGACGGCCATTCCCTCGACCGCCATGGGGGTAGCCGCAACCGGTATGCCAGCGGCCATGAAGGTCAGGGTCTTGACCTTGATCCCTCGGCCCGACCACAACGGGATCACGCCAACATCGATCTGAGCGAAAAAGTCCTCAAGGGATTTGACATGGCCGAGCAGCCGGACGCCAGGTACCGAGGTAAGCGCGCGCACCGACGGCCCAGGATTGCGGCCCGCGACTGACAGCCGGTTTCCGGCTTCAGCGAGAGCCGGCCAGCCCTCGCGTAGAAACCGCGCCAAGCCCTCCCGGTTGTCAATGACGTCGAGTGCGCTCAGCCAACCAACCTGACGGCGAGAGCTCTGCAGACTCGGACGGCTTTGTTGGACCGTAACCCCGGTCGGAATGATCGCCGCTGGCGTCCGGCCGTAGAGCTCGTGCAGCCATCGCCCCTCAGCGTCGGTGGTGACGACGATGCTGCCGGCTTTCGCCAGGTAGCGCCGCTCGAAACTCCTAGTCAGTCGGCGGAGTAGCCGATCTCGGAGCTTCTTGCCGTCGTCGTCCGAGCGGGGTCGGGCAAGGATGACGTGCTTGTCAGCGATGACCGGCGCAGCGATGGGCTCCGGCGACAACAGCAGATACATACCGGTGAAGTCCGAGAGCAGCACGATTGCGTCCGCATCACGAGCAAGCTCGGTGAACCTCGCCAACATCGTCCGATCGAGACCGCCATAGACCCATGGCGGGATGCGGGCGAGCAAGCACTTCAGCCACAGGACTTTCGCGGCAAACCGACCCGTTCGGCCACTGTGGGTCCTCGAAGATTTCGACCTTGACACCGACCTGGGCTTGAACGTTCTTCACGATCAACGCGGTCAGTTTCGCGATCATGCTCGCGCAAGACAAGCAGGCAAACGTCGTATCTCAGGCTGAGCTGACGCAAGAGGCCGTCAACGCGTATGCAGCCCCCGGAATCGGCCGGCCAGGGAAACCACGTTGTCAGGCAGAACACCGACTGACGACCGGTCATAGGGGCGGCACCCGCGGCGGGCGTAAGCAATCAGGATGTCGCAGTTGGCCGCGCTGCCTTCTTCGCCTCCGCGAGGAGCATCCGCTCCGAACGTAGGACCTCGCGTTCTTGGGCGAGCAGCCTGCGTTCCTCCGCGAGCTGCTCCAGCCCCTGGGTCAGGCGGCGATCCTCGCGCTCAAGTCGGAGTCGATCCTTCGCCACGGCAGCCCGTTCGAGCGCGAGCGCCCTGCGATCGGCTTCTAGCCGGCGACGCTCAGCCCGCAGCGCCTGGCGCTCTGCAACGGCCGCACCGAACGAGGGGATCTCCGACTCGCTGGTCAAAGGGGCGGCATCGAGCACGATCTCCCGCGGCGCGCCCGTCACATCCGCGGTGGTCTCAGCGTCAGCGACCTCCGGCAGCGTGATCACGGACGCGGCGAATGTCTGCAGCGAGTCAGAATTCGGAATCATCACATTCATCTTGCCACCGGAGAGGCCGAGTCGGGGAGTTGAATCACAAGATCTGGCTTCTCCGGGGTGTCCGGCAGCCGAATGACTCGGTCCTTGACGCCGACAATCTCCCGAAGCCGGCCAGAGAATTTCGCCTCGGACCGCCGCTCTGCGAGAGCGAGGATCGGCTCAGCGGGCCAGTCCACGGCCAAAAAAGCGTCCAGCGCGCGGCCGACCTCAACCGGGGTTGGCGAGTCGATAAAGACGCCGGTTTCGCCCTCGACGATGTTGTCGAGGAAACCACCCCACCGCAGCACGACTGCCGGCCGACCGAAGGCTGCTGCCTCGAGTGGCGTGAGGCCGTAATCCTCATAAGAAGCACTTACCAGAGCGCGGCAACTGGCATAAAGCCAGCGCAGGTTATCGTCCGTCACACTGCCAAGGAAGCGAACGTTGGATGGCGCCTATTGGGCCAATCGCTCGCGGTCCGGGCCCGCGCCGACGATCACCAGTTGCTCTGGACGCCCGCGGAACGCTTCGATAATCGCGTCCACGTTCTTGTAGGGAAGCAACCGCGAGACGCAAAGAAAAAGCCGGGGTCGAGGTCGGGGCTTGGCTCGCGGCCACCACCCGGGTCAAGCGTCGGCGGCGGTGCGAGCACCTCAGCGTCGCGCCCGTAGAGCTCTCCGACCGACTGCTGCACCATGGTCGAGTTGGCGAGAAACACGTCTGCGGACGCCGATGCGCGTTTGTCCCACTTCTCGAGGTGGCCGCGCAAGGCCCAGAGCGCCGCACGGCGAGCGCTTGCCCGCGGGCTGCGCTCAGGGCCGAGATAGCGGTCCGGCCTGGTAGAGCCAGCGGGCCGGGCTATGGCAATACACGATCTTGCGGCCGGAGGCCTGGACTCCGTGGGCCCAGCCGCTACTGCTGCACAGCACGACGTCGTGGTCGAGCCGCAGCCGCGCGAACGAGGGCGCGAGCACAGGCAGCGCTCGGCGGTGATGAGTCCGCAACGAGCGGATGCGGTTCACTGCGAGCGGGCGGACGTCGGCCTCGGAAAACTCCGGAAAGGTGGTCGCGGGGTCGAACAGCGAGGTGTGGATCGGAGCGTCCGGAAACACCTTCAGCATCAACAGGACAACTCGCTCGGCTCCACCGAGTTGCGTGAGGTAGTCATGCACTACGGCGATCCGCTCACCGGGCTCCGTCGGGTACGGATCGTCGTCGACGCCAAGGGACCGGATGACGCACCTCCCCCGCGGAGTACTTGGAAGACAAACAGAACGAAGTTGAAACGTAACCAGCCCAAAGTGGAGCCTAAACGGATGAAAATGGAACCTAACATGAACAGTGCCAGCGCATTACCCTTTTGAAATTCTTGGTCCTGTTTGTGCTGGCACCATGACGATTCGCCACCCGGCGCGGTAGTCGCGCAACGCGGCGAGTTGGCCCTGCAGGGAGGGTATGAGACGGCGCTTGACCTCGCGATCCCGTTGGACGAAGGCAAGCCCAGCTCGTACGAGGCCGGGTGTCAAGGCGTCGCCGACGACGAGACCATAGAGCGCCCGCCGAGTTCGCAGTTTCGGTTCGAGGTTGATCAGGCACGCCACCAGGTTGTACGCCGCGTCTCGCGCCGCCAGCGGGTCGGATCCATCACGCCGGTCGCGGTCGAACCGGGGACCTGGGTAGTGATCCACGAGGACCGACGGGTCATACACCAGGCGCCAGCCCTGGTTGCGCGCCCACAGCCCGACCGCCACCTCGAAATGAACCTGGGCGCCGGTCCCGCGCAACGTCCGGGGAAGGGCCAGCGCCTCCCGCCGGAACGCCATGTTGACCGCCTTGAGCACGCTGACATCGCGCGCCGGCCCGCTGCCGAGGTGATGGTTCCCGATCAGCTTTCCCCACCGGGTGACGACGCCCACCGGGCCATCGTTCTCGCGATCGGTGCCCCCCGGGTGATGCACGACGTCACGGCCGCCGACGGCACCAACGCGGGTGTCCTCAAACTGCCGGATGAGCGCGGTCAGCCAGTCGGCGCGAGGCACCGCATCGTCATCGATGAAGGCGATGATGCCGCCACTGCTTGCCGCGACTCCGGCAGTCATGGCCGCCAGCACACCCGGCTCGGACACCGTCACGACCATGACGCCGGCGATGTCCTGCAGCAGCTGCTGGGTGTCGACGTCATCGATCCGTCGGACCACGACGACCTCTTCGGGTCGCCGCTCCAAGGCGCTCACACCGGTGAGGCATCGGGCGAGCAGACCCGGTCGCCGGTAAGAGGGAATGACGACCGAGACCCTCGTGGGCTCAGCGGCCATCGACCACGCCCCGATAGACCTCGAGCACCGCCGGTCCCACAATCGCCGGATCGAAGTCGGCCGCACGCACGATGGCTTCGGCCCCAAGGGCAGCCCGGAGATCCGGCTCAGCGTCGAGCCGGCGAAAGAGCGCCGCGAGGGCATCGACGTCCCCTGCCGGGTAGAGCAAGCCGTTATGCCCCGCCTCGATGATCTCCGCGGGGCCGCCGGCGGAGGTCGCCACGACTGCACGGCCCGCGGCCATCGCCTCGACCACGACCTGACCGAACGGTTCCGGCACGACCGACGCGTGAACGACCACGTGAAGCGCGTCGAGCTCGGCCTCGACGTCGCTTTTGAACCCTCGGAAGTCGACCCGGTCGGCAACCCCAAGCCGAGCGGCTTGTGCGACGAGCCCGTTGGCGTACGAATCCTCGCCGAACAGCGCGGCACCGATCACGGCACATCGCTGCGGCCCGGATGGGAACGCGCGGGCGAAGGCCTCGAGCACGACGTGCTGGCCCTTCCACTCGGCCAACCGACCGACCACACCGATCCGCAGCGGTCCCTCCGGCATCGGTTTGACCGGATACGAGCGACGAAACGGATCGGGAATGACCTCGACGCGGCGAGCCGGGCCGGTCGGGCCGAAGGTCGTGAGCGTCGCGTGCGAGTTGGCGATCGCGGCGGCCGGCAGGACGCGGTAGGCCCCACGGACAAGCCTCGCAGCGGCGTCAGGAAGGTAGTCGCTCGCCATGCGATCGCGCGCGTGCCACACCGCCGGGATGCCTGCCGCGCGCGCGGCCGACGTGCCATAGAGGCAGGCTTTCAGCGAGTTGCAATGCACGATGTCGGGGTGCAGTGCTCGCAGCCTGATCGCAAGCCGAGCGACGTACGCGGCGGTGTGCGCCGCGCTCGCGATCGGCAGCGATGATGGGCTGGCGCTGGCGCGGTTGAGGTGTCCGGCAGATGCATCCAGCGACAAGACCTCGACCGATACCCCAGCTCGAATCAGGCGACCAACCAGCGGGCCGTCTTCCGCGAGGATCACGTGGGCGCGGATGTCGGGAAGAGACTCGATCAGGCGAAGCATCGCGATCTCCGCGCCCGATAGCGCCGCGCAATGATCGAGGAAGACAACGCGCAGCCGGGGGTCCACGCGACGATCGGCCGCTCGCCGATAGAGCGCGATGTGGGCGCGCGCCAGCCGCGATCCCGAGTAGGTCTCGGCGTACTCGCGACAGGCAATCGGATCGGGCAACGGTTGTGACCCGTCCAGCGCGCTCTCGATTCGATCGGACAGCACCTCAGGGCGACCGGCTGGCACGATCGCGTTGTCGCACAGCCCCGAAACCGCCTCAGGCAGGCCGCCGCTGTCGGTGACGATGACCGGGGTTCCACAGGCAAGCGCCTCGAGGACGACGAGCCCGAATCCCTCGAGAGTCTGCGATGGCACGACACAGAGGTCCGAGGCGCGGTAGAGGTCGACCAGCTCGGCCTCGGTGAGCCGTCCCACGAAACGCACCGAGCGTGCGATTCCGAGATCGGCAGCGAGCTTGGCAAGGTCGTCCAGAGCCGGGCCCTCGCCCGCGATAAGCAGCACCCGCTCGCTGGTGTCCGGCATCGCCGCCCAGGCCCGCAATAGGTCATTGATGCCCATTCGCGGCACGAGCCGACGAACGCAGCCGACGACCTGAGCCTCGGGCGGGAGCGACCAACGGGCGCGCGCGGACCGCCGATCGCCCGGCACGAACCGGTCGAGATCGACCGCGGGCGGGATCACACTCGTTTGCCACGGCTGCACCCGGTATCGCTCAACGGCTATTTGCCGGAATGCCCCAGAGACGGTGACGACCTCAGACGCACGGCGGTAGACCATCCGTTCGATCCGTCGTTTAGCGAATGTGGTGACCGGATGCTGCCCATCAACCGCCTTGCCCTCGTCCGCCCACGGTCCGTGGAAGTGAACGATGCGCGGTTGTCGCCGGCTAGGACCGCGCAGGCTCGGCAGCAAGCCATACAGCGCGAAGTGGATGTCGAGCACGTCGGACCGGGCGGTCACGATCGCCGCTGCGGCGGTGAATGCGCGCACCCGCGACCAGACGCGCTGGCTCGCCTCGCCAGCGACCGTCACGCCCTCGGGCGCCGACACTGCCGGACCGACCACGACGGCCTCAGCGTGCAGCCCTTCAGCCTGCAATGCCGCGAGCAGGTCGCTGACGTACCGGTTGAGACCGCCCGGACGGTCAGGCGGCCATCCCTCACCGAGCAGGCAGGGGCGAAGGCGATCGACGTCGCCGATCCCGTCGACGCTCATGCGGCACGAGCACCCGATGCCGCGACCAGAAATTCTCTTAGCTGCGCTGCGACCGTCGCGGGTTCGAACTGCTCGGATTGGGAGCGCGCCAGCGCACTCAAGTCCTCCCAATTCACGCGCAAATCGTCGAGCAGTTCGCGGACGACTTCTTCTCGAAGCTGTCGAGGTCACCGCTGGCAAACACCCGGCAACACTCCGCATCGACGACTTCAGCGGGACCCACCGCGTCGCTGACGACGACTGGCACCCCACTGGCCAACGCCTCGCCCACGACGAGCGAGCCGGGCTCGTAGTGGCTCGGGACCAGCAGTGCATCGGCGCTGCGGAACAAGCCCGGCATGTCACCACCACCAGGCAATGGGCCGAGATACCGCGCGACATCCGGATTTAGCTCTGTCAGGTGCCCGCGGTAGTCCGACCACAACGTCTTGTCGCCGGCCAGTTCGATCGAGACCTGGCCCGCGAGGTCCGCGAGCCGATGGCTGAGCCCACCACCATACTTCCGCGCGACACCTTTGCGCGTCGACATGCGCGAGACGAAGATCAGGCGCAGCGTGCGGCCCGGCGATCGAGGCTCAGTGGATGGATGGAAACGGTCGCGCTCCACCGGATGTCGCAAGACGGCGACAGGCAATCCGGGGAGCAGGTAGTCCCGCCGGATCAGGTCGTTGAAGTCTCGACTCGGCCCGACGACCAAGCTGGCCTTGGCGTGAGCTCGCCGCCCTGCCGGCGGGCGCGATACCAAAGGATCACGCGCGCCAGGTAATGCAGCAGCGGATTCTCCGATTGCCGGGCGTACCCGCTCTCTGCGCGGTGCCAGCGCAGCTCGCCAGCCGCGTGGCTACAAGGATGAACGACGATCGGCGGAAGCTCACGGCGATGGCGCCCCAGACTGAGCAGCTGGGTCTGGGAGAACTGGAAGACGGCGTCGTAGTGGCGGCGAGTTTCGTTGACAATCAGGCGGCGCCCGAGTTGTCGATGAACCCAGGCGCGGACGAGTAGGCCAGACGCGAACGCGACGCATTCGATTCCGGCTATACCACCGCCCCCATCGCCACGGGTTCGGCTGTGAGATGACCGTCACATTGGGGATGGCGCTGCGCGAGCTCGGTGACAACTGACTGGGATCGCACATACTCGCCGTCGACGTAGAGATCGACCTCGTCACCACACTGCGCGAAGGCGTCGAACAAGACTCTGCCGAGACCAGCGCCACCGCCGTCACCAATCGGGCCAACCACGCAATGCGCATCGGGGCCGCCCTCTCATGCGCTGAGCGCAGGCGCGGTCGCGAGCGGCGCTGGGCGGTTGAGGTCGCGCGCGGCCTCGGCCGAGAGCAGGTCGACATCACCGGCAGTGTCGCGGTCGAGCCAACCCATCATCAACCAGGGAAGGAAAGCGACCGAGTAGAGCCCGCCGTTGGTCCACTCGAGGAACGTGACAGCAATGATGCCCAGAGCGGCTCGGGCCGCGAAGTCGCGCCGCACCCCGGCCCGGCGGATCGCGAGCCGAAAGGCCTCCACGACGATCACGAGGTATGCGAGCAGCCCAGGCACGCCAAGGCGACCGCGACGTTGGACGGGTCGTACTCGGTGTTGGTGGAAACAATGTTCGCCTTGACGCTCGCGATATTGATCACGGATACGCCAAGCCCAAGCGGGTTATGCCACATGATCCGGAAGCCGTGACAGCGTGTTGAAGATGACCCGTCAGAGTCGAGGTCTGACTATTGAACGGGTGCACCAAGCCGTTCACCTGGTGAGCGGCGAGTCGGTCGGTTCCAGTCGCCGTGCTGCTTGGACCGAAGTGCGAGATCACAACGGCACCAGCGCCACGGCGGCGGCGCCCAGAATCAGGACAAGTACGGGCTTGCGGGCTCGGGTGGCGGCGAGCATCAATCCACCGGCGAAGATCGTGAGCACTAGCGGCGTACGTGATGACTCATAAAAGAGCGCAACGAACAGCAAGGCACACGCAGCAGTAGTGAGCAGACACACGCCGTGGCCTTAACCCGTAGGCGAACCACACGACGACGCCCACACTGAGGTACACCGCATACTCCTGGCTCGAGGAAAAGCTCCCGAAAGCGCGAATGACTTTGTCGACGTTCAACGCGGTGTACCCGGATTTGACAATCCATCGCTGGTCCCAGGACGGGAAGCCACAAACGTCTGGATCAGTCCGTAGATCGCGACCAGGATCGCGAGCCCCCGAGCAACCGGCAAACCACGTGATCGATCGCTGGGTGCAAAGACCTCGACCGATCCAGAAGGCCAGTGCGGAACCAACAGAAACGCAAGACCAGTCACACCCGCGCGCAGCTGCCCTGCTTCGGGTTGAAGGCCTCGAAAAAGTCAGCACATTGAAGATCAGGACAGCCGAGGCGAGCCGGGTCCGGTCCCGGAATGCGCCACGTTCGGCCGCAGCAGCGGTCAGCAGCACCAGCGCACCAACCGCGACCAACAGCAGCGGGTCGGTCTGGTTCGCGACCGTGGTGCTGTCCAACAGACGCCGTACCGTCCCCAAGACGGCGGTCCAGATCACCAACAGGTAGATCAGGCCGGGGCCCGCCCGTGATAGCGAACGAACAGCCAGCGCCAGGCCACCGGCCGCGAACGCCAGTCGGACGCGGTCCGGGTCGGCGGCGGCGCGCCCAGGATGGCCGCGCACACGACGATGCCGAGCTGCCAGAAAACCGGCTCCAACGTGGCCGGAAGGACAGCTGAGAGCCGCGACCGGGGGTCGACGGGCCCCAGCCAGACAGACGCGGTTGGAGGAGCGCCATCACAGTCGCACCGACCAGTTCACGCAGTCATTGTTGCGCAAGCACCGGCGCTCCGCAGGCCGCACGCATTAAGCGGTCTGCCGCCGGCGCTTCCGCATGCTCAGGTAGCGCGGGGCGCGCGGCCCACATCAGTCGGACGCATCGTCGCGGCTCGACCATCGCCGGCCCCAACCCTCTCGCTGCGAGTCAGCGCGCCAATACGTTCCAGCCAACCTGAGCGAACTCGTCACCTCTGACAGCGGCTGCTGATGCTTCAACGCCGAGGCGTAGTGCTGCGCGGGTGCATAGAGCAGGTACGCAATCGACTTGGGAACACTGCGGTCGTACCGCCAGTAGGCGCGGAGGGTGACGTAGAGCAGCGACGCGAGCTGCACCTGCCGGTAGGCATCGCGGTTGACCGACGACGGATAGTGCTCAACCCAGAGGTCGGGGCTGTAACGGATCTGATAGCCAAGCGCGACGGCTTGCCGTGCCATGTCGATCTCCTCGCTGCCATAGCGCACGTTCTCGTCGAAGTGGACACGATTGAGCAGCGTCATCGGAAACACCGTGGCATTGATGACGACGGCGACGTACCTGTCGCCAGGCCTGATCGGACGCTCTTGGTAGCCAAGAAATGAGGAGTTACTCGCGGTGACCTTCTCTGACACCGAGCCGACGTACCTCATCTCGTAGCCGGTCACGACATCCTGACCGGCAGCCCGGCGGCACGCCGCGACGAAGGTAGGCGGAACGATCACGTCGTCGTCGATGAATGCCAGATGAGTGCCGGTTGCAGCGCGAATACATGAGTTGCGGTTGGGGCCGAGACCCCGACGCGGTCCATCGACGTAGATCGCCTCGAACTGCAGGGCAATCGCTTCGGTCTCCGGGTCAGTGCCGTCGTCGCTCACGATGATCTCGTCCGGCTGATCGAGGCCGGATCGAACGCTGGCGAGACACTTGCGCAGCTCATCAGGTCGGTCCATGGTGCAGACGCACAGACTGAGAGTCACAGTCTCACGTCACTCAGCGGACATCCGCGGTGCGGGCGGCGTCCTGCCCAACCGCCTGGTGCCGGCGAAATCGCTCCATCGGTCGATAGCCGACGGTGTGATAGCGCTCGCTCCGATTCTGCAGCTGTTTGATGCGCGCGTATGTCAGCTTTGCGGCGACCTCCCCGCGCTCCGCGAGGTTGGTCTTGCGCCCGACCCGCGCGTAACCGAGTGCCTCCATCGGCGTTCGGCACACCATCTCAATCATGGCAACGTCATGTGGCGTGAGGCGGGAGGCCCAGTCAACGACCTGTGCCTCGATCGGGCCGCGAAGCTTGGGGCTGAGGACGTCGAGGACATAGTCGTCGGTTGACTCACCGAAGCCCAGCATCGCAGGAGCGAACTCCTCGCCGAGAAAACGGCAGACCTCGGTCAACGTCCGCTCAGGCTGGGTGACCAGATCCTCATACCGCACCTCGAGGAGCTGGTTGGCGGGCACGGCGTGCGTCATCAGAGATCGGCCGGTGGTCCACACATCGCGCCAGAGCTTGGCGTTGAGCACGGTGTCGTCTGGTGAGTACTTGAACCGGTTCAACGATGCGACCACGGCGCGCGGATCTCGTTGCAGTGCAATGACTTTCGCCGTCGGGAAGAGCTCGATTATCTCCTGGCCGAAGAAGATGTGGGTCGGTGTCTTCTCGCCCCAGTGCTGCTTTCCCTGCGCGGTCGCCCACTGACTGAGCGGGAGAGCAAGCAGGCCGGCGTAGTCAACACCTCCCAACCGCAATGCGTCACGGCTGCCGGCGAGATCCGCAACCGCCGGGATCAGCCGTTCGTCACATCGCGTCATGAAGGCATCGATCGCCACGAGCCAGCCGTCGCCACCCCGGGCGGAATACCGCTCGTAAATGTCAGGGAAATAGTGCGTCTCGGCCGGCACGCCGATGGCTGGGTGTGCATTCAATGCGAGCCTCAGCATCGTGGTGCCTGACCTCGGTGCACCGACAATGAAAAACGGCGAACTCATCGCGGCGGCGATTTCGATCGAGTCACTCGGCGGGCGGCTACCACGTTGTCCTGCCACCGTCGAGCACAAGGCAAGACCCCGTCATGTACGACGAGGCATCCGAGCAGAGGAAGACCATCGCGTCGCCGTACTCGTCCTGACGCGCCATGCGCCCAAGCGGGATCCGCTCGGACACCCGATGCTGGAACGCCGGCTCCTGGTCGCGCTCGACTCCACCCAGGCAGAGCACGTTCGCTCGGACATTGCGGTCGCCCCAATAGGTCGCGAGGTAGCGCGTCAAACCGATGAGACCACTCTTGATCACCGAGTAGGTCACCGGCTTAACCGGCTGCTGGTCGTCGGCGATGCCGTCGAGCCGGTAGAGCCGCTGATCTGGTCCTATCAAGCCAAGATCCGACCCGACGTTGACGATGACACCGTGCCCTCGTGCGGCCATCGCCGGCCCAAAGGCCTGGCAGCACAGAAAGGCCCCGGTGAGACCGACCGCAACTTCGGCCTGCCAGCGTTCGACAGACAGCGTCTCGAACCGCTCCGGCGCGGCCAACCCCGAAGCACCGACTGGGGCATCGACGGCCGCGTTGTTGACGAGCGCATCAACAGTGATGCCGTCACCCGAGAATCGCCGGGCAAGCTCTTGCACCGCCTCTGGATCGGTGATGTCGACCTTCTCGTGCGTCAGTCGCCCTTCCAATCCGCTGTTGTCGGGTTCGGCGAGATCGACGTTGATCACAACCGCGCCCGCCCGAAGCAGCGCAGAGATCCATTGCCTGCCGAGGAATCCGGACCCTCCAGTCACGAGGACGGTGCGGCCATCGAGCCGGTTGCGGTCGGGCGAGTCTCCGCCCGGAATCGTCGCGGTCATGCGGACAGGAGCACGTTGACATGCCGGGCAGCCGTCACGACTGGGTCCTTGCCACGCGTGGCCTCCATGGTGACCAGGCCGGCATAACCCTGTGAGTTCAGCTGGGTGAAGGGCCACGGGAACTGCGCATCGCCGGTGCCGAACCGCACATTGTCGCCGGCTCGATTCTTGTCCTTCGCGTGAACGTGCGAGATGCGCTCGTCGTAGGTCTCGATCTCAGCAAGGACGTCGAAGCCGAGCCCGGCCGCATTGCCGGTGTCATAACAGATGCCGAGATTCGGGTCGTTGACGTCATCGAGCAACCGCAACCCGTCAGCTGCAGGCACGCCCAGCTCGACCGCGACCCTGGCCCCGATTGCCGCCATTTGATCGGCAAACAGCCGCAGCGCACTCCGCGCACGGACGCGGTCGAGGGACGGGAGCTCACTTGCCTCGAAGAGGGGAAGAACGATGACCTCCGAGCGAAGATCGCGGATGACAACGCTCAGTCGCTCAACGAGGTCCTTGACGAAGTCGAGGTCGTCGAATGGTCGTTCCAAGGTTTCGTTGATGCACATACTGACGATCTGTACACCCGTCTCATCAGCAACCGTGCGAATCGCCCGGCGCCCCTCGACGGACCACATCGGATTCGCTACGTCCACCGATCGCTCGGCGTACAACTCGATGTGATTGAGGCCAAGCTCGCTGGCGATGACGAACTCCTCGGACCAGCGGGCCCCAGGCGAACATTGCAGCTCGCCGTTCGTGGACGGGATCAGTCGACCCTGCATGATTCCGATCCGGCCTGCCAGGGAGGTCGTCGACGTCATGGCATCTCCGGGTGCTCGACGAGTCCGAGCAGATCCTCGGTCTGCTCGACGAGCACGTGGAGCAGGACAAGATGGCATTCCTGAACCGCTGCCAGGCTGTCTGACGGGACGGCCAGGACATACCCGCAGCTCTCGTGCAACGCCCGGGGCGTCTGACCGAGCACGCCAATGGTGTCGAGGCCGATCTTCGTGGCGACCTCGACGGCACTCACGAGGTTCTGCGATGCGCCACTGGTGGAAAACACCACGAGCACGTCCTCCGGACGACCCAGCGCCTCGACCTGACGGCTGAAAATCTCTTCGTACCCGTAGTCGTTGCCGAGCGCGGTAATAGTCGAGGTGTCGGCATGCAGCGCGATGGCCGGCAACGGTCCCCGCTCCCGACCTGGGTTTAGCCGGCCAAGCAACTCCGCAGTGAAGTGCTGCGCTTCGGCCGCCGATCCCCCATTACCGGCGGCGAGGACCTTGCCGCCGGCACTGATCGACCGCGCAATCGACTCGGCGGCAGCGGTGAGCGGCGCGTCCAGCTCGCCGAGCCGGTCGAGGGCCTCGCGAAGAGTCGCGGCATGGCTGCTGAGGAGGCTCATCGACGCCGCCATTCGCGCGAGCTGATCACGGGACCACCCCGAGCAAGTCGATCGCCTCCGCGACAGCGCCGTGACCGCCCACGCTGGCGAGCACGCGGTTGGCGGCCTTGCGCGCCGCCACAGTGGCGTCGGCAGGAGCGAGCCCGAGACCGGCGGCTTCGATCGCCGGCACGTCGCGATCTGCATCACCGACGTAACAAGTCTGTGCGAGCGAGAACCCAAGCCGGTCAGTGAGAGCGGCCAGCTCCGGCGCCTTGTCCTTCGCACCCCAGACCGCCGCCGTGATGCCGAGCCGCGCAGCCACCCGATGGCTCGATGGAGTGTCCTCCCCGCTGAGGATGGCCACCGTCACACCTTCTCGCTGGATCCGAGCGATCGCATCGATGTCGTGGAAGTGCACGGAGCGAACTTCGTCGCCGCTGGGCATGAGCAGAATCGTCCCATCGGTGATCACCCCGTCAATGTCGAGCACAAGACACCGAATCTGGCCGCTCATACCGAGTGCCGCGCGGGATGTCCGACCGTGATGTCGACAGTGCCGTCGCCGCCGCGTAACGCCCGTTCCATCGGGGCGATGTCTTCGGGATAGTCCAAGTCGAACAAGTTCGTCTCCACGATGAACGGAAGGACCCGCTCCCCCCACATCGAGCCCTTCTCGAGGGCCCGAGGCCGCAGCAAGTCGACGTACCCGTTCTGCCAGTAGACCGAGGGAAGCACCTGACGCGGCACGGACTGCGGGTCTTGCACGCCATCAAGGCGTAGCAGCGGCTCCATCACCCCGTCGTCGCCCACCTGCCACATCTTGTAAGGCGTCTGGTGCACGAGCGAGACGGATCGCAGCGCGTCGGCGTCCGGGCGGGCCGCGAGGATGTCGATCGCGGCGTCGATATCCCCCACCCGCCGAACCGGGCCGGTAGCCCGGAGGTGGGCGACGATCTCGGGCTGGTATCCCTCCGCTTCAGCGAGGAATTCCAGCGCGTGCCGGAAGACGTCGATGTCAGGCGACAGGTCCTCGGCGTACTCGGCTGGCCGCACGAACGGCACCTCAGCGCCGAACTGCCTGGCCACATCCGCAATCTCGGGATCCTCAGTGCTGACAACGACCCTCGTGATTCGGGTCGACTCGAGCGCATGCTGGATCGACCACGCGATGAGGGGCTTGCCGGCGATCTCGATGATGTTCTTGCGCGGGATGCTCTTCGACCCGCCCCGCGCGGGGATCAGCGCCAGCACATCCGCACTCAACGAACGGCCCGGATCAGTTCGCGGCAGCCAGCGGGCCGAGACCGACCCGGCGCAACTTCTCACGCACCGGGATCTCGCTCTCGTAGACGACCTTGACGCCGTCACCGAGTGCGGACTCGACCGCCCGAATGTCCTTGATCAGGCGATGGAAGCCGAACGGCTCGACCGATGCCGCCTGGTCCGAGCCCCACATCGCCCGGTCGAGGGTGATGTGGCGCTCGACGACGCACGCGCCGAGCGCGCGGGCGGCGACCGTCGTCGACAGGCCGACCTCATGCCCGGAATAGCCGATCGGTACGCCATAGCGCTCCCGCAAGGCGGTGATGGCGCGAAGGTTGAGCTCAGCGGGCTGGGTCGGGTAGGTGCTCGTGGCATGCAGGATCACGAGATCGTCGCTGCCCAACACTTCAACCGCGTGGTCGATCTCGGCGAGGTCGCTCATGCCGGTTGACAGGATGATTGGCCGACCGTACTGGGAATGGTGGCGCAGTAGGTCGTCGTCGGTGAGGGACGCGGAGGCGATCTTGTAACACGGCGGCGCGAACGCCTCGATGAAATCGACCGAGGCCTCGTCCCAGCACGACGCGAACCACATGATGCCGAGCGCACGGCAATATTCGTCAATCTCGGCGTATGCCGCGCGATCTAGCTCAAGACCTCGTTTGAGGTCGCCGTTCGACGTCCCGAACGGGCTCTCCCGTGGCCGAGCGAGCTCGGCCTTGCTGTAAACGACGTCGACGGTCCGCTTTTGGAACTTCACCGCGTCGCAGCCTGCGGTCACCGCCGCGGAGATCAGCTTGCGGACGAGGTTGAGGTCGCCGTTGTGGTTGATTCCGATCTCGGCCACCACGAAACACGGCTGATCGTCGCCGATCCTCCCGGTCACCGATCGTGACTGACTGGCTCATGGGGAAGCCTCCTGGTGTCGGCAGGACTCGCCGCCGCCCACCGATCCATATCTCGTGGGCTGGCCTCGATTAGGTTACCGGCAGACTCCGCCCGATGTGTCTGATTCCCAAGGTCGGAAGCCGCAACCTCCCATCTCGGCAGGCACGGCGATCGACCCAGCCGAGCCATGCGACGGCGCTGACTCGGCCGCTGTATCAAACGCCCTGTGCACACGATCGTTACGTGGTATCCCTGAGCAAGGTGACCGACTGCCCGACGGTCGCCACACGATGTTCGTACCAATGGGTTGCAGGTGGGGGCTGTCCTGATGGGCCTGCGGGTCGACGCATTGCACCGTGTGCCCGTCCGCCTGCGCCAAACTCCTCGACGGCTGCTTGCCGCCCTGCGCTATCAAAGCGACGCACCGATCTGTGTGTACCAAATGGGGAAGGTCGGATCCACCGCCGTCCATCGCGCCATCGCGGCGCAGGCCTTGCCGGTGCCGCTTTACCACGCGCACATGCTCGCCGAGCTCGACGCCATCGAAGCCTCGGTGCGACAAAACTATGCGGCGCCGTCCAGCACCTTGAGGCAGCTGGCACACGGCCGCGAACTCGCGCGAGATGATCCGCCGAGATCCGACGGTCCGATGGAACGTCATCACCATTGTTCGCGAGCCGGTCGTACGCAATGTGTCCGCGTTCTTCGAGTCACTCCACGAGTTTGTCCCCGGCGCTCGCACCGCGGCACTTCGGAGCAGATCTGCACGAGATCTTCCTTGAACAGTTCGGCCACACTGCTCCGATCTAGTGGCTCCAGCGCCAGTTCACGCCGGTGTTCGGGATCGACCCGTATACCACAACTTTCCGTACACCGACTGGTTATCAAATCCTCGAAGGCGAGCGGGCGAGGTTGTTGATCCTCCGCTACGAGAATCTCCGCGGTTGCTTCTCCCGAGCAATCACGAGTTCCTCGGCATCAACGTGCGCCGCCTGCCGTTGGCAAACGACTCCAGTTCCAAGTGGTATCACCAGTTGCAACGGGAGTTTCTCGATGAGTACGCGTTCCCGCTTCGTACCTAGAGTTGATGTACGAGTCGGACTATGCCCAGCACTTCTACACCGACGAAGAGCGGCGTCGCTATTACGAACGCTTCAGTCGCTTTCGTGGAGCCACCGCGTAGCGGATCAGGGCAACCTGGACCCATCGCGGCCGGCCATCGCAAGCGCCGATCGGCCCGAGACGAAGCCGACAATCCTCCGATTCGTCGCGGGCTTCCTTGAGTCGCCCATGCGCGAGATCCTCCACCGCAAGTAGACGGTGCGCAGCATTTCGCGGAAGAGGACCCGTCGCGGTGCATTGTCAGCGCGAAATCGCAGGCTATTGCGCACCCACAACGCATCCGGATGGACCCCAGGCTGCTGAATCGCGAGCGCCGCGGGCACGCAGGCGACGCCCAGCCGTGCCGGCGCATCCGCACGAAATAGTCGGCTTCCTCGAAATACATGAAGTAGCTCTCGTTGAATTGACCCGTGCTCTCCATGGCCTCGCGTTTGATCAACACGGCCGCGCCGTCCAGGCTGTCGACGCGCTGCGCGCCGCGACCTCGCCACGACCTCACCGTGTCCGTCACGCCGAGGTGATGCGTTGACCAGCTACGGGGGTCTATCGACACCCCGGCGGAGTAGACCCGGTCCGGATTATTGCGCCAGGCGAGCAATGGTCCGACAGCTCCTAGCTGCGGATCAGCCTCGAGCTCATTCGCCAGTGCTGTCAAGTCCTGCCGGGCTCAGTACCGCCTCCTGCGTGAGCAAGAGGACTGCGTCCACCTGGTCGGGCGCCAAGGTGCTGACGCCGAGGTTCATACCAGCGGCATACCCGCTGTTGACCGTCGCCTCCACAAGCTCGATCCCGGCCTGATCGCGCAGCTGGGCGGCAGAGCCGTCGCCAGAGCAGTTATCCACTACGACGATCCGCTCAATCGAGTGGTCCTGCTGCGCAAGGGCGTCCAGTGTCTCGATGACGTCTGGCCAGAACCGGTAGTGGAGGACGACCACGCCGACCCGCACGACACGCCTCCCTTAGCTGTCGACTGTCCCGCTGGTCGGGGTGACAGGGTCCCTGCCATCATCGTCGGCTAGTCCGCATATACTGGTGGCCAGCGCTACCAGCGTATGTACTTGTAACGGCGCTGCCAGGGTGTTGTCATCCGGTACGTGTTGCCGAGATCCTGCGATGGCGCCGCAGTGAAACAGGCTCGTTGCAATCGATTGCCGCCAAGATGTCCGACACCTCCGGATCGGCGAAGAGCTCCTCGGGGTTACGCCGGCGCCAGCGCCAAAAGTCCTCAGGCTGTGGGGTGAAGTCGGTCGGTACACGATTACGGACAGCGGTCAGGTAGTAGCAGATCCAGGCACGTCGAGACTGATCAGGCAGTGACTCGAGCTCACCTCGCAATCCTCGGTCGAGCAGCTCGAGATACTCCTCGCGAGACCGAGCCGACCGCACAAATCCGAGGTTGGCGTAGTAGCTGGCCCCGGAAATCAACACGGGCTTTCCCAATCCCGCCGCTTCGATCGCAATGGTAGACACGAACGGCAGGACCAGTCGCGCTGATCGCAACAGATCGTAGGAATTTACTGCGTCGTCGGCTGCCACGAATCGAATTCGCTCATCACCGCCGAAGCGATCGGTCAACAGAGACCGAACATCCAGCCTGCTGCGCTGGCGCGCGCGCCGCTCCGACGGATGCTGGCGCACGATCACCGGCCCTCCGTCGCTCTCAAGGATCGCGGTGACAGTGGTTGTGAGCCAATCGACAGTATTCGCGAAAAGGGCATGCTTGCCCAGCGCGGCAGTGTCCCACTCCACGTTCAACGGGATCAGCACGCTGTTGACAATGCTGCAATCCGAGCCGTGCGCTGCAAGGGGCTGAAATCCATATCCGTCGATACTCTGCGTGCGCAGCTGAAACTCTGCGCGGGCGACCTCAATCGCCGCGTCGATGGTCTCCTCATCTGACGCCCACAAGACCTCGAAAGCTTGCGGAATATCACTGCTCTGGGCCGCCACGCCATCGACGCAGATTTGGCTTACCCCCCGATCAGCGTCAAACGTAGCCACCCGGCAATCTCTACTTTCCGCCTCGTGTCGGAAGAGGCCGCTGGTCCCATACACGCCGCCAGAGATCACGAGGCAATCGAGGTCGAGGCGATCGAGCGCCGACCGTATGAAGTGAAGAGGACCAACTAAGAGAAGCCCTCACTCGGTCCGCCAACGGCTGCTCACTATCGGTCTGCGCTGCCCCCCGAAACCGCCAAATTAGATTCTGCGCGGTGAGGTCATTAATGAGGGCCGAGTCTGCTGGACCTGTCGGTGAGGGTGACTCGTCACTCAACCGGACTACTGGAATCGCTCTGCCGACATACCGAAGCACCTTGGCGATGACCTCGTTCTGCTCGTCGAGACGGTTCTCAACAAATCCCGTGTCGTCCCAGAGCAAGACCACCCGGCGACCTCGACGTGCGAGTCCAATCGCGATCATGAGCGCATACCACGGGTTAGGAGTACTCACCCAAGGGACGATCACGACGGCGAGGACGCCGCCTCGCTCTTGCTGATACGGCACCTTCAGCATGCGGGAACGCCTTAGATAACGAAGGAAGGTCCTTCCGGTCCTTGGAAACCAACGCTTGTAATCGTCCAAGTTGTACAGCCAGGGGGCGTCTCCTCGCCGCACATGCGGCATTCGGGTGCCGAGCTGTCGAGCCAGCTCGCGCACTGCCTGTCGCGAAGGCATCACGCGCCTCTGGACCCGGTCAACTGTTTGATGGCTGCCTCAAGCTTCCCGATAGGTACGTGTATGTCCGGGAGCCCGGCCGCGGGATTCGAGACGGGATCGCAGAGCATGTAGTGGTAGTCAAAGCCCATCGCCGCGGCCATCGTCCAAAGCGCGTGAACGACGTGACTTTGTTCCTGGAATTGAAGTACCTGCGTGCCGGGTGGAGAGAACACCATGTTCATCAGCCCTGCACCCGTTCCAACGATCATGTCGGCCTGTCCGAACAGTTCGATCTGCTCACGAAAGCTCAACCTTGCCGGGGCTATTGTTTCGAAGCCGTGTCTGGAGAGAAGGCCCTCTACCTCATCCTCATTTTTCGTTCTCCAGTGGCTGTCCTGCCGTCTTGTCAGGAGAAGTCGGCGCGTTGGTTTCACCTCAGATATGCCGTAACGCGCCATCGCCCTTTCCCGGAACCACCGGTACGGCTCTGGGGAGTCGATCTGGGTCTTCAGAGTCGGCTTGACGACGTAAAGATTCTCGAGTTCCCACATATCCGTGGCCGGAAACGGAACTCGCTCGCGATCATCCAGATCCAGCAAGCTGAGCGTCTCCAACTGGAACGGTTGCATTTGTTCCGGAACGATCAGCTTGATGTCGTCCGGCAGGCGATCAGCGATGCCGCGCATCCGCATAATGACATCGTGGCTCCAGTGGTAATAGTGATCGACTCCTAAGCCAAGAACTGGGTAGTAGTTGCCTTGCTGGAACTTTGAACGCTCTGGCCAGGGCGTGAAGTACGCGGGTTCCGCCTGCAAGATCGTGTGCTGTCCGTCTGCGGTTATTGCGACAAGCTCGCCAGCAAATCCCCCATCAGGCAGCACGACAAGGCCAGCGCGGCCGCGCAGCCTCCCATTCGGAATCTTCACGAGAGCTCGTTCCGGCACGGGAAACGAGCGCAAGGCCTCAAAGCTGGCGTCGACCTCGGCATCGACCGTGCGAGGCAGCGGCCGCGTCGTCACTTGTGCGGGCTCAAGGACGGAGTAATCCGCCCCGTCCCACGACATCGCCCATGTCTTGAGATCATGCCGCACCGAGTGTTCCACCCGCCGCTCTCCGCGACTCGGAGCAAGCATGCGGCGCTTCACCGCGCCGAGCTTCGTTCGCACGCCGCTCCGGCCACGCGTGCGCTCGCCGCTACCCATCTCCAACACCCGCCGGAACATCACCGCGAGCCGCGCTGGGCTGAGAGTCTCCTCTCGACAGCAGCGAAGCAAAGTCTGCTTCGACACGGTCGATCGATGCGGAAATTGGCCAACAGCGCAGTACGTGCTCATGGGCGGATTTCCCGAGCGAGCGAACACGACTCGGGTCGGCCAACAAACCAGCGATGGCGTGTCCAAATGCAGTCACGTCGTGTTCGACCACGATCCCGTTAACACCGTCGACGAGAGTCTCGCGAACACCAGCCTCCGCCACCCCAATCACGGGCAGACCGGTCGCGTTCGCTTCCAATGGCGCGAGGCCGAATGGTTCAAGGCGCGGCGCGTAAACAAAGACGTCGGCATCGGCGTAGCACCGCAGCAACTCATCGTCGCTGACGGCCGTGCGGAGGTCGACCGTGATTCCCACATCGGCCGCGATTCGTTGCACAAACTTCCATGTCGGCTGGTCGACATGGTTTGCCACCCATGTCAGGCGCTGAACCTTAGAACCAGCAGCGGCAGCCGCGCGAACAATAAATGCCGGGTTCTTCTCAGCGACTAGCGCTCCGACGGTGACGACATTCCCGCGAGGGTTAGTAGGCCGATCGACAAGTCGAAAGCGATCGGTGTCAATTCCAAGGAAGCAGACACGGCTCAGCCGTGAATACGCCCGCAGGGTCGACTCACGGGAGTACAAAGAGTTCACGAGCACTTCGTCGAACGCGTGAATCCAATCAGTCTCGGCTCGGACCTGGATCCGCGATAGTTCGACGCTAACAAGCTCGCCAATAAATTTTCGGATCGATGACGGGCGAATCGTGCGCGCTTCACGACTTGCTGCCCACGGAGATCCGAACGGAGCCTCGTAGAGCCGCCGGTTCGGCTCGTGCAAGTACAACACCGATGGAGCGTCGAGGTACCCCGCTATCGCTGGCACGCGAAAGAACTGGCAGGAGTGCGCGAAAACCAGGTCGGGCGCAAGAGCGGAGATCTCGCGCGCGCAGCGGAACGAGTGATCCGCAAAAGCGTCAAGGTCCGAGCGGCGGCCACGCCACACTGAGCCAAGCCTGCCTAGCGCGGACTCGCGTCGCGGGAGTGTCAGCGACACCTCATGAGTGCTCGCCGCGGCACCAGCGGAGGCGCACCGAGCCGCAGTTGGTGGCGACCAAATGTGCAGTTCGTGGCCCCGCGCCGCTAGCCCCCGAACCTGATCATCCAGCGCGCGTAGCCCACCCCCAGAAGGCAGATTATGCCAGACCGCGATTCTCATGGCAGCGACAAGAATATAGGCATTCTCGGCCCGCAAGAGCAGAACTCTAGTTTACCTGCCACCCCTGAAAGATCCGCGGTAAAGTCGCACGAATAGCTCGGGGGCAAGTGACTGGCCTCCCATTGCGCCGCTGCCTCGAGGTGACCGATGAGACTTGTCGACACGTTCCTCTTTTCCGAACCGCATGAAGCCGACGTCCTGTGGGTGAAGCTCAATGTCGAGGATCGGCTCGTCGCCGAGTGGATCGTCGTAGAGAACAGTTACACGCACCAAGGTGAGTACAAAGGCCACTACCTCAATACCCTCCTTCGCGAGGATGCGAGATTCGCGCGATTCTTGTCGAAACTTCACGTGATCGAGTGTGAGGTCGGACCCGCCTTCGAGCTTGGTCGCAAGGAAGTGTTTGACGCTGACGCAGTGCAGATCGAGCGAGCGCAGCGAGAGGCCGCAGTCCCACACATCTTGGCAAACTACTCAGACGACGATTACGTGCTGATCAGTGACGTCGATGAATGTCTAGATACGGACGCCCCACGACGACGGCGCCTCTTGCAGAACAAGCTCACCGCCGGCGGGGACCTCATACTCGTGCCACGCATCCGCTACTGGTTCGACTATGACAATCGGGGCCTAGGCCGACGTTGCGTGCCGTTGGTATCGATCAGGCAGCTTCGGCGTGACGGCAGGCCGAACCATTACCGCGAGCAGTGGCTGGGCACGCCCGTCGTGTGGAGGCACGAGATGATCTTCGAGTACTCGTATTGCTACCCGCGAGACAAGATCATGCGGAAGTTCGACACCTTCATCCACACCGGGTTCCAGCAGTCGGAGCTCGACTCGGCCTTGCGCTACAACCACAGGCCGACGTCACAAAGGCGGGCACGCCAGTTGAGTTGGAACTTTGAGGACTGGTTTGTGAATCGAACGCTGAATAGCCGGAACAGCCCCGCCTTCGTTCGACAGCACCTGGCGGAGCTGAAGACGAACGTCGTCAGCACGAGCTACCAACAGAGCAGGCTCGATGAATATCCTCAGTTTTTCCCGCGCCGCCGGGTTATGCGGTATTACAAATTGGCGTCACTATACGGGCAAATGCATTCAGCAAACGCAAGACAGGCGCTGAAGGGCAGAATCCGATCATGGGAAGCGAAGAAAAGTGACCGACGACGCGCAGCTTGACGCACTGAGCCGGCTGGCCAAGAAATACGATGCAAAGTGGGGATCCAACCAGTACCCACCCCACTATCATCAGCGCTTTGAGTCATTCCGTGAATCCCCGCTGACACTCTTGGAAATCGGCATTGGCGGCTACGAGGATCCCTCCGTGGGCGGCAATTCGCTGTTGATGTGGCGCGACTACTTCCCACGGGGCTCGATCATTGGTCTCGACATCTACGACAAGTCCGGCTTGAACAGCGATCGAATCCTCACGATACGAGGCGACCAATCCGACCCCGTCTTCCTCGATCGACTCGGAGCCTCCCATGGGCCGTTCGACATTGTGATCGACGACGGCAGCCACCGGCCACCACATATACGACAGAGTTTCAGGTGCCTGTTTCCCTACGTGAGTGACGGCGGCTGGTATGTCATCGAAGACATGCAAACGTCCTACTGGGAAGCCTTCGACGGAACAAGCAAACAAGGTGATCGACCAACGACGATCGATCTGCTTCGCGAGCTCATCGACTCAATGCACCACGCTGAGTTTGACGTGATCGGCTACGTACCGACCGAGCTAGACCGGTCCGTCGTCGCAGTCGAAGTCATGAAGAACATTGCCTTCATCCGGAAGGGGCGCAATGACGGAGTCGACAAAAGGCTGGGGCCACATCCTCGCGACCGACTCGTTTTCGCCAGCAGGCCTGCACCGCTCTGGCGCAAAGCACTCAAAAAGGGAGGGCTTACGCTGCCGCGTAGCTCACGCGCCGGAACCGTGCCTTAAGCACTGTCGGTCCAGTGATAGACCCGCGTCACGCGGCAAGCAGTCGCGAAGCGATTGGCCGGCCGTGAGGCCCTCAGCAGTCCGGCTTAAGTCCAAGTCGTTCGAGGGTCGCAGCCAACTTCTCGAGAGGAACGGACGTGTCGTCTTGGTGCCCAATCCGAGGCACCGAATCAGCATCGAAGTACCAATACTGGTGGCCGAGCTCCTCCGCCATCGCCCAGAAGACATACGCCAGACTGCGCATGCTGGGTTGGATCATGTCGATCACGATCAGTCCTCGAGGCGAGAAAAGCATGTTTGTAAAGGCTGAGCCATGAGTCGAGACGACGATCTCCGCTTGTGAGAACAACTCGACCTGCTCGCGTAATGAGAGCGTCTCAGGCACACACGTTTCGAACCCGTACCGACGCAGGTAGTCCTCGACGTCGTCTTCGTTAACTAGCCGTCGAGTCGGCATCATGCGACGACTGATGAAGATCCTTCGACTCGCTGCAGCCGGCGCGACTCCAAATCCCTGGAAGATGCGATCCCGTAGCCACTCATCGGCGTCTCGCCGGTGGCTGCCTGAGTTAGCCGTCGGCGGCGCAAAGTGCAAGGTCTCCAACTCCCACACCTCCTCACCTGAGAAGTGCACGAGCTGATGGTCCTCAATTCCGACGAGCCCCAGCGTCTCGTATTGAAACGGCTTGAGCGTTGCCGGGACGACGAACATCGTCCCCGCAGGCAGAAGCGGCACGACGCCGAATAGTCGCTCGACGGTGTCGTGGAGCCAGTGGTAGTAGTTTCCCTCGGCCTGTACCGCCCAGTTCACAACGAGTGAGAAGTAGTCTCCAGACTTGGTCACGACAGGTCGGCGCCGCGGAATGAGATAGGCCGGGTCCCGCTCGACGTTGCGCCGCCCGTACACAGACTCTGCGGCGAAGCTTGCATCAGGAAGAGCTACGAGCCCATTCTGGCCGACGAGCCTCGTGCCTTGGACAGCAACCAGATACCGCCCGTGTTGGTTTGCGACCTGTCGTTCGAGGTACTCCGCGTGGATCTGTGGCTCAATCGTGCGTGGAAGTGCTCGCTCGATCCGCCGAGCCGGGAACAGCGTCCGGCTCTGCGCTCCTTGACAGTCGGCCGCCCATTGCTCGACGCTCTCGCAGACCAATGCTCGGAAGCCAATCTTTTGCCGTGCCGCAGCAACCAGCTTCAGCCCTCCGTGGGCGACTCGGCCGAGGCGCGAAACACTCAAGGCGGCGTCCGGGACAACGGGTCGAAGGCGCCCTGCTTGCCCAAGCGGGCGAGAGGCGCCTCGCCGTCAGGGGTTGCCGATCCGCGCGATGCCGGTCGAACCTCCCAGTCCCACGGAATATGGACGTGACCGTCCGTGGACGTGAACTGATAACCGGTCCCGAGTAGGTCAGCCGAGATGACAGTGAATTCTGCGGCACGGCGCACCTCATCGATGGCATGACCTTCGCGCTTATCGTGCGCTGCAACATGCAGGTGATACTCGCCCGGCGTCAGCGGTAGCGCAGGAATATCGATCACAACCCGCTCCTCAGAGCAGCGCCCCTGAGCGGCCCGCAGCGGAATCATTCTGCACGTCATGCGAAAGATGGATGGGGTAGCGCTCGATCCGACCGTGACATTCACATTCGCATCAGGCATCGCGTCGAGCCCCTGAACCGCGATCTCGATCTGAAGACTTTCACCCATGCGAACGACGTCCGAGGGAGGGCCCCCTCCTTGGCCTGCAGCTCGAGTCGCGTGAAGAGCTCATCTGCGAACTCGTCCGCTCGTTGATGCCTAGTAAGTTCGAACACGCCTGGTAGGTCGCCCCGCTCACCCCGTGGAAAGGTATGCAGATACTTCGCCAACGTGTCAGCAGTGGCGCCATCGAAAACAAGGCGGCCGTCAGCTAACAGCAATGACCGGGGGCACAAGATGTTCGAGGTTTACCAGGTTATGGGTCACGTAAAGGACGGTCCGACCCTCATCGGCGGCGACTGACCGCATCTTCTCAAGACATTTTGCCTGGAAGCCGTAGTCACCAACCGAAAGCACTTCGTCGATGATCCAGAATCTCCGGGTCGAGGTGGGCGGCGACGGCGAAAGCGAGGCGGACGCGCATACCACTGCTGTAGCGCTTCACAGGTGTGCCGAGGAACTTGTCGACCTCCGCGAATGCAGCGATCTCCTCGAAGTCGGCGGTCGATCTCACGTCTTAGACATCCCGAGAATCGATGCCGTTGAGGTAGACGTTCTCGCGTCCCTGTGAGCTCGGGATGGAAACCGGTCCCGACCTCGAGCAGGGACCCCAACCGTGCCCACCAGGTCGATATAGCCGGCCGAGGGCGGGGTGATGTGGCTAAGGATCTTCAGCAGCGTGCTTTTCCCAGCGCCATTCTTGCCGATCGACCCCCACGACCTCACCCGCGCTTGACGTCGAAGGTCAGATCATCGAGTGCATGGAAGCTTGTCGCGCTTGAAGCCACTGCCCCGCATGGGGATGCCGGATCCGCCCTCCGATGATCTCTCGCGAATGAATGAGTCCTTCCGCTCAGCCCAAGGTCATAGACCTTCGACAGGTGGCGGACACTAATGGCGCGGGTCAGATGACATCGGCGAAGCTCCACTCAAGGCGAGCGAAGACGACTAAGCCGACGTCATCAGAAGTGCGACTGTCACCACCACGGTGTACAGAACCGCCCATGCCGGAAGGTCCGCGTGACCTAGCAAGGACCATCGACAGCCCTCGACGAGGGTGGCAACCGGATTGACGAGGAAGACGTCACGCAATGAGCGGGGCACGTCCTGGTCGGCGTAGGCGACGGGCGTCAGATAGAGGAACAACGGGATCAACGGCTGGGGTCACGTTGTTGACGTCACGATACGTACACAGAGATCGCGGTCAAGAATGAGGCCCGCACCCAGCCCCAGCACGAGTCGCGAGGAGCAACCATACCGGAAGCACTAGTAGGTGAATCGAGAATCCGACACGGTATGCAATGAGTAAGACGGCCATGACGGCCGACGCTAATTCCCAGCTGTATGAGACGTCGCACCGAGCGTGCGCGAGTGGAAGAACGAGTCGCGAGGAAGAAGTAGATCTTCGAGATGAGAGTTGAGTTAGCGGTCAGGCTGCTAGCCGATCCGGTCCAAGGTGGCGGCGAAGAGAAATTCCACCCGAGCAGGCCCGCATAGGAGAACACGAAGTACGAGGTCCCGCCGCTCGACAGGTGGGCGATTCGCCCGAACACGATGGTGAACAGACCCGCTGACAACACGGGCGAGACGAAGATCCACGCCGCTCCAAGCACGGTTTGCCGGTAGGTAACAGTGATCTGACGTCGAGTCAACAAAACAAGGAGGTCGCCTGAACGAAAGAGTTCGCGGAGATCCGGAAACCAGCGCCGCCGACTATCGATCCGATGCGGAACGCCGCCAGCCCCAGCACTCTGATTACCGGACGCCGTTCCCGCACGGGATGGCGGCTGACCTGCGGCGATGCGTGCTTGCCGGGCGCAGCGCGACTCAGTTCGCTTGCCGGTGTCGTGCGTGGCATCCTTCGCCCTTCGATGGGGACGTTCCAAGCAGCGAATCGATGCTGGGTGAAGTGTGACGCCCATGCACTCCTTCGGCGAGCTCCACCTCCCGACCAGTGGCGATCGTCAGCAAGCGGCGGGGCCATCGCGGCAGTGGAACGCGTCGATTCGTCCATGTCGTTGTCTCGTCACTAGTCGTCATCAGCAGACCAACAGGCTCGGCACAACCCCGGAAGACACCTTGATGTGCCTTGCTGAGGTTGCTATACACCTCACTATTCTCTCAAACCACATGAGATCCAGACCTGGGAAACCCTACCTACCAATCCGGTTTGCTACACGACGAACAACAAACGCGAGACACGCTGCCCCCAGTCGCTGACGCGCGTCGCCGACCCCGGCGGATCAGACTGAGCGGCTGCTGAACCAGCGCTGGACGCGACTTGAGCCGAAATGCTCCTTATCCGCGACCAACTCCGCCGATGGGCCTTCCAGGCTGCCGACTGGCATCTCGCCGCTGCGGAAGGTGACGTCAACCTTCGCGACCGCATCTCGCCCGAACTCCAGATAACACAAACCCTGCCCGTCGTAGGTGGCGGTCGATGTCGACCCCGCAACTGGGCGGCGATGGCGCTGGCGACGACGAGCGCCTGGCCCTCCGCGAAGACTCCCGCCTTCGGAGTGCCAACGCTGGTGACGTCACCGACGGCGTAGACGCCAGGAAAGGTGGTCTCCAAGCGTGAGCGGATCAACCGGGATCCAGCCGTCGACCGCCATGCCCGACTCCAGGACGACCGCAGGTGCACGGTGCACCGGCACACCGAGGAACAGGTCAAATGGCATCTCGCTGCCGTCGTCGAGCAAAGCCACCTTGCGGATCCGGGTCGAGGCCTCGAACCAGTCGCCCCGGACGCCATGCGATCCCACGCTCGGCAAACGCGGTCAGGAGCGCCTCTGATGCGTCGGGTGACGGCGGTATCGGCACACCCATCGGCATGACCAACGACACGCTCGAGGAGTCCAGCAAGCCGCGGTCCTGCCAGCAGGTCGTGCACCAACAGCGCGGTCTCGCTCGGCGCCGGTGGGCATTTGAACGGCGTTGAGGTGACGCCAACGAACACGTGGCCGCCGGCGAAGTTCTCGAGCACATCGCGCAGCGCGAACGCGCCGGCAACGGTATAGAACTCGTGACCCGCCTCGAGCAGCCCCGGTGTCGCGCCGGGATCCAGGTCAGCGCCGAGCGCGACGACGAGGATGTCGGCGTCGAAGTCGCCGTCGTCGGTGCTCACCCGCTTGGCGACCGGATCGATAGAGCGGATCGTTGCGGAGACGAACCGCACGCCGGGCTTGACGATGTCGGAATAGCGATGAAGCACCTCAGTCAGCGGTCGTCCGCCCGAACATCACATCAAGCTTGGAGAACCCGAAGACGAAGCCGTCGGCCTTGTCGATCAGGACGAGGTCAAGCTCGTCGCCGAACTGCTCCGACAAGACCGACGTCAGCTCAAGGCCACCAAACCCCGCGCCGAGGACCGCAATCCGCATTTCGGCAGCCTAACGTGATCTTGAGCGAAGCTACGACGGCCCGGTCCAGCTCAAATCGGTCAGGTTCACCACGATTGCCTCCTGTGTGGTCCTTGCAATGACCACAACAGCCTCGTTGTCTGGGTCGGGGTTCTCCTCCCGATGCGGCACCCACGGCGGCACATAAATGTAGTCACCCGGTGAGGCGCGCAATCGGCGCTCGCCGTCGCCGTCGGCGAAGACGAACTCCGGATTACCGCTCACCACATAGATCCCGGTCTCCGATTCGCCGTGGTGGTGGTTGCCGGAGTCGGTCGCCGGCGCGACGTGAGTCTGGCCCATCCACAACGCCTCGGCGCCGACCGAGGATCCAGAGATGGCTTCCAGCCGACGCATGCCGGGCGTCTGACCGGTGCCCGCCGACAGCGATGAGCGCTCGATCTGGTGCAGCCGACGGTGAAATCCGTCTGACGCGTCTGCCGATCCGGCTGTGTTCACTCGGCCACGGCTGCTCGGCCGGAGCTCGACACCGTCCTGGCCAGGATCCCGAGAGTGGCTCTCAACGCGCCCTCGGAGATGACCGGAAAGATTCCTGCTTCCTTCCACTGCGGATCGATCTCCGACCAGTCGTAGTACGAGGTGACAAGCGTGCCTCCATCGACGGGTTCGAGGGCGTAGCCATACACATGGCCGATCTGCGGTCGGATCTGGCCGAGGATTGTCCAGGCGATCTCGCGATCAGGAGTGAAGGTCTTGATGTTGACGGTCACGTCGTAGCGACCCATCTCCGGGTAGTCGTTGAGCGCTTCGCGATCCATGTGTACGACGAAGCTGTCACCGACCGCTGAGACCGGATCGCCGCTAGCCGCCTGGAGCATCCCGGAGCCGTCGATTTGCACGTGACCCTGTGGGTCGGAAAGCAATGCGAAAATGGTTGCTGGATCAGCCTCGATTCGGCGACTGACCTCGATACGCTCAGCTGTCATGGCTGAATGGTGCCACGACGTCGTCCAGGCGGTCGGAGGCCGAACGTGACGCCACACTCCAACCTGCGAGCCGCTGGACTGAGCGTCCTCATATGCAGTGTGCTGCTGGCTGGCTGCGCGGAGGTCAAGGCGGCCAACCACATCCGCCACGACGTCGACAACAACAAGTCGACGGTCTCCGCGTTCACCAAGCAGATCAAGGGCGGCGAGGCCACGCCGTTCGAAGCGACCTACGTCACGACCGGAGCTTCGCCGGCCACGATTGTGTACGCGGTGCAGCCCCCCAACGGCTTGCTTTTCACCGACACCCCCACCGGCGGGAGCGACGCCACCGCGAGTGCCGACATCATCGTCAACTCCTCTGGTGAGTATTCATGCTCGAAGCTCAACTGCCAGCGGCTCAACCCGGTGAAGGCCCAGACCGAGAACAAGATCTTCGACTTCTACACCGCGGCTCACTGGGTGACGTTCCTGCAAGACTTCTCACTCGCGGCCGGCTTTGCCGGCGACACGGTCACTTCGTCGACCAAGACGGTCAACGGCTTCGCCATGAAATGCGTCGACTTCCGCGCGTCCGGTGTGGCCGGCACGAGCACCATCTGTACGACCGCGCAAGGCATTCTCGGCTACGTGAAGGTCGCGTCCGACAAGACGCGGTTCGAGATCAAGTCGTTCACGGCGTCACCAGCGTCGTCACTGTTCAAGCTTCCCGCCGGCGCGAAGGTCACGACGGTGAAGAAGGCCAGCCAGTAGCGCCTGCGCCAATAATGTGATATCACTTTGATAGATCAGGCGCGAGCCTGAGACGTCAAAGGAGGCGTGCGATGTCAACAGTGACAGGGTCCGAGCCGAAGCTGGCGGTGACAGTGCCATCCGTGGTGGAGACCGAGAAGAGCACGATCTCCGGATGGATCGCCCTCGTCGTCGGCCTCGCCGCGATCGCGGCGGGAATCATCGTGGCGAAGGCAGGGTCGGGTCCGACGCTTGTCGTGGTGATTCTGATCGTCGTGGGAGCCATCATCTTGGCCGGCCTGACCGGCGTCTCGCCCGGTGAGGTGCGAGTGCTGCAGTTGTTCGGTCGTTATAAGGGCACGGTTCGCACAACCGGCCTGCGGTGGGTGAATCCGCTGACCACTCGCAAGCGAGTGTCCGTACGGATTCGCAATCATGAGACACCATCAGCGAAGGTCAACGACGCCGATGGCAACCCGGTAGAAATCGCCGCCGTCGTGGTCTGGCAGGTGCGCGAACCCGCCCTCGCGTCGTTCGCGGTGAACAGCTTCGTGGAGTTCGTCAACACCCAGAGTGAAACCGCCGTCCGGCACATCGCCAACATCTACCCGTACGACAATGGCGGCACGGATGCAATGTCACTTCGCACCAACACCGATGACATCGCCGGCCAGCTTGCGGCCGAGATCTCGACGCGAGTTCAGCCTGCCGGTGTCGACATCGTCGAAGCGAGGATCACCCGGCTCGCGTACGCACCGGAGATCGCCCAGGTCATGTTGCAGCGCCAGCAAGCGGGTGCCGTCGTGGCCGCCCGGTCGCGCATCGTCGAAGGCGCGGTCGGCATGGTCGAGATGGCGCTGAAGAAGCTGTCAGACCAAGGCATCGTGGAGCTCGACGAGGAGCGCAAGGCCGCGATGGTGTCCAACTTGCTCGTCGTGCTGTGCGGCGACCGCGGCACCCAACCCGTCGTCAACACCGGCTCGCTTTACCACTGAGCGGTCACGGGAGACCTGCTCGATGACTGAGCGCAAGAACATCTTGCTGCGGCTTGATCCGGCGGTCCATGACGCATTAGCCCGCTGGGCGGCGGATGAGCTGCGCAGCACCAACGCGCAGATCGAGTTCCTGCTGCGGCGTTCGCTGGACCAGGCCGGCCGCTCCGTCGGTGACGGCCAGCCCCGCAAGCGAGGCCGGCCGCCTAAACCAACGGCTGAATAGCCGCTACTCGGCGACCGGCGGTGGATAGACCTCGCGCACGTACTGATCCACCTTCTCCGGCGAGAGCCGGTTGGCGATCGCCAGGTAGTAGATCACCAGGCTGAAGATGGTCAGGGCCAGCAGGTCCCAGTAGAGCCCGAGGTGCCCGTTGCCACCGACGATCACGTTCTTGAAGACACCGACGCCGCCGATGATGCCGCTGTGGCCGAACCCACCCAGGTAGGAAATGACGCCCATCCCGATGAGGTACGGGAAGACCCAGATCGCTGCCTCCCAGTCGACCTCGGGCTGGTTCGGGTTCAGGTGGAACAACCCGGAGATCGCCATGAGCAGGAAACCGAGCACCATGACGACGATCAGCGTCGAGTAGGTCCCCCAGCCCGCCCAGTAGACGATGAAGTTAGCGAGCACAAAGCCGAGCGGTGCGAGAACCTGTCCGGCCGGCAACCGGTAGGCACGCGGCAGCTCTGGCTTTTGCAGCCGAAGCGCACCAAACGCCAGCGGCGCGCCGGCGTACATCAGCACTGACGCACTGGTCACCACATTGACCAGCTTGCCCCAGCTGGGGAACGGCAGCAGGAAGAGCAAGCCGATGATCGAGGTGATGACGATGCCGAAGACCGGGACCTTGGTGCGAGGCGAGTTCTTCTCGAACGTATCCGGGATGTAGCCGTTCTTGCTCAGACCAAAGCTGATCCGCGACGCTGACGTCAGGTAGATCAAGCCGGTGCCGCTGGGTGAGACGACGGCGTCGATCCGCAGGATTACCGCCAGCCACGCAAGCCCGGCGACCTTGGCCACCGAGTAGAACGGCGCGGCCTGCAGCGCGGTGACTGCCGGGCTGTGGCTCGGGCTGCCGAGCGCCGCCCAGGTGTGTGCTGACGCAAGCAGGGTCGGGCTGAGCGCACCGATGAACGCGACCTGGACGAGCAGGTAGATCACCGCGCCGAGCAGGATCGACATGATCACCGCGCGAGGAAGATCCTTCTTCGGGTTCCGGCTCTCACCACCGAGCTGCACGGCCTGCTCGAAGCCCAGCAACGAGAACACGATGCCGCCGCTCGGGAGAGCGATGAGAATTGACTTGAACTCCGCGCCCTTGACGAAGAAGCCGCCGCCGGTGTTGCCGAAGTTGCCGCTGTGGAAATGCGTCAGCAGCAACACCACGATCGTGAGGATCGGGATCAGGACCTTCCAGGTGGTCAGTGAGTTGTTGACTCGGGCGAGCCAGCGAACCCCGATGAGGTTCACGACGACGAACACCACCATCAAGATGATCGCGACGACGATGCCACTGCCCGTCAACGTGCCCTTCGAGCTGAACCATCCCTTGGCGAAGTGCGCCGAGGAGGCGTACTGCACGGCAGCGAGGACTTCGATCGGCGCCACCGACGCGGCCTGGATGTAGGCAAACCAGCCGAAGGTCGCGCCCGCGAGACTGCCGAAGGCGTAGTGCGGGAAGCGGCTCGTGCCGCCGGTGACCGGGAACAAGCCACCGAGCTCGGCATGAATCAGCGCGAGCAAGATCACGATGAACGACGCGATGACCCAGGCGATGATCGCCGACGGACCCGCAATCGACGCGGCTGTCAGCGCGCCAAACAACCAGCCCGAGCCGATGATCGAGCCTTCCGATGCCCAAAGGAGGCCGAGGAACCCGACGCCACGGTCCATGCCGTCGGCATCAAGGGCGGCTTCCGACGGTGCTACCTGGGTCATTTCATCTCCCGTTCGTCCGGCGTTCAGGCCGGGAGGAATGGTGCGCGTTCAGTTGCCAAACCGTCAAGTGCGACTCACCAGTAGCTATTCGCGACTTACTCGTGCCGGTCCGGGGCAAACCGTGCGTCAGTGACGAATCGCGCGGGTAAGTAGCCACGCCGCGAGACACATTCCCAGCAACGAGATGACCACTCGCAAGATGTCGGCGGGCACGCGACGAGCAACTGTCGGGCCGACGAATCCCCCGCCAATGAACCCCAATCCCAGCGGGATCGCGGCCGACCAATGCACTGGTCCAAACGCGATAAACGCAACAGCAGCAACGAAATCCGCGACACCGAGCAGGACGTTCTTCAAGGCATTTGCACGCGCCAAGTGAGTCTCGACGGTCAACATCAAGAGCGCGAGAGTCATCACTCCGGACGCCGCGCCGAAGTAGCCCTCGTAGAGCGCGACGGCGAACAGTCCGTACGGCACGACGGCCTCATGATCAAGGTGAGGGCGCGCATCGCGCCACGCATAGATCCGTGGCTGGAACAGCAGCAGCACCGCCGCGCCCGCGACGAGGAACGGAACGATCCACTCGAACGAGTCACTCGGGGTGAGCAGCAGAAGCGTCGCGCCGACGGCCGCCCCGCTCGCGGTGAACACCGCCCAATGACGCAACCGCTCGCCGGTGCCGCGAAGCTCAGGCCGCGACCGCGTTGATGACCCGAGCACGCTGCCGAAGACGGCGACCGCATTGGTGACGTTCGCGGGCAGCGCCGGGATGCCGACTGCCAGCAGCGCCGGATAGGACACGAGCGAGCCGATCGCGCCGGCTGAGCCGGCTGCGCCCGCGAGGATCCCTGCGCCCGCGAGGAACGCCGCCTCCGGGACCGGAGCCCACATGGCAGCCGACGCTAGCGGTGAGTTGACAGGTGACTAAATGGTCACCTATTGTCCTCGGCATGGACGACGTGTTCAAGGCACTCGCCGATCCCACCCGGCGAAGCCTGCTCGACGAGTTGTTCCGGGAGGACGGACAGACGTTGAGCCAGCTCGAGGAGCGCTTCACCATGACGCGATTCGGCGTGATGAAGCACCTCAAGCAACTCGAGGACACCGGTCTCGTCGTCACCAAACGGCGGGGCCGGGAGAAGCTCCACTTCCTCAATCCCGTACCGATCCGGCTGGTTCACGACCGGTGGGTGAGCAAGTACTCCGAGCCGTGGGTCGCATCCCTCAGCAGTCTCAAAACCGAACTGGAGAAGACGATGGAGAAGGTCTACGAGATCTACATTCGCACCACCCCGGAACTGCTCTGGGAGGCAATCACCGATCCGGAGATCCGAGCCAAGTACAACTTCGGCATGGCGGTCCAGTCGGACTGGACGCCCGGCGCTCGCATGGAGATGGGCGCCGAAAAGGCCGGCGGGCTGCTTGGCGAGGGCGAGGTGCTCGAGGTCGACCGACCGCGGCGATTGGTACACACCATGACCGCGCTGTGGAGCGACGACGTCAAAGCCGAGGGAGCGTCGCGGGTGACGTGGGACATCGAGCCGGTTGGCGACTCCTGCCGGCTGCTCGTCACCCATGACCAGTTGCGCGACGGCGCCAACGACCAGCTCTACGGCGGGTGGCCCATGATCCTGTCCGGACTGAAGACCTGGCTCGAGTCCGGCGAGTTGCTCACGACGCCCGGCTCGCTGATGTACACCTAGCACCGGTCGTCCGCAGGGATCTCGACGATCCACTCATGTCACGGTGGTGTCGCCAGGGCGACCCTTATGTGACATACGAATGTGCGGCCGTTGCCGTTGCCGTTGCCGTTGCGCGCTAGGGCCGATCACTATGCGTCAAGCGGAACGGCACGGCGGCACTCAGCTGGCCGGCCGCTGCCGAGTCCCCCACGTAGACCCGGTAGCGGCCGCTCGGCGTGAGCCAATGGGCGTGAGTGAAGTACGCGAGCTGCAATCCACTCAGTCGGAACATGACCACCGCGCTTCGGCCGGGCCGCAGGTTGACCCGTTGGTAGGACTCGAGCTGACGGTCCGGCTCGCCGGCTGAAGCTGGAAACCCGAGGTACAGCTGCGCCACATCCGCACCGGCGACTTTGCCGGTGTTCTTCACGACCTCGCGCACCGTGACCACGGGCGAAGCCCCACGATGGCTGACTCGCACAACCGGCTTGCTGTAGTGGAAGGTCGTGTAGGACAGGCCATAACCGAACGGGAACAACGGTTTGTGGTGGGTGTCGATCCACCAGCGATAGCCGATGTTGCGACCCTCGGTGTAGTGCACGCGGCCGTTCACGCCGGGGAATCGACTCGGCGAAGAGACTGGCGTATGGGCGAGCGAGGTCGGGAACGTCACCGGCAGGTGACCCGACGGATTGACCTCGCCGAACAGGACTGCAGCCAGCGAGTTGCCGTCGGTCTGGCCGGAATACCACTGATCGACGACGGCGCTCACCTTGGACAACCACGGCATCGCGAGCGCTGCGCCGGCTTCGACGACAACAACGGTGTGCGGATTCGCTGTCGCAACCGCATCGATCAGCGCGTTCTGTGCTGACGGGAGTGCCAAAGACGCCCGATCGGCCGCCTCGGACTCCTGGTCGTCGCCGACGACGACGACTGCCGTCTTCGCTGCTGCGGCAGCAGAAGCGGCCGCGTTGATCAGCGGTTGCACGACGTTCGGAGTGACCCAGGACAGCGCGTTCGACGGGCCGGAGAACGCGATCCGGTGCGTGCTCCCGGCAGTGAAGTGCACGGCGGCGGTGTAGGTGGACACCGGTGGAGTGCCGGCGTTGTTGATCAGCGGCACCCCGTCGACCGACAGCGTCACCTGCTGATAGATGCCGCTCGGTGTGAACCCGAAGATGTAGGTGCCGGTCTGCGGCGCGGTCAGGGTCGTGCTGAAGCGCCCGACAGTGCCAGACACCGGATACGGCTTGCTGAGGTCGCCCGCCGGAACCGGCGTGAAAGCCGATAATGCGGGCAGGCCCGGCGTATAGGTCACGGCACCGGCAGAGCTCGCATGGGCGCGAATGCCGTGCAGTGGCGTCACCGTGCCCGGTGAGAGCACCGTCGCGCTGCCACCGCCGACCGTCGTGGTGCCGCTCGATGCGGCCGTGCCGATGACGGCGATGGAGCCGTGCGGCGAGAGCGGCAATGCGCCGTGATCGTTCTTCAGCAGAACCGTGCTCTCCTCGGCGACCTTGCGCGCAACCTGCGCATCGGCAGCACTCGCCACGTCGCGATTCGGGTGCACTGTCGCATCGTCGGTGAACATCCGGAACCGATACATCTGCGTCACGATGCGAGTCACGGCCTGGTCAACAACGCTGCGCGCGACGATCCCTGCCCTGACGTCCCCGATCAGCTTGCTGCCGAAGTAGACCGGCGACGGTTGCTCCTGGTCGAGCCCGGCGTTAACCGATGGGACTGTCGACTTGACCGCGCTGTAGTCAGACCCGATGAACCCCTTGAAACCGAGCTGGTGATCCAAGAATCCACGCAATAGCGCGGAGTCCTGGCACGCCGGGCTGCCGTTGATCGTGGAGTACGAGCACATCATGCTCGATGGATCTGCCTTAGCGACCAGCCGCCAGACCTTGAGGTAGGTCTCCTGCAGCGTCCGCTCCGCGACGATGGCATCATCGGCCTTGGTGTTGCGGTTGGTCTCCTGGTTGTAGACCGCGAAGTGTTTGACCTGGGCCATCACGCCACTGCGCTGGATCCCGTGGACCTCGGCCGCCCCGACCGTGCCCGACAGCACTGGGTCCTCGCCGAAGCTCTCGAACGCCCGACCCCACTGCGGAACGCGCACCAGGTTGACGGTCGGTGCGTACATCAGGTTGATGCCCTTGCGCCGCGCCTCGGTGCCGATGACCTGGCCGTAACACCGGGCCGCCGCAGTGTCGAAGGTCGCTGCAAGTGCGATCGGCGCCGGGAGTTGCGTGACTCCCTTCTCGCCGTCGCCGATGCCGCCGGGACCGTCCTCCTCGTTGATGGCGGGCACCTTCAACTGAGGGATCGGCGCGGTCGCACCGACTGTGCCGCCAGCGCCGCCGTAGTAGCCGACGCCATCCATGAGGTCGACCTCTTGCGGCAACGACATCTTGGCGACCAGGTGCTTCGCCTGGCGGGTGGCGACTTTCATGGTCTCCAGCCGGAAATGCTTGGGCGTGCAGGCATTGCCGGCGTTGACGGATCCGCCGGAGGCGACCTTGGCAGCACCGCTGCTCGCGACCGAGGCAACCGACGAGGAGCCCGGGCTGCACGCCGCTGCTGCAGCCCGCGAGAACGACGACCATCGGCACGAGGACCAGCCCCGCGCGTGCCCTCGCCTGGTGCATCAGGGCGCTCCCGTCGTCGACTGGCTCGAGACACCAATCAACCACGCGCAACGCATCGCGCGCGAGATCCCTCCGATTCGCCCTTGGCAGGCCGGGGTTGTCCTCGATCGCCGCACAGGTTAGGTTAGGCATACCTTCCCTGAGGCGAAAGGCCGACGTTCATGCTGACCCGGCGAGCCCGATTCCGCGTGCGCCCGCGGCCGGATCGCGCTGGCACTGCTGGCGTCCGGCCTGCTGGTGCTGGCCGGTTGCGGTTCGTCGTCCTCCGGGCCGGCAGTACGAGCAAGTGCCGCTGCCGACCCCGCCGATCTGCACCCAGATCGGCGGCGTGCTGGGCAACGGTCCGGATCCTGACGCCGACCCGGTCGGCTACGCCGAGGCGCAGATCGGCCCACTCGCCGCCATCCACGCCTCCAACCCGACCCTGCAACACGCGATCAGGCGCTCGACACCGCCTTCCGGCACGAGTTCGCCGACAACGCCTCCGCCGCGAGCAAGGCCGCGGTGCAGCGCGCCCAGCACAAGGTCAACACGCATCTGCCCCGGAGCCGCATCGTGAGCGGTCCGATCCGCCGTCCACCGCTGCGATCTGCGTCCGTCGCCCTGCTCTGCCGCGTCGCGCTTGCCGGCTGCGGCTCGTCGAGCTCGGCGGTCAGGCCCGGGCCAGCCACGAGACGATCACGCTCTACAACGGCCAGCACGAGCAGACCACCGACGCCCTGGTCGCCGGGTTCGAGAAGGCGACCGGCATCAACGTCAACGTCCGCAACGATGACGAGGACGTCTTCGACAACGAGATCCAGACCGAGGGGTCGCGCTCGCCAGCCGACGTCATCTACACCGAGAACACCCCCGCGCTGCAGTTCCTGCAGGACCACAACCTGCTCGCACCGGTCGACGCCGTCGACCCTGGCCAACACCCCGAAGCGGTTCAACTCCGCCAAGGGCGACTGGGTCGGGGTCTCAGCCCGAGTCAGCGTCCTGGACTACAACCCGTCGCTGATCTCCGCCAGCCAGCTGCCGAAGACGGCACTGGAGATGGCCGACCCGCAATACAAGGGCAAGCTCGCGATCGCGCCGGGCGAGACCGACTTCCAGCCGATCGTCACCTCGATGATCCGGCGCTACGGCACCGCGGCCACCAAGACCTGGCTGGAGGGCCTGAAGGCCAACGCCGGCAGCTCAGCCACACCTATCCCGACAACGAGACGATCGCCGATGAGGTCAACCGCGGCCAGGTCGCGTTCGGTCTGATCAACCAGTACTACTGGTACCGGCTCAACGCCGAGGTCGGCGCCTCGAACGACCACTCCAAGATCGCCTACCTCGCGCCGCACGACCCGGGCTACGTGCTCGACGTCTCCGGCGCCGCGCGTCCTCGCCTCCAGCAAGCATCAGGCCGCCGCGCAGCAGTTCCTCGCCTACCTGACCAGCAAGGCCGGTCAGGAGATGATCGCGCACAGCATCAGCTTCGAATACCCGATCGCCTCCGGCGTCACGACCGCGCAGCCGGAGACACCGTTCGACCAGCTGCAGCCCAACCCGATCGACCTGCAACAGCTCGGTGACGGCCAGGCCGCCATCGACCTGCTGAAGCAGACGCAGTTGCTGTGAGCACCGTGACAGCACAACCGGTCGCGGGCTGATGGCGGTCACCGCGCCACCCGCGCCGGCCACGATCCCGTTGCGCAATCGCCGGCCACACGCACCACGAGCTCTGTTGGCGATTAGCGCAGCTCGTCGCTGCCGTGCTGGCGTTGCCGTTGCTGTTCCTGTTCATCCTCGCCCATCACGCCGGAGCTGCCGGAGGTGCGCCACCTGCTCGACTCGGCGGCTGACGCTGACGTTGCTGTGGAACACCGTGCGTCTCACCGTCGTCGTGACCGCGCTTTGCGCGGTCATCGGCACCGCGACCGCGTGGTGCATCGAACGGACGAACCTGCCGCTGTCGCCATCTGTGGGCGGTGCTCGTCGTCGTGCCGCTGGCGATTCCGGACTTCGTGGTGAGCTTCGGCTGGAACTCACTGTCCCCTCGGATCGAGGGATTCCACGGCGCGGTCCTCGTCATGACGCTCGCGGTCTATCCGCTCGTGCACCTGCCGGTCGCGGCCAGCCTGCGCAACGCCGATCCGTCGCAGGAGGAGATGTCGCGCAGCCTCGGCGTTGGCCGGCTCCGTACGTTCTGGCGGGTCACGATCGGACAGGCGCGCGGCGCAATCCTCGGCGGCTGCCTGCTGGTGTCGCTGGTGATGCTTGCGGAGTACGGCGCGTTCGAGATCCTCGGCTACCGCACCTTCACCACCGAGATCTTCACCGAGTTTCACGTGGCCTTCGACCTGCCGGGGCGTGCGCACTGTCGCTCGTACTGGTCGCCTTGAGCATCGTGGTCGTCGGCGGCGATCTGCGGTTGCGCTCTCGCGGCCAGATCGCGCGCATCGGATCGCAGGCCGCGCGACTCAACAAGCGCCACAACCTCGGCCTGGCGACGATCCCGGTGCTGCTCGGCTTCGTGGCATTGATCGGGCTCGCCATCGGCGTGCCGGTCGGCGCGAGCATCTACTGGATGGTGCAGGGCGGCCCGCCGGCGCTCAGCGGCGTCTCGCTCGCGAGCGCAACCGCCCACACCGCGATGTACGCCGCGGCCGCCGGCGCGATCGCCACGGTCGCCGCGCTGCCGCTCGCGTTGCTCTCGGTCCGGCACACCAGCCGCCTCAGCCACCTGCTCGAACGCAGCACGTTGCTCGTGCTCGCGATGCCGGGGCTGGTGACGGCACTCGCGCTGTCCTACTTCGTCGAGCGGTACGCAAGCGGCTACCTCTACCAAACTCCTGAGCTGCTGGTCGTCGCGTACGCGATCTTGTTCTTCCCGCTCGCACTCGTCGCAGTTCGTGCCTCCGTCGTTCGAGCGCCCGCCCGACTCGACGACGTCGCGCGATCGCTCGGGCCGCGCCGGATCATGGTGATGCTCCGGGTCACGTTGCCGCTGCTCGCGCCCGGACTGGCCGCCGGCTTCTGTCTCGTGTTCTTGTCGGTAGTGACCGAGCTGACCGCCACGCTGATCCTGATCCCGACCGGCGTGCAGACGCTGTCGACGCAGTTCTGGGCATACCAGACGAACCTGTCCTACAGTCAAGCCGCGCCATTCGCGTTGCTGATGATGGGCATTGCGGCGGTGCCGAGCGTCGTCCTCGGGCGATGGTTCGACCGAGATCTTTCGTGAGCAAAGCCTTCACAGACGGTGTGATGCACGCGTGACCAGCCTGGAGGTGTCCGGCCTCGTCAAGGGGTTCGGCTCAAAGCCGGTCCTGACCGGTGTCGACCTCCGCGTCGAGACCGGCACCCTCACCGCGATCCTCGGGCCGTCCGGCAGCGGCAAGACCACCCTGCTGCGGGTCATCTGCGGGTTCGAACGCGCCCAGGCCGGATCGGTGGCGCTCGACGGTGAAATCGTCGACGACGCGACGCATTTCGTGGCGCCCGAGCGACGCCGCATCGGCTACGTACCGCAAGAAGGCAACCTGTTTCCGCATCTCACCGTGGCCGGCAACATCCGCTTCGGGCTGTCTCGCAACGCGGAGTCCAAACAGCGGGTGATGGAGCTGCTGGAGATGATCGGGTTGGCCGATCGGGCGAGAAGCTATCCGCATCAGCTCTCCGGCGGGCAGCAGCAACGCGTTGCCCTCGCCCGGGCGCTCGCGGTGCGACCCCGGCTCGTGCTGCTCGACGAACCGTTTGCCTCACTCGACGCATCGCTGCGCGCGAGCGTGCGCGGCGAGGTGCTGCACCTCCTTCGCGAAGCCGGCGCGACCGCACTGCTCGTCACCCATGACCAGGACGAGGCGCTGTCGATGTCCGACAGCGTCGCGGTCATCCGCGACGGCGTGATCGCGCAGTTCGACAGCCCGCAGCAGATCTATTCGCGGCCGCTCGACGCCGATCTCGCTCACTTCGTCGGCGACGTCAACCTGATCGCCGGCAGCTTCGACGGTCACACCGTGACCACCAGGCTCGGTCAGCTGACACTGCACGACTCGATCGTGGCGTCGGCGACGGGCACGGCCGCGACCGTGATGGTTCGGCCCGAACAGCTCACGATCTCCCCCGGACAGCCAGGCCAACCCGGTAGCTGCGAGATCGTGGACCACGAGTTTTATGGCCACGACGCCATCGTCCGGGTCAAGCCGCTGCAGGGCGACGCGCCCGTGCTCGTCGTGCGAGTTCGTGGCGGCATCGAGTGGGTGCGCGGCTCGGTCGTCACCCTCAGTGTCGACGGCCCGGTCGTCGCGTGGGCAGGCTCGGGCGCCTAGGGCGCGTCTACGACTCGTCCTTCCAGCCGTACCGTGAAGCCCGGTCGGCCAACGGCCCAGGGTCGACCTCCCACCACGGCCGGTCGCTAGGCGGCAGCTCGTCGGAGGACGCCGGCGCGCTTGCGACGTCCTCCCGCCGGCGCTGCTCGGCCAAGTCGAGCGCGCGATCAACCTCAGCCGCGTTCGTGGCGTCCTCTCGGATCCACGCTCGGTAGAGAACCGCGACGAACGGTACGGCGACTACCTCGGCGACGGTCAACATCAGGCCGCCGGCGATGATCTGGTCCCAGCTGCGCGTCGGACCCCATGACCGGCTCACCGTGGCGTAGTAGCCATCGGCGACCAGCGAACCGCTGGTCATGACAGCAATGCCTGGGATCGCATCGAGCAGCCCGTCGATCGCGGCGAACGTCATCCGGACCGGCTGGGTGCACCATGCCGGCAACGCTTCGACGCCGAGCAACGGAAGGACGAAAAGGCAACCGGTCACGACCAGCTGGAGTTGCAGTAGCTGCAGCACCGCCGAGTGACGCTGCGCCACGCCGATATAGCCGGTAAAGAAAACCGCGAACTGCGTGGCGACGCCGAGCAGCGGCGCGACCGCGGGGAACGTAATCGCCCGGAACACCCGATTGCGCAACGCCCGATGCCATCGCTCCCCCGCCGAGGCAGACAGCGACGCAGTCACCAAACCGAACGGATCACCAAGCCCCAAGCCGACCGGCACAATCGTGAGCAACAACGTGACCTGCAACGCCATCGGCCAGAGCAGCACACGCGAATACACCGAGATCGACGACATTGTCGCCACGACGATCGTGCCGAGACCGAGCCCGACGAACCACACCGTGCGGGCACGAGGCCAGGCAATACCTCGGCGACCGGCAGATCGCACCCCGGCCAGGTAGGCAGCCGCAAGGCCGACGACCACCAGGGTGGCCCACACGTCGAAGTGCCAAGTGTCGAAGAACCGCCCAGCGGTCAGTGGGGCGAGCGGCGTCATCCGCGGGCCACGATCCGCCGGGCGCCGCGCACAGCCTGTCGGCGTAGCGTTCGCCTTGATGGACGTCGTCGCACACATCGAGGGTAGGAGCGCGATGCAACGGCTGATCACCTCGGTCCTCGGTGGGGTGCTCGCGATTGCTGCGACGATCGCCGTCCCGGTCGCGACCAAGGCAGCTCCGGAGGCAACGAACGCCTCTCCACGTGCTCCCGCACAGGCGCTGCTCGTCACCCGACTCAAGGGCGTCCACAACGCCACGCAGGTGATCTCGGTGACCACTGCGCACTACGGCTCCACCCACGCGACGGTCCAAGCATTCGCAAAGACCGCCAGCGGCTGGAAGCGAGTCGCGGGGCCCTGGTCGGCATGGATCGGGCGGAACGGCTTCGCTCATCCCGGCGCCAAGCGAGAAGGCGACGGCAAGGTCCCGACCGGCTCGTACCACTTCTCGTTCTTCTTCGGCGTCGATGCCAACCCGGGCGTTCGCTATCCCTGGCGACACGCGGCGACATACGACTACTGGGACGATGATCCGGCCAGCCCGCGCTACAACCTCTGGGTCGACACGCGTCATCACTCTGCCGGCCGCGACCCAGAGCCGATGCACACCCAGCCGTCGTACGACGACGTCGCAGTGATCGCCTACAACACCGCTCGCGTGCCGGGCCGCGGAAGCGCGATCTTCTTGCACGTGACGCACAACAGCCCCACCTCTGGCTGCGTCGCGCTGCCACGACCGCAGGTGCTGAAGCTGCTGCGGTGGCTCAACCCGAAGGATCACCCGCGGATCATCATGGGACGGACCGCTACCGTGACGCGGTGACCGAGCAGCACTCAAAGCCAGGGCCGCTAGCGGGAATCAAGGTCGTCGAACTGGCTGGGATCGGTCCGGCGCCCCACGCCTGCATGCTGCTCGGCGACCTCGGCGCGGAGGTGCTGCAGCTCACGCGCCCGGGCGGCGGCATGCACGCCTTTCTTGGCCGGTACGACGTGCTCGCGCGCGGCCGCCGGTCGGTCGCGATCGACCTGAAGGCGCCCGGCGCGACCGACCTCGTGCTCGAGCTCGTCAGAGAAGCCGACGTCCTCGTCGAGGCCTTCCGACCGGGGGTCGCCGAGCGGCTCGGCGTCGGACCGGATGTCTGCCTGGCGGCCAACCCGCGTCTCGTTTACGCCCGGATGACCGGCTGGGGCCAGGACGGGCCGTTGTCCCCCCGCGTCGGCCACGACATCGACTACGCCGCGATCGCGGGGGCCATCTCGGCGATCGGCGAGCCGGGGCGAAAGCCCGTCCCGCCACTGAACCTGGTGGCCGACTTCGGTGGCGGGGCGATGTTCTGCGTCACCGGCGTGCTCGCCGCTTTGCTCGAACGTGCGACCAGCGGTGCCGGCCAGGTGATCGATGTCGCGATGGTCGACGGCGTATCGAGCCTGCTGGCGATGGCACACGGCCAACGCTCCGCCGGGATCATGTCCGACGAACGCGGCACCAACCTGCTCGACGGCGGCGCACCGTACTACGACACGTACCGATGCGCCGACGGCGAATATCTGGCGCTCGGCGCGATCGAGCCGCAGTTCTTCGCCGAACTGGTGCGTGTCCTGGATCTGGCCGACGTGCCCGCGCAGGGTGATGTCGCCGCCTGGCCGCGGATGCGTGAACAGTTCGCCGAGACCATCGCACGCCGCACTCGGGCAGAGTGGATCGAGACGTTCGACGGTGTCGATGCGTGCGTGTCACCGGTGTGGCGGCTCAGCGAGGCTGCCGCCGATCCGCACCTGCGGCAACGGCGAACCCTGGTCGACATCGACGGGGTGATCCAGCCCGGCGTCGCGCCGAGGTTTTCGCGTACCCCCGGTGCGATCGGTGACGCTGCCAAGCAGCCGGGAGCCGACACCACCGAGGCACTAGCCGACTGGGGTGTCGACGTCGCGACGATCGACCGTCTCCTCACCGCCGGCACCATCGTCCAGGCCTAGTGAGCTTCTCGAGCAGCTCGCGTCTGAGCAGCAAGAGCACAAGCCAACCCAAAAGCGCTCACTACCAGGGACTCCGGCGTTTTGTCCGGCTAGCGCCTCGAGCGGCAAGAACACCAGCCAACCCAAAAGCGCTCACTACCAGGGACTCCGGCGTTTTGTCCGGTAGCGCGTGATTCCTCGGTTGGTCTCGATCCCACGGCCGTTTGAGGACGTTAGAGCGTCCTAAAACGGCCATGATCTTGAGATCGGTCCTATAGCTAATCGATTCGTGCCCCAACGCCCGGTTCTCTCGTTGATCAGAGCGTTCGTATGTCACATAGGGGCAGCCCTGGCTACACCTATGTGACATAGGGCGAACGAGCGAACCGGCGAACCGAGCGAACCGCGCATAGCCAGACAAACCACCAGAGTCCCCTGGTAGTTAGCGCTTTTGGTTGTGCTCTCGCGACCTCACACAGCCGCCGTGCCCCAACGCCCGGCTCTCGTTGATCAGAGCGTTCGTATGTCACATAGGGGCAGCCCTGGCTACACCTATGTGACATAGGGGCAGCTGGCGAACCGAGCGAACCGAGCGAACCGCGCATAGCCAGACAAACCACCAGAGTCCCCTGGTAGTTAGCGCTTTTGGTTGCGCTCTCGCGACCTCACACAGCCGCCGTGCCCCCAACGCCCGGTTCTCTTGTTGATCAGAGCGTTCGTATGTCACATAGGGGTAGCCCTGGCTACACCTATGTGACATAGGGGCAGCTGGCGAACCGAGCGAACCGGCGACCGCGCATAGCCAGACAAACCACCAGAGTCCCCTGGTAGTTAGCGCTTTTGGTTGCGCTCTCGCGACCTCAAGCAGCGCCGCCGCGCCCCAGCGCCCGCTTCATGCCGGTGATTAGACGTACCGCTACGTGCGCCAGAGGAGGACGAGGGCTCGGTCGTCGCTTGCGGTCGGGGCCGCGTCCTGTAGCAAGCCGGAGCGCGCCGCCGTCGAAGCCGCGCGGGATCAGTCGCTCGGCGGCGCCGAGGAGCTTGTCAATCCCGACCGCGAGATCTCGGCCAGGCACCTCGACCAGGCCGTCGGTGTAAAGCAGGAGCGCGTCGTACGGCCGGATCTCGCCCTCGACCCAGCCGAACTCGGCGTCAGGCAGCAGGCCCAGCACAGTCCCTGGCGGCTCGACGACCTCCCACCGCCCGGTACCTCCGACGTAATGGACTGCCGGTGGGTGGCCGGCGTTGCTCAGCCGATACTTACCGGTCGCGAGCTCGACGGTGAGGTGCAGCGCAGTCGCAAAGCCCTCACCCCACTGCTGGCGCAGCAGATAGTCGTTCGCCGAGGACAGGAAGCGTTGCGGCGGAACTGCGCCGAGCAGGCCGCCGAGCGCACCGGAGAGCATCAACGCCCGGGTGCCCGCATCGACGCCCTTGCCAGACACGTCAACGAGCACGAACTCCATCGAACGCCCGTCATCGGTCAGCGTCGCGACCAGGAAGTCGCCACCAAAGCTGGCGCCGCCAGCCGACATCTGTTCGACCTCGGCGTGCCAGCTGGCGGGCAGCGGCGGCAGCTCGCCTTGAGACCTCAGCCGGTCGCGCAACTCGAGCAGCATCTGCTCGCCGCGGCCGATCGAGAGGCCAAGCCGCTCACGATCCAGCGACTGCTGGAAGGCGATCCCCGCCACGATGAGCACCACGATGTAGGCGCCCGGATGCACCAGGTTGTTGCCGACGCCGAGGTTCTCGGCCACGAGCACCCCGAGCACGGCCGCGAGCGCGACCAGCAGCGGCGTTGGCGAGAGAAGCAACCCGCCGAAGACCATCGGTACGACGAGCGTGAGCACTCGGGAACGCTGCGGCGCTCGAGATAGGAGTTCAGGACCAGGCAGAGCCCGGTGAGGACGAGCAGGCCCAACAGGGCGATCCGCTTGCCTCGGACCGACTCCGGCGCGGCAAACAGGCCCAGCCAGGTGCGGGCACGAACAAATGGACCCCGCCCGAAGTCGTCCCGCTGCCCCATAACATCGCGACACTAGTGGGCAACCGCCCTGTTGCGGCAGGGCCTAACGTGGGCAGATGTCGTCGCTGCCACGCTCGTCGGACACCACCTCGCTGGTCGGCACGACGGCAGCGATGCGAGCTCGCGACGTCTCCCGACCTGCCGAAGCCGACCTCGAAGCGGCCGAGCGCGAACTGATCGTGACCTACCGGCCGCCGTCCACGACCGCCGCGCGCACCGGCGGCAGACACGCCGGACTCCTCGTAGTTCGCGACCAGCGCCAGCCGCCGGACATGCCGCTCGGCCTCGCTGAACGGTGTCGACAGGAAGATCTGGGCAAACCGTACGGCGGTGTCCTCGTCGTACATTCGGGCGCCAAGGCTCAGCACGTTCGCGTTGTTGTGCTCGCGGCCCGAGCTCAGCGGTCTGGTCGCTGAAGGCGAGCGCACACCGCACGCCCCGCACCTTGTTGGCAGCGATCGCCTCGCCATTGCCCGAGCCGCCGATCACGATGCCCGAGGCTGCCCGGATCGGCGACCACACGCGTGCCCACCAGCAGGCAGTACGGCGGGTAGTCGTCGTCCTCGTCGTAGTCCGGCGGGCCGCAGTCGACCGGCTCGTGGCCGAGGCCGGGGAGCATCGGAAATGAGCCGGGCCTTCAGGGCGAAGCCGGCGTGGTCGGAGCCGATGTAGACGCGCATGGTCGAAACGTATCGCTGCGGCTCAGAGCTGCAGTGACTTGGGCTGCAGAAACTCCTCGACGCCGTAGCGGCCGAGCTCGCGGCCAACACCTGATCGCTTGTAGCCGCCGAAAGGCGCAGCCGGGTTGAACGCGCCGCCGTTGATGTCGACCTGGCCGGTCCGCATCCGCCGCGCGAACGCGGTCGCCCGGTCCGGGTCGGCCGACCACACCCCGCCGGCAAGGCCGTAGATGCGAGTCGTTCGCGATCTCGAGCGCCTCGTCCTCGGTGGAGTACCGCAGGATCGACAGCACCGGACCGAAGATCTCCTCCTGCGCGATCGTCATGTCGGTCGTCACGTCGGCGAACACCGTCGCCGACGACGTAGTGACCTTGCTCCTGCGGCGGTTCGCTACCGCCGGCGACCAGCCGCGCACCCTCCGCGACACCCTTGTCGATGTAGGCAGCCACCCGGTCCCGCTGCGCGCCGGACACGAGCGGGCCCAGCCGGGTCGACGCGTCCAGCGGGTCGCCGGTGGCGTAGCCGGCGGCCGCGTCCGCCGCGATCTGCACCGCCTCGTCGTACTGCTCGTCGCTCACCAGCATCCGGGTCCACGCGGTACACGTCTGGCCGGAGTTCATGAAGCAGTTAGCGACCCCGACCTTCACCGCGCGCTTGAGGTCGGCGTCGGGCAGGATCACGTTGGCGCTCTTGCCGCCCAGCTCGAGCGCGACCTTCTTTACCGTCGCGGCACCGAGCTCGGCCACCCGCGTGCCGGCCCGCGTCGACCCGGTGAACGACACCATGTCGATGTCGGGATGCGCGGCGATCGCCTCGCCGACGGTCGGCCCATAACCGGGCACCAGGTTGACCACCCCCGGCGGCAGCCCGACCTCGTGGATCGCGTCGAAGAACAGGTACGCGCACAGCGGCGCAACCTCGCTCGGCTTCAGCACCACCGTGCAGCCGGCCGCGAGCGCATACGCGACCTTCGCCGTCACCTGGTGAAGCGGGTAGTTCCACGGCGTGATCGCCCCGACCACCCCGATCGGCTCGAACACCACCGTCGAATTGCCGATCTGCTCATCCCACGTGATCGCCGTCGCCAGGCCGGCCGCGGTCGCGATGTCAGCAAGCGGCAACCCCGCTTGCACCACCTGCGCCAACTTCAGGGGCGCCCCCATCTCCGCAGAGATCGTCAGCGCGACCTCCTCCTGCCGCGACGCCATCGCGTCGTGCAGGCGCGACAGGTACTTGCCCCTCTCCTCCGGGCTCGTCGCCGCCCAGCCCTCAAACGCCGCCCGAGCGGCTGCGACCGCCCGATCCACGTCCGCGGGCGTGCCCGCAGGCACCCGTCCGATGATCTGCTCGGTCGCAGGATTCTCGACCTCGATCATCTCCGTACCCGAGGAGGAAGCCCACTGTCCGTCGATGTAGATCGAGTCCCGATCGTGGCTTGTCTGGCTCATGCCCCGAGCCTATGCCTGCGCTCGGAGCGCTGTCGGAGCCGATCAGGCTGCAGCTATGCGGATGGTCGCGGCGGTGCAGTCTGGGTGGCATCGAAGAGCTCGAGCGTCGGGGGAGCCGCAGCCAACCGCGCCGCCGCTTGGGCGAACTCACCGGACGCGGTCACCGCGAAATGTGCCCTGACAGCGGCTAGGTCCTCCCACTGCTCGAAAAACAGCAGCCGCAACGGATTCTCCACATCACGGGAGACGCCGTGGGACAGGCAGCCTGGTTCTTCGCGCGAGCGTCGGACGTGCTCCACGCTCTGGGTCAGCAACTCGTCAATGGTCGCCTCAGAGCCGGTGATGCTGCCCGTGATGATGATCACGATCAGTCGAAGATCGGCGGTTGGTCGCGGGTGCGCTTGAGCTCATAGAAGCCGGGTACGCCAGCGACCAGCACGACGCCATCCCAGAGCCGAGCGGCCTCGTCCCCGCGCGGAATCGGCGTGATCACCGGGCCGAAGAACGCAATCCCGTCGACGTGGATAACCGGCGTGCCAACGTCCATCCCCACCGGATCCATGCCCGCGTGGTGCGAGCGGTCGAGGGCCTCGTCGTAGGAGGGGTCGTCCATCGCGTCGGCGAGCTCGCTGGGAAGGCCGACTTCGGTCAACGCGGCTTCCATCGTCTCGCGATCCAGTGGTGCCTTCTCCAGATGAATCCGGTTGCCCATGGCGGTGTAAAGCGGGAGCAGCACCTCGGAGCCATGCGCCTGCTCGGCCGCGATACACACCCGCACGGGGCCCCACGCCTTCTTCATCATCTCGGCGTATTCCTCAGGCAGGTCGCGATTGCTGTTGAGGATTGCCAGGCTCATGACGTGCCAGCGCACGTTGACGTCTCTGACCTTCTCGACCTCGAGCATCCAGCGAGACGTGATCCACGCCCACGGGCAAAGCGGGTCGAACCAGAAATCCGCATTAGTTGTCATTGCAATAAGGTTAGCCCCAGGTAGGCGCGTGGCAGACTCTCGGTCGTGTCAGTTGAAAACCTCACCCGCGACGAAGCCCGTGAGCGCGCCCGATTGCTCGCTGTCGAGTCCTACGACATCCACCTCGATCTTTCGTTGGCCATTGACGAACCGACGATCTTCCGCTCGACGTCGACGATCACCTTCAGCTGCTGCGAGCCGGGCGCCGAGACCCACCTCGACATCACGGCCGACCGCCTCGTTGCCGCCACCCTGAACGGTGAGCCGATCGACATCGAGGCCGGCTTCACCGGCCAGCGGCTCGCGCTACCCGGGCTAGCCGCCGAGAACGTCCTTCACGTAGTGGCCAACTGCGTCTACTCGCGTACCGGAGAGGGCCTGCACCGCTTCGTCGATCCGGTCGACAAGGAGGTCTACCTCTACTCGCAGTTCGAGACGTTCGACGCGCATCGGATGTTCGCCTGCTTCGACCAGCCGGACCTCAAGGCGACATTCACCTTCAGCGTCGACGCCCCCGAGGCTTGGCGAGTGCTGTCGAACATGCCGTCCACGCAGGACGGTGAGCGCCGGGTCTTCCAGACCACGCCCCGACAGTCGACCTACATCACCGCGATCGTCGCGGGTGCCTATGTCGGGGCAGAGGATGCGCACGACGGCATTCCCCTCGGTGTCTACTGCCGCAAGTCGCTGGTCGAGCACCTCGACGGCGAGGAGATCCTCACCGTCACCAAGCAGGGGTTCGATGCATTCCACGCGTTGTTCGACTTCCGCTATCCCTGGCCGAAGTACGACCAGATCTTCGTGCCCGAGTTCAACATGGGCGCGATGGAAAACTCGGGCTGCATCACGCTGACCGAGGACTATGTCTTCCGTTCTCGGACCACCGACGCGGCGTACGAACGTCGCGCGGTCACCGTCCTGCACGAGATGGCGCACATGTGGTTCGGCGACCTGGTCACGATGCGCTGGTGGGACGACCTGTGGCTCAACGAGTCGTTTGCGGAGTTCGTCTCGACCCAGATCACCGCGGACTCGACCCGGTGGAGTGACGCGTGGACGACGTTCTGCACGATCGAGAAGATGTGGGCGTACCGCCAGGACCAACTGCCCACGACGCACCCGATCGCTGCCGACATCGTCGACATCGAGGCCGTGACGACCAACTTCGACGGCATCACCTATGCAAAGGGCGCATCGGTCCTCAAACAGCTCGTTCACTGGGTCGGACACGATGCGTTCTACGCCGCGACCCGTTCCTACTTCCACAAACACGCCTACTCCAACACGACCTTGCAGGACCTGCTGGATGACCTGACCGAGGCAAGCGGCCGCGACCTTTCGACGTGGTCCAAGGAGTGGCTGCAAACCGCGGGCGTCAACACCCTTCGCCCTCGCTTCGAGGTCGACCATGACGGCGCGTTCACGTCGTTCGCCATCGAGCAGGAGGCGCCGGAGAACCACCCGACCCTGCGCTCGCATCGGCTGCGCATCGGGTTGTTCAACCTCACCCCCGACGGGTTGCTCCGCAGCGGACAGGTCGAGATCGACGCCAGCGGGCGATCGACCGACGTCCCGGAGCTGATCGGCATCAAGCAGCCCGATCTCGTGCTGCTCAATGACGACGATCTGACCTACGCAAAGATCCGGCTCGACCCGGCCTCCTGGCGCACGCTGATCAGCTCGATCGGCGACTTCCGCGAACCGCTCGCCCGCTCGATCTGCTGGAGCGCGGCGTGGGACATGACCCGCGACAGCGAGGTGAGCGCCGGCGACTACCTCGACCTCGTCCTCGCAGGCGTCGCGCAAGAGACCGAGATCGGCACGGTGCAGTCGTTGTTGCGCCTGGCCAGCCAGGCCGTCGATCCGTTCGGTGACCCCGCTCGGCGCGACGAGCGGCGGGTGCGCCTCAGCGACCGAGCGTTCGAGCTGCTCGACGCCAGCGAGCCCGGCAGCGACCTACAGCTGGCGTTCGCCCGCGCTGCTGCCGCCAACGCCACCACCGACCCGCAGCTCGCCCGAGTCGCGGCCCTGCTGAGTGGCGCGGACTTGATCAGCGGGCTCGAGGTCGACACCGAGCTCCGCTGGACGCTGCTGCACCCGCTCGTCGCAAGCGGCAAAGCGGGCGACGATGACATCGATGCCGAGCTGGACCGTGACGACACCGCAGCTGGGCGGCGTCATGCACTCACACTTCGCGCGGCGCGACCGACTGCGGCCGCCAAGGCGGAGGCGTGGCATCTGGTTGTCGAGCAGGACGAGCTGCCGAATGCGGACCAGGAAGCGGTGGTCGCAGGTTTTCACCACTTCAACCAACGCGAGCTGCTCGCGCCGTACGTCGAGAAGTATTTCGGGGCGGTCGAGGACATCTATCGCACCCGGTCGGCGGAGATGGCGCAGGACATCATCACCGGGCTGTATCCCGTACTACGCAACCACTCAGGCAACGGTCGACCGCACCGACTCCTATCTGCGTGAGCAGCAGCCCGGGCCGGCGTTGCGGCGAATGCTGCTCGAGGCACGCGATGGGGTTGCGCGGTCGCTGCGGGCGCAGCAGCGCGACATCACCGCCATCGCTGGCCGTCCCTGACGTCAGCACCGACGACCGCGGCGACCTCGCTGACTAGGCGAGGCGCGACCAGCACTACGCCGAGCTCGCGGTCGTGAAGCAACGAGGAGTCGGCGAGGTTTTCGGAGCCGACGAACGCGCGGCCATGCGGCGTGCCGGCGTCGACCGCCAGCAGCTTCGCGTGGATATAGAACGGCGACTCGCCGTGCAGCAGCCCCACCTGAGCGCCCGCGGCAGCGAGAGCATTCAGCGCCGGCACCCAGTCGGGGTCGTACGTCATGGCGAGCGACACGACGACGCCGCGTCGGGCGGCACGAAGCACAGCCGCAACAACCACGTGGCTGCTCAGCTCCTCTGACTCGATCGCGATGGTTCGCTGCGCGGCATCGATGAGCGCGACCAAGTCCGCCTGCGACTGCCCGGGACTCCAGACCAGGTCATCAGCGGCCGGGGTGCCGGTCGACGCACCACGCAGATCCGCCGCGAACACCGACTCGATGGCGGCGACGTCGTGCCCGTCGCGATCGACCACGACCGCATCTCGGGTGGTGGCGTAGTAACGATCGGTGAGGTTGAGGGACATGACGACTGCCGTTGCACCGTCGACGACGAACGTCTTCTCGTGTGTCGCGAAATAACGGCCGGACGACCAGACCACCTCGACGCCACGGCTGTGCAGGAAGTCGTACGCCGGCTGGTTGCGCTGGCGCTCGAGCCGGTGATCGAGCAGCACGCGCACCCTTACGCCTCGAGCGGCGTCGTTGGCCAGCAACGTCTCGGCGGTCGGGTCAACTAGCTCGTACATCGTCATGTCCAACGTCCGCCGCGCAGCGGACATCAGCGCGTAGATCGGGGCCATCCCGTCATCTGGCTCCACGATCAAGCTGTCGGCCACTGCGCCGACCGGCTCGGTGGCCGGCAACGCTGCGACGAGGCGAGCAGGTCCATGACCGGCACTCCGCCACGCGATCAGCCCGACGAGCACGGCCGCGATCACTAACCGCCGGGCGTTTCGTCGTCTCATCCCGTCAGCATTGACGCCCACACCGACCCCGCCGGCGGCTCACCACCAAGCTGTGGACAGATACGCGACTGCGCCTCGTTGGGCACAACGAACGCTGCGTCTCACGTGCCCGTCACGCGACGACGGTGCGCTTGCGACGGCTCGCGAGCACTCGCACACCGAGCCAGATGCTCGCTGCACCCGCAAGCGCAGAGGCGGCGAACGCGACCGCAGTCGGCCCACTGTGCTCGTAGCCACGGAAGGTGAGCCAATGATTCGCGTCGCTCCGATGTAGGCCGGCAGGTAGCGGCGTGGCGGCGGCTCCGACGTCAGGATCACGCTGAACCGTCCATCGTGAGCCGGCCGGAGCAGCAGCCACCACTGAGCGGCCAGCTCCGCCGCTCCCGCGAGAACGCAAACCGCGACGGTCGCGACAGCAGCAGCGCCCTCACACGACTTCGTAGACGAACTGCTGAGCTCGGCACGAGCCGTAACCCGTGACGACACTGAGCTGCGTTCGTGTCGCCCAGGGGTGGTGTTGAACGCGTACGTGCCGGTTCCGTCGACGGCAATGGCGATCGACTCCCCTGCCCCGTCGGCGACGGCAAAGCCCGTGACGTACGGGTGGGGCGAGGTCAGATTGAGCGTCGGGGTCGTCGGATCACCATCGAGGCCCACGGCGATCGCGGCGAGATCCGGATAGGCCTCGCTGCCGTCACGTAACAACCGGTGCGCCCGAATCAGCCCGGTGCCCTGGAACACCGGTGAGAACGGTGAGTGTGACCAGGCGTACCCGCCGGAGACCGCCATCGAGAAGTACGACAACCAGACCGAGGACCGTGATTGAACGATGTCTCGAGTCGTGCCGACCATCGTGACTGGCTGCTTCTCGGTGAGCGCGTTCTGCAGCTCGAGCAGACCGAGAGCAGAGCCATCAGCGGCCTGCCAGTAGCCACCGTTCTGGCCGTCGAGAATCACCCATTTGTTCAGGTCGTCGACCCATGCCTCCGACACCACGTGACCTCGAGCGACACCGACGTGGTAGTTGCGTTGACGCAAGTCGACTCGGCGAGCCGGGATGCGGACCGCGTTCAGCGCCTGGCTGAGGAGGATCGAATACTCCGCGCACGCGAACCTGCCGCCGTCTCCGGCGCGCTGCAGAATGTCGAGCGCGTCAGGGATCTCGACATGGGTGTTGCCATGGTCGAACGAGCCGGTTGCCCACGCCAGCAACGCCAGACACGTCTCCCACGACGAGGCAGACGGACTCGGCGCGACGGCGCGCAGCTCGGCCTCCCGCGCTAGGTCGATCTGCTCGAGGCCGAGCGGAAGCGGTTGACCCGCAACCGGCCACTCCACCAGCCGAACGGGTGGCGGCGGCACGTTGGCGTCCATCTGCCGCAGCAGCGACGGCCACTCCGGCAGGTCGCCGAAGGCGACTTCGATCGCGCCGTCGAACATCTCCGGCTGGGAGAAGCCACCCGCGATCGCTGCCTCAAGCAGCGCGAGGGCGTCCGGGCGATCCAGCCGCTTAGCGGCTACCGCTCCGGAAGGCGCCCACAGGTGGGTCCACCACTCGACGTCACCCTCGAGGTCCGGCAGCAGATCGACAAGTCCCTCGTCGTCCTTGTCGTTGACGAACCACTCGGCTCGGTCCCTGAGCTCCTCGAGCCACGCCGGCACGGCCTCGAACTCAGGTTGCGCGGCGCGCGTCATTAACCAAAGCGTGCGTGGCTTAACCGACAGAGTCAAACCGCGGCGCCGCCGGGGTTGGACTTATTTGGTTTCGGGGACCAGATCCACATCGGCGAGGGGCGGGTCCGGGTCGTCACCCGGCGGTGGCGTCTCGGACGCGATTTGATCCTCACCGGTCGCGAGGTAGCGCAGGACGGCATAGACAACGGCAAGGAACGGCACGGCGATCACGGCACCCGGGATGCCTTCCAGCACCCCGCCACCAGCGATCGCGACCGCAACCGCGAGTGGGTGCAGCCGTACGTACCTCCCGACCAACACGGGTTGCAAGTAGTGGGCTTCGACCTGGTTGTCGACAATGAGGATGGCGGCGAGAATGCCGCCGAGCACGGTGCCGCGGGTGACCAACGTGATCACCACGGCGAGCGAGCCGAAGATGATGGAACCGACGATCGGCAGGAAGCTGCCAACGAAGATCAGCAGCGTCAGCGGCGCAACGAGCGGCACCCGCAAGATACTCAGCGAGACGGCCGCTACGACGGCGTGAATCAACGCGATCACGAACGTGCCACGGACGAAGCCGGCGAGGCGATCCCACGCCTGCATGCCGGCCCCGATGACCCGGTCACGTGCCCGCACCGGAAACAGGTCAACCACCCAAGCCCAGATGCGGTCGCCGTCGTAGAGCAGGAAGAACGTCATGAAGAACCACAGCACGAACTCCGCCAGCGTCTCCGCGACCGTGGTGATCCCCGTCAAGGCGCCGGAGGCAACTGACGTCTCGTGCTTGTCCAGGTACGACGTGATCGTGTTGCCGATGCTCGACGTCGAGGAGGACTTCACATGAAGGTCGACAGTGAGGAAGTGACGAAACTTCGTGACCGCGGCACTGACCTGCGTGACGAGCTGCGGATATTCCGCGATGGCGCGGTCGACGACGAAGATTGAGATGCCACCGAGAATCAGGCCGGCGACAGCCACGGTGATCCACGTCGCGGCAAGCGGGCGTAGGCCCCGCTTGCGCAACAGCAGGATGACTGGATGAGCCAGCGCGGTCGCAAACAGCGCGGCGAAGAACGGCAGGATGACGAAGGTCAGCCGGTCGAAGAGCTGGACGGTGAGGTATCCCGCGAGCGCCAGGATCAGCAGCCGCCAGGCCCAGCCAGCGAGGTCACGCAGTATTGGCGGTACGGGCATGGGCGAGTCTTTGACTGTCGAGGCCGACGCCGAAGACTTTTCGCTCACGCCGGACACTCTGTCACTAAAACCGGGCGATTAAACCGACGCCACGGCGCCATGCCGGCGCCCGGCTGGCAGCGGGCTGACCGCCCTCGTCGAGACGACGAGGGTCGGCCGAAATCCTCAGCGCGCCGAGGTCAGCGGATGGCCGGCCGCCTCAGCAAGCATGCGCACGCCCGTGACGATGCCGCCGACCAGGTCGCCACCAGCGAACGAGGTCGTCATCGACAGCGCGGCGAGTGCGCACGCGCGGTCGCTCAAGCGTCGAGCCGACTCCGCGCCGGTCACGATCTCGAGCAGACGGTCACCCGGCGAGACCATGACCAGGATCGACTTGCTGGCCTCAGCACCGAGCTCGGCGTGCAGCCGTTCGGCCGCGTCGCGGATGTCTCCATCGGCACCGCCTATATAGACGGAGAAACCCAGACCGGTCTCGTTGTTGGCGGTCTCCACCACGCGTTCCATGCTGCGGACCTGATCGTTGGTGAACGCCTCACCACTCGGCACTTGCGCCACCTCGTGCAGTCGGCTCCCCGGTTGTCGCCACGCTTGCGGCCTGCGGCTCGGGCGGCCCGCCGATCCATCGCGGCCGATGGTCCCAGGGCTTGCCGGGTCGATACCTCGGTCGCGACAGGGTCGATGGCAGGACCGCAAGTGCAGAGATCACCAGGAAGGCACCGAGTGGGATGACGACGAACCGCAGGACCGTGCCGCCCAGTCCCAGCGACGTACCGGTGACCTCGCCGTCGTCAGGCTTGACCTTGGCCAGCGCCGGCCCGGCGGTCACCAGCACCGGCACGATGGTGCAGATCGCGATCACGGTCAGCCGGCGGGCGAGACGAGTCCTCACAGCCGTTGAACCTATCGAATTCCTGTGAGCGGACTACCAGCAGGCCGGTCGTCGGTGTGCCCACGGCGCGGCGGCCTCAAGTTGCGCCGACAGCCGCAGCAGCGTGACCTCGTCAAAAGGCCGCCCGATCAACTGGATCCCGATCGGCAGGCCCTCGTCCGTCCAGAACAACGGCAGCGAAACCGCAGGCTGGCCGGACATGTTGTAGGGCGCGGTGTAGGGCGTAAATCGCTTCTGTGCCTCAAAATCCTCGGCCGGATCATCGTCGTTGCGGATCTGCCCGACCAGCGGCGGCGGCTGCGCGAGCGTCGGCGTAAGGACCGCGTCGTAAACCTGCGTCGCCTCGATCTCGACCCTCGCCGCCATCCGCAGGGTCGCCAGTGCTTGATAGAAGTCGCTTCCGGATACGCCCCGGCCTCGCTCGCGAATCCAGCGGGTCAATGGGCGGAGCTTCGGCTCGTCGGCCGCCTCGATCGGGAGCGACGCAAACTCCATCGCCCACACCGTTTCGAACGCCGGCACCAGGTCAGGGGCGAAGGTCGGCACATGGTCGATCACGACGTGGCCGAGGTCCGTCAACAGCTGGGTGGCCTTCTCATACGCCGCCATGCACTCGGGGTCCGGCGCGGCATCGCCGACAACTGGGGCTGAATAACGGCCAATCCGCAACCCGGCCGGCTCGTCATCGCAAGCCGCAAGGAACGACGTCGATGGTGGGGGCGCCCACTGCCAGTCGCTTGGCGACGGGCCGCTCATCGCGTCGAGCAGCGCGGCCGCGTCGCGGACGGTCCGGGCGAGCGGCCCGCTGGTCGCAAGCCCGCTGATCTCGGCGCTGATCGGCGCGTTGGAGACCCGGCCGCGGGCGGGCTTGATGCCGAACAACCCACACAGGCTCGACGGGATGCGGATCGAGCCGCCACCGTCGCTGCCCTGGGCAGCAGGTACGAGCCCCGCGGCGGTCGCGGCAGCCGCACCACCGCTCGACCCGCCGGCGGAGCGCTCGAGATCCCAAGGAGTGCGTGCCGGCGGCGCGACGTCGGGCTCGGTATAGCAGGGCAGCCCGAACTCCGGGGTGTTGGTCTTGCCGAGCGAGATCAGCCCAGCTGCCTTGAGCTTCGTCACCACGAAGTCATCGATGCCGAGGTCAATCGGCTCCCAGGCCGAGGTGCCGAACCGCGTCGGGACGCCAGCGGTCAGGTTCAGGTCCTTGATCGCGGTCGGCACACCGTGCAGCGCGGGCAGGTCGTCAGGACCTGCGGTCAGCACCCGCTCCGCCGCTCGCGCGGCATCGAGGGCGAGCTCAGGAGTCACCGTGACGAAGGCGCCGACGGTGTCATTCAGTCGCTCGATCCGGGCGAGGTAGTGCTCAACCAGGTCAACCGGCGAGAGGGCGCCTGCTCGTACCCCTGCAGCCTGCTCGAGCAGGCTCAGGTCGTGGATTTCGCCCATCGTTATCCCCCGTTGCCGGCGAGCATCGGGCCGATCCCGGTGCGACCTTTCGCGGTCGAGCAAACCTGCACCGCGTCGTGAGCGAACAGCGGCACGGTTTGGCCAGGCGGGTAGACCTTGACCCGGTCAGCCGTCTTCATCTGACAGGCCGACGGTGGGAAGTTGCCGGCGTCGGGCTGACGTGACAGCGCGTTGGCAGCGCCGCCTGCGGCCAGCGTGATCGTGTGCTCCACCCCATGGTCCCGGCTGGAGGGCTTGCCGATGATCGCTCCGCTGGCGTCGACGAACGAGACACCGGGGTAGCCGAACAACGTGCACGATGTCGAGCCGGTGTTCGTCAGCACCAGCACTTGGTACGACGTGCCCGCCGTGCCTTGGCCGATGCCGAGTGTCAGCTTGAGGTGACTCGACGAGCACGGTCCACTCGACACCGGCGCGGTCACCGTCACAGTCGCCGTGGGGCTGCTCGACGGCGACGACGGCGGGTGGGTGTGCGTGTGGGTCGGCGTCGGTGTGGGTGTGACGACAGGAGCGGACGTGCTGGGCTGCGTCGCGGCACCGCCTGACGAGCTTCCCCCACAGCCCGCAACAAGTGCGGCGACGCCGAGCCCGATAACGACCAGGCGAGAGTTCACATCTCGACCTTACGGCCTAAACAGATGAAAACCCCTCAGGCGCTCTCCTGCCCGATGTCGTCAAGTGCGGGGTCGTCGAGGTAAGGCCGCCACTGCGGATTCATCCGGCCAGTCCCGAGCACCCGCCACGCGATTCCGGTTGGTGCCGCCGGTTGCCTCGGCATGCGCCAGCCGAGCTCGGTGATCACGTGATCGGCCTTGGTGTGGTTGCAACGGCGGCAGCACGAGACGACGTTCTCCCAGACATGCATGCCGCCGCGACTTCGCGGCAGCACGTGATCGATGCTGGTGGCCGGCGCCCGGCAATACACGCAGCGGCCGCCATCACGAGCGAACACCGCCCGCCGCGTGAGCGGCACCGCCGCGCGATAGGGCACCCGGACGAACCGGGTCAGCCGGACAACCAGCGGCACCCGTAACGTGACCCGTTCGCTGTGGAGCTCGACGTCACCGGACTCAACGGCGACCGCCTTGCCAGTCAGGACGAGCACAACGGCGCGGCGCGATGCGACGACGCAGAGTGGTTCGTACGTCGCGTTGAGCACAAGCGCGTTGGTCACGCGATCCTCCTGGACTCATCCTCCCCGATCAAAGGCGCAGCGTCGAGCGACATCGCTCACCGGTCGCCGCGAACTTGGAGTCTGAGGCACGATGGACAGGTGCAACCACCAGGTCCGCAGCCGATCTCGATCGAGGGATCCGAGGCTGCCCCGACGTTCTATGACTCGGTCGGTGGGCATGAGACGTTCGAGGCGCTGGTGAGCGGCTTCTATGCCCGGGTGGCGCAGGACCCGGTCCTGACCGCGATCTACCCGGATCACGACTGGGCGGCCGCGGCGCAGCGCCTGCTGATGTTCCTCGAGCAGTACTGGGGCGGCCCACACACCTATTCAGAGCTGCGTGGTCACCCTCGGCTGCGGATGCGCCATGCCGAGTTCGTGATTGACGAGACCGCTCGCGATGCCTGGCTCGGGCATATGCGAGCCGCGCTCGACGACCTGGCGTTGCCACAGGGCGCCGACCAGGTGATCTGGAGCTATCTCACGAACGCGGCCGACGCGCTGGTCAACTCGCGGTCAACAGGGTCAGCTTGAGCCTGGACAGGGCGAGCACGACCGACGTGAAGTAGAACGGACACTTGCTCGCGCGCTCCTGTCCGCCGGACAAGATGCCGACCGCGTAGGCCTTGCCGCCTTTCCTGACGTAGACCGGCGCGCCAGAGTCCCCGAGCCGCGATGTACACGTTCCGCGGGTCGCCCGCCACTCGTGAGCGATCCGCAATGTGCGCGCGCCATCCCGGAAGGTCACGGTCGCCGGTCGACCGACGATCTTGAACCCGCAGTGCTCGCCGGAGACCGCGCCCGAGTAGCAGACGCGCAGCCCATCGTGGAGGTGGGCGATCCCCGCGACCGGGATCGTGTGATGAGTGGTCGCGCCGCCGGTGAAGATCCACGGCCTCGCCCGGCGATGGCTGCCCACCCGGACGAACGCACTGTCGCCGTTGCGCCCGAGCCGGTAGGCGCCGTAGTGGACGTCGCCGAGCCGCAAGCCGGGATCAGTTGTGTTCCCCCTACCGGCGCGAGTCTCGTGGACGGTGTAGGTGGGTCCGCCCGCGATCGTAGTGACACAGTGCCCGGCGGTCAGCGCACCGATTCGATGACTCCGCTTCGTCCGTACCGCAAATGACAGCGTGCAGGCGTCGCCTGAGTTGATCGAACGGTGGGTGCTCCACATGTAGACGTCCGCGCCAGCGACCGCGACGTCACTGGTGCGGCTCTGCCGGCCGATGGCCGGAGCTCCGGCTGCCGTGGCGGGCACCATGGTCGCTGCCAGCAGGCCGGCCGCTATCGACGCCGCGGCAATCGCCGCGACCAAACCTCGGCTCACGACCGCGCCTGCGCGTGCCCGACAGCGAACGTCCGGCGAAACTCGAACTGCGTGCCGTACGGACCTGGCGGGTAGGCCGCCCGAAGCTGCTCTCGGCAGTCGTCGAGAAACGCCTCGGTGGCGGCGTCGTCGCCGGCCAGCACCTCGAGGGCCGGGCGAAGCGCCGTGCCCTTGATCCACTCGAGGACGGGATCCTCGCCCGGCAGCAGGTGCAGGTAGGTCGTCTGCCAGACGTCTGGCTCTAGGCCGGCATCGCCCAGGGCGGTGAGGTAGGTCTCCGGCCGCTCCACACCGATCCCGCGGTCGGCACCGTCGCCGAGCCGGTCACGCCAGCGGTCCGAGAGCCGCAGGTCGCGCACGATTGTGTGTGACGGTTCGTCGAAGTTGTCCGGCACCTGGAATGCGAGCGCCCCCGTCGGCGCCAACCACCCGGCGATGTCGGCGATCAGCTCGAGGTGGCCGGGCACCCATTGCAGGACGGCGTTCGCGACGACCACGTCGACCGGCGCGTCCGGGCGCCACTCGCGAATGTCTGCACGCACGAAATCGACCTGCCCGGCAACGCGCAGTGGCGCCGCTGCGTCGATCATGTCCGCGGAGCTGTCGACTCCGATCACGTGGGCGGCAGGCCAGCGCTCGCTCAGCGTGCGGGTCAGCGACCCTGGCCCGCAGCCGAGGTCGACGACTTGTCCCGGCTCGTTGACCCGGACCCGCACGATCAGCTCGGTGAACGGCCGGCCACGCTCATCGGCATACCGCACGTACTGGGCCGGATCCCAGCGCATCGGATCACTCATCGGGTGCCTCAGTCGCGGCCGAGACGCCGGTAGGTGGCGCGATGTGGGCGTGCCGCCTCCTCGCCAAGCCGCTCGACCTTGTTGTGCTCGTAGTCGCTGAATCCGCCTTCGAACCAAAACCAGCGCCCGGGCTGCTCGTCAGTGCCCTCCCACGACAGGATGTGGGTCGCGACCTTGTCGAGGAACCAGCGGTCGTGGCTGATGACCACCGCGCAACCCGGGAAGTCCTCGAGTGCATCCTCGAGCGAGCGCAACGTCTCGACGTCGAGGTCATTGGTCGGCTCATCAAGCAGCAACAGGTTGCCGCCGGCCTTGAGTGTCAAAGCGAGATTCAGCCGATTGCGCTCGCCACCGGAGAGCACACCGGTTGGCTTCTGCTGGTCCGGGCCCTTGAAACCGAACGACGCGACGTACGCACGGCTGTTGATCTCCGAGCGTCCGACGTTGATGTAGTCAGTGCCGCCGGAGACCGCCTCCCACAATGTCTTCTTCGGGTCGAGGCCCGCTCGGCTCTGGTCGACGTAGGAGATCTCGACGGTCTCGCCGATGCGGAGCACGCCGTCATCCGGCTTCTCGTCGCCGATGATCATCTTGAACAGCGTGGTCTTGCCAACCCCGTTCGGGCCCATGACGCCGACAATGCCGCCAGGTGGCAGTGAGAACGACAGGTCGTCGATCAGCACTCGGTCACCGAAGCCCTTGGTGAGCTTCTCCGCCTCGATGACCATCGACCCGAGCCGTGGCCCCGACGGGATCTGGATCGCGTCGGTGTCGACGGGCCCAGACCGGTCCGCCTCAGCGACGAGCTCGTCAAATCTCGCCAGGCGGGCCTTGCTCTTAGCCTGGCGCGCCCGGGGGCTCGAGCGCACCCACTCCAGCTCACGCTCGATCTCCTTCTTGCGCTTCGCGTCCTTCGCACCCTCGACCTTGATCCGGCTCGCCTTGGACTCGAGATATGTCGTGTAGTTGCCTTCGTACGGGTAGGCACGGCCACGATCGAGCTCGAGGATCCACTCCGCCACGTTGTCGAGGAAGTAGCGATCGTGGGTGACGGCGAGAACGGTGCCGGGGTAGGCCGCGAGGTGTTGCTCAAGCCACTGGACACTTTCGGCGTCGAGATGGTTGGTGGGCTCGTCGAGCAACAGCAGGTCGGGCTGCTCGAGCAGCAGCTTGCACAGCGCCACCCGCCGCCGCTCGCCGCCGGAGAGCACCGTGACATCGGCGTCACCGGGCGGCAGCCGCAGCGCGTCCATCGCCATGTCGATCCGGCTGTCGAGATCCCACCCGCCGGAGTGGTCGATCTTGTCTTGCAACACGCCCATCTCGGTGCCGAGCGCGTCGGTGTATTCGACCGCCATCTCCTCGGCGATCTCGTTGTAACGGTCGAGCAGCCCCTTGATGTCGGCGACCGCCTCGTCGACGTTGCCCCGCACATCCTTGGTCTCGTCAAGCGGCGGTTCCTGCAGCAAGATGCCGACGGTGTAGTCCGGACCGAGCGCAGCATCACCGTTGGACGGCGTGTCCATGCCGGCCATGATCTTCAGAACGCTGGACTTGCCCGCGCCGTTTGGCCCGACGACGCCGATCTTCGCGCCGGGCAAAAAGGACAAGGTGACGTTGTCGAGGATGACCTTGTCACCGTGCGCCTTGCGGACGTTATGCATGGAGTAGATGTATTGAGCCACCCAGCCAGGCTACGGACAATCCGCCAAACCGTGGCGACGGAGCTCACGCTGCGACCGAGTCAGCGGGCTGTTCTGCGCCGACGGCGGCGGCATCGACCCCGCCACCGGCGTCCGGCTCAAGCGCGACAGAGCGCGCCGGCCGCCGCAGGTCAACCGCGCATCTGGCCAGGTCAGGACCGACGGCAATCGCGTCGATCTCGTGCACGCTGCGTCGATTGCCTTGCTTGTCGTCGTACGTCCGGTGGATCAGCCGGCCGTGGATGACGACGCTGTCACCCTTGCGCAGGCTCGCCAACACATGGCCGCCGAGTGCCCGCCAACACGAGACGCCGATATACATGGTGTCGCCGTCACGAAACTCCCCGCTTGCCTTGTCGAACTTGCGGCCGCTCGACGCGACCCGGATCCCGACCACGGTCGCGCCGTTGGCCGTCGATCGTTGGATCGGGTCGGCGACGAGATTGCCCTGCACCGTCACGTAGGTGTCCATCGCATCGCTCCTGACTGCTTGTCGACCCGGCGCCCGCCGGTCTCGCCACCTTGTCGCGGTTCACCAGCGCCGCGAGGTCCGAGGGACGAGTTGTGGACAACGCTGCCCGACGGTCAACCGGTGGACGACGATGTGGCAACGTGTCCGACCATGAGCGACGTGACCGCGGACTTCACCGGCAAAACGGCCATCGTCACGGGGGCGACCCGTGGCATCGGCTTCGGCATCGCGAGCGAGCTCGTCAGCCGTGGCGCCTCGGTTTGCATCACGGCGCGCAAGGTCGACGAGCTCGAGCGAGCAATCGGCGAGCTGGACCCGGAAGGCACGGGGCGCGCGATTGCCGCCCGTGGCAGCGCGGACGACGCCGAGCATCAGCAAGCCGCCGTCGCCGCCACGATCGCCGCTTTCGGCCGGCTGGACTACCTCGTCAACAATGCCGCGGTCAATCCGCAGTTCGGGCCGCTCGTCGATGCGGACCTCGGTGCCGTACGCAAGATCTTCGAAGTCAACGTCGTCGCCACGCTGGCGTGGACCCAGCTGGCCTGGCGGGCCTGGCTTCGCGACAACGGCGGCGCGATCCTCAATGTCGCATCGGTGGGTGGTGTCGTGGCCGGCGCGCCAATCGGCGCATACAACGCGAGCAAGGCCGCGTTGATCCATATGACCCGGCAGCTTGCCGGCGAGCTTGGACCGATCGTGCGGGTCAATGGCATCGCCCCGGCCGTGATCAAGACCGACTTCGCCAAGGCGTTGTACGAACAAGATGAGCAGGGCGTTGCTGCCAGCTATCCGATGAAGCGCCTTGGCATGCCCAACGACACCTCAAAGCTCGCGGCATTCCTGCTCTCGGACGACGCGAGCTGGATCACCGGGCAGACGATGGTGATCGACGGCGGGATCACCTCCCGCGGCGGCGGTTGATGGCTGAGCGCGTCGCGCTCGTCACCGGCTCGACCTCCGGCATCGGTGCCGCCGTGGCGCGACGGCTGTCGCGCGCAGGGGCGCACGTGGTCATCAACTCGAACACCTCGGTCGACGCCGGCGAGGCGCTGGTCGCTGAGCTTGGCCCCGATCGTACGCACTACGTTCGAGGTGACATTGCTGATCCTGATGATGCTGCTCGACTCGTCGCGGAGACGGTCGCGCGCTTCGGCCGCCTCGACGTACTGGTCAATAACGCGGGCACAACCGTACGGATCCCCCACGACGACTTCGAGACCGCATCTCCCGAGGTCTACCGGCGACTGTTCGAGGTCAACGTGATCGGCACCTACCAGGTCACGGTCGCGGCGATGCCACACCTGAAGGCGACCGGCGCCGGCTGCATCGTCAACGTCTCGTCACTCGCCGGCAGCCGACCGACCGGCTCGTCAATTCCGTACGCCGTCAGCAAGGCCGCGCTCAACCACCTGACCGCGATGCTCGCCAACGTGGTCGGTCCCGAGGTGCGGGTCAACGCGGTCGCACCGGGCCTGGTCGACACGCCCTGGACTGCCGAGTGGCAGGACCTGCATGAGGCGATCAAGGTGATGGCGCCGATGGGCCGACCGGCGGTGCCCGAGGACGTCGCGGACGTGGTGATGGCGTTGCTCGACGCGACGTACGTGACCGGCCAAGTCTGGACAATCGACGGCGGCCTCAGCCTCCGCTGAGTTCCGTTCGTATGTCACATAAGGGCTGCTATAGCTGCACTCATGTGACATAGGGGTCGCTATAGCGACCCCTATGTCACATCCGATCCGCCCGAGAGGGCGGTGTGGCCGACCTCGACGAGGGGGGCGATCCGGGCGGACATCTCGACGAACCCATCGCCGATCATCGCGCCCGCACGACCACGCGCCGCGACACCCGCGAGCACGACGGCGAGCTTGAAGCAGGCAAAGCCGATGTACCAGGGCAACGACGACAGGTCCCGACCAGTACGCGCCGCATAGCGGTCGAGCAGCTCGCGCCGGGTCGGGAAGCCGGGTAGGCGGGTGACCGAGGGCAGCAAGCCGGCGGCCGCCTGCGCGGCGCTGTCGGACCGCTCCTGCCAGTAGACATAGAACAGCCCGACATCGGCGAGCGGGTCGCCCAACGTCGACAGCTCCCAATCGAGGACGGCGGCGATGGTGCCCGGGGCGACCGGATCGAGCAGCACGTTGTCCATCCGGTAGTCGCCGTGCACGATCGGGCCGGCCGGCGAGGACGGCACCGCCTCGCTCAGCCGAGCACCAAGCCGATCGAGCTCGGTGCCTCCTGGCTCATCAGCTTGACGCGTGGCTTCCCACTGGGTTGTCCACCGTCGGATCTGCCGCGCGAGATAGCCGTCAGGTTTGCCATAGTCACCAAGACCGACCGCTGCCGGGTCCACTGCGTGCAGATCGGCGAGCACGTCGATCAAGCCGTACGCAATCGCCTCGCGCTCGGCGGCGGACTCGGCGTATCCGTCGGGCATCACGTCGCGAACGATGTGCCCCTCGACGCGGTCCATCACGTAGAACGGCGCCCCGATCACGTCGTCGTCGGTGCACAACGCCAGCGTCTCCGGGACCGGAACGGGGGTCGGGCCCAGCGCCGTCATGACGCGATGCTCCCGGACCATGTCGTGTGCGGTCGCGAGCCGGTTGGACAGCGGCGGCCGCCGCAGCACGACCGCACCGGCCGCCGACGTCACGATGAACGTCAGGTTGGAGCGCCCGCCGGCGATCAGCTCCAGCTCGCACTCACGCCAGGCGTCGTCGCCGAGCTGAGATGCGAGATAGGAACCGACGACGTCACGCGGCGCCGCCTGCTCGGCAAGAGCATTCACATCATCGGTCGGGGTGCCCATGCCTCATCCTCGCGCGTCGTCTGGCGGCGCCCCGTCGGCGGCACCCGCAGCGGCCTTGTCGTAGCGGCCCGCGCGCCCGTGCGCAGGCAGCACTACCTGAGTGCAGCGGCTGCTTGCTAGCAGCTCTCCCTTGGTCTCGCCACGGTGCAGCTCTGCCGCACAGAACACCACCCGACGAGTACGACGAACCACCCAGCCATGTGCCGAGAGCGTGCCGACCCGGGCCGAGCGCAGGAACTCCACCCGCAGGTCAGCTGTCAGGAACGCCTGCTCACGATCGAGGACGGTCCAGCACGCGCCGCCCATCGCGGCGTCCAGCAACGCGGTGACCAACCCGCCCTGGACGATCGGACCGCCCGAGGTCGGGAAGCAATATTCCGGCGTCGCGTCCCATGCGATCGACGTTGCGCCCGGCTCCCACGACAATCGTCGATATCCCATGGTGTGCCACAGATGTGGCGGCGCCACACGCTGGTGATCCCACCCGTCGATATCGGCAAAGCGCTCCCCTGGCGGGATGCTCGGGCGGTCGCTCATGGGCGGTCAGTCTCCCTCATGCCGACACGCATGTCGCGGCGGCCGGCCCCGCTGGGGACCGGCCGCCGCCGCGTCAATCCACCGCGCGATCAGTCCGACGGGATCCCGTTCGCAGGGGCCGTCGCCTGAGGCGTTGTGTATGGCGTGATCGGGCCGTTGCCGTCATCGGTCACCAACGGCGTGCCGATCAGGTGGATCGCCAGCCCCTTGATGATTCCCATCTGGGCCCCGGTGAAGCCAGAGTGATCCGTCGCTGAATACCCGAACGGCACCAGCCCTGGCCCGGCAAACTTCGTGTTCTGGATCGCGGTAATGATGCTTGCCCGGGTGGGGTTCTGCCCGGCCGCCTTAAGAGCTTCGGCGAACGTGTACGCCGCAGCCATGCCGTACTCCACGTTGCCGTCGAACGGCAGCTTCGGGATGTATTTGTTGTGGATCTTCTTGAACAGCTTGATCCAGCTGTTGGACTTGTCCGCCGGCGAGCTCAGGTAGCCATCGGTGATGATGCCCTGAATCAATGCCTTGCCGGGCGCCGCACCCTTGGAGAAGCTCGTCAGCAGGCCCGACAGCGTGATCGGGTCGGAGCCGACATTGCTCACCACGAGCTGTGGGGAGAACTTCAAGCCGACCTCGGTCAGCTGTAGCAGCGCGGTGAATGCCGGAACGCTGAAGGAGATCACGACCTGCGCGCCAGACTTCTGCAACGCCAACACCTGCGGTGTGATCTTGGTGTTGGTCGGGTCGTAGCGCTGGGTCGACACGATCGAGCTGGCAGGGATCTCGTCCTCGAGCCCCTTGATGCCGTTGGTGCCGAAGTCGTCGTTCTGCGCGAAGATCCCGATCTTCTTGCCCTTGAAGTGCTGCGCGACGTACTGGCCGAGGATCTTGCCCTCTCGGGTGTAGTCGGGCTGCCAGCCGAACGTCTCCGGATCCTGCGACACGTTGTTCCAGCAGAGGCAGCCGGAGGCAACGAACAGGTCAGGAACCTTGTGTTGGTTGAGGAACGGGACGACCGCCTCGTGGGTCGGAGTGCCGAGACCGTTGAAGATGGCGAAGACGTTGTCCTGCTCGACGAGCTGATGGACGTCAGTCACCGTCTTAGCCGGGTTGTATCCATCGTCGAGGTACTTGTAGATGATCTTGCGGCCGTCGATGCCACCGTTGGCGTTGATGTACTGGAAGTAGGCGTTCGAGGCCGGGGCGATCTCGTCGTACCCAGGTGCAGCGACACCGGTCAACGGCTGGTGGCTGCCGATCAGGACGGACGTCGCGGTGATCCCGGGCGCGGACGCCGTGTTGGCTGTGCTCGCAGTGCTGCTGGTGCTTGGCGTCGTGCTGGCGCCGCCACTGCTGCTCCCCCCGCAAGCTGCCGCGGCCAGCGCTAGCACCGCACCAGTGGCAAGGAGGCGGATGGGTGCCTTGGTCATAGTTCCTCCGCTCGCTGGAGAGTTGCTTGCGGGAACATATTCCGAATCTCGTTCTGTGCCTAGTTACCGGCCAGTTTTGTTTTCCAGGCGTTACCTCGTCGCGAGTCGGCGCGGCCCTACCCGAGACCGGGCCGTACCCCAGAGTTGGCGCAACAATCCCTGCAAACCAAGGGGAAACGCCAGCATGGCGACAACGAGCACCAGGCCGTAGACGCCGAGCGGCAGGTTGAGGTTCACCTTCGTCGGTAACGACAACGCATTGGCGACATCGGTCGACCAGTTGGGCAAGAAGGTGATCAGGATGGCACCGTACGCCGCCCCTGACAGGCTGCCGAGACCGCCGAAGACGGCAGCAGCAAGCAGGAACAGAGACAGCGAAAGCGGGAACGAGCTCGGCCCTACCTGACCGTTGACGATCGCGAGCAGACCGCCTGCCAACCCTGCCGTCGCGGCACTGACTACGAACGCCAGCACCTGGATCCGCGGCACCGACATGCCGGCCAGCGACGCCGCGATCTCGTCGTCGCGGACCGCGCGCATCGCCCGACCAACCCGGCTCGTGACGAGGTTCTGCAGCAGGAACAACGTGATCACGGCCGCCAGGCAGCACATCCACGCTTGCCAGCGCGAGAAGTCGATGTTGTCTGGCGCGACCGGCGCGTTAACCACGATGCCGGTGTGACCGCCGAGAGGGCCCTCCAGGTGGCCATACTGCGGCAGCTCGGGCAAGCCCAACGCGAGGGCGAGCGTGACGCCGGCGAGGTAGGGCCCTCGCAGTCGTGCGGCCGCGATTCCCACCAGCCCCCCGATCAGCGCAGCGACGCCGATCGCGGCGAGCAGCACGAGTATCAGCTCGCGATTGTTGGTGTGGGGGTGATGCTCAAGCAGGAGCCCAACGGTGTAGGCGCCGACGAAGATGAACGCGCCGTTGCCGAGGGAGATCTGCCCCGACAGGCCGGTCAGCACCGTCAATCCGGCGACGGCACAGAACGTGTAAGCCGCCATCGCGACCTGCGAGTTGCGGTATTCCGACAGCTGCGACGTCAGCGCGAAGAGCACCGCGCCAATGACGATCGCCAGCAGCAAGTGACGAAGGAACGTCGATCGGCCGAGCACCGCGCGGACGCCGCCGAGACCAGGCACGGTCATACCCGTCTCACCGCCGTTCGCGCGAACAACCCGTTCGGCCGGACCATGAGCACCACGATCAGCAGCGCGAAGACGAAGAAGCTGTCGATATCGTTGCTGACGTAGTTGTCGAGCAGCGACAGCGCGATGCCGAGCACCAGGCCACCGACAACAGCACCGACCGCGGAGTCCAAGCCGCCGACGACGGCAGCGGTGAACCCGAAGATGAGCAGGCTGTCAAAACCGTTGGGGTTGATGTAGTTCGGCTGCGTGCCGGCGATCAGCACGCCGGCAAGCGCACCGACGCCGGCGGCCAACGCCCAGCCGAGGGTCAGCATCCGGCCCACTCGCACCCCGAGCAGCCGAGCGATCTCCGGGCTGTACGCAGACGCACGCATCCGCAGACCAAGCGGCGTCCATTGGAAGAGCACGTACAGCCCCAGGCACACGGCTCCGACCGCGAGCACCACGAACAGGAACTCCGGCGAGAACAAGATCACCTGGTGACCGACGTGGTAAAAATCCACCGAAAACTCGGGCGGGTACGAGCTCAGTCCGTTGCCCCAGATCATGCCCGCCGCCGCCTGCAGCATCAGCAGAATGCCCAACGTCACGATCACCGGATTGAGCGGTGGACCATTCTCGACCGGTCGCACCAGCACCCGCTCGACCACCGCACCGAGCACCAGACCGGCGACGAGTGCGACCGCGAGGCCAAGCCAGTAGCTGTCGTGGTGCTGCACCACGAGCTCCCACGCGATGAACGTGGTGAACATCAACATGCCGCCCTGGGCGAAGTTGACGATGCGGGTCGACCGCCAGATCAGCACCAGAGCGAGCGCGACCGCGGCGTAGATGGTGCCGTTGGCGATCCCGTTGATCACGAGGTTGAGGACGGTCATCAGAACCCCAAGTAAGCGTGTCGGAGCTTGTCGTCGGCCGCCAACTCCTCGGCCGCGCCCTGTGCCACGACCCGCCCGAGGTTGAGCACGACGGCGGTGTCCGCCACAGACAGCGCGCTGCGCGCGTTCTGTTCGACGAGGACGACGGTGAGGCTCTGCTCGTCGCGAAGCCGCTTGAGCGTCGCCATGATCTGGCCGGTGATGCGCGGCGCGAGTCCGAGCGAGGGCTCGTCGAGCAGAAGGAGCGTCGGACGGCTCATCAGCGCGCGGCCGATCGCGAGCATCTGCCGCTCACCGCCCGACAGCGTGTCCGCGATCTTCGAGCGACGCTGCTCGAGTGGCGGGAACATCGCGTAGATCTCGCGCAGGCTCGACACCGACTCGCTGCGGTTCGCTCGCCACAGCGCACCAAGGCGAAGGTTCTCCTCGACGGTGAGCTCGGTGATCACGCCGCGACCGTCGGGCACGTGCGCGATGCCATAGGTCACGACGTCTTCGACCTTCGACGCCACGAGATCGTGGTCGGCATACCGAATCGAGCCCGATGCCGGCCGCACCAGGCCGTTGATCGTTCGTAACAGCGTGGTCTTGCCCGCACCGTTCGCGCCGAGGACCGCAGTGATCTCGCCGTCCGGGACGGTGAGGCTCACACCGTCGAGCGCCCGGACGGCGCCGTACGCCGTCACCACGTTGTCAAGCTCCAGCATCGCCCACCTCACGTGTGGACTCGTCGATCTGTTCACCGAGGTATGCCTCGAGCACCCTCGGGTCGTCGCGCACCTCAGCCGGGGTGCCGGTGGCGATGCACCGCCCGAAGTCGAGCACCATGATGCGGTCGCACACGCCCATCACGAGATCCATGTGGTGCTCGACGAGCAGGACCGCAGTCTGTTCTTTGACGGTTCGCACCAGATCGCTGAGCTCGGTCATCTCCTGCGCAGACAGCCCCGAAGCGGGTTCGTCGAGCAACAACAGCGACGGCTCGGCAACCAACGCCCGCGCAAGCGACACCCGCTTCTGAACCCCGTACGGAAGCTGGCCGGGGAGTTGTTGTGCCGCGTCCTTGATGCCGAGCCGGTCGAGCGCCTCGATCGCTCGACCGCGCAGTTGCCGCTCGTCCTTGTCGCTGTACGGAAGACCGAACAAGCCCGAGGCGAACCACGCCTTGCCATGGCGGTTGGCGCCGACAAGGACGTTGTCGAGAACGCTCATGTGGGCGAACAAACCGAGCGACTGGATCGTGCGTGAGATCCCCAGCGACGCCAGTTGGTTGGGCCGGTGCCGGCGAAGTGGCTGTCCGTGCCAGTTCAGCTCCCCCTCGCTGGGCCGCACGAAGCCACAGATGACGTTGAACAGCGTCGTCTTGCCGGCGCCGTTCGGACCGATGACCCCGACGACTTCGCCGGTCGAGACGGCCGCCGAGACATCCGAAAGCGCAGTCAGGCCACCAAATCGGACGGTGACGTGCTGGACATCGAGCAGGACTGGCAACGGTCTGGCCCTCCTCACGCCGGCGAGATTGTCATCGCCATCCGGCGAACCATAGCGGCGAGACGCGCAACGTGCGACCGTAGCCGAGTGACTTCCCGGTTAGTGACTTTGGGTGGCTGCGTGCTGGCGGTGGCCGCGAGTGGACTAATCGCGACGACCGCGAGCACCGCGACGGCAGCGCCGAACACGCGAACGATGAGCAGCCGTACGCTGCTCGACCAGCTGACCGTCGGAGCGACCTACCAAAGCGGTTACGTGCGATCGAAGTTCTCACTGTGGAGCGAGCACGCAGACGGTTGCAACACTCGCGACCTCGCGCTGATCCGCGACGCGGTGAGAAAGCCCGTGGTGGAGTCTGGCTGCTATCTTGCGCACGGCAAGTGGGTCTCGCCCTACGACGGATTCACGACGACTAACCCGACCAAGATCGAGATCGATCACGTCGTGCCGCTCGCGGTTGCGTGGGGCTCAGGCGCGTGGCGATGGACCGCGGCCACCCGCGAAGCGTTCGCCAACGACCTCGGCACCCACTACGACTTGATCGCGGTGTCGAGCCGCGCGAACGAGTCGAAGGGCGACAAAGGCCCGGATGAGTGGCTGCCGCCGCGACGATCATTTGACTGCCGCTACATGGCCGACTACACCGCCGTCTTGTGGCGATGGCATCTTCATATCGGTACGACCCAAAAAGCCTTTCTTTCCAGCCATTTACGCAGTTGCGGATGGCCGGCCGTGACCGCGCCTACCCGACCGAAGATCCATCGCCGGCACGCCGGCGGCCGGTCAGGCCAGACCGCCAGCGGCGTGCGGATCAGCGTGATCAACTTCGACTCGCCGGGCCCAGACGAGGGCGGCAACGCGAGTCTCAACGCGGAGTGGGTGAAGATCACCAACACGTCGTCGAAGACAGCCAAGCTCGGGCAATGGGTGCTGCACGACGCGAGCAATCACCGCTTCCAGTTCCCTGCTTTCTCCCTCAAGGCCCACGCCGCGGTCAGGGTGCATACGGGGTCAGGATCCGATAGCGCCAAGAACCTCTACTGGGGTTCGCACGAGTACATCTGGAACAACGATGGCGACACCGCGACCCTCGACAACGCCAACGGCAGCAAGGTCGACTCCTGCACTTACACCGCGGCCGCCGATCCCCGTGCTACCTGCTAGCGCCAGCCACCGCTACTTGGTGACGCGTCTGACCTGACGAGCATCGATCCGCTCGCCGCAGTGCGCGCAGTCCCACCGCGGCTCCAACCGATGGCCGCACTCGTGATCAAGCACCATTGGCGGACCGCCGTCGAGCGGCAGGTGGCGGTCGCCCCACTGCATGAGACTCAGGATCACCGGGTAAAGGTCGCGGCCGGCGGCGGTGAGGACGTACTCATCACGCGGCGGGTGGTCGCTGTAGCGGCGGCGTTCGAGGATGCCGTGAGCCACGAGGGTGCGCAGGCGGGCGGCGAGGGTGTCGCGCGGCGCGCCCGTGTTTTGCACCATCTCCTCGAATCGACGTGAGCCGAGGAAGACCTCACGGATCGCCAAGAGCGCCCATTTCTCACCGACAACCTCAAGGGTTCGCGCGACCGAACAGGTACGCGGTGCGCTCGTCACGGTGGTCATGCGAGAGAGCATACGCCGAGTCAGTCGATTTTTCCGACTGACTCGTGTTAGCGTCAGTCCAGATTCCGGACCTACTCGACGGAGACCTTCCATGGCACTTGCCGACGCTGCAATCTCTCATCGCCGACTGTCACCGGCAGCCATCGCGGTCGCCGTGCTCTCACTCGGCGTCTTCATGTCGAGCCTCGACCTGTTCATCGTCAATTTGGCCTTTCCTTACATCGGCCATGACTACGGCGGCACCAGCCTTGGTGCGTTGTCGTGGGTCCTCAACGGCTACACAATCGTCTTCGCGGCGGTGCTGGTGCCCGCCGGCCGCTGGGCAGATCGAATCGGTCGGCGGCGCGTGTTCAGCGCCGGCCTGCTTGCCTTCACCATCGGCTCCGCACTTTGCGGCGTCGCACCAGGCGTGATCGCGCTGGTCGCTGCCCGAGTCGTGCAGGCGATCGGCGCCGGGATGATGGTGCCGACGTCGCTGTCTCTTCTCCTCGCAGTCGTACCCCCCGCCGATCGGGCGAGGGCGATAGGCACCTGGTCGGCGGTCGGTGCGCTCGGGGCTGGTCTCGGCCCGGTGATCGGTGGGCTGCTCGTGCAGGAAAACTGGCGCTGGGTGTTCTGGGTGAACGTCCCGGTCGGGCTGATCGCGCTGGCGTTGGTGCCACGCAGCATCCCGGAGAGCCGCGATCCCAAGGCCCATCCGCGGCCGGACATCGTCGGTGCCGTGCTGCTTGCCCTCTCGGTCGGCCTGATCGCGCTCGCGATGGTCAAGGCGCCCGACTGGGGTTGGGCCTCGGTGCAGGTGCTGGGGTTGCTCGCCGCCGCGCTGCTCGGGCTGGCGGGCGTCGGCCTGCATTCCGCGCGGCATCCCGCGCCGATCATCGAGCTGCCGCTGCTGCGGCTGCGGTCGTTCAGCGGTGCGTTCGCGGCCTCGGTTCTCTACTACGCCGGGTTCGGCGCATTCGTCCTCAATGCGGTCGAGTTCCTGACCGGCGAATGGCACTACTCCGCGATCCGCGCCGGGCTGGCGATCGCACCCGGACCGTTGTGCGTGCTGCCGTTTGCCCGGCTCGTGGCGCCTCGACTCGCGGTCCGGCTCGGTGGCGCGGGCCGAGTGGCGGTCCTCGGCGCCCTGGTCAACGCGGGCTCACAACTGTTCTGGCTGCACGGCATTCAGGCCGCACCGGCGTACGCCAGCCACCTGCTGCCCGCGCAGCTGATCGGCGGCATGGGCGTCGGGCTGACGATTCCCTCGCTGCTCGGTGCTGGCGCGTCGGCTCTCCCGCCAGCGTGGTTCGGCACCGGCAGCGGTGTGCTCAACATGGGCCGTCAGATTGGATCGGTCCTTGGCGTCGCCGGCCTGATCGCGATCCTCGCGGGCGTGCACACCGGCGATCCGCTGGCCGCCTACCGGCACGGCGTCGAGCTGATCGTCGGGTTCTTCGTGGCCGCCGCCGTGGTCGCCGCTGCCTTGCTCGGACGTCGGGTACGGCCGATCGCCGTCCCGGCGCCCAGCCCCGAATCCGCGATCACCGACCGTGTGGTGGTTGAAGCGAGCCGCTAGTCGTGCCGAGCGGCTACGCGTCGCCCGACGGGGGCATTGGGGGCTGCGACGGGTCGGAGCCAACCGCGTCCTCGTCATACCGGCGTTCGCTGATCAACACCGCGTGCGGCCTCAGTTCCCGTCGGTCTGGCTCGACGCCCAGACCGCGCACCTGATCGGCAATCTCGTCCAAAACCGGGTCAACCGGTCTGCCTGCGTGGCTCTGATTGACCCGATCCAGGATGGTCTTGAGGTCGGCGGCGAACTTGTCAGCTACCCGCTGGCGCAGCGCGTTGATGGCATCCTCGTCGCCGAGAAAACCGCTCGTCATACCGGCGAGGGTAGTGAGTGAGCCTGGAAAAACCCTGCAACTACACAGGGTGCACGGGTGAACAACCGAAGTATTGTGCCGACGTGCCGTCGAATTTCAGACAAGAGGTCGTCTACGTGCAGTATGACGCTGCAATCGCCGACTTCTGGGCGAAAGTCGGCGAAGAACGGGTCGCCGGGCTCCAGCAGATCACCAGGGCGCTGGCGGCCACCGGGTGGCAGATCACCACCTCGATGCCGCTGAGTTGGTCCAGCGCCGTCGGCAGCGGTGGCGCCTCGTTCGCCCCGACGTCTGACGGCGGCGTGATGGAGTTCATCCTGTTCGTCGTGAAGGACACCGGTGGCGGCATCGGCCGGGCGAAGGGCAGCACCCCTCCCCCGCGGCCATGACGGATCGATCCGCTGAGCGACGCTAGAAGTCCTCCCCGAAGCTGACGCTTCCGCCGACCGCAACCTGGTACGCCGACACCTTGCGCTCGAAGAAGTTCGACAGCTCCTGGACATCCTGCAACTCGAGAAAAGCGAACGGGTTGCGCACGCCGTACACCGGTGTCATCCCGATCTGCTCAAGCCGCCGGTCCGCGACGTGCTCGAGGTAGATCCGCATGTCTGCCGCACTCAGCCCGGCCACGCCCCCAGTGAGTAGGTCCTCGGCGAACGCGACTTCGCAGTCGATCGCCTCAGCCAGCATCGCGCGCACCTCGTCGGCAAGCCGGTCGTCGAAGAGGTCCGGCTCTTCGACGCGGATCGTTTCCACCACCTCGAACGCGAATGCCATGTGCATCGACTCGTCGCGGAACACCCAGTTGGTGCCGGACGCCAGCCCTTGCAACAAGCCGCGAGATCGCAGGAAGTAGACGTAGGCAAACGCGCCGTAGAAGAACAGCCCTTCGATGCACGCCGCGAAACAGATCAGGTTGAGCAGGAAGGCACGCCGATCGGCCCTGGTGCGCAACGCCTCGGTCGCGGACAGCGTGCCGATCCACTTCAGGCAGAACTCCGCCTTGCGGCGGATCGACGGGATGTGCTCGACCGCCGCGAACGCCTCGGCCCGCTGTGCTTCGTCAGGGAGATAGGTGTCGAGCAACGTCAGGTAGAACTGCACATGCACGGCCTCCTCGAATAGCTGGCGTGACAAGTACAGCCGCGCTTCAGGAGAGTTGATGTGCTGGTAAAGGTTGAGCACCAGGTTGTTCGCCACGATCGTGTCGCCGGTGGCGAAGAACGCGACCAGCCGGCGGATCAGGTGTTGCTCCGCCGCTGGCATCTTCGCGAGGTCGGCCAGATCTGGCTCCAGCGCGACCTCCTCAACCGTCCAGGTGTTGCGGATCGCGTCGCGATAGCGGTCGTAGAACTGCGGATAGCGCATCGGACGCAATGAGAGCTCGAAGCCGGGATCGAGCAGTCGGGACTCCCGGTCGGCGCCGCCAGTCGCCTCGTCAGTGGTGAGATCGATGATGGTCATCACTGGCACGCCTCGCAGGACTCGGGGTTCTCGAGTGAGCACGCAGTCGCGTCGGTGACGACGGCCTCGGCATCGACCGCGTCGGTGCCGGGAGCATCAATGAGCGCCGCCGCAGGAGTGGTCTGCTGGATTCGGGTAGCGGGTCGAGATCGCAGGTAATAGGTCGTTTTCAGGCCGGCCTTCCACGCATGGAGATACATCGACGACAGCTTGCCGATCGTCGGAGATGCCATGAACAGGTTGAGCGACTGGCTCTGATCGATGTACGCAGAACGTGCCGCGGCCAGGTCGATCAGGGCGCGCTGCGGCAGCTCCCAAGCGGTCCGGAACAGCTCCCGCACATCGTCGGGCAACTCCGCGATTGACTGCACCGAGCCGTCCGCCCGCTTGATCGCGTCGCGAACTCGGTCCGACCACAGGTCGCGCAACTTCAGCTCCGCGACGAGTGCGCTGTTGATCTGAAGGAACTCACCCGACAACGTTTCACGCTTGAAAACATTGGAAACCTGGGGCTCGATGCACTCATAGCAACCCGCGATTGACGCAATGGTCGCGGTCGGCGCGACCGCGATGAGCAGCGAGTTGCGCAGTCCGCGCGCGGCGATCTGCTCACGCACCGCAGTCCAACGTTCGGTCTGGGTCGGACTCACGCCCCACAGGTCCGGCTGCAAGTCACCGCGCGCGGCACGAGTCGCGGCGAAGCTCTCATGCGCACCGAACTGCTCGGCAAGCGCTGCCGAGGTCTCCAGGGCGGTGAGATAAATCTCCTCCGCGATTCGGGTCGACAGCTCACGAGCGTCCTCGCTGTCAAACGCCAGGCGCTGCGCGAAGAACACATCTTGCAGACCCATCACCCCCAGTCCGACTGGACGCCATTTTCGGTTGCTAGCTTTAGTTTTCTCGGTCGGATAGAAGTTGAGGTCGATGACCCGATCAAGGAACAACACGGCGGTGCGTACCGTCTGACGAAGCGCATCCCAGTCGACTCCACCGAGCCCGACATGGCGAGCCAAGTTGATCGAGCCCAGGTTGCACACGGCTGACTCTGCGTCGCTCGTGACCTCGATGATCTCGGTGCACAGGTTGGACAGATGCACGACGTTGCCCGGCTCAGCGGTTTGGTTGCAGGTTCGGTTTGACGCGTCCTTGAAGGTCATCCAGCCATTGCCGGTCTGTGCCAGGGTGCGCATCATCTTGCCATACAGCTCCCGCGCTGGGACCTGTCGCACGAACCGGCCGGCGGCTTCGGCTTGGCGATAGGTCGCATCGAAGGCGTCGCCCCACAGATCTGGCAGCTCGGGCACCTCGTCCGGGTCGAAGAGCGACCACGGCGCGTCCGCCTCGACCCGGCGCATGAACTCGTCCGGGATCCAGTTGGCCAGGTTGAGATTGTGAGTGCGGCGAGCCTCCTCGCCGGTGTTGTCACGAAGCTCCAGGAATTCTTCGATGTCCGGATGCCAGGGCTCGAGATAAACACACGCCGCGCCTTTGCGCCGACCGCCTTGGTTGACGGCCGACACCGACGAGTCGAGGGTCCGCAGCCAGGGCACGATTCCGTTGCTCTGACCGTTCGTGCCGCGGATCAGCGAGCCACGCGAACGGATCCGCGACCATGAGACCCCGATGCCGCCCGCGTGCTTGGAGAGGCGTGCGATCTGGTGATACGCGTCGTAGATCGAGTCGAGCTGGTCCAGCGGCGAGTCGAGCAGGAAACACGACGACATCTGGGTGTGCCTGGTGCCGGAGTTGAACAGCGTCGGCGAGCTCGGCAGGTAAGCGAGCGAGGACATCAGGCGGTAGAAGTCGATCGCCTCGGCCGGTGTCTGCGAGAGCCCGCATGCCACCCGTAGCAGCCAGTATTGAGGCGTCTCCATGACGAGGCGCGTGGTCGGATGACGGAGGAGGTAGCGGTCGTAGACCGTGCGCAGCCCGAAGTATTCAAACTGCAGGTCACGCGACGTGTCGATCGCGTCGTCGAGCTTGCGCGCATTGACCGTGATGAATTCGGCGGTCGCCGCGTTGATCAGGCCCTGGTCGCGCCCGAACAGCACACTTTGGCTGAACGACGCGATGCCCTGCCCGCGCACTTCTTTGCTGATGTAGGACGACAGCAGCCGAGCGGCGAGCTTGGAGTATTCGGGCTCCTCACCGACGAGGTCGGCAGCCGTCTGGATTGACAAGCGATCGAGCTCTGCGGTCGTCGCGCCGTCGTACAGGCCGCTGATGGTCTTGGTCGCGACTCGAAGCGGGTCGACATCGTCGAGCCCACCGACCCAACGCTCTACGGCGCGGACGATCTTGTTGACATCGACCGGCTCGAGATCACCATTACGCTTACGCACCTCCATCGAGTGCTTGCGCACTGACGTCGGGGTGTCGCTGGTCGGCGTGTCGACGCTACGGACGTCGATCTCCTGCAGGGTCATCGCGGCTCTCCTCGGAGCTCGAAGCGAGTGATCCGCGGGTGCCGAGGGGGCTTAGGAGCCATCGCGTCGTGCCCACTGCGCACGGCGCCGTCGCCCCTGGCCCTCCCGCGGAGCCCGTGGACCACTGGGCGCAGGCTGCGCCCAGTGCGCTGGCAGGTCTTCGGACTCGCGGGCACGCCAGATCGCGCTTGGCCATCTACTAGCCGTCGCTTCCCAGACCTCACCAGTCCAGTGCTGTTGACGGCGTTCGTTCCCACTCACCGCTGCGGGGCAGTCCCGGACTCACACCGGGTTCCCTCTTGCGACGACCGACCTGGCAGGTCGGCCGAACCAGCTGCAGGAGGCACCGTACGACGAGATCGGCGCGGGACCGCGCAACCTACATGTTGTGGGCGTGTCGCGTACTCAGCACTGCATATAGGGCCTGAAGCTGGCCGAACTGCGCCACGCGGGGGAGGTGACGTCGGTTAGCTCTGCCCGTTGACCGAGTTGGAGAACTGCTGGCTACACCGGTTCTTCTGCGCCTGAGTGGTGGCGTTCTTGTCGCAGCTTTCCAGGTTGTTGATGGCCTTCTTGTGGTGAAAGACAAAAGTCGCGCCGAGTGCAATCAGCGCGATCGCCAACACCAGCCCGACCAAGCCCAGAACGATCCCGGCGACGGCGACACCGCCGTTCGAGGCTTCGCCGCGGTTGGCCCGACTGCGACCAACAGCACCGAAGATGATGGCCAGCACGCCGAGGACGACACCACCGACCACCGTCCAGCAAGTGATGACCGCAAGGATGCCCACCACCAGTCCCGCAGTGCCCAACCCGTTGCGAACCCCGCCGGCACCCGCGGCCGGCGTGCCTGGACGACTAGCGGTACCGCTGGTGTTGACGATGCTCGACATGACGGCTCCTCGGCAGACGCGCGCCCGATTTGAGCGTGCGTAAGCCCCTGGTCTTCCCAGTCGCCGTCGCTTTAGTCACCGGCGTCGCCCGATACGCGATCTTGAGCCTGCTGAACGGCTTCCGGATCCTCGAAAATTTGCGCGCCCGGCAGGAATCGAACCTGCGACCAAGTGCTTAGAAGGTGGACGCGCCTGAACGCTGTACATCGGCGTTCATTGAACGGGCTTCTGACGAGCGTGACGCTTATAGGCATCCGCTGACTGAATGGCCGATGGTCGGTCGTTCATCCGTCAGGAGGACAGCATGACAGAGATCGACACCACCGTCACCGACGAGCAGATCGAGCAGTTCCTCGCGGAGCATCCTCACTAACGCGAGGCCGGCTTCGTCCCGAGCGACCCGAAAGCCCGTCATGCGATCGTGACCCAGATCCGGACCGCGGAGCTTGAGGCGAAGGCCGTCATTCCTGCGTGCCCGTCCTGGTGCACGCTAGGTGAGGGTCACAAGTACGACAGCATCAACTGGGAGCACGACACCCTCTCCCGGCCACACATGAGCCAGCGGACTCCGCCCGCGGTCTGCCAGTGGGAGAGCAACCGCAACAACGTCGTGACGTTCGACGAGGCTCCCTACATCCTGTCCGCGACCGGCGACGAGGAACTGGACTCTGGGAAGACCCGGGCGTCTGCCAGCGAGCTTGTGGCGGCGGCGTACCTGCTCGACGAGATCACAGCAGGTGCGAAGTGACCGCCGCGTTCGAGAGCGAGTGGGGACAGCCAGAGATCGACGCTGCCTACGCGAAGATCACAAGAATCCCGGCCATACCCGAGTGGGCCACGTCCACAGCACGGATGGAACGCGAGAGCTACGGCAGCGTCGAGAAGGACGGACAGACGTTCGTCCGCACCGTCCAGCTCGACCTGAGCGAGCGCGTGGCCGTCATGCAACAGGAGAACAACCGCGCAGACGTCGTCACGCGCAGCCAGCCGTGGATCGACATCGCGGTCGACGGGGTCAAGCTGGGTGTCGAGGACGCTCGACGGCTCGCGAACGAGATCCTGGCAGCCGCTGGCAAGCTTGAAATGATTCAGGCGCCCCATTTGAGGCAGGTTGGTGAGCCTGACGTATAAGACCTTCACCACGCGAACGCCCCTACTTCGGTGGGGGCGTTTCGCTTTCCACGTTTCGGATGAGTTCGTCGAGGACGTCGCCGACCTGTGTGCCATGGGCGGTTGCCGATACCTCCACGTTCGACAGGTGGAAGTCGAGCGCGGCGTGCAGTAACCCGATGGTTGCGAGCTGTTGGGTGCGGCCGGAGTCGACAGCAAGGCGAGCCACGGCATGATCGACCGCTTCCATGCGTTCGAAAGAGTCCAGGTCCTCATCGAACAGCCGGACGAGATCCAGCTCAGCGAGTTGTGATCGCTGCGCGAACGACATAGTCAACTCCCGACGGTGCCCCTGATACCGGAGCGGTGCGCCCGGTCAACGACGTTGCCACCTCATCGACACCGGCGGCGCGTTACCTGAGGCACGTCTCAGGTAGATCGGGGGTGATGCTCGCTGTGGTTTGGCAGCTGAGCGGAGGTGATGAACTTTCCGCAGGTTGAGCAGAAGATGCAATCTGAACGTGAAGTGCTCGGGTCGTCGATCTGCGTGGTGTTCATGACTGCGGTATACCCCGAGCCTTGTTACGTGAACTGACCCATCTGGGCCAATTATGTAATCGGCATCAGATCCACGGTTTGGGTTAGCCCATCTGATGAACGAATCTATCGCAGCGACTACGCTGCGGCTGCCTTCCGGAACTTAATAGCACCGCGCCAGACACCGCCCCAGACCCCCCACGTGGCTGAGGTAGCGACCGCGTAGGCGCCGCACTCATCTCGTACCGGGCAGCGCGCACAGATCCGCATGACCGTGTTGAGGACATCCGCCTCCGGTTTTATCCCGTCGATGAACACATCGGACATGCCGGCGCATGAGGCGCGTTCCTGCCAGACGGTCCCGTCTAGGTCGATCTCGTCGAGCACGACAATATGTCAACACGCGTTGACGGCAGCGGCAAGGACGACGCGCTGTAGATATCCAGCCGCCCGGATAGTTATGCTGACCCGACCTCGACGTGTACGACCTGCCGACGATGCCGGGCCATGACAAGTCGCCATCGAAAGCCGTCCGTAGAGGGGTCTGTTGTGGCGGAGTACAGCGACCGCTTATTGACGCCTGGCGAGGTCGCCATCCTGTTCCGCGTTGACGCGAAGACGGTCGGCCGATGGGCTCAGGCAGGTCGCGTGAAGAGCATCAAGACCCCCGGTGGACATCGTCGCTACCGCGAGTCGGACATCCGCGAACTGATCCGCCTGAACGGAAGCGGCAGTCATGAACAGTGAGCGCGATACAACAACCGACGCCCGCACCCAGAGCTCCTGGTGGGTCTCATCCCAGATCGAGCAGTGGCTGACTGCACTCGGCGTAGTCGCTGTCATCGCGGTGCTGGCGCTTTGGAGCGTCGGAAAGCTGTAGACCGCTCCCCCGTGGGAGCGGAGTTTCGTGATCTTGCTCGCTGGGCAAGCCGGACGTGGGAGGCGCGTGGGCTCGGCGGCTCGCGCCTCCCGAGTGGACAACAGTGCCCACTCGGCCTGCAGGCCGGGTGGGTTTTGTGTGTCCGGAAACGCCCCCGTCTGGCACCTGGCGGGGCGTTTCGCCGCCTTAGGTGAGCGCGGGTCTAGGCGGGCCTGAGCAGTCTGCCCGTGCACCTGGATCAGCCACCAGTCGAAGCGTAGTTCGCGGAGCGGCGGCGCGATAGACAACCAGCGCTCGGAGTGGTTTCCTGCCATCGGGTGGGCAACGGCCCCGGCTGTCTACACGAACGGCAGCCGGGGCCTGGTCGCTCGTCCAACTCGTCGAGACCCACGTCGAGCGACCAACCGCTGGGTTACCCGGATCTCAGCCCGTCACACAACGCCCGGAGCGTTACTCGTCGTCGATCAGTAGGGCGCGGTCTCCGGCCGCTTCGTCACGGTCGAGCGCAGCGAAATGACGGTCAGCCATGGCTGCCTGCCGGTCGTTCGCGGCGGCGCCCCGGTCAGCGTCATGATCGTGCGGCTGCCCAGCGTCTCGGTGGCCGTCAGCGAGCGCGTCCCGGTACCGAGCGGCCTGATCTCGGGCAATCGCAGCGCGGTCACGCTTGCTGGCCTTAAGGTCACGTTTGTCGGCAGCTGCGATCGCCGCACGGATCCGGTCTTTCCGGGCGGCTGTCGTGTCATCGCGCCGCACGATCAGCACGTCATGCGGGTCGTCGGGCTCAGCTGGAAGGCGCTCATGCTCGGTTGCGGGCGATCGGGCTGGACGCCCTGCTCACCCAGGTCGCTGTCTTCGATCATGTTCTTCACCAATGTTCGCGGAACGACCCCGCGCAGCATCGAGGCGAGACACCAACAGGTGGCTTCGGCGGGCGGGGTCCAGGCTCACCCGAAGCCGGGGCCGCTCCTGTCTGCTCAAGGCGACCGGACAAGATCCTAGCCACAAGGTGGACCGGATCGCGGCATGCCCTATCTCACCGCGGCTCGTCACACTCCGAAACGTTCACCTGAAAGCCTGATGACCGCGGAGCGTTCCTGCTCCTCCGACGTCGCAGGGGCGTTCCGCACTCCGGCAGCGCCGCCATGGTGAACGGGGAGAGCCCGCTACGACCTGATTGCGGTCCATGAAACAGCGACGCTGCCGGCTACGGCCGGGGACCTGCACTTTTCGCGGTAAAGGGCTGCGGCGCGCAGGCGGCACCGCGATACTGGCGTTCAGCCGCCCGAGAGGAAACGCTGATGGACCCGGACGACAAGCCCGACACGCCGGCTCCGTCAGTCAGCGAAGATACAGCGTCCTGCCCTGGACATGGCCAGCTACCGGAAGGAGTTCGGGTCAGTGTGGCTCTACCATCCCGACACCTCCGACTGGCCGAAGGATTGAACGAGCGGCGATGACAACCCCGGCCGCCGCGTCCAGCAACCGAGGCCTTTACCGTTCACCAACCGGATCGGGACCCGGTGAACGACCCACCAGGGGCGATATGAACCCTGCCACCGACGTACCTGACTCGATCTTCAGGCAGCGCAAACGGCCCCGGCCGCAAATGGGGGGATGCGGTCGGGGCCTGAGCCGCCCACCGTGATCGGATCGGAGACACAGTGGACCGCCAACTAGCGAAGGTATGAATCCGGACAACGACGAACCTGAAGGGCTTTCAGGTGACGCGCTCAGCAAACGGCCCCGGTCGGGACCGGGGAGGTCGACCGGGGCCTAATCGTCGATCTGACAGTCCGGAGCAAACGACCTTGCAATAACAGTTATCGACGCCGACCGAGCGCCACATAAGGGTGCAGATGGGTACGACGGCTGAGCTGGCTTAGGGCGAACCGGTCAGCCAGCGGGCGAGCCACAGCGCGATCGGCTCACCGGTAGCGGTAGCGAGATCCTCGACAGCGGCTGCTGCGAGCACGCCGAGCGCGCCGATGTACTCCTCGGTCGTGATCTCGCCACCGAGGTGGGCGTTGGTGATCATCGCGGCGATGTGCGCGGCTTGTCGACTGCTGCCCGCATCCGCGCCGGACCGGTCGAGCATCGCGGTGACGAGGGCAACCGCCAGCGCATCAGCCGCGTCTGCTTCGCGGACCATCGCGCTCGATCCTCGTAACCCCGGTCACCCCGGCGCACGCGCCCAGGCGCGGTAAGTGTTGCACTGCTGCGTAGGTCCCGACAGGTATATCGCGAGCCGAATTCGGTGGTCGGGCGCTCTCGGCGTTGCGCATCCAGCAGCAAACAGACCCGGGACCATCCCTGTGCCGTGCTCAAACAACCCAGGGAGAACGGCCCACCGGTCACCGTATCGACAGCGCAAATCCGCCACTTGACTGTCGGCAGTCATGAGATCCGACAGCGTGGCTAAGCGTCGACCAGCGCGCTTGGACGTACCGTCGACTTGTGACAGCTAGTGGCTGGTCAGCGGCCGAGATGCACGCGGCGGCCGACGAACTCCGACGCCGGGCAGACATCAGGAACCGCGACCGGCTCAACGAGGTTTTTAGCCAGGTTTACGAGACTCACTGCGGAGCGCCATCTAACACGATTCTTGCGCTGTTGCTGAGCAAGGCGAGGTCCCCCTACTACGAGCCGAGCGAAGAGACATTGCGGCCCGCTGCGGACGCCATCCGGGCTGGTCGCCTCTATACCTTCGAGTGAGGTAGCACGGCGGCAACCTGAACCAATCCGCGGCCCCGGCCAACTTGCGCGAAGGAGGTCGGGGCTAGACCGACCAACTGAGCTAACAGGAGACCGGCCTGAGTCGAAGATTAGCGACGTGCCGCTCGCCGCGTGGACCTTCCGGGAAATCAGGGCGCCCCGGCTATGACCAGCGAGCCGTCACCATCGCCGCACACTGAGAACAGGACGCCGCGGCGGTCGGATCGAATTTGGCGCTGACAACCGTCACCGGCTGACCGGTGCACAGTGAGACATTCGGGCCGGTCTGTCTCATCACTACGGCGTGACGTGTCCGTGGGACCTGCCCGAGCATTACGCCCGCATCCCACGCGTGTTTCGGCGTTGTCATCGTTGTCTCACTCGGCCAATGCTGTTGACCGGTTTCGTTCGCGACGCACCTCACCTGTTTATCAGTTGGTCTTGTGAGCAAAGCAGGCTACGAGCGCGGAACGGCCTAAGCGTGCAGCCGAACGCCTGACATCCAGGTGTTGTACTGGATGTTGAGGCCGGAGCCGGATGCTGGCCCGACTGTATCGCCGCGGGTGTTGAAGCCTCGCAGCGTGCCTTCACTAGTAAGCCCATTGAGCCGAGTCCCATGTACCGACATCCCACGCGGCGACAGGAGGTGGCATCGGGGTGCAGAACAGGCTGATCGACAGTGACTCTGACGTCCGGGTGTAGGTGCCGCCTTGGACTTGGACGGTCATCGTCGAGCCGGGGCTGACACCGGGCAGGTTGATTGCGGAGACCACGTCAAGCGGGCGCAGCTGCAGCACCGACGTCGCCAACGTGGTGTAGCCGTTGTGCAGGATCGCGTACGTCGACCGTAAGTCGGGATACCGAGCTGGTCTTGGATGCCTTGCCCGACCATCCAGTTCGCGAGGTCGAGGGCGTGCTGGTCCGTATCCACGTTCGCGGTGACCTGATTAGTGATGTCGCCCTGCTGGTTGATGCTGGCCTGGTTGAACGCCCGCTGATCCGACCCGTTCGGGCGGCTGACGGTCACATCGTTGAGGACAAGCTGCACGTCATCCCTGAAGGTGGACGGGACATCCACCTGACCCAAACTGGCGTCGAGGGTGAGGACGGGTGTGGGGTTGAAGTTGTTCGCTCGGTTCCGGAAGACGATCTGACCGGAGCCGTTCGCGTAGATCGTGCCGCCCTCGGCGAAGCTGGTATCCAACAGTGCCTGCTGCTGGGTTTCGCCTGCGCAGTCACCCGAACCGACATAACCGAGCCCGGTGTCGAGGACACTGCCGGTGTTGGCCCGGTAGGACAAGATCCTTGCAACCCGAAGATCCGTCCGCTCGCCCGCGAATGCTGTCGTACCCGCGGTGTAGTGGGACAGGATCCTGTTGCTTGGCATCGCGCCGAAGCCGTTCAGAGACGACGTGTACACGCCGAGGTACGCGAACCCCGCGCTGAGCGGGTTCTCCGGTGTCGACCCGATCACCGACATGCCGAGCAGGATCTGACCGACCGGGAACGTGAACGACGCGCCGATCGACGTCAACGCGATCCCGGAGAAGACACCGTCGACGAACAACTCAAACGACGTGTTGTTGCAGACGATCGCGAACTGGTGAACATTCCCGTCGCAGATGTTCACGGTTCCGGACTGCCCGCCCGCGCCGTCGGTCGGGACGTTCAGGTTGTATACCCCTGCCGACGTGATCGACAGTTGGATGTCCATGACCGGGTCGTTGGTGTAGAGGATCATCGCGCCCGCTGCGGGCGGGGTGGTGGGTGTCTGCACCCACACTTCGATCGTGTAGGTCGGGGTCGACTCGACGGGCAACGGACATGACAGGTATGAGCCGGCGGAATGCCCCGAGGTCCACGTCCCGTATGCGCTGTTCGTGACTTCCACCACAGTGGAATTCGGCAGACCACTACCGGACGGGGACTGACCCGCGTCGACGACACCGGGACCGTACTTGCTGTTGGCGATCGTGACAGCCGGGTTGTGTTCCGCTGATGTCCCCGAAGCTGGTGGCGCCTTCGGCTTCCTGGAACGGGTTGAGGCTGACCGGTGAGTCGAGCAGCATTTCCTCAAGCAGGTAACCCTGCAGGTTCGTCGTCGACCCCATCCGACCGAAAATGTCGGCGGCGTTTACCTCCGTCGTCCAGTACGTACCGTTCTGCGGGATGGCGGTGACGTCGGTGATGTAACCGTCGAAGTAGTTGACCGTCGACGAGCCGATCGTCTCCAGCACCTGGAGGCGGATCCCGAAACGGACGTGCGGGTAGTACGGGAGCACCGTCTCCGTCAGCGCGGTCGCACCAGCATTAAGGCAGAAGTTGCCCGCCCACACTGACGTGATACCGGTCGTGTTCGTGTTCGGGGTGACCGTCAACGACACAAAGGCGGCGTTCGACGGGGACGCGACATCGCTTTCGTCGAATACCCGGTAGTCCCCGCAGCGACCACCGAACCTCGACCAGCGAGGCTGATCAGGACCGACGCGGACGTGTACCAAGCAGCGTTCACGCACCAGCCGACACTGACCGCTTCGATCTGCGCCGCGAACGAATACACCGTCGAAGCGCTCACCGGGATCATCAGCGACTGGACGGTCGCCGTCCCGTTCGCAAACGACGTCGGCACCGTCACCTTCAACGACGTCGGTGGGCCAACAGGTAGCTGTTGCGTGTTGTCGTAGGTGACGGTCGTGCCACCGCTCAACGTCGGCCACGACGTCGTCCCACCGGTCACGCAACCCGGTGACGCGACATCCGGAGGACACAGGTTGTTGACCAGACCGGACCGGCCAGGAGTGAACCGGCCGTCAATGTTCCGCAGCGTGAACGAACACGTAAGGGGTGACAGCCGAAAACCAGTCCTGCCGCCCCCACGTGTCTTGTATCGGCGCAGAGTTGAGTTCTGCGGAGACGTCATCACGTAACTCGTGATGTCCGTCCACGTCGGAGACGAGCCAAAGGCAGTTCCGCTGAAGTCCGCCTGCAGCTTCAGCGTCGACGTCGCCATCAGCCAGCCACCAGCCGACGAGGTACACACACGTGAAAGGGGTGGGTTACCCCCCAAGCACGCTCAACCGCCACCCCGCGGTGGACCGCTTTTTTTCCCCGCGAAAAGTACGCGAAATCACCAGACGGTGACCAATCCGACCATCCAGCAAGTAGGCCACGGTGACCATCAACCGGCTTACGCGAGCCCAAAGAGCTTTTTTGTTCACCAGGCGGTGGTAGAACTTCGCCGTGGGGGGTAACTGCCCCCCTTTGTCCGGTTTTACCAGGGGGATGGTGCTCGTTTGGGTGGTGGTGCGAGCCAGTCGCGGGACTGTGCTCGTCTGAGTGTCTGGCCGGGTGGTTGTGGTGCGCCTCGCCGGCTGTTGCATCCGTAATGCGCTGCGCCAGGTTGCCTGGGTCGTTGCAACTGCCGCCGTACTTGAGTGGTACGACGTGGTCGACCGAGAAGCTCCAGCGGCTTCGTGGTGGAGCGTCGTAGATCACGGGCTTGCCGCATAACCAGCAGGGAAGGCGCAGCGCTCGTTGTCGTTCGCGTAGGCGTTTGTAGGTGATTGTGGCTCGGCGCGGGTCGCCTGATCGCGGTCTGGTCACGGCGCATCCGGCATCTCCTGCCGGTCGCTGTTGTAGTAGCAGTTCACGAGTTCGAGAACACGAACCGCTGAACGGGGTCGAGGTCAGCGAGCAGCTCTTGTGCAGCGTCGTCGAGAAGCAGTCGCGGTGACAGTTTGAGATAACAGGCTGCGAACCCAGCGGCTGTGCCTAGGTCGAATCCTGCGGCTGTGTCGTTGATGTCATAGTCGGATTCGGCCCAGTCGGCAAGTCGCTGGAACAGGATGTCGGCGCATGCTTGACCTTCAGCGAGTTCGTGTTCCTCGCCGAGTGTGCTTCTGCCGACAGCAACACGGGATGGAGCTTGAGTGTCAGCACGCTGGCACCCGTTCGACGCCGACAAGTGACAGCGCTTCGTTGCGGAGAGTGTCAGCGTTGCCTGTTCGGCTGGTGTCGGGATGCCGCCGCGAGCATCGATCGTGATCTGGATCCGCAGCATTTCCCGGCGGATGTCGGTGAGCCCGCGATCTTTGTTCATGCGGACTGGCTTTCGGAGACGAGTTCAGGAGCCGGTCGACGGTGGCTCGCGCCGAAGCGAGGTCGGCTGCAGCCTGGTCGTGTTCGTCTTGAACGACAGCGAGTTCCTCGGCCGCGGTGAGTTGCTCGATCTGGGTTTGCATCGCGGTGATCTGCCGGTCACACGCAGCGATCGTGTCGGCCTGTGTGGCAGCAAGCCCGTTCACCCGGTTGAGTTCGGCTTGCGCGGTCGCGATGTCGAGTTGGCTTTGCGCGACGCCGTCCTGCGCGTTCGTCCGGCGGATCGTCGCCTGACGGATCTGCTCGGTGAGTCTCGTGATCCGGGCTTCGGTTCCGCGTTGACGTTGACGTACCAGCAGCGGGTCGGTCGGCACGATCATGCGTTGGCCGCCAACACCTGGATCTGATACTCGTCGTTCAACCCCTGAAGTTCAGGTGGCTTCGGCAGGACGAAAGCCCACAAGTCCGCGAGACCACCGTCGAGCATCCGGTTGTTCTGGCTGTTGTTGAACTCCTGAAGTTCGACGATCGCAGCCGCCGCGGCCGGCCGGGTCGCGGTGTAGCTGTCGAGAACATCAGTCCAGCCGTAGCCGGACCACTGCAAACCGAACGCGAGTTGCGCCAAAGCCTTCGCTAACAGTTCGTCGGCTAAGTCGTTCGCACGGTCCATCAGTTGCTGCGCGACCTGCGGATTAGTGATGTCCTGCACCCGGTCTTGCGCATCCCGGTACGACATCGACGCGGCAGCGATCTCAGCCGGCGAGCCCGACACGTTCAGCCCGAAAGCCGTATTGATCAGTTCCGGCCCAACGCCGCCATCGTCGTGGTCGACAGGTTCTGCAGGTCATCCATCTGCGCTTTCGCGCCCAGGTACACGGTCGCGACCGCGGACTGGATCCCGGCTGGGCTACGGCGACCATCGGAACGGATCGACGCGTACTGCGCGTCCGCGTTATCCCGGATGTCGTTGGCTTGGTCGCGCACAGTCTGTTCAAGTGCCACGGTCAGTTCCCTTCGTCAGTCGGTGCGGCTCGCGAAGCCGTCAACATCAACGAGCCGCACCCGCACTGCGCTCCCCATCCGTTTCGCCGGCAACTCACCCACCCGCACCAGCCGCTTGACGGTCGAGAGGCTCACATTGAGTCGCTTGGCCGCTTGCAGTTGAGTCAGAAGTTGCGGTTCAACACCTACAGAATCCGTGCAGTTGCAAGACCTGTCGAAAGTTGAGCCGTCCTGACCCTTACTGACCCGAAACGACGCCAAATCGAGCAGGTCGAGCAACCCCGGCGGCAACGCACCACCGTCGTGTTCGATCCGTCGTTTGTGGGCTTCGATCGCCGCCCGCAGATGCAACGCCAGATCCAAGCTGCGGTCGCTCACCGGACCACCACCAGCACGAAAGCGAAGATCGCGACCCAACTGACCGTGCTCAAGATGGTTAACGTTCGTGGCTCATGGAAGGCTGACCGCATGAGCGCTACCTTCGTGCTGGTCGTGATCATTGTGGTGCTCGTCGTGGTTGAGACGTGGCGTCGGAACCGGCGCCGCCGCGGCCAGTTCATGGCGGTCGCCACAGTCTGGAAGCTGTGGCGCGCCCACCGCCGCCGACGACGGCTGATGTAAGTCATCACGTCGACCTCGAACCCGGGCGATCGACGACCAACATCAAAGCGACAAGATGGCTACAACGACCGCGAGCTTCACATGAACATGACCAACCGCCGCGACCTTGCGTAACCGTGTACGACGTACCCGAACCTTTGCAGGTCGCGGTGACTCCGGTCGGCGTGACCGAATGCACCGTCAGCCGGCCCTCGACGATGTAACGCCTGCCTTTGGCTTCGGCACCTTCGCGGGTCATGACGCCCACGCCTTCGCGCAGTTACGACATTGCCCAGACGAATCAAGCTCGCTGGAATCAAGGCATGTCAAGCACTCACCGACGTCGAAGACTTTCGTAGTTGGTTTCGTTCCGTTAAAAGCCTGTCCTGTCCTGTCCCTTTCGGTTTCACTTTCGCTTTTCGAATCGCTAAGCGAATCGCTAACCGACTGGGTTTCTGGGGTGATGTCTGAGGCTCGTTCGCGTGGCTTGCGGGGCCTGCCGCCTTTGCGTCCGTTCGCGGTGTTGGCGGACTGCTGTGCGAGCACCTGTTCGCGGGTTCGCTGGTAGTCCGAGTGGTGCCGGATGACGTAGTCGTCACCGTCTTCGGTGCACCAGCCGACAGCCAGAAGTTCGTCGATCGCCGCGGGGTGTTTGGCGAACCTGGGCAGATCGGTTTTCGGGATCCGGCAGTCGAGGAGTTTGCGGCCGTTCCACACCAGCATTTCGGTGTGTAGCCGGAACGCCGCGTCGGACAACGTCCAGCAGTCATCGCTGTAGTCGTCGGAGAGCTTCGTCCAGCTCATGCCAGCACCTGCTGACCGTCGATAACGGCAGCGCCGCCCAAATGCTCAGCCATCGCGGCGACGTCGTTCATATGACGAAGCGGAACGGCCCAGCAAGGTGATCCCGCGTCTGGGGGACGGTAGAGATACAACTTCGGGCATTGCAGTCGTTCGAGCACACGAAAGGTGCCGTCGCCGCGAACCGTCGCGGTGTACGCCGTCGCTGCCGAGACGGTCACCATCGGCGGCTTAATCTTGCGGCGGCTCATTTCGCACCTTGCCGAGGTGTCTCCCAGGATCCGCGGTTACGCGACGTCGAGATCTTGACGACGTTCGATGTCGCTTGCTGCCACGATTCGGCTTCTAGCCGAGACTCCACCTGCCGTGCCGCGGTGATCTCATCCTCAAGCCGGCGGCGTACAGCTTCGGGTTCCCAGAACGCTCGCCACGCTTCGGCAGCGAGCACGCAACTCGCGATCCGGCGGGGATCGCTCGGTGGCAGCGCTCGCCATTCCCTGCTGCCGTACTCGAACAGCGGCCCGGCTTCGCGACCGCGTTGGATGAGGGTGTTCGCCCAGTCGCGATCGCTCATGACACCCACCGCCAGTTGGCGATCATCCGGCCGCGGCCTTCGGCGTGGCTAGCCCGTACATATCCCGCGTTGATCAGGTGACCCTGCTTCGCGAGCGCGGCGAACCTGGCGGGCAGCAGGTTGACGCGTTCTTTGGGGATTAGGTGTCGAACGTGGTTTGCGTTGACCTCGCCGTACATTTCGCCGTGCACGCGGATCGCCTGGTCGACTACGGCGATTCCTTGCGCGTCGGTGGCGTCCTCGACAAGCTTCGCTCCGGCGTATCGACGTTCAAGTGCAGTGTCTAGCCCGCGTGCAAGATCGCGGTTTGCGTGATCGACGATCGGAGCGAGATGCAGGCCGTATGCGTTGCGTTCCAACACAAACAGCGCGTCAGGCTCGCTGTTGTCCCTGTCGTTCGGTACGCTGCGGTTGTCGGCAGGGGTGTTGACACTTGCGGCATTACTCGGTCGGTTACCAGCCGGCCGAGTTTGTCGTCCCGGCGGCGCGTTCATGCCGCACCGCTCTTACGTCGCGCCTGCGCTGACTTCAGTGCAAGCCGAAGCATGTGAGCGCGACGTGCGTGCGCTGCTCTTAGAGATCGCTCCTCCGGAGTCAGAACTCCGTCGGGGTCAACCTCTTGTTCGAACTTATCGGCCGCTGCTTTGCGGGCGGGTGCTGTACGCGCTGCGCGATCGGTTGTACGCGCCCAGCTTTCCTCGACACCAATGGTCGAGATGAGACTTCGATGCGCGGGATCCTTGGCCGGCATGTGTCACCTCGTGAGAGATGACGACTGCCTTGCCGTCGAATTTCGTCCCGTCTTTCGCTATCCAGCGTGGCGACGGAGCGTTGTACAGCGCTGACACTACAGCGTTGAGAGCCCGTCAGATCGCAACGACGCGATCGCTCGGCGTGTCATTCAGCAAACGCAACAGCGTCTCCCTGGGTGCTGGACGCCAACCATCGCGTCGGCTGCAGCGAAGCTCGAAGTCATCAGGAAGGTCATCGAGAAAGCCTGCGGTGCGTTGTCCTCGCCGCTCAAGTCTGGTGTCGCCCGTCTGGTTGTTTGTGACTTCTATGCGTGCTCGGGGTCGCTCCTGCCGTAGCAAACCTCCGACGCTGGTCATATAGACCGTGGCGAGAAGGTCAGCGCACTCGCTGCAGCGGATGGTGTACCTGGGCGCGAGGACAGGGTTTCCGGCGCTTCGTTGTAGACCCGGATCTGACTCCCACAGAGCAGTGGTCAGTGGATCGGCCATCAGATATCCTCCATTACGCCAACCCGATCGTAGGAAGTTCGAGCTCGCTCACCGCGGGCGGAGGCGCCGTAGCGTCGGACCATCTGTTGCGACCGCCAGCCGGCCAGCTCCATGAGGTCTCCCTCCGCACCATCATTGGCCTGGAAGCGGTGCGCGAAGGTGTGCCGGAACATGTGCGGGTGAAGATCGACGCCGATCTGTGCAGCGCGGCGTTTGACCATCTGGTAGATGCCGTTGGAGGTCAGCGGCCCGCGGTTCTTCTCCCCCAGCCACAGCTCGGGTCGATCGGCGTGACGATCCGAGGCGCGGACGCGTTCGTAGCGGTCGAGTAGGCGGGCGGTCTCGGCGTCGAACCGCACGATGCGCATCCGTCGACCTTTGCCGGTGACGACGGCGGTGCGTTCGTCGTAGTTGATGTCGAGCACCGCAAGGCCGGCCATCTCAGCGAGTCGCATCCCTGTCGCGAGAAAGAGCCGGATGATTGCCGCGTCCCGGCGGTTCACGAAGTCGTTGCCGACACACGTCCTCAGCAGCTGCTTGATCTGTGTCGTCGACAAAATGGGGACGAGCTTCTCCTCGAGTTTCGGTGGTGACATGCGAGCCATCGGGTTGGTGTCGACCTCTTCGTCCTCGACCAGCCACTTGAACAGCTGCTGGACGGCGCGGTAACGGTTGTTGGCCGTCGACCCCGAAGCGGTATCGAGAAGATGCCCGATCCACGTCTCGACGTGGGCACGCGTGACCGTATTCCAGCTCCTGACCTCGGTCTCGGCAAGCAGCCATCGTTGGAATGCGCGGGCCGCGGTGAGGTAGACGGAAAGCGTCGACGGGGACAGGTTGCGCGCTCGCAGCGACCGCTCCCAGGACACAAGCAGCCGGTCTAGGGCGCCCGATTCTCGCTGCGACATAGGAACAGTTAACCACTGTCTGAGCGATGTGCTACCGCTGCCAATGTACCCGATGGGGTAAAACCCCAGGTCAGAGCCATTTGTGCGCCCGGCAGGAATCGAACCTGCGACCAAGTGCTTAGAAGGCACCTGCTCTATCCCCTGAGCTACGGGCGCTTGCCGCGTGATCAGCGTAGGGCGTGGGAGAGTGTCGCGGTGCCATCTGATGCCCTGGTGTGGATCGACTGCGAGATGACCGGTCTCGACCCGATGACCGACGTCCTGGTCGAGATCGCCGTCATCATCACCGACGCTGAGCTCAACCCGCTCGACGACGGTATCGACATCGTGATCGCGACCGACCCCGCCAAGCTCGCGGGCATGGACGACGTCGTCCGCGAGATGCACACCTCCTCGGGCCTGCTCGAGGCGATCGCCGACGCGACCACGACGCTCGAGCAGGCCGAGGATCAGGTCCTCGCGTACGTCAAGCAGTACGTGCCCGAGCGGCGCAAGGCGCCGCTGTGCGGCAACACGATCGCGACCGACCGCGTCGTTCCTCGTCCGCTACATGCCTCGGCTCGACGACCACCTGCACTACCGGATGATCGACGTCTCCACGATCAAGGAGCTCTCCCGCCGCTGGTATCCCCGCGCCTACTACAACGCGCCCGCGAAGGGCGGCGGCCACCGAGCGCTCGCCGACATCCTGGAGAGCATCAACGAGCTCCGCTACTACCGCGCGACCGTCCTCGTGCCGCCGCCCGGCCCGGACACCGATGCGTCCCGCGCCGCCGCAGCGGAGCTGACCGGCGGCGCCACCGCAGCGCACGCCGACTCCGCGGCGACGCCGAGTAAAGCGCCGCTAGACTGCATCGACGCGGCTCGGCGAACGTCGGGCCGCGATGGTGGGTGTAGCTCAGCTGGTAGAGCGCCGGGTTGTGGTCCCGGATGTCGCGGGTTCAAGTCCCGTCACTCACCCCATCTGGGCTTGCGGGCGGTTGCGGTCGTGCTCTGGCCTGGCTAGGTCGTGTTCAACCGGCCGAAGGTAACCGTCAAATCGCCTAATACGGACGTATAATTGCTGCGCCGGCGTCTAGCCCATGCCTCGGTTTCGCGCTTATACCGAGGAGTCGAGGCACGTGTCCGAGGAGTTCGCTCGCTCAGCCACCGTTACACCGTTATTGCGACGACGAGCCCGAGTCGTCTTTGTGACTGTCAGCGGGGTGATCGCCGCGACGGGCATGGTGACCGTGGGGATGCTGGCCGCAGCACCCGCTGCGCTCGCACTGCCCGGCTGCGCGCCGCCGCCGCCGGCGGTCACGAGCTATACCGCGAACCAGGCCGGGGTCTACACCGTGCCCAACGGGATCACCACCGAAAACATCGTGGCGGCCGGATCCGAAGGCTCCGTCGCCAATAACGGCGCGGCTGTCGGCGGGCTCGGCGCCAGCGTGACGTCCGACGTCACAGTGACCCCCGGCGACGCATTGTCCGTAGCGGCCAGCCAGAGCGGAACCGTCGGCGTCGGTGGCCAATCAGGCGCCGCACCCAGCGGCGGGTCGTCAGGGACAGTGCAGGGCGTCACCGGTGGTGGCGGCGGCGGCGCAAGTGTCGTCTCCGACGGCTCGACGGTGCTCGTCGCTGCGGGCGGCGGCGGCGGCGCAGCCTACGGATACTCACAGGCCGCGGGCGGTGACGCAGCGCCCGGCGGCACCGCTGCCGAGCCTGCTGGCACAGTCTCCCCTGGCGCGGATGGTGGCGATTCGACCACGGAGGTTGGCGCAGTTGGCGGTACCGGCGGCCGTGGCGCGACGAGCAGCCCGGGGGCTGGTGGCGCGGGTGGCGCTGGGTACGGCGGACCCGGCAGTCCCGGATCTGGTGAGGTAGGCGGTGACGCCGGCATCGGCGGTGGCGGCGGAGGTGGTGGTGGCTACGCCGGAGGTGGCGGCGGTGGCTACGGCGCCCTGATGGGTGGCGGCGGAGCGGGGTCGTCGTACTCGACCAATGACTACACGATCCAGCCCAGCGAAGGCGACGGATCAGTGACGATCACATACGTCGTCCCGAATCCCTACCTCGACGGCGTGCCCAAGGTGACGTTCCCGACGCAGCAGGCTGCCACGTTCACGGTATGCACCGCGGCGACACCGACCGCCTCGATCAATGAGGCCGGAACGCTCCCGACCGGAGTGAGCTTCCTCGACAACGGCGATGGCACCGCGACACTGGCCGGGACAGCGGCGGCGGGCACCGAGGGTGTCTACCCCCTCACCTTCATGGCGAGCAACGGCAACGGGACGCCGGCGACGCAGAGCTTCACGCTCATCGTTGGCACCAGCATCCCGGCGGTGTCGGTTACCGGTGCGCCGACGTCGTCGACCTTCGGAGATCCAGTGACCTTCACCGCACAGATCGACGGCGCCTCGGGCGGCTCGGTCCCTACCGGGACGGTCGACTTCACCGCGGACGGCGCCGCGATCAGCCCAGCGTGCACGTCGGCGCCGGTGTCGACGAGCCTGTCGGTGACGACCGCGACCTGCACGACCTCGACCCTCACAGCCGGGAGCGACTCGGTCGCCGCGACGTACAGCGGCGACACCGACTACACCAGCGGGCAGGTAGGCACGGCGACCTATGTCGTCGACAAAGCAGGAACCTTGGCCACAATAAGTGTCCAGCCAACGACCATCACGGCGACGGTGACCGCGGTGGCGCCAGGGGCCGGTACACCCACCGGGCTGGTGACGTTCAGTGTCGGCGGTATCTCGGTCGGCACGGCGGCCCTGACCAGTGGTACCGCGACGTTGACCTACAGCGTGCCGAGCGGGAGCAGCCGCAACGTCGCCGCGATCTATGCCGGAGACGCCAACTTCACCGGAGCCTCGGCGTCGACGTCCCGCTCCGATCCGAGCCTCATCGCGACCGTCACGAGCGCCCATCCGAAGACGACGTTCGGGTGGTATCGCACGCCCGTCACGGTGTACTTCACGTGCCTGACGGACGGCGCTGCGCTCACCGGCGCATGTCCAGCCGCCGTCACCGTCAGCAGAAGCGCCGGCGGCCAGTCGGTGGCGCGCACCATTACGACGACGAACGGCGGAGCCGCAACCGTTGTCGTCAGCCCGATCAACGTGGACCGTGTCAAGCCGCGCGCAACGGTCACGGGCGTTCGCAACCGCGCGGTGTACGACGCAGCGGCACCTGCGCGTCGCTGCGTCGCCCATGACGCACTGTCCGGCGTCGCGAGCTGCTCGGTCCGCACGACGAGCAAGAGCAAAGCGCCGACTACGTTGCTCACGACCATCCACTACACGGTCTCGGCGACGGACAGGGCGGGCAACGTCGCGACCGCACGCGGCAGCTACGAGGTCGCTGGCTTCTTCGTCAAAGGCGCCCGGTTGCGCCGCGGTGCGTTCGCGGTGAAGGCTGGCCACCACTACACCGTGGGTGTGGTGTCAGCAACCCGGCCTCGCTTCTTCGAGGCCACGTCAGCGAGGTCGAAACACCCGACCCCGTTCGTCCCGGGGCCACGCATGAAACGCGCCGGTCACGACCTCTGGACCGTCCGGATCTCGATCACGGCCGCGATGCGAAACCACGGGCTGTGGCGCCTCGGCACCAGGACCAAGGCCACACTTCACATCATTCAGATCCGGATCGCGCCCTAGCGACTCAGCGGTCAGGCCATGTCGGTGTCTGAGACCTCGTTGCAGCATTCCGGGGCCCCACCGAACCGCGTAGCCACCCGTCAAGGCGCCATGCGATTCACCCTGGGACTGCTCGCAGCTGCGAGAGACGGACAACTTCGGTCGCGAAGGGCCACTACAGAAGGGTTCAGTGGCCGGCGCCATGAGTTACTACGTGCGATGCCTGGCAAACGTCGACAGCGCCGAGCGAGTCGCCGCGGAGAAGGCGCAACGTCGGGCTGCTCGACAGCTCATCACTGCCGACCACCAGGAAGCGCTGCGGCGAGTGCTGGGCCACGTCCGTGAAGGCTTCGCTCGGCTCGACGCTGGCGAGATCGACGAGTTTCGAACTCGACAAGCTGATCCTTCGGTACGAGAAGACGTCGACCAGACTCTGGTCGGGTCGCAGCCACGGGCGTTCCGACGACGGTCAGACACGCGGGTTGGGAGATCCGATGCCGCGTGCGGTCAGCCAGCAGTCCGCGCCGAGTCGTGAGCACACCGTCAATCGTGGAGCATGATGTGGTCGTGGAGCGTACGGCGCTGCTCGTCATGGACGTCCAGACAGCGATAGTCGCCGAAGCGCCGTCCAGCATGCTTCGAGCGGTGAGCGTCGCGCTGGACGGAGCCCATGCTGCGGGCATTCCGGTCGTCTACATCCAGGTGCTGCTGCGTCCGGGTCGCGCGGGCGTGTCACCACGGAACAAGAAGCTGACCAGACTTCACGAGATGCTCACCGAAGGCGCGCCCGGCTTGGACATCCTGCCTGCCGTAGCGCCCTTGCCCGACGACTTCGTACTCACGAAGCATCGAGTGAGCTCCTTCGCCGGCAGCGGGTTGGATGTGCTGCTGCGCTCGTTGGACGTCACACACCTCGTTCTGACCGGCGCATCGACCAGCACGGCGGTCTTGTCGACCGCGTTGGCGGCCGCAGATCTGGACTTCGAGCTGACCGTGCTGTCCGATGCCTGCTTCAACGGGAGTGGTGTCGCCCTCCACGAGCTGCTCTTGGCCGAGCTGTTCCCGACGATCGCCGACGTGATGACCGCGGATCAGTGGGTTGTCCAATGGGACAAGGCGAGGTGACGTCTCAACCGTAGATCTTGAGTATCGCCGCGTCGCGGGGTTCGCAACCTCCATCGGCAGGACGATTTCGGGAGGTCGCTTGTAGCGGAGCTTCTATTTTGTCGGATCCCAGCGACGAGAATGCCGCGCTCGAACGCTTCCACGGGAACGTCGAACAGTTGTGGTTCGCGTTCGCCGCCAGCATTGTTGTTCTTGGCTTTGCCGACTTCGCGTGCGATGCACCGTAGAGGCTCATACTTCACCGATGAGGCACGTACGCCGGGTTGGGCCCGATCGATCTGTATATGCCAGGCGGTGCGTCGTGTCCGCGTTGATCGCTTCCGTCGTGCCTCTTGCCTCCGGCTGCGATGGTGGTTCTTCAGCCCCCGGCTCCGCCGCTGCGTCCACAACCGTTGCACCCGTCACACACATTGTCTCGCACGGACTGGCGATGTACCGCGTTGCGCCATCGAGCGCGATCGGCGTTTGTGAGATGACGTGTGCGCCACCACAGGGAATTCCAGTCTTTCGGGCGACAAGGATCGCCGGGGTCCACGACGGGATCGGGCAGTCAGGGACCTGGCTGGTCCTGCTCATCCTGCGCAAAGGTGCCGTCAAGCGGTTCTCGAAGGCTACGGCCGAACTCGGTCACTCCACCAAGGTGCTGTTCACCGCCGACGGCCAACCGGTAATGGTTTTTGCCTGGACGAGTGGCCGCGACCCCAATCGCTTCATTCAGGTCAACGATCTGACTCAGGCGCAGGCCACACGCATCAAGAATGATTTGCAGCCCCTAGAGCCTTAACGCTCGTGGCCGCAAGAGAGGCGATTGAGTTGTCATCGCGCGCCCCGCCAACCGGGCCCTAGTGGCAGGTGCCGCAGATGTCGGACGGAGCACGGCCCAACAGAGCGTCTCGCGGAGCGCCCAGAAGTGCGGTCTCGGCGCTACTGTCCGTTCATGACGCTCGGGCTGTGGTCGTAGTACGTGACTGACGAGGGCTACCGACATCCGCGGCTGGCCGCGATCTATGACGCGCAAGACCCGGATCGTGGCGATCTCGAGGCCTACCTTGCCATGGTTGATGAATTCGGAGCTCAGCGGATTCTCGATGTTGGTTGCGGGACGGGGGTCCTGTCCCTGATGCTGGCCGCCCGCGGCCGTGATGTCGTCGCAGTGGATCCTGCGACTGCGTCCTTGGCAGTCGCCCGAGCCAAGCCCGGGGCCAATCGGGTGCATTGGGTCGACGGTGATGCGACGGCTGTATCGGTGCAGGACAGAGATCTCGCCTTGCTCACCGGAAACGCGGCGCAGGCAATCGTGAACCCCGATGACTGGCACTCGACACTTCGTGCCGTTTGGAACTGCCTGCGACCCTCCGGGTATTTGGTCTTCGAGACCCGCGTCCCTGCGGCCCGCGCGTGGGAGCGATGGACACGTGCGGCGACCTACGAGGTTGTGGACATCGATGGAGTCGGTCAGGTGATCAGCTGGCTCGAGGTCATCTCGGTCGACTGGCCGCTCATAACGTTCCGCGGACAGTGGGACTTCGCATCCGATGGTGCGACGCTGAGCTCGACCTCCACCCTTCGCTTTCGCGAGCGCGATGAGGTCGAAGCCGACCTGGCCAGCAACGGATACCTCGTGGTCGACGTGCGTGATGCGCCCGATCGACCCGGCCTGGAGTACGTCTTCGTCGCGTCTCGCTCGAGCGAGCAGACGGACTGATCGAGAGGCCCGTCCGGGTCACGTGATCCGGCGTCGTGGGCTACTCCGGTGGGGACGGTCGGGGTTGGAGTTGATTCTTGCCGTGAGGGTAGTGCTGAAGGTAGTGCTGGTCTTCGGGCTCGGCCTCCCAGAACACGCTGGCCTCGCTGATCCTGGTAACGACCGCACCTGGCCAGATGTCAGCGGCGTCAACGTCGGCGATTGCGACCTGTGCAACGTGGCGCTGGTTCTCGTTCGTAGTGAAGATCTCCGAGCGGTAGTCCGAGCCAACACGATCCTCGCCGAGGTCGGCCCGGTGGATCTGGAAGAAGAACTCCAGGATCGCGCGGTAGGAGGTCTGTTCGGGATCGAAGACAACCTCGACAGCCTCAGCGTGGCCAGGATGGTGGTCACCGGTCGGGTAATCATTCTCGCCTCCGGTGTAGCCGACGCGAGTGGAGATGACTCCCTGCCGATGACGGAACAACTCCTGCGCCGGCCAAAAGCAACCACAGGCGAGCACGGCCGTCTCCGTGTCCTCGCGCATCGATCGCCTCCTTCTGGACGTTCACGCCGCGTTGTCACCATTGGAACGACTACCCCGGATTCTCTCGCAAAAGCTCGGAAACCACATGCCGTCCCAGCGCTCTGATCCGGTGTTCTCGCTCGGCTTCTAGGCCAACGCTGGCCGTCGGGCGGCGCCTTCATCATGCGAGACCGATCGTGTACACGGTTCTGTTCAGCTCAGTGTTGAGAAGCCGGCGGCGAACTGACGAAGTTGTCGGACGGAGCAGAAGTGCCCTGTTCGCGCGCACCGATTCGCGAACACGGGTTGTCAGCGCCACACGTCGCTATAACCGCTGGTACTGCTGACAACTCGACCAATGGTGCTTCTTCGGAAGCGCTCGCGTGGTGCCGATCCTCGACGCACAGTTCCAGCCTTCTACGTCGTCGTAGGCGATGTCGGCGAACCGGCTGAGAACGGCAGCTGGTCGCTCTTCAGACCGCTCGCTCCCGATCGACCGGAGCTGGCGTTCCGCGACATACGAACCCAGTGAAGCGGGCCTCGACGGTTCAACATGCGCCCGCCGTCATTCGCGGTCAGATGCGCCGAACAGCGCGATCAGGTGGCGGCCGATTCCACCAGGGCGGAGATGCGGCAGTACGGGGAGTCGCCGTTCGCGTCGATGATGACGTCGATGGTGAAGACCGCGCCAGGCACGGTGACGAGCAGATGGGCGTTGAGGGTGGCGTAGGTGCCGCTGTCGGCATGAACTGAGAAGCCTCCCGCAGTGGTGGAGTACACAGAGGACGCTCCGACTGGCGTCTCGCTGCCTCCGCCTCCGGTGTGATCGAAGTAGGCTTTCCCGCCGTTCTCTACGAGGAAGGAGGTCCCGTCAATCTGGGTCTTCCTCTCGGCACGCTCAACAGCGAAGACCGCGTCGGCGTTCCCGCTATCCAGTGCACAGCCGGCTGAGAGTGTCGTGTCCGCGAGCAGCGACAACGACTTCTGTTGGCCGCCCTTGGTGACGTCGAGCGCCATCGCCTGGGGTGCGGTTGCCGGTCGAGCCAACCCGATCCTGGTCGTGTGTCGGGGGCAGTTCCCGGACGCCTTGGTAAGGCGCAGCGAGCCGCCGCGAGTAGCACACGCCTTGATGACCCGGGTGACGGACACCGAGGATTTCGACGTGAGAGCTGACGCGGCCTCGAAGGAACCAAGGCACAGCACACTGGCGGTACCGAAGGCGAGGAATGCTCGTGCGCGACGGTTCATGACAGGTCCCCCTCCCGAACCAGGTTTGCGGCACAATACCAGCGCAGCGCGCGCTCGGATGAGGATTTGCACGAGGTCGTCGCTTCGCTGAAAGCAGAGCCGGGCCGCTGCCACGGCGGCAGTTCCTGGCCCCTCAAGTCCTAGGGTCGTCGCGCGCGAGGTGCGGTTCCACGTACCCGATTCGGCGTTGTGGTTGTTTGTTTCATGTGGCGGTAGCGTCGGGGGGGTGCTGTTTGGCGAGACCGGGTAGGCATGCTGAATCCGATCGAGCTAGGAGAGACGTGACTGGGTCATCTGGCGAATTCCGGTCGGCGGATGGCCGGACGGTCGTGTTCGACCGCTACGGCTCGAGTGAGGGCAAACCGGTCGTTTTCCACTACGGCACGCCTGGAACCCGGCGCCTGTCGCCGCGGGTGGTGGATGTGGCTGAGCGTGTGGGTGCGCAGGTGGTTGTGCTTGATCGTCCGGGCTACGGAGCGTCGACCCGCTGGCAAGGTCGGCGCGTCGCCGATGTCACGGTCGACGTGGCTGCCGCGGTCGACATGCTGGGCTGGGAGCGCTTCTCGGTCTGGGGCGGTTCGGGAGGAGGCCCGCACGCTCTCGCCTGCGCGGCGGTGCTGGGTGCTCGGGTGACGCGCTGTGCCTCCGTGGTCGGCCCGGCTCCGTATGACGCTGCCGGCCTGGACTGGCTGGCGGGAATGTCAGCCGGCAACATCGAGGAGTTCACCCGCGCGCAAGAGGGCGAGGACTCTTACCGACCGCTCGTTGAGCGGCTGGCCCGCGAATCGGTCGAGGCCGTCGAAACTGGCGACCTCCCGATCTCAGAGGAGTACGAGTTGCCCGAAAGTGACCGTGCGGCGCTGCGGAAACGGTTGGCCGACCCCGGCTTCCTCGAGCGGATCGTTGCGAGCAACCGCGATGGCGTAGACGGCTGGATCGATGATGTGCTCGCCATGATGTCGCCATGGGGCGTCGACGTGAACGACATCAACGTGCCGGTCTCCATCTGGTTCGGCCCCGACGACGTGCTCTGCCCCCGAACCCACGCTGACTGGCTGATCGACCACATACCCGGGGCCGAGGGCCATCCACTCTCCGGCGGCCACGTGATCGACGACGACGACCTCGAAGCGATCTACACCTGGCTGGTGGCCGCATGAGACGGCCACCGTGAGTCGCTCGACGCGCCGATCCCGAGTGACGTAACCAGGTTCTCGATTGCCTCGAGTGGGGGACGAAGCCGCGGTACGCCGAATCTGCCGACTTCGTCAGGTGAGCTGACGATCGGGTCTAGCTGCAGCAAATCAAGGTCTTGCCGTCCACTTTCGCGAAACCGATGATCTCGATCCCACCACGGAAGCCAGCGACCGGCTTTTCACCATCGCCGCCACCGGCGGTGAACTGCTGCGTGATGTCGGTGACTTGTAGCTTGCCTAGCTTGCCGTTATGAATCGGCAAAACCGCGCCGCCCTGGCGGCCGTTGGCACTCTTGAAGCCGACCGCGTCGCACAGATGCGCGCTCTGGCAGGCGACGCCGTCCATCTCGACACCGCTCGCCAGCTTGGTTGTTCGAGTGACCTTCCCGTTGCGGAGCGCGTAGAGGAAGGTGCGGAACTGGGAGTAGCCGGTCGAGACGCACGTCGTCGACGACATGCAGGCGATCGAGATCATGCCGTTGTAGGAGGCGGTGGCAACGTACACGGGAGTGCCGGGCACGCCGTCGTGAATCGGAAGAACGACACCATGTTCCTTGCTGTGAATCGACGCGGCGCCGATCGCATAGCACTCGGTGCTAGACGGGCAGGCGACTCCGTTGATCTGGATGCCGGCCACGCTCGACGGCAGGGTCAGGTCGTGCTCGGTCGGCGTCGTGCCGGTGACGGTGACGACCTCAACTGTCTGGTTGTAGCCGCCGACCGCCGTGCAGTGTGTCCGAGTGGGATGACAGGCGATGTTCGCAAGGCTCACTCCCGCGGCGGTGCCCAGCGCAACCGGCTTCCCGACCACGTCGTGGCTACTCACCGGCACGAACACCGGCGCGGCCGAGGGCAGGCGCTGGGCGAGCATTTCGCAACCACTCGGGCTCGGGCAACTGAGGTCAGTCGGCGTCAGGGTTTTCTTCAGCAACGTGGTGTGCGACTTGGCGCCCTTGTCGGTGATCCTGATCACGCCGAACCTGGTGTCGTTCCTGGCCAACGTGATGGCGAAACAAGCCAAGCGTGAGGCGCACGACAACGACGTGAGCTGTCCAGGGACGTTGTGGGCATGACGCGCAGCCGGCGGTCCCTTTATTGCCGGCGCAGCCGTCGCCGCACTCGGCGAAAGAGCTCCAACGACGGCCATCGCCGCTACCAATTCCGGATATCGACCGAGTCGCATTCGGCTACCTCCACGTCGCTCGCCCCATGCCCAGACGACGGCCCAACTGCACCGTTTCTGCGGCGTCGAAGGCATGCTGGCATAGCGACGGACGGATGACGAGCGGTTCGAGGAATCTGCCAGCCACGGCGGATGCGCAAGCGATCTCTCGAAGTGGCGACCTCAGACGCGGACACTCCGCATGGCGTCCTGCGGCATCGTGTGACCTGCAGGTGACGCTCTTGCCCGATGCGGTGACCTAAGCAAGCATGCGGTGATGGAGTTGCATCCGATCATGTACGTCGCGGATCAGTATGCAGAGCGTGACTTCTACGAGCTGTTTGGCTTCGAGCGTCTTTACGAAGGCGAGGAGTTTCCGGGCTTTCTCGCGATCCGGCATGGTCAAGCGGTCATCGGTCTGCAGAAGGCCGGTGTCGAGAGCCCCGCCTATTCCGAGGACTTGCGCTGGCAGTTCGAGCTAGGCACGACGTGTCAGCTCGAGGAGATCATTCGGGTGTGTCGAGATCATGATTTACGGCACGAAGTTATCCGCGAGAAGGGCGGGGAGCGATTTCAGCGACGGATTGTCCGGGTGCTTTCGCCGGGCGGCGTCACGGTCTGGTTCGAAGGCACCAACGAAGCCGACGACGCTGGGTAGGGGGCTTGCTTAGCCGAACATACGTACCTGACCTGCTGCAGTCGCTCGCGAGGACCCACGCCGACGTAGCCGACGTATAGGAACGACTCTGGTCAATTCGAGTCGGCACCCGGCGGGACGGTCCGGCGGTATCGATCACTTCTGGGTCGGCGGCTGCAGACGCTTTCGCTCGACGATGCTGGTTGCCGTCACCACGCTCAGCGGTGGCACGTCCTTTGCGACTACCGTGCCCGCGCCGACGACCGAGCCTTGGCCGATGGTCACTCCCGGGGCGATGGTGGCGGCCGCACCGATCCATACGTCGTCCTCGATGACGATTGGGGCGTGGGTGATGAAGCTCGAACCTTTCGTCGACCTCGACCGGGTGTCCTGCCGTGCTCAGCGTCACTCGGGGACCGATCAAGACGCGGTCGCCGATGGTGATGCCGCCGTAGTCGAGGAAGAAGCATCCCTGATTGATGAACACTCGCTCGCCGAACGATGCCCCGAGCCCGTAGTCGCAGTAGAACGGCGGCAGGATGGACAGTGAGTCAGGGATCGGCCGGCCGAATATCTCGGCGATTACGCTGCGCCGGCGCGCATCGAGGTCGTCGGACGGCAGCAGGTTCAGGCGTGAGGTCAATGTCATCACGACCTGGACGCGCTCCGCGAAGGCTCGTGACTCGGGCGTACCGGTTCTGAGGCGCTGCTCGTTTCGCACCACGCGATGCTTGCAGACGCGCGAGGCGTCCACGATGATCCCGAGCCTCCTCGGCGAGCCGTTGGGGAAACGCGGCCGGATGGAGATAGCGAGCAGACTTGAAGTTCGCGTGTACTCGTTCACGTTAGAGGTTCGGTCGGGGCCACTCGGGTCGGGAATGCCGCCGGCTGGTCCATACTCGCGGACATGCGGGGTCGGCGCGGCAGACTGATTCATGTGGTGACCTGGTTGGCTATGCCTGTTTTTGCGGTTGGCTGTGCCAGCTCGGAGTCGAGTCCGAATCCCGCACCGACCGGCGCGCCTTCACACTCGCCGGTCAGTCTTTCGCTATCGAGTGGGAGTAGCAACGAGCCGCGCAACGTTGAGGCTGACGTTGTTGTGCAGAACCTCGATCGCGTGCGGACGCTGATGATCACGGGGGTGCAGGTCGCGCCCGCTGCAGGGCTTCGCTTGGTCGCGCTGAGGTTGGTCAACGCGAGTGGGCCGTTCGCCCATACGGTCACAGGAGGCCCGCGACTGAGCGCCCCGGTCTCGATGGTTGCCGAGACGATGCGGACGCTGCGTGTTGATTTCGCGGTGACCGGTACCTGTCGTCAGGCGCTGCGCGCAAACCCGACCGTGACGATTTCCAGTCACTACCAAGGGCAACCCGCCGTCATGACGACGGCGGTGCCGCGCCATACGGGCGCGGACCGGGGTTGGGCACTGGACGCCTTACGCAACTGCGAAGGCCTGTAACGCCCGACGCGCGTCGAGGACGGCAGGTCGTAACCGACCGGCTGGTACCAGTGGCACAGGTGCCGCTAATCGACCGCACCACTCGCCCGCGATCCGCCCGCATGTAGCGACGGGCACTGTGGGGTTGCCAGCGAATACGGAGCGAGCGTCGATCCCGCGCTATACGACAGTCCACATAGGTCGAAGGTTCGCCTCGCTGCTGCCGATCTAGCAGTTGTGACTAGGGTCGGTTGCTCCTTGCTGCCTGTGGATGGCAGCTGGTCCTTCGGCCGATGTTCGGCCACTGCGGATGATGGGCGTCGTGGTGGTTCCCCAGGGCGGCGGTCGTGCTGATTGAGCCGGTGTCAACGCGGCTCGGCGTGGACTGAGAATCGGGTTGGCAAGGACGCGATCGTGTTCAACCCGCTCGGCGGCGCGGTCGAATCGGTGCTGGACTACCTGAGGTGGCTCGGCTACCCGACCGAGCCCCAACGAGCGGCGCGTCTCGCGATTCGACCTCAAGAAGCCATGACCCGGGCGCAGCGGGGAGCCCGTCTAGTTTGTCGTTGCCCAATATTCCAGGTGGCTTCGGTGCAGCCACTGGTCGATCCAATGCCGGTCTGGCTCATCGGGAACGGTTGCGCTGTCGCGCAGGCCGGTGAGTTGCTGTTCGCTGGCTGTGACGGCTGCGACGGCCTCGTTGAGCTCCACCTCACCGCGACGGATCGCTCGCAGGTACTCCCGGCCGGGCTCGGGTACCGGCAACGTGATCCGGCCGGTCGTAAGGAGCTCGACACCTTGCATTCCGAGCCGAAGCGCATGCATCGCGTACTTGGTGTCGTAGCCGTGGATCGCGACCAGCTCAGGCCGGTTGGTGTGCGCGCCGACCTGTCCGGTCATCGCCATCTTCTGGGACTTCAAATAGCCGAGGAAACGGTCGGCCGCGCGGCGTGACACAAACCGGTCCGCGTCGTCGACCAACTCTGCACCGACCTCGTTCCGGAACACCACCTCGTTGTCAGGGACGAACAGCAACAGCAACACGGTGGGGTTGCCCGCCAGGGCGAGCCGGCACCACTTCCGCGCCGAGTAGACGACCACGTCGATGTCGCCTGCGCCGGACCTGTTGAAAGACCCCCGGGCTGATCCCAAACGGTGTGCCGCTGAAACTGCTCGAACGGCACCGTCGTCTCGGCGTCAACACCGGAAGGAACCTGCGCCAGGCCGGTGACGAACTGCCAGGGCTCGAGGCAGATACCCATCTCGTCACGGTCATCCTGACCAGTTATCGACGTGCCATGCACCCCCGAACCGACCTGAGCGCGCAAGATCATCCCACGCTCCGCGATCTCGCGGGCTTGCTCCGAGGCGTGAGGGTGATCAAAGCCAGGCGGGAGCACCCGCGAACCTGCAACCACGTCGGCTGGCATGCCAGCAACCTATGCCCACGCGACGAACCCGCCGATCTCGATATAACTCGCTCCTGGGTCCGGCCGAACTGGCCGCTTGACTCGGCGACCTTTGCCGAGGTCGAGGACTCCTGTCACGCGGGAGTCTTCGCCGGCGGCGGGTCGCGATGGCCGCGTTGCGGTGCTTTGGGCTTCTCATCAGGTGGAGTTGACCCGTCTCGCGCTTGGGATGATGGGCGATATGGGTGCCGCTGAGGAGTGGGTCCAGCGTTCAGATTCGCTTCGGTCGAACGCGTGCGCGCGGACCTGCCCGAGCCCGGCCGTCTCTAGCAACCAGGCAAACACTGCCGTAATGAGTCGTCGTGTCGCGCGGTATCAACCAATCTGAGCAGTCTTTCGCGCGTCCGCACCGTCTCAGGCGTCGCGCGCTCCGGGTTGTCAACGAGAGGACAACGGTGAGCGTAGGTCGGGTGATGACCGTAGGCATCTTGCTGCTTCTGGTCACCGGGTGCTCAGGGGCACCACCATGTTTCGGTTCGGCTCAGCGCTACCGCACCGACCCGCGCCAGCGCCGTAACAAGATCGCCGGCGCCTACGGCATCTGCGAAATCGTGGCACCGGCGATCGATTTGCCCAAATCGGCTTCATGTCTATTACCGGCCTCGCGGCCCGAGCAGCGGCAACGGGAGCAGCTGTTACGGCAGCGGCTTGCACCTGACCTATCCCATCAAGTTGAAGATCGACGATTTCCGGCTGCAACAGTTCAGGCAGGCCGTCCCGACTCATGCTCGGGGAAGTCGGCTCGACGTTGCCACTCCCGGCTCCTCGACGGATCGTGAAGGTCATCGCCATTGATCCTCACGGCAAGATTTCAACGGCCCGAGCAAGTGTTTCCGGGCGTATCACGTCGAGTGCAGCGGTTCGGTGTCACCGTCACCTACCCGTTCGACTTCATCCCAGTGAGCGAGAATGGGGTTGACCAGAACCTGGAATCCGGTATCTACACCGTGCTCTGGGAGTTAGAACACGGCACGCAGTCGGCCTACGACGGCTTCGTCGGCCAGGACGATTCGCATGCCCAGGACGTCACGCCCTGACTGACCAAAGGCGCGTTATCGGACAGCCGTGTGCCAGGCGTCTGCCTACCAGACCCGTGGCAGCAAGCGCTTCTTGCCGGCGGCGAATGCGCGGTACGGCTCGCCCAGGCTCGTGAACAGCGCGGCCTCCTCGACCGGATCCTCACGAGCAACCCCAGCAACGGCAAGCTGGCAGCCGCGAGTAGCGACAGCCAGTTGCCGAGCGCGAGGCCGATTCCGGTGAACGCGAGAAGGTCGGCGGTATAGCTGGGATGTCGAACCCAGCGATATGGCCCATTGGTCACGACGCGCTGATCGTCAGTGACCTGGACGTTGAGTGTGAAGAACCGGCCGAGCGTGCTGATCGCCCATTGCCGGCCGAGGGATCCGCACACGATCGCGATAGTGCCGACCACGAGGCAGAGCCATTGGATGAAGGCGTTACCACCCGCGATGGCCGCGGAGTGGACTTTCGCTGCGAAGAGAAAGGCGCCGCGATGCCCAGCCCCGGTCATGGCAGTGACCAGCAGCAGCGATCCGCGGTCGCGGCGAGCCACGCCTACCTTGCGTCTCGTATGCGGCCGACCAGGCCGGCGCCGGCGACACGCAGTTGAACGACCATGAAAAGCACGATCGCCGCGACGAAAATCACCCTCGCCGCTGGTTGCGCCTCGACCAGAGGCTGCACGGCCGCTCCGCTCTTATGCATTCATCGCGATGGCCCCAACTGCGAGTGTGGCACGGTATGGGCCCGTCCTCGATCCCCAAGACCGCAAGCCGGATCAAGAACACTGGAACCGACTCAGCCGGCTCGCCGATGAGCCGCTGCCGTGAACCGCGGAGAGCCTGTCGCGTTGTGCGAGAGCACATGGCCGCTCAGAGTTGTACCTGATCGGCGCTTCCGCTCGTGCGGTCCAGGCGGTCAGTGACCTCTTTCGTGCACGATTCGAGCCATAAGGTAGTCACCGTCGTGCCAAGTGGCGAGGACGCTAAGCGCCCTGGCGAGTGCCGTCCCACCAGGAACGCAGCGATACCAAGCGGTCACCGTCAGCTGCGGCCGCATAGACGTTGACGACGTCCATGTCGAGCTCGATTCCGGCCGCGACGATCGCGAACCGGATGACGACCGCGGCTTCGCTACCGCACACATACGACCGCTCAATCTCATAATCGAAGGACTCCACGGTCGAGATCGTCGAGTCATAGAACGCGGTGATGGCGTCGATGCCTTCATGCCGCCCGCCACCGACCGGGTCCTCGACGACCGCGTCCGGCGTGAACAGCGCAAGCCAGCCAGCGCGATCGCGTTCCTTGGTCAGGCGAAGAGATGTCTCCGCAAGTTCCTTAGCCGTCGCCATGCCGACAGTTAACCGTACGAAATCCGCTCGCATCGTCGGCACGACGCGAGCAGCACGCAGGTACGTTGTTCGCCCTGCGTGGACGGGCTTCTAGAGTTTGTCGCGTGACGACGAGTGAGCCCGTTCGGCGACTGGCGTTCCATCCGTTTCTCGAAGTCACGAGGCCGCCAAGCTGGGAGTTCGTCGAGCGGGACGGCGTGACTGTCGTCGTGCACGACCTGCCGATTTCTCTGATCGCCCACCCAGGCCCTGGGCTCGTCGACGTGCCTGCCGCCGTGGCAGCGGGTCGGGATATCGCCCGCGAACACAGCCGGCCGAGTCTGATCTGGATGCTTGCCCCGAACGACCTCCACCTTCGGCCGGAACTCGAGCGCGCAGGACTGATCAACCGCGACGCGCCCGGGTTCGAGTCAGTGGAGAACGTGATGGTGCTGGAGAGCCCACCTCGCGGCGAGCGGGTATCCGGCGTAGAAGTAGATCGACTTCGCTCAATCGAGGACGTCGATGCGATACAGCAAGTCCGGGCAGCCGCCTTTGGCATTCCGCGAAGCGCCTTCGCCGCGAGTCGTGACGAGGTCTGGAAGAAGGCGCATGATCCCGACAACCCGTTCATCGACTGGGTTGCCCGGCTCAACGGACAGGCCGTTGGCGCCGCAGGCGCGGCTGCTGCCGAGCACGGTATGAACCTGTTCGGCGGTGCTGTGGTCGAGACGGCTCGCGGACAAGGTGTCTATCGTGCACTCGTCGCCAAGCGCTGGGAGTGCGCCGTCGAGCTCGGAAAGCCCGCGCTGACGGTGCAGGCGGGCCGCATGTCGCAACCGATCCTCGAACGGCTCGGATTCCAAAAGTTGGGTGAGCTTCTGGTGTATGACGACCCGGAGGTCAGCACCAACGCCTGAGGAGTAGCGGCGCGTAGGTGTTCGGACGGATCAGTGATGTAGAGCCGCTCGCGAAAGTCGCTGCCCTCGGCAACAGCCGGTCCCCCACCTTCCCGAGCATTCGATGGCGATCGTTTGTCGGGCGGCACCGCGCAGAACGCAGGGGCCGATGCAGAGCATTTGGCCCTGGCGAGGTCGTCCCACTAGGGCACACTCAGTACGTGACGGGTCGGTACGGGCAGTTCCACTGGGATGGCTTTGCCTGGCTGGTTGCGACGGTGGGCGCGCTGGGCGGCGCTGGTGTCGTGTTTGTGCTGGACAGCAGTCAAGACGACCTGATCAGTGCGCGTGGTGAGCTGCTCCTGATCTTGGTGCTTGGGTGCGTTCTGGCAGTCGCGGGCTGGGCGGCATACCGGACACAGCGTTTCGCCTACGGGCTGCCCGTTTTTCTCGCGTTGTGTTTGGTAGGTGGGGGCGGCAGCTACGCGTGGGCAAGTCAGTCAGGCCTTCGCGATATGGACTGTTTCGCGACCATCCATGTCAGCGGGCATCCAGACCCAGGCGATGTCGGCCTCGTGGCGTGCTACGTACGAGCCGAAACCGACGGAAGCCTCTCCGCCCTGCAGGCCACTGTTGATCCGGATCTGACGGCGACCACGGCCGATCTTGGTCAGGGTGTCCATGCCCGCGCCGGTGTGCCGTCGGTGCGGTTCGCGAGCAACCACCTGGACGGGTTCCACGACATCGTCATTATCCGCTGGGCGGATGGTCATCACATTCAGCTTGTCTTGGACCTGCCCGACCCGACCCGCCTTGTCTGGCGAATCGAACTCGGCACCTCCTCATCGCAGCCGGCCAGCCCGCCGATCTCGGCGCGGCCGGCGCCAGCGCCAACACACCGGTAGGCCGCCTAGGTGCTCGGGAAGTGCCCGCGCGCTGCAGGAACTCCTGTGTCAGTTTAGGTTGACAAATCGCGGGTGTCAGTTCATATTGACACTCGTGCACGCTTCAAGTGGCCAAAAGATCGAGGTTCGCAACCTCACCAAGCGCTACGGCAAGACCTTGGCGATCGACGACCTGAGTTTTGACGTCAATCCTGGGCTGGTCACTGGTTTCATCGGGCCCAACGGATCAGGCAAGACGACCACCATGAAGCTGATCTTGGGGCTCGACACTCCAACGAGTGGCCAGGTGAGTGTCGGGGGTAGGCCCTACCGGGATCTGCCGGCCCCGTTGCGCGAGGTCGGTGCCCTCATCGACGCCAAGGCCGTACATCCGAGCCGGACCGCCTATCACTACCTGTTGGGACTGGCCCAGAGCAACGCGATCCCTACGTCGCGGATCGACGAGGTCCTCGCGCTCGTTGGCATGGAGGCAGTGGCGGGCAAGCGGGTGGGCGGGTTCTCGCTCGGGATGAGTCAACGGCTCGGCATTGCCGGCGCCTTGCTGGGAGATCCACCTGTGCTGATGTTCGACGAGCCGCTCAACGGCCTCGACCCGGAAGGCATCGTGTGGATCCGCGAGCTCATGCAACACCTGGCCCGCGAAGGGCGCACGGTGTTCGTCTCGAGCCATCTGATGAACGAGATGGCGGTCACGGCTGACCACGTGATTGTGATCGGCCGGGGCAAGTTGCTTCGAGATGTAGGAGTCGGTGAGTTCGTGGACTCGACGTCCGAACACCACGTCCTGGTTCGCTCGCCCCAACTCGATGTGCTTTCCGACGAGCTCATCAAAGCCGGCGCGCGGGTGGAGCCTGGCCCAGAAGAGAGCATCGAGGTAGCCGGCCTGGACGCGCGGTCCATCGGTGACCTGGCTGCCGCGAAGGGCTTGACGTTGCATGAGCTGGCGACCCAGCGCGCCTCGCTTGAAGATGCCTTCATGGAGCTGACCAATGACAGCGTGGAGTTCCGCGCCGCGAAGGCCGCATCATGACGGCCACCCTGTCACCAACCGGACCTGCATCGGTGGCGCCTGCCTATCGGGCGCCCAGCTTCGCCGACGTCGTGCACTCCGAGTGGACCAAGGCGCGAACGGTTCCCTCCACCTTGTGGACTCTGCTTGCCGCGACGGTCATCGGTATCGGGCTTGGGGCGCTCGTCAGTGCACTCACCGCGCATCACTATGCCAACAGTTCGCTCAGCAACAAGCTCACGTGGGACCCCACCTCTATCAGCGAGTCCGGTTTCGTCATCGCCCAACTGGCGATTGGACTACTGGGAATCTTGCTGATCACCTCCGAGTACTCAACGGGAGCGATCGGAAGCAGTCTGGCTGCGGTTCCGCGCCGCGGCAGGCTTCTCGCGGCCAAGGCGGTCGTGTTGTTCGCCTTGATCTTCGTCGTCTCCGAGATCATCACCTTTGCCTCCTTCTTCATCGGCCAGGCCCTGATCTCGGGCCACGCGCCGACTGCCAACCTCGGAGACACCCATGTGCTTCGCGCTCTGATCGGCAGCGGGCTCTGTGGAGCGGTGCTCGCACTGATGGGTCTGGCGCTCGGCACGCTCATACGACACGCGGCAGGAGCCATCGCCGTCCTCGTCGCCATTCTGTTCATCCTGCCCGCCATCGCCGCCGCGCTGCCCACTTCCATTGAGCACACCGTGGAGAAGTATTGGCCGACTGAGGCAGGGGGGCAGGTCACCCTGGTGGTCCGCACCGCGCACACCCTTTCTCCGTGGGCCGGCCTGGGAGTGTTCTGCCTGTTCGTGGCCGTGCTTTTCGCCATGGCTTTTGCGCGGTTGAACCGTCGTGCTGCGTAGGAATACGCGCGACATGGATGTCGAGGACCTTGACGCGAGTCTGTCGTCGGACGATCCGGCTATTGGGCTTCGTGCTTCGTTGGCGCTGCATCGCCTGGCAGAGAGGGTGGAAGCGCACCACGTCGCGGCGGCCAGGGCCAAAGGCTGGTCGTGGCAGCAGATCGGCGACGCCTTGGGCGTCACTCGCCAATCCGTGCACACCAAGTACAACAAGGAGTCGCTGTGACCACCGAACCCGTGGCACCAGAGATGCTCCACGCCTGGGCCATCTACCTTCAGGCCAGCGAGGAGGCCCGTCGCCGAGGTGATCGCCGCACCGGCACCGATCACGTCCTGCTCGCCTTGCTGGAAGATCCCTCGATCGAAGCCGTGTTGGGCGTGAGCCTGCGACAAGCGCGGCAGACCCTCGAATCGCTCGATCACCAAGCCCTGGGTGTCGTCGGTCTGGGGTCCGGCGCCGACGCTCCCCCACTGCCGATGCGCGCCGTGCCGAAGAAGCCGAGGATCAGAGACGTCGCGAAGAAGGACCGCTTCCGCATGACGCCCGCGGCCAAGAAAGTGCTTGAGGAGGCGTACAAGCCCAAGGGTCATCGCAAGCTCGAGGTCACCGGCTCCGAGGTGCTGACCCAGATCCTCAACCTCCAACCGCCAGACCCTGCAGCAATGCTGCTCGGTGCTCTCGGCGTGAACACCGCAGAGGTCCGACGCCGACTAGACGTGGTCACACCCGAGAACTAAGGCCCAGCGAGCGTTCCTCGCGACGTCTTCCGGTCATCGCGTTCCCTCCGCGCCGCTCAAGTCGTAGGTTGCGAAGCCGTGAAACACCCGAACGCCGCAAGTTGTCAGCGCCGCACGAGGTCCGAGCGACTGGTACTGCTGACAACCCTGCTTCAGAGCCGCGCGCCACTTTGGCGACATCGAGCCCTCGGTCTCAACTCGGCGCTGGTCACCTATCGGCAAGTTGAGTGGAGTGGCTTTTGTTGGCAGAGTGCCGTCGGGCGCGACAGACACTTCATCGGCGAGAATCGTGACGTGTCTGAAGCACCTGAGCTGCTCGTCGCCGACGTCGCCCATTGGCGCGCCTGGCTCGCCGACAACCACGCCACGTCAACCGGCGTACGGCTCGTGCTGGCGAGGAAGGGCGTGGCCGGACCGACGAGCCTGACTTATATCGACGCACTTCCCGAGGCGCTCTGTTACGGCTGGATCGATGGCCATCTCACGCGCGGTGACCGCGCGACCTACCACGTCCGGTTCACCCCACGTCGCGCCCGCAGTCGGTGGTCGCAGCGCAACGTCCAGGCAGCCGAACGTCTCATTGCCGACGGACGCATGCAGCCAGCCGGTATCGCCGAAGTCGAGCGGGCAAAGGCCGACGGGCGGTGGCAGCGCGCGTACGGCGGATCTGCATCGCTCGACATTCCGGACGACCTGCGCGACGCACTCGCCGCGTCGCCGCGCGCGCAGAGAATGTGGGACGTGCTGACGCGCACCAACAAGTTCTCCGTCGTGTACCGGGTGCAGGATGCAAAGCGCGCGGAGACGCGCGCCCGCCGGATCCAGCAATACGTCGAGATGCTCGCGCGCGGTGACACGCCGCACCCCCAGAAGGCGAAGCCGGACTGACGATCGTTGTGACCCTGCGAGTTGTCCGCGCCACACGTCGTCATAGCCACGGCTACTGCTGACACGTCGAGGAATTAGGCTCAGCTAGGACCGAACGAGGGATGCCGCTATGTCACGACCGACGCGACGCCTGATCCTCGTCGCCAGCGCCTGCTCGGCTGTGGCGCTCCTGATCCCGCCGGCACAAGCACAAGCCCACTCGCCCCGTCAGGCGGCGGCAGGACGAGGCAGCGACCACAGAGTCGCTGGCCAAGTCGTGGCCTACCGCGGCAGGGACCGCGCGGTCTTCGCCAACAAACCAGGCTCATCGAAGTTCGCCAGTCTCGGCAACAAGATCTGGGGTGCACCCGCGGTGGCGTGGGCCGACGGGCAGTTCTTCTTCGTGGCCGAGACCCAACATGGCCTCGAGGTCCGGACCTTCAAGTCCCACTGGTCGCAGCTGGTGAAGGGCGGCTTCAGATGCTCGCAGCCCGATCTCGCCTCCGACGGCAAGCGACTTGGACTGTCTTGCTTGCATGACACTGCGTTGTACGCCGCCAAGTTCGCCGCCCCGAGCCACGGCGTCCCATCGCTGGCCAAGCTTCAGCTGCAGGGCGGCAAGAACCTGATCCATGGCGCCGGCGCTTACTTCCAGGGCAGGCAGCTCGCGTTCGAGGTCATCGGTCAGGTTTACGAGGACGACGCGAGGAACTGGAACAGCCACTATGCGTCCTACGGCAAGCCGCCGCTGGGTGGCGGGGGCAACCAGTACGGCGACGACTCGTTTTACTGCCGGGCGCAGGCCACCGGAGCCTCAGCTCCGAGACATGGTCGCGTCTACACGGGCTGTGCGGTCAAGCACAAGAGCGGTTTCGTGCTGTCCATCGTCACCGAGGCGACCGGCGTGTGCCCGGTCATGCCGACAACGCCAATCGCGGCTGCGAGGGTCGGAATCGCGCCGACCGCGAAGAACGCGGCCGTCGCGGTCTATGAGACCCCGAGCGGCTCAATCGGCGAGACGTCGATGACGATCGATCCGCCGGCCATCTACTGCGGCAGGGACGCCGGCCACGACACGGTGATCGCCAAGGGTGCCACGAGCGGTCCATCGATCGCGCTCGGCACCAACGGCTACCGGTGAGTGGCGAGATCAAGTTCGCCAGGGTGCTAGTAGATCGACGGGATGGCAGGCAACCCTTCGTCGGGCTCCCGGCTAAGTCCAGCGCCGCCCGAGCGCCCGTAGCGCCTTGCAACAATGTCACATTCAGCCCCGGCGACGATCTGCAAGGTGTCCGCACCTCGGCTTCCCAGATCGGCGACAAGGCCGGTGTGCGTGACGGCCGGCCAGCGCACGGTTACTACCGTTGATGGGTGGCGGTTGATGGCACTCGCCGGGTCGTTCTGACGACACTGACCGAGCAGCTTGCCGTGGAGGCCGCGGGGTGGTTCGACAATGACCCAGTGGGCCAAGCGGAGTTCGGCGGCTTCTACGGGATGCACCCACGATGGTGGGACCTGACGCGCTCCGACCCGCTCCGCGAAGGCTTCATCGCGGTGGACCCTGTCAGCGATGAGCTGGTCGGGTTCCTCGACACCGAACAAGACTCGAACGGCCGGCTGGACATCGGGATGTACGTGCGATGCCGACATCGCCGGCTGGGATGGGGCACATCCATTTGTGTTGGCCGCGATCTGCTGGGCCAAAGCACAGGACATGCACCAAGTCTCGGCCGCCGTCCGACCCGACAACATTGCGAGCTTGTCCTGCTGCACAGCAGCAGGACTACAACCGTCACACGTCAACAGCTACGGCGAGACGGTGCTCACCCTCGACCTGTGACTTTCCCCCCAGCCGGCTGGACCGAACGCTACGAACGCCCACCGTTCGATAAACGCTCGCGACCCTAAGCGCCGCTACTCCTCCGAGGTGTACTGCACGAGGCAGAACTCGTGGCCTTCCGGATCGGCCATCACCACGACTGTGCCTTCGCCGTAATCGTGTCGCTCACCTGACTCACCGCCGCCGAGCCGGAGCACTGTCTGGATCGCCTCGCTCATGTCATCGGTGAGGAGGTCAAGGTGGATCCGCGTCTTGCCGTTCTTGGGTTCGGGCACCGGTTGAAAGTTCAAGAGCGGGCCCTTCTCGGTAAGCGGGCCTAAGCGCCTCCACCCAGGAAGTGGCTCCCGAAGCTCCGCATCGAGCAGCGTCGACCAGAACTCGGCGACCACTTGCACATCCAGGCAGTCGATGGTGATCTCATGCAGCGTGAACGAAGGCGACACCACCCGACGATAAAGGCGGCTACCGTCCCCGAGCCAGAGGTTTGCCGCGGCTCGCGGCGGTGACGATCACGGGCGAGCGCGCGCAATCGGGATCTCGACTGGACAGAGGTCTGTACCTTCGGTGCGTCTTGGTTCGTTCATGCTGAAAGCTGGCTGGGCCATGACGCGCGGACGGGTCCCGCGGTTGGCGTTCGAGGCGTGAAACATCAGCGGGTGTGCAAGCACGACATCGCCTTCCGCTGCCACCACCTCGACAACCCCCGGCCAGCCCGACTGCTGCAACGCGGCGGTCAGCGGCTGGTCGAAGTCGTCGGCGGCTAGCCCGCCTGGCTCGGCATCCCACAACACCCGCGCGGCGAGATGATGCGAGCCTTCGGCGAGTAGCGTGCCGCCTCCGCTGCGCTCGACAGTCGAAAAGCAGAACAGATTGAGCACTGCCTGCTCCGGCGACCAGACATGGTGGCGGAACCAGCCGCCTTCGATGTGCCAGTCGTCGACGTACGGCGGATCGTCGAAACCGGGGAAGTTGACCGGCCACCAGCCCATCTCTGCCGTCGGTTCCCATCGTCCAGGCCCGACGAGCTGATCGACCGCAGAGCGGAACCGATCCGTCAGTGCGTCGGTATACGGCGGCCTGCGCATCATGTTCTTCACCCACAGCTGCGGCTGTGTCCATTGCTGTGGGCAGTCCAGATCTACGCCGATCCGCGTGCCGAGATCACGACGGACGGCCCGAGCGACGGACTCAGGAAAGCCGCCGCCAAGCAGCGTCCACCCACGCTCAACAAACTCGTCGAGCTGAGTCTTCGTCAACGGCCCGCGGACCACAACTCGACGCTACGACAGCCGTTCGTACGTGGTGGCATCGCCCTGATGCTGTCTGAGACGTGCTACTTGCGCGCATTCGATCCGCCCGCATTCTGGTCGTACCTGACGGGTCTGTGGGAGCGTGTCGACGTGCCTTGGCGTCCAAGGGGCATGATGGTCCGTGGAGCGGCGGTCCTCGCTGCGTTGACGCTGCCTGTCGGCTGCTCGGCCGCCGGATCGGCCACGAACACGGCGACTCCGCACGTCAGCGCAACCGCATCGACCGAGCCGCCTACCTCACCGAGCCCTCGCCCGACGAAGGTCGTCACCACTACGATCATGACCTACGGCGAGCTGAATGAGCGCAACCCAGGGTTGACCGGCGAGGCGAACGTCCGCCCGGGGTTGCTCGTCAAGGTGGTACGCACCGTCCTCAACCCTCCGGTCGCCGGCTCGTGCACAGGGGGCTATGGGCCAGCCGGAGTCAACGAAAACGGTCGGATCAAGATGTTCATCACAGTGACCAACGACATGACCGGCGCGGCCATGGACTCTGAGATCAGCTGCGTCCACCATCGCCGACGCGCCAGGTAGTCAGCGCGTAGAGGTGCTGGACGCGGGTGCCGGCGTTGGTCCTTCCGCCGCGCCGGCATCGCCTCCTCGCGAAGGCTCCGGCGAAGTAGTCCCGATAGTCGCTAGTTGCTGGGGCACCACGGGTTCTTCGGGACGCCTAGGCACGGGTTCGGCATCGACGTGAGCGTCTTGGGCAGCGGATGCATCACCACGTGCGTCTGTCGGGGGTAGTGGTCGGTGGAGGAGCACGGGATGCTTCCGCCGATCGCCACCTGCGTGTCGCACTGCACCTCGTCCAGGAAGGCGAGGTTGAGGTTGGCGGGCACCTTCTTGCCGTTGCACGGATAGTCGGCCTGGAGCTTCTTCGAGTCGGGGCTCAGCTTCCCGCTGGTATCGGTGTTGCCGCGGTAACAGTCGGTCAGCTCGTTGTCCTGCAGGTTCAGCTGGTCGAAGTCTCCGTTGGTCGGGTTGCCGAAGAACCCGTTGTTCTTGTACGTGTTGTTCAAGAGCATGTCGCCGTACTCGTCGTACAGGCAGGTGCCCGGTCCGAGAATCGGGGCGTTCTTGACGCCGCCCGTGCACGGCGGGCCACTGTCGGGATAGGGCACGAAAATCGTTCCCCACGCGCCGTTGTCGGCGAACGTGTTGTCCATCACGGTGTCGTTCCGGCCGCCCGAGATCGACACTCCGGTTCCGACCGGCCCTTGTCCCGCAGAGCCCGACTTCGGCACGTTCGGGTTGTTGTTGTGATCGAACATGTTCTTGTAGAGCACCCAGCAGGTCTTGGCGCCTTTGACCGGCGGCTTGATCCCCTTCGGGCAGGCACCGTTCTGCGGCGGCGGGTTGTCGCCGTTCTGACTGTTGGTGTCGAACCCGTCCTCGTTGCGGTCGAACCGGTTGTGCTCGATCAGCATCGTGCCGCCGGAGTTGCTGCCGGAGTAGCCGAGCGCGTTGTACTCCGACCGGCTGTACCTGAGGATCTGCGTGCACAGCTGATGACAGGCGCCGATGTAGAAGCCGGAATCGTTGAAGTTGCTGGCGTAGTCGTGGGCGAACACGCCGCCCTGCCACGCGCTCGAGAACAACCCGTACGCCGCAGCGTCCGACTCGCTGTTGTAGTAGGTCGAGGTGGCCGTCAGGTAGGTGGCGAGGAAGCCCCAGCCGTCGATCTGGTTCTTGCTGTTCAGGCCGTCCCACCAGATCTCGTTTCCGGTGTCGCCCGAGCCGCTCAGGAAGTTGCACGCGGTCAGGTTCTCGACGTTCACGTCGTCTGCTCTCCACACGACGATGCCGTTGAGCCCTTCGTTAGCGCCGTCGACGTTGGGGCCGTGGTTCTGTGCCGCGGCCTTGCTGCTGCACTTTCCGTACCCGGGCTTGGTCCCGTCCACCACCACCGTCTTGCGGTTCATCCCGCGGATCGTCAGGTCGGGCGTGGTGATCAGGACTCCGGACGGGATGTCGGGGCTGGCGGCCGGCGCCTTGCTCGACGTGGTCTTGTAGTCACCCGGCGCGACCAGGATCCAGTCGCCAGGTCGCGCGTGATTGACGGCGCTCTGGATCGTCTTGAACTGGCCCTTGATGTGGTGGTACGTGCCGACCCGCAGCACTCTGCCGCCGGTCGCGGCGCGCGCCTGCTGCCCACTAGTCCGAGAGCGGCGCCGGCCTTCTGCACCTTGGTGCTTGCCGAGGCGTTCAGTCCGAAGCCGAGCAGGCCGCAGACCGCCAGCGACACACAGGCGAGAACCCCTAACCGACGCATCACTTCACCACCCCGCCCTTTGCGTTGAGCGCATACCAAGCGCCGCCGAACTGGCGGTTGCCGATGTTAATCACTGAGCCCTTGCTGGTATCAAAGCGGTAGGTGTGCAGCGGGTGGCCCTTGTAGGTGACCTCGCGCAGCTTTCCCTTGTAGGGAATCGATCCCAGCAGCGACTTCTTCACGCCCGGGCCGGCGACCGGCTTGCCCGTGGTCGTGACGGCCGGCCAGTCCTTCTCGCAGTTCTTGATCTTCCGGCACACGTCCTTACGCGGCTTGTCGCGTACGAACATGTACACCGTGTAGCCGGACCTGTTGGCCAGCAGCGGCCCGACCGCGGTCTTGACGATCTTCACCGTCGGCTTCGCGGCGTGCGTGCTGCGCCGCGTGCCGCGGCGGAGACGGCGGCAAGAGCAGGAGTGGTCAAGAGCAGTGAGACTGCTGCCAGCACCAGCGCCACGCGCTGACCCGCTCCTGGTCCAGAGCGAGCAATCCGGCACTTCATCGTGGCCTCCTACGCGGCAGTCGTTCACGTGCTGCTCGGCACTGTAGCGATCATCGCGCGTTCGTGTATCGTGCCGCGATGCTGGACAACCTTGAGTCAGGCCGCCGCAGTCTGACGCGACGGCGATTTGTCTCAAGTGCCTCGGTTCTGGCTGCCGGCTGGGCGACCGTCGGCCTCGGAGCCAAGCGCGCGCTCGCCAGTCCTCGAGTGAAGCTGCTGCCGCTCGGGAGCCAGCCGCACGGACTGCCCAAGCGCCAGCACGCGTGGGGCGACTACCTGGCCAAGGACGCCTACGGCAACGCCGACGGCACCGAAGTTCGACCGGCTGCTGTTCTTCGATGTGAAGGGAACTCCGACGCCGGCGCACGCGCGGCGTGCTCGAGTCGCGGCTACGAACACTCGAACGTCACTTCCACTGGAACCACAAGGGGCTGCTGTTCACGGTCAGCTGGGGCCCGAGCTACTTTCGTCTGCTCGGGGTCCACTCGCCGGTCCCCAAGGCAACGAGGCTGTCCAGCTTCGAGCACCCGGCGATCGACGACTACGACGTGTGCATTCACCTCGCCAGCGATGACGAGCACCGGCTGAACCAGCTCGCGCGCTGCGCTCGCCCACGGCCACAAGATGCCCGGCGTGCACGGCTCGCTGTCACTCAAGTCGGTGTTGACCTGGCGAGAGACCCGGACCGGCTTCACCGGCACCGGCATCCCCGCCCACCGCCAGGACGTCAAGGGCATCCCGGCCAGCCATCCGGTCTCCCCCGACGCGCCACTGTTCATGGGCTTCAAGTCCGGGATGCGCAAGAACCAGGCCAGCGAGGACTTCGTCACGATCGAGGACGGCCCCTTCGCCGACGGCACGACCATGCAGGTCAGCTACATGAGCGAGCCGCTCGACAACTGGTATCGAAAGCTCACGCCAGAAGACCGGATCGCGCTCATGTTCTCGCCGGAGACCGACGCCGCCGGCGTGCAGAAGATCATCGAGAACAAGGCCGACAGCACCGCCGATACCAAAGCGATCGTTACGGCGATCAAGGACTACGGCAAGGTCGGGCACTCTCAGGCCACCGCCCAGGCCCGCAAGCACGGCCATCCGCTCATCATTCGTCGTGACTTCAACACCACGGACGGCGACACCGCCGGCTTGCACTTCGTCTCCGTGCAGCGCTCCATCGAGGACTTCGTCGTCACCCGAAACGCGATGAACGCCTCCGGCGCCCACAACATCAACAAGAAGGTCACGGCCACCAAGAACAACGGCATCAACGCCTTCATCAAGGTCCGGCGCCGAGCGAACTACATCATGCCGTCACGTGCGGACCGGTCGTTTCCCTTGCTGCCCGGTCGAGCCGCCGTCCTCTAGCCGCGGACGCAACGCCACCCACCGGTCGCCTCGAACGAGTGCCGCATAGATGCCGGCCTCACGTCCGCTTTGGAGACGCTCACGACCTTTGCAATTCCTCATCCGAGGCCGCGTTGCGCTGGTAATGTGCCGTAATAATCGTCCGGGGGGAGACCGGTCATGAATCGTCGCGTACGAGGACTCATCGCCTTCGGCGCCGCCAGCGTGCTGTGCCTCGGATCCTACGAAGCGGCCGCCGCGATCACGTCGAAAACATCGGTGTCCACCACCCAGGCAATCAAGGCGTGCGCCACTCGCGGCGGCTCGCTGCGCCTTGCCAAGGCGTCCGGGAAGTGCCCCGGCGGCACCACGAGGGTCGGGTTGGCTCGACCGGCAAACGCCCCCCAGGCGATGGCCCTCGACATCACCTCTGGCAGCAAGAGCAGGTCGCTGTCGCTGCTCGCCAACGCCAAACTCAAAGCCGCTTGTCATGTGGGGGGTGGACTGGGCGGTGGTGGCGCCACCGGCAGCCTCACTCTTGCCCATGCCGGGAAGACCCAGATTGACGGAACATCGTTCCTCACACAGAACGGTCTGAGCGGAGTCGAGTTTGTGACGCAGAGCGGCGGCAACGACACGCCGGCAGGAGCGTCTTCGGTTTACTCCACCGCCGCGGGAGGTTTCTCAGGCAGTACGGAGAGCGGATACGCCACCCTCAATGCGCACCTGCTCGTGACCGTGCCCGGCGCGGTCTTCACCATCGACGCCATCCTCGATGTGAATTCCAACGACGAGTACTGCCGGATCACAGCCGAGGTGGAATCAGCCACTACCTGATCCCGAAGCTCCGGCACACACCTTGTTGGCTTTGGTGTTCTCTCACGCCATGTCCGGAGGCCGGCCCCGTCACTTGCGACTGTCAGCTGTTGATACCCGTCCAGTGCCCGCTGTCGAGGGCGATGAACGACTTGGTCGCACGGCTGTTGAAGTCGATGTAGGAGCCTGCTACGACCGCGCGCTTAGCCGATTGTGCGCTAACGCCGGCCAGGACGACGTCCCGCCACGGTGCGGTCTGCGACTTCCACTTCCCGCCGGTGGTGTGCACGATGATCGGCAGTCGGACGTCGTTGGGGTTGTTGTACGCGCCGACCACCCAGGCAGAAGTTCCGTGCATCGAGATAGAGGTCAACTGCGCCCTTTTGGCATGGCCATCCGGAAGCGGCGTCCTCGACCACGTAGAGCCGTTGTACTTGAGGATGACGCCGGTGAATGTGGTGTCGTCTTCTTCAACGGCATAGGCAAGCTTGGGTGAACTCGTAGCGATGCCAACGATTGAGTCCACCGAAGGCGCCGTGCCATCGGCCGTCCAGACCTTGCCGTTCCAATGTGCGAAGTCCGGACCCGCTGCCTCCCAGGCGTTCTTCGGGCCCGAGGTGCTGACGACACTCGGGATAACAGAGCCTTGTGCGATCAGATCGGGGACTGCTGACCACTTCTTACCGTTGAAGTGAAGCAGGCTGGCTGCGTTGCCGGCCTTCACGTAGATAACGCCGGCCGCCCACACATTGCTCGCTGAACTCGCGGAGATCGAGCTCACGCTGCAGGCGCAGGCTTCCATCGCTGGGAGCTTCTGGGCGACCCACTTCCCGCGTGACCATCGCCAGATCGCCGGGAAGGCCTGAACGCTGCCGTGACCCTGCTGGGTGGCGCCGGCGAGCCACACCGACTTGGGCGAAGCCGCGGTGATCGCCTCGAGGTTGCCGTAACGGCCATTCAGCTTCGGCGGCTTGATGCGTTCCACGTGTCCGTCATGGCGGCGAAGCTCGAAGAAATGCTCGTTGTCGACCCCGGACCCATTCGCGCCGATGGTCCACACATCGGAGGAGTGAGGGACGGCGGCGACCGCCGTCAGCCCGCCTGCAACCCCGCTCGGGATCTTCGCTCGTGCCACGTCGGGATGCGCGCCGACCTGAGCCACCGAGCCGCTCGCCGCCACCGCGCCGAGCACGACGGTGCCGCACGACACCAGCACAGCCAGCGTCCTCATTCCCCTTCGAACTGCCATCACGCGTCCTCCATGTCAGGTCAACCGTCCGAGTTTCGCAGGCGCCTCGCCAAACCGCAGCCGATCCATCGTGTCCAGCCGGCCCTCCCGGTCGAAGCGGCGGCCGCGTACCTACGCATTCAGCGGACCCGGGAATGCTGTGATGCGCCTTACGGACGGTCGGCGCGGACCGCCAGGACCCACGAGCCATCCATCGAAACGGTCCGCAGGCCGCTTCGATCTAGCACGTCGGTGGTCGCGTCGTCGTCGAGGACGAGTGCTTCCCATGGCTGATCCCAGACTTGTCCACCGACGCGGTATTGGGTGGTTGCGCTTACGGCCGGCCAGCGAGTCGTGTCGACGTCGATCAGGGCAACCTCGACGTCTCCGATGACGCTACGACCCGCTCGAAGGATGGCTGCGGGGTCATGACGTTGAGCGAGCAGGACGCCTTCGGGCCCGAGATGGCGAACCGCTGTCGTGAGCAGCGCCTCACGCTGCGCATCGGTAGGGACGTTGATGAGATGGGACAGCATCAACACGGCGTCGAACCGCTCGGTGGAGACGAGGTCCTCGATGCGCACCTGTATTGACCTGGCGCGACGGACGTGAGCGAGCATCTCCGCTGACTCGTCCACCGCCAACACGTCGTAGCCGGCTGCCGCCAACGGATCGGCGATCCGACCTGTTCCGGCACCAAGGTCAAGAACTTTGGTCCGGCCCCGGACGTACGCCATCACGGTCGACAAGTCAGGCTCGGCCGGCAGAGCCGCGTATGCCTTGACCGGGCAGCCGTCGGGAGTTACCACTCCCAGAACTATCTCAGAGCCGAACGCGAAGCGAGGCTCTGGCGGGCTCGATCCGGCGTTCGCAGACGGTTCGACGAACCGTTATGAACCAAAGTGGTGACTGGTCTGGGAGAAGTCGCCCTTGCCGAAGACCAACACCCGTTCGGGGCGGACGGCAAACACCAGTACCTGGTTGTGGTCCGGGTCGTCGGGGTCCTCGAAGCCCGCGTCGGAGACGACGTAGTTCCATCGCCCATCCCACTTCGCTGTCCACAACACGGCCGCCTGCTCTAGCCGGTCCTGGCCCTCGACCCTCTCGGCCTCGCCTTCGACCACGATGTCGAGTCCCTGGTCCCAGTCGTTGCGTCCGGTCAAGAGGCTCACTCGGCTGTTGTTGCGAAGGTTGACCTCTTTCTGCTCACCAACTCCCGTACAGAAGTAGCCCGTCCCGTCCGACCACACCGCGACGAGGGGCGTGGTGTGGGGACGGCCATCGGGGCGCACAGTCGTCACCCAGAACAGCTCGGCTTGCTCCAAGGCCCGAAGCGTCTCGTCCCAGCCGGTCGGCTCGGCGTCAGGCTGAGAGAAGCGGGTGTCCAGGTGGGAGCTCACAGGATTGGCCATACCTGTATTGACGCATGACGGGCAAGTCACTCATCGAATCGGCCCGGACACTCGTTCACGATGTATGGCGAGCATCTTCTGCACGGCTTGTCTCGTCACGCCGAGCTCACGGGCGATGTCCGACTGTGAATATCCCGCGCCCATCAGCTCGGTGATGAGTGCGCACCGACGCTTCGAGAACTCGATTGCTTTGAAGTAGTGGTCCACCGCCTCAGCACGGACCTTGTGCAGCTCCTGGAACTTCGACTTGTCCTGTTCGGCAACCTGTTTCGGCGTCATGACACTCAGTATGACAACCCATGGTTGTCATTGTCAACCCGTGGTTGTCAGTCGCCAGGACGCTCGGCGTCTTTGGCCGGATTCCGATCGCGTGCCGCGCAGCCGGCGTGTTAGCGTCCTCGCGATCGTTCCTACTGGCAGGAGGTGAGACCCATGAGTGCAGTGTCCGCACCGGGTGCTCCCATGCAGCCCATGATTGCGCGACTGAGTTAGTCGCCACCGGGAGCGCCGACAAAGGCAATTCGCGAAAGGCGACTCCCATGAATTCAACAACTTCTTCACCTCCGCGCTTCACCTCGACGTCGGCCTCCGGCCGGCCGAGGTCCGACCAGCGATCAGCCGCAGGTCGACGCGACAGCAGGGACGCACGCCACGGGTGAGCGAGCGTTGGTCCTCGGCGGTGCCGGATCGGTGGGCAACGCGTGGGTGATCGGCGTCATCGCCGGCCTCTTTGAGGCCGGGTTGGATGTGACCGAGGCCGACCTGACCATCGGAACCTCGGCGGGATCGACCGCCGCGGCCCAGATAACCAGCGGGATCCCGCCGACCGAACTGCTTGCCGACATCCTTGCCCCTGCCGCCCCGGCCAGCCGACAGGTCCGCCAGATCCGACCGAGGGCGTACTCCTATCGGGCCGGCGTCGGATCACATGGACAGGACGAGCGCAGTCATCGGTGCCGCTCGAGGATGCGGCCGACATGCGCCGCAGAATGGGCGCGGCGGCGCTCGAGACGGACCCGGCGTCGCACAGTTCTGTGCAAACGCAGTGGCGGGCTGTCGTCGCTGCTCGACTGCCGAGCCAGCACTGGCCGCAACAGCCGGTTGCTCATCCCGGCGGTCGATGCCCACACCGGTGAACCGGTCGTGTTCGACCGCCACAGCGGAGTCGACCTAGTGGACGCCGTCGCCGCCAGCACCTCGAACGGCTTCGGTATCCCTCCGTACAGCATCGGTGGCAACCGATACATCAACGGCGGCTACCGACGCAACGAGAATGCCGATCTGGCAGCCGGATACGTCACGGGTTCTGGTGCTGTCACCATTCGGTGGCAGATCACTGCATCCGCTCGAGCTGGGGCATGCAGCTGTCGACACAGGTCGACGAACTGCGTGCACAGTGGCAGCAGGGTCGAAACGATGTTCCCGGACAGCAACGCCGAGCACATGTTCGGCGCTAACGCGATGGATCTGTCGCTGCGTCCGGCCGCTGCGCGAGCGGGCTACGACCAAGGCAGAAGCCATCGCCGACCAGCTCACCGAGTTCTGGCGCTGACCCCGCGAGTTGTCAGCGCCACACGTCGCGATAACAACCGGGAGTGCTGACAGATCACTGCAGCGTTCTCCTGCTGCTGCAGGGTAACCGGGCTCATCGATCAGCGCGGTGACGGCGTCGCTCGAGCTGAACGGCAAGAAGTACTACATCATTGCCGGCACGAAAAAGTACGTCGCGATCGCGGATCAACATCGACCCACACCCGCCGCCGGCAACTGACGACATTAGGCCGGAAGCGGTCGCAGTAGACGGCACGCCCAGCTCGATACCGGCAGAAGGTGAGACCGCTACCTCCCTCTGTAGCTTCGCGGTTCACGGTCCGCTGGCGGAGTTGGGGCTCGGCGCTGCTTGACTCTCAACCATGTCGAGGGCGCAGGGTTGCCGACGTGGATGACACGCTGCTCGGAATCGGGCAGATGGCGAAGGCGAGCGGCCTGACGGTCAGTGCGCTGCGGTTCTACGCCGGCTCGTCGGTGCTCGAGCCTGCCGTCGTTGACGCAGCGACCGGCTACCGGCTGTATCGGCCGAGTCAGCTCCGAGACGCGCGGCTGATCGCGCAGCTTCGTCGGGTTGCGATGCCGCTACGCGACATCCGGCAGATCCTCGCCGCTCAAGAGGATCCAGCCGAGGTGGCCGCGATCATCGAACGGCACCTGCGCCGGCTGGAAGCCGGGCTTGCCGACGCCAAGCGGGTGCTCTCCACGGTCCAGCACCTCCTTCACGACCAGAAGAACCCGATGCCTACGACGAACGATGCCCTGGCCGGTCTCGCCGACCGGCACTTGCACTCCGGCAAGGTGCGCGAGCTCTACTCCGCTGACGACGGCTCGCTTTTGGTCGTCGCGACTGACCGGATCTCGGCGTACGACTACGTCCTGCCAACTGACATCCCGGACAAGGGGGTGATCCTCAGTCAGCTGTCGTCATGGTGGTTCGACGAGCTCGGCGACCTCGCACCGAACCACGTCATCACCGCCGACGTCGCGGACTATCCGAGCGAGTTCAGGGCATACGAAGATGCGTTGCATGGCCGGTCGATGCTTTGCCGGCGGCTCGCGATGGTGCCGGTCGAGTGCGTGGCCCGCGGCTACCTCACCGGCAGCGCGCTGGCCGACTACCAGCGGACCGGCTCGGTCCACGGCGTTGCACTACCGAGCGGACTCCTCGACGGGAGCCAACTGCCTGAGCCGATCTTCACTCCGACGACGAAGGCGCCGATCGGCGAGCACGACGCGCCGATGACTTACGACGACGTCGTCGCGACGGTAGGCGTCGACCGCGCCGAGCAGCTGCGCACGCTGACTCTCGACGTATATCGCCGAGCAACCGAGCAGGCCGCCTCGGCTGGCGTGATCCTCGCGGACACGAAGCTCGAGTTCGGCGTTGCCGGGGACGGGACGCTGATGCTGGCAGACGAGGTGCTCACGCCGGACTCGTCACGGTTCTGGCCAGCCGAAGGCTGGCAGCCCGGCGAGGCACAGCCGTCGTACGACAAGCAGTTCGTCCGCGACTGGCTGACCGGCTCATCGGGATGGGACCGCACCGGCCCGCCACCACCGTTGCCGGACGCCGTGGTCGAGCAGACCCGCGCGAAGTATGTCGAAGCGTACGAGCGCCTCACCGGCCGCCGGTTCGAGACCGACGAACAACGGCAGCGGGCCAATTCCGGATAGTGCGATTGGGATCGCAGCCGGCCGAATAAGTGACTGCATCATCGTGCTGCCCGATGAGCACACCCTTCAGGGACTCTCGTCGCCCTCGAAGCCGATCAACCAATGGAGGCCGTAGCGGTCGATCACCTGTCCGTCTGATGCACCCCACGGCCGCGCCTGCAATTCATCCACGATCTGGCCACCCGCGGAAAGGCTCGAGAACCACACACGCAACGTCGCCGGCTCTGACGTGCCCAACAGGGACAGCATCATGCCTTCGCAGCGAAAAGAAGGCTCGCCGTCGGTCACGTCGGCGGCGAAGAGTGCGACCGGTCCGTCGATGAGATAACCATGTGCGATCGCATCGGCTGGGCCGTCGGTCCGGTTGAACTCCTCGAAGGTGTGCAGCTGTACGCCGCAATCGAAGACATCACCGTAGAACGTCAAAGCGTCGCGAGCGTTGCCAGCGAAATGGAGATACGGCGTCGGCGCGGTCACAAGCTCAGATGCTACGCATCACCACCTGGCGCCGGCTGCCGGCGATGCACCGCGGCGATCTCTTCGGAGCACACTGGATCGGTGCGCTCGCCGGTTGCCGCTTGAGCCCAGTTATCGGCGCTGCCGCTCATGTCGAGGGGCAAGTTGCCTCTGGGAGAAGCCTGTTGGCATGCTCCAACGATGTCCTCCGCCCCGTCGACGTTCGCTAAGGAAGTTATCGATCAACCGGCTCAGGCCCAACTCGAAGCCTTCCTCGACGAGCATCGGGCTGCGCTGAGAGGTTGCCTGGACGGCATCACCGAAGAGCAGGCGCGCAGGTCATTGGTGCCCTCCCGAACCACGCTTCTGGGCCTGGTGAAGCACGCGACCTTCGTCGAGACGGTCTGGTTCAACGAGGCGATCACCTGCCGGTCACGCGCGGAGCTTGGGATCCCACTGAGGTCGGGCGATTCATTCATCCTTGACGACGAGGACACCATCGCCACCGTGCAGCACGCACATCGGGACGCTTGCGAGTTTTCACGCCGAGCGACCGCCTCGCTGGGACTGGACGACACACTCCGCGGCACCCGGTGGGGACCACTTCCGCTGCGCTGGGTCTATTTCCACGCGCTGCGGGAGCTGGCGCAGCATTGCGGGCACGCCGATATTCTGCGTGAACAGCTGGCCATCGATCAGCCGACAGCGCCGCGCGAGTCGTGAAGAGCTCGCCGAGCGCGACCGACTACAGGCAGGGAGAGTGGCCGCGTCGTACCCGCAGCCTGACGCTCAGCCTTCTGCTCGCCGCGCTGGTCGGTTGGTCGATGTGCGGCTGTGCGTCAGGCAACGGGTCGGACGCGGTCTTTAGCGTCGGCACCAACTTCTCGGGAGTTTTCCCGGCACGAACGCACGAATTGCTCGACATTGGTCTGCCCGGACTGCACAACCTTTCCGCGCACCCCGTCACGATCACCGCGGTGACGTTCGCAGGCGACAACTCGTCATTACAGATCGTCAACGTCACTGCATACAACTACCGACAAGTCGGCAACGGTGTGATCAGCCAGACTGGAGATCTCCCCAAGGAGTACGCGAAATACGTCCCTCACCCGTTGAGTGACGCGGTCACCGGTCCGCACGCGGACTCCGCATGGTTCGTTGTCATCGCGTTTCGCGTCAGCAAGCCGGGCACGTTTGAACTGCCAAAGGTAAGGATCGACTACACCACCAACGGGCATGCCGGCTGGCAGTATCAAACCCTCGCGACCGAGATGAAGATCAGCTCGTAGGTCATCGCGGATAGCTCCCGCGCATTCCGCCAGAACGATCTCCGCAATCAGGCGCGGTGACGTCGCCACTTGGGAAAGCGGTACACCCGCCAATGCTGGCCAGCGTCATTGCTGCTGAGGAAGACGCCGTTCGGCATGTACTCCGGGATGGCAACGACGTGTTCGGCGCTGGTGAATTGCGTGTCGCCGATGCCTTGTTCAAAGGCCGGTCGCGGGCCGGTGTAGGCCCATTGCCCACCGTCGTCCGCAGTGGCGAGGAACGCCCCTCGTCCTTCCGCGAGAACCCAGTCGTCACTGCTGCCCGCGGCGAGTCCGCCGAGATATCCGGCAGCCCCTGGTGCGCCGCGCCGAGTCCAGGACCGCGCGCCGTCGAATGAGACATAGGCCCGCTTCGTCTCGCTGCCTGCACCGAACATGATGACGTTGCAGACCGCTGCGACTCCGGCGTCACTCCATGTGGCGAAGCTCCCGAACGAGCGGCAGGGATCCCGCTGGCGGGTCCACGGTCCGCCTCGATAGGACCGGAAGATGCGACCGCGGTAGGTCTCGCCGTCCGTGACGATGTAGATGTCGTTTCCGCTGCTGCGAATGAAGCGCGCACCGCCGTGGCTGAACCTCGGCCCGTATCGGGCTCGGCGCAGTCGCGGGTTGGTCAGGACACCGGTGTAGAGCCGCAGCCCACGGCAGCTCTGGCACGGGTGCGCAAGGGCCCATACCCGGTCGGCCGTCGCCTCCAGGTCAACGATGCGAAGGCCCCGGTCGACCCGATGCCAATGCGCGGCGGCGTCGGTGGTGAGGAATGTGCGCCGACCGGCGATAAACCCCACGTCGCGACTCACGAACCTGACCACTGCCGCGCCGTCGTTAACGGCTTGCACGCCTCTCGGCACGGCCGCCTGGGTCCACTTGCCTCCACTGTCGTCGGTATGCGCCAACAACGCTGGCCCCAGCCGGTAGTGAGGCCCGGTCGTCTGCGCGTAGCCAAGGAGATATCCGGTGCTGCTGTTGACGAACGACATCGACGTCGGTTGGAACCCCTGCAATCCGCGTCGAGCAGGCGGCCGCGGGCGATGGTCGGCACCGACAGCGAGCGCAGCACTTGTCGAGGACCACGCCGAAATTGGCCCGGCCGCGAGCAGCAGGACAACACCAACAGCCCGCCGCAGGTACATCACGTCACCTCTGACGCTCGAAAACAGTCGACGGTTGGCGCTGCGGAGTGATGGCGATCAGGGATCCCGCGAGCCCCTCGGGTTCGGCGGCCATTCGCCGAGCGGCTTTGCGACCTCCCACTCGTGCCCGAAGGGATCGAGGATGCGGCTGATCCGCCAGCCGTGCTCGTCTGACGGCGGAGACTTCTCCGTGGCGCCGGCGGCGACCGCTTCGCGCGCAACCGCATCAGGGTCCTCAACGACGAGAAGGAAGCGGCCGGTGCCACCACCGACTGACAGCGGGTCGAGCCTGCCGACCTCCGGCGAGGCCGCCGCGACCCAGAACATAGCTGCTCCGATCGCGAGTTGAGCAACCACGTCGTCTCCTTCGCCGACAATGTGCACGACGGAGGCACCGAATGCCTGCTGATAGAACGCAATTGCCGCGCCAGCACGTTCAATCCATAGTTCCGGCTGGATGCTCGTCACGATCTCAGTCTTCACCGGTTGGAACTCGAAGGAAAATGCCGACCTCGGAGTCAATGGCTCATGACGGCGTACTGCTCAATCGTCGCCCGATGGCGGCGGATCGCCTTGATCGGAGCCGCCACTGGCAGCGCGAGCCTCATCAATGACTTGGCGCAGCCCCGCGCCGTCTTCCCTCGCCCGGGGATACCTCGATCCATATATGCGCGGAGCGGTCCACGCATCCGGCAGCGCACGAGGAGCGAAGAACCACCGCAGGAACGAGCGCGATCGCTTCCAAACGCCCTGAGGCGGATCTGCCGAGTGGAGATCGACCGGCGCCCTGCGATGTGCGCGATTGCTCACCAGTTCAGGATGCCACGCGGTAGTAACCGGGAGGCGCGTACCCGTCCGGCTTTCCGCCGGCCAGGGCCGGGTGAGCCAGAAAACTCGTGTACGCGCGACACTCGATCAACCACGACGCGCTGATCTCGATGCTCCAAGCCGTGATCGCTCGTCACCGGGCCGGCGGGTGGCGACACCTCGACGCGCAATAGATCGGCCGCACCCTTGGACCGCTCCGAGCATGGCTCGAGAAGCCCCTTGGGCTCAACTGCGCCACGCGGACTGACGACAACTGCAACGTGAACCGCAGGTACTGCGCTGGATGTGGCGCGCCGATTGATGGCCCATGCCGTTGCGCGGGCGGCGCCACTGCTGACGTCGAGGCAACGAACGAGACCGCCGAAGATGGTTGATCGCAGCGCGCAGTCGTGGAAGACGTGGTACGCGCTATCGGCAGTTGCAGCGTTGTTCTCGGTTGGCTGGGCTGTGCTGGCGGCGCGCCAACACTTCCCAGGGCTTCGCTGGTTGTGTATCGCGCTCTGCGTCGTGTTTGTACTGCTCGCGGCCGCCTGCCTCTGGACGACGAGACATCCGTTGCAAGTACGCTTGTGGCCGCTGTCCGAGGAGTTTCTCACTTGGCTCTCGGAGTCCTGCAATCGTCATGTTGACGCGCTGAGGCTGCAGACCTTCACGAACGGCGACGGAGCGGTGTGCGGCGCGTCGTTGCATTCGTCAAAAGACATCGATCTGCACCTCGATCTGGGCTGGTCATGGACCTGCCCAACAGTCTCCTTGCGGCGCGGCCAGCAACGGGTCGGGACCTGGGTGCTGAACACAGGACTCGTCGGGGGCTTCGAGCGGCAAATGACGGCGCTGCAGGAGATCGTTGAGGCTGTCGTTGCAGGCAACGGAGTGCTGCGCGTTGGCCGACTTGGCAGCCCCCGCCTGGTCCTCAGCGGAGTCAACTCGGGTTGGTCCCGGGCCGGAGTAGAGGTAGGCGTGCGAATCGAAGGCGCACGTGGCGCTGAACTGCCATTACCTGCGTGGTACTGAGCGAGCCGACGACTTCGGGACAGGGAAGCTACTGGCGAACCTGCTGGAGCGAATTGGGCGACCGATCTATGGTGAACCGATGGCGTCCGTCAAACAGTTCCAAGTCACCTTCGACTGCGCGGAGCCCGAGCGCGTCGGTCGCTTCTGGTGCGAGATGTTGGGCTACGTCTTGCCGCCGCCACCGGAGGGGTTCGCGAACTGGGCCGATTTCGATCGCACGCTGCCACCTGAGCAGCAGGGTTTCTCGTTCGCGTGCGTTGACCCTTCAGGCGTCGGCCCGCGCTTGTACTTTCAGCGGGTTCCAGAGGCCAAGGTCGTCAAGAATCGGCAGCATCTTGACGTCCGCGTCGGCACCGGCCTCGTCGGTGAACAGCGGCTTGCGGCGCTCGAGGCCGAATGCGCGCGACTGATCCCGCTCGGCGCCGTGCGAGTGCAACTGCTGCCTGCCGATGGCGTCAACGAGTCGTGTCTGGTGATGCAGGACGTCGAAGGCAACGAGTTCTGCCTGGACTGATGGCTGGGAACACCCTGGATAGGCGCCCAAGTTGCCGAGAGGGAGACACCTCGACAACAACCGAACGGGAGTTCGTTGTGCCATACGCGAAGACGTACGCCATCGGCGGCGATCTGGAAGTCAACCGGGTGGGGTTTGGCGCGATGCGCCTCACCGGACCACTGAACCAAGGCATGCCAGAAGATCCGCAGAACAGCATCGACGTGGTGCGGCGCGCGGTCGAGCTCGGCGTGACGTTCATCGACACCGCTGATCAATACGGCCCGTTCACCTCAGAGCAGCTGGTCGCCGAAGCGCTATATCCGTACCCCGAGAACGTCGTGGTGGCGACGAAGGGTGGTCTGGTGCGTTATGGGCCCTGGGCAGACGTCAACAACGACGCGAGCCCGCAACACCTGCACGACGCGCTGGACGGCAGCCTGCGACGGTTGAAGCGTGACCAGATCGATCTTTACCAGCTACACCGTCTGGACGCCAAGGTCCCCATCGACGTGACGTTCGGATTTCTTCGCCAAGCGCAGCAAGAAGGTCGGGTCCGACACCTCGGGTTATCCGAGGTGTCGGTCGAGGACATCAAGCGAGCCCAAGAGCACTTCGTGGTGACCTCGGTGCAAAACAAGTACTCGGTCGCCAACCGCGAGTGGGAGCCGGTCCTTGACTACTGCATCGCTCAAGACATCGCCTTCATCCCTTGGTATCCGATCGGTGGTGGCGAGATGAACGGCGAGGAGGTCCTCCAAACCGTCGCCGACGACCACGAGGCGACGGCGCGACAGGTCGCGTTGAGCTGGTTGCTCCACCACTCCGACAACATCCTGCTGATCCCCGGCACATCGAATATCGCCCACGTCGAGGCGAACATGGCTGCGGCGGAGCTCGAGTTGACCGCCGACGACATGAGCAAACTCGACGCGATCACGAGGCCCAACTCCCGCTAGGAGCAGACGTACCCGCGTTCGGCCTGGACATCCCAGAAGTCCACCGGGGCGGAATCTCACGCCACGCGTGCGACAGAATTGCCTCTCCGTCAGCGGGTGAGGAGACGTCATGGGCGTACTGGGGATCGGCGGCTTCTTCTTCCGAGCAAAAGATCCGGATGCCCTGCGCACCTGGTACGCAGAGCATCTAGGCGTCGGCACCGGCGAGCACGGGGAATGGGATACGGCATCGGGCCCCAGCGTCTTTGCGCCCTTCCCTGCGGACAGCGACTACTTCGCTGCGGACCGTCCGTGGATGCTTAACCTCCGCGTGGACGGCCTCGACGACATGCTGGCAGCGCTTGCTGGCGCCGGGATATCGGTGACCACGGACCCCGACTGGGACATGCCTGGCATCGGCCGCTTTGCCCGCATCCACGATCCCGAGGGCAATCCCATCGAGCTATGGGAACCCGATCGGGACAGCGACGTTGAATCGCCATAAGCAGACATCCGGCAATGCCGCGCTCTTGACACATACCCACATCGGCATATGTTTGCACGGTGGCCCGCTCCCCCACGACGTCGGACGTCTTCAACGCCATAGCTGAGACGCGTCGCCGCGAGATCCTCGACACGCTGATCGGCGGCGAGAAGGCGGTCGGGACGATCGTGGACGACCTGTCGATGTCCCAGCCTCAGGTCTCCAAACACCTCAGGGTGCTCAGCGAGGTCGGACTTGTCCGGTGCCGGACCGACGGGCGTCGGCGGCTCTACCGACTGGAGCCTGCGCGCCTCCAGCCGTTCCACCAGTGGCTGGCCAAGTACGAACACGCGTGGAACGAGCGACTTGATCGGGTAGATGACTATCTCAAAGAGCTACAACAACAAGGAGAAAAGCAGTGACACCTCATCGCGACCGACCAGCAGACATCGAGTTCCCGAACAACCTCGAGATCGTGCTCACCCGAGAGTTCAAGGCGCCGATTCAACTCGTCTATGACGTATTCACAAAGCCCGAGCATGTACGGAAGACGTTCGCTCCGTTTGAGGAGGAAGTGACCGTGTGCTCGATCGACCTGCGCGTGGGAGGCGACTACCACATCGTCATGGTGACCGGCGACGGGATCGAGTGTTCGTTTCGCGGTACGTACTTGGAGGTCGAGCCGCCGAACCGGACGGTCCAGACGTGGCTGTTCGAAGGCTGGCCGGATGCGGAGGCGGTCGAGACGATGGACCTGCAAGAGGCGGACGGCGTCACGAAGCTGAGGCACACGTTGGCGTTCCGCGACCAGGCCGGCCGTGATCACATGACCAAGTACGACGGGCTGGTGGCGAGCTTCGACAACATCGACGACTACTTGCGGTCACTTCTCGATCCGCAGGGAACTGTCGCCGGATAGCTGAAGGCGCGGCCACGGCTCGACGCCCGGCTGCCGGTGTACCGAAAGTTTGTGAAAGAAGTCCGGGACGGTGTGTCGGATCAGGCTGCGGGTATTCGTAGTACGGGTGAGCGGCCGTCCACGGGGGCGTCCCCGAAACACTGGAGATGATGCAAGATGCAGTACCTGGTTTCCGTGATCACCGACTCGACCGACCTCGCCAGCCCAGACGAGGATGCGGCGATCGATGTGTTCAACGACCAGCTCGTGGCAGAGGGTCATTGGGTTTTCGGCGTTGGCCTCAGCGCACCCAGCACCGCAACCGTGGTCGACAACCGCGCGGGGGAGGCATTGTTTACCGACGGTCCTTTCGTGGAGACGAAGGAGTTCATCATCGGCTTCTGGATCTTCGAAGCGCCCGACCTAGACGTGGCGCTCAAGCTGGCCGCCGAGGGGTCGAAGGCCTGCAACCGCAAGGTCGAGGTGCGCCCGATTCTGCTGAGCCCGACTGATGTCCGAGAGGTGATCACCCGGCCCACCACGAGGAGTGGGCGCGGGTGGTCGCCACGCTGGCCAGGCGTTTCGGCGATCTCGACATCGCCGAAGAGGCGGCGGCCGAGGCGTTCGCGACCGCTGTCGGAGCGATGGCCGTCGACGGCGTACCACCGAACCCCGGCGCCTGGCTGACCACCACCGCCAACCGCAAGGCGATCGACCGGATCCGGCGAGAGAACAAGCGCGACAGCAAGCACGAGGAGGCACAGATGTTGTACGACGACGACCCGCCCGAGCCCGCTCGGCGCGATCGATGACGTCCGCCTCCGGCTGATCTTCACCTGCGCTCATCCTGCGCTCGCGATGGAGACCCGCGTCGCTTTGACGCTGCGCATGGTCGGCGGTCTGAGCGTTGCCGAGATCGCGCGCGCCTTCCTGGTGCAGGACTCCGCGATGGCGCGCCGGATCACGCGCGCTAAGGCGAAGATCAAGGCGGCTCGCATCCCGTATCGGGTGCCGGCCGCGGCGGATCTCCCGGCGCGCATCTCCGGCGTGCTTGCCGTCCTGTTCCTCGTCTTCAACGAGGGCTACCTGGCGAGCGGGCCCGACAGTGACCCGATCCGTCACGAGCTGACCGCCGAGGCGATCCGGCTGACTCGCCTGATCCGCACCCTCTGCCAGACGACGGCGAGGTGACCGGGCTGCTCGCGTTGATGCTCCTCACCGAGGCCCGCCGGACCGCCCGGGTTTCGGCAAGCGGCGAACTGGTTGCCCTCGACGAGCAGGACCGCGCGGACTGGGACTCGGCGCTTATCGCCGAGGGCCACCAGCTGGTTCGCGAGCGCCTGGCTTCCGGCGTGCACCGGGTCGCTACCAGATCCTCGCCGCGATCAACGCCGTGCACACCTCGGCCCGCGACATGCGCGACACCGACTGGTCGCAGGTCGTCGCCCTCTACGACCAGCTCTGTGCCTCGACCCGTCACCGATCATCGTCCTCAACCGGGCGATTGCCATTGCCGAGCTTGACGGCCCGGAGGTGGCACTGGCGATCGTCGATCGGCTCGAGCGGCGCCCTGGCCGACTATCACCCCTACCATTCGGCCCGCGCTGACCTGCTGCGCCGGCTTGGCTCCAATCCGAATCGTATGCGGCGTACGACAAAGCCATCGAGCTCGCGGGCAACACCGCCGAAACCGCCTACCTGACCCGCCGGCGCGATCAACTCGGGTAGCACGTTCCGGTTGTCGCAGCCGGAACGCTGCCTAGTCGTAGATGACGTCCAGCCCTTGCTCACGCATCACCGCGAGGCGATCGAGCATTCCTTTGAGAACCTCGGGGTCGTGACCCTCCCAGTCGTCCACCTCGCTCACGACACGTAGAGGCTGGCGAGTGCGGTAGGACCGCGTGGGGTTGCCGGGGAACTTCTTGTTGGTCACGTTCGGGTCGTCCTCGAAGGGACCCAACGGCGCCACGACATAGATGTGTCCCCGCTCCTCACTGTCCGCCAACGCAGTCGCCAGCTCCGCTCCCCATGCGGCGGTGCCGACCAGTGACGTGAAGTAGATGTTGTTCGAAATCCGGCCCGCTTGGAAGTTGGATCCGTAGCCAGCGACCAGCTCGTCGCCGACCTCGAGCGCGGCCTTTGTGCCGTGGTAAAAGGGACCCTCGATGTGCTCGCAGCTCTCGTAGGTCACCGGCACGTGAGTGCTGCCGTCCTCGCCCACAACCGTCCTCTCCCCAGACATCACCGTCGTCCGTTCTGCCGTACCGCGCTGTGTCTCCGGGACCACGTTATAGAGGTGATGCCGCTCGCGAATGAGCGCAGCAGGTGACGATCGGGTGACACGGCCAACCATTCGATGCGAGATCGCGTCTGAGGACCATGCGGTCAGCAACAACTGTGGTTGGCGTGGCAACAGCAGTCTTGGTGACCCTTGGTATCGCTACCGTCGGAGTATCGACGCTCATGTCGAGCCCGGGGTCGGCATCCACCGGCGGTCTGGCACACCCCGCTGGCAAGGTGGCACCGCCAGATGCACTGCGTGTCCACGGCAGGACGCTGCCGTCCAGTGTGCCGCGCCGCTTTGTCGGCCAGGCGCAGAGTGTCGCGGCGAGCTTCGGCGTGTACGAGACCGCCACGGGTCAGCGAGTTGCAGCGATTGGCCGCACGAGCCACGACGATCCGCTGGCGTTGAGCGGTGACGGTCGCTCGATGTTCGTATCGGGCCCGAAGGGTCCACACGGGCACTGCACCAGCCGGGTGAATCTGGCGACTGGTCGCTTACATCGACTGGCCTTCTGCGCTACCGGCCTAGCCGTCAGCTCGGACGGTCGAATGATCGCCTACACCACACTGAGCCGAAACGATCTGACCGTGCGGCTCGTGATCCGGAGCCGGGCCACCGGGCGCCATCGCACGCTGTTGCTCTACCGCAACTGCAAAGGCTGCAACAACGCGATCACCGGCGCCGAGCTCGCCTGGGCACCTGATGACGACCACCTCGCAATATCGATCGCCTACACCGAATCAATCCAGACGTTGCAGGTCATGCGGCCATGGCGTGGCTCGGTCACACACGCGCCATTTGTGATGCGATGCAACGGCATCGGAAGGACCTGCGAGCGGCCGGCCTACGACCGACAGGGCAGGCTGCTCTTCACCAGATTCGGACCCGACTTCCGCTACTGCGAGGTGCGGCGATCCGGACATCGCGTGACGGCGCTGCGCTGCTTCTCGATCCTCGCCGGCTTTGACCTGTTCGTGGTTGACAGCTCCGGGAATGCCTTCATGTGGCAGGCCAGCGACAGCCACGGCCGACATGCCCGCACCGATTTGTGGACTCGAGGGCACACCTATCGGCTGTTCGGCGACACCCGCTCCCGCGCCGTGATCCCCATTCTGTGGGGGTAGTCAGCCACCTATCGGACGACGGCTACGCCGTCTGCAGCGTTCCGCCACTCAACAGCCAGACCAAGATCGCGATCTCGACGACGACAACGGTGAGGTGAACCCAGTCGCTTCGCCGGAGGATCGGAGTGCTCCTCGGATTGGCAGTCGGGTCATCGTGAGCGGCGGCATACCGGAGCACGCTGCGGGCAAGCATGCGGCTGCGCAGCGTGGCCGGGACCCACAAGATCGGTACCGCGGCCATCGCCAAGAACAGCACGGGGTTGAACGGGCCGATCCAGGCGGTGACAACGATCGCGCCACTAGGTAGAGCATCGGGAACCGCCACGAGTAGACCCCGTTCTGGATCATCGAGATCTCGGCCGGCATACCGATGGGATCGTCGATGCCGGATCGGACGATCGGTGGTGGCAAGCCAGCTGGTCCTCGCGGTTTGGACACGCCCGCGACACTGACACGGGCGAGTGAACTCCGAGGTGAACACTGGTCACGGCAGCGCAGGCAGCAGCGAATAAAAGTCGGCAGGTGAGGAGTTTCACCTTGTAGACAGCAAGATGACGAATGGAGTCACGATGGGCGCGAAGCTTGGTCCGGTCGGTGTCTGGGCGCCTGAGTCGACCTTGAACCCGACACTCGCACGAGAGCTCGAGGACCTCGGTTATGGCGCAATCTGGATCGGCGGATCGCCATCGGGAGACCTGGCGATCGTTGATGAGCTGCTCGGCGCGACCGAGCGAATTGTGGTGGCGACCGGCATCGTCAACATCTGGAAGGACGACGCCCGAGTAGTTGCGGCGTCGCATCATCGGTTGGCGTCGGCATACCCCGGACGATGGCTGCTCGGCATTGGCGCGGGGCATCGCGAGGCGACGTCGGAGTACACCCAGCCCTACGAAGCCTTGATCCGTTACCTCGATGTCCTCGACTCCGAAGGCGTGCCCCAAGACGAACGAGTGTTGGCGGCGTTAGGACCGAGGGTGCTGGAACTCGCCGCAGATCGTACGGCCGGCGCCCATCCGTACCTCGTGACGCCCGAGCACACGCGTCAGGCCCGCGAGCTGGTCGGCCCGGGGGTGCTGCTGGCCCCCGAGCAGAAGGTGGTCGTCGACACCAATACCGACCGGGCGCGCGCCCTCGGTCGGCGCCGGGTCAAGAACCCCTACCTCGGCTTGGCCAACTACGTCGCCAACTTGCGACGGCTGGGATTCACCGACGAGGATCTTGCCGGTGACGGCAGCGATCGCCTCGTCGACGCGCTGGTCGCACATGGCGACGCGGGAGCGGCGGCCCAGCGGGTCAACGAGCACCTCGCGGCCGGCGCCGACCACGTCGCGGTCCAGTTGCTCACTGGCAACAAGGACGACCCGATCGCCGGCTACCGCGCAATCTCGCTCGCGGTTGGCCTGAAGTCCACGGCCGACGCCGACCAGATCGGCTGATCGCTCGCGAACTCCATCGGCCGCTCAGCGAACTTAGGCGGCCTGACGTCCGGGACCGGTTGCGTCAGTATGGTGACAATGAGCTCGAGTGAGCACTCGACAACACGGCACATCCTGGCCCGAGGCAGGCTCCTCGGTTCCGCCACCTTCGTGGCCTCCGCAGTAGTGGTTGGTACGTCGTGGCTGCCGTGGCGAGCGATGTATTTCCGGAGAGGCCCAAGCGCTGCGTTCCACACTGTCACCGGCGTTAACGACTTCATCGGCCTTCTCACGGTGCCGCTCGGCGCATTCATGATCGCGGTGTCGTTGAGCTATCTCATCGGGCGCATCAGCCTCGTTGTCTTCGGTGGGTTCGCGGTCGTCGTAAGTGTGATCGCCACCGTTGCGTCGACGGTCTACGTTTTGATCACGCGTCACGATGACCTGACGTACTCCAATACGCGGATAAACGGCATCCTCCAGCACATCCGAGCCGGCCCCTGGATCACGTTGACGGCTGGCCTAGCCATCGCGGTCGTGGGCCTGCTCGCACTGCGAGCCTCGTGGAGTGACCAGCCGATACGCCTGCGGCTGTAGCGCAGTTCAGCTGGCAACGTCAGGTGGGGTGGGGAACCGGTCGATCTGCCGGAGCGGCGCGAAGATCAGACCCCAGCTCAGCGCGACGACGAGAGTTCCGATTCCCCCGAGAACCACCGACCCGGTCGTGCCCAACAGCTGACCGAGCACGCCCGACTCGAAGCCGCCGAGCTCGTTCGAGGCGCCGATGAAGACGTTCTCCACCGCGAGTACGCGCCCGCGCATCTGTGGCGGTGTAGCCAACGGGACCAGCGTGGAGCGGATGAACATGCTCACCGCGTCCGCACCCGACAGCGCAAGGATCGCGACGAACGCGAGGGCGTAGGAGTGGGTGAAGCCGAGCACGATCGTCCAGCCGCCAAAGATCGCCACTGCCCCGAGGAGCACGCGCCCTACTCGTCGCCTGACGGGACGGATCGAGATGATCAGTGTCATGAAGCCGGCACCCAGACCTGCGGCGGCGCGCAGCCAGCCAAGGCCGACGGCGCCGACGCCGAGGCGAACCGCGATCGCTGGCAGCAACGTGATCGCGCCGCCGAGGAGCACCGCGAACATGTCGAGCGAGATGGCTCCGAGCAGAACCGGGTTCGTACGCACAAACCGCAAGCCCTCCATCGCCTCGTGCAGGCCACCCTTGGGTGCCGGCAATCCTTCTTCGAGGACATGACCGACCTCGTCGATGCTGTCCTCACCGCTCGCGGCCGACCGTGACTGGCCCGCTGCGGGATCGAGCAACCGGATGCCCATCACCAGCACCGCGCACGCGGCCGACAGTCCCGCGACGACGACGAGCGGCACCCACACGCCGGCGCCGTACAACAGACCGGCGAGCACCGGACCGATGATCGTTCCGACCTGTGAGGCAACCGAGCGCCGTGCGGTCAACCACGGAAGGCCCTCGCTGCCGACCATCGCGGACGGGATCGAGCGCAGTGCCGGCGCCAGGAACGCTTGGCCTACCCCGAAAGCAATGACCAGCAGGAAGATCGGCGTGGTCGACACCCCATGCGGGCGGTGCACGTACCACGCCAGCGCGAGCGCAACAACGGCGTTGGCGACCGCGCTCACCGCTGTGACACGACGACGATCGAAGCGGTCAGCGGCAGCGCCCGCTAACAGCACGAGCAAAGCCGCGGGGGCGAACTCCGCCAAGCCGAGGAACCCCAGATCGAGCTCGCTGCCGGTCAGCCGGTAGATCAGCAGACCGAGAACCGTAGTCTGCGCGACGTTGGACATCTGCGTCGTGAGTGTCGTTCCCGACAACACCGCGACCTGCAACCGGGACGGCCGCTCGCGCCGTTCCCGCAACGTACCTCCAATTCCACGACCGAGGTTAGCGAGTTGTCAGCATTCCCAGTGGTCAGGGCGACGTGAGGCGCTGACAAGTCGGCTGAGACGGCGGGGCGACGGCGGTACGGCTGAGCAAGAACGGTCAGGACAGCGGGCGCGCTAGGGAGAACACTCAGAGGCGTGACGAGTGAAGACCGCCTTCGTGCCTTCCTTGGCCTGCTCGAGGACAGCTTGCAGGAGCGAGCCGTGACCGGGACGCAGTTGGCACAGCGGGCGTACCTGTCGCGCTTTCACTTCGACCGGTTGGTCGCGGGTTTTCTCGGTGAGCCACCCACGACGTTTCGGCGACGGGTGCTTCTCGAACGTGCGGCGCACCGCCTCGTGAGCTCGGAGCAATCGGTGCTGGAGATCGCATTGGGTGCGGACTTCACCTCGCCCGAGGCGTTCACGCGGGCGTTCACCCGGGCGTTTGGGATGTCACCAACGCGGTTCCGGCGCGACGCGCAACGCGACTACCGGCTCGCCGCACCCAGCGGCATTCACTTTTATCCACCCGGTGGCCTGCGGCTGCCGGCGACCTCAAGGAGGACGACGATGGACGTTGTTGACGGCATGCTTGATCACCACCTGGTCCTGGTCTCGGAGATCATCGACCGCGCTGGCCGATTGGACAGCGCGGTGCTCGATCAACCCATCGAGATCTCGGTCGAGAGCATTGACTCGAACCCCACGCTTCGCAGCATCATGAACCGGCTGGTGACTCAACTGGAGATGTGGGTGACGTCTCTTCAGGGCGGCACGGAGATGCCTCCTGCAACAGACACCTCGCCGGTCGGGATGAGCGCAAGACTCAGTGTGGTTGCGCCGAAATTCCGCGACGTTGGTAATGAACCCCATCGTGGAAGGACGAGGACAAGAAACCTTCGTTGACCTGATGTGTGAGCCGCCGCGGACCTTTACCTACGCAGGAGTGCTCGCGCATGTCCTGACCTTCGCGGCCTTCCGCCGTACTCTCGCGATCGGTGCGTTGGAGTCGGCGGGGATCGACGACCTCGGATCGGGTGACCCGATGCAGTTCGTCGGCGGCGTCGGCGCCGATGCGTCCGAGATCACTCGCAACCGGGCGCGCGATGCGCTGGGATGACATCGAGTCCTTCGCCGCCGGACTCGATGGAGTGTGTCTCGGCGAACGCGACGGCCTTCGGATCTGGCGTCTGCATGGCCGCCTCATCGCCCGCGAGTTGGACTCGCAGTCATTGGTGGTTCGTGTGCCGTTCGATCTCCGGTCGTCGTTGCTGAGCGCGTTCCCGGGGACGTTCTCAGTGCCTCGGCGGTTCGAAAAGCACATGATGGTCGTCGCCAACCTGCCCAACGCAGAACGCGGTGCGGTGGAGCAAGCGATCGAGGGCGCCTGGCACCTCCAATCCGAGGGCTGACGTACTTGTTTGGCTCGCTGCGGTCCAGGGCCGGCTGGAGCTGGACAACTCGGCTTGACGTATGAGCGCGCGTATTCCGCGAAACGCGAGCGGCAAGAACGTCCAGGTGGAACGATGAAGCGAGACGGTGACAACGATGTCGCGAGACACGGATCGGGCCGAATCGTGAGTTGTCGCGTCATGCCTGAACGCGGTGGTCGCGTCGGCGCATATGGGGGCTCAATGAAGCACGTGAAGAGCAGGTCGTTGCTGGCTGTCGGCGCTTTGGCTCTGGGCGCTGTTGGTGTGTCAGGTGTCGCCACAGCGGCCGGACATAGCGGGACCATCCATGGCTGCGTCAACAAGTCCAGTGGAGCTCTTCGGGTCGTGACGCATCCAAGCGCCTGCTCTCACGGAGAAACCGCGTTGTCATTCAACACACGTGGCCCTCGTGGCCTGCGAGGTCCGCGCGGCGCTCGCGGTCCCTCCGGCGCCACGGCGCCTACTCGTGCGTTCCAGATGTATGCGAACGTCGACGCTGAGGGCGATCTGGGCTCGAACGTCGGTGCGGTCTCAGCGAGCCGGATCTCGACCGGCGAGTACTCAGTCGTCTTCAACCGGCCGATCGGAAGTTGCGCCGCGATCGCGCAAGCGGGTGAAGCCGGCGGCACCGATCCGATTTACCCCGTTCCGTCGGCGGTGAGCTTCGACCACTCGAACGCTGATGGTTGGGACCTCCAGTTCGTCGACAGCCCGACGAGAACTGCCATCAACACTCCCTTCATGTTGACGGTGACCTGCGGCAGCTAACACCTGATTGTCAGCAACACCAGTCGTTCCAAGAACGTGTCGCGCTGACAAGTCGCCGTGTTGCGTGCGGGCCTACCGGATGACGCGGTAGTCGACGAGCAGGTGGCCGCTTGGTGAGGTCGCGCTTCGGATCGATTCGAGGCGGATCGACGCCAGCCCGTCGAGGAGTCGTTGCCCGCTGCCGGCGATCGCCGGCGCGATCACGAGCCTGAGCTCGTCCACGAGATCTGCGCCAAGCAGCGCCCGGACGACCGAGATGCTGGCATGCACGCCGATGTCGCCGCCGGGCTGACTCTTCAGGTCCCGTACGAAGTCGACCAGCTCGCCGTCGATCGCGGTCGAATTAGGCCACTCACGGTCGAGCGGTGAGGAGGTCGCGACGTACTTCGACACCCCGTTGATGAACGTCGCGAATGGCTCAATGTCGCTCCCCGGCCAGAACTCGGCCCATTCGTCATAGCTGCGACGGCCGAGGATCACCGCGTCCTGCGCGGTGATGACCTCGAACAGGTTGTGCCCCATCGCGTCGTCCCACTCGTTGATGAACTCGTCCGGGGCCTCGGCGACGCCGTCGAGGGACAACAACTCGTACGCGACGACCTTGCGCACTCTCCACCTCCGATTGACCTGGACGCTAATGCGTCGCTGGTTCCCCACATCCACAACTGATCGGCACCGATGCACAGTAGTGCCGGATCGCGCGCATCTCGTCGAGTGATACCGGAACGTGACAGCCATCGACCGGAGTTTGGCGAGTTGACCCCTCTCTAACCAGGCCAGACGGCCATCGCCGGACGGGTCCGAACGAGAATCGGGACGGCGGCAACTCCGAGCACCAGGGCAGCGACGATGAGCAGGAGTTGGTAGCCGACAGTGCCAATCAGCGCGGCACCGATCGCAATCGACACCGTCTGCGAGAGGTTGATCGCTGTCTCGGAGGCGGTGTTGACCCGGCCTTGCAAACCTGGCGGCGTGTGCCGCTGAGTGGCCGTGGCAACTGCCACCGCGTAGAGGGGTATCGCCACGCCGAAGACGACAAGCGCGAGACAGGCTGTCGCGAGAGTCGGGACGGTGTAGAGCACGCTTGCCAGAGCCCACGCGATCAGGCTGAGGCCGAGCGTCCGCGCTTCGCCGATTCGTTTGATGATCCGGGTCACGGCCAGCCCGCCGGCAATCGAGCCGACAGCCTGGATCGCCATTAGTACGCCGAAGAACGATGGCGGTCGTCCGATTGCCGAGATCACCGCGAACGTGACGGACTCGTAGAAGCCGAGAACGAGCATCGCGACAGCGGCAGTCACGGTGACCTGTGCGAGCAACGGGCTGCCACGAAGGTGGACGACACCGGCAAGCAGTTGAGAGCGGACCGAGGAAGCCGACTCGACGAGGGGGGCGCGTTCCGCGACGCGGACGGTCATCAAAGCGCCGATGGCGAACGCGAAGGTCGCGGCGTCGAGGATCGCAACCGAACCACCGCCGAAGCGGCTGAACAGCGCCGCCCCCACCAGCGGGGAAACAATGCGCAGCCCCTGGCTGATGGTCGTGTTGGAGGCGTTGGCCGACGCCAGCTCATCATCGGCGAGCAGATCCTTTAGCAGACCTGCGCCAGCCGCCGCGATGATGATGCCCGCCGTCCCGTACGCGAACGAGACGCAGTAGATCACCCACAACTGAGCTCGGCTGTGGACCACGAGCAAGCTGAGGACCGCGACCGCGCAGGCGGCGTTGGTCGTGATCAGCAGCGGGCGGCGTTTGACGCGGTCGACGAGATGTCCTGCCAGCGGCGCCGCGAGGTACGGAAGACCCTGCGCTAAGAAGATGGCACCTGCGGCTGCGTTGCTGCCGGTGAGGTCTTTGGCCCAGATGCCGAGCGACAGGTAGAGCGCGCTGTCGCCAAAGCTGGAGATCGAGTTGCCGATCAGCAGCCGCCGAAACCGGGGGTCGCGCAGCGCGCCCACTAGATCGGCTTAGGGATTGTCAGGCAGCGGATAGCCGACCGCGAACAGGCGTACCGGCCGTGAGCCCTCGGGGCGTAGCGACGCGTCCTCCGCGCGGTTGCGGTAACTGAACATCAGCTCACTGATTTCGTCGGCCAGAACGGCCAATTCTTCCGGTGTCAGCCAAGTCATCGCTCCCGTACGCAGGGCGGCGCGCCGCCACGTCTCGGGATAGGTGTGCGCGCTGCGTTCCCAACGCATCAGTTTGGCCATCTCGTGCTGGATGAACACGCGTTCCAACTCAGACGCGGCCCGAGCGCCGGTCTCATCAGGCTGCACCGTCGACCACGACTGTTCGGTTGTGGTGAGCCGCCACGGACGATCCCGCTTCGACGAGGTCGGCGCCTCCTCGACCAGGCCGTAACGGGCGAGCTGACGCAGATGAAACGAACAGTTCGCCTGCGTGTCGCCGACCACCTCCGCGCATCGGGTCGAGGTCGCCGAGCCTTCGACGAGCAAGACCTCCATCAGGGCCCACTTCAACGGATGAGCAAGAGCTCGCATTGCCGCCGGATCGACCAGCTCAACCGGCTTTCTCGATGATTTCGCCCGCGGCATACCCAAGAACGTACTCTTGAATTAGGGGATGTCAAAGTACGCCTTTGAAAGAGAGGCTGGCCCCAGGACGGGTCGGTCTTCGTGAGCGGGGGGACGTTCGCCCGAGCGGCCGCTCGATCCAAAGATGGCGCTCACGATTGATTGCGACTCTGTTGACGGTTGACTTTGTGGCGCAAAGCGTGGTTTGCTTTGCGCCACAAAGCCAAGCGAGGAGATCCGGCGATGAACGGAACAGACAAGACCGAAGGCACCGGGACACTCGACGACGGCGCCGAGCTGGACCCACGGCAAGCAGCCTTGATCGTCGAGCAGACCGCAATGCAAGCCCGACGCGAGTTCGAGCCCTCGTCTCCGCTGGCCGTGGTGCTCGGCGCGGGGGTTTTCCTGTTCGGCTACGGCGCCGTCTGGTTGTCCATGCGTGGCCAGCACGTGTACAAGGGGCCGGCTGGCTGGTCCCTCGCAGTGTTGTACGGCCTGATTGTCGTGGCGGCGATCTTCGGCAGTCGAGTTTCCCGGCGAGCAACAACCGGAGTGAGCGGCCGAGCGCGTCGGCAGATGCAAGCGCAGGCCGCCGCCGTGGCCGCAGCCGGCATCGGCGCGTGGGTGGTGGAGGGCGCGCTGCGCTACCTCGGCGTGAGCTTCAAGATCGTCTATGGCGTGTACGGGCCGACGGTGCCCTTGATTGCCCTGGCTGCCGCTGGCGCGGGCTATGCCGCGGCACGGGAGAAGTGGTCCGACCTCGGTCTCGCGATCGCCATCATCGCCGTCGCCGCGGGGAGCACGTTCTTCGGCCCACTCGGAGCGTGGGGGCTCACCGGCCTGGGTTGCTGCATCGTGCTGCTGGTCTACGCCGTCATCCTCACGGCGTGGCTACGCCGGCCGCCAGCCATCCCGAGATGAGCCCAGACACCCTGGATCCACTCATCCACGTGCCCGCGCGACTTCGCATCCTGGTGACGTTGGCCGCGCTGAACGACGGCGACACGCTGTCCTTCACCCGCCTACAGGAGATGCTCGACCTCACGCCTGGCAACCTGATCACCCACCTGCGCAAGCTCGAAGATGCCAGTTACGTGAGCAGCGAGAAGTCTGGCAACGGAGTGGCGTCGCTCACCACGGTGGCACTCACCCGAAGCGGTCGCGTGGCATTGGACGCCTACACGCGAGCGCTCCGCGACCTGCTCGGCGACCTGTAAGCAGGTCCCGCAAACCTAGGCCGGCCTCGCGGCCCGCCGGTGGGAGGGTCGCGCGACGCTGATCGCGATCGTCGGCCAGGTCTTCACCCGTACCAGGAACTAGGAGAGCCCATCGAGGAATGCCCGCACCGCCGGGTTGACGACCTCAGGGCGAGTGAGGTTGGCGGCATGGCCGGCACCGGGCACGATCAGCAGCGGCTCGGCGCCCGGGATGCCACCGACGAGTTGATGCGCCTTATCCACCGGGATCGACGCGTCCAGTTCGCCGTGGATCACGAGGACGGGACAGGCGATCTCGCCAAGGCGGCCGGTCAGATCGTCACGGCTGACCAATGGGTGCATGAGCTGCGGCACCCGATGCTTCGGGATTGACCGCCAGTGCTCCTTCCATGACTCGTCATCCGCACCAGGTCCGAGGATGGCATTGGCGGTGTAGTCAAGCGTCCCCTGCGATGGCCCGTCCTGCTCCCATGCCATGGCCATGCCCTCGTAAAGTGGCACGACGGCAGGGTCTTCGACGCCGGCCTGGGTGTCGATCAGGATCAACGCGCGCACCCGCTCCGGCGCGCCCAAGGCAGCGCGAAGCGACAGAAATCCGCCCTGACTCATCCCTGCCAGCACTGCCTGCTCGACCGCGAGATGATCCAACAGTGCGAGCACATCGTCGGCGCTGTCCCAGTACGACCAGTTGCCATCGTGCTCGGCCTCGCCGTGTCCACGCTCGTCCCAGGTGACGAGTCGATAGGCGTCGCGCAGTGCCGCTACCTGCGCGGCAAACATCGTGTGGTTCATCAGCAACCCGTGGCTGAACACCACGACCGGCCGGTCCCCGCCTGAGTCCGTCATGCCGACCGTCGCGCCGGTGTGCAGCGTCACCTGAACAAGCACGTCGGGGATCACGGGAAGCGGCATGGCAAGAACCGTAGACGGTTACAGTCCACGGTGTGAGTTACGGGTGGCGCCGAGAAGATGGCGTCATCGCCGAGATCTGCGACGAGTGTGGTTTCGACAGTCGGCGGGTCCCGGACGTTATGGCCGGCTTACACGCCGTGCTCCTCGCTATGCGGTCTCTGCTCAGCGACCCGGATGCAGACCGGCGCCCAGCCGCTGAGACGTGGTCCGCCGCGGAGTACGTGGAACACACGCTGGCGGTCGTCGTCGAGTGCGTTCAAGAGGTGGCAGACGTCGAAGGCCTACCAGTTGGCGATGCCCCGGGGACTCCTGACGAGACGCTCCAGTTCTTGGCGGCGTTCGAGCGCGACCTCGAAGGCCGCGATCTGGACCGACTCATGCTGGCGGCACCGTTCGCGACTCTCACCGGCACTGGCAACTTGCTCCACGGGTTACATGACGCGGAGCACCACGCCCTCGATATCCGCCGGGGCTATGCAGGCTTTGCCCTCGCCCGCGGCGAGGACCTGCACACCAACGTCCGCTAGCGGTTTTGCCGCCAGAGCGAGCGGGCCGGGATCTTGTCGACATCGACGCGATCGACGAACCGCTCGGCGATCTTGGTGACCTCCTCGAGCAGCCCTTCCTCGAGGGTGATCGGCGAAAGACCGAGCTCGATCAGCTGGCCGTTCTCGACGAACAAGTCGTTCTCCGCCGCCTCGTTGCGCGGGTTGTCGACGTGATCGATCTCGACCCCGGTGAGCCGTGACACGAGCTTGGCAAGGTCGATCAGGCGATGCGTCTCGGTCATCTGGTTGAGAACGCGCACCCGGTCGCCCGGCTTGGGCGCGTTCTCCAGCGCCAGTTGGATGCAGCGGACGGTGTCCTGGATGTGAATGAACGCTCTGGTCTGGCCGCCGGTGCCGTGCACGGTGAGCGGGTAGCCGATCGTCGACTGCATGAGGAACCGGTTGAGCACCGTGCCGTAGTCGCCGTCGTAGTCGAACCGGTTGATCAACCGGTCGTCGCGACGGGTCTCCTCGGTCTGCGTGCCCCACACGATCCCCTGATGCAGATCGGTCACGCGTACCTGGTCGTTCTTGTTGTAGTACGCGAAAAGCAGTTGATCCTGTGTCTTTGTCAGGTGATAGATCGAGCCCGGGTTAGACGGGTAGAGGATCTCCGAGGACACCGACTCGCCGTCGCCGGTGGGGATCTCGATCTGCAGGTAGCCCTCGGGGATCTTCACGCCGGCGGTGCCATAGCCGTAGACACCCATCGTGCCGAGGTGGATCACGTGCAGGTCGATGTTGGCCTCGACGATCGCGGCCAGCAGGTTGTTCGTGGCGTTGAGGTTGTTGCTCACGGTGTAGCGCTTGTGCCACGACGACTTCATGGAGTACGGCGCTGCGCGCTGCTCCGCGAAGTGCACGACGGCGTCGGGCTCCCACTCCTGCAGCAGCGTGAGCAGCCGGTGGTAGTGAACCGCCACGTCGAAATGATCGAAGCCGATCTTCTTGCCGGTCAGCTCCTCCCACACCGTGAGCCGGGTGCCCATCGGCGTGATCGGCGTGAGCGATGAGGTCTCCAGCTCGATGTCAGCCTGCCGGCGCGCGAAATTATCGACAATCCGCACGTCGTGACCCTGCTCAGACAGGTGCAGAGCGGTGGGCCAGCCACAAAAGCCGTCGCCACCGAGAACCAGGACCTTCACCGGACCACCTTTCGCCGAACTGCCGGAAAGCGCCGGCATCCGCTCGGAGCGTATCGACTGCACCTGTGAATCAGGGAGCCGCCGACCGATCCGTGCGCCACATCGGGAGTGACACGAGCGCCAAGACCGTCAACTCGGCCAAAACCGTGACTAACCGTGAGCTGATGGCCGCGGCCTGCAGATCGGCGCGGGGATACAGATCCCGCAGCGTCCAGACGTACACCACCTCTCTTACCCCAACACCGCCCGGCGCGAACACCACAACGAGTCCGGCTGCCCAGGCCAGGCACGCCGCGCCTGCCACATAGAGCGGATACGTCGGGTGACGGATGCCGGAAACCGCGACTTGGGTGAGGATGCCGGTGAGGCCGTAGGCGACGTAACCGACCGCGTAGATGCTGGTGGTGCGGACAACGCCGGTCCGGGTGACCTTGGTGCGCCGCTCCAGCCAGCGAGCGCACAACAGTCGGCAGCGCGATCACCAACGGCCAGCGGCAGCCAGGCCGGGTTGTGCACGGTCGCCCAAAGCGCTCCGACGCCGACCGCCGCGGAGAGCACGATGACGTTCTCGGCCGCGACCGCTGCCGCCTTGTCGCGGATCCGCCCCTGCACCGTGGTCGCCCGGGTCAGCGGCGCCCAGATCCCGCCGGGGAGATAGCGGGTGACCTGCGTCTTGCACCAGGCCTGAATCGGCGGCAGATGCAGTCCGCTCGGTGATCAGCGTCGACCAGCCGAACGCGAGTGCAACCCACCAAACCAGTGACGTGCCGTAGGCCAGGACCAGCGGCCAGACCCGGATCGTCGAGAGGTCGACCTTGGTCGAGGCGTCGTAGCCGATGTAGGCCGACGAGAGAAGCGCGAACGGCAAGTAGACGATCCGCAGCACCGCGACGACACGCGGCGCCCGCGCCTGCCACTCCTGCGAGCGATTGTTGAGGCGTACCAACAGTCCGTGACACTTCAGCAGCAGTCGATGCAGACCGTGAGGAGCAGATGTCGGGCGGGCGGGTGGTGTCTCCGGCGGCTGGCTCCAGCTCGCTCTGCGGTGTCGTGGTCGCCATCAGCGGCGCTCGCTGGCCATTATCGTCCGACCGAACGCCCCGCGCGACGGGCCCGGCTCCATTCCCGCCCCCACGTTGTCAGGATCACCCGCGCATAGCGGCCGGCATATAGCGCGTTATGGCCCTTCTTGCTCTCCCCCGCCAGCCGCTTGTGCATCGTGATAGGTCGCTCTGCGATGCGGTAGCCGTGGTAGATCGCACCGATGAGCAGCTCAGAAGTCTGATATTGCACCTGCACCTGCGGCACCGTCTGGGTCAGCTCGACCCGCATCGCGCGAAATCCGCTCGAGGTGTCCGTGACGTGGGTACGGGTGAGAAAGCTCACGAGCCGCGCGAAGACGGTGACTCCGAGGTGACGCACCGAGTCGTCGGTCTCTGCCGTACCGAGCACTCTGGACCCGATGACGAAGTCAGCCTCATCCTGCACGAGAGGCTCGAGCACGATCGGGATCTCGACCGGATCCCACTGCATGTCGGCGTCGAGGGTGACGACAAACTGCGCGCCGAACTCACTCGCCAGCTGGTAGCCGAGGCGCAGCGCCACCCCATGCCCGCAGTTGCGCTCGAGCCTGGCGAGATGGACACCGTCATGCGCCCGGACGACGTCTGCGGTGCCGTCGGTGCTGCCGTCGTCGATGACCAGGGTGTCGATCTGCAAGCCCGCAGGCGCTCTCCGGGATCGCGTCCAGCACGGCGCCGAGACTGTCCTGCTCATTGAGCGCAGCGATCACCGCAACAGCGGGGGCCAGCTTCAACGACTCGTTGCGGGCGCGGAAGTCATTGAGAGCGGCCGCTCGGACCTCGGCGATGTATGGCCGGTCCTTGCGGTTGGTCGCGGACACGACCCATACCCTACGGTTCGGCGGTACAGCCAAGACAGCGAGCGATCTCGACAGGACCTATCGTGCCCGGTGAGCCACCCCCGCGCGGCGAGCGCGCGAGCGTCGCGACGCGTTCACCAGCACCGGCTGGCGCAGTCGAGCGTCGTGATCCCGACCGGCAAACTCGGCCGCTGCGATCAGGCCCTCTCCTCGCTGGGTACGCCCCGGCCGTCGTGGTCGTGCTGGTCGCGTCGATCGCGCTCCGGTTCCTGACCCGGTCGCCGCTGTGGCTGGATGAGGCGCAGACCGTCAACATCGCCCAGCGCTCACTGCCGCACCTGTTCAGCGCCTTGCGCGAGGACGGCTCGCCGCCGCTGTTACTACGTGCTGCTGCACGGCTGGATGGCGGTCTTCGGCACGAGCTCGTTCGCGGTCCGGTCGCTGTCCGGTGTGTTCTCGGTCGCGGCGCTGCCGTGATTGGAGTGGTCGCTCGACGGTTGCGGCTGCTCGGCGGCTCGCCGTGGCCGGCGGTCCTGCTGCTGGCCACCTGCCCGTTCGCGGTGCGTTACGCCAGCGAGACCCGGATGTACTCCCTCGTCCTGCTGCTGGTGCTGCTCGCGCTGCTCGCCTACGAGCGGGTGTGGACGGTTGGTGGCTGGTGGCCGACGGCACGCGCCGCGCTCGTCACCGGCGCGCTGGTGCTGACGCAGTACTGGGCGCTGTTCCTGCTGGCGACGGCTGGGCTTGCGGCGCTGATCATTGCGATCTGGCGCGGTGTCCGGAAGGCAGCGATCCTGCTGGTGCCGATGGTGATCGGCTGCCTGTGCTTCGTGCCGTGGCTGCCGTCATTCCTCTACCAGAACTGCCCACACCGGTGCGCCGTGGGGGACGCCGCCCGGCATCGAGGTGCCGATCCTGGCGCTCGGTGGGCTGGGTCGGCGGCGGGCTCACCGCACCATTGCTCCGCTGGGCCTACTACCTCCTCGTCGCCCTGGCGCTGGTCGGCTACTCCGGCCGCGCGCGGCGGGGTCGCCTTCGCGCCGGCCTGTTCGCCGGCGCGCAGCTGATGCTGCTCGGGCTCGGCGTCGCGACGCTGCTGCTCGGAACGATCGCGAGCGAGATCGCGGCCGAGCTCCTACTCGCCCCGCTACACGCACGATCGCTCTCGCGCCGTTGCTGATCGTGGTCGCTTCCGGCTTCGGCGCGATGCCGGCCCGCTATCGCACCGGCGCGGTCGCCGTGGTCTGCGCGTTCGGGCTGGCCAGCTCGGCCCTGATCCCCGACCAGCTCCGGACCCAGGCCGGGCGAGGTCGCGAAGATCCTGAAGGCGCAAGCCTCACGACCTGGTGATCTTCTGCCCCGACCAGCTCGGCCCCGCCGTACACCGGCTGGCGCCGGACGCCGGCACCCAGGTGGTCTACCCGACCTTCGGGTCGCCGGCGATGGTCGACTGGGTCGACTACGCGAAGCGCAACGAGAACGCCAATCCGCTGGCCTTCGCCCGGACCGCGCTGCAGCGAGCGCGCGGCCACACGATCTGGCTGGTCTACGCCATCGGTTATCCCACGCTCGCCGGTGGCTGCTCGCTCTCGACACGTCGTTCACGGTCGCCCGCGGCCGCCCCGATCGTTGCGCTGCACCCGCACGCCGCCTTCGAGAAGGACACCGTCGCGGAGTTCCTCCGCGAACTAGCCGGCCGTGACGCTTGGTCAGCGCTGTGGCAGGTCGTGAGCACGGTCCACCGCGCTGCGCCGGACCCGACAGTGCCGCCGTTGCGGTAGGCTGTCGCCAGGTAGGCCGGGATCGCCGGCTGTCCCGCCGATTGTGAAGACGATCCCCGCGGCACGCCGGGCACGTTGATCACGTCGCCGACCGGGATATGCAGCTGCCAGGCGACCATCGGCACCTGGAACGACTGCGTGCTGACCTGCCCGCAGTCGATCGACCGCATCGCGGCCGCCGGCCTCGCGCGATGGCGTGCGGCAGGTTGGCCGCGAGCTTGACGGCCACGCGGCCAAGCTTGATGCCGGAGTTGATCTGGCGGCCGGTGGTGAAGCCCGCGGCGCGAGGAAGCCCACAACAGCACGACAAACAACAGCCGCCGGCAGCAAGCGGACTCGAGAGCCGGGCCTCACCCGCGCGATCGCACGGACGACATCGGCCACGAAGACTCCGGCGACGACACACGCCAGCGCGACGCCCGGCAACAGATAGCGCGGCGCGCCGGTCGCGAACCTGCCTTGCGCGAGCACCGCATCGACCGCCAGCCAGCCGAACGCGCCAAGACCGAGCCACACCGACGGGCTTGGTGCCGCACGACGACCGGCTCGCCACCAGCATGACCACTGCGGTCGCGAATCCCAGCAGGAACAGCACGAGGATCGGCCCGGACACCAGGTGCCAGGTTTCGCGGATCGTCGCGAGCCCCGGCTCGCCGGCTCAGCAGCGGACCGCCTTGGCTCTGCTTGCGTGGCGGCACCGGCCGACCGGAAGAACTGCCTCGCACCGAACCAGTCGATGACGAACCAGACCAGCGCGGATCGCGACCGCGACGACAACGCCAGAGCACCCGCTCGCCAGTTGAGCCTGAGGTAGCCATCCAGAAGCTGTAAACGATCAGGAACGGCCACGCTTCGGGGCGAAGCAGGCCGGCCGCGATCAGGCAGCCGAACGCCCAGCGCCGGCGCGACTTGCAGGTGGTTGTCGACCGCGGCCAGCACCGCCGCCGCCGCCATCGGCTCGGACATTCCCTGCACGAGCAGGTAGCCGAGGAACTGGTCGGAGACTGCCAGCCCGATGGCGGCGACCAGGCCCGGCGCCCGACGCCGCCGAGCCGGCGGCCGAGCCGAAAAGCAAGCGCGAGCGAGAGCAGCGTGGCCGCCCGTGCGATCAGCAGCCAGAGCAACGGCGCCAGCGACCCGGTTGGCGCGAGGAGCGTGTCGATGAAGATCGGCAGCGGCTTGACCGCAGTCGCGGCATTGCGGGTGTCAGGTCAGGTGGGCGATCTCCCGACCCCAGATCAGCCACGACCACGGGTCGTAGGCGACGCGTGCGCGGCAACACGAACAGCGAGATCGACTGCCAGCGCCAGCGCAACCGAGCAGCATCACCAGCCAGCTTGGCGTCCCCGCAGACCGCGGGTCGGGTGGCTTCTGGCTGCGGTTGCAGTCCGGACGCGGCGGCAGGAGCAGTCGCGCGCGTCGTCACGGCACCATGATCGCCTGGTCACGGCTGGGCGACATCTCTACCGGTGCCGCCGCGGCGAGATATCGCGCGCTGGGGCCGAAGCGCCGTACCATGGGGTTACCGCCGTCACGGACACGTCGTTGCTTCCGATCCGGACGCTGCGTCATTGATGCGCGAGAGCCCAAAGGAGATCGGTGTCGCCGCAGGACGCGCAAGTCGTCGTCATCGGCGCCGGTCCGGCCGGTCTGACCGCCGCGTACGCGCTGACCAAGGCCGGCGAGCCGGTGACGGTCCTCGAGTCGGACGACGTCGTCGGCGGCATCAGCCGCACGGTCGAGCGCGACGGCTGGCGCTTCGACATCGGTGGTCACCGGTTCTTCACCAAGGTCCCGGCCGTCGAGGAGCTGTGGCACGAGATCCTGCCGGCCGAGGACTTCCTGCTCCGCCCGCGGATGAGCCGGATCTACTACGAGAACAAGCTCTTCGACTACCCGCTCAAGGCCTCGAACGCGCTGAAGAACCTCGGCGTCATCGAGGCGGTCAAGTGCGTCCTGTCCTACGTCTGGGTCCGCATCCATCCGCCGAAGGACCAGTCGACGCTCGAGGGCTGGGTCGCCGCGCGGTTCGGCTGGCGCCTCTACCGCACGTTCTTCAAGACCTACAACGAGAAGGTCTGGGGCGTGCCGGCGAGCGAGATCGCCTCCGACTGGGCGGCCCAGCGGATCAAGAACCTGTCGCTGTTCAACGCGGTGCTCAACTCGCTGCTGCCCGAAGCGCAACCAGACCGAGATCACCACGTTGATCGAGGAGTTCCAATACCCGAAGTACGGCCCGGGGATGATGTGGGAGCGCGCCCGCGACCTGGTGCTCGACGCGGGCGGCGAGATCGTGATGAACGCCGAGGTCACCGCGATCCAGCGCGACGACGCCGGCGCGACCGCGGTCGTGTCGACGCTCGACGGTCACGACGACAACGACACGCGGCGTCCGCGGTGATCAGCTCGATGCCGCTGCCGCGAGCTGGTTCTCGCGATGGACCCGCCGGCGCCTGCCGAGGTGCAGCTGGCGGCTCGCCGCCTGTCGCATCGCGACTTCCTGACGGTCGCGCTTGTCGTGCCCGGCGTCGGCGAGCTTCCCCGACAACTGGATCTACATCCACTCCCCTGAGGTCAAGGTCGGCCGGATCCAGAACTTCGGCTCGTGGTCGCCGTACCTCGTCAAGGACGGCCGGACCTGCCTCGGCCTCGAATACTTCGTCTTCGAGGGCGACGATCTCTGGAACAGCGCCGACGACGACCTCGCGGTGCTGGCCGAGAAGGAGCTGATCGAGCTCGGCCTGGTCGGCAACGGACAGGTCGAGGCGTCCTACGTCGTGCGGATGCCGAAGGCCTACCCGGTCTACGACGAGGGCTATGCCGATGCCGTCGACGTGATCCGCGGCTGGCTGGGCGAGCGCGGTGCCGAACGTCTATCCGGTCGGCCGCAACGGCATGCACAAGTACAACAACCAGGACCACTCGATGCTGACCGCGATGCTGTCGGTCGACAACCTGCTGCACGGCGCGTCGCACGACGTGTGGGCGGTCAACGTCGAAGAGGACTACCACGAGGAGCACTCCGACCTCGAGCAGTCCGACGAGGCGCGCTACCGGGCGAAGCGCGCCGGTGGTGCCGAGGCGGAGTCGCCGGCTGACGCGGACGCCGGCTAGCCGACGGAGCTGCGTCGGCTCGCTCCGCGACCTGCTGCGTCGGCGGTCGCGACCGCGATCAGCGAGCAGCCCGAGCGGCAGCACGTAGTGGTTGAAGAACGTCTGCGTGTTGGCCAGGTCAAACGTCCACATCACCAGCGCACAGCCGAGCGCGAGCCCTGACGGCGTCCGGGGCACCCGCCACAGCACCAATGCATAAGCGGCGAGCAGCAGCAGCGCGAGGAACCACGACCCGACGCCGACACCGTGCCGCAACAGGAGCGCCTGCAGGTTGAGCGCCTTGGTCTCCGCGCCGAGGCGCGAGGTTGGCGTGCACTGCGTCATGCCAGAAGTCACGCGGTCCGGCGATGATCCACGGCAGCACGACAAGCAGCGCCAGACCCGCAGGCGCTGATCGTCCGCCGGAGGCCGAACGACGGCCAGAGCGCAAACAGCGGCAACAACAAGACGATGTGCTGCTTGCAGGCGAGGGCGACCGCCAACGCAACGATCGCGAGGCCGGTCCGACCCGATCGCATCGCAATGATCGCCACGGCGAGCGCGGCGACGAGCAACGGCTCGGTCCAGGAGCGGTTGATCAGGTAGAGCCCAGTCGGGCAGGACGACGAGCAAGCGCGGCGAGCGCCGGCGGCGTCGCGCGAGCCGTAGCCGCCGCAACAGCCAGGCGCCAAGCAACGACGCGGCCAGCAGCCCGTACCGGACGTCGCCGAGCAGCCAGCGGAACGGCGCGAGCAGCAGCGTGGTGCCCGGCAGGTAGGGGTAGACGACTGCAGCCCGGTGCTGTGCACCCAGTGCTGGCGATACATGTCGTCGCCGTGCAGCAGACCGGTGCTCGACTGCTGCAGCAGATCCCAGACGTCGATCCCCGGGTTGTTGATCACGACGATCGTCACGATGCCGGTGGCCGCGGCAAGCGCTGAGCACGCCGAGCCACGCGGCTCGCGCCAACGGTCGTATAGCCAGCAATGACAACGCGGCTGCAACGGCAGTCGCGATGCTGAGGGCGTCGATCGCGTGCAGGTCTCGCCCGGTGATGTAGAGATAGCGCTTGCGACGGATCGAGCGATCGCGACGCCGACACAGACCAGCACCGGCACGACGAGCATCGCCCGATCAGGAACCTCGAGCGGCACGCGCGCGGCGACGACCACGACGAGCGCGACAAACCCCACGATGATCAGCGCCAGCCCGACGCTCGAGTAGTAGCCGGCATGGGTGCTGTCACCGACCGCGAGCAGGCACCACGCAATGAGAACGGCCGCGGTCGCCCAACGGCTCGCCGTCACGCAACCTCCCGTGAGTGCCGCTGCGGACCAGACGGGTCGACTCGATGCGACCTTATCGGCCAGTCGTGTGCCGGCCGGGCGGACCGGACGCGGGAATCCGCACTGGATCAGGCGTGCGACTGAACCGCAGCCGCATCGAGCCCGAGACTTTGCTATGGCTGGCGCCGCTGAGTTGCGCGACCACCGTGCTTGACGAAGCCGGCGTGAGCACGAGGCGGTAGGTATGGTTCTTGGTGTTGCAACCGTGCCCGTTGTCATGAGTCGGCACCCACTGCTCGCCCCAGCCCTGCATCTGGTCGCCGCTGACACTGGCCCGCGCCGCGATGAAGGCCGTAAGGCACGCATACCCGTCTGGTGGTGCCTAAAACGGGCGGATCGTCAGATAGCGGACGGCGGCGCATCGGGCGCCGGGCCGCCGGGCGCCGCTGTTCCGGGCACGGGACCGCCGGAAATACCGGCGCTTCCGCCCTGCTCATGAGCCAGTGCGTGCTCGCGTTCCTCATGCTCGCGATGTGCCCGATCGATGTGCTCCTTCAACTCTGCAATGGTCCGATCGTGGATCCGCCTGGTGGCCCGCAGGTGCCAGGCGACCAGCAACGCCCCGGGCAAGACGATCCCCATGACGAGGCCCGCGAGGTTCGAGTTGTTCACCCAGTTGGCAAAGTGCGACCACGTGGTGAAGTTCGCGGTCCATGACGCTGCAACGATCATGGGCTGAGCCTGCCACCACTTCGGTCGAGAGTGGCGCACCTGCGAGGCTGTCGGCATGGCATCCCTCGAGGGCATCCCAGCGTTGCCGGACTCGCCGGCGGAGCTTGACCGCTACTACGGCGACCCGCCCAACGGCATCCGGGCAAATATGGTCATCACGCCTGATGGCGCGGGCGCATTCCACGGCCGCACCAAGGCCATCACCGACCCGGCCGACCAGGTCCTGCTCCGCTACCTCCGCAGCCAGTCCGATGCTGTCCTCGTGGGTTCCGCGACCGTGCAAGCCGAACGCTATGGATCGGTCACGTTGAGCGAAGAGGTCAAGGTCGAGCGCGAAGGCCAGGGCTACTCCCTGACCCCTCCGCTTGTCGTCGTCACCGCCCGAGCCACGCTGTCCCCCACGCTGCGTGTCTTCGACCCAGAAGGGCCACGCACGATCGTGGCGACTCTGGCGAAGAGCGCCGAGCAGGCCACCGACCTTCGGGAGGTGGCTGACCTCATCGTGGTGGGCGAGGACGAGATCGATCCCGTCCGCATCGTGGCCGAACTCGCCGAACGAGGGATGCACCGGATCTTGTGCGAGGGAGGGCCGTTCCTCCTCAGCCAACTGGTGGAGTACGACCTGATCGACGACATGTGCCTGACGGTCTCGCCGTACCTCGCCGGGTCCCAACCGACGACCGCGCAGCCGACGTCGGTCCGATCCGCGCCTACCCACCTACGGCTGCGCCACGTCCTCACTCTCGATGATCTTCTTTATCTGCGCTATTCGCGGGACTAGCAGCCCAGCCTCGCCCGATCAACTACAGTGAGTCGTTGTCGGCCAGCCGAGGAGGAGTCTTGGCAGCGCATGCACGACGCGCGCCGGGTGAGCTCGAGGCGGATGTCCTCGCCACCCTGTGGCGGGCAGATGGCGCACTCTCACCGGGAAAGGTGCGCGAGGCACTCGGATCGGACCTGGCCTACACCACCGTCATGACGATCCTCACCCGGCTCCACGACAAGGGCTCGGTCACGCGCCGCCGTGTCGGCCGCGCCTTCGTCTACACCCCGGCGTTCGCCCAGGCCGACCTCGCTGCGTCGCAAATGCGCGAGCTGCTCGACAGTGGGGACGATCGCGCCGAGGTCCTCGCTCGCTTCGTCGGTTCGCTGACGACCGACGACGAGCTCACCCTCGCGACGTTGTTGCGCCGCGCCGCCCGCCGGCGGAAGTAGTGCACTACTCGGTCTACGCCGGCCTGGCCTTCGCCGCGTTGTTCGGGCTGGTCGCCCCAGTCATCGCGCGGCGAGTGTCGCCCGCGATCGCGACCTGGTTGGTCTCGACCGGAGCGGTCGTCTCGGCACTGAGTGGGGTCGGCGCGCTGGCATTGCTGGCGATGACGTTGATCGGCCAGAACCCGGCGATCGCCGCCGAGGGTCATTGGTCAATTGCGACACTGCGCAGTGCTGACCCGGTGCGATGGCCGGTCGCGGCGGCCGCGCTCGGCCTGCTTGGCCTCGGCCTGACGCGGTGCTTGTGGGTGACGGTCCGTCGCGGCCAGGCGCTTGCCGCGGCTCATCGCGTCAACCGCCGGGTCGGCGATACCGGCAGTGATCTGGTCGTGCTCCCCGGGACCTCGGCCGACGCGTACGCGGTGCCGGGTCGCCCGGGCCGAGTGTTTGTGACGCGCGGGATGCTCGCGCTGCTGACTCGCGACGAGTGCGACGTCATGCTCGCGCACGAGCGATCGCATCTTCGTCACCACCACCACTGGCACCGCACGGTCGTGCTGGTGGCGAGCGCGTTGAACCCGCTGCTCGTCACGCTGCCGCGGACGCAGGCGTGGCTGACCGAGCGCTGGGCGGACGAGGATGCGGCTAGGGGCAAGGATCGGGCGCTGGTCGCGGCCGCGTTGAGCCATGCCGCGTCCGCGCAGCGATCGGGGCGTGAGCGCGGCGCCGCCCTTGCACTTACCTCGAACGCCGTAGACGCCCGGGTCGCGGCGATGTTGACCGAACCGCCTCGCTGGCACCCGCTCCTGCTGGCCGCGACCGTCCTGATCCTGGTCCTGTCGGTGTCGGGCACGTTCGACGGCCTGACCGACGAGGCACGGCTGTTCCACGTCGCGGTCCTCGGCCATTACGGCCAGCTCGGCCACCTTCGCCACGTCCTCGCCCGTAAACCCAACCCGCGCCAGGTGTAGGTCCGCGCCAGAGGCGCGGAAAAGTAACAGTAAAGCGCTCGCGACAACGGGCTTCGGTGGTCTGGTCCGGAAACGCCTGATACTCCGAGTCGAGCTCGGAGCTTCGGGACGTTTGTCCGGTCTCGTCCGAATCGTTGCGAGGAATCAGACGTCACTGGACAAACCGCCGGAGCCGCTCGTATCTGCGATTTTGGGTGTGCTCGAGCCCCCGACGCACGATCAGCTCGCAGGTTTCTCCTCTTATATGTGGGGTAACTCTGTCCACATAACCGACTCGGCTTCCCCCGTTTGGCGGAGTGCCTGTGTTAATCTCTAGTAAGTCGGTAGTATTTATCGAACCCATAGTCTTGATCGACTGCGCACCGCGAGAAGAGGAGTTCCGCCTTGCTCACCAAGAACCGAATTGCCGCGGCAGCCGGCGTACTGGCAGTTCTGGCAGTGACCGCAGGATGCGGCGGCGGCTCGTCAGGCGCCTCCGGGAAGACCACGATCAACCTGGTCGCCTACAGCACGCCGGAGAAGGCGTACGAAGCGCTGATCCCGGCCTTCGACAAGACGGCGGCCGGCAAGGGCGCGAAGCTCGCTGGCTCCTACGGCGCGTCGGGCACCCAGGCGAGCAAGGTTCTCGCCGGCCAGAAGGCCGACGTCGTCGAGTTCTCCCGAGCCTCCGACATGGAGAAGCTCGTCGCGGCGAAGCTCGTGGCATCGAGCTGGGATGCCAACCCGTACAAGGGCATGATCACCGACTCGGTCGCGGTCCTGATCACGCGCAAGGGCAACCCGCTCGGCATCACGAACTGGGACGACCTGATCAAGCCAGGCGTCAAGGTCGTCACGCCTAACCCGCTGAGCTCCGGCAGCGCCTGCTGGAACCTGATGGCGGCGTACGGCGCCGAGCTCAAGGAAGGCAAGACTCCGGCGCAGGCATTGACGTTCATCAAGGAGCTGCTGCAGCACACTGTGGCGCAGCCGGACAGCGGCTCAGATGCCACGGCCGCGTTCGTCGGCGGCACCGGCAACGTGCTGATCGGGTACGAGAACGAGGCAATCGAAGCGCAGCAGGCTGGCGACTCGATCTCCTACGTCACTCCCCCGGACACGATCCTGATCGAGAACCCGATTGCGGTCACGACCAACGCCCAGAACCCCACGCTGGCCAACAACTTCGTCAAGTTCCTCTACAGCGACGCCGGCCAGAAGATCTTCGCGAGCCAGGGTTACCGCCCGGTCGTGAAGGCCGACCTCAACACGACAACGTTCCCCACGCCTCCTGGCCTGTTCACGATCGAGTCGCTCGGCGGCTGGGACGCGGTCAACAAGCAGTTCTTCAACGCGACCGCGCCGCTTGGCTCGATCACCAAGATCGAGGATGCGCTCGGGCACGGCACGAGTGGCTGACGCTGCTGCCGTGGCACGGCCCCGCAAGTGGGTCGTGCCACGGCCGGTTGTTGCCGGCGTAGGCCCCGGCATCTCCGTTCTGTACCTCTCACTTCTCGTCGGTCTGCCGGTCGCCGCGGTCATCGCGCAATCGTCACACTCGAGCGCCTGGTCGTCGGTCTTTCATGACCCGCACACGCGGTCGGTGCTCGAGTTCACGATCCTGATCGCCCTCGGCGTCGCGGTGATCAACACCATCACTGGCGTCGCACTCGCGTGGGTGCTCGTCCGCGACGACTTCCCCGGCAAGTCGATCGTCAACGCACTTATCGACCTCCCGTTCGCACTTCCGACGATCGTCGCCAGCCTGGTCCTGTTGGCCTTGTGGGGACCGAGCAGCCCGATCGGCGTCAACGTTGCCGGCACACGGGTCGCGGTGTTGTTCGCGTTGATGTTCGTCACACTGCCGTTCGTCACCCGAGCGGTGCAACCCGTGCTGCTCACCCTCGAGCGCGACGTGGAGGACGCTGCCGCCTGCCTTGGTGCCAAACCGTGGACGATCTTTCGCCGAATCATCTTTCCGGCGATCCGTCCCGCCGCGCTGACCGGTGCGTCGCTGGCGTTCGCTCGCGCGCTAGGCGAGTTTGGTTCGGTTGTGCTGATCGGCGGCAACATCCCGCACACCGAGATCGCCTCACAGGTGATCTACAACGATGTCGAGAACGGCGCGCCTCAAGCCGGCGCTGCGGTCGGAGTGGCGCTGATCGCCATCGCGCTGATCGTGTTCGTTGTCCTGACCCTCGTGACCCGCAGGTGGGTGCGCAGTGGGTAGGTACGTGCTTCGCTACGGGATCCTTGCCTACCTCGCGCTGCTTCTCGTCGTACCGGTGGTGCTCGTGGGCTACCGCACGTTCCAGCACGGCGTCTCGCCAGTGTGGGACGCGCTGTCAAGCAGCTACGCCGTCAACGCGATCGAGCTCTCGCTGCTGATCACCGTGATTGCCGTGCCGATCAACGTCATCTTCGGGGTCGGCACCGGCTGGCTGATCGCCCGACGCAAGATGCCGTTGCCGTGGTTGGTGAACGCGGTCATCAACATCCCGTTCGCTATGTCGCCGGTGATCATCGGTCTCGCGGTCTACCTGTTGTACGGCCGCGGCGGCTGGATCGGAACCTTCCTGATCGCGCACAACTCCCCGATCTTGTTCACGTGGAAGGCGATGGTGATCGCGACCGTCTTCGTCAGCCTTCCGTTTGTGGTCCGCGAAGTCGTTCCGGTGCTTGAGGAGCTCGGCACCGAGCAGGAGCAAGCTGCTGAAGTGCTTGGCGCGACCGCGCTACAAGGCTTCTTCCGGGTCACGCTGCCGGCGATCCGATGGGCGGTTGTCTATGGCACGATCCTCACGGTCGCTCGAGCACTCGGGGAGTACGGCGCGGTCAACTTGGTCTCGAGCGGCATCGTCGGGCAGGGCCTGACCCTTCCGCTCTACGTCGACAACCGGGTGAACCAGCTCGACCCAACCGCGGCATACAGCGCCGGCCTGCTGCTTGCCGTCATCTCGTTGATCATCCTGGTCGGCATGACGTCGTTCAGTACCCGCCGGCGGACAACAGAGGACGCGCAATGAGCATCGAGGTCCGGAACGTCAGCAAGTCCTTCGGCGACTTCCACGCGTTGCAGGACGTGACCGTCGACATCGAGCCGGGCCAGCTGACCGCCGTACTCGGCCCGAGTGGCGGCGGCAAGTCGACGTTGCTACGCATCATCGCCGGGCTCGAGACCGCGGATGAAGGCACGGTCTTCATCGAGGGTGCCGACGTGACCAACGTCGCTGCCCGCGACCGCGGAATCGGCTTCGTCTTCCAGCACTACGCCGCCTTCACGCATATGACGGTGTGGGACAACGTGGCGTTCGGCTTGAAGGTGGCCAAGACGCCGAAGCCGAAGATCCGCGGCCGGGTCAACGATTTGCTCAACCTGGTCCACCTCGACGGTCTCGCCAGCCGCTACCCCTCCGAGCTGTCGGGTGGGCAGCGCCAGCGCATGGCGCTCGCCCGCGCGCTCGCGGTCGAGCCGGGCCTGCTGCTGCTCGACGAGCCGTTCGGCGCGCTCGACGTGAAGGTGCGCCAGGAGTTGCGCGAGTGGTTGCGGCGCCTCCACGACGAGGTGCACACCACCACGATCTTCGTCACCCACGACCAGGAGGAGGCGATGGAGATCTCGGATCAGATCATCGTCATCAACGACGGTCGGGTCGAGCAGGCCGGCACCCCGGACACGCTCTACGACCATCCCGTCAACGACTTCGTGATGGGCTTCCTCGGCCCCGTCACCCGGCTCAACGGCCAGCTCGTGCGACCGCACGACATCCATGTCTCCGCGACTTCGGCATCGTTGGCCCACCCAGCAACCGTGGAGCGCCTGGTGTCGCTCGGGTTCGAGACACGCTTGGTTGCCCGACCACAGAAGGGTGGCGAAGCAGTCACCGTGCAGCTCACCCGCAACCAGATTCACGAGCTCGACTTGAAGGTTGGCGACACCGTCTACCTCACCGCGTATCCGACGACGAACCCACTATCGACAGTCGGCGCCACTCAACCCCCTGCCGACCAGGCGGGCTGAGCGCTCGACTCATGTCCCTCTTCAGCAATGGATCGGTGCACATCAGCGCAAAGACTGACTACGCGATCAGGGCCACGATTGAGCTTGCCTCGAGTGGCTCGGACGGCTCGTTGACCGCACATGCGATCGCCGATGCACAACAGATCCCGCTGCGGTTCCTGCTGAACATCCTCTCCGACCTCCGCCGGGTCGGGCTCGTCGACAGTCGGCGCGGTCCGAATGGCGGCTGGTGGCTGTCGCGGCCGGCCGACACGATCACGATCGCCGATGTCATCCGCGCGGTTGACGGGCCACTCACCGAGGTCACTGGTGCTCGCCCCGGCCAGTCGACCGACTACAGCAGCGCGGCGTCCGTCAACGATCTGTGGAAGACCGTCCGCACCGGGATTCGCAACATCCTCGAGCAGATCACGGTCGCCGACCTCGCCGGCGGCCAGGTCCCGGGGGTTGTCAGCAAGGTCGTCGAAGACCCAGCGGTGCCGGCCACCGTCAACGAAAGCTAGGACGTCAAGACGGCGATCGTCAGCAGGATGGCGTCGTTGAGGAAGTGGGTGAGAATCGGGCGGGTCAACCGGCCATGCTTCTGGAACGAGCGCGTCACCAGGTAGCCGAGCGGCACGGTCGCGATCAGCCCGATGCCGTAGTACGCGTGGTAGGACGTTCGGACCGCAAGGCTCAGCGCGAGGGCAGAGTTCGGCGACCACCCTCGTTGCGCGAGACGCGTCATGAAATAGCCGTTGACGACGACCTCCTCGTTGATCGCCGTCGTCGCCGACACCACGAGCGCGTAGATGATGAAGTACGGCGGGACGTGGGAGTTCGTCGCCGTATTGGTCAGGTGCTTGTTGTCGAGCACGTGTGCAAGCGGGAGCAGGACGACGATGTTCGCCGCCCACACGCCCGCCAACAGCCCGACGCCACCCACCGCGTCGCGGCGCAGACCGCTGCGCTGCAGGCCGAGCGTCGCGGGCGGCTGGCCGGTGCGAGCCAGCAACAGCAACGCGATCGGCACGATGAGCGCGGTCGTGAGGTAGGCGAGCAGCAGGATGAACAAGCTCGCTGCGGGGTTGTGTGGCAGTGGCAGCGCGAACTCGTTCAGGTCGCTGACGCCACCGATGTGCCGCGCCAGGATTTCGACTGCGGCCGCGACGCCGGGCAGCGCGAACGCAGTCACGACGAAGATGGTTTCCCAGCCAAGCCACCGTTGGGGCGGCTGGACGGGCGACACTGTCAGCGGCGTGAGACCGGCCTCGGGCGTGACAACCGGAAGTGCCTCGGTGCCGGCCAGCCGCCCGAGCCGCGTCAGCGTCGGTCCGACCTCGGCCTGGGTCGGTCCGAAGCCAAGCGCCGCCCGACCGGCGTGCTGACCCCAGGCCACGTCGCTGCGCCCGCCGATGGTCCAGACCGCGGGCACCACCCGACCGTCGACGCAGACAACCGCCACCCGACGGGAGCGACCGCCGGCGATGGGCTGCTCAGCGAGCCCGAGCACTTCGGCGCGGCTCAGCCGATCCGTCGTCGTGAGGCCACGGACCGTCACCTCGTTCGCTTCGAGATACAGGCCGGCGCGGACGAGTCGCAGACACGCTGTGAGCGCGACCACCGCGATGACCGCGTCGCCGGCGCGGTCGCCGGCACTGCCGTCACCTGACAAGCCGGCAAAGCCAACAACCGCAAGCAATCCGCTCAGAGCGCAGAGGATCACGATCAGGTTTCGTGCGCGCACGACCACGCGCCATACTTTGTCAGCGAACTCCTGGCCAGGTCGACAGAACCGCCAGGAACTGGTCGTTTTCTTCCGGTAGGCCGATCGTCACCCGCACGCCGTCGCCCGCGAACGGCCGCACAATCACACCGCCCGCTTCACAGTGCTGCCCGAAGGCGGCCGAATCGTCGCCGAGGGGCAACCACACGAAGTTTGCCTGCGACGGCGGCACGTCATAACCGGCCGCGTTGAGGGATTTCGCGACCCGCTCCCGCTCGTCGACTGTGAGGGCGGCGCGGCGCTCGACCTCTGCATCGTCGCCAAGTGCCGCGATCGCGCATTCCTGCGCTAGCCCGCTCACGCTGAACGGCACCTGCGTCTTACGTACCGCCGCGATCACCTCCGGCACCCCAACGCAATAGCCGACACGCAGCCCGGCCAGTGCGTACGCCTTGGAGAAGGTACGAGTGACGATCACGTTTGGCCGATCGCCGAACACGGCGAGCGCATCCGGCACGAGCGAGGGATCGGTGTAGTGGTGGTAGGCCTCGTCGATCACGACGACCACGTCGCTCGGCACCCGGTCGAGGAAGGACGTCAAGGCATCGGCGCCAAGTGCGGTCGCGGTCGGGTTGTTGGGGTTGCAGACCAAGACAAGGCGAGTGCGCTCGGTGACGGAGTCGGCCATCGCGTCGAGGTCGTGAACGTCGTCGCGCAACGGCACCTTGACAGCCACTCCACCGACGACCGCCGTGATGATCGGGTATGCCTCAAAGGCACGCCAGCCGAAGACGACCTCATCACCCGAGTCGACGACGGCTGCGGCGATCTGGCCGACTACCTCGACACTGCCGGCGCCAACCGCGACTCGATCGGGCGAGACGTCGTGGTGTGCGGCGATCGCTTCGACCAGCCGGGCCGAGGCCATGTCGGGATAGCGGCTCACCCCACCGGTCAGCCCGCTGATCGTCTCGGCAACCGAGGGCAGCAGTCCGTACGGTGACTCGTTGCTCGCGAGCACAATGGCACCAGGGGTTTTGCGGCCGGCGACGTAACTGGGCAGCGCGCTCATCGCGGCGCGCACGTGAACTGTCACCCCTATAGATTGCCGCGTTTGGCCTGCTCGCGTTCGATCGCCTCGAACAATGCCTTGAAGTTGCCCTTGCCGAAGCCATCAGAGCCGTGTCGCTCGATGATCTCAAAGAACACCGTCGGGCGGTCCTGAACCGGCTTTGTGAAGATCTGGAGGAGATAGCCGTCCTCGTCGCGGTCGGCGAGGATGCGATGCTCGCGCAGCTCATCGAGCGGCACACGGGTTTCGCCAACCCAGCTGCCGAGATCGTCGTAGTAGGAGTCGGGCGTCGCGAGGAACTCCACGCCCGCCGCGGTCATCGTCTTCACGGTGCGCACGATGTCGTCGGTGGTCAGCGCGATGTGCTGCACACCGGGGCCGCCATAGAACTCGAGGTATTCATCGATCTGGCTCTTCTTCTTGCCGACCGCTGGTTCGTTGAGCGGGAACTTCACGTTGCGGCTGCCGTCCGCGACGACCTTGCTCATCAACGCCGAATACTCCGTGGCGATGTCGTCGCCGACGAACTCCTTCATGTTCGTGAAGCCGAGGATGCGGTTGTAGAAGCCGACCCACTCATCCATGTGGCCGAGCTCGACGTTGCCGACAACATGGTCAATTCCCTCGATGCAGGGGTGCTCGGGAGCCGCCACGATCGGGTCGCGCGGCACGAACCCGGGCAGGAACACGCCGCTGTAGTCGTTGCGCTGCACGAAGCTGTGCCGGGTCTCGCCGTACGTCGAGATCGCGGAGATGACGACCTTGCCGCCCTCGTCCTCACTAACGGTCGGCTCCTGCAGGCCGGTCGCGCCGCGCTCGACCGCGAGCTCGTAGGCACGGGCAGCGTCGGGAACGCGGATCGCGATGTCGATCACGCCGTCACCATGGGCGGCGAGGTGTTTGCCGATCTCGGTGCCGGCCCGGACCTCGCCGGTCAGCAGGAACCTGGCTCGGCCGGACTCAAGCACGTACTCGGCATGGTCGCGGTGCCCGGTCTCCGGGCCTCGATAGGCGGTGACCGTCATCCCGAAGGCGGCCGAGTAGTAGTGCGCGGCCTGCTTGGCGTTGCCGACGGCGAAGTGCACGTAGTCGATCGCCTCGACCGGGAAGTCTTCGGTTTCGACTGTTTCGGCTGTATCGGCGGTTTCGAGAAGCGACATGCCCTGAGCGTTCCCTGGTTGGGCTTGTCGTACAACACGGCGTGCGACATACTGTGCAACATGTACAGCATTGATCCCCTTGATGGCCGAATCATGCTCCTTTTTGCCACTGAGCCACGCATCGGTGTCCTCGAGGCATCGCGCCGGCTCGGCGTCGCGCGCGGCACGGTGCAGGCACATCTCGACCGGCTCGAACGCGCCGGCGTGATCACCGGCTGGGCACCGTCGGTCGACCCCGGCGCGCTCGGCTTCCCGGTCTCGGCGTTCGCGACGCTGGAGATCGCTCAGGGCGCTGCCGCTGGTGGGCGCGGCCATGAACCAGTGGCGTCGCATCTTCGGACCATCCCTGAGGTGCTCGAGGCTCACACCATCACCGGCGGTGCCGACGTGATGGTGCGTCTGGTCGCCCGGTCGAACGCCGACCTGCAGCGCGTGATCGATCTCGTCGTGGCGTCCCCGATGGTGTCGCGGTCCTCGACCGTGATCGTGCTGGCCACGGAGATCCCTCCCCGCGTCATGCCGCTGGTCGAGGCCGCGACCGCTCCGCCCGACTGATCCACGCTCAAGTGTGACACCTCGTTGCAGATCTGGCGGTTTCGCGTTACATTTGAAGCGTGGATGCTGAAGCAGCGTTTGACGCTCGGCTGGCCGCCGAGGAGAAGGTAGAGCCCACCGACTGGATGCCCGCGGCATACCGCAAGACGCTGGTCCGTCAGATCTCCCAGCACGCACATTCGGAGATCATCGGCATGCAGCCAGAGGGCAACTGGATCACCCGCGCGCCCAGCCTGCGCCGCAAGGCGATCCTGCTCGCGAAGGTGCAGGACGAGGCCGGTCATGGGCTGTATCTCTACGCCGCGGCCGAGACGCTTGGCGTCAGCCGCGAGGAGATGGTGGACCAGCTGCTCGCTGGAACCGCGAAGTATTCGAGCATCTTCAACTACCCGACACCGAGCTGGGCCGACATCGGCGCGATCGGCTGGCTCGTCGATGGGGCCGCGATCATGAATCAGGTGCCGCTGTGCCGGTGCTCCTTCGGTCCGTACGCGCGAGCGATGAAGCGGGTCTGTCGGGAGGAGTCGTTCCACCAGCGCCAGGGCTTCGACATTCTGGTGACGTTGTGCCGGGGAACTCCTGAGCAGAAGGCAATGGCTCAGGAAGCTCTCGACCGTTGGTGGTGGCCGACCCTGATGATGTTCGGGCCGAGCGACGACGAGTCGCCGAACTCCGCGCAGTCGATGCGCTGGCGGATCAAGCGATTCAGCAACGACGATCTGCGGCAGCGGTTCGTTGACATGACAGTGCCCCAGGCGCAGTTCCTCGGTCTGCGGATCCCGGACGACGAGCTGAGGTTTGACGAGACCGCCGGGCATTGGGTGTCTGGCGAGATCGACTGGACCGAGTTCGTCAACGTCGTCAAGGGAAACGGGCCTTGTAACGCGCAGCGCATGGCGCACCGACAGCGCGCGTTCGACGACGGTGCTTGGGTGCTCGAGGCGGCAGAGGCTCACGCGGCGAAGTGCGCGGCGCGAGCGGCGGCCTGAGGATGCAGCTCTGGGAAGTTTTCCTGCGCCCGCGCAACGGGGTGCACCATCAGCATGTCGGGAGCCTGCACGCGGTCGACGCTGAGATGGCGTTGGAGAACGCGCGCGACGTGTTCACGCGGCGGGGTGAGGCGGCCAGCATCTGGGTGGTTCCTTCCGCCGAGATCGTGGCGAGTGACCCCGCCGACAAGGACGAGATGTTCGAGCCGGCGATGGACAAGATCTACCGCCACCCCACCTTTTACGAAGTGCCTGACGGTGTCGCCAACCTCTAGGAGCGCACCACTTCCCGATGTGGCCGTGGTTGCGGACGCTTGCCTGATCGCGTCGCACCGGCTCTCGGAGTGGGTAAGCAACGCGCCGACGATGGAGGAGGACGTCGCACTTGGCAACATCGCGCTCGACCTGCTCGGCCAGGCTCGCGGCCTGTTGTCGACGCTCGGCGACGAGGACCAGCTTGCGTACTTCCGGGACGCCAGTGACTACCGCAACCCGACCATCTGCGAGTTGCCGAACGGTGACTTCGGCCACACGATGCTGCGGGCGCTGTTCCTGGACCTGTGGCTGGAGCGGGTGTGGCGCGCCTACGCCGACAGTGACGACGAGGTTGTGCGCGGGGTGGCCGAGAAGGCCATCAAGGAGAACTCCTACCACTTTCGCCACTCCTCATCATGGGTGGTTCGCTTGGGCGATGGGACGGAGGAGTCACGCCGTCGGATGCTCAGTGCGCTCAACGAGCTGTGGCCGTACTGCGGCGGAGATCGCTCTTGACGACTGGCACGGGGCCGTGACGGTCCTTGCTGAGGCGACCCTGCCAGTGCCGCCGGCACGAACCGCGGCCACAGCCGGCTCGGCTCCCGCGGCGACCACACGGAGCATCTCGAGGTGCTGCTGGCCGAGTCGCAGTCGCTCGCGCGGGCGCATCCTGGGGCGACATGGTGACCGTAACCGAGGCACGTGCATGGCCGATCTTGCGCAACGTGCCCGACCCTGAGATCCCCGTGCTGTCCGTCATCGACCTCGGCATCGTGCGTGAGGTCGAGGAGTCGCCCGACGGTAGTCGCGTCACGGTGACGCTGACACCGACCTACTCCGGGTGTCCGGCGACCGAGGTGATCACGCACGACGTACAAGATCGCGCTAGCCGCCGCCTATGACGAGGTCGAGATCCGCGTGCAGCTCTCGCCGGCGTGGACGACCGAGTGGTTGACGCTCGCTGGCCGCGACAAGCTGCTCGGCTACGGCATCGTGCCACCAACGGGCCGCGGCGTGCAGCCCAGATGGCCGGACATCGTTGCCAGTCCTTGACATCGGAGCGCCGAAGAACTGCCCGCAATGCGGCTCGCGCGACCTCGAGGAGCTGTCGGCGTACGGCTCGACGCCCTGCAAGGCGTTGTGGCGCTGCGTTGCCTGCCGCGAACCGTTCGACTATTTCAAGGCGCACTAGTGGCGCGGACCTTCCACCCGCTGCGGATCGCGGACATCCGGCCGCGAGACCGACGACACTGTCTCGCTGGCGCTGGACGTGCCCGACCGAACTCACTGAGACGTTTCAGTTTGCGCCCGGCCAGTTCCTGACATTCCGCATCGACGAGCCGGACGGCAAGCCGGTCAACCGGTCGTACTCGATCTGCAGCGCGTCTCGATGACGGCGAGCTTCGTGTCGTCGTGAAGCGGCTGGCAGGTGGCGTGTTCGGCGAGCGCGCACACACCACGATGAAGGTCGGCGACTCACTCGACACGTTGGCGCCGCTCGGGCGCTTCACGGTGCCGCTCGACCCGACGCATCGCAAGGCGTATCTGATGATCGCGGCCGGCAGCGGCATAGCGCCGGTGATGTCGCTGCTGCGGTCGATCATCGTGCGGCGAGCCGGACGAGCCGGTTCACGTTGATCTATGGCAACCGCGGCCCGGCTCGGTGATCTTCCGCGAGGAGCTCAACGACCTCAAGGACCGCTACCTCGACCGGCTGCAGGTCGTCCACATCTTCAGCCGCGAGGACCAGGCAACGCCGCTGCTCAACGGCCGGATCACCGCCGACAAGCTGCGCGAGCTCGGCAAGGAGCTGATCGACATCGCTCGCTACGACGAGGCGTTCGTCTGCGGACCGGAGTCGATGACGACTCGAGGTCCGCGACGCCTTGATCGAGCTGGGCATCGACGACCGACCACGTGCATCTCGAGCTGTTCGGCTCGCACATCCAGCGGGTGGTCACGGCCAGTGGCTGACGGGCCGACGACGCGGTCGAGCTCGACATCGTGCTCGGCGGGATCCGCCGCACGATCGATGGGCGACCGTGACGACACGGTGCTCGACGCCGCGAGCGCGGCCGGGCTGGACGTGCCGTTCTCGTGCACCGGCGGAGTCTGTGCGACCTGCCGCGCCCGGGTCGTCGACGGCTGGGTCGAGATGGCGGTCAACTACGCGCTGCAGCCATGGGAGCTCGAGGCCGGTTTCGTGCTGACCTGCCAGTCGCGCCCGACGTCCGATGCCGTGACGATCGACTACGACGCGGTCTAGCTCTGCTTCCGCGGCCGCCTTCAGCGCGGCCAAGGTGGCCTCGATGTTGCGCTGGTTGTGGGCCGGCGCGGTCGCGCGATGCCCATCACCGGCCGGGACAGCAGGTCCATCCAGCTCGGGCGAAGGTCGGTCCAGCGCTCGACGACCCGGGTGCCGTCGCCGTCCGGCTCGAAGTCATAGGACCAGTCGGAGATCGTGGACCGGGCCGAACGGTCACGCGGAAGGCGAAGCGCTTGCCGCGGTCGGCCGCCGTGATCTCGCTCGAGGTCGACCAGCGTCGCCAGCCCGAGCGGTTGTTGCCGAGGAACTTCGCGCCGACTGCCGGCCCGGTCGCGCCACCGACCCAGCGCCCGCCGGACGCCTCCGGGCTCCACTTGCCCATCTGGGTGAGATCGGACACCAGGTCGTAGAGGGTGTCCGGGTCGGCGGCGATGGTCTCGGAGGCCTCGGCCTGCTTGTCGCTCATGCGGCAATCTTGCTGCATCGTGCGCCGCGGTGGATAACGGTCTGCCGCACGACCCGGCCGGCGCTGCTAATGTTGACGACGCGCGCCGCTAGCTCAACTGGCAGAGCAGCGGACTCTTAATCCGCGGGTTCGGGGTTCGAGTCCCTGGCGGCGCACCACCATCTGACCTGGGCATTCGTCGATAAGCGGGTGCCCAGCGCCGTCTCGATCAAGATCAAGAGTTCACTGCGGGCTCAACAGGCTCAACAGGGCTTGTGTGGTCGTTCAAGCCGAGGACAGGGCCGCGGTACTCGTTCGGCGCGAGGGACGAGTTGGCTCGAAGTTGGTCCGGCCGCAGCGCATAGTGTGCGCCGAACTTCACCGAGGTCATCGCCATCCACGGGTTGCCACTCCCTTTCGTGTGCGCGCACGCTCGGCGCTAGGTTGCGCCGGAATCAACGGGGTGATGATGACATCGTGTCGGCTGACCCGCGAATGGCTGGTGCTGTCGGCACCGTCGTGGGAGGCTGGCCGTCGCAAGGTCGAGGTCATGGTCCGCCGTGCCATGAGGGTTGACACGGATAACCGTGCGCTGTGGGTCAGTCGGGTGCGTCAGCAGCGCGGTGCGAGCGGCTGCCTTGTCGCCTGCGGCAACCCGTCTTCCAGATCGATAATGACAACATCGGCTGCCTCGGCGGCCTTCGCATAGCGCTCAGGCCGGTCGGCGGGGCAAAACAGCCACGCCGGGCCAGTCGGTGACCACTCCCGGCTCACGTCTGCTCCTCGGAGGGACGGCGCCGGACCATGGTCTGACGAACGACGACTGCGACGACCTCATCGTTCTGGTTGATGCCGGTGTGGCGCAGGGTGACGATGCCCTCTGCGGGACGGGAGCGGGATGGGCGCGTGTTGGGGATCAGGGTGCTGGCGTAGAGGGTGTCGCCGTAAAAAAGCGGCTTCGGGAAGGTGATCTCGGAGAAGCCGAGATTGGCAACGATCGTGCCCTGCGTGAGCTGCGCGAGCTGCGCGACCGACAGCCCGACAATCGTCGACAGGGTCAGCATCGAGTTGACCAGTCGCTGCCCGAACTGGGTGGTTGTGCTGTACGCCGCATCGAGGTGCAGGGCTTGGGTGTTCATTGTCAGCGTCGTGAACAGGACGTTGTCGGCTTCAGTGAGCGTGCGTCCGGGACGGTGGACGTACGTCGTCCCCACCTCGAACTCCTCGAACCACAGGCCGCGCTGAACTACCAGTCGCTGCGGACCGGCCGTGCCGGTATCGGAGGTGTCATCGTTCATGAGGTCTGCGCCTCGGCGCCGTCGACGGGAAGGATGCGCGCCAGAGACTGGTTGACGGCGACCTGGTCTCCGACCGCGACTGCCAGCTCGACTGTGCCGGCGATGCTGGCCTTGACGGCATGCTCCATCTTCATTGCCTCCACGACGACGACGGCATCGCCTGGCTCGACTCGCTCACCGGTCTGGACGCTGACGGCGATGACCGTGCCCGGCATCGGGCTGCGCAGCTCGGCGTCGCCGCTTGCATCGTCACCACTGGCCAGGGAGGACGGGACGTACTGGTCCACCACCCACGTTCCGGCTGCTGAGGTGACCCAGACGCGGCCGGCGAGGTCGGCGACGACGGAGAGCTGGTCTCGCTGTCCGGCGAGCGCGACGGTGACGTTGGTTCCATCGCTGTCTGCAGCGAACGGCACCGGGTCTCGCCCGTCGATGCTGAGCTTCGCGTTCCGCGGCTCGCCGAGAAGTGAGACCTCATGAACATCGTTGTTGTCGCGGAACAAGAATCTCAGGGGCGCGCGACCGGCGAGGCGCCACCCCGTGCGGGTGTCCCAGGGGTCAGCGCCGGCTGATGGAGCGAGCGTGATCCAGCAGTGAGCGGCCGCGGCGGCGAGGACGAGATCGGTTGCGGGCGTCGCGCTATAGCTCGCCGCACACCGGTCGAGAAGATCAGTGTCGAGATTGCCAGCGATCACCTGCGGGTCGGAAAGCAGGAAACGGACAAAGTCGATGTTGGTGCCGACCCCCGCGATCACCGTCGCACCCAGTGCCCGGTCGAGCCCCCTCAGCGCTGCGAGCCGGTCGGTCCCGTGCGCAATGACCTTGGACAGCATCGGGTCGTAGTCACTTCCGACCAGGGTGCCGAGCTGCAGCCCGGAGTCGACGCGGATACCACTACCAACAGGCTCACTTAGGGTCACAACACTCCCGCCGGTCGGCAGGAAGCCGGCGGCGGGGTCCTCGGCGTAGACCCGGGCCTCGATCGCGTGCCCGGAGTAGGCGACGTCCGACTGGGTGAACGCCAGCGGCTCCCCTCGAGCGATCCGGAGCTGCCACTCGACCAAGTCGATCCCGGTGATCATCTCGGTGACGGGGTGCTCGACCTGCAGACGGGTGTTCATCTCCATGAAGAACAACTCGTCTGGGTGGTCAGCAGAGACGATGAACTCGACGGTTCCGGCGCCGACATAGCCCACGCTGCTTGCGGTGCGGCAGGCATCGACGCCGATTCGCTCCCGGGTTTCGTTGTCGAGCAGTGGTGACGGCGCCTCCTCGATGACCTTCTGATGGCGGCGCTGCAGGCTGCACTCGCGCTCTCCGAGGTGAACGACGTTGCCGTGTCCGTCGGCAAGGACCTGGACCTCGATGTGACGTGGTCGGGCCAGGAAGCGCTCGATGAACAAGGTGTCGTCGCCGAAGGATGCGGCCGCCTCACGTCGGGCCGAGATGAGCGCATCGGGCAGCTGCGCCGGGTCGTTGACGCGACGCATGCCTTTTCCGCCACCGCCGGCGGAGGGCTTGACCAAAACCGGGTAGCCGATCTCCGCAGCAGCCGAGATGAGCTGGCTGTCTGTGAGGCCCGGCTCAGCCAGGCCGGGGACGACCGGGACGCCGGCCGCAGACACGGTCGTCTTGGCCGCGATCTTGTCTCCCATTGCAATGATCGCCGAGACTGGCGGGCCGATGAACACAATGCCCGCTGACAGGCACGTTTGCGCGAAGGCGGGGTTCTCGGACAGAAAGCCGTAGCCGGGGTGGATTGCCTGGGCACTCGACTTTTGAGCAGCTGCGATCACCTTGCTGATGTCCAGGTAGCTCTCGCGGGCGGCTGCCGGCCCGATGAGGACAGCTGTGTCAGCCTCGATGACGTGGCGCGCGTCCCGGTCCGGCTCGCTGAACACGGCAACGGACCGGATGCTCATCGCGCGGAGCGTCCGGATGATCCGCACCGCGATCTCGCCGCGGTTGGCGACAAGAACGGTGTCAATTCGTGGCCTGTCGGGTGTGCTCACCATCGTCACATCCTGAAGACGCCGTAGGAGACGTCTTCCAGGGGTGCGTTCGCGCAGACGGACAGCGCGAGACCCAGTGCGTCGCGGCTATCCGCCGGATCGATCACCCCGTCGTCCCAGATTCGTGCCGTGGAGTAGTACGCGCTTCCCTGATTCTCATACTGCTGCCGAATCGGATCCTTGAAGCTCTCCTCATCCTCGACGCTCCAGTCGGTGCCTCTGGCGTCGAGCTGGTCTCGCCGCACGGTTGCCAGCACGGAAGCAGCCTGCTCACCGCCCATCACCGAAATGCGGGCGTTAGGCCACATCCACAGAAACCGGGGTGAGTACGCCCGCCCGCACATCGAGTAGTTGCCGGCGCCGTACGATCCACCGATCACGACGGTCAGCTTCGGAACCCTCGCGCAGGCGACGGCAGTGACCATCTTCGCGCCGTGCTTGGCAATGCCGCCCGCCTCATATTCACGGCCGACCATGAAGCCGGCGATGTTCTGCAGGAACAGGAGCGGCGTCGCGCGCTTGTCGCACAGCTCGATGAAGTGCGCGCCTTTGAGTGCCGACTCCGCGAACAGCACTCCGTTGTTGGCGATGATGCCCACAGGGTGACCGTGAAGCCGAGCGAAGCCGGTAACAAGCGTCGTGCCGTACTCCTTCTTGAACTCCGCGAAGGTGTCACCGTCGATCAGATGCTCGATCACATCGCGTGCGTCATATGGAGTCCTGGAGTCCACCGGCACGACGTCGTACAGCCCATCAGGATCTCGGGCCGGCTCGACGGTTGACACCCGGTCCCAGCCGGCAGGCTGACGGGGAGCGAGTCCAGCGACGACTCGCCGCACGATCCTCAGAGCGTCCTGGTCATCCTCGGCCAGATGGTCGGTCACGCCTGAGACCCGCGAGTGCATGTCGCCGCCGCCGAGGTCCTCCGCCGTCACGATCTCGCCGGTGGCCGCCTTGACCAGCGGCGGCCCGCCGAGAAAGATCGTGCCCTGGTTACGGACGATGACCGCCTCGTCGCTCATCGCCGGCACGTAAGCACCGCCCGCCGTACAGCTGCCCATCACAGCCGCGATCTGCGCGATACCCCTCGCGCTCATCGTCGCCTGGTTGAAGAAGATCCGACCGAAGTGGTCTCGGTCAGGAAACACCTCGTCCTGGCTCGGCAGAAACGCCCCACCGGAGTCCACCAGATAGAGACAGGGAAGACGGTTCTGCAAGGCAATTTCCTGCGCCCGCAGATGCTTCTTCACCGTCATCGGGTAGTAGGTGCCCCCCTTGACGGTGGCGTCGTTAGCCACGACCACACACTCGCGCCCCGAAACCCGCCCAACTCCGGTAATGATGCCCGCGCCAGGGCACTGATCGTCGTACATCCCCGACGCGGCAAGAGGCGACAGCTCTAGGAACGGGCTTCCCTCGTCCACCAGCCGGTCGACCCGCTCACGCGGAAGGAGCTTTCCGCGCCCGACGTGGCGCTCGCTTGCCGCTTCACCGCCGCCGAGTGCGGCAGCCTCAAGCCGTCGGAACAAGTCGTCCCGAAGCCGCAAATGATCAGCGCGCGAGCCTTGCCCAGTCGTCAAGCCCACTCCAACAATCAGTTAATATGCGATAGCTGAGTGGTAGGTTAACCTCAATTAACCAGGCCTGTCCATAGATGGAGACGTCCATGGCTGTTTCCCAGTCGGCCAAAGCTCCGGCGGTTACTAGGCGGTCGGCCAAGCAAGAGCGGCGTGCGCAGCTGATGAAAGCGGCGGCACGCCTGCTTGCCGAGCGCGGCTACGACGGGGTTCGGCTGGAAGACCTGGGAGCGGCCGTTGGCATCAGCGGGCCCGCAATTTACCGCCACTTCGACAGTAAGGATTCCCTGCTCGCGGAGCTTCTGGTCGAGATCAGCCGCCGGCTCCTCGCCGGTGGCAAGGAAGTTCGACGGACGCTCACCGAGCCTGGACTCGTAATGACAGCTCTCCTCGACTTTCACCTCGACTTCACCATGAACGAGCCCGACTTGATCCGCATTCAAGACCGCGACCTTCATAACCTGACTGCAAGCCCACGACGAACTGTCCGGCGGCTCCAGCGCGAGTACGTCGAGATCTGGGTCGCCGCGGCGCAACGCCTATATCCAGAATTGGCTGTAGACGACGCCCGGGTGGCGGTCCACGCCACATTTGGGCTGTTGAACTCGACCCCCTACAGCGCAGGAACCACCCCGCCCGACCGAACGAAGGACATGCTCCGCCGTATGGCAATCAGTGCACTTAGCCACGCCGCTTGAGCGGTGACGTCGGTCCCTAGCGGAGCTGCACCGCCGTGGTGCCAGCGGTTAGGCGCCGCGTGATCGGCCCGCGTTAGGACGGCGCACGCTAGCAGCGCTGACGTGGCACACCAGTGAGGGCGATCGCGAGTCCCGAAGGCAGTTGCGCACTCAGTAGCAGCGGACGGCGCCGAACGCCACTTTCCAGACGACTCTGCCCGTCACGCTGGCTGGATCGCACCCAGGACCAAAGGGAAGCAATCGGCTCTCCGAACGTCATGGAGCGCATGCTCTGCACTCAACTCCACCACGCCCCAAGCCCCGACAAGGACAGGATGGCCGGCCTCAAATATCGAGAGTAAGAGAGGGGCGCCTCGGCACGATCGCCACGAATCATCAGCTCTTGCCTACGATGCGCTCCTGAGCCGTCAACGTCCTCGTCGCGACGTTCTGACACGCCGTCAAGAGCGACGGCTTCACAGGATGCACAGGCCTTCCATCCAGCCGAGCATGAAGTTGTCGTCGATCTGTTCGAGCACAACTTCACGAATGGACCAGTCGGCCGGTACTTCGATGCTCACGTCGCGGCGGCGCAGCGGCAGGCTGTGATAGCGGAGGAGAATGCCGAGACAGATATCACAGCGCACTCGATCCGTCCGCAGTGTGGCACGGCGGACGGATCGAGTGCGCGGCACCCGGCGCTAATCGATGAAATGGCTTCACCGAACGCGGCCGGATCCTTATGTCAACTGACGTGCCACAGCGTCTTGTACTGAGCCTCGAAGTTCGGCGGCACCGCATACGCGTTCAGGTTGCTGCCATGCGTGAGGTTGGCCTTCGTCAGCAATTGGAACGGAACACCGCCGTCACCGGTTGGCACCGGCATGTGCTCCGAGAGTCGCGCCGCCGCATCGGCGATTTCCCATCCGATGAGAACGTTATTGAGATTAGTCGCGGCGGTTTCGGTTCCGTTCTGGATGTTCGCGAGATCGCTCGGGTCCGGCTGGCCGCCGAGAACCTTGATGTCACTCAGCCCGGCAGCCTTCAATGCCGCCGGAAGCGTCGGGATGAGCAAGTCAGCCGAGACAATCACATACTTAACTGAGGGATTCTTCTTCAATGCGGTCACGATGGCCGGGACGAACTGGCCGTTACCGAGTTGCGCAAAGGTTCCGTTGAAGACCGAAGTCTTGCAAGCTGGGCACGCTGCCGACAGGGAGGCCTTCACCCCGTTCACATACTGGGTGAGAACAGGAAAGGCGGGGAGGTTGACGAGCAGGGCGTCGCCCTTGCCCGAGGAGTCGGTGGCGAAGAAGTTACCCATGGCCTTGCCACTAGGTGAGAAGTCCCCTATGACGACGGGAACGGTCGAGGAGATGGTGGCGGTCGTCACGGTGGGGATGATCTTCACCCCGGCCTTCTGATAGGCGCCGACCTCGCTTTGCCACTCAGGCTCCGGGATTCCCGAGAGCGCCACTCCCAGCGGGTGATACTGCAGCGCTGTACGCATGGCCCCGATAAGCGACGAGGTATCGGCGCTGTTGTAATTCACTTGCTTGTAGGTCCAACCGAGCGCCGCCACCGCCGCCTTGACTCCCGCACCCTGATCCTTGCAGGCCTGGTTCTCGCACATCAGCCATACGAACGTCTGATTCGAGGGCTTCTTGGTAAGTGGCGCTGTCTGAGAGACGTGCTGAGGCGTCGCCATCGCTGCGGTGACCAATGCTTGAGCCGTTGCAAGCGGCGAGCTGCTGGAGCCACCACTTCCGGCGCTCGACGTCGGGGAAGAGGCTGGAGTCGCCGATGACGACGACGATCCCCCGCACGCCGATAAACCCAGCAGGGCCGCCCCCAGTGCAGCGATGACCCCCAGAGACTTGCTGCCACGTCGCGCCGAATCGCGTCGCCCCGTCCGCCGCACTTCGTAGTGATCTCTCATGTACTTTCCTCCTGAGATACCCGTGCTGACACGCAATCCTCCTTCAGCCACGCTGCCGCCCGTTCGTATATACGATCGTGCGTGCGGATGTACTAAAGTTATCGCCGTGTAACCGGCGTGTCAACGCGCCGCCTCGCAAAGTGACCTGAGCGTTACGTGACCAGCGGAATGACGCAGCTTTTGTCGGTAGCTGAGGCGGTGGGGTCTCTTGGCAGCCGGTGGTTTGAAGCCAGCAAAGAGACGTGCGCACGCTAACTCGGTCCTGGTGGGATGCGTATTGCCAGTCGACTCCGCGCCCTTTTGGGCACCCCCCGGTACAGTCCGGAATCCCGTTTTAGGTGTGCCGGTGTGCAGACGGACACCAACGGTCGAGCCATCGACACTTCCGGTCAAGTCATCCTGGACTCGAAGAGCTCACCCTCTGCCCGCCGTCGTCGAGCTCGAGCATGATATTCACGCCTGCTGCGCGGGCGACGCCGCTGGGATGACAGGTAACGCCGAAGACATGGACTCGCCGGATACAAACCTCGACAGCGAAGGACCACATCAGTATCTCGACCACCAACAACACTTGCACGCGCTGTGCGACGCCGACCACGGCGCTCGCCGCGCTCGATCGAGTGGGTTCACGAACAAGTCGCAGGCGATCTGATCGCTGGACCGGTCAGCGAGCTCGCTCAACCTGCACTTGTTGGCTAGTCGCAGGACTCAGAAAGCGGCATCCCCCGTCGCCCTGCAGAACCGGTCACGAGAAGGTCCAGTCGGGATCCCGCCGTTCGAGGTATGCCGACCGGGCCTCGGCGGAATCGTGGAAGCCAGCGAGGCGAATCGTGTAGTCCTGCTCGGTGCGGTAAGCGTCTTCAAGCCACGGCCCCTCGATGCGAACGATTGACTCTTTGGCGAGGCGCAAGGCGATCGGGCTCTTTTGCCCGAACACCTCAGCGATCTCGACGGCTCGGGTGATCGCCTGCCCGGGCGGAACGACCTCTTCAACTGCGCCCAGGCGGTAAAGCTCTTGAGCAGGAAGGAGGTCGCCGGTGAAGAACATCATCCTGGCCTTGTGAGCCCCGACCATGCGGATCGCTTTTGACGCTCCGCCCAAGAGACCAACGTTGATCTCAGTCAAACCGAAACGGGCACGCTCCGAGGCGATGATGATGTCGGCCACACCCACCAGACCGAAGCCTGCTCCGATCGCCGGAGCGTCGACGGCTGCGATAACAGGGACGGGAAGGTGGCGGATTCGATGTTGGACATCGCGCCACTGCCGGCCGCCGTCGAGCGTTGCACTGACACTTTTCGGCGGATCCTGTGCATCGTCACTTGTACCGTTCTCGCGGAGGTCGATTCCGGCGCAGAAAGCCCGATCGCCGTCGGCGCCCAACACGACCGCGGAGACTTCTCGGTCCTCAGCTAGCTCGGTGAAGCAGACGGCCAACTCGATCATCATCTGCCGGTTGACGGCGTTGACCGGGGGGCGAGCGAGTCGAACGACGGCAACTTTTCCGAGCCGTTCGACAGAAATCGTGAGCGTTGTTGCCATGCCACCGCACTCCTCTGAGATTCGAAGCACCCTGCTGACCCTTGACGACCCTAACTCGCCAGCCTCTTGGCCGATGCGCCACCAAGTACCTTCCAGTAGATAGCCTTGGACAGATCTAATCTGGTTCTCATTCGCCTATGGCGACGCTGGTCCCGTCGAACTCGGACTCGGATTCGACGATCCCCTCGGCTCGGTCGCTCAACCGCGTCGCGGCCCGGTCGAAGTCCTTGCCCGGCATCACGTAGCTGATGACCGTGGTGATCGCGCACAACGCCGACGCAGTGAGCAGCACCACGCGGAATCCTCCGACGCTGGGATAGGTGTCATGGCCATGCGTGTATGCCGCAAGCAGCGCGGCGCCTAACGCACTGCCCACGGACAGGCCAATGCTGCGTAGGACTTGGTAGAAGCCGGTTGCGCTGCCGGTCTCCGACGCGGGGACCGCTCGGACAATGAAGCCGGGCATCGCGGCGAAGCTCAAGCCGTAGCCTAGGCCAGCGATTCCCAACGTGACGAAGGCCTCCCAAAGCGTTCCATGCTCGATGGCGAAGAACAGCGTCGCGACAGCGAAGATGAGCGAACCCAGCGGGATCATGCCGCGTGTGCCGAACCGACGTCGGACAGCGGCGAGACCGCGACTCGCGACGAAAGTCGCGATCGAAAGCGGCACGAGAGCAAGCCCGGCGACCAGAATCGACAACCCGAAACCGTAGCCGTTCGAGGTCGGGATCTGCACGAACTCGACCACGCTCGGGAGAAGCAAGTAGAGCGCTACGCATAGCAGGAAGCCGGAAACGTCCGCGGTGAGTACTGATCGGTGGCGGACCTGACGAAGATCGATGAGCGGATCATCGTGACGCAGTTCATACCAGACCCACAGCCCGAGGACGAGCGCGCTCAGTACAAGGAGGCCGACTGAGCGTGGTGTGGCCCACCCCCACTGCGTCCCCTCACTCAGTACGACCGACAGGCCGACTACAGCGGCGCTCAACGCGAGCGCGCCCACGACATCAAAGTGACGTGAGGGTGCCTGAGAACCGCGAGGCAGCACCGCTGTCGTTAGCGCGAGCGCACCTGCCACTGCTGTCGCGCCGAACCAGAACGCTGCATGTATATCGAGCAACTGAGCGATCAAGCTAGTAAGTGGATACCCCAGACCGACCCCGATTGCCGCCGTGATGGAGAGCGTGGCAATTGCATGGCTGGCCCTCTCAGTCGGGAGCCGACTACGCGCGATCGCCATCGTCACGGGCAACAGGCCAAATCCCACGCCTTGCAGACCTCGCCCGACGACGACGAGCACGAACTCGTTAGCGGTTGCCGCGAGGACACATCCGACGAAGACGCTCGACAGGGCGACCAGAACGACTTCTCGCTGCTTTGGTCCGTCTGCCAGTCGACCCATGACGGGTGTTGCGAGCGCGCCGGACAGAAGCGCCGCGGTTAGCAGCCATTGTGCAGTGCTGAGAGAGACCCCGTCGGTTCGGGCGATGGTTGGAATCAACGGCGCCCCCAAGCTGCCGACGATCGAGACGAGGGCCGCTACGACGACCAAGGTCGGTACTAGCGCACGGTCCTGCTGGCGGACAGCCGGGCCGGATAACAACCTCCGCCCTAGGCCGGCGGCCATCTAAGTCACGACCACGAAAAGGACAGCGGGACTAATCCGAGGATCGTCGAGGGCGGTCGGCACCGAGGCACTCCCCCGCTTAGTAACTCTTCGGCAGTCCGAGGACCTGCTGAGCGATTTGGTTGAGGATCATCTCGTCGGTTACCGGGGCGATGCGCTGCAGTCGGATCAACGGCCAGAGCGTGACAACATCCGAATCCTCGTCAAAGGCCGCCCCTCCGTAGGTCTGGATACAGGCATCGATCGCATCGTTGGCGCCCTCCGCAGCCAGGAGTTTGGCCATGCTCGCTAGGGCGCCCGTTGTGGTTCCGCCCTCGTCGTACTGTCTGGCGCCTTCGTAGATCATCAAGCGGGCGGCCTCGAGGCGCGTCTTTGCGCGGGCGAGCGGGTGGGCGATGCTCTGATAGGAGCCGATTGGCGCCCCGAACGGCGAACGCGTTTTGGCGTAGGCGACGCCCTTGTCGAGGGCGAGGGTCCCAAGTCCAATGCACATAGCGGCGATAAGAAACCGCTCAGGGTTAAGCGCTGAGAACAGGATGCGTTTGCCTTCGCCATCCCCGCCTATGCGATTGCTCGCGGGAACCTCGACATCGTCGAGGAAGACATGAAACCGATGATCGGGGGTGTGAAGGTTGATCTTCATTAATTGTGAGGTCAGACCGTCAGCGGGTAGGTCGATGACAAATATCCCGATCTCGTCATTCCCTGAGAGTGACTCGACTTTCGCGATAATCATCATCGCGTCAGCGAAATCCAGGTGCGAGGTGAAGGTCTTCTGTCCGCGGATGAGGTAGTCGCCGTTGCTCGTGCGCCGCGCCCTCGTCGTGATGTTGAAGCTGTTCGTGCCGGCATCGGGCTCGGTTAGGGCAAAAGCGAACCGTTGGTCCCCGGTTACCGTCCCCGGGATGTAGCGCTGTCGCTGCTCATCGTTGCCGCCAACATGAATGGCGTTCCGTGTGAAGGAGTTGGCCAGCACAAAGACAGGAGGTAGGCCGGCCTCGGCGAGTGCTTCTGTGAAAGCTACGGATGCCGTCAGGTCGCGTCCCGAGCCGCCGTATTCCTCCTCCAGTCCCAGGCCGAGGAGCCCTTGCTCACCCATGACCTTCCACATTTCTTGGGTGTCCACGCCGTTGCGGGCGCACTCGAGAAAATAGGTCCTAGAGAACCTCTCGACCACGCCCCGAGTTGCCTCACGAACCGCCTCAATGGTTTCTAGTTGATCCTTATTCACAGCTCACCACTTCCTCATGGACGGTCACGGGCTCTTTCGTCAGTGGTTTCGGTTGCCTCCGATGACGCCGTTCGCTACGAGCGCCTCATACTCCACCTCGTCTAGTCCCAGCCACTCGCGGAAGACCACAGTGTTGTGCTCACCTAGCTGAGGGCTTTCCCGCAGCGGCAGCGGGGCGTGCTTGGCCAAACGGATCGGGCTGTTGGGCAGGGTGACCGGACCGAAGTCACGATGATTGATGCGTTCGATCATGCCCCGGTCGAGTAGGTGCGGATCGTTGGCCGTCTCGGCAAGGGTGCGGACCGGAGCGCTGGGGATCCCATGAGTACTCAGCGACTCGTACACCTGCTCGGTGGTCCTGCTCGTGGTCCAACTCCCGACGATCTCATCGACCACGTCGATTTCGGTCGAGCGGCTCGCGACGGTAGTGAAGCGCTCATCATCAAGAAGTTCGGGCATGCCCATGGCCGTCGTGAGCGACCGCCAGTGGGCGTCGCTGAAGCACATGATGGCGATCCACCCGCTCGACGTGGGATACACATTGTAAGGAGCGACGGACAACCCGTTGTGGCGGTTTCCCGTTCTGGTGAGGACCTGCCCGTCGGAACCGAAATACAGGCCAAGGGCGGACGCCATTGACGGATAGACGCTGTCGTAGAGGGCTGTTTCGACTAGCTGGCCGTGACCGGTTCGTTCCCGCTCGTACAGCGCGGTCATGATCGCGCCGTACATATGGACGCCGCCCATGAAGTCGGCAATCGCCGGCCCGGTCTTCACCGGCGGGGAGTCCGGAAATCCCGTAATGCTCATGATGCCGGACATCGCCTGGACAGTGATGTCGGCCGCGGGATGATCGCGGAGCACGCCGCTGCGCCCGTAGCCCGATCCGGACGCGTAGATCAGCCGGGGATTGGCGTCCAGCACGTCATCCGCACCTAGTCCCAGCCGATCCATGACTCCTGGGGCGAAGTTCTCGACGAGCACATCAGCTTTGCTCAGCATTTTTCTTAAGGTCGACAGGCCCTCCGGACGCTTGAGATCCAGGGTGACACCGGACTTGTTGGAGTTCAGCATGAGGAATGGGTAGATCACGCTGCGGTTGTCACCACGGAACCTGAGGTGCTCACCGCCTGGCGGTTCGACCTTCACAACGTAGGCGCCGGCCAATGCGAGCAGCAGTGTGGTGTAGGGCGCCATGTAGAAGTGCCCTAGGTCGATTACCACCAGCCCGCTTAGGGGACCCGAGTCCTGCATGACGCCTTCCGTGCCAGGGGCGGCCTCTGTCGGCATCTGATTCCCTCCGTTAGCTGCTTTCGCGCTCATGAGGCACTCCGCAGCGATCGCCAATGGGCATCGGTGTTGCCCCATTCGGCTTCGAGCACCTGGGCACGCTTCAGCCACAAATGCAGGTCGCACTCCATCGTGTAGCCGATGCCCCCGTGTATCTGGAGCGCTGCATAGGACGCCTGGCGGGAAGCCTCTCCGATCATCGCCTTGGCCATCGCGGCCGCACTAGTCGCGCCTGGCAACGTGGAGTCGATCGCATGGGAGGCCCACCAGGCCGACCGCCGCGATACCTCGACTGCCGTAAATGCCTCGGCCAGTTGATGTTTCACGCCCTGGAAGGAGCCGATCGCAGTGCCGAACTGGGTGCGGGTTGTGGCATGAGCGGCCGCTAGGTCGATCATCTTCAGCGCGACGCCTGACAACTGGAGAGCCGACGCCACAATGGCGCGCAGCCGAAACTCGTATGCAGCGTCCGCGCCAAGGGTCAACGAGGCTTCGACGTCCTCACTGACCCTCGCTGGTCGGCGTGACATGTCGACTCCCTCGACCGAGTTTACGTGCCCGTTGTCAGGGCGGGTCAGCACAACGCTGTCGCTGAGCACGACGGCTACCAGATCTGCGTCGGCACCCCACGGCGCAAGACCAGACCATCCGTCCTGCACCGAGACGCGTGTGCGGCCTGCCGCCACGTCGGATAGGAGGGCGTCGCCTACATCCGTTCGCGAACTACGCCCCAAAGCCGGGCACACCACCCCCACCGCGAGAGCGACCGTGTCTGGGGCCAGGTGTTCGCCGAGGCGCTCAATCAAGCGTGCACAGTCGGTGACGGGTAGCTCGGATCCGCCGGAGTGCGCCGGGGCGGTGAGGCCGGGGACGCCGATGCCCGTCAGCCTGTCGAGCAACGCGTCCACTGCACTGGCCTGTCCGTCGATGACGGCGCGAGTGACTGCAACGCAATCTGCGTCGACAAGGGCCTGGTGAACGACGTCCGCGACGGTGTAGTGCTCCGATTCCAACTCGAACTTCATCTCACGGGGTCCTTCGGTAGGCCGAGGAGGCGTTCGGCGATGATGTTCTTCTGGATCTCGTTGGTGCCGGAATAGATTCGCGAGGCGCGGGCGAGCCAGTAGCGTTCATGCCACTTGTTGACCCCGACCGGGAGACCCTCGTCGCCAAGCTCGACGCGAGCACCCAGCGCGCGCATCCCGAGCTCGTAGAGGGCGAGCTGCAAGTTTGACCACTCCAGCTTGTGAACGGCGCCCAGCGTGTCGACAGTCTCCTTGCGGTCGGAGGTCAGAACGGCGTAGGCGTTCAGCCGATAGCGCTGGACCTGCGCCTTCAATCGGCTGAGTTCGCCGACCAGCGCCGCGTCATCGCGGATGCCTGACGCGTCGAACAGGCGCTCAAGGTCGACGACTATGGCGTCCATCTCCGCGGCGTTCGCAACTCCTAGACCTCGTTCGATCTGCAGGGTCGTCATCGCGATTCGCCAACCTTCGTCCTCTTGTCCGATCCGGTTAGCGATAGGCACCGTCACGTCGGTCAGGAAAACCTCGGCGAAGTCGCCAAGACCGTCGATCTGTCGGATAGGTCGTATCTCGACGCCAGGCGAGTTGAGATCGATCATCAAGTAGGTGATGCCTCTGTGTTTTGGCACCTCAGTGTTCGTCCGGACCAGCGCGAACATCCAGCTGGAGATTGGTGCATTCGAGCTCCAGATCTTTTGGCCGTTGACGACATAGTTGTCACCGGTGCGGTGTGCTGCCGTCCGCAAGGACGCCAGGTCCGAACCTGCCTCTGGCTCACTGAAGCCCTGGCACCACAGGTCGTCGCAGGTCACCATTCGTGGCAACCAACGAGTCTTCTGGTCTGGAGTCCCGGCGGCCATCAAGGTCGGACCGGCCAGACTCATCGCCTGCCGGTTGAGTCGTCGGGGAGCGCCAGAGCGGGCGTACTCTTCGAAGAAGACCGTGGACTGCAGGGTGTTCAAACCGCCACCACCGTATTCCACCGGCCAGTGCACCGCCGCGTAACCGGCGGTATGAAGGGCCCGCTCCCAGTCCCGAAGCGGTCCAATGGTGTCGTGCCGGCGCAGCGACGGAAACGTGCGACCTCGGAGGTTCTCTCTTAGCCACGTACGAACGTCGGTGCGGTAATCCTCAAGATCCTCTGGCCAAGTCAGGTCCATCTGTCCTCGTTCTGTGGGTCTCGGGTCTGCGCCTGGAGGGAACGGGCTTCGTCCGGTGGCCCAGGCGGTGTCGTGTTTGTCATGAGCACGCGCCGTCAGGGGTCGCTCACCGTCCAAGCACGCTATGGCTGTGCTGCAGAGTCAGGGGCCAACGATGTCGTCGCGCCGGCCTGACCGGACACGCTGCTTTCACCGGCCAATGGCGGAGCGGTTTTGCGGGATTTCCGACTACCGCTGGAACGCTGGCGCCAGGTCGCAAACGCGACGGCAGCGATGAGAGCGACGCCGTTGAACATGTCACCGAGCCACTGGGCACTCGTCACATACTCGAACCCTTGCACGCCGGTCGCGAGCACATAAATCGCTAGCAGCGAGCCCCAGACGTTGAACCGTCCCGGTCGGAACTGGGTCGACCCGAGGAAGGCCGCGGCGTACGCAGGGAGCAGAAGGCTGGCGCCGAACGTCAGCGATGGTCCCTCGAGCGAGGCGTAGATCACGCCACCGAGGCCAGCGATAGTGCCCGATGCGACGAATGACAGCGCAACCCACTTGTCTACCCGAATGCCGGAGAGCCGCGCGGCCTCGGTGTTGTCGCCGATCGCGTAAAGGTATCGGCCACTTGGAGTGCGTTCGAGCGCCCACCAGGCCACGACGACCAGTACCAGCAGGTAGAGCACAGCGATCTGGAATCCGCCGATTGTGTGCTGGGTGATGTTGCTCCACGTCGCGGAAGTTGGCGGCAACGGTTCATTGTTGCCCGAGACCATTGTCTGAACGGCCGCGATGATGCTCCCCATTCCGAGGGTGCCGATGAACGAGTTCACTCGGAGTCGCACGACGATGAAGGCGTTGATGAGCCCTATCAGCACGCCGCACAACAACGCGGCCAATATCGACGGGAGCACTGCCCAGTGGGCTGATGTTTGAAGGTCCACCGCGACGACGGCCGTCAGGTTCGCCGTGGCCGCGACCGACAAGTCATACGACCCACCGATGAGCGGGATGAGGACCGCGATGGTGAGCATCGCCGAAACGGCTTGTCCCGACGCGATCGTGTGCACAGTCGATGCGGTCGGAAACAGACTGGGTGACCAGATTGAGAACACGACGATGAACAGGCCCCACAGGTAGAGCCCGCTTAGCCGCTCCAAGCCAAGGGTGCGTGGGATTCTCATAGCGGGGGCTCCACTCCTAAGTCAGTTTGTTCATTCCTAGTCGCTGTTCTCGCTCCGGCTTCTGACCCGTCCGTGGCCGACAGCGTCATCCGCGTGACCTCTCGGACCGTCAGCCGGCCACCGGTCAGCGATGCGACAAGACCACCGTCGCGAATCACGAGGACCCGGTGGCACAAGGCGACGAGCTCGTCGACGTCGACCGAGCTGACGACCACGGCGGTGCCTGCCGCCGCTGCTGTGAGCACATGGTGGTGGATCTGCGCCTTTGCGGCGATGTCAACGCCCTGGGTGGGTTCATCCAGCAGCAGCACGCGAGGCTGTAGCCGCAACCACTTCGCCAGCAGCACCTTCTGTTGGTTGCCGCCGCTGAAGTTCGACAGCGGGAGCTCGTAGCCGTCCGACGGCCTGACTTGCAAGGCATCGAACCAGATCCGGACTTCACGCAACTCCTCGCTTCGCCGCATCATCGAACGCCGCCAGAAGTCCGTGACACGCCCGATGGTCAGATTCTCTCGCCCACTCAGACCCATCATCGCGCCGGAGCCCTTGCGATCGGGCGGCACATATCCCATGCCAGCCTTCACGGAACGACCAGGCTGCATCGCCGGGACGACGTTGTTCCCTAACAGCACCTCACCGTCGCGAGGGATCGCCCCGAATATCGCCGCGTTGAGTCCTTCACGCCCGGAACCGAGCAGGCCAGAGACACCAACGACTTCGCCACTTTGCACCGAGAAGGAGACGTCGGAGATTCGCTCGGCGGCCAGACCACGGACCTGGAGAGCAACCTCGGCGCGCTCCGGCGGAAGCCGACTTGACTCTCGTTGGACCTCCTCGAGCTCTGATCCGACCAAGAGATTGACCAGTTCGGCGCGGGTAACACTGTCGACCGATACCGTCGCGATCTTTTCCCCATTTCGCAGGATCGTGGCCTGTGTCGCCAGACCGAATATCTCTTCCAACCGGTGCGTCACGTAGATCACGCCAACGCCTGCGGAGGCGACGTTTCTGACGATCTCGAGCAGATCCTGCACTTGGGCCAGCGGCAGCGTTGCCGTCGGCTCATCGAGGACAAGCAACTTCACGGCGGCCGCCCCTGACATTGCCCGTGCGACGGCCACTCCCGTCTTCTGCGCGGCTGAGAGCTTGCCGACCAAGGTCTGCGGATCGATATCCAGCCCCACGGTTGCCAGGCCGTCGCTCGCCCGACGCTGGACTTCTCGCCGGCGGATCGTTGCACCCCAGGTCGGATAGCCGCCTCCAAAAGCGATGTTGTCGGCGATCGAGGCTTCGTTGATCAGACCCAGGTCCTGATGCACGAACCGAGCACCGGCATTGCGGGATGCGGCCGGATGGGCGAACTCCAGCAGGGTGCCACCGATGAGAACCTCTCCCCCGGGCTCCGGTTGGTGATATCCGGACAGGATCTTGATGAGAGTTGATTTGCCCGATCCGTTGCCACCGAGGAGCGAATGAATCTCACCGGCGGGAACGGTCAGGTCAACGCTAGCCAGTGCCCGGGTCGCACCAAAGTACTTGCTCAAGCTGGTTGCTTGAAGCGCCGGAGGCGCACCTTGGCGTACGGAGTCACTGTCCACAGTTGTTCACTTCCCTGACTAGTTGATCGGACGATTGTCGGCGATTACGAGACGCGCAGGATCGATCTGAACTGTTGCTGATAGCCCTGCGGAATCCCGTAGATGTAGATCTTGGTGCTTTGAGCGTTCGACTTCGTCACCGATTGGAGAGTCTGGCCGTCACGGGCCGGCAGGGCGGCTGTCACGGTCGCCGCGAGCGCCACCACTCGGCGTGTCACTCTCGGTCGGCCCGGGGGACCTTCGAGGTCTTCTGTCATGTCTGCAGACCCCACGGACTGGAGACGTAAGTGCCGGTTTCGGCGCACGACTGGGGGGAGGATCATCCAAGATCACCTGGACGCGTTTGGGCGGGACCGTGACGTGGTGGTGTGCTATCACCAACAGCTGGTCGCTCGTCGCTGGATCCGAAGATCTGCACAGTGGCGCGAGCCTCCGTACAACGCGCGCCCTTGTCGTCCTCGCCCCATAGGTCGAGTTCCAGGTGATCTCGGTCGCTGGCCGTTACTTCGCCGTGGCAGACGTAGTCGCCAGGATGAGCCATGCGGACGTACTTCGCATCAAAACGCACAACCCAGCCGGTCCCGCCAATGTAGCGATCGGCCAGCTCAGCCAGCCATGCCGCTTGCAACGAGCCGTGGACGAGCAGATCCGGTAGACCCAGGGCGCGGACGAACTCGAGGTCGTAGTGATGTTCATTGAAATCCTCGACCGCGCCGGCGTACTGCACGAGTTGACGCGTCGTGGAATGCTTATGCAGGGCGGGAAGTCGGTCACCGACGGCGAAGTCCGCATGCTCTCTCATCGTCGTACCCTCGTTCCGACGTGTCGAGCGACGAGTTCGCCGGCCTCGTCGGCGTAGTCGGTGTTGAAGACAAAGAACAGTAGCGTGCCCGTTCCGCCGTCTCGGCTGAAGACCTCGTCGAGGCTCGTCTGACTGTCCAGTACTGAACCCACGGTGACTGGTTGGTAATACTCGAAAGTGTCCCCAGCGTTGAGCCACGTGGTGCCGTGCTCGTAGGCTTCGGGGATTCGCTCGAAAGGCGCCTTCCAGCCGACAGCCAGAAGGTAGGTCGTTGGAACGACGTCCGAGTCTGGGTTCGGGTCTTCGCCCACGGCCTCGCGGAAGCGGCGTACGGCGGACGCTTCGATGATGTGCCGGCGTGGCTCGTCGGTCCAGCCGATCCGCTCTCGCGCGCTGTCCATAACGGTACTCACGATAGATACGCCTCCAGTCGAGCGTTGGGCGTCCGGCAGCTGGCAGCACGTAGCGCCACCGAAGCGCGTTAAGCAAGGTGTTCGTGACAAAGCGTTGGAGATCATTGGGTGGCACCCAGCACCGAGGACTGACGAGTTTCCGCCGGCTCCCATCGCGTGCGTTAAACCGATCCGAGCCCCAGCTACCTGACGTTCGCCGCAACGTCCCCGGAGCTGGTTGACGATCTCGTAGATTTGGCCGAGCCCTGACGCACCGACCGGCTCTCCTTTTGAAAGCAGGCCGCCGGACGGATTGATCGGAAGTCGGCCGCCGAGTGACGACTCGCCACTGGCGGCCATATGGCCGCCCTGGCCGGGCGCGCAGAACCCTAAGTCCTCGCTGGCGATGATCTCGGTTCCGCTGTCGGTGTCCTGCACCTCCGCGACATCGATGTCGGCAGGGCCGACGCCCGCCTCGGCATAGGCGTCCTGGGCTGCGAGTTCGGTCACGCGTGGCACCCGAAACTCGGAGATGGGTGACGAGGTCGGCATGTGCTCACCGATTGATTGCCACAGCGTGGCGGTGCGAAGGCCCGCGCCGAGGACGCGGACGCCGCCGGGACGTGACCCGGTTTCTAGCACAGCCGCGGCGGCCCCTTCATTTGGCGTGCACATCATCAGCAGTCGGAGCGGGTCAGTAATCAATCGACTGGCGAGGATCTCGCCTTCTGCGATCGCGTGCTGATACATCGCCCGGTCATTGCCGACGCTGTGCTGGTGATTCTTCACCGCTACCGCGGCGAGTTGCTGCTCGGTGGTTCCGTAGTCATGCATGTGGCGCCGGATCGCCAACGCGAACTGCGCAGGATTGACCGCATGCCCGGACGCGCGTCGCCATGGCTCGAAGTAGTCCATGGACATGAAGCCCCGTGGCATCTTCTCCAGGCCCACCGCCAACGCCCGCGAGTATCGCCCGGCCTGCAGGGCCATCCGAGCTTGTTGGACGGCTGCACTGCCGGAGGAACAGGCATTCTCGATATTGATGATGGGAATGCCGGTGCGTCCGAGCTGTGCGACCAGTCGATGCCCGGCGCCCGTGCCCGCGTACATGTGGCCGCAGTAGACGGCCTCGATCTGGTTCCACTTGAGGTCGGCATCATCGAGTGCTTCCAGGACGGCGGTGACGGCGAGATCGATGGCGCTGAGGTCTGGGAAGCGCCCAAAGGGATGCATGCCGACCCCTGAGATCGTGACGTCATCCATCGTCACGGCCTCTCGTCCAGCACGAAGCAATAGGTGGACCGCGGCGGAGAGCCGACCTCGAACGTCGAGGTCCGCACGCGGCTATCAATGGACAAGCCGTTGAGATCGTCAGCGAAAACCGGCCCGTACACCCGGAGGCCCTCAGCGAAGTCTACGAAGCCAAGCCCGTACGGGACCGGACCGTCGTACTCGGGCGGCTGAGCGCGTACGACGGTGTAGGAGTGAATCCTTCCACTCGCGCTCAAGGTTCGGCGAGCGACCTGGCGACCCTGGCAGTTCGCGCACACCGAGGCGGCGGGAAACGACAGCGTCGAGCAGCCGGCGCACTCGCCGGCCAGCAGCCGCACGCCGTCATCGGTTTCAATAAAGAGTCCGGGCAGCACTGACTCGCCCAAGACGTCAGATGTCGACATGCACTGCCTCCACCGACTTGTGCTGCATGAGGGAGGTGCCGATCTCGTGTTGCAGGCTCGATGCGGAACCCATCAGATATCTGAGGACCTGGAAGCGCCGGACGTAACCGTGCAAAGGATGCTCCCAGGTGAAACCGATAGCGCCGAACAGCTGCTGAGCGTGATCGATTGCTGTCGAAGCCGCAGAAACGGCCTGGTCACACCCGGCCGCCGTAACGACCTTCCGTTGATCGGTCCAGGCGAAGTCCAGCAAACTGCGCCCTGCAGTCAGTTCGACATACGCATCGGCCAGTCGGTGCTGCACCGTCTGCCATGACGCGATTGGCCTACCGAACTGGCTGCGGATGATCACGTGCTGTCGCACCAGTCCGAGCACCTCGTCCGCCAGCCCTATCAACTCGTGCGCCAGGCACCGTCGAAGGAGGTGCTGGAGGGGTGGGTCGATGGATACGACGCGGGCCGATGTGGAATCAACCCGGCCGGCTACTCGCCACATGGCAGCTGACGGATCGATACCCTCAACGCGACGCCACTCCAGTTCCTGGGCGTCTACCTCTAGGGTCGCCGGCTGCCCTTCATCACCTACGAAGGGGACCAAGACGCTTGACGGCACGAGAGCGCCCCGCGTGATGCCGTCGATTACCGAAGTCCCTTGGCATGTCGAGTGGGCGACGACCTCACGGCCCGATGTGACAAAAACCGGTCGTGCGAAGGACCCGCGTGGATCGAGGAGGTCGAACAGCGGCGCCGCGCTCAACGCACGGCCAGCAGCCTCGAACAAGGTGCCGACCGCGAAAGCGGGATCGGCGGCTTGAAACTCCTCCCATCCATCCTCGACCAGGGTGGGGACGACGTCTCGCTCATCGACGCGCGCAAAGACTGCGTCGACAGCCGCAACGAAGGCGGTTCTCAGTTCATCATCCACGGCGAGGTTCTCTCGGCAGCTCCAGAACCCGTTCGGCAATGAGACTTCGCTGAATCTCCACAGCGCCGCCAAAAATCGACGTCACACGGCTAAAGAACCAGCCGCACCGTAGCGCAGCTGCCGGCCCTTGGTCATCCAAGACGAACCACTCGGGATGTAGCAGCCGGGCGGCGTCGTAACAGTGCTTCTCGGCGCGCGACAACAAGATCTTGTCAATCGACGCATCCGGCCCGAGCGTCTCACCTGCAGCAAGTCGGTGGACTGTGTTAACCGACCGCACACGCAATGCGCAGAGGCTGGTGAACGCGGTCCCTACCGCCGCCACAGCTTCGTCGTTGCCACAGTCCGCCGCGGCAACAGCCGCTCGCAACACACGGTGCAGCTCGGCCTGCCGACCCCAGGCATACATGCCGCGCTCGAACTGCAACAAATACATAGCGACCGACCATCCGTCGCCCATCTGCCCGATTAAGTTGTCCCTTGGCACGGCTACGTCCTCGAAGAACATCTCAGCAAACTCGTCCCTGCCGTTCGCAGCTCGGATCGGCCTTACCTCAACACCGGGCACCGAGAGATCAACCCACAACATCGAGAGGCCGTGTCTTCCGGCCTCTGGACCGGTCCGGCACAGGACCAAGGCCCACTGCGCAAACTGACCCAGCGTTGTCCAGACTTTCTGCCCGGTCAGGCGGAATTCCTCTCCTTCGAGGCGGGCTCTGGTCCGGACGGACGCTAGATCACTTCCGACCTCAGGCTCGGAGAAACCCTGACCCCACAGTTCTTCCCCTCGCAGATATCGCGGGATATGGCGTACCGCGAGCTGAGGGGCGTACCGAACAAGCACGGGAGCGAGCGTCTCCAAGAGCACAAAAGCCTCCGGTAGCGGAACATCCGCCGCCGCGAGCTCGTCGTAAAGGGCAGCTCTCGATCGCTCGTCACCACCCAGACCACCCGCCGTTCGTGGCCACCCCCACCGCGTCCAGCCCGCCTCGTACAGAAGCCGGAGTAGCGCTCGTTGCTGATTGACCTCCGCCTCGATACTGCCCTCGCCGGCCGACCGGAACGACCGCAGGTCAGCGTGGACATGCCCCAGCCAGTCACGGAAGGCAACGCGCGACATCCGCTGCTGGGACGATTTCGTCAACGTGACGACATCGTCTCGGGAGTGTGTCATTTGGTCGGACCTTAACCACCTCGATGGCTCAGGTCAATGGCCAAACGCTTGACGAACCGTCGGTCCCCTCTTAAGGTCCGACCAATGGGACACTTGCTCTCGGCCGCCGGCACCGACAGGGCGACAGAGCCGACCCAGGCAGACGAGCCGTTGCACATCCCGCGGGCGGCCGACGTGATCGCCGAGTCGCTCAGGGCCGACATTCTGAGCGGAGAGCTTGCGACGGGCTCGCTGTTGCCTCCGGAGCGACAACTGGTCATCGAGTCCGGATATGGTCGAGCGTCGGTCCGGGAGGCTCTGAAGCGGCTGACACTTGAGGGACTCGTAGCCGTCAAGGTCGGTCGCAGCGGTGGGTACGTCATCCAAGAACCCGCCCCCCACGCAGTCATCCGCTCGCTCGATCTGTTCATCACGGGCCGGCGAATCCCAGGGCCGCATCTGCTGGAAATCCGCGAGATAATTGAGCCAGAATGTGCCGCGTTGGCGGCTGAACGTCGATCCGATGTTTCCGTGCAGCAGCTGCGCGAGCTGACGGAGTCGATGGCATCAGTGACGGCTGACATATCCCACTTTATCGATCGCAACACCGAGTGGCACGTCCTCATCGCGCAGATGAGCGGGAACGACGTCCTCGCCGCCGTCATGACCTCGATTTCGAGCAACATACGCGCCTCTCACGAGATCGAGGCGTACGACTCACAAGCGATGCTCCGTGCGGCTCAACGAATTCACGAAGCGGTGCTCGAGTCGATCGACCGCCAAGACCCGGTTGCCGCGCGCCGTCGGATGCAGCGGCACCTGAAGTCGGCCAGTGAGGTCGCCCTGCCGGACCTATCAGTCAAGCGCTAGCCAAGCCGGCTTATCCCTAACCCCCCAACCAGGAAGCGCACAGACATGACTGATACATCCTCGGCCGGTCTCGAGTGGCCGCTCACGGCTGAACTCCTTGCACTACGCGCCACTGTCCGGTCCTTCATAGCCACGGAAGTGGCGCCACGCGAGCACGGCCTCGATGCTGATGCGCTCGAACTTCCCCAAGCCGCGCTTGATCAGGTTCAGGCGAAGGCAAAGCAAGCAGGCCTGTGGTGCGTCGGCAGCCCGGAGGAATTCGGCGGGGCGGGCATGTCGATCTTCGAGCAGTGTGTGGTCGCGGAGGAAGCATCTCGTTGTCGAATGGGACTCGAAGTGCCGGCGGCGGGTGCCTTCGGGTTCGATCCGCCCAGCGTCATCTTCACGGGCACGCCCGACCAGATCAAGCGTCACGCCACACCCGTCGTCGATCACGGCCTACGAACGTTCGTTGCTCTCACCGAGCCGAGCGGAGGCTCAGACCCCGCACGCAGCATTCGCACGACCGCAACGCGTACCGACAACGGCTGGCGCCTCAACGGCTCCAAGATGTTCATCTCGGGCGCGGACAACGCGGCATGGGGCATCGTCTTCGCACGGACGGACGGCAGTCAGGGCCGCGAGGGGATTAGCTGCTTCATCGTCGATCCGCAGCGCAAGGGATTCACTGCCTCCCCCATTCCGGTCATCCGCTCTTGGTACCCGTGCGAGGTGGGATTCGCCGACTACGAGGTCCTTGAGGACGAGTTGCTGGGTGACGAGGGAGGCGGATTCGCTCTCGCGCAGCGGTGGCTCGGCCACGGACGCGTGCGCTACGCAGCGGCCGTGCTCGGTGTCGCCGCCGAAGCGATCGACCTCGCGGCGAAGTACGCACTGCATCGAGAGACATTCGGAAGCGCGCTAGCGAAGAAGCAAGGTGTGAGCTTCGCGCTTGCCGACTGCGAAGTCGAACTGCGCGCGGCTCGGCTGCTCGTCTACCAAGCCGCCGCCCGCGGCGATGCCGGCGCCGCATTCACGGTGGATGCCTCTATTGCGAAACTCTACGCAACAGAAGCCGCCGGACGGATTGTCGACCGGTGCCTGCAGGTCTTCGGTGGCATGGGCGTGTCAAAGGAGCTACCGCTTGAACGCTGGTATCGAGAACTCCGGGTCAAGCGGATCGGCGAGGGCCCGTCCGAGGTGCATCGCATGATCATTGCCCGCGACATTTTCAGCCGTGCCACCAGAGGCGGAGCATGATCGTTTCGGAGATCAACAAAGAAGGCATACTCCTCATCACTATCGACCGCCCCGAGCGACTCAATGCCCTCGATCGAGCGGCGTACGAACAACTATCCGAGACCTGGACCAGGGTGCGTGACGATGACGCAGTGAAAGCGGCGGTCATCACCGGAGCCGGAGATCGATCGTTCTGCGCCGGTGCGGACATCAAGAGCTACTTCAGTGATCCCGACCCGTTAGACGGTTTTTGGAACACTCAACAGAACCAAATGCTGAACAGCGGCTTGGAGATCTGGAAGCCGGTCGTGGGCGCCGTCAACGGTTTCTGCTTGGGCGGGGGGCTCACCCTGCTGCTCGCGACCGACATGCGCGTGGCCAGTACCAACGCGACGTTTGCCGTGACCGAGGTGAAGCGCGGCCTCGTACCTGGCAACGGCGGGACGCAGCGGATATTGGAACAGTTGCCCTATCCGATCGCCATGGAGATGCTGATGACAGGCAACTCCATCGATGCGGAGACAGCGCTCCGCTGGGGCCTGATCAACAGAGTCGTGGAGCAAGCACAGCTCCTAGATACGGCGTTCGATCTCGTCCGCCAGGTCTTGTGCAACGCGCCGCTGGCCGTCCGCGCCGCCAAGGAGTTGGCGGTCCGCGCCCGCGACGTCGACCGGGTGACCGGCCTGCGCATGGAGAAGGTTGTCAATCGGTTGCTCTGGACGTCACCGGACTTGGCGGAAGGTCAGGCCGCATTTGCCGATGGCCGACCCGCACAATTCGGTCGACGCCGATGACTGACGAGGCCGACATCGACGGCCAACAGCGCAGGCGACGCGCCCAGGGCGTAAAGAGCAACGCGCTGCAAGCCGACCTGGCCAGTCTCGACGAAGGTATCGCGCAGTGGGCGGATAACTTCATATTCGGCCAGGTATGGGCGCGAGACGGCATCTCGCACGAAGAGCGGATGCTGGTGGCGATCACAGCCTTGGCATCAACGGGGCGCACGGCCCAACTCCGCAACTACCTGTTCGGTGCAGTGCAGGACGGCATCCCTGTCGAGAAGATCCACGAAGCACTCGTCATGCTCGTCGTGTACGTCGGCTTCCCCACTGCGTTGGTAGCGCTCGCGGAGTGGCGCAGTGTCCGAGCCGCGTGTGAGCGCAACGCAGCGTCATAAGAAGTCATGACTCCCGCGGTTGCTGCAGAGCCGCCTACGCTCGAGCGGGCATGGCAGCAGCTACGTGGTCTCGGCACCCGCGAGCGGGGCCTGAGACAGCGGGCCGCCATGGCGATCGCGCACATACCCCCCCGGAGCCGGTTCTAGCTCGGGATACTGCTCGCATCCTAGAGTGCTCGGTGCGGCCCTCAGTGCACCAGATCGCTCCAACTCCCACGCCGCCCAGGCCTCCCACCAACTTCCGGTCTTCTGCTCCGCGGCCGCCAACCACTCGGTCGGCTCGCCTCCGGGTGGGCCACCGAGGAAGTAGCTTGACTTGGGGTTGCCTGGCGGGTTCACCAGGCTGGCGATGTGTCCAGCGTTGGACAGCACGAACGTCGCTGGACCGGATAACGCAGTCGTTGTGCGGAAACAGCCGGTCCACGGGGTGAGGTGGTCGGTCATCGCGCCGGTCACGAAGATAGGCACCTTGATCTGAGCGAGGTCGACCGGCGAACCCAGGACTGTCAGGCCGCCAGGCCGACACAGCGAGTTGGTTCTGAAGATGTCGAGAAACTCCGCGTGTAATCGAGCGGGGAGATTCGTGCCGTCGGCGTTCCAGGCCAAGATATCGAAGACGGGCGGATCGTTGCCCATCAACCACTGGTTCACCAAGTAGTTGAAGACGAGATCATCGGGCCGCATCCAACTGAACACCATGCCGAGCGAGCGAGCCGTGACCACGCCGCTGCGATGCGATCCACTCCTAGCCATCTCGAGCAAACGCGGCGAGGAGAACGCCCCGAGAGGAGCACGACTATCGAAGTCGAGGAGGGTCACCCCAAACGCCGCGCTACGAACGCTTGGCTCACCGATGGAATCAAGATGATTTAGTACGGTCGCCTGCAAAATGCCGCCGGCACAGAAGCCGAGGGTGTTGACGTCGTCGCTGCCAGTGATGTCCTTCATTGCTTCGATGGCGTCGACTATCTCCTGGGCGTAGGTGTCGATACCCCAATCCGCCTGCTTTCGGCTGGGGTTGCGCCAGCTCAGCAGAAACACCTGGAGGCCTTGGTCCACGGCATGCTCAACAAAGCTGCGCCCCGGCCGCAGGTCTAGAAAGTAGTACCGCCCGATCGGCGGAGGGATCACGAGCAGCGGCCGCTGGCGCACCTTCGACGTTGTCGGGGTGTACTGCAACAGCTCGGCCACCTCACTCCGGCGCACGACCGCACCCGGTGTCAGAGCCAGATCCACGCCAACAGCGAACGCCGTACGGTCGGTCTGCGATGGCATGCCCCCGTTGTGTCGGACATCGGACACCGCGTTGCCGAGCCCCTGCAGGACGCTGCGACCGCCGGTTTCAAACGCGCGCTTGAGCGCTGCCGGGTTGCCCGGCAGCAGATTCGTCGGCGATACGAGGCTCGTCAAGACGTTGACGGCAAACCGCGCCCGTTCGACTTCGTGCCACTCGACATCCTTGGCCTCCATCTCGTCGACAAGGCCGGAAAGGCCCTGACCGAGAGCAACGTACGCCTGAGACCAGCGACGGTAGATCGGGTTGTCCGACCACGCGGGATCGGCGAACCGCTTGTCCTTCGGAGCAGGGCGGAACTCCTCGGTCCCCCGGACCACCTTCGCGACGTTCGTGACAAGCTTCCCGACCTCGCGTGTGACGGGACCCGGCTGCATGAAGGCCTTGCCGACACCCTTCAGCAAAGCCGTGACGGTTGGGATCCCGATGGGCTCACCAGCCTCGACGGCGTCGAGCGCTTCGACCTGCACCGCGGACGGCTTGGCGATCCGCGGCTTCACTGTCGGTGGCCCCGCTGCCGCCGCTTTGGCTCGGGGCAATGAGCCCCCGGCTGCCCGTGCAGTCATCTGTGCCTCCCGTCGCTCGATCGGGCCGGCGGGCGACGCGCCGAACTGTCGGCTCCCTCCGCTACTATGGCACTTCTGACTCCGAGTTCCAGAGTAGAGATTTCGCGGACCTCGCAGAGCCATCCTGCTGAGGAGCGTGCCGTGTCACCGAGCCGGATCGATACGGGGAACATGTTGTACGCCAGCTATGAGTTGAATGTTCTCGCAGCTTTGCCGACCATCGCGGCCTGCCGCCTCACTACAGAGGTCCTTGACGCTCTACCACCCGTCGTCAGCAACCGTCGGAACATCCGTCGACTGTGGGCGGCGTGTGACATCGTGGCCCGCTCGCACCCGACACATTCACGGCCGCCGTACGGCATTGACGCCGTGACTGTCGGCCCGAAGCCGATCGCGGTACTCGAGCAGCCGACGATGACGACACCGTTCGGGACCCTCATCCATTTCCAGAAGGCCGTCGATCTAGGTCAGCCACGGGTACTGGTCGTCGGGCCAATGTCCGGCCACTTCACCACGCTGATCCGGTCGACGATCCGTTCGCTGCTCGTCGATCACGATGTGCACGTCCTGGACTGGCACAACGCGCGCGATGTCCCTGTCGAGCACGGTCCATTCGGCCTCGACGAATACGTCGAGCACGTCATGGCGGCGCTGCGTTTCCTCGGCCCCGGCGTGAACGTGGTTGCGGTCTGCCAACCAGCGGTGCCTGTCCTCGCCGCCGTCGCCTTGCTCGCTAGTGCGAAAGATGCCGCGCAACCGGACACCATGACGCTGATCGCTGGACCCATCGATACGCGCATCAACCCGAACCGGGTCGACAACCTGGCGACTGACAAGCCGCTGTCCTTCTTCGAGTCACGCGCCGTCGACACTGTTCCATCGCGCCACCCTGGAGCTGGCCGCCGGGTGTATCCGGGTTTCCTACAGCTCGCCGGGTTCCTGCTGATGAACCCCCGCCGGCACGTGATGGCTCACGCCGGAATGTATCGCAACCTCGTCAAGGGAGAGATAACCAAGGCGGCCCGCACTCGCGAGTTCTACGACGAGTATGGCGCCGTCATGGACGTGCCCGCGGAGTTCTACCTCGACACCGTCAGCCGCGTGTTCCAAGAACACCTCTTGCCCCGCGGAAAGCTGACGTTTCGGGGTCAGCTCGTCGACCCGAGCCGGATCAAGAAGACCGCTCTGCTGACCATCGAAGGTGGCAAAGACGACATCTGCCCGCCGGGGCAAACCTTCGCCGCCCACAAGTTGTGCTCGGGCATTGCCCAGAATCGCAGGCGCCATCACCTCCAAGAGGGTGTCGGCCACTATGGAGTCTTTAGCGGGTCGCTGTGGGAGACCGAGATATACCCGGTGCTGACGAAGTTCATCCTGGCTAACTCACCAAGTGGCTGATACGGCCGATAACGGGGTGCGACCCGTCTGGAACAAGGGACAATCACGGTGACGCTTGCCGACGACGTGACCCGGGCTCGGCAGCACTCGGTCGGCGACCTGTTGCGGCGTACCGCCTTGCGGCATCCCGCCAAGACCGCACTGATCGCGGGGGATGTCCGAGCGTCGTACGCCGACCTCAACTCAGCGGTCAACCGATTGGCTTCGACGCTATCGGGGCGCGGCGTCGCCAAGGGCGACCGGATCGCGTTGCTCTCCCACAACTGCTGGGAGTTCGTGCTGCTCACGTTCGCCGCAGCCAAACTGGGTGCGATCCTCGTGCCTATCAACTTCATGCTCGGAGCAAGCGAAATCGCTTTCATCCTGGAGCATTCCGAGGCGTCAGCCCTGGTCGTCGAGGACTCACTTCTCCCAGTCGCCAACGGTGCACTGGCCGAGATCACGACGTCGGTTTCTTTGCGTGGATGCATCTCGACGTCAGTTGAGGCGTCTTCGGACGGATGGGAAGACATCGACGCCTGGATCGCGAACGGCTTGGATGTCGAACCGACCGTACTGATCGCGGATGACGACCCGCTGCGCTTGATGTACACGAGCGGGACAGAGTCACGCCCCAAAGGCGCGATGCTCACCAGCCGATCGCTCATCGCGCAGTACGTCAGCTGCATCATCGACGGCGGCATGAACCGCCAGGACATCGAGGTGCACAGTCTGCCCCTGTATCACTGCGCGCAGCTCGACTGCTTCCTCATCCCGGACATATATCTGGGCGCGACGAGCGTCGTGGTGCCGAGCCCGGATCCGGTTGCTTTGCTTCGAACCATCGAGTCCGAACACGCCACCAAGTTGTTCGCCCCGCCGACGGTCTGGATCGCGCTGCTGCGCTGTCCCGAGTTCGACCAGCGGGACCTGACCAGTCTTGCCAAGGGTTACTACGGCGCATCGGCGATGCCCGTGGAGGTCTTGAAGGAGATCCAGCAACGCCTCCCCGACATCGCACTGTGGAACTTCTACGGGCAGACCGAGATGGCGCCGGTAGCGACGATTCTGCCGCCGGACGAGCAGCTCTCCCGCGCCGGTTCAGCGGGCCGCGCCGTGATGAACGTCGAGACGACTGTGGTCGACGACGACGACCAGCCAGTCCTAGCAGGAATCGTCGGCGAAATCGTCCATCGCAGCCCACAGGCCACGTTGGGCTACTGGCGTGACGAAGCCAAGACGGCAGCAGCGTTCAGCAACGGCTGGTTTCATTCGGGAGACCTTGGAGTTCTGGATGACGACGGCTACCTCAGCGTCGTCGACCGAAAGAAGGACATGATCAAGACCGGTGGTGAGAACGTCGCAAGCCGCGAGGTCGAGGAAGTGATCTACCAACTGCCGGCCGTCGCGGAGGTGGCGGTCTTTGGAGTCACACACCCCCGTTGGATCGAAGCCGTGACAGCGGTAGTGGTCACGCGACCCGGCGCAACCCTTGACCCCAATGCGGTGATCCGCCACTGCCATGAGCACCTCGCGAGTTACAAGTGCCCCAAGCATGTGGCGTTTGCCGACGCCTTGCCCAAGAACCCGAGCGGGAAGATCCTCAAGCGGGAACTCCGTGAGTCCTATGCCGCACTCGCGGCGACCGAGTCCCACTGAGTCAACCGACTGGGTCGTCGGCCACCGCACCCCGTGATGACAACGACGTGAGCGTCCCTGCTTAGCGGTTGCCGCAGCCTGCTAGTTCAGACCATCGGGTCTCACGTTGTCGACGACTCCCCGGCCGGTACCGCTCTCGCTCGGTCGGCGAGGTGTCATGAAATAGGTGCGCAAGTAACCGCCTGCCTAACACCCCGCTGCAACAGTTCGCTCGCCGCCGTTGTCGATCTGGTACTGGCACTGGGATTCCCGATTCCTCCGCGTCGGCGAACCGTCCCGCGCCGTCGACAGCAGTCGCCTCTACCTGCGCAGCAGGCAACATCAACACCCCCACGCTGGTCGTGCGCGGTACTCGCTCCGACGTCATCACCCCCGAAGCTGCTGTCGAACTACTCCACCTGATCCCTACCGCCACCGCAGTGGAAGTCGTCGCGGGCCACATGATCGCGGGCGACGACAATGAGATCTTCACCGTCCACCTCCTCGATTTCCTCACCACCGTGCCCGAATCCCAGGACGACTGACACAAATCGCCTGAACGGACGGCATCAACCCACTCCTACTCCGCGAACGCTCGTCGTGGTCCAGGCCTGTCCGTCACTCACCTGGGAACTGGGGCCGATCCGGCCGAATACGTTCGGTAAGGCCGAGCCCATCGGGTGCAAATGTCGAGCCTTGGATCAGATCGCAGCCAAAGACCCATCGCCAGCGAGCGGCTAAGCCAAGTGAACGGTTTCAGCCGTCGCTCGCTTGGAGGGCCTCGACGATCGAAGCCGGGATGCGGCCACGTTCAGCGACCTTGTGGCCGTTGGATTGAGCCCAGGTACGCACATCGGCACTCGACGCACTACTGCGACCATGACGCTTCCGTGACGAGGCGTTTTTCGCGGAACTTCGGGAGGTTCTCGGCGCGGGACCGGCCGTCTGAACTGCGATCTCCACGCCGTGCAGGACACCGACAACACTCAGAACGTGTTCGAGCTTCTGCGTAGAACTGTCGATCAGGAGCTGCACTGAAGCTCCCCCCAATGCACGGATAACGCGCAAAGGATAGCGGACCGGTCGCCCACAGACACCGCGGCCACGCTAGATCGTGTTGCAAGGCTCCTTAACTCAAGATCGCGTCGACGCTTCCGACGCCATGAGCGGGACCTTCGAATGGCTGCGTCCGGTACCTCGTCGAGGAGGATTCTCGGCGCTCTGACCGACGCGCACCCGTAGGCGCGGCATCTTACCTTCGAGGTCAGGCCTTGTGCTTCTCGATCGCGTCGTCGAGCTGCGGGACGACGGTGAACAGGTCGCCGACGACGCCGAAGTCGACGAGCTCGAAGATCGGCGCCTCGGAGTCCTTGTTGATGGCGACGATGGTCTTGGAGGTCTGCATGCCGGCGCGGTGCTGGATGGCGCCGGAGATGCCGACCGCGATGTAGAGCTGCGGGGAGACGGTCTTGCCGGTCTGACCGACCTGGTTCTGGTGCGGGTACCAGCCGGCGTCGGTCGCGGCGCGCGACGCACCGACCGCGGCTCCGAGGGTGTCCGCGAGCTTCTCGACGATCGAGAAGTTCTCGGCGCCGCCCAGTCCACGGCCGCCGGAGACGACGATCGCCGCTTCGGTGAGCTCGGGGCGGCCGCCCTTCTTCTCGGTGACCCGGTCGAGGACCTTCGCCTTCGTCGCGGACTCCGACAGCGTCACCGTCACCTGCTCCTCGGTCGCCGGGCCGGGAGCGGGCTCGGCAGCGGTGCTGTTCGGGCCGGACCGTGATGATCGGTGTCCCCTTGGTGACCGTGGACCCGACAGTGAACGCGCCACCGAAGATCGACTGCTGCGCGACCAAGCCGTCCGCCACGCCGACCGCGTCGGTGATCACGCCGGAGTCGACCTTGACCGCGAGGCGACGCGGCGACCTCCTTGCCCTCCGGGCCGGACGGGATCAGCACCGCGGCCGGCGACACCTGCTCGACCAGCTGCGCCAACACCTCAGCCTTCGGCGCGACCAGGTAGGAGTCGAGCTCGGCGTCACCCGCCACGTAGACCTTCTGCGCGCCGTACTCCGCCAGCGCTGCCTTCGCGGTGTCGAACCCCGCTCCGACGAACACCGCGGACGGCTCACCGAGGGAACGGGCCAGCGTCAACAGCTCGAGCGTGACCTTCTTCGGAGTCCCGTCGAGGTGATCGACGAGGACGAGGATCTCAGCCATGGTGTCGTTACGACCCTTCAGACGATCTTCTGCGCGATGAGGAACTCAGCGAGCTTGGACCCGCCGTCGCCCTCGTCCTTGACGATCTGACCCGCGGCCTTCGGGGGCCGCGCGGTGACATCCGCCACCGACGTGCCCGACCCGTCCAGCCCGACCCGGCTCGCGTCGATCCCCGCATCCGCGAGCGTCAACGTCGTGAGCGGCTTCTTCTTCGCCGCCATGATCCCCTTGAACGACGGGTAGCGCGGCTCGTTGATCTTCTCGACCACCGACACGACGGCGGGGGTGGACCCCTCCACCACGTCGTACCCGGTGTCGGTCTGCCGCTCGATCGTGACCTTGCCGTCGGTGACCTCGACCTTGCGGGCAAAGGTCAGCTGGGCCGCGCCGAGCCGCTCGGCGAGCATCGCCGGCAGCACGCTCATCCGGGCATCGGTCGACTCCACACCAAGGATGACCAGGTCGTGGTCCACCGTGCCGAGGGCCTGCGCGATTGCGTACGACGTCGCGAGCGCGTCCGAGCCGTGCAGCGCCGGGTCCACGATGTGGACCGCCTTGTCAGCGCCCATCGACAGCGCCTTACGGATCGTCTCCACCGCCTTCTCCGGACCCATCGTCAAGACCGTGACCTCGCCGCCGTGCGCCTCTTTGATCTTCAGGGCTTCCTCGACGGCGTACTCATCGAGCTCGTTCATGACGCCTTCGACGCCTTCGCGGTCGACGGTCTTGTCCGAGTCGCTGAGCTTCTTCTCAGCCCAGGTGTCAGGCACCTGCTTCACGCACACGACGATGTTCATGGCCGGCGGCCGACCTCCTGCAAGTAGTGGGATATTTCAGATACATGCAGCCTCGAAGTGAGACTGCCTTGAGAGTTGAGCCTTGCCGCACACATGCTTTAAAGCTTCGCGACGGAGCGCAAACTTTATTGGCTAGTAACTGCGCGCCCACCTCATGATGACCGGCTCCCGGAACGATCGGTCGCGAGCCGGCCACGCTACATAGAGCCCTGATGCTGCTGTGCCATGGTTGCTGCATGCGCACCCGCGCGACGACCGAATACTGCACCTTTGGTCAAGCCTGATCCACCAGCATAGTTATAGTAGAAGGTTCCCGCCAGCTCTCCCACTGCGTACAGGCCAGGGATGACTTCCCCCGAAGTGTCAATGGCTTGGCCATTGGTATCCGTCTGCACACCGCCGTAGGTGAACGTGATTCCGCACTCTACGGGATAGGCCGAGAACGGCGCAGTATCGATAGGCAATGCCCAGTTTGTCTTGTTGAGGGTCAACCCTGCGGTGTGCTTTCCGTCAAGCCGCGAGGCATCGAAATCGCCGGGTTGGACTGCGGCGTTGTACTTTTCGATAGTGCGAACGAAGTCGCCCTCCGCAATCCCGGCTACTGCGGCGAGTTCACCCAATGAGTTCGCCTCGTGGTGCGGCACCGCGTACGCAAGATCGCCCGCTCCTTCCGCAGTCATCAGGTGCTTAGTCTTGGAGTCGAAAATCTGATAAGCCTTCCCGCCAGGAAGGAACAAGATCTCCTTTCCAAGCTTCGCGTAGGTCTTCAGGTAAAAGTGCTCGCCCTCATCCATGAACCGCTGGCCACGGCTATCGACGATAACGCCGAAAGGATAGGCGAGAGGGAAGAGAACTTCCTCGCCCATTTCGACGGGAGGTGCACTCGCATGCACCATCGTGGCATGACATCCGGTCCACTCACCAGACGTCGCGGCTCCAACCCGAAGTGCTGCGGAAAGCGCCTCTCCGGTGTTAAAGCGAGTTCCCCGGATCTTGGCCACATCCCAACCGCGTCCGAGGTAGCGTGCGCGCATCTCCTTGCTTGCCTCAAAGCCGCCAGCGGCCAAGACGACCGCACCGGCCGAGATTCGCTCAAACCCATTTGGGGTCTTGACGATCGCCCCGTCCACCGCACCTGTTGCGTCCTGCGTTAGGTCTACCAAGCCCGCTTGGTAATAGAGTTGCCCACCCGCGCGACCCACGGCCCCATATAAGTGCTTGAGCACGCCAAGGCCCTTCTCTATGGGACGAACGACCGTTCCCGGCTGCCAGTTCAACTTTCCATCGGCTTCACGGGCACCCTCGAGACTGACCTCCCACTGCATGCCGTGTCTGGTTAGCCATTGCATCGTGGACCAGGCCTCATCTGCGAGTTCACGCATGATCGTTGTGTCAGCTTTTCCGGCGGTGGGGCGGACAAGATCGTCATAGAAACTGTCCGGGAAGTAAGGCTCCACGTTCATTCGCGCGAAGAGTTCGTCGTCAATAGGGCAAAGCGTGCGGAGGTCGTCGAGACTGGCATACGGAAACCGGTAGAACCCGGTGTAAGCCGTATTGCCGCCTCTTAGGCGCTTAGGCGCCTTCTCAAGAATCATTACGCTCTCGACACCGGCTTCGAGCGCGGCCAGAGCGGCACACAGTCCAGCGTTCCCCGCACCAGCAACTAAGACGTCGACCTGCAGACCGTCATCCTGCGAAGGCGTCTGGCTGTGGATGTTGGACTTGAAGTCGATACTCACTTGTTCTCCGTCTCGGTTAGGCAGCATGGCGCAAAACTCAGAGGTCATCGAGAGGGCTATCCGGGTCGAGCTTTAGGTCAACTAGAGATGGACTGGTGGGGTTGCCCGCGCTCAGATCGGATCCCACTGACCGACCTCGTTCTGAGCGCCAGCGGTGACCACACAGGACAAAGCGGCCGTTGCGCGCCGTTTTGGTGAAGGCCGTGGTTGACCATTGGCCTGCAAGTACAGGTTGCCACGCTCGGCCTCGCAGTGACGGCCGACACTCGTCGGCCGTCGAACGGCGGCGACCTCGCGAGTAACAGCCACAAACCTGCCACCGGGCGCAAGGTCACCGATCATCGCGTGCAAGCTTCCCGTCGGGCTGCACTTCGAACGCTATGGACTACCACGATGCTCCCGAACAGTTGGAGCGTATATAGGAACGATCGTCCCAGTACCCGTCTGAACCTACGGCCGGTGAGCCTTGATGTCAATGACCAGAGGCACGCCGAGCTTTGACCGCCGCGCTTCGCACATCGAGATGCACTCGGATCCAGCCTCGAAAGAAGCCGGAGGGCTGCCAGAGGTTCGAGATCGGACGGCAGGAGTTCTGCAGGAGTCGCAGCGGAGCTAACCAAAGGCCCCCGCCAAGGAGTAGTAGGACGGCCTCTCACCAAAGCCATTCCGATCTTTCCCAAGAAAACAACACTGTAGGCACCGAATCGCGGGGCGACCCATGCGGCTTAACCCCGCCGGACGGTCAATCAACTCGCGCGGAGCGGGCTCCGGGCCGAAAGCCACTGGTTCATAGATGCCTCGCCGGGGAGTGGTCATCCACCGCAGGTGCCGGGCGAGCCATTACCAGAGCACTTGGTAAACTCTTGCTCTGGAGAGTCTCGACTGCGGATTCCAGAAGGCGTTGTGAACGCGGACTTGACACCGCTCACGGGTGGGCAGATAGTTGTCAGAGCGCGTACGCCCGTACTCATATACGAACAACTGCAAGCCAAATGATCGTGACCTGAGGCGTCGAGGTGTTGTCACATGAGCATCGCCAGTTTCGGCGTACCCCGCTGCATGAGAACAGTCCTCCATTGCGGAAGCTCAAAGAGCGTGGCGGGACCAGCGTCATCCCACGTCGATGTGACAAGTGGTCGCCCGCAACGCCGTGTCAGACGTCTGACCACGGTCCCGTCGCCATGGGTGCCCCTCTGCTCTCGCAGGAATCCCGGCATCCAACGAGCGACCGCCGTGACCATCGGTTCAGCCCCCGAGGCCAGCGCTGCTCGCAAGGCGCGACAAGGCATCAGCTCGGGCGCTACTCACGGAAGAGGAATCGAACTAGGGGACAGGGTCCCCTCGCTTAAGGCGCGAGCTCGCCTGGCGTTTGATCACTGGTTACCGGCGCACGAGGCGAAGTGTCCCGGTCTGTCGGCGTTATCCAGATTTCGCACGTCCCCTAGGAATGGTGAACTCTAATGGGACCTAGTGACATCTTGTACGAGAGTGCGAGGCGCTTTAGCAATAAGACGGCTCTCATCTCGGATACGCGCACACTCACCTACGCTGAGTTGGACCGCCTATCTGATGGTGTAGCCGGCTATCTACAAAGCGAGCAGATTAGGCCTGGCGATCGCGTTTCAATCTACGCCGAGAATAGATGGGAATGGATAGTAACCTATCATGGCATCTTGAAGGCTGGCGGGGTGGTTAATCCCTTAAACGTTATGTTAAGCCCACCCGAGGTCGATTTTGCAACTCGGGACTGCGAAGCAATCGCGATATTTGGATCTGCTTCGAAGCTTGGAGCTCTCGACCGGTCGGCCATGTCTAACGTCCGACTCTTTATTGGCTTCGATCCTAGCGAGGCCGTAGATACTAGCTTTTCTGCCTTGCTGGCAAGCGATGCACCATACAAACGGTCAACGGATGAACCGGGTCCCGAGAGCCTTTGCTCGATTGGATATACGTCTGGCACAACGGGCCATCCGAAAGGGGCAATGCAATCTCGCCAAGCGGTTCTCCTCAACTGCGCCCTCACTGCGACAATGCATGTACGCACCAGCGAGGATGTAATCTTGACGGCTCTGCCCGCGGCCCACGTATATGGAAATGTAGCCATCAACTCGACCTTCCTTGTGGGCGGCACCGTACGACTTCTAGAGCGCTTTGAGGCCGATGCCGCGCTGACCGAGATAGGTCGGTGCCGGGCCACAATGGTTGAGGGCGTGCCCGCGATGTACGCGATGATGTTGGCCAGCGAATCGTTGCCGGACGCTGACCTGGGGTCGCTGACGCGCTCGACGGTTGGCGGGCAGACCATCGCATTGGAAACTATCGAAGCGTGGGAGTTGCGCTCCGGTGCGCCCTTGCTTGAGCTTTGGGGAATGACGGAGTTGGCGGGCCTCGGAACCACCCACTCCTTTTACGCTCCGAATGTCCGCGGTTCGATCGGCGTAGCGTTGCCTGGCATGGACTTGCGGATCGATGCCTTAGACGGCGGTTCAGTGGACTTGCCTGCGGGCGAACGAGGCGAGATCGTCGTGCGCGGCCCGTTGGTTATGGCCGGCTATTACAAAGATGCCGCCGCCACCGATGCGGTCACGACTGCCGATGGCTGGATGCGCACCGGCGACGTCGGCTACAGGACCTCCGACAGTCACATCTTTGTGGTTGACCGGGCAAAGGACGTTATCTTCACCGCCGGATACAACGTCTATCCGGCCGAGATCGAACGTGTGTTGGCCACTCATCCCGATGTTGCGCTAGCCGCCGTCGGACCCATTCCTGACGAGATTAAGGGCGAGCTCGCCTGCGCATACGTTGTCCTCCGCCAAGAAGCCGCCGTGACCGACGAGCAGCTAATCGACTACTGCAGAGACGCTCTCGCCGCCTACAAAGTCCCCCGCACGGTGCGGTTCGTAGAGGCGCTTCCGATGACCTCGTCAGGCAAGGTCATGCGCCGGCGTCTGGTTGACCTCTGAGATCAATTTACTAGTCCGTGCACTCCCACATGGATCTGTGCAATAGACCGAAGGAACAGCATACCAATGTCAGATAGCGAATCCGGCTTGATCCGAAAGACAACTCGCATGAAGCACATCCTTTCCCGCCCCAATGACCCGGTCATCCTCCTTTTTCCGCCGACCACCCGAGAAGCCAAGATGCTCGACGCGTTGGGTTTCGACACTTTCTATGTCGGCGCCGGGGCTGTTATCGGTCCCATCTTGGGGCGGCCTGACAACGGAACAATAACTATGACCGAGTCGGTGCAGATATCGAAATATTTCGTCGATGCAGTCGATATCCCAGTTTGGACCGATGCGGACGCGTGCTTCGGAGGCATCTTTCAGGTGCAGAGAGCCGTAGAAGAATACGTCAAGGTGGGTGTCGCCGCGATTACGATCGAAGATCAGCCATATCTCGGAAAGCGCTTCGGTGGGATGGTCGGCAAGGAGGTACTCAGCTTGCCGGATGCGGTGGCTAAGATCCGCGTGGCTGCGGACACCCGGAACGCCCTCGATCCAGATTTTCAGATCATCGCGCGTTGTGACGCATTGACAGCAGTGAATGCTGGCGGCCTGTCCGAATCGATTGAGCGCCTTATTGCCTATCGGGAGGCAGGGGCTGATGTGCTCTACCTGGAAGGGCCAGAGTCCGTCGAGCAGATCCAGGCAGTCAGGGAGGCGGTGGATGGGCCGCTCACCTGCACGCCTTTCAATCTCCCCTCAGAACTCACTCGGAAAGAGGGTGGCGAGCTAGGACTCTGCGCCGTCTTCTATTTGCAGGCTTCACGCACAGTTAAAAACTGGTTCTGGTCGCTCTATCAGGCGATTCTGCAGGATGATTTTGGCGCCCTCGACGAGATCGACCGCCGGATCCTTCCCACCGAGCGCGACCTCGGTGAACTGGCGAACGCACAGGTTATGGCAGGGCTACGTCGTTTTGAAGAGGAGTACTTGCCAGCGACTCAACTATCCAAATACGACGGAACCCAAGGCAGCACTGTGAGTCAGACAGCAGGAATGGTGGAACACTAGTGGCCGGTCTCACGCTTGCGGAAAAGGTATGGCGGGCGCACGCTGTCGAAGAGGGTGCCGGCGGCTCCGACTTGCTTTACGTTGATCTCCACCTCGTCCACGAGGTGACGAGCGCGCAGGCCTTCGACGGCTTGCGCGTGGAGGGTCGGTCCCTTCGTCGACCTGACCTGACGATCGCAACCATGGATCACAACGTGCCAACGACCGACCGATCGCTGCCCATCGCGGACCCCTTGAGCGCTGCGCAGATGGAGGCATTAACCCGAAACTGCAACGAGTTCGGCGTGCGCCTGTTTGACATGCGCTCGCCCTATCAGGGCATTGTTCACATGATCGCGCCAGAGCTCGGCTTAACACAACCGGGAATGACCCTCGTTTGTGGTGACAGTCACACCGCCACCCATGGGGCGTTCGGTGCCCTCGCTTACGGCATCGGCACTAGCGAGATTGAGCACGTCTTTGCGACGCAGACCCTGCGGCTCGTCCGTCCTGACGACATGGCGGTCACGGTCGACGGGTCACTCGGGTTTGGCGTAACCGCCAAGGACTTGATTCTTCACATCATTGGCCAGATTGGGGTCGGTGGCGCCGCGGGACACATCATCGAGTACCGAGGGTCGGCAATCTCAAGCCTAAGCATGGAAGAGCGGATGACGGTATGCAACATGTCCATCGAGGCCGGGGCAAGGGCAGGCATGATCGCGCCGGATCGCACCACGGTGGACTATCTGCAGGGCCGCCCATATGCACCGTCAGGCGCGGACTGGGACGCCGCGGCGGATGCATGGTCAGAACTGCGATCGGACGCAGACGCGACTTTCGACCGCGACATTAATATCGACGCCACCGTGGTAGAGCCCACGGTTACGTGGGGGACAACTCCCGCAATGTCTACTGGCGTAGGCGGGTACGTTCCCCAGCCCGAGGACACGGCCGACCCGGAGCAGACTCGTCGGACCTTGACGTATATGGGCCTCGCAGGGGGTACACCCATAACGGGTATCACCATCGATCGTGTCTTCATCGGTTCCTGTACAAACGGCCGGATAGAGGATCTGCGAGCGGCGGCGGCTGTGATCAAGGGCCGCAAGGTCGCTGACACAGTGCAGGCAATGGTCGTGCCTGGTTCCTATCCAGTGCGGAAGCAGGCCGAGACAGAGGGCCTGGACGCGATATTCCGAGAAGCGGGCTTCGAGTGGCGTGAACCAGGCTGCTCGATGTGTCTGGGCATGAACGCCGATATCGCAAGCCCAGGCGAAAGGATTGCATCAACGTCGAACCGGAACTTCGAGGGTCGTCAAGGACGTGGCGCACGCACCCACCTTGTCGCCCCCGCAATGGCCGCCGCAGCAGCTGTGAACGGACATTTCGTTGACGTTCGAGAGATACTGTAATGCGCTCGGTCACTGTTATTGAGGGAAACATGGTCCCGCTCAACCGGCCGGACGTAGACACAGATCAGATAATGCCGAAACAGTTCCTGAAGCGGATCGAGCGTGTGGGATTCGGCGAGTTCATCTTCCTCGATTGGCGCGCAGATCCAGAGTTCGTACTGAATGATCCGAGCTATGCCGACGCAAACGTCCTCCTCGCGGGAGCGAACTTCGGAACGGGTTCGTCTCGAGAGCATGCTCCCTGGGGCCTGCAGGAGTACGGCTTCGACGCGATCATCGCGCCCAGCTTCGCTGACATCTTCCGCTCGAACTGCATGAAGATCGGGCTACTTACCGTTGAACTGGATCAGCTCGCCGTTGACACTTTGATGCTACGTGCGGCACACCCCGAGACCAACTACGTGCGAATCGACCTTGGAGCACAATCAGTTGAGTCAGGAGAGCTACAGGCGAGCTTTGACATCGACGCGAATCAGAAGCACCTCTTGATGGAAGGCCTGGATGAGATTGCCCTCACACTGGGCGCCGAGAAGGCAATCACCGCATATGAAGGCAACCGGGCGAAATGGCTACCAGATACTCGAAGATCCCCAGGGACTGCCCTTCACGGGTAGTGATGGGCTCCATTCGCTCAGTTAGGCAACGCCGCAGTGATTGCTGCCGTCGCCTTCAACAGAGACTCAGCGATCGTGTCCAACCTGCCGTCCATGCGCTCGCTAGGTCCCGCAATCGTCAACCCGGCAATCAACTCCTGGCTGCGCGAACGGATGGCTACGGCTACAGCCCACAACTCAGGTACAGATTCCCCGTGATTGTATGAAACACCGGTCTCGCGTATCTGCGCAAGCGTCTTGCGCAACTGCGGAACGCTCACCTGTGGCTGCTCAGACTCAATAAGCGCTTCCAGCTCGGGCCGGCTCAAGTCCGCGAGGAAGACTCGGCCCAAGGCCGTCGTGAACAATGGACGGCGCTCCAAAAGGCTCGGCACATATCGAATCCGACGCTCCGAAGACGCCTCCGCCTGATACATAATACTGTTTCCGACGCGCGCGCCGAGCATCGTCGTCTCGCCGCTGAGCCGCGCCAACTGCCCCAACTGATCACGCGCCGCTCGCACCAACTCGGGCAGATGAAGTACCCCGGTGAGCGCCTGGACGCCGGCTCCGCCGACGAAACGGCCGTCCTGCTCACGGAGATAGCCCACCGCCAGGAGACCTTGGACCAACCCGTGCACCGAACTCTTGGGTGCCTGTAAGATTCGCGCCAACTCCGCTAAGGTAACGCCACCCGGCGTTGCAACCGCGTATTCAAGAATAGTTGTCACTCGATCGACAGTGCGATGACGCTTGGGCAAGTCACCCTCCCTCAGACTTAGGTAGCGCGGCACTGACTCGGAATGCCATTCGTGCCGATCATTTGCCGGCTTGCGACACGTCCCATCGATAACAGCGGATTCACACCAGCGCTCAGGTAGGTCAAGAACTCACTTCCAAGCGGCGTGGAGTGGATCATCCACGAGCACGATACCTCAGACGAGCCGACCTCTATTAAGCCACGACGCGCCCCTGCCGACCCCACCAAACTCACTTGCGTGTTTCGCGGCGGCGGCGTGAGCGATGCTGGACCGGCCCCTCTCCGACCGCGGTCTCTCACGTCGAGGCAGAATCTGACTGTGGCCACGTGGTTGTCGATTCAGGTGGACCTGGTGTCCGGTCACGGCAACGACCTGTGGCCGCGACCCGGACGGATCTTCGCCGCAGCGCGCACTCACACCTTCGGTCAGCTCGCTGTCGCGATCGACGACGCGTTCGCCCGCTGGGACCGTTCGCATCTCCACGAGTTCTGCCTCGCCGACGACCAGCGCATCGGGACCACGGACTGGGCGGAGGAGTTCGATGAGGACGAGAAGATCCTCGACGAACATCGGGTCACTCTCGGGCGACTCAAACCCGGCGAGCAGTTCGTCTACGAGTTCGACTTCGGCGACCGATGGCTGCACCTGTGTACGGTCGGAGACCGACGGATCGACCCGCACGAGACCATCGGGATCGTCCCGGACCACCCGATGCCGTACTGGGGATGGGGCGACCTCCCCGATCAATACGGCCGCCGCTGGGACAACGACGACGGTGAATCACGACTACCGCACGACCCTCGCGGGTCGGACCTGCCGACGATCGGACCCTGGAACCGGAGCCGGTAGACGATCTACAGATCCGGCGTGACGGAGGAGCATGTGCTCGCCTGGCGACCCGGCTCCCCTACGCCGATGCTGCCCGCTTGAGGGCCGTCGAGGTTGACCCACCAGACGGTTCCGGGCGGGCGAACTCAATCACCAAGGCCGATCCAACCGCCGTCGCGATCCGGTCCAACGTCGCAAGGTTCGGGATCACACCGCCCGCTTCGAGTCGGGCGATGGCGGGTTGGGTACTGCCGATTCGCTCGGCAAGCTCGCGCTGGCTCAGCCCTTGCTCCTCGCGCAAGACCCGAACCCGCTCCCCGATCTCGAACGCCTGCCGGGCACGGTCATACCCTGCCCGCGCAGCAGCCGATCGACCCCGCCCCGCCTTGACCGCATCCCAGCCTTTTCTCGCCATCGCTTACTTCTCCGCCGTATGCCCCTCGGCGACACAACGCTGCATCGCCCGAACCGCCCGTTCAATCTCTTGCCGTTCCCGCTGTCGAGTCTTCTGGAAGACCGTCAGCAGAATGATCCGACGACCCTCTGCCAGGTACTACGGCACCCGCTGTCGATCGCGGCCAAGGAAGAACCGAAGTTCCCGCAGCTTGCCCGACAACTGTCTGGTGTAAGGCTCGCCAAGATGCGCGCCACGATCAGCCAGCAGATCGACGTAGAACGTCACCTGACCGAACTCGTCATCCGTCAGCGCCGCCAGCCATCCGTCCGCCTCAGGCTCAAGTTCAACAGAACCCCAGGTCATACCGGCAATGGTATGACATACCGGTCCCGGTATGCCAATGAGTCAGACCGAGTCACGGCGCTTCGCCGCTCAGCGACCCATGATCATGAGTTCACTGCGGGCTCACCGTGCACACCCCAGACAGCCCAGACCGCAATAGAAGAAACGTCGCACGAGCCTCCGACCTGCGCAAACGCTTCAGAACGCTCTCCGACAACGTCAACTTGCCACCCAAGGCGACAACGTCAACTTGCCACCCAAGGCATCGTCTCTTAATCCGCGGGTTGGGGGTTCAAGTCCCTCGCGGCGCACCGGTGGCAGTGCAGGTCAAGCCCATGATCAACGATCATGGGCCTGATTCATGCTCGCTGCGTGGGGACGGCGTGGGGACGGCGCTTCAAGTCGAGCTTGTGATTCTCCGGTTCATGCTTGACGTTCGGGTTCCGGTTCCTGGGCGACAGGTTGTGGACGCGGTTCCGGTCGGTGGGCGACAGTCGTTCCGGTAGGTGGTTGACAGTCACGCTCGTCTGGCTTGGGTCAGTGGAGTTAACCCGGTTTCGTGGACACTCTGATCTGGGGCATTCGCCTCGGGAAGGAGTGCCTTGTGGGGCGGCGTCCAACGAAGTACACGCAGGAGTTCCGCGACGGTGCGCTAGAGATGGTGCGCTCGTCGGGTAAGTCGCTGTCGCAGATCGCTCGTGATCTTGGGGTCGGAGATACCACGCTGGGTAATTGGGTCGCGGCTGATAGGCGCCGGCGCGGTGTTCAGCCACCGGATCAGCTCAATGAGAGCGAGCGGGTGGAGTTGCTGCGGCTGCGTCGGGAGAACGCGACGCTGCGGATGGAGCGGGAGATCTTGAAAAAAGTAGTCATGGCGCCGGTTGGCGCCACCCGGTGGGATGTGAATGCGGCCCCGGCTCTGGTGGCGTGATGATGGTCGGGTCGTTCGGCTTGACGTCGCTGCCGCTTGGTGCCGCGAGCCCGGAAAAAAGTATGGCGTGGAGGTCTGGGGCACCCGGTCGTGCTGCTTCGAGCGCGAACTTCAGACTCCTTGACTGACAGATCTCCGCCGGACGGCGCCCGCCGTCGATGGAGGTGTTGGTATGGAAGAGCTCGTTGAGCGGTGTGCGGGGCTGGATGTGCACCGCGACACCGTGGTGGCGACGGTCCGCGGTCCACGAACAGGTGGTGGCCGACAGTCGCGGACGGTGACGTTCGCGACCACGACCGCCGGTCTGATCGGGCTGGGTGACTGGCTCGCCGCGGAGGAGGTTGACCTGGTCGGGATGGAATCGACCGGGGTGTATTGGAAGCCCGTGTTCTTCGCCCTCGAGGAACGGGTGCCGAGGGTGTGGCTGCTCAACGCCGAGCATCTACGTAACGTGCCGGGCCGCAAGACAGATGTCGCGGACTCGGTGTGGATCGCGCAACTGGTCGAACATGGTCTGGTCGCGCCGAGCTTCGTGCCACCGGCTCCGATCCGGGAGTTGCGGGATCTGACCCGCCACCGTCGGGTGCTGATCGAGGAGCGCACCAGGATGATTCAACGGCTAGAGAAGGTGTTGCAGGACGCCGGGATCAAACTGTCCTCGGTCGCGTCGAGCGTGTTGACGAAGTCAGGACGGGCGATCCTCGACGCGCTGCTGGCCGGGGTGAGTGACCCGGTCCAGCTTGCGGAGTTGGCGAAGGGCCGGCTGAGATCGAAGATCCCTGCGCTTCGGGAGGCGCTCAAGGGTGAGTTCCGCGTTGCTCACCACGGGATCCTGGTCGCTCAGATGCTCGCTCACGTCGACTTCCTCGACGAGTCGATCACTGAGCTGGACGCGCGCATCACGGTGACAGTCGCGGAGTTTGAGCCGATCCTGGCGCGGCTGGTCACCATCCCGGGTGTCGCCCGCAAGACCGCGATCAGCATGGTCGCGGAGATCGGGGTGGACATGACCGTGTTCGCTACCCCAGCCAACCTGACGTCTTGGGCTGGGATCTGCCCCGGGAACAACGCCTCGGGCGGGAAACGCAAGTCCGGTCGGACCCGGCACGGTTCGGTCTGGCTCAAGACCGCACTCACCGAAGCCGCTCAGGCCGCCGCCCGCACCAAGGGCACCTATCTGGCCGCGCATCACGCCAGCATCCGCGGCCGGCGAGGCACGTTCAAGGCGATCGGCGCCACCCGCCACGATCTGCTCATCGCGTACTGGCATGTCGTGCACGACGAGGTCAACTACCTCGAACTCGGTGCGGACTGGGCGATGCGTCGCCACTCACGAGAGCACCAGGCTCGTCGACTGGTCCGCCAACTCGAAGCCCTCGGGCATCACGTCGAACTCACCGACGCCGCCTGAGTGCAACCCTCCGCCGGTCGCTCGCTGAAGGAGATTCACACTTCAGCGGCGGCCTTCTTCGTAACGGAGTCGACGAAGTGAGCAGGTTCATCTTCATCGACGGACAGAAGGCGTTCTACCCGGTCAACCTGCTGTGTCGATGTTTGAAGGTTTCCCGGTCTGGCTATTACGCGTGGCTGCGCCGGCCGGCGTCGCCGCGGGCGGTCGCCGACGAGGTACTGACCGAACAGATCACCCGGTTCCATGACGCGTCGCGGCGGACCTATGGGGCGCCGCGGATCCACGCAGACCTGCGTGAGGCCGGCGTGAACGTGGGGGTCAAGCGTGTCGCCCGGCTGATGCGCCGCGCGGGCCTGCGCGGGGTTGACCGGCGCGCCTGGCGCAAGGGCGGCACCGCACAGAACCCTGGTGCGGTCCCGGCGCCGGACCTCGTCGACCGTCAGTTCACCGCGACCGCTCCTGACCAGCTCTGGGTCGCTGACGTCACCTACGTCCCGACCACCCAGGGCTGGCTCTACCTCGCGACCGTCCTGGACGTTTTCAGCCGGCGGATTGTGGGCTGGTCAATGGACTCGACCCGCAAAACCCAGCTGGTCTGCGACGCGGTCACCATGGCCGTGACCAACCGCGGCGCTCAGGTCGCCGGTGTCATCCATCACAGCGACCGGGGCGGTGAGTACACCTCGCGCGACCTCGAGCTGGAACTGCGACGTGTTGGCGCGCTCGCCTCGATGGGCAGCGTCGCGGATTGCTACGACAACTCGATGGCCGAGTCGTTCTTCGCGACCATCGAGACCGAGTTGTTCTGGCAGCAGCCCTTCCGTCGGTTCACCAGCCACCGCGATGCGAAGCTCGCGATCTTCGACTGCATCGAGGTCTTCTACAACCGCCAACGACGCCACACCTCGATCGGCAACATCGCGCCCGTCAACTACGAACAACGACACGCGACCACAGATCTGGCAGCATGACCACCACTAAACCCGTGTCCACCGAAGCGGGTTAACTCCAAGACGGTGCACGAGTGGTTGCGTCGGTATGCCAGCGCCGGTGGTCTGGGTGGGTTGGCGGACCGGTCGTCGCGGCCGGCGTCGTGTCCGCATCAGATGGCGCCGGTCGTTGAGGCGACGGTGGTGGCGATGCGCCGGGCGCATCCGGCGTGGGGTCCGGATCGGATCCGCTGGCAGCTCGGAGGGGACGGGGTCGAACCGTTGCCGGGACGGTCGTCGATCTACCGGGCGTTGAGGCGTCACGGCTTGGTCGAGGCGAGCCGGCGTAAACGCCGGCGTGAGGATTACCGCCGATGGGAGCGGTCTCGGTCGATGGAGCTGTGGCAGATGGACGTGATGGGCCGGGCCTATCTCGTCGATGGTCGCGGGTGCAAGGTGATCACCGGGATCGATGACCATTCCCGGTTCGTGGTCTGCGCGAAGATCGTGGCTCGTGCAACTGCCCGGCCGGTGTGCGGTGCGCTGCTGGATGCCTTGTCACGTCACGGGGTCCCGGAGCAGATCCTGACCGATAACGGGAAGGTGTTCACCGCCCGGTTCGGTCTCGGGCCGGGTCCAGTGCTCTTCGACAAGATCTGTGGTGACAACGGGATCAGGCATCTGTTGACCGCGCCGTACTCACCGACCACGACCGGGAAGATCGAACGGCTGCATAAGACAATCCGCGGCGAGTTCCTCACCGACCACGACCGACGGCATGACTCGATCGAAGCGTTGCAGGCCGCGCTCGATGCCTGGGTGATCGACTACAACACCGAACGCCCGCACCAGTCCTGCGGGAACACACCACCCGCGGAACGGTTCTCCCTCGCCCACAGGACTGAGCTGGTCGTCGTCGACGAACCGGTCGTGGCGGTGCCACGGGCAGCCGAGGTCTGCCGGCCCGCCGGGGTGAGCCGCTGGGTCAGCGCGCGGGGTCGGATCTCTCTCGCCGGGTTCGACTACCCGGTCGGGGCGACGTTCGCTGGTGAACCGGTCGAGGTCGTCGTGACCGGCGGGCTGGTCGAGATCTTCCACGCCGGCGTCCTGGTCGCCACCCACGTGCAACGGCTCAAACCCGACCACAAAGATCGGGTCGCCCGATCTCGGCAACCCCAGCAGCGCCGCGCCCGTCCACCGTCGACCGGGCTAGCCGTCACGCGGATCGTGGACAGCAGCGGATCGGTCAGCTTCGCCGGCACCGCCTACCGGTGCGGGATGCGCTGGGCCCGCCAAACCATCCAGGTCTCGATCGTCGCCGGCTCCGTCCAGCTCGCGAAAGACGGCCACGTCATCCGGGTCCACCCGATCCGCCACGACCGGACCCGCGAGCTCGGCGCGTTCGCCAACGCCAAAGGCCGACCCCGACACAGCACGGCGATCTAAACGATCATGTCAGGCAGGTACCGGTCAGCGAACGTCGCCCGGGTACCGGAGATTGTCAGTTTTAGAGGGTAGTCGGCAATCGCAGCCTCATACTCCGGAGCATCATGGGGATAGGACACCGCGTTGTGCTGAAACTCGGCGAACCGTTGCCACTCCTCGGTTGGCATCCCGAGCCAGACCAGCGTGAAGAGCGACGAGATAGCGGCCGCAACGTCAGCGATCAAGTCACATTTGCCCCGCTCGACCACCTTGTCAAGGCAGAAGTCGATCACCGAGGACAGCGCCGGGAGCATGACCTGGTCGGTATTGGTCGCTGTCATCAGCCGGTTCAATGACCGGCGCAGCTTGGTCGACTCCGGCGGATCCATCTCGAACGGCGGCGTCGGGATCTGCGGGATCATCGTCGACGCCAGTTCGCTACTCGCCGGATGTCGCGCCGAGGAGAAGGTCGCGTCATCGCGCGCGGCCATGGCAACGTCGCTGTACTTGGTCAGAACCCAGAATCCGCCGTGCTTCTCTGAGCGAGCCACCGGGCACTGCGACTGAAGTGCGCGGAGCTGACCTCGAAGATCGGCGCCGAACGAAGGCGAGTTGTGATCGAAATCGGCCTCGTTGATCACTTATCTCGCATCCTTCCGGACCAACTGGCGCCTATGATCCTCTCGATGACACGACGACCACGCAGCGGTGCTTGGCGGCTTGTCACGCGACTGGTGTCAGCGCTCGCGCGTGGCGAGGAACGCCTGTCGTGCTGATGCGGTAGAGCAGTCTTCGTTGGCCATCAGCGTCGGTATAGGTCGTCTCGGTCCCGCAGTGCACAACAGAGTAGTTGTCCCACATCAGGATGGTGCCCTGCTCGGCACGCGCGGCCAGCAGCCGTTCCGGCCTGGTCGCCCCCGCTTTGAGCTCCTTGAGCAAGGGCATTGCCTCGGAGTCGTCCATCCCGACTATGCCATACGCGGTGCCCGCGAAACCATACAGCGCTTTGCGCCCCGTGACGGGATGGCGCATCACCAGCGGATGCTCACATAGCGGCGGCGCGCTGTCCTCCAACTCCTTATCGCCGGCGCGACGTTCCCAGGGCTCGTCCACCTTCGTCGACCGCGCATGGTGCACCACGACCAATGACTCGATACGCGCCTTCATCTCCTCCGACAGCGCGTCGTAGGCGTCGAGCGTCTCCGCAAACAGAGTGTCGTTGCCGTCCGTGGGCGCTTCGACGGCGTACAGCATCGTCACGCTGGCAGGCACAGGCTCATACGTGCTGTCCGAGTGCCAGTGCATCGCGGCGTTGCGCATGTTCACCGGAACGCTCGGAGAGTTCCAGATCCTGATCAGCTGCTGCAGGTCGCCATGACGCTGTTCGGGCCGGTAAAACATGATCGGGTCACCCCAGTCGTCGCCAAACCTGGCATACGACTGAATACTGAGCCCCTCCTGGCCGCGAATGACCAGAACATGATGTTGGTACAGGAGGTCGGTGACCTCCTTCGCCGTCTCTGCGTCGACACCCCCTTCGATGTCAACACCGTCGACCTCCACACCAAAGGGCGTCATCCGGCTCGTGGTGATCACTCGCCGTCACCTCTCTACGCTGACGCTCTGTTCACCGACGATGACGTTCCATACCCGGCGAGTTCCAGTGCTTGTCGCAACACCTCTTGATAGATGAGGGGTGTGGATATGGGCAGGCGCGGCCGGAAGCGACAGTTGGATGTCGAGAGCAGATATTGGGAGCTGCTGAGGTCGGGGACGGGGACGGTGGCAGCGTGCAAAGCGGTGGGCATCACCCGCAAGACCGGTTACCGGTGGCGAGCGGAGAGTGGTGGGATCCCGCCGGCTCGACTAGCGGAGGCAGCCCGCGCCGGCCGATACCTGTCGCTGCTGGATCGGCAACGGATCGCGACATTGCGCGGCAACGGTCACGGCGTCCGGGAGATCTCCCGGCGACTTGATCGGGCGCCCTCGACGGTGAGCCGCGAGCTGCGTCGCAACGTGCTGCGCCACGACGGCGAGATCTATGACGGTGACCTTGCCCATGCGCGGGCGAGACAACGAGCCCGAAGGGCCCGGCGGGTGCTGCTGAGTCGCGACCTTCAGCTGCGGCAGATCGTGCAGTCCGCGCTGGAGATCCAGTGGAGCCCTGAGCAGATCGCGGTGCATCTGCGATCGGCGTATCCGGGACGACCGGACTGGCATGTGTGTCACGAGACGATCTACCAGGCGCTCTACCACGGTGGGACCGGTGGTCTGGACCGCCAACTCACGCGGCAGCTGCGCACGGCGCGACCGTTACGCAAGCGGCGGCGCCGCGCCCAGGAACGCATGATCCGGTTCATCGCTCCGGCGCAGCTGATCCACAAGCGGCCAGCGATCGTGGAAGCCCGGACCCGGATCGGTGATTGGGAGGGTGATCTGATCATCGGCCGGCTCAGCCGGTCCGCGATCGGCACGCTGGTCGACCGGACCAGCCGATACGTCAAGTTGGTTCATCTTCCGGACGGTCACAGCGCCGCGCAGCTACGCGAAGGGATGCAGATCGTGATGGCGACCGTGCCCGCAGGTTCCCGGCGCACCTTGACCTGGGACCAAGGATCGGAGATGGCTAGCCACGACAAGATCGCCGCGCACTTCAGCGAGGGTGTGTTCTTCGCGGAACCCGGAAGCCCATGGCAACGAGGCACCAACGAGAACACCAACGGGCTGCTACGTCAGTACTTCCCGAAAGGCACCGACCTGTCCAAGCACTCCGCCGAGCACCTCCAGGCCGTCGAGACGCGCCTGAACGACCGGCCGCGAAAGAAGCTGCTTGGGCAGACACCAGCGCAAGTCTTCAGCGGCCGTGGGACACTGATTTCCTAGTCGGTGTTGCGACGACCGCTGAAATCCGCCCCCCATGTATATTGACCCTGCCTTAGCTTGACAGTATAACACTCACAAGGATGGCACTTCGCGACAGAGGGACGCCAATGGCAAACGAGCTGGCAGCACCGCCGCTGGCAGCACCGCCGGTCGACGGAGTCCGTGTAGTCACTAACGATGAAGTGGCGTTTTACCAACAAAACGGTTGGGTAGTCCTCCGAGAACTCGTCTGCGCCGATGTCGCCGAGCGACTGCTGGATGCCTCGCGTGAGTTCGTCGACCGCCATACGGCCGAAGGCGCCACCCTCGACCCGGGCCGACGCAGCACGAAGACAAGCATTGCACCGGCGATGGCGGCGCTGCCGGATCCGGGGCCGGAAGACGAGTTGCTCTGGACGTTCAGCCACTCGCCGGCAATCGCGGCGGCGCACGAGCGATTCTTGGACTGGCCCGGGCCTGTCCGGTTCTTTCGCAATGAGGTGTACCTGAAACCACCAGAAGGAACGGGCGGCGTCGCCACGCCATGGCACCAGGACTTCCCGTCATTGCCGCTCGATCGGTCCGACCGGCCGAAGATATGGCTGGCGCTAGCGAACACCCCCGCTACCTGCGGCACGGTCCGCTATGCGAGCGGCTCGCATCACGCCGGCGTCATGGGCCGGCACTTCAAGCTAGCTAGCACCGACCTGTTCCTTGAGCGATTCCCGAGCTTCTTCGAAAAGTATCCCATGTCGCCTCCTATCGACCTGGGTCCTGGAGACGCAACCGTGCATCATGTGCTGACCGTCCACTCCGCTGGCGCCAATACATCGGCAGAGAACCGGCTGGCGTTCAGCACGAGCTACATCGCCGCCGACAGCCTCTATACAGCGGCACAACCTTGGTATTTCGCGCACCCTGTTCCGGGCCTCACCGTCAATCAGCCCCTCGACCTTCCTCAGTTCCCCGTCATCGGCGGAAAATAGGGCGGGCCGAGTGGCGACAGCGTCCTCGTCGCGCCAACGGCAGTCTCCGGATCAAACGGTGCGCGTGATCGAGGTGTCACATGAGAATCGGCCTGAAGACCGTTCCCCAGCAAACGACGTGGTTGGCCTTGAAACAGACGTGGTCCGCGGCTGACGAGAATTTGGTCTTTGACAGCGCGTGGGTCTCTGACCATTTGTCGGCACTCAACGCCGACCCAGCAGATCCGTGCCTCGAGGCGTGGACAACGCTCGCCGCCCTGTCCCAGACCACGACGCGGCTTCGGCTCGGCGTGCTCGTCAGTGGCATCGTGTATCGGCACCCGGCGGTGGTGGCGAAGATGATCGCCACCATCGACCACCTCTGCGATGGCCGGCTCGAGATCGGACTGGGAACCGGGTGGCATGAGCCGGAGTGCCAGATGTATGGATTCGAGCTGGGCTCACCTCAGGACCGAGCCGACCGTCTCGACGAGGCGCTCACGGTTATCAACTCGTTGCTCACGCAGCAGGTCACGTCGTTCGACGGACGCTTCTACTCGCTGCGGGACGCCGTCGCGGAACCGAAACCGGTTCAGTCCCCGCGACCCCCGCTCGTCGTCGGGGGGTCCGGAGAGCGCCGCACTCTTCCCACCGTCGCGCGTTTCGCCGAGCACTGGAACTTTCCGGGCGGCAGCGTCGCCGAGTTCGCCGTGAAGCGACGTGCGCTCATCGCGCAGTGTCTCGAGATCGGTCGAGATTTCACGAGCATCACCACGTCGACCCATGTGTCATTCCATCGTGACCAGCCGGTCGAGATCTTTGTCGAGACCCTGCGCGAGCATGCCGATGCTGGGCTGGATCTGGCGATCATCAGGCTCGACCCGCCACACGGAGCCGAGGCCGTAGAGGCAATTGCCCGCGGCGTCGAGCTGTCGGGCGTCACCGAACGGTCATCGCCAGCAACCGATTTACTGCGCTAACAAATCGATGAGATTCGAGGAGCCAACGATCATGTATCAGAGCTTTCGCGCCGCTTCGCTGGACGGCCAGCGCGCGCTCGTAACTGGCGCGGCGTCGGGAATCGGCAAGGCGACCGCTTGCCTTCTCGCGGGCCTCGGCGCCTCAGTCGTCGCGGCCGACGTCGACAGTGCAGGCGCTGAAGACACAGTCGCCTTGATCGAGGGAGATGGCGGCGCTGCCGTCGCGAAAGCGGTCGACCTCGCCAGCGCAGGACTGATCAGGGATTTTGCCGAGCAGGTTCATACCGAGTGTGGCACGCTAGACATTCTCGTGAATGCCGCTGGAATCACAGGCCGCAACGCCATGGAAACCACACTCGAGCAGTGGGAACGCGTCATGACGGTGAATCTGACCAGCCCCTTCTTACTGTTGCAGGCAGTCGCCAAAAGGATGATCGCGACAGGCACCCAGGGCAGCATCGTTAATGTCAGCTCGAGTTCAGCGTTTCGGGCCCGAGGCAATGGTGGCGCTTACGGCGCATCGAAGGCGGGCCTGCAGTCGTTGACTCGGTCGGCCGCCTGGGAACTGGGCCCTTACGGGATACGCGTCAACACCGTTGCCCCAGGGGTCACCCGTACGCCGATGGCGATAGGAGGCAGCCCGGAGAAGGATCTCGACGAGCTGGTCAGCACAGGGTATCTGGCGAATCTACTGGGCAGAGTCTCCGAGCCAGAGGACTTGGCCAACGTGATCGTTTTTCTGTGTTTGCCGGCCAGTCGACAGATAACAGCGCAGGTCATCCAGGTCAGCGCCGGCGCCGTCGTCTGCGCGGGATAGCGCGGCCACAGATGCGTCTGGTCAGCACAAGAGTTCAGTCCAGCCGCCTGGGAAGACCTCGACCCGGAGGCGCAACAGCTCCTGGAGCCGTTCCGTCATGCGCCGGCCACGATTCCGAATGCTCTCGCGACGCTCGCGCGCCATCCCAAGCTCTTCAAACGCTGGCGCGTGTTCGCCGCGCATATTCTTGGGCGATCGACGTTGCCGGTGCGCGAGCGTGAGCTGCTCATCCTTCGTACCGGCTACGACTGCGCGAGCCGATACGAGTGGGCACAACACGTGGCTATCGCGCGAAAGGCCGGGCTCAGCGACGAGGAGATCGAGCGCATCACGCTGGGTAGCGTCGCTGACGGGTGGACCGCCGGCGATGGGCTACTGCTCGACGCGGCTGACGAGCTCGTGAACGATCACTGCATCGCCGCGCCCACGTGGGAGGGTCTCACTGCACTTTGGGAGGTAGAGCAGCTCATGGACATCGTCTTCACGGTCGGCCAGTACGCGATGGTATCTATGGCCCTCAACAGCCTCGGCGTACAGGTCGAACCGGACATCGACCTGTTCCCGGCCGAGCTGTTCGATAGCGCCGACGACGCGTCCAACGACCAGCGCTGAGGACAACTGGCGATGACACCGTGAGCCTGGCTGAAAAGGTCGTCATCGTGACCGGGGCCGCGCGAGGCATCGGGCGCAGCGTAGCAATTGCTGCGGCAGACGCCGGAGCGACGGTCCACGCCTGCGACATCCTGGCTGACGAGCTCGCGGATACGGGCAGATGCTCGCGTCGGTGCATGCTGTCCATCTGGTTGATCTCAGAAACATCCGCGCAGTGTCAGCCGTCGTCGGCGACGTGATTGCCGCAAGCAGCAGAATCGACGCTCTGATCCATGTCGCGGGCGTCATCGGCGAGAAGGCAGACATCGGTTCGGTTACCGAAGCCGACTGGGACCGTCAAATCGACATCAACCTGAAGTCCACGTTCTTCCTCAACCGTGAGATCGCCACGATCATGGCCGCAGCCGGCGGTGGCGCAATCGTGAACTTCGCCTCGCAAGCGTGGTGGACAGGCAGCCGCGATAGTCACGTCGTCTACGCAGCGAGCAAGGCCGGCGTCGTCGCACTCACCAAAGGGCTCGCTCGGACATTTGCCGAACGAGGAGTGCGCGTGAATGCGATCGCGCCCGGCGTCGTCGACACTGGCATGACCCGGATAGGGCTGGACGACGCTGGCCGCACGCAGATCAACGAGCAGATTCCGCTTGGCCGAATTGCCACCAGCGAGGAAATGGCGTCAATCGCCCTGTTCTTGATCTCGTCTCGGTCGTCGTACATCACAGGTGCAACTGTCAACGCAAGCGGCGGCCTGCTCACGTATTAGAGACCGCCCCTCAGCCATCCACAAGAGGGCGCACGCCCGACATGTCAGCGTTCTGCGCGGCATCGGCAACTAGGTCTGGCACCACTTCGCCTAACTCACCCGGCATCCATGCTTCGTCGCGATCGATACTCGGCCCGTACCCCCATCCCTCCGCCACCGAGATCTTGTGTCCCCAGATCCCGAATATGCGACCAGTGATATTCGCAGACTGCTTGCTCCCGAGCCATACGACCAATGGCGAGATGTTTTCCGGCGCGAGCGCCGCCTTAGCCGCCTCATCCGCGTCCCCGATGCCGACGTCTTCGGTCATGCGAGTCAGTGCGGTTGGCGCGATCGCATTGACCGTGACGCCATGACGGCCAAGCTGACCCGCGGCGATCACGGTGAAGGACGAGATTCCGCCCTTGGCCGCCCCGTAGTTGGTTTGGCCGAGGTTGCCGAAGATTCCTGAGGGTGATGTGGTGTTGATGATGCGAGCATCCGGTTGGTTACCGGCTTTTGACTGGTCCCGCCAATAGGCCGCGGCGATTCGAGCTGGACCAAAGGTCCCTTTCAGATGGACCTGGATCACCGCATCCCACTCGATCTCGGTCATGTTGACGAGCATCCGGTCGCGGAGGATGCCAGCGTTGTTGACCAATACGTCGAGGCCGCCGTACGTGTCCAGCGCCGTCTGGATCAGGCTCTCTGCTCCGACCCAGGTAGAGATGTCGTCAGTGTTGGCAACAGCCTCGCCGCCCGCCGCCGTGATTTCATCGGCCACGGCTTGAGCAGGACCGGAGGAGGCGCCCGCACCGTCACGAGACCCGCCTAGATCGTTGACCACGACCTTCGCGCCCTCCTGCGCGAACAGCCGCGCGTGAGCACGCCCGATGCCGTTGCCGGCACCGGTCACGATGACGATCCGTCCGTCAACTACCCCGTTCATATGAGACTCCTAGGTCGGGCCCTGGTTGGGTTGTCAGTCAAAGGGCGAGCAGGCCGCCCAGAACGCGCTGATGGCGCGCCCGGGTTGCTCAAGCATCCGAACGCGTAGCTGAGCTGGCGTACCGTCGCAACTCTCTTCGCGCCAGCGCATTCTTGTGAACCTCATCGGGGCCGTCCGTGAACCGCAGAGTTCGAGCGCTGGCGAACCATCGCGCGAGCGGCAGATCTTGGCTCAGCCCCGCCGCGCCGTGGGCCTGAATGGCCTTGTCGAGGATCCACCCAACGGTCTGAGGAGTCGCGATCTTGATTGCCTGAATCTCAGTGTGCGCGCCCCGGTTGCCTACCGTGTCCATCAGCCAGGCGGTCTTGAGAACCAGTAGTCGAAGCTGCTCGATTCGCACCCGCGATTCCGCGATCCAATCTCGAATGATTCCCTGTTCAGCGAGTGGCTTGCCGAAGGCAATTCGCCTCGTGACGCGGAGGCACATGAACTCCAGAGCCCTTTCAGCCGTCCCGATCGATCGCATGCAGTGATGAATGCGGCCCGGGCCGAGCCGGGCTTGGGCTATCGCGAAGCCATCTCCCTCGCCTCCGATGAGGTTAGTTGCAGGCACTCTGACATCCTCAAAAACCAGTTCGGCGTGCCCACCGCGTTCGGCGTCGTCGTAGCCGAAGACATGCATGCCGCGTTTGATTGTCAGCCCGGGGGTGTCGCGGGGTACAAGGATCTGACTGTGCTGTCGGTGTCGCTCGGCTTCGGGGTCGGTTCTTCCCATGACGATGAAGATCTTTGCATTGGGATTCATCGCGCCCGTGATCCACCACTTTCGGCCGTTGATCACGTAGTCGTCACCGTCGCGTCGAATACGAGTCGCAATATTGGTTGCGTCCGACGACGCCACGGCAGGCTCAGTCATCGCGAACGAGGAGCGTATCCGCCCATCCAGGAGAGGCTGAAGCCATTGCTGTCGTTGGGCGGCGGTGCCGAACATGGACAACACCTCCATGTTGCCGGTGTCGGGTGCCGCACAGTTAAATGCCACGGGCGCAAGCTGCGGACTACGCCCCATCACCTCGGCGAGCGGGGCGTACTGGAGGTTGGTGAGCCCAGCTCCGTGCTCTCCCGGTAGGAAGAGATTCCACAGGCCCTCGCTTCGCGCACGTGCTCGGAGCCCTTCGACCAACGGTGGCGTCGACCAGGACTCATCGGTTACACCGGCAACCACTTCTTCGGCCGGATAGATGTGTTCTTCCATAAAGGCCATCAACTGTTGGCGCAGCGCGTTGGTGGTTTCGTCAGTGTCGAAGTTCACGAGTCTCCTTCAGTGCAGCCAGGCCAGCGGACACCAACGGCGGGACGCGTAAACCGACGCTCTCGACGCCGTCGCCCTCAGTAAAACCTTGGATATAGCGATAGTGGATGGCTTCGAAGACCACAGCAGCCTTGAAGAAAGCAAGACCGAGGTAAAAGCTCATCGGCGCGAGCGTGCGACCGCTCACCTGGGTGTACCGCTCCAACATCTCTTCTGCAGTCAGGAATCCCGCCGCGTTTCAGGCGTTGTTCGAAGCAGGACCTGCGTCAAAGGAGGCCGCGAACTGTGCCGCTGCCATTAGCAGCGCAAGATCCATTTGAGGGTCGCCGAGCGTAGCCAGTTCCAGTCCAGCACCGCCGCGACCTCATCACGATCGTCAATGAGCAGGTTGTCGAGTCGGAAATCGCCATGAACAATTGCCGACGAACGCTCTGCAGGTACTGCGGCGTCCAATCTTCGATGCAGGTCATCGATTCCAGGTAGATCCCGACTTCGTGAAGCGTCGAGCTGCCGCTTCCACCTGTCCACCTGACGCGTGAGGAATCCACTTGGGCGCCCGAAATCATCCAAACCGACCTCGTGAGGATCGACCTGGTGAAGAGCGACGAGAGCATCCACCATCCGACCACTGATGCGCCGCGTTCGCGTTGGCCCAAGGACGGCCAACTCGTCCGAACGGCGATACGCGACACCCTCCACACGCTCCATCAGATAGAAGGGCTCGCCTAGCACCGATGGATCGTCGCAGAACCAGACGACCTTGGGTGCCGGCACGGGGCTGCGTTCAAGCGCGGTCATCACCCGACACTCGCGCTTCATGTCGTGGGCAGTCGCCAGCAAGTGTCCGTCCGGGGGCCGTCGCAGTACGAGTTGCTTGCCCGCCTGGTCACTTATCAGGTAGGTCAGATTTGACCGTCCTCCCACGTACCGTCTGGCGGCGAGTGGCCCCTGTAGCACTCCCGGCGCCTTTTCGGCCAGTCCGGCCGCGAGCCCCGCCAGGTCGATTCCGGTCGGGGCGTTACGCATGCGGAGTTGTTCCTGATTCGGCGCGGCGAAGACAAACGTAGAGGTCCTATCCTGACTAAGCAAACGCTTACCTAGGCGATCGGGATGATATCGGTGTGCGCGCTAGCTGTACGCACCCGGCTGATTCGGCGAGCCGTGACTCCCACCATTTGGAGCGCAAGTCTTGAGTGATGTCCGGCGACTTCTTCAGGACTCCACTGGCCGGCGTCGCGGAACCAGCGTGCGACGTCGATGCCAAGCGAAGCCAAGGCCAGCGCCGTCATTCTTGGATTAGGGGTTCTGAATAGTCTGCCGCTAACTCCTGCCTGCACCACGCTGCGAAACTCTCCCTCGATGGCGCGTCGGATCGCAGTGATCTCCTCGAGATGGGCCGGGCTGAGGGCAGCCAACTCGTAGTTAACGACGCGCGCTCGTGTGTGCCGTTTTGCGTGCGACAGCGTGAAATCGTGCATAACGTCTGCAAGTTGCTGCACCGGATCCCCCGACCTGCTGGCAGCAGCTCGAACCAGATCAAGTGTCAGATCGTGTCCCGTTCGGGAGATGGCATAGAGAAGGCTCTCCTTCGATCGATGATGCACGTAGACCGCAGCCGGACTCATGTCCGCGGCGGCAGCGATGTCCCGAGTCGTCGTTGCGTGGAAACCCTTCGCCGCGAAGGCCTCGACTGCGGCGTCGATCAACCGCGCTCGACCTGACGGGTCGTTGGTTGCCCTGGACTGCTTGGGCGCCGCTTTCGTCGCGTCGTTCACGCGCACCCCCATAACCGTTTGTTGACAATCGGCATGCCTATCACAAGACTAAGCAAACGCTTACCTGCTGGTGGTCCGTTCAAGGATGTCGCAGGTTCACCCCTGAACTGCCAACCTCCGCTCTAGGCATCTATCCGGGAGCACGTCGAATGCCTGCCACCGAACTGATGAACCTCATCGACGTCGACTCGCTGCTCAGTGAGGAGGAGGTTCTCCTACAGCAGACCGTCCGGGCATTCGTGGCCCGGGAGGTGAAACCCCACATCGCCGAATGGTTCGAGTGCGGTGTCTCGCCACGGGAGCTCGCGGGTGAGCTCGGTCGGTTGGGGCTGCTGGGCATGCACCTGCACGGCTACGGCTGTGCCGGTATGACGGCCGTCACCTACGGCCTCGCATGCATGGAACTCGAAGCCGGTGACAGTGGTCTCCGCAGCTTTGTCTCCGTGCAGGGTTCCCTGTCGATGTTCTCAATCTGGCAGTACGGCAGTGAAGCCCAAAAGCAACAATGGCTCCCGGCGTTGGCGAGCGGGGCCGCGGTTGGCTGCTTCGGTCTCACTGTGCCCGACTTTGGCTCGAATCCGGCCGGCATGAGAACGCGAGCGAGGCGCGACGGTGCGGACTGGATCCTGTCCGGTAACAAGATGTGGATCACCAACGGGAGCCTCGCCGACATCGCAACGGTCTGGGCGCGGACCGACGAGGGAATCCGTGGCTTTCTCGTACCGAAGGGCACGAAGGGCTACACCACAAGCGACGTTCACCACAAACTATCGCTTCGCGCATCGGTCACCTCGGAGTTGACTTTTGATGACGTGCGGTTGCCGGCCGACGCAATCCTGCCCGAGGCCAAGGGCCTAGCCGGTCCGCTCAGCTGTCTCAACGAGGCGCGGTTCGGCGTCATCTTTGGAGCGGTCGGGGCTGCGCGCGATTGCCTGGAGACCACGCTTGACTACGCAGAAACCCGGATCCAATTCGACCGTCCGATCGCCGGCTTTCAGCTCACCCAGGCGAAGTTCGCGGACATGGCGGTCGAGCTTTACAAAGCTCTGCTTCTTGCCCTGCATCTCGGTCGCCTCAAGGACCTTGGAACCTTGCGGCCCGAGCAAGTCAGTGTCGGCAAGCTGAACAACGTGCGCGAAGCCATCGAGATCGCACGAGTCTGTCGGACGGTCCTTGGCGGTGCCGGCATTACCCTCGAGTACCCGGTGCTGCGCCACGCCAACAATCTCGAGTCGGTCTTGACGTACGAAGGCACCAGCGAGGTCCATCAACTCGCACTAGGCCAGGCCCTCACCGGCATCTCCGCGTATCGCTGATCTCTTGGGGCGGGGAATCAAGGACGGGTGCCTGACCTTTGGTCACGTGGATCCCCGCTCGGCAACCACGCGGTATTCCGCAGTGTCATGAGACTGGCTCTCGGCCGCAAGGCCGTAGCCGAGCGTGGCTACTGCCGCGCTTCGCAAGTGCTGGTTGAGCACTGCCTTCGTCTCCTGCACCGCTTGGGACGGCAATTCTGCCAGTCGCCGAGCGAACGCGAGCGCCTCAGCGACGACGTCTGCCTCGGCCACGAAGTTCGCTAGGCCGAGTCCAACCGCGTCAGCCGCAGGGATTCGGTCGCCGGTCAGGAGGTACTGCTTGGCGTGGAGCAAGCTGGTGTAACTAGGCCATGTGACTGCCCCACCGTCGCCGGCGACCAGTGCAACCGCGACGTGCGGGTCACACAGATACGCGCGATCCGACATGAAGACGATGTCGCAAAGCGACGCCAATGTGCAGCCGAGGCCGACAGCAGCACCGTTGACCGCGGCGACGACGGGCAGATGAAGGTTGAGCATTTCGTCGACCACTCGCCGGGCATCGCGCATGCTCTGCCGGCGAACCTCGAAGTCCGTCCGTTTCAACTCGAAGTCATCGAGCGATCCACCGGCGCAAAAGGCGCGGCCCGCTCCTGTTAGGACGACAGCGCGGGCGCTCGCATCGCTGTCTATCTCGGCGATCGTGCGAACGAACTCCCGATGCATCGACTCACTGAACGCGTTGCGGGCGTCCGGCCGGTTGAGCGTTACGATCCGGATGGCCCCATCATGCGTTACCACGATGTCGTTGTCGGTTGCCTCGTCAGCGTTCACATTGCTCCTTCATTTGTCCTTCGGTCCAGGGCCGCGAGCGCCACGAGCGGCCGTAGCTGCGAATCGCTCGCGGGCCGTGCGATTATCGACGGTCCAAAGGGCGTAGGCCTCAGCCTCGAGGCCCAGGCCATGAGCGAGCGAACTACCTTCGCCACGCGCATAGAGCGCCAATGATGCACGAGCCGCGTCCATTGGCACCGATTCCATCGATGAAGCAAGTTCCATCGCCCGGTCGAGGAGCAGCTCATGCGGCACCACTTCGTTCACCAGTCCCCACACGAGGGCCTGGTCAGCGCCGATGAAATCACCGGTCAGAGTCATCTGCCGGGCTCGCCGAACCCCAACCGCCTGCGGCAGTAATGCGCTCAGACCCCAGCCAGGCAGCATGCCGACTCGAGCATGTGTGTCCGCGAAGGTGGCTCTCGCCGACGCTACGACAAATGAGCAACTTAAGGCGATTTCGAGGGCACCGGTGACGCACACTCCATTGACGGCGCAGATGACCGGCGTCAGCATCTTACGCAGCACCTGTCCAGGATTCGTGCGCGGCGCAACGATGACGTCCCCGCTCAAACTCTCCTTCAAGTCGAGGCCGGACGAGAAAGCCGGATCGGTGCCGGTGAGCACAACCGAGCCGACGCCTGGATCAGCGTCCGACTCTGTCAGGATTTCGTTGAGCCGACCACGCGTGGCGCGGTTGAGGGCATTGCGGGCCTCCGGGCGATCAAGGGTGAGCACTAGCGTTCGGCCTCGCTGCTCGACCCGAAGTGTGCGTCCTATCGTCGGCCACTGGCTCCTCCTTGCGCCGAGCCGAGTCTTGAATTGTCCCAACTCAGAATTCGCTCGTCCGGAGAGAGCCGGATCGCTACCCACTCGACCTCGTAGCGGCTCTTCGTCGCCTCCGGCATGTCCTCCCGCGGGGTGCGATAGGCCGCGTACTTTTCGTTCTTCTTCGCGTTAGCCCATTCAGCGATTTCGCCTTCGAGGACCTCGGCAGTGCACGTCAGATGCACGGCGCGAAGCTCAGCCCATTTCTGCCCGGTCTCGACGAGGAATGACGTACGAGGATCGTGACGAACCCGCGCGACCTTCTTCGCTCGAGACGGTGTCGTGATGAAAATCGCCCCGTCTTCGACGACGAACCAGGTCGGCAGCGCGATTGGAACGCCATCGCTGCGCAAGGAGGTGAAGATCGCTGTGTGGGCAGAAACGATGACTTCCCACGCCTCATCGGCTGTCAGGCGTACTGACGGTCGCTTTACTAACGAAGGCTCATCGTGAGGAGTCATCATCACAATACTTGTGATGTTTTGCAGCGTTGTCAAGGCTGACCTAGAGCCGTCAACGACGCCTTGGACTTGAGCGCAGGGAACGAACGGCATGCCGCGCTTCGGGGCCGGAGTCAACCGACACGGCGCCGACGACCGGGGCCGCTATTGAATGCCGCACCGGATTGGGCGACCGTTAATTGCGTCGATCTCTATGCCTGGTGCACGGGGCAGCCGGGACGGCAGTGTCGTCTACGCGGCGAGCAAAGCGGATGGTTCTCGCGCAAGTATTCGCCCGCACTTTTGCCGGACAGGGTGTGGAGGGGTAAACCTGCGCGCTCCCAAACGACTTCGCCATCTGCTCGTTCTCGCGCACTAAATTCGACGCTCGCGACAGACTCTCGGGTGGCCCGCGTCGAGTTCGGTCGAGCATCGGCTGGCTCGAAGCAGACCACTCGGTCGGTGGCCTCCCACTTGAATGGGCCGTCGCTGCGGCCAATGCGCGAGCCAAGGTGCAGGCCTACGTGTACTCGTCGACGAGGCTGGGCTCTGGCGAGGCGCTGGCGGCTGAGTCACTCCAGGGCCGACTGGGGGCCTTCGGGCCGAGCCGGATACGGCAAGAGCGGGAACAGTGCCTGAGTCAAACCACCATCGACGTAGATCACCTGACCATTCACATACGCGGCCTGATCTGAGGCCAGAAACGCGACGACATTCGCGACCTCACGTGGCGTTCCAAGCCGTCCCAGATGGGACCGCGTTCGCCCGAGCCTGCTCGACCACGGGATCCTGGTATGCCGAGGCGGTGCTCTCTGTCCTGATCATCCCTGGTCCAACTGCGTTGCAACGGATGCCGTGCGGCCCCCAGTCCAACGCCGTCTGCTGCGTCAACGCGACCACCCCGGCCTTTGAGGCGCTGTACGCGCCGACACTCGGGCTCGGCGCGATGGCGGAAATCGAAGCGATATTGACGATCGCTCCCGCACCGCGCGCAACCATTCCCTTCCCGAAGCTTCTCGTACAGTTCATCGTGCCGAGCAGATTCACTCTGATGACGCGCTCGAGTTCCTCTGCTGCCGTGTTTGCCAGATCTCCATACCTCCAGACGCCTGTGTTGTTGACAAGAACGTCAATCGGGCCAACCTCGGCAGCGACGCGGTCAACAGCAATCGCGTCACCGATATCGCAGACCACCGTGCCCTCACCGGCGATATCCAGACACACAACTTCGATCCATCCTCCACCAGCCGTTCTGCGATCGCCAGTCCGATGCCACGCCCCGCTCCCGTCACCAATGCTCGCACTGTCTTCACTCCTCACTGTGGGACAACGACCGCGGTCGCGATCTGCACATATCCCGTGCAGGCTGCATCGCATCGCTATCCGCCACCCACCGCGTACATGCGAGATACGGAGCTGCGCATAGTCCGTAAGCGACCGTCGTGGATCGCGAGGAAGATCGAACGGATAGACAATGACGCGACTGACACCGATCTCCTCGTATTGGTCGAGCTCATCGCGGGTCGGGCATTTGCGCCTGCACCGTGACCCCGATCGGCGCGTCCGACCCCATCGACAATCGCAGTTCCTTCAATGCCTCCATTCGTTCTGGAAGCCGGCTAAGGGAGGTATTCATCGGAAGCCAGGCGTCCCCGAGCCGAGCGGCGCGACGCATGGCTGCGCGACTGTCGCCGCCGACAAGAATCTCGGGAACTCCGCCGACCGGTTTCGGCTCAAACTGCACAGCGTCGAAGTCGAAGTGTCGCCATGGTGCTCGATCGTCTTCTCGGTCCACAGCCGTCGGCAGATCTCGATCGTCTCGTCGGTGCGTCCGCCACGACTGTCGAAATCAAGCCCGGCCGCAGACCACTCGCCACGAAGCCAACCGGCGCCAACACCGAGAAGGGTTCGTCCGCCTAGCGACTGCGTCGAGGGTGGCGATCGCGCGGGCCGTGGCAAAGGGATGCCGTAGGCCGATGTTGTAGATGCACGTGCCAAGCCGGAGCGTGGAGTCCGCGCTGCCATCGCCGCCAAACTGACGAACGGATCATGAACGTGCACATCAGACCCGATCGGCGACGGATCATCGGGGTTGAGTGGGCTCCCGGTCATATGAACGGGCAGCACCAGATGGTCGGTTACCCAGATCGACTCAAACCCGAGCGTCTCCGCCGCTTCGGCCAGCGGCATCCAGAACTGTGGCGGGATGAAGGTGAGTCGAACGCCAACGTTCAAGGCAACTCCAAGGATGTCAATGGACAAGAGTCGTCAGGCCATGACCGGGTCGGCCGTTTCATGGCGTCGTTCGTCAATCGTTCAACAGTTCCCTGAGGAGCGCGCTCCCAGTAACTGCTCCAGGTCTCGAATGCCCCAGGAAGCACGGGCACGTGTGCCTCGTGACCCGGCCACGCCTGAAACTGCGGGTCGCCGGGGCGGGCGAGAATCTCGGAGCTGTACCAGTGTTGGACATCCCTGGAACTGAAGTACCACCGGCCGTCACCCGCAGGTATAGAAATCGCGATAGCGGATCATCATCACGATCCAAGCGTCGCCGTCCTCGTGCTCAGCCCGGCAATAGGTAGTTCCCTTGCCGGTTCCAGTCGTCATTGAGCGTTACGAGTTGGCCGACGACCTGGTGCATGGAGCGGTAGAAACGCTGCAACACCCGCTCAAAGAAAGCTCAGCCAGCTCCTGGCGACCATGTCCCATCACACCGAAGTCACCGTCCGGCTCGAACAGCTCGGTCAGGGCGAGCAACGTTCCGTTCGTCTGCGTAGTGTGCGTACTTGTGGGCGAGGTCGGCGACCTCCAGCCGGGCTTCAACCTGCTCGACGCGACGAATCAGCGCATCCACTTTGGGTCACCTGAGGTCGTCAGGCATTAGGTGCCTCCCAAGATCTCGACGACTGGACCAAAAGACTCTGCGTCCTGGGCGACGACGACGATGTAGGAGATCCCGTTTGGCTCGCGCCGCTGCACGATCAAGTCCGCGATCTCGCGGACATCGCCGATCAAATACCGCGTGGCGAATCTAGGACCTCCTCGGGCGTGGAACCGATAGTCGCGGCGATGCCCTGCGCAGCCGTCGAACGGTCCGTCGTGACGATGACCTTCTGCACCAACACCCCGAGCTCAATCTGGTCGAATCGGGAGCCCGCAACCTCTCGAATCAGAGTCGATCTTCTGTTGAGTCGCAGCTCCTCGTGGACGTACTCGAGGGTGGGTCGCTCGATAAATCGGGATCCGGCTCCGAGGTTGTCGTTGACCGCGACGATGTCGGCGTACTTCGCCGCCGCCGAGAGCACGGACCTTCCACCTCCACCAACCAGTAGCGGGGGCCGAGGTTGCTGATGGGCAGAGAGGTAACCCGGAAACGCGTCAAGTTGATAGTGCTCACCGACAAACGACACCGATTCATTGGCAAAGAAGGACGACCAGATCTGCAGGGCCTCAGTGAGACGAGCGATTCGAACCTTCGCCGGGTCGTAGCCAAGTCCAGCCGCCTGGTAGTCAGTCTCGAGCCAACCGGCGCCGAGACCGAGTTCGACGCGGCCCGACGATGCCTGGTCGATGGTTGCCATCTCGCGGGCGAGTAGCGCCGGATGTCGGTAGTCGTTGCACAGGACATAACTACCGATGCGTAGGGTGCTCGTCGCCAGCGCAGCTACCAACATCGAGGTGATCGGGCCGGCGCGGTCATAGCTTGGGTGATCGCCGATGGTCAGTGTCGAGAAACCGCTCCCCTCGCTACGGCGGGCTAGCTCCCTCAGCTGATCGAGCTCTCCGATAACGCGCGAGGCGCCGATACCGAAGCGGAACGGCCTCACGATTGCCTTGACCCGACGGTCAGCGACAGGTCGCGCGTCACGCTCCATCCGATTGTGCGGACGCAACAACCGCGACTCATCACACTCCTCAAGCAGTAGCAAGTAGCTGCCCGGGGATCGCCCACTCGATCAGAGCATCGCGTCCTTATAAGGATGGTAGGAGCGATATCGCGGGGTGACAAGCGGCACCCCGGAGCGACCCAATCCTCGCCTGACGCGTACTGCCCGCCACCAATCGTAGGGCCGCCCATACCTATAAGGTTTATGAGGTAGGGTACGCAGCATCGAGGGTCCTCGGGTCGCAACGGGGGCCGACCGCGGTGCGATGGGCGTTGCCGCGACAGATCGCCGCCCGGCGGCGGACGAGGAGTAATGGCGTGACTCGAGCTGTGTTAGTGGACGCTGTACGTACGCCGATCGGTAAGCGCAACGGCGCGCTGTCGACGGTCCATCCTGCCGACCTACTGGCCACGTGCCTTAAGAGCCTTATAGAGCGGACTGGGGTAGACCCGGGCACTGTCGACGACGTCATCACCGGTTGTGTCGGGCAGATCTGGGAACAGAGCGCCAACGTTGGCCGGAGCGCGCTGCTTGCGGCGGGATGGCCGGAAACCGTGCCTGCGACGACCATTGACCGCCAGTGCGGCAGTTCCCAGCAGGCGATGCACTTTGCCGCCCAAGGCGTCATCGCTGGCGCATACGACGTCGTCGTGGCCTCAGGTGTCGAATCGATGTCTCGGGTGCCGATGGGCGCTAACCTCGGGAGCGAGCCGGGGCAAGACCCGTTCTCAGTTCTGTCTGATCGCTATGCCTCGGTCGGTGGCTTGCAACCGCAGGGCATCGGGGCCGAGATTCTGGCGGAGCGCTGGCACCTGTCGCGAACAGACGTCGATGAGTTCGCCGTGCGTTCTCATGCCCTGGCGGCCCAGGCCAGCAAGAACGGCCTGTTCGACAGCCAACTGGTCTCAGTACCGGTCGCCAATGGATCCGACACAAGCCTTGTGACCGAGGACGAAGGCATCCGGCCGGAGTCATCGGTCGAGACTCTCAGCAAGCTTCGGTCGGCGTTTCGACCAGACGGGTTGGTGACGGCCGGCAACGCCTCCCAGATTTCCGACGGCGCCTCGGCCGTACTCATCATGAGTGAAGAGCGAGCGGCGGCCCTGGGACTACAGCCCCGGGCCTACTTCCACAGCTTCGCCGTCATCGGCGATGACCCCGTCGTGATGCTGGCGGCTCCGGCGCCGGCAACTCGACGGGTTCTCGAGCGCTCTGGGCTCACCCTCGACGACATCGATTTGTTCGAGGTGAATGAAGCGTTCGCGTCCGTCGTTCTCGCTTGGCAACGTGACCTGGGTGCGGATCTCGACAAGGTCAACGTCAACGGGGGCGCGATCGCCCTCGGCCATCCGCTCGGATCTTCAGGAACGCGATTGATGGCTACGCTCATCTCCGAGCTCGAGAACCGTGACGGCCGCTACGGCCTCCAGGTGATGTGCGAGGGCGGCGGCATGGCCAACGCGACAATCATCGAGAGGCCTTGATGGAGCTGGGCGCGTCGTCCGCGATCGTTACCGGCGGTGCCTCTGGTCTGGGTGAGGCGGTGGTACGCCGACTCGCAGCTGCCGGCGTCGCGACCGTCGTTGTCGACCTGAACTCGGCTGATGGCGACGCCGTGGCCAAGGACGTCGGCGGCATCTTCGTTCGCGCCGACGTCTCTCAGCCCGACGACGTCGAACAGGCGATCAACGCAGCGGCGGAACGTGGACCCCTGCGGGCTCTCGTCAACTGTGCGGGCATCGGTCTCGCCATGCGTACGCTCGATCGCGCGGGTCAGCCCCACGACCTGGACGCGTTCGAGCGGATCCTCCGTGTCAATCTCATCGGGACGTTCAACTGCATCCGGCTTGCCGCGGCATCGATGGCCAAACTGGATCCGCTTGACGACGGCGAGCGAGGCGCCATTGTCAACACCGCCTCCGTCGCGGCAATCGACGGCCAGATCGGTCAGGTGGCCTACGCCGCATCCAAGGGAGGCATCGTCGGAATGACTCTTCCGATCGCCCGTGATCTGTCTGCCATCGGCGTGCGGATCAATACGATTGCCCCCGGCCTGATCGACACTCCAATCTATGGCTCAGGCGAGCAAGCCGATGCGTTCAAGGCTCATCTGGCCGAGAGCGTGCCCTTCCCTCGTCGCCTCGGCACCAGTGAGGAGTTTGCCTCGATGGCGTACGAATTGCTGACCAATAGCTACATGAACGGGGAGACAATCCGCGTCGACGGTGCGATCCGAATGCCACCGCGCTAACTCAGCTCTCACTCACTGGCCGAACGGCGCAGCGGCCCCGTCATCGCGCCGTCCACCCGCCGTCGACGACGAAAGTCTGTCCCGTGATGAACCCACCGGCTGCGGAAGCGAGAAGCAACACCGCGCCGGTGAGTTCGCTCGGATCGCCCGGCCGGCCCATGGGGGTGTTGCGCTCGACCCACTCAGCAAGTTTCGGCACGGCATACATCGGCTCAGTCATCTCGGTACGGAAGTAACCGGGGGCGATCGCATTGACCCTTACCCCGTCTCGCGCCCACTGCAGGGCCAACTCGCGGGTCAGACCGACGAGACCGGTCTTGCTGGCGACATATCCAGCCTGCGGGAGTCGACCGATCCCCACGATGCCACTAATCGACGCGATGTTGATGATTGACCCTGCGCCGCTGGCCCGCATGTCTGGGTAAACCATCGACGACAGGCGCATCGGGGCCACCAGATTCACGGCCAAAATCGCTTCGAGGTTCTCGCGCGAATCGTGCTGCGCGGCCAGCGACTCACCGGCGATGCCAGCGTTATTAACCAGAATGTCGACCGGCCCTAGTGCCGCCCTGGTGCGCGCAACCAGCGACTGAAGCTCTTCTTCCTTTGCCACATCGCATTGAAAGGCGGCCACACCGGTGAGGTCGGCGGCGAGCCCCTCCAGGCGATCGAGACGACGCCCCGCAATCGCCACCTTCGCACCCTCCGCCGACAGCGCGCGGGCGATCGCCTCCCCTAACCCGGATGAGGCACCCGTGACAATAGCCACCTTCTCCCGCAACGAGAACTTAGAATCGCCCGCCCGGGGGGTCACGTCATCGCCGTCCATCAGGCCTCACTGTCGGTTGGGTTAATGCGGAGCCTAAAGCGGCAACACGTCGGCCGCGCCACCACGCATTTGCGTGTGCCATCAATACTTGCGAGGATAGACCCGTCATGGGAACTCATGGCGGCGAGGAGCCTGACGCTCTCAGCCTCCTTGTCGATGAAGGAGCGGGGATGTCGGACAGGCTCAGGGGCAAGGTTGCGTTCATCACAGGCGCCGCTCGCGGTCAAGGTCGCAGCCACGCCGTGCATCTGGCCAGGGAGGGCGCCGATATCGTCGCGATCGACATCTGTCAACAGATATCGACCGTAACCCCTCCCCTCGGTAACAAGGAAGACCTCGCGGAAACGGTCGCCCAGGTCGAGGCGCTGGGGCGAAGGATCGTGGCTCGCGAGGCCGATGTGCGGGACTTCGCTGCCATAGAAGCCGCAGTGGCCGACGGAGAAGCCGCCCTGGGTGGAATCAACATCGTTCTCGCCAATGCCGGAATAGCACCGGTCGGGGGACCCGAACCGGACCATGTCGAGACATTCAGAGACGTCATTGACGTCAACCTGATCGGCACTTGGAACACCATCCGCGCGACTGCTCCAGGGATGATCGAACGCGCGCGTGGCGGCGCGATGGTGTTGACCAGCTCGACCCAAGGTTTGACCGGCCGCGGTGGTGACGGCACTGCAGCGGTCACGGGCTATGCCGCGAGCAAGCACGGCGTCGTTGGTCTGATGCACAGCGTCGCCAACTGGCTGGCGCCCCACAGCATCCGCGTCAACAGCGTTCACCCGACCGGGGTATACACCCCGATGATAATAAACGACGTCGTGTCCGCCTACGCGGCGAACAATCCCTCGGGCGAGGCGATGTCGAAAAACGCCATGCCCGTCGACCTGGTCGAAGCGAGCGACATTAGCAACGCCGTGCTGTACCTCGTCAGCGACGAGGGTCGCTACGTGACTGGCGTTGCGCTGCCTGTTGACGCGGGCTTCATGGTCCGCTGAACGAAGCGGATCGCCGCTCGTGCTCGTTGAGCCAACGTGAACCGCTATCCCGCCGCGGCGGCCAACTCGAGCGCAGGCTGCCCGACGGCTGGGAACAGGTCAAGAAACGCGTCCTGTGTGATCCGTTGGCGGGCGGCCGGATCCACCCCATCAAAGAGCTTGTGCAAGGTCTGCTGGGTGTGACCGAACGTTCCTTCGACGTGCGGATAGTCACTGCCGAACATGACATTCGGGTAACCCATCGCGGTGTGCGCTGCCACGGCCGAACTGTCGTGTTGGAAGGAGGCATACACCTGGCTGTAGAGGATCTCCTTCGGACCCCGAGACAACTTGGGCCGCACAAAAGCGGTGTGCTGGCGGTAGGCCTCTTCCATTCGATCAGCGAGTTGCGGAACCCATGTCGCTCCACCTTCCGAGATGAGAACTTTCAAGTTCGGATGGCGATCGAGCGCGCCGCTCGCGACCATTTGCATGGCGACGCGCTGCCCAGAAAAGGTGGTCTCCACATAGTTCAGGATCGCGCCGCCGGGGCCGCGATAAGCCATTGTCTCGAAGCCACCTTCGCCAGCGTCGCTAGCGCTCATGCTGCCGACATCGGTGCCGATGTGAAAGGTCAGCACCATCCCAGCCTCTTCGGCCGCGGCCCACAGCGGCTCCCAACTATCGTGGTTCCACTTGGGTGCGTCCTCCGGCAGGCCGGTCGGCAACAGCACGGCAGCAAAGCCAAGACCCGCCGCACGTTGTAGCTCGGCGATGGCGTCCTCGACCGACCGGAGCGGCAGGGCAGCGGTGCACACAAGCCGCGGGGAGACACCCTGAATCTCCGAGATGGCCCAATCATTGATCGCTCGAGCTGCAGCGCGGGCCACCTCGGCGTCGCGGATGAAGTTGTTCCAAAGCGTCAGAGACGGGTAGACGACCTCCCCCCAGATTCCTTCGTCATCGAGATCCTTGAGGCGCATCCGGGCGTCCCGGGCGCCCGGGGGCCGCATCTCGACCTCCATGAAAGTCATCCCCTCGAATTCGCCCTCCGCGATCGGCTTCGGCACTCGGCGACGAATTGTCTGGCCGTCAACGTGGACGATCTCGAAGTCGCCGTCCCGCTCGGTACGCGGCATCCGGCTGGCAAGGCGCTCCGGAAGACCGTTGGTAAGAACGTCCTCCGGCTCCAAGAAGTGTGAGTCGCCGGAGTTTGCCCAGAGCTTTTCCATCGTCTTCTCCTCGACCAGCGACGTCGCTTACCTTATTAGGTTAGCATGTTTGACTGTCTGCAGCCGGACAGCTTTCGACCCTTAGGATCCGCATGAAGGTCGGCCTCTACTTTGATCTGCGCAATCCGCACGCCTGGCAACGTGATCCGAGCGAGCTCTATGCTTCGACCCTTGACCTGTGCGAGGAGGCTGATGAGCTCGGGATCGACTCGATCTGGGTCACAGAGCATCACGGGTTTGACGACGGCTACCTGACCCAGCCGTTCACCATGGCCGCGGCCATTGCCGCTCGGACGACTCGTGCACGCATTGGGACGGGAGTAGCGCTGGCGCCATTGCACTCAGCTGTTGAGATCGCGGAGCAGGCCGCGATCGTCGATCTCATCAGCGGGGGCCGGTTCGAGTTGGGGCTGGGTGCCGGATATCGACCACCAGAATTCACACTGTACGGCGCCGACTACGCCACCCGATACGCCGTGACGATGGAGCGGGTTGATCAGATCAGGCAACTGTGGGCCGACAACGACTTCCACCCGAAACCGGTTCAGTCCCGGATCCCGATCTGGCTGGGGTTTCAGGGGCCGCGAGGTGCACGGCGCGCTGGGCTCGCCGGCGAAGGTCTGTTGTCGGCGTTTCGTGACAACGCCGAGCCGTACCTCGCCGCCTATGAAGAGGCCGGACATCCGGTTGGCGACGCGCGGATGGGCGGCCTGATCTCAGCCTGGGTGTCGGACGACCCCGAGGCCACCTGGCCGGAAGCCTCGAAATACGTCGCGTATCAAGCAGACTCCTACCGCGAGCACGGCGTGCGCGGCACGTCGCTACCCGCGCCAACACCCATTGATCCCGAGCGGCTCCGCGCCCGAACGCCCGGCGGCCTGGGCAATTACCTGATGTATGGAAGGGCAGCGGAGGTGGCGCAAGGAATCCGAGATTTCACTGCCGCGGCGCCAGTTGACATGGTGTTCCTCTGGGCGTCGTTCGGCGGGATGCCGGTGGACCTTACGCGACGCCATATCCACCAGGTTTGCAATGAGCTCGGTCCCATGCTCCGCGCGCTCCCGGCGAAATGACGGACCGCTCGGCCGACCGCGTCAGGCCTGCGGGAGGAGCCCACCCGGTGTCGTTGCCGGGATGTCCTCGAGGATGATGGTCTTCGTCTCTAGGTACGGCCCGATACCCTCTCGTCCACCCTCTCGCCCGACGCCGGACTGCTTGAAGCCGCCGAACGCGATGCCGAAATCCGTTCGCTGTGCGTTGTGTCCGACGGTCCCGGAACGCAGCCGGCGTGCCACCGCGAAGGCCCGGTCGGCGTCGTTCGTGAACACCGACGCGTTCAACCCAAAAACGCTGTCATTCGCGATGGCAACTGCATCGTCCTCGTCGCGAGCGGCGATGACACTGAGCACCGGCCCAAAGATCTCCTCCTGCGCGATAGTGGCCGAGTTTTCGACCTGCGCGAAGACGGTCGGCCCGATGAAGTAGCCATGCTCCAGATCGGCCGGGCGCTGCCCACCCGTCACGAGAAGGCCGCCTTCACTGACACCCCGCTCGACATAACCCTCGACCCTGCGCAGCTGTCGCTCACTGACCAGGGGACCCATCGTCGTGTTCGCATCGAAGGGGTCACCCACCCGGACGGCTGCGAAAGCCTCGCGCAATGCTTCGACGAGCGAATCGTGCTGCGACGGCCCAACAACGACCCGGGTCAAGGAGGCGCAGACTTGGCCGGTCATGACACATGTCGACGCCGCGATCGTGTTCGCCGCGACCTCGACATCGAAGTCGTCAAGGATCAACGCCGCCGACTTGCCGCCGAGCTCCAGGGTGTAGCGAGCGATGCGATCACCGCAGAGTGACGCGATCCTACGGCCAGCTGCAGTGGACCCGGTGAACGCGATCTTATCGACGCGAGGATCTGTGACGAGGGTTTCTGAGACCTCGCGGTCAGCAGTGACGACGTTGATCACCCCGGCCGGAAGACCGATCTGCTCGGCGATCTCTGCCAATATGTAAGCCTCGCCAGGCGCCTCAGGCGAGGCTTTGACCACTGTGGTGCATCCCGTCAGCATCGCCGGAGCGAGCTTGTACGTTATCAGCGCGAGCGGCCCGTTCCACGGGATGATCGCACCCACCACACCAACCGGCTCCCGCACGAGATACCCGGCTTTGCCGCCAGCTGTCGGGGTGTGACTCTCAATGAACGGAAAGGTGCTCGCGAAATCGGCATACATGTCGAAGAATCCGGCGGTGCCGATCGTGCCCGGCGTTGACAGGCTGCGGAGGATCCCCATTTCATGGCTCCAGATCGAGCCCAACTCGTCGGCTCGCTCACGGATCGCATTCGCGATCATGCGCATGTAAGCGGCGCGCTCTTCGTGGGACAGGCGCGGCCAAGGGCCGGCGTCGAAGGCCTCGCGCGCGGCACCGATCGCCACAGCCATGTCTTCGCGCTCCGCGGCGGCGACGGTGAATTGCACTTGTTCAGATGCGCCATCGCGTACTTCGAACTGAGCGCCCGTGGACGGCTTCACCCAGCGACCCCCGATAAAGAACTCATGGGGATGACGGAGCGTTGCGTCGCTTTCAATCGTCGCTGCCACGTGACTTCCTTTCGCCAAGGCGGGCGCCCCGCGCATCGCCTACCCAGTTGTGCGTGCGGCCCTGACGGGTCATCATCCTCAATAGGCTTGTCAACATACAACTCCCATGACCGTCGCCGCGGCGCTCGCCGTCACTGGGCTGTCCATCGGGGAGGACGCTTCTCGAGAAAGGCCGAGATACCTTCGCGAGCATCATCGGAGGACTCGATCCTTGCCACCGCCGCCCGCGTCGCTCCCCACCCTTGTTCGTCGAGGCCTGATGCGACGGCATTCACGGCGGCCAGACATGCCCGCACAGCAACCGGTCCTGAATCGCAGATCCGATTTGCCAGGCGGAGGGCCGCCTCAAGCGCCTTACCCGGTGCCGTCACTTCGTTCACGAACCCCGCGGTATAGGCACGCTCGACATCGATTGGATCGCCCGTCAGGACAAGCTGTCGCGCAAGGTTCAACGGCAGGGCGCGCGGGCCGCGGAAAAGCCCGCCGCATGACGGTACGAGGCCCCGGCGAACTTCGGGAAGACCAAAGGACGCTGCCGAGGATGCGACAACAAGATCGCACGCCAACACGATCTCGAGCCCGCCTCCCAACGCCGGCCCCTCGACCGCGGCGATCAGCGGTTTGTCCCGAACCCGCCTGATGACTCCGTACTCGCCACCGCGCGCGGTCAGATAGTCACCGTTTGCTGTGAGGTCGCTACCTGCTGAAAACACTGGTCCACGGGCGGCGAGCACGCCGACCCACACGTCATCGTCATCGTCGAGCAGGTCGAGCGCCGCCGAAAGTGAGTCCGCCATCGGCCGGTCGATCGCGTTTCGCTTGGCCTCTCGGTCCAGGGTCATGATGAGGACGCGACCGTCGCGCGCGACGTCGACCTGATCGTTACCCATCTGTCGACTGGCGCCTGGTATCGAGGGCGAACCCCGCGACGTCCCTCACGCGGTTGGGAACCCTGGTATGCCGTGTTCGCGCTGCACGCCGAAGGCGCGAAGTGCCATTGCGGTCATGGTGTAGTGACCGACGGTGAAGACGATGTCCATCAGCTGCATCTGCTCCCAGTGGACTGTCATCTGAGTCCATGTTGCGTCGCACAGGGTGGAGGTGCTGTGCAGCTCGTCGGCCACCCGCAGCAAGATCCGGTCAGTTTCGAGCCACTCCTCTGCTGGGGGGTCTTCGGCTACTCGCCTGACCTCGGTCATTGTGAGGCCCGCCGCTAACGCGACGCCAACGTGCCGTCCCCACTCATAGTCAGACTGGCATCGGAAGGCCGTCCGTAGTATCAGCAGCTCTCGCTGGCGCGGTTCAAGGGAGTTTGAATGAAAAAAGTGCTTCGACAAGGTGCTCCACCGCAGGTGAAGGTCTGGATAGGCGACGAAGGTCGCGTGAATGTTGAGCGGCCGGCCCGAGGCGTCCGCTGTCGACATCAGGCGGTCGCGGATTTCATCGGTCCACGACTGCGGCGCGACCGGCGCGATACGTGGGAGTTCGGACGATTTGGCGGACTCCCGAGGATCCGTCATCTTTTTGGGTTGCTTACGCCCGCAACCGCGAGCCCGCCCAAGCAGGTTCCTCTTCCCATGTCAGCGAGGTTATCCCAGACCTACTAGACTTGTAGGGATAGTGGAGGGACACTAAAGACCGCACGCTGTGGGAGGCGAATGATGGTCACGATCTCGCGATTGCCGGGCCCATTTGGCGGTTTCGTCGATGGCGTCGACTTGGAGAGAGGCCCCGACCGAGCGGCCGTCGAGGCCATGATTGACGCGCTGTACGAACACAAGGTTCTCGTCGTGCGAGGGCAAAAGGACTTGAGCCTCGGCGGGTACTGCAGATTTGGTGACCAGTGGGGCGACCCCATCTCGTTTTATCGCCCTGAGCAGCGGCATCCGGTCCATCCTCAGCTCATCATCTTGACGAACTCGCCTGACATCGCCGAGAGAGCACGCGACGGCGCGATGCACTGGCACAGCGACAGCACCTACGAGGACGTTCCGGCAAGCGTGACGATGCTTTACGCGATGGAGGTGCCGTACACAGGCAACGACACCCTGTTTGTCGACTCAGCGAACGCATACGACTCGCTGCCAGAGTCGATCAAGGAGACGATTGAGGACCTGATCGTGATTCATCATGCGCGAGCCCAGCATGTGATCGTCGACGGGGAACGCCGAGGTCCGGGAAGGGACGGCGACATTCCGACTGTCGAGCATCCGCTGGTGATCCGTCATCCCGTCACCAACGCGAAGACACTGTTCGGTATCGGGGGCACTCCATGCGGCATCGTCGGGATGAATCAACAGGAGGCAGTTAATCTGCTGATCGAGATTAAGCGTTTAGTAACCAAGCCAGAGTCGCAACTCGCGGTCCGGGCCGAGCCCGGCTCCATCCTGATGTGGGACAACTATTCGGTCGTCCACCGTGCCACGAGGGCGAACTACAGCGACGTCGATGGTGAGAGACGGCTCCTTTACCGAATCAGCACGCGCGGACGCCCGTCATTCCACGCCCAAGCATCGGGAACAACTAGTGGACTTCTATCTGTCGGATGACCAGAGGCTCCTCCAATCCACCGCGAGAGAGGTCGCGCGAGAGCACTTCACAGAGGAACGCGCGCGCGCGGCCTTGAGTGATCCCGACTTCCGTGTTGCCGCATGGAAGGTGATTGCGGATCTCGGATGGGCTGGAATCTTGGTGCCCGAGCGTTGCGGCGGCCCCGGGGGAACCGTGCTGGATGCGTGCCTGGTTGCTGAGGCGCTTCATCAGGCGTATTGCTACGTGCCGTTTGTGGGGACAGCGATTGCCGCTGCAGGAGTACTGAAACAACTGCCGGGCAACGAGCAACCGCTCGGCCGACTCGCTGAAGGCGAGCTTTTCAGCGTGCTCGTCGACGATTCGCTGCAGTGGCCCGGCGCGTTTCCGGGCATAGTCTTCGATTGGGCCCCGACAGCGACTGGCGTGTGCGTGACGCCCAGCGGGGGCGTGATCACCACTTCACTCGACGTTGTCCGGCCTGGCGGCATCGACCTGCTGCACCCACTTGGGGAAGTCGAACCAGTGGCATCCGGGGTGGCGTCCGGCGATGGCCTGGTTCGCGCCCTCGCGATCATCCGGGTCGGTCTCGCAGCGGCACTGACAGGACTGGCCAGCGAAGCACTTCGCATGGCGGTCGAGCATGCCAAGCTGCGACAGCAGTTCGGGCAAGCCGTCGGTGACTTCCAGGCCGTTCAGCATCTATGTGCCGACATGCTCGCCGACGTCGAGGCGTGTCGGTCGATTGCGTACGGAGCGGCTTGGTGCGCGGAGTACGCGTCTACAACGGAGGCCGTGCGGGTGGCAGCCGCAGCCAAGGCCTGGTGTAGCGAAGCGGCCGTGCGTGTCTGCGAGACGAGCATCCAAGTACTCGGGGGGGTGGGCGTCACGTGGGAGCAACCCAGCCACCTGCTACTTCGAACGGCGCATCACTACCGCCGAGCCTTTGGCACTCCCGCAGCACTGGCCAACCTCGTGGCCGACGAGTTTGCTGCCGACCAAGTGGCCACGGTGAGTCATGAATCTTCGTGACACGCCCGCGCAAGCCGCCTTTCGCACCCGACTTCGCAGCTGGCTGGCTTCCAATCTCCCCACGGATGCAGAACCCGTCGCGATGCGGGACCGCTTTCAGTACATGCGCGACTGGCAGCGACGGTTGGCCGCCGGGGGCTGGACTGCCCTGTCGTGGCCGAAGGAGTACGGCGGCCAAGGTCTCGGACAGATGGAAGAGGCAATTCTCAATCAAGAGCTCAGTCGATCCGCGGCGCCAGCGACGCTTCCGCTCATGCACCTCGGTCGGCCCTTTCTCACGCACGGCACCGAAGAGCAAAAACAAAAGTATCTGCCAGACCTCTTGAGCTCCGACGTCATCTGGTGTCAAGGTTTTTCGGAGCCTGGTGCCGGTTCGGACCTTGCCTCGCTTCGGACCAAGGCGACCGTTGACGGTGATGATTTCGTGCTGTCAGGCCAGAAGGTCTGGACGAGCTTGGGTGTTTTTGCTGACATGTGCTTGGTGCTAGCGCGCACCGATGATGCCGAGCCCAAGCATCGTGGCATTTCTGCGTTCGTCGTTCCGCTTGACGCTCCGGGTGTCACGGTGCGCCCCATCATCATGGCGAACGGCGACGAGGAGTTCGCTGAGATCTTTCTTAGCGAAGTGCGGGTGCCCCTTGCCAACATGCTCGGTACAGCAGGATCCGGCTGGGCGATCGCGATGTCGACGATCAGTTATGAACGGGGGGCTAGTGACATCGGGTACCAAGCAAAGTTCGAGCGTTTCTATCTGGAGTTGCTAGCGGGGGCCTCACACAGTGGTGGACTTGACGACCCGACCTTGAAAGCCCAAATCGGCCGTGCCGGCGTGCTGATTGAGGTCTTTCGCATGCACTGCCTTCGACGTCTCAGTGAGCGGGAGTCGGCGTCGAGTCCCGGCCCGATGAGTTCCGTCGACAAACTTCTGATGACCAAGGTTGAGCAGACGTTGCTGCAGGTGGCGCTGGACGGGGCGCACGACTTGCTCAGTAAGGAGTTCGCGACCTGGTTCGACAGATATCTCTACGGGCGGGCCGGCAGCATCTACGGAGGCACCGCCCAGATCCAGAAGAACATCATTGCTCAGCGGATGCTCGGCTTGGGGCATCCTGGCGGGTCCACCAGCAAGCGGAGTACTTAAGCCTCCACCGCCCAGAGTTTGCTTTTTATTGCAATGGTTGCAAGGCTAGTGGGCACTCTGAAATCGAAGGTGACGGTGTTATGAGCTACCCCTACGACTTGCCTGATGAGCTTGTCGTTACCGAGAAGGGTCCGGTTCGGATTCTCACTTTGAACCGACCGGACGATCTCAATGCGTGCAATGAGGCGATGCACGACGGGCTCGCCAGGATCTGGCGGCAGTTCGCGGCCGACCGCGATGCTCGCGCGATCGTGATCACCGGCGCCGGGCGAGCGTTCAGCGCGGGTGGGGACTTCAACTGGCTGACCCAGATCAATCGCGAAGCACCGCGGCAGGACGCGGCAGCGACTGAAGCCCTCGAGCTGATGTCGGCGATGATCCACTGCCCGCTGCCGATCGTGGCTGCTGTAAACGGCCCTGCGGTTGGCCTGGGCTGCAGTCTGACGATCTTGTCCGACCTGGTGCTGATCGCCAGGACTGCGCATCTCGCCGATCCGCATGTCTCGGTGGGAATGGTCGCAGGTGACGGCGGCGCGTTCTGGCCGGCCATGACGAGCATGCACCGCGCGAAGGAGTTCCTGTTCCTCGGCGGGCGCGTCAGTTCCGAACAAGCAGTGGAACTGGGATTGGCCAACCGAGTCGTCGAACCCGATCAACTCCAACCGGAAGCCTTGAAGCTGGCCGAGCGGCTCGCGGCTCAGCCGGCACGAGCCCTGCAGGACACCAAACGCGCACTCAACAGTTCGCTCATGGCCGGGGGGTGGGCAGGAGCGGTCCTGTCCTCGGTCGGGGAGCGGATCAGCATGGACTCCGCCGAGCACGCCGAGAAACTCGCGAGTCTGCTCGGCCCCGCGAAAAACTGAACTGGAGCAAACCGATCGTGGCTTGCGACCACACGACGGAGGCGCAATGAACGCAGGCGAAATGACCGCTCGGCTCGCGATCCACGATCTGGTGCACTCCTACGCTGTGCTGCTCGACACCGGCAAAATGGATCAGCTAGCGCAGCTGTTCACCGCGGATGCCGTCCTGAACGACAACTATGGCGAGAGCGACCCAGGCCGTGACGGTGTTGTGGCCTACCTCCTAGCCGCCATCAACGTCCCCTTGCCCGCAGACAGTCCACGACCAAAGTTCATGCGCCACAACATCACCACGCACCGGGTGCAAATGACCGACCCATCAACTGCTAAGGCAGACACCTACTTCGTCGCCGTCACCGACACCCAGCCCGACCACTGGGGCCGATACCGAGACAAGATCGTTCACACCGAGGACGGCTGGCGCTTCGACCACCGAGCAATCTTCGTCGAAGGCTGGGCGGAGTCCTCCTGGTACGCCGTCCGCGCTGCGGCTGGCGAGTCAGCACGCGAATGACCGTCCAGAGGTCACAATGATCTTGGATGGCATCACGGTCGTGGACGCGACGACCGGACTTGCCGGGTCGGTCGCGACGCGGCTGCTCGCTGAGGCAGGCGCGGACGTCATCAAGATCGAACCACCCGAGGGCGATCCGGACCGTGATCTGGCGTCATTCGCCACCTGGAACCGAAGCAAACGCAGTGCTCGCTTGCGCCTTGACGATCCGCTCGATCGCGAACGCCTGGTTCGGCTGCTCGATCGCGCCGATGTCTTCGTCCACGGACTGAGCCCGAAGCAGGCCAGTCTCCTTCAGCTCGACGACAGCGAGCTGGCGCAGCACCATCCCAGGTTGATCGTGGCCGCGATCACGCCGTATCCGGCCAATCACCTGGACGCCGAAAGACCGGGCTCGGACCTGCTTGTGCAGGCCAGGTCGGGGCTCTGCGATGAACAAGAATGCCACCGTCCTGGTCCGACGTTTGTTCGAATGCCGGTTCCTAGTTGGGGTGCCGCCTATCTCGCCTGCGCTGCAATTCTTACGCGCCTCATTGTCCGCCAACGTACTGGTGCCGTCGGGCCGGCGAGGACCAGCCTTCTGCAGGGCGCCCTGTCCTGCATGACGCTGATCTGGAACCATTTGGAGTCGCCGTCTCCACGCATGGCGGAGAAGCTTCCGCTACCAAAACGTCCATCTGCGAACACGTTCCGGTGCTCAGACGGGGTGTGGATACAGACTGCGGCGGGCTACTGGCTGGTTCCGCTCGTGACCACAACGCTGGCCACGCTGGGCATCTCCGCCCCAGATGACCACGTAGATCCTGGCCCGGCGTTCGCCGCGATCTACCAGAAGGCATTCGCCACTCGGCCCTCCGCTGACTGGCTGAGGGCCTGCTGGGAGATGGACATCGCCACCGAGGCTCTCGTCTCGATCGGTGACCCATTGCGCGATCCGCAAGCGATCGCGAACGGCTACACGACTGAGCTTGACGACCCAACCTGGGGGCCCTGCCGTCAGGCAGGACTCCCGTTCGCGTGCGATCCTCCGCTTGGTGTCCGCTGGCCCGCGCCGACGCTCGGTGAGCATGACGAGGAGATCGAGCGTGACGATCGTGCGGCCGTCTCCGCCTCGTCGCCTGACGTGGTCGGCGCGCAACCGCTCACGTATCCGCTCGAGGGGTTGAAGGTCCTCGACCTCGGCATGTTCGTGGGCGGACCGTACGCCGCGATGCTGTTGGCAGATTTGGGCGCAGATGTCACCAAACTTGAGTCGCCCACTGGGGATCGGATGCGGCTCGACGAGCTCATGTTCATCGCCAGTTCCCGGGGAAAGCGGTCTATTTCGATCGATCTCAAGAAGCCAGCGGGACGTAGGATCCTGGAGAAGCTAGTTCAGTGGGCCGATGTCGTCCATCACAACGTAAGATTCGACGCCGCCGGGCGCCTAGGCATCGATCCAGCGTCAATCAATGCCATGAACCCACGGGCCATCATCTGCCACGTGAGTGCCTTTGGCCCTGAAGGCGACAAGCGGGATCACCCAAGTTTCGACCCGCAGATGCAAGCAACGTCGGGGTGGATGCTGACTGGCGCCGGTGCAGGGAACCGACCGATCTGGCTCCGGTTCCCCCCCACCGACGTGCAGTGCGCCCAGCTCTCGCTCATCGCGACACTCCTCGCGGTATACCAACGCGACAAGACCGGCTACGGCTCCGGCGTCGAGGTCTCGATGCTCGGCGGCGCCCTCATGACGAACAGCGAGACGCTCCTGCAGCTGGAGTCGGATGAGTTGGCGCCATTCGATGCGGTAGACCCGGCCGTGTGCGGGGTCCGAGCTGGACACCGCCTTTATGAGACCGCAGACGGGTGGATCGCCGTGTCGATCGATCGGCACGACGAGAAAGCTTTGCTGCACGAAGCGTTCGGCACGGACAACAGCTTGGCGATAGCGGCGCAACTGCGGGCAGCAGACACCGACCCGACCTGCGAGCGCCTCGAGCGGTTAGGCGTACCCGTCGAGCGGGTCCGGCGGAACCACGAGTTGCAATTCTTCGCGTCTGAAGACAACATCCGCGCGAATCTCGTCGTCCATCATGAGCACCCGGTCTACGGCCGTATGGCGCAGATCGGGACCTACTGGGACTTCGGCGATCTGCAAACATCTGACGCGATGGCGCCACCAACGCTTGGCCAGCACACTAGAGAGATTCTCTTGGAGCACGGCTTCTCACGCCAGGACATCCTCGAGTTCTCCGCGCAGGGCGCTGCATTTGGCGATGCCATCGCCTAAATACCGGTCACTACATCGCGTCCGACGACGTCAACGGCCGTGCCTCACCCGTGGTCCATCATCCAGCGCTCGCCGTGCTGACGCCAGCATGGCGGGGAATGCCGCGAGTACTGATTCCGTATATCAGGCGACGCTTGCCGTCGGCGTCCGTAAGTGGTTTCCGTCCCGCAGTGCGCGGCACCAGCGGGTGCTCAACCAGAGGCGGCGGCCTCGATACTGAGTGTCGCGCTGCGTGGTGAGCATGTCTCGCCCTTGCGGTGGGCTTGACGTTTTCGTGCGGGTAAAGATACAACACTATCAAGGATAGATGGGAAGAAAAAGTGTCGTTGAACGCTGCCGACGTCGCTGGCAAGTGCGCCACGCCCGTGTCCGGCCCGCTCCGCGATTCCGGGGTTAAGACAAGGTGACACCCATCTCCTATGCCGGCCGGGTCGCGATCGTTACCGGGTCAGGGCGTGGAATCGGCCGGGCTCATGCGATCGAGCTGGCGCACTACGGCGCGGCCGTCGTCGTGAACGATCTGAACGGACCGTCGGCAGACAGCGTTGTCACTGAAATACTTGACAGCGGCGGGGCCGCAGTCGCGTCCTATGCAGATGTATCGACTGAAGCAGGCGGAGCGGCGCTCGTTGCCGAGGCCCTCGAGCGTTTCGGCGGTGTCGATGTTGTGATCAACAACGCCGGTGCCCGAAGGGGAGGCCTTTTCAACGACTTGACGGTCAGCGATATCGACACGGTGATCGACTCCCATCTACGAGCAGCCTTCTTCGTGACGCAACCGGCATGGCGCGTCATGTGCGAGAAGGGCTACGGACGCGTCATCATGACAAGTTCCAGTGCCGGGCTGTTCGCCAGTCCTGGCCTAAGTAACTACGCCTCCGCTAAAGCCGGCCTGTACGGTCTCACGAAGGCGCTGGCTTACGAAGGAATGGCCCACGGCATCACCGTGAATGCCATCCTTCCGTTCGCTTCGACGCCTGCGAGCGCAGAACATATGAACAATGCCCCAGAGCTACGAGGTGAGCAGTTCAAGTTCGTCTCTGCCGAGGAACTGGCGCGCGTCCCGCCAGGCTTTCAGGATCCGATGCTTTCAGCGTACCTCGTCGCCTACCTCGCCAGTGCGCAATGTGCCGTCACCGGCGAAGCGTTCTCGGTGTGCAATGGCCGCTACGCGCGTGTTTTCGTCGGGATCGCCGATGGCTGGCTGGCGGAGGACCTCGACGCGGTGAGTCCTGAGGCGGTGGGTGCACACATCGACGAGATTCGCGACCTAACAGAATTCTCAGTGCCGCAGTGGATCTTCGACGAGGTCGCAGCGGTGGTCCGGCGGTTCGCTCCGAGCTAAAGGGCCTGATATCCGATGCGGGGTCCGCCGGGTCAGCTAGCGCTCTCGGCATAGAGAGCGCGGCCTTGCGGGAGAAACTCGATCAGTTCGACGATCAAACCGTCAGGATCCTTCAGATAGGCGATCGATTTGATTGCGCGATCCTCGAACGGACCGGCGGGAGGGCTCATGAACTCAACGCCGTCCTGAATCAACCGTTGATAGACCGAGTCTATGTCTTTGGTCCACAACGCAATTCGGGGAACGCCCACCGACTGCGGCGTACCCGCTTCGACCGGCGGCGGCACCGGGACAATCCATTCCATCAGGTCGAGTCTGGTCTGGCGCAGGTTGTCACCGAGGAACATCGCGACCGGACCCTTGTGCTCGACATGCCCTGTTACACCCATTGCCTCGTAGCTCTCGTCCGCCGTTCCCTGGAACGCGCCGAGATCAAGAGCCACGGTGAAACCGAGCGCCTCGTAGAAGCTCACCGACCGTTCAAGATTCGAGCAGTTGATATTGATATGGAAGATCGAGCGGACGTTGCGCGAGTCAGTCATTGAGTCGTCCATTCTTGCCTCAGTGAGGCACTCGTTGCATGAGAGTTTGGCTAAATCCGCCGTCAACAAAGATGACCTGGCCGCTGACGTACCCGGCAGCGTCCGAGGCTAGAAATGCCACAACCTCGGCCACGTCAGTCGGATTGCCCACCCTGCCCACGGGCACCGCCTCAGCTCTGCGGTCGGTCACGGTCGCCGACTCATACTCGGACCTCGTGCCTGGCGTGACAATCAGACCTGGTCCGACCGCATTGCAGCGCACTCCCCGAGGACCCCAATCGACGGCTGTCTGCCTAGTCAACGCAACAAGCGCGGCCTTCGACGGCCCATAAGCCCCGACCCCTGGGCTTGCGTTCACCGCAGAGATAGACACGATGTTGACGATGGCTCCGCTGCGACGCTCAAGCATTCCTCTGCCAAATATCTGTGTCAGATTGAACGGGCCAAAGAGGTTGACCTCGATGACTCGGCGGAACTCCTGCGGCTCCACGCTCTCCAACCGTGTGTTGTAGTTCCAAATCCCTGCGTTGTTAACCAAGACATCAACGGGCCCGATTGCTTCGGCTACCGTCTCCACCGCCTTGTAGTCAGAGACGTCACAGCAGACCATCCCCTCCCCCGCTACATCCAGCCGGACAACTTCCAAGCCGTCGGCTTCCAAGCGGTCGCAGATACCGCGGCCAATGCCCTGGGCGGCACCTGTCACTAGAGCTCGCTTACGGTTTGACACAGACGCCTCCGTTAGGGCACGACCGTCAAGGGAGAGGCAGGGACGCTTCGTATACATCGCCAGTAGCCAGGACGTGGTCGGCGATGCGTAGCCGGTGCCAATGCACGTCGCCGAAGAGTGCGAGATTGAGTTTGGCCCGCTTCAGATAGATGTGCAGATCGTGCTCCCAGGTGTAGCCGATCCCACCGTGAAGCTGCAGGCTGGCTCCCGCAACCTCGGAACCCACGACAACGGCGTACTCCTTTGCCATGGAGGCCGCGACATCGGCTGCACCCCGTGGTTGGGCAATGAAGGAGACGGCGTCCGCGGTGAGGACCTGGGCTGCCTCGGTTTGGACCAGCATGTCCGCCAATTGATGTTTCACGGCCTGGAAGGACCCGATGGCACGGCCGAACTGTTCTCGTTGCTTGGCGTACGCCGTCGTCATCGCGATCAGGCGCGTGCACAATCCCACCGAGTCCAAGGCGACCGCAACCGATGCGCGGTTGACAAGGACGCTGATCAGCTGTTCGGCGTCGGCCCCGCGAGCCAGGACATCAGCATCATTTGCCTGCACGTCATCCAACGTCACCTGGTCCATGTGGCGGGTTGCGTCCGTCAAGCGCATCGGGCTGACCGACAATCCCGCAACATCCATCTCAAGTGCGATAGCGACCCGGGTCCCATCAGCTTCGTCAGCGATAACGACGATGATGTCGGCGCTGCGGGCATCGAGGACGTAACGAGTAACACCGGCCAGCGAGTACCCCGAGCCGTTTCGCGTGGCGGTAAGTGCGATTCCGCCGCCGAACACCTCACCCAATGCCGCCGTGCCCAACGATTCGCCGGTGGCGAGCGCTGGTAGCCAGCGCTGGGCCGGGCGCGACGACGTCGAGTGCAGAAGCGCACCAATGCACAGCACGCTCGTGGCGACGAACGGCGAGACAGTCGCGTTGGCGCCCATGACTTCGAGGACAACAGCGAGTTCTGCAAACCCGCCGTCACTGCCATCGAGAGCGCTCGGAACCTCGATGCCGAACCAGCCCATCTCCGCCATCGACGTGTTGAAGGAAGGATCCAGGATGTCATCGGACTCCATGGCCAATCGCACCCGCTCGGGGCTTGATGCGTCCTTCAGATAATCCTGTGCCGTAGCGCGAAATGCCGACAGATCATCCGCTGTTGTCGTCATGGCATCGTTGGTTCTCGCGGCAAGCCAAGTGCGCGTTCTCCAATGATGGTCCGCTGGATCTCGCTCGTACCACCGGGGATCGTCCACTCCCATGAGCCGATGTGGTCGAGGAGCCAGTGGCCGGACTCCCAGCCGGCACTCATCGGCCTCATCGAGGCCAGATGGGACTGGATGCCGCCCAGGTCGACGCCGAACGCGGTCAGCGACTGCAGCAGCTCGCTGTAGTAAAGCTTCACGATCGAAGCCAGCGCCCCGCCTTCGGCCGCGTCATGCTGGTCGGCCGCTCGTGCACAGAGCAGTTTGAGAGCACGCACCTGGCTGCCGAGGTGCGCCAACGATTCACGCACTGACGGGTCGAGACTCTTGGGACGGCCAGCCGCGTCCGGAGTTCGTTGGGCTAGCTCGAGAAGCCATGAGTAGCCGGTTCCTAATCGAGCCGCGAGCTCCACGACGGTTGCGCCTCGTTCGGCATTCAACGTGGTCTGCGCCACCCGCCAGCCATCGTGTTCGGGGCCGATCCGGTTGGCCACGGGAACCTTGACGTCTGTCAGAAAGATCTCGCAGAAGTGCGCTTCGCCGGTGGCTTGTCGAATCGGTCGTACGTCGATTCCGGGGCTACGCATATCCATCAAGAAGTAGGAGATGCCCCGACGCTTAGGCGCGTCCGGATCGCTGCGCGCCAATAGCAAGCACCAATCGGCGTACATCGCGAGGCTCGCCCAGATCTTCTGGCCGTTGACGACGTAGTCGTCACCCCTACGGATGGCGCGGGTGCGCAGCGAAGCCAGGTCCGAACCCGCATTCGGCTCGGAGAAGCCTTGGCACCACACCTGTCCATTGCGTATGGCAGGCAGATGCTGCTCCTGCTGTAGCCGGGTTCCCGCGGACAACAAGGTCGCTGCTGCATGATGTAGCGAGACGAAATGAAGGACCAGACGTGGAGCATCGGCGCGAGCCATCTCCTCAAAGATCACTGCCTGCTGTGCAGCAGTGAAGCCTCCGCCCCATTCAGCAGGCCAATGCGGGACGGCATAGCCGCCCGTGCCGAGGGTGGCGAGCCACGCGTTTTGAAAGGCGACAAACTCATCGTGGCTCACATCGGTCTGCTGCGACCGCCAATCGGCAGGAACGTTCTGCGCGCACCACTCCCGTACCTCGGAACGGAAGGCGTCAGGGTCGTCATCTTCAGTCACCTCGCCGGCCATCCTCTGTCCTCACGAAACGGTCCTGCCGCGAGCGAACAATCCATCGAACCCTCGCGCTGCCACCAGCTCGGCGAGCATCTCGTCGGTCTCCGGCCCGTTGAGCGGCAACCTCCGAAGAGGGTGACTGTAACGTGACAGCCAGGACACTGCGGACTCATCACAGAAGCCCGTGGCACCATGGAGCTGGTGAGCTATCCGGAAGACGACGTCTGCGCAGTTGAGCGCCGAACTTCGTAGTGCAATGGCGTCGACGAGTGATTCGGCATGGTTGCGGGAGACTGACCAAAGGGCATAGTTCGCCAACTCGCCAACACATTGACGGCTGACGAGCGCGTCCGCGAGTTGAAACTGAACAGCCTGAAACTGCACCAAACGATCGCCGAACTGTTCACGCTCGCGAACGTGTCGCACCGTCAGATCAAAGGCGCTGTCGATCATGCCGAGCAGGGTGAAACTGAGCAGCGTCAGGCTCAGCGCAAAAGCCCAGGTGACTCCGCGTGCGGGCGGCCGACCTCACAGGGGACCACGAAGGAACCGAGCTTCGTTCCTAGGGGTTCACCACGGCCCGCAGAGCCGGCGATGGCGTCCGAGGCATCAACTGCGGCCCATTTCAGCGGGAGGTCTGCCATGTTCACGCGCGGGACTCCGATCACCGCGGCAACCGCCTGAGCGGCGACGACCGGGGGGCAGGCGAGTCGTTCAGCAACCGGATAGGGCAACGCAAACCGCCCGGCTACCCGGCATACCGTGCGGCGATGCCTGCAATTGAGTTTCGTCAGCTGTGGACTCCAGCTCCCAAACACCGAGCTCGTCAAGAAGCGACTCCACCAAGGTCGGTGCGGATGGCTGGCTTGGCCTCTGCCTGCATCACGAGGTCGAAACCGCCACGTGCCGCAATAGCGTCTGAGACGACTCTCGCCGAACGCCTCCGCCTCGGCTGAAAGTCCGAGCTCAATCACGACGCGCCAACTCTCGGCCAATCAAGTTGCGCTGCATTTCGGTCTTCCCGAGGCGACGGACGCGGCCTGGGCATACCGCCAGTGGTCCTCGACTGCACGGGTGAAGCGCTCGTCCGGTGAGTCGCCACCGAGCGCGAACGCTCCGATCATGTCCATGAGGAGGTCAGCGACGGATTGGTCAAGCAACGTCGCCGCGATTCGATAACTCGCCGCGTCCAGTGGTTCGGTCCGGCCTTGAGCCTGGCCGTCGACCACGCGATATGCGAGAAGTCTCACCGCGCGGGTCTGCGCCAGGGCGCGTGCCCAACGCTGCTTCAGGCTGGCTGAGACGTCCTGCCATGCGTCACCGAGTGCCTCTGGCGCCCACTGCAGCAAACGCTCGCAACGCGCATACCGCGAGATTCCGACTCGTTCAAGCGCCAGCACCTCCCGCACAACCAACCAGCCCTGATCAACCACTCCCAAGACAGCCGATCCATCGACCTCGACCTCGTCGAAGAACACTTCGTTGAGGTGATGCGGACCGAGCATGCTGAGGATCGGCCGAACCTGGATACCAGCAGAATCCATCGGCACGAGAAAAACGGTGATGCCGTCGTTCTTGCGTTCACCGCGGCCCGTGCGTGCAAGCAAGAAGCACCACTGCGCCATGCCGGCATAAGACGTCCAGACCTTCTGACCGTTGATTCGCCAGCTGCCATGTTGCTGTCGGCGTGGCTGACGTGCGCAACGCGCCGAGGTCGGACCCGGCGTCCGGCTCACTAAACCCCTGGCACCAGATGACCTCGCCCGTGCCGATCGCGGGCAGGTGCGTTGCTTGCTGTTCTGATGTTCCGTGCCGCATGATCGCCGGCCCTACCCAGTTCACGCCCATGTACTGGGCGCCACGCGGCTCGTGATGCGCCCACATTTCCTCGCGCACGACGGTCTGTTCCCACAGCGAGCCACCAAGGCCGCCAAACTCGGGCGGCCAGGCGAGTGTCAGCAACCCTCCTCTGCAAGCAGACGGCAAAATCGCTGCGCGGTTTCAAGGTCGTTCGGGTCATCGGTGAACGCGCCTAGAAAGTCGGGCGGAATGTGCCCCGCGATCAGATCGCGTAGGCGTTCGCGTAGCTGCTCGGCGTCAGCGGAGAACTCGTAATCCATCGCTAACTCGCTCCGCTTGGCCCGCCAACAGGGCCACCGATCTTGCTCATGCTGGCCAACATAGCAATCCTTGCCAGGATAGTCCAGCCCGTCCAGACCGATGGAGCACGCATGGCCGACTGGACCGCCTTGACGCCCGGCGCATTCTGTCTCGCGAGGGGATGGCACATATACCTCTTCACGCCGATATTGCGGCCACGTTACGGGCGAGTGTCATCGCTATTGTTATAAGTCTTGACCATCTTCAGAACTTCTGCCACCATGACCGCGCAAAGTTGGGTGTGAGCGGTTCAAGGCTCGGCCAGGACCCGTCCGGAGCGCGCTCAGGTAACGCAACTTCGTTCACAAGTGCCTACGGGCATCTCTAACAGGGAGGGCACAAATGGGCCATCGTGGTCTTGCCGCTCTTGGTGCAGCCATCGCGGTGATTGCCGTGGCGGCCTGCAGCAGTTCATCCTCGGGGGGTTCGTCTGGGACCTCTCCAAGCGCAACCCCGAGCGCAGCACCGTAGCAGCAGCGCTAGCGGACCGATCCACATCGGGTTCGCGAACATGAACACCGGCGCGAATCGTTCCCTGCCGTCACACAAGCCGCTCAAGCCGCCACGAAGTATCTCAACCAGACCCAAGGTGGACTCGACGGTCGCCAGATCGACCTCATCACCTGCGACATGCAGAACAACAACCAGTCCGCTCAGGAGTGCGGCCAGCAGTTCGCGAATGACGCGCAGATGCCGTTCGCGATGTTGGGTCTCACCCTGAACGGTGGCCCGTTCTACGCCGCAATGAACGCCGCTCACAAGCCGATTCTCGGCGCAATCGGGATCACGCCGGCGGACAACTCCCGAAGGATACGTACTTCTACTACCCCGGCGCGACGTACTACAACTACATCGCGAACTACGTGAAGTCGCTGCACATCCATTCAATCTCCTATATCTATGAGGGAGAGGCGGCGTCTACTCGCGGGCGAGCAGACAGTCGACCAAGGGTCTCAAAGGCTCGGGTATCACGATTCACGCCGTCGCCATCCCCGTTTCGGCATCCGACATCACTCCGCAGGTCGAAGTCGCAGACATCGGGTCCACGGACGCGCTGCTCGTCTTTACAACGGCGTACTGCCCGCAGATTGCCCAATCGATGCAGAGCCTCGGGATCAAGGCGAAGCGAGTGGTCGTGGTCAACACGTGCCTGACGCCGGCAAACGTCACTTCGTCTCCCTCGCTCTACCAGGGCTGGATCCTCGTCGCTCCCAACAGAATGTCGGCCATCGGGCCCGGCGATCGATCCGGAGGTCACAGCATTCCTCAATGGGTGGAAGACGTACGGTCCAGGCGGCGCGCCTGGCACATTCGCCGAGCTCGGCTGGGGACTGACCGTGACGGCGGCTAAGGTCTTCAAGAGTGCCGGCACGATCACGCCGGCCTCGGCCAACACGCTCCATCAAGTCCTACACAGGCCCGGTCAACATGGGTCCGAACTCCGTGCATTGCCCCGGTCCTGCCCGGGTTCACTGCCACGTGCGCAAAGAACCTGGTGTTCTACAAGCATCAACAACGGCAAGTTCGAGACGACGAACTTCTGAGCTCGGTTAGCGTCATCGGCTCGCAGGCCGGAGCGATGAACGCGTTCGTCGAAACGGGGCTTACCCCGACCTGGGGTAGGCCCCGTTGCGACAACGTTTCCGCTGAGTCACGGCAGTCGACCGCTCACGATCTGAACAACAGATGACGGCAGCCCCAACACAAGCAGCGCCCGTCGCAGTCGTCGAAGGGAAGCGTTCGGTGCCATGGCGCTTCTCGATGTGCGCAATCTCAGTGTGTCGTTCGGTGCAGTCGCAGCGGTCGCGGACGTCAGCCTCTCGGTCGAATCGGGCACTCTGGTCGGCCTGATCGGCTCCAACGGAGCCGGCAAGACGACGGCTCTGGATGCGTTAACCGGATTCGTGGAGGCCAGCGGATCCGCGCGAGTTCGAAGGCACCGAGTTGCTCCACCTACCCGCGCACAGACGGACGGCGCTCGGGATCAGCCGGACCTGGCAGTCAATTGAGTTGTTCGACGATCTGACCATCTTCGACAATCTGTGCGTCGCCGCTTCGGGAACAAATCTTCGCGGAGTCTTGAAATCGGCAGATGTGGAGGGGCCAGCGTCAGGACCGTACCGAGATGCGGCAACTAATGGACGACCCTCGAGCTGGACGACGTGCTTCGATCGCTACCCCGAGGAGCTGTCGGAGGGTGAGCGCAAGCTCGTCGGTCTTGCTCGCACCCTGATGTCCAGGCCGAAGCTGGTGCTTGCAGACGAGCCGGCAGCCGGCCTCGATAGCAACCAGAGCATTCGGCTGGGGTCCCGGCTGCGCGCCCTCGTTGACTCCGGGCTGACACTTCTCCTCGTCGACCACGACATGGGCCTCGTGTTGGGGGTCTGCGACCAGCATCTACGTGCTCGACCACGGCCAGCTCATCGCCTCGGGCACCCCCGATGAGATCAGGTCCAATCCGGCTGTGCTCGGGGCCTATCTCGGTGACATGTCCGCGACGAGCGACGCAGACGTAGCCGGACAACAGCCAGAAGGCGCCACCACCGCAACTACCCACAGGAGAGGACGCGTGACGGACGTACTGCGGATTGACGGCCTGTTCGCGGGGTACGGCGAGCTTCCTGTCGTCCGTGATTGACTCTCAACGTTTGGGAAGGCGAGATCGTCGCGCTCCTCGGCCCGAACGGAGCAGGAAAGTCAACGACGCTCCTGACAGTGTCACGTCTACTCCCTGCAATGGGAGGGTCGATCGAGGTGGTCGGCGTTCCCACCTCGACCCGACGTCGGCCCGAGCAACTCGCGAACCTCGGTCTATCTCATGTTCCGGAAGGTCGGGCACTGTTCCGGGCCTTGACCGTCGGAGAGAATCTGCGGTTGGGTCGCACAGCCGTCAGGACCACCGCAAAGCCGTCGCCGACGTGCTCGACTACTTCCCCGAACTCGACCCCTTGATGGGCGGCAAGCCGGCCTGCTGTCCGGCGGTGAGCAGCAGATGTTGGTCCTCGGCCGTGCGCTCGTTGGCAGACCCCGCCTGCTCATGGTGGACGAGATGAGCCTTGGCCTGGCACCGGTCGTCGTGCAGCGACTGCTGCCGAGACTGTCGAAGATCGCCCAGACCACAGGGTGCGGCGTGCTACTGGTCGAACAACACGTCCAACAAGCATTCGACTGTTGCGGACCGAGGCTACGTGCTGGCACACGGCGACCTCGTCGCTGAGGGCGACGCCCAGCACCTGCGGAAGAACCGAGCGCTGCTCGAGTCGACATATCTGGGCCAGGAAAGTCTCGAGCCACTTCCACCCGAGCCCCAATCGACCCGACAGCAGAGGACACGCGATGAATCAGTATCTGCTGTTTGCCATCCTCGGGCTGGGCGCTGGCGCACTGTTCGCCGCACTCGCGCAGGCGATCGTGCTCGCCCACAGAGGATCCGGCGTCGTCGACCTCTCCGCCGGCGCCGTCGCGATGTATGTGGCCTACACCTACGCGGGTCTGCGGACCGGGGAACTCATGATTCCGCCGTTGCCAAATCCGCTCTCCCTTATCGAAGGCGTCGCAGGTTGGTTCGGGTTCACCTCAACCTCCCTGACTGGCCCGACGTTCATCCATCTGTCGGGACCGGTACCGACGGTGTGGGCGGTGTTGATCTCCGCCGCTGTTGCGATGGCGCTCGGGCTCATCGTCCATGTCCTTATGTACCAGCGATTACGGCAGGCTCCTCCGCTCGCCAAGACCATCGCGTCTGTCGGCGTGCTCCTCACCCTTCAGGCGATCGTGATTCTCCGCTTCGGGACGGACAACCTCAGTGTGCCGCCGAGCTTGCCGACTGGATCCGTCAAGCTGGGCACACTCCAACTCCCGGTCAACCGCTTCATTCTTGCGGGAATCGCGATGGCCATCGCGCTCGTTCTCGCTGCTGTGTTCCGCTACACCCGGCTCGGCCTCGCCACCAGAGCCGCATCAGAGAACGAGAAGGGCGCGGTCCTGCTCGGCCTGTCCCCGGCCAGGCTGGCAGGGACCAACTGGATGCTCAGCACGCTGATTTCAGGCGTGGTCGGCGTGCTGTTCGCCTCGATCACCGGGCTCAATCCCACCGACTACGTGCTGTTTGTGATTCCAGCTCTAGGAGCCGCGCTCGTCGCCCGTCTTGAGTCGTTCCCAGTGGCCGCGCTCACCGGATTGCTCATCGGATGCGCGGAGTCCGTCACCGTAGTGCTGCAGTCCTCATACAGCTGGTTTCCTCGCACGGGCGCGGCAACGGGTATCCCGTTCCTCGTCATCATCGTGGCGATGATCGTGCGGGGTAACAATCTGCCGGGTAGAGGAGCACTCGGCAAGGTGAAACTGCCGTCGAGCCCGGAGCCGAAGCACGCGTTACCAACCGCCGCAGTCCTATCCGTGCTCGTCATCGCTGGGCTCATCTTCTTGCCCTACGACCTTCGCGGAGCACTAGACAACACCTTGATCGCCGCCATCGTCGGGCTCTCCTTCGTCGTCGTCGTAGGCTTCGCCGGCCAGGTCTCACTCATGCAGCTCGGATTTGCTGGCCTCGCGGCCTTACTGATGACTCGACTGGCCGGCGACATGGGGATTCCATTCCCGGTCTCAGGTCTGCTCGCGGTGGTTGCGGCCGGCGTCGTCGGCGTGATCGCAGGCCTGCCCGCACTTCGCGTCCGCGGAGTGCATCTCGCCGTACTGACCTTGGGCGCCGGCTACGTATTCGAAAACATGGTCCTGGACAACTCCTCGTACCTGCGCCCGACCGACAGCTCCGATAGCGTGCCTAACCCGCAACTCTTCGGGTTCCACTTTGGAGTGAACGGATCATTCCCGTTTGGCTCGAATGGCAGCCCGAACGCGACCTTCGGGATCTTTCTGCTCATCGTGACTCTTGGCTGTTTCGCCGCGGTGATCCGACTCCGTCGGTCCGACCTCGGGCGCCAGTTCTTGGCGGTGCGCTCGAACGAGAGAGCTGCCGCCGCGCTCGGAATCAACGTCCGGGCGGTGAAGCTACTCGCCTTCGCGTTGGGAGCCCTTCTCGCTGGCGTCTCCGGTGTTCTTGGCGCCTACCAGTTCCAAGGGGTCAACGCGTCGCCCTACATTGCCATTGCCTCTGTCTCGGCGCTGGCCATCGCCTATCTGGGAGGTATCAGCACTGTGTCCGGCGCCGTATGGGCCGGCGTCCTCGGTGCCGGTGGCGTGGGCTTCCGCATCACCGAGCGGATCGGGCATCTCGGACGAGTACGAGCTGCTCATCAGCGGAGTCGGGCTGATTCTGACAGCCGTGCTGAACCCAGAGGGAATCGCAGGAGCCATGCGTCTCACTGTCAACCAGGTTCGGTCCAGACTTCGGCGCGGTCAACAATCGATCAGTGGACCGCAGGTCGACCCCGAGCGAGTCGTAACCCCCTCGGGACCTGGAACGAACGGCGAGGTCATGAGGCGGTAGATCACGAGTTGATCCCGAGCGCTGCTGCTCTCAGTCGACAGGGATCTTCCACAGTTCGGAGGCGTTGGTCTCAAGGATTTGCTTACGCACCTCGTAGGGCTGAGAGGCCAGCGCCTCTCCCGCGCGTTCCACCGGTGTCGGGTACAGGCACACCGGGTGGGGGAAGTCGCTCTCGAACAAGATGTTGCGAATGCCGATGTCCTCAGCCATTCGTGGTCCGACCCGCTCGAACCAGAAGGAGACGTGCATGTGATCGCGGAAGTATTCGGTGGGACGGCGCTCCAGTCCGAAGTGCGTTGGCCCTGCCATCTCATCGAAGCCATACTCGAGATATTCCAGAACGAACGGAACCCAACCGATGCCACTCTCGACCGAGAAGAACTGCAGTTTGGGGTGCCGGTCCAGAATCCCGCTGAAGATGAGATTAGAAAGTGTCTTGACGTTCTCGAGCGCTCCGGCCGGGTTTGCGATCACCGTGGGCAGCATCCCCATGTCGCCGAGCTTTTGAATCGCACGGCGGTCAGTAGGGTCGACGCCCTGAGGAAGCAGCGAGTGCCAGGCATAGTCTGGCGCACCGTCGCCCACCATGATGCCGGATCCGACGTGGAAGCTGATCGGGAGCTCGAGCTCCGCACAGATCTGCCAGAACGGGATCCCAGCGACGGTCGCCCCAGTCAGGAACGCCCGGGAAAACTCTGCGGTGAGTTTGACGCCGCGATGCCCGACAGTCCGAGCTCTTCCTTGATACGCCGCGCTTCATTGGCTGCAGCGTCGACGTTCCAGAACGGGATAAGCGCCTGTGGGAAGAGTCGCCCCGGAGCCTGCGCTGCCCACTGCGAGACAGTGTCGTTGTAGGTCTGCACGCACCAGGTGCGCAGGTCCTCCGGCATCTGCGCGCCGAACGTGTTCCCACCGAAGCCCGCAGCGTTCGGATACACGATCTGCGCGTGAACGCCCATGTCATCCATCAAGCGCGGCGCGGGCCTTGGGCTCGTAGCTCGCCGGCTCGATGTCGAGGAAGCGCTCCATGGTGAAGACGTCATGATGCTTCTCGCGTCCGTTGCTGACACACATCACGGAGATCTCGCCCAACGGCTTGTCGCCGAGGAACCACTGATCCGCGTCTCCGACCCGACGCATGTACGGCACTTTGTCCTTGAACCGCTCGGGTGCCTGCGAGGTCCACAGGTCAGGAGGCTCGACGAAGTGGGTGTCGCAGTCGATCACCTTGATCCCCTGAAGAGTCTCTGGTGTCTTGGTGCGCTCAAACGTCGTAATCGTCATCATGTGCCTCCGGGCCTGCAGCGGGTCTCACCAGTCTGTACCAGTCTTGTCGTCCCGCCGCTATGTTGTCAATCCTTGAAAGGACTGGTCGCCTGGTGTTACGGTCGGCGAGGAGGCGCCCCTGGCATGCAGGCGGCGCGCGGGAGGGATGCGTGGACTCGCTGGTAGGTCGCGTGGCGCTAGTCACCGGAGCAAGCCGTGGCATCGGTGAAGCGATAGCGCGGAGGTTCGCCAGTGAGGGCGCTCAGGTCGCTGCGGTAGCTAGAACGCTTACTCCGACAGACCGCATGCCCGGAAGCCTGCAAGACACCATCGACGCAATCCAAGCAAGCCGGCGGGCGATCGACCGCCTTCCAAGCTGACCTGAGCAATCCCACTGACCGCCAACAACTCGTGCGCCAGGTCCAGGAACAAATCGGCCCGATCGACATCCTCGTCAACAACGCCGCGGTCAGTTGGCTCGGGCCCGTCGATGGATTCGCGGCCAAGCACTACGACCTGATGTTCTCCGTCCAGGTCCGGGCACCATTTGAGTTGATACAAGCCGTCCTCCCATCGATGCGCCGGAGACAGCAAGGCTGGATCCTCAACGTGTCCTCGCTTGCCGCCGTCCATCCGGAGGGACCGCCCTACGGACCGCTGGACCAACTCGGTACACGGTCTACGGCATGTGCAAGGCAGGGTTGGAGCGACTGTCTACCGGTTTGGCAGCCGAGCTCTACGCAGATGGCATCGCCGTGAACTCGCTGGCACCGTCAGGAATTGTGGCGACGTGGGGCACAATCCATCATCATCTGATTCCGGAAGACCAGCCAGACGACATCGAGTACCCACGCCGAATTCGCCGAAGCCGCTCTCGCGTTGTGCAGCGGCGACCCACGGGAGCGCACCGGCATGCACGTCACGACCGACGAGGTCAACGAGCGCTTCTCAGCGATCATCCGCGATCTGGACGGTAAGACCACGTTCGCCCGTCCGATCAAGCTCCCCCAACGTCTTGAGGACCGGATGAGACGCACGATCTTCGAATCTGACCACGAAGACTTCCGCCACTTAGCGCGTGATTTCTTCGTCCGTGAATGCGCACCGCACACCGAAGAATGGGAGCAGCAGGGCTTCGTCGACAGGGACGTCTGGCGTCGGGCAGGTGCGGCCGGCCTCTTGATGTGGTCTGCGCCCGAGGAGTTCGGCGGCAGCGGCGTCCGAGACTTCCGGTTCAACGCAGTGCTGACGGAGGAGTTCTTCAACTCGGGTTCCGTCGGATTCGGGATCTCCGTGCAGAACGACATCCTGGCGCCGTACCTGCTCGATCTCGCGACCGTCGAGCAACAGGCGCGATGGCTGCCCGGGTCGGTCAGCGGCGACATCATCTGGGCTCTCGCCATGTCCGAGCCCGCAGCAGGCTCGGACGTCAAGGCCCTCGCCAGTACGGCCGTGCTCGACGGCGACGACTACCTCATCAACGGCTCTAAGACGTTCATCACCAATGGGATTCTCGCCGACAAAGTTATTGTTGCCGTCAAGACGGAACCCTCGTTAGGCCACAAGGGCATCAGCCTTTTCGTCGTCGAAGAGGGCATGCCCGGATTCACCCGGGGCCGAAAGCTCGACAAGGTCGGGCAGCGTTCGCTAGACACCGCCGAGCTTTTCTTTTCCAACGTCCGCGTGCCAGCATCCAACCTGATCGGCGAACTCAACCGCGGCTTCTACCACCTGATGCGAGGGCTTCCCCAGGAACGGCTCGGGATCGGCGTTGCCGGAGTTTCCGTCATGGAGCGGGCGCTGTCGCTCACAGTCAGTTATGTGCGCGAACGCAAGGCGTTTGGACAAGCGATTGGCGCGTTCCAAAACACGCGCTTCGAGCTCGCCGACCTGCACACCCTCACTCAGGTTTGCCGGGTGTATGTCGATCGCGCGATCGAAGCCCACTGCGCGGGAGAGCTGACGGCCGAGGAGGCCGCGGGACTCAAACAATGGATCACCGACCAGCAGTGGAACCTCGTTGACCGATGTGTGCAGTTGTTCGGTGGCTACGGATACATGAACGAGTACGAGATCGCTCGACTATGGCGGGACAGCCGGGTGCAGCGGGTGTACGCCGGCTCGAATGAGGTCATGAAGGAGATCGTCGGACGCTCGCTGCGGCTGGAGGGCTGATCAGTTACAGCGCTAATCGACTACAGAGACGTCTGGCCTAGGTTCCCCAGATGAGCACGCGCTTTGGCTGACGCTGCATCCACTATCTGGTTCTTGATCGCCGGTAGTACCAGTTGTTGGGTCGCCCGGATGTGAACCCGCGCGTGACGTTCGGTCTCTTCGGCGTTGCCCGCCTCTATCGCATCCGTGATGCGGGTGTGTGCCTGAACTGCCTCAGCGCACTGGCCCAAGCTGGGGTATGCGCCGCGGGACGAAACCGACTCTGCCCACAGCTCTTCCTGCGCGGACCACAGCATCCCGAGGCTACCGAGGGCGAGTCGTGCGGTCGCATTGTCATTGAATGACATGAGCGCCTCGTGGAACTCGCGCGAAACGCGAGTGAACTCGACCCCATCGTTGAGATGTTCCTCTGACTCGCTCACTAGTCGACGCAAGACCGGCACGATCGTCTTCTTCCGATCGCGGAGGGTCGCGCAGCGCGCCGCGATCATTGGCTCGAAGATCGCGATCGCGTCGCCCAGGTCGCCGACATCTACCCGCATGGCCTGGAGCGCAAGTCCGAGCGCATACCCCGCGGTCGTTGCATTCGGAGCGTGCACACGAGCGCCGCCGACATTGCCGCGACGGATTGTGATGAGGCCTTCAGTCTCAAGAATCCTCAAGGCCTCTCGCACCGAGGGGTAACTGACGCCAAACTCGGCGACTAGCTCATCCTGCTTGGGCAGAAGAGCTCCATCTAGGAGGTCAACGCGCAGGATTCGCTCGCGCAAGGCGGCGGCGACCTGCTCGGCCATACGCAATTGACCGAGCCGCGGTCGGCCGTTAACTGCAGGCAACGCTTCCATGGCAGTCCGACCTCCAAGCAGTCCGCGTCCGTTCGAGACTGTTCATCAAATGCAGTCACCTAGTGCAGTACTCAATAAGGGCTAGAGAACCCGCATCGTTGCTTGCATTGCTCCCATAAGTCTTGTAAGTATACGTCATGGCCACTCCATTTCACGTCGGGTTCGTCACGCATGACCTTGACGCGGCCATGCGACAACTAGGCGCAAGCACGGGCGTGTCCTGGACAACGATCCGCACCGAAACCCGTGACGTATGGACCCAGGCGGCGTGCAGACGGTCACCTTCGAGGAACGTACTCGACGGCTGGTCCGACGCACCTCGAGCTCATCCAGGCCGTAGAGGCCTCGCCATGGCAAGCCACCGCGGCATGAAACATCGATTCACCACATTGGTTACTGGTCCGAGGATATGATAGAAGATTCCCGTCGCATAGCCGAGAACGGCCTACCGATCGCAGCCGCGGGAGGAGACCCGGACGCTCCCGAACACTTCATCTACTGCGGTCTCGGGGCAGGCGGATACCTGGAGCTTCTCGACGTTGCCGCCAAGAATGAGTTCGAGGCCTGGTGGGCGGAGGCCCGGTAGCCCGCTGAGCGGGCCCCTAGGCGCCCCCGTGGACGGGGTGCTGCGTGGTACTACAATACTTATAAGATTGATATCTATGGCTGTCGCCGCAGGGAGCAAAAATGGAAGCCATCCTTGAAGGCGTACGAGTCGTTGAGGCTGCCGAGTGGGTCATGGTTCCCGGCGCCGCGGCGATCCTGGCGGGCTGGGGTGCCGAGGTCATCAAGATTGAACATCCACTCCGTGGCGATCCACTGCGGGGAACACTCCGGTCGCTTGGCCGGGAGACAGACTTCAACTTCTATGCGGAGCAAAACAACCACTCCAAACGCAGCCTTGGACTCGACCTCAACTCCGAAGTCGGCCGTAGTATCTTCCGCCGACTGGTCGCAGACGCGGACGTATTCTTGACGAGTTTTCTGGAGCCGGCGCGTCAACGGTGGGGCATCACGTACGAAGACCTCGCGCAGATCAACCAGCGGTTGGTGTACGCGCGCTCATCCGGCCAAGGACAGCGGGGACCGGATGCCTATCGGCCGGGATACGACACGATTTCGTACTGGGCGCGAAGCGGCATCGGATACTTGGCAAGCCCGCCAAACGGTGAGGCGAGGTACATGCCGGCCGGAGGATTTGGCGACGTCCAGGGCGCCATGGCACTCGCCTCAGGTGTGGTCGCTGCGCTGTATCGAAGAGAACGGACAGGTAACGGCGGGCTCGTCGATGTGTCCTTGCTGGGCGTCGCGCTCTGGGATATCTACGAGGTCCTGCGAGTGACGCGGTCTCTAAAGATTGACGCCAAAAGTGAATTCAAACCCGGCGGCCTCCCGAACAACGCACTCACGGCGCTATATCTCACCCGAGACGCGCGCCACGTCGCCCTCTCGATGCTGGACTCAGATAAGTACTGGCATGACTTTTGCATCGCGATCGAAAAGACTGAGCTTGAGTATGACCCTCGATTCCACACTTCGCGGCGCGCGCGGCAAACCGCGACCTGCTCGCCGATCTGATCGCCGAGCAGGTGTTGACCTACACGCTGTCGGAGGTGAGCGAACGGCTCGCCAGCCGGCAGTGCGCCTTTGCACCGTTCGCTACGCCGGAGGAGGTGCTTGAGGACCAACAAGTACTTGCCAACGACTACCTCATCCCGCACGCCAGCGCGAATGGCAACTTCCTGGTCGCGACGCCCATTCAATTCGAAGGGGCGCCGATGGAGGTGCGCGGCGTCGCGCCCGAGGTAGGTCAACACAGCGAGGAGATTCTCCTCGAGCTCGGCTACACCTGGGAGGACATCAGCACCTTCAAAGACGACGCAGTGACCAACTAGCCGCTTCCATCCATCCAGAGCGACGAAGAAGCATCGATGAGCGAAAACGTGACCGAGCAGACGAATGCTCAGTTCGGAGTACCTGGAGGCGCATTCGGCGGGGCGATGTCGAGTTCAGCCATGTCCGGTCGTTATGTCGTGGATGCTCCCCCAACAACAGCTGCCAGCTTGGGGTGGAGGTTAGCCGCGACGACTTCGAACAACGGCGTCTCTGGCAGCATCACCTTTCCGAAGTGGTGCGAGGGCGGGCCCGGAGTCGTTCATGGCGGCATGGCACTCGCAGCGCTTGACGAGGTGTCCGGTCTCGTGCACACCAGCGCCGGGATCCTCGCCGTAACCGCCGGCATCACGGCCCGGTTTCGGCGCCCAGTTCCGGTAGCGACGACGTTGAGCGTCGTGGCGAGACTGACCGGTGCAAGCGAGGACGGCTCACGGAGATACACCCAGGCGGAGATAATCCGCGGCGACGGCAAACTACTGGCCGAGGCCTCAGGCGAGTTCGTCGTCCGTGACCCCCAGCAGCACTTTGTGCGAGCTGCGGCGACCAACGAGTCGGCGCGGTCGAGCCCAGATCCTGGTGCAAAGCCGGATATATAGGGAACCGCTCGTAGGCTCAGCAGAGGCTACTGGTTGCTGTCGTGTCTCTCCTTCGCACGAGCCTCAAGGTGAGCGGCATGGTCGGCAAGGAAGTTGTCAGGGAAGAACATTGCGACGCGACTCAACGTGCCGCCGTCCGTAGCTGGCAGGCAGACACCAGTCATGTAGGCGGACTCATCCGAGGCCAGGAAGAGTACGGCATTGGCATTGTCTCGAAGCGACGGCGCGCGATCGAGCTTGAGTGGCATCGGAGAGGCGGCTGGATCCCAGGGGCCTGACAGCTCTTCGTAGGACACGCCGACCACCGGGGCGTCTGCCGGCAGCATGAAGTTTGGCGACATCCCGTGGGTCGGGCAGACCGCGTTCACCCTGATCCCAAACTCGCCAACTTCGAAGGACAGGCTCTTGACCAATCCATTGATTCCCCCTTGGTAGCCGAGTAGGCCGCCATGCCCGGGTACCCCGTGAGGGAGGCAGCGGATGACGTCGCCACGATCGCCCCCCGGCGACGGGGCTTCATCACTCGCACCGCATGCTTGCAGGCGTAGAACACTCCCGTGAGGTTGGTCGATTGGACCTCCTGCCAAGCCTCTGCGGTCAGCTCTTCGAATGGGACGACACCACGCCCTGGCACGTTGATCCCGGCGTTCGCAAACATGATGTCGATCCCGCCGAAGGTGCTCAATTCCGGCGTCGACTGCTGCTGCAACCTCGCTCTCCGTGCGAACGTCTGCCCGCACCGCGAGCGCCTCGCCGCCCTGCTCCTTGATCTCGCTCGCAACCGCGTCCGCGCGATCGACGAGCAGGTCGGTCACCACGATGCGTGCACCCTCGGAGGCAAACAGCAGCGCCGTCTCTCGTCCCAGACCGGAGCCGGCTCCGGTAATGAACGCCGTCTTACCTTTTAGTCGCATTGCTCCTCCTGACTGCGATCAGTATCCCAGAGCGCATGGGTGACGTGGCTGCCTAACGGCTCGGGCGGTTCACCCCTCATACGCCAGGGCTACCGCTCGATCGAGCGACGCGGGAAATTGCGCGCTCGGGACATTCGGCGATCGCGCGATCAAGAAGCTGGAACTGGTCGGAGCCAACGTCGACAACTCTCACGATGCCATAGCCCTCTTCGTCGACATCGAACAACTCTGGCGCCAGGGTGTAGCAACGTCCATGACCCTGGCATCGCTTCGAATCGATCTCTGCCCCTGCGAAATGAGCATCCGAGATCACCTTTCCGCCTCCATTTCGCATTTCGCTGTGGGGTGCGTCAGCAACTCGTAAGACTGACGTGATCAGACCTCCGGACGACTGTCGACCCGACATCCCGATTCTCGGTGACGAACTCGATATGCCGGTCCTCACCCGCTCCGCAACCAGTTGAGCGGGAGTATTCTCTATCCTCATAAGGCTTGTCAATCAGACGTGAATCGACCACCATTGGGCTGGGACGGATCCGGTCTAGCTGCCCCGGACACGAATGGAGCCTGCGATGGGGACACCGCCGCATCTGCTTGAAGACTTGCGTGACCATGTCCTCTGGCTCACGCTGAATCGCCCGGAGCAGCGCAATGCAATCTCACCCGAAATGGTGTGCCGGCTCGCCGATTCTTGGCAACGGGCGGGTACGGATCCTGAGGTTCGAGTAGTGGTCATCACGGGCAGCGCCCAGTCCTTCTCAGCGGGTGCAGACATGAAACTGCTGATCCCACTTATCGGCGGTGACCGGCCACCGGAGAACGAGTGGGACGAACGGGTCCTCAGCGATCCGGAGATGGCAGCTTCCGCATTTCTTCGACGGAAGGCCTTCCCGAAACCAATTGTCGCGGCGATCAACGGCGTCGCAGCAGGCGGAGGTCTCGAGCTCATCCTTGCGACAACGCTTCGAGTGGCTGCAGCAAGCGCACGCTTCGGGCTCAGTGAGGTCAAGCGCGGCCTCATCCCTGGCGGCGGCGGCGTGGCCCGGCTGCCTCGGCAGATCCCCCAGGCGTTAGCGTACGAGATCCTGCTGACAGGGGATCTCTTCGACGCTGAGCGCGCTGCGTCGGCGGGCTTGGTCAACCATGTCGTGCCGGACGAACTCCTCGTCAAAACCAGCCAGGATCTAGCTGAGCGCATCGCCGCCAACGGCCCACTTGCCACCCGCCTCATTCTCGACGCGATCAGTAGGGCGGACGGCTTGCCCGTCGAGCGGGCCCTCGAGTTCGAGGATGAGGCGTTCGCCCGAGCGCTTAACAGCGCGGACGCGGCAGAGGGCGTGCGGGCATTTATGGAAAAACGCCCCGCTCAATTTGTTGGCGAATAGCAGACCAGCGCAGGGTGCGCGATCATGACTCCGGTGCAGCAGCGGACACCGTGAGTTCGAGGCTAGTGATCCCAATGACGCCACCGTAGTAATGCTTGGGCGAGGTACCTGGCGTGATCACAAAATTAGGCATGACCCGAACGATCTCCTCGAGCGCGACCGTGAGTTCCATCCGCGCCAGGTGCGAACCTAGGCAGCGGTGCGGTCCGGCACCAAAGGCCAGGTGTGGGTTCGGAGCGCGCCGGATGTCGACCTCGTCAGCGTGAGGAAACTGCTTCTCGTCCCGCCCGGCGGAGGCCGTGCTGACATTGATGTAGTCGCCGGCCTTGATCGTTACGCCCTCGACCTCAGCGTCAACGACCGCCTGGCGACAGGTGTTGACAAGGCTGAAATAGCGCAGGAACTCTTCGGTTGCGCTCGGAATCAACGACGGATCCGAAATGATTTGCTGACGGATGTCCGGTCGTTTTGCCAACAGCTCCAGCGACAGGCCTAAAACCGCAGTAACGGTGTCCAACCCCGCGGCAACCATAAGCAGTAGGGAGTTCAGCACTTCGTCGCGGGTCATCCGGACACCCGGGGTGACCTCTTCGGTGATGAGCCCAGTGATCAGGTCGTCAGGCGGAGAACTCATCGCCGATCGCGCATCCACCGTTTCGCCGAAGTAGTTCATCATCGCCGGCATGATCTCTTCCGCGACATACCTGCGCTTCTCGAGGTCCTCCGAACTGCTCTCGTGCATGAAGAAGTCTTTCCAGATGATCAACTGCTCAAGATCTTCGAGCGGAAACCCGGCAAGCTCCATGAACACCGTGCAAGGCAGCGGCACCGCGAAGTCGGCGACGATATCGCCGATGCCCTTGGCGGCGAAGTCCTCGACTAGCTTCGCCGCAACCTCTCGGGTTCGTGCCCGCATCTCACTCGCTCGGCGGGGCGTGAAGAAAGGCGTGAACAGTCGACGGTAGGGAGCGTGCTCGGGCGGGTCGATCGTCTCCGGCACCAGCCGGGGGGCGGTCTCGGGAGGCAACGTCAGCACGCGACTGGAGAACCGCTCAGGCTGAGTGAACACCTGCCGCACGCCTTCGTAGCTAGTCACTTCCCAATAGCCACCGAGTTCCTCGCTGCGCGCGACCGGGCAGCCTGTCCGCAGCAATTTCAGGGTTGGATACGGGTCCTCGTCGAGGTCATGGTCCCAGTAGTTAAATGTCCTGGCGACTTCTTCGGCAGTCTTCGGCATCTCAGTCGTCACGGCATTGTCTCCCTAGTCATTCCCATCCTTGCTAGTGTTGTACTAGTTGCTGGTCCGGTCAAGCACCGACCTATGCTGGACGTTCTCAATCCTTCGGGACCGTAGACACCGGCTTGAAGTATCCGGCTTTCGCGAGTGGACAGGTATCTTTCGCGAGTGGACAAGGATGTGGAGGCACGACATTGTGAGCGACGTTAGTGCCTTGGTCGCTCTCCCGCGGATGAGTTGGCTGTGAGCCTGGCGTTGCTGCTCGATATGGCCGCTTGTGGTCACGGCGACCGGATTGCGCTGGGCACCCGGGCCGATGGGGTCACGTTCGCGGAGCTGGCCGCGAACGCGGCGCGAGGCGCGGCGGTCATCGCCGCTCGTGAACCACGGCACGTGGTGTTCATAGGGCGTAACGGTTCAGCCTTCCCGCGGGTGCTGTTCGCGGCGTCGTTGGCTGGGGTGCCCTTCGTCCCGATCAACTACCGGTTAGCGCAGACCCAATTGACCGAGTTGCTCGGTGAGCTCGAGCACCCATATGTGATCGCCGACCCTGACTACCTCATGCAGGTTGAGGCCCGCTACGACGCGGTCTCGACCCCGGACTTCTTTCGAGCCGTGGCTGCGGCGGAGCCGCTCGACGCGGCGTCGGTCGAAGAGGACGCAACGGCCGTTCTGTTGTTCACCAGCGGCACGACGGCGAAGCCCAAGGCGGTAGTGCTGAGTCACGAGAACCTCACCTCCTACATCTTCTCGACCGTGGAGTTCGGCGCGGCAGCCGAGGAGGAGGCCGCGCTGGTGGCGGTACCGCCGTACCACATCGCGGCGGTCGGGTCGGCGTTGTCGAACCTGTACTGCGGACGGCGGGTGGTCTATCTCCCCGACTTCGAGGCGAACACCTGGTTGAGGTTGGTCCGCGAGGAGGCGATTACTTCCGCAATGGTAGTGCCGACGATGCTCGCTCGCGTGATCGAGGCGCTGCACGACGAACCGGCGGACGCCCCGGCACTGGAGTTAATCTCCTACGGTGGTGCGCGGATGCCACGCCCGATCCTGGAACGCGCGCTCGTCGCGTTCCCCACTACGGGTTTCTGCAATGCCTACGGATTGACCGAGACCAGCTCGACGATCGCGTTGCTGGATCCCGTTGACCACCGAGCGGCATTCGCGTCCGACGATCCGGCAGTTCGCAGCCGACTTGGCAGCGTCGGTCGACCCGTGCCAGGGATCGAGGTCGAAATCCGAACCGAGGACGGATCGCCCGTCGCGGCCGGCACCGCCGGCCAGTTGTGGGTGCGCGGAGCGCAGGTGTCCGGGAAGTATCGCGGGCAAGGATCCGTCCTGGACTCCGACGGCTGGTTCTACACGGGCGACGTGGCCTCTCACGACGCCGACGGCTACCTGTTCATCGAAGGCCGAGCCGACGACACGATCATCCGCGGCGGGGAAAACATCGCGCCGGCCGAGATCGAGGACGTGCTGATCCATCATCCCGGCGTCAAGGACGTCGCGGTAGTCGGTCTGCCCGACCACGAATGGGGCGAACGGATCTGCGCGGTCGTCGTACCCGCGCCCGGTCCCAGTATCACCAACGATGCGCTCCGGTCGTACGTCCGCGAGCGGCTTCGAGGGTCGAGGACCCCGGATGAGATCGTGTGGCGCGCAGAACTTCCGCACACCCCTACCGGCAAGTTGCTCCGTCGCCAACTGGTCACCGAGATCACCACCACTACCGAACCGACCGAGGAGTCCTGAGCGTGGAGTTCAAGCCAGGGCTGCGGCTACGCAGCCAGGTCTGCACCACCGAAGTCATCGTCGTCCGACCATCCACTGACGACATCGACCTGCAATGCGGCGGCGCAGCGATGGTGGCGGTCGGCACCCAAGTCACCCAGGGCGTCAGCCCCGCCGAGGGTCTCGACAGCGGCACCTTGCTCGGCAAGCGATACACGACCGAGGACCTCAATCCCCTCGAACTGCTCGTCACAAAACAAGGTGCCGGCACCCTCACCTCCGGCGGCACGCCGCTCGTGTTGAAGGAAGCCAAACCACTCCCCTCAAGCGACTAACACCGGACGGACTGCGAGACGTCGAGTCCACCAATGACCTCGACGCATGATGCTCCCCTAGTCGACGCTGGAAGTCTCTCCACCGAGAGCAACGCGGGGAAACCCCGGTGGGGCGACTAAATCCCTCCGTGAGAGGTCGGCAACCGAGCCGTGGCCGAGTCCGAGGACGGCGGAGTCGATGCCGCCGCGCAGGATGTCGAGGACGTTCTCGACCCCAGCCTGGCCATTGGCGGCGAGACCCCAGAGGTAGGCGCGGCCGATCATGACGGCGCGGGCGCCGAGCGCGAGCGCCTTGGCGACATCGCTGCCGCGCCGGATTCCGCCGTCGAGGAGCACTTCGATCTCAGTACCGACCGCGTGGCGATGGCGGGCAGCATCCGGATCGTCGCCGGGGTGCTGTCGAGGTTGTTGCCGCCGTGGTTGGACACCGAGATCGCGGTGACGCCGGCATCGACGGCCCGCCTCGCGTCGTCGACCCGGGTGACGCCCTTGAGCATGAACGGCCCGCCCCACTGCTCGCGCAACCAGGCGACGTCGTCCCAGGTGGGCAGCGGGGTCTGCATCCACTCGCCGTACGCACCGAAGAACGTCGGTCCGGGCTCTCCAACCGCCGCCAGATTCGGCACCGTCAGGTCGGGCAGTTCGACGTGACTTCGCGAACCCGGCGAGCCACCGCGGATGGCGCAGCGCTTCGGGCGCATAGCGCAGCATCGCGCGCAGCGTCGATCTGCTCGGGGATCGCCGGACTGCCCCAGTCGCGGCCCATCGAGAACGACCAGTCGAGGGTGACGATGAGCCCGACCGCACCGGCCGCGCGTGCGCGCTCGATCCGGGCGATCATCTGCTCGCGACTGCCGGTCCAATACATCTGGAAGAACGTCTGCGGGTTGGCCGCGACGACCTCCTCGATCGGCTTGCTGGCGAACGAGCTGAGGCCCATCGCGGTGCCGCGCGCTGCGGCGGCGCGAGCGACCGCGACCTCGCCGTCGGGGTGCACAGCCTGCACGCCGGTCGGCGAGATGATCACCGGCAGCGAGATCGACTGGCCCATCACCGTCGTCGTCGAGCTCGCGCTCGGCTGAAGGCCGGCGACGTGCGGCGCGAAGCCGAGCTCCGCGAACGCCGCCTCGTTGTCGAACAGCGTGACGCCGCGCTCGGAGCCGGCGACCAGCGCGCCGTACACCGACTTGGGCAGCCGCTTCTTGGCGCGCCGCTGCGCTTCCGCGACCGACTCGAACCATGGGTTGGCCATCAGCGGGCTCCTCGATCGGGCCAGGTCGGCCGCGGGAAGGACCGGGCGAAGCGGGGTGACGTTCGCGTGCCGCAGGCAGCCGGCGTAGACGCCCGCGCCGTACGCCACGTCGTCGGCGATCTGGCCGGCCACGAATGTCACCGGGTTGATCGGCGGGCGACGCTTCATCCAGGTACGAAAGCGGCGAGCCGGCGAGCAGCGAGGCCGCGGCCAGCCGTCTGGCCCACGCGACCGCGAGCCGCGGGACGACGACGGCCGCAGCCAGGACCGGCGCCGCGAACTGCGTCGCGTAGCGGCCGATCCCGAGCCAGGTCCGCAGTACCGACGTCATCGTCATGCGAGGCGCGCCGCGGTCGGCCGCGCCGGCGCGGCGAAATGCCTGGTGGGTCACCACCATCGCCGCTAGTCCCGGCCAGCCACCGCCGGGCGTCGGGCGAGCAGCCCGCCAACCACGAGCACCGGCCACGGATGGAGGACGAGCGGCGCGAGCGCGTCGGGGTGGCGGCGGGCCAGCGGAGCCGCCGACGTGCCGTAGCGGAATCTGCGGCCGAGCCGGGCCGGCCAACGCTGCGGCTCCTCGTGGCGCGACCTCGACCGAGGGTCGTAGCGGACCCGCCAGCCGGCCGCATGCAGCCGCCAGATCAGATCGACGTCCTCGCCGTAGCGAAGCGCTGGATCGAAGACGCTCGACCGTCGGGCGTCGATCGCCTCAGCGCGGCTCGTCGGACGACCAGGGCGGCGGTCGGCACGTACGAAACCCGCCCGCCGGGCTGCACCCGGGCAGCTCGGTCGCCGAGATCGAGGCTTCCGCAGCGCCGCGAGGTAGTCCCGCCGTAGGCATCGTGGCCGGGACAATCGCGCGGCGCGACCGCCGCAACGAGCGGATCGGCGAAGTGGCGGCGAGCCGGTCGATCCAGTCGGCGGCGGGATGCAGTCGCTGTCGAGGAAGGCCACGAGCTCGGTCGTGACCCGCGCAAGCCCGGGTTGCGCGCGGCGGCGGGCCCGCCGATTGCTCGATCGCCGCTCACGACCGTGGCGCGATGTCGATGCCGCGACGCGCGCCACGGCGTCGGCGTCGGCCGACCCGTCGTCGACGACCACCACGCGGATGCCGGTCGACCGAGTGCGGTGAGGCAGCGATCGAGCATCGCCGGGCGGTCGCGCGACCGGGATGATCACCGTCACGTCGAGCCGCAGCCGGCATCGCCGCCGGCCGGGGATGGGCAAGACCGGCGTCGAGCAGCCGGCGGGCGAGCACGCCGGCGGCGCGGCGAGTCGAACCGGTCCGCGCACGGAGCTCGGTCCAGGCCGCCTGGCCGCGGCCGACAGCCGCAGCACCCGCCGGCGGCGTCCCACCGATGAGCGAGACGTCCGTCGCACGGCGGTCGTGTCACGATCGGGCATCGACCCGGAAGCCAGCGCGGCATCGGCGCGGTCACAGCGCCAGCCCGCCGTCGACCGGAACGACCGCGCCGGTCATCGCGCCGCTCGATTCGCCGGCGAGGAAGGCGATGACCGCCGCGACCTCGCGCGGGCTCGAGCAGCCGCCCGATCGGCTGCTGGGCGCCAAACGCCGCCGCGTCCGCGAGGTCGTACAGCCGGGCACTCTCGTCAGCATCGCGGTCGCGTGGATCCCGGGCTGACCGCGTTGGCGGTGACGCCGCTGGTGCCGAGCTCGCTGCCAAGGCGCGGACGAGGCCGGCCACGCCGGCCTTGGCCGCGCAGTACGCCGGCGAGCATCGGCAGCCCTCTGGTCGCGCCGGCGGAGGCGACCGCGATGAACCGACCCGACCGCGGTTCGGGTCGGCGAAGCAGCGCCGGCACCGCGGCCCGGGCCAGGTTCAGCACGCCGCCGAGGTCGACGTCGAGGACGGCCTGCTCCTGCTCGGCCGGCAGCTTCCAACCGGCACGCCGCCGGCGATCACGCCGCGCAGCCGATCGCCGCGTCGAGGCCGCCCCATCGCGACTCCGCCTCGGCGACGGCGGCCGCGAGCGCGGCCGGTCGCGCACGTCGGCGACGAACGCCGCGACCCGATCGCGGCACGCCCGGCGCGCGATTTGCGGCGACGACGACGCGCGTCGAGGTCGGCCTGGGTCGCCAGCGGATAGGGCATGCCCGGATCGTCGGCCGCGATGTCGACGGCGAGGACCGACCAGCCCTCGGCCGCCAGCGCCAGCGCGGTCGCGGCGCCGATGCCGCGAGCCGCTCCGGTCACGAGCGCGACCGACCGGTTCGACGTCACGGCGCGCCGCCGCTCGCCAACTCGACGTCGCCGATCAGGTTGCCGCCGATCGCGTCGAGCAGCAGTTGGCCCTCGGCGGCGTCGCGCCGGTCGGGTCGCCGAGCACGCCGGACGCGCTGACCGCTCGAACGCCCCCGGCGCGCAGCAGGTAGCAGCTGTCGACATCGGCCGGAGGTCGCCCGGCGACCGCCCGATCCATCGCGACTGACGTCCGGGCGCAAGCGCCAGCATCATGCGACGTCTCCGGCCGGCCCGCGTGCGGGTCGCCGTCCCACTGCGGCGTGAACAGCAGCACGTCGCGCGACTCGCGTCCGCAAGCTGCTCGACCGCGCGCGACACCGGCTCGGCGTTGCCGCCGTGTGCCGACACCAGAACGACACGCGTCGAACGTCTCGGTCGCGGACCGCACGAGCTCGACGACGAGCAGCTCCAGCGCGGCCTGCCCGATCGACAGCGTGCCGGCGAAGCCGGCGTGCTCGCCGCTCGAGCCGTACGCCACCGCCGGGGCGACCAGCACATCGTCGCGAGCCGCCGCAAGCCGCTCGCACAAGCGCGACGGCGATGTCGGTGTCGGTCGACAGCGGCAGGTGCGGGCCGTGCTGCTCGGTCGCCCCGAGCGGAACCGCGAGCACCGTACCCGCCGCAGCCCGGCGCGCCGACCTCGGGCCAGGCGAGGTCGGCGAGATCGGCTGGCATTCACGCCGCTAGCCACGCGACTGCGATGCGGGGACGAACCCGGCGAGCGGGTTCTCGTTGCAGCCGCGGTCCGGCACGACCCGCTCGACCGGCCGTGGCCCGCTCGACACCGGCACTCGGGCCGACGTCCGGGCCCGGCCGCGGTGCGAGTGGTCGAGCGACGGTCGCGGGCGTCACCGCGGCACGACCGTGACCAGCGCGGCCTCGCCGTGACCCTTGACGCACTCCGGGTCCGGCCCGTCCAGCGGCAGGCCGGTGAAGAACTTCGCCGCCATGCAGCCGCCGCGGCAGGCGTCGTACGCCGAGCACGACGTGCAGGCGCCGCCGGTCTGCGGCTGGCGAAGCTCGGCGAACAGCTCGGAGTGCCGCCAGACCTCGGCGAAGCCGCCTCGGCCCGCGGACGTTGCCGGCCAGGAAGTTGTCGTGGATCGCGAACGGGCAGGCGTAGACGTCACCGACCGGGTCGATCAGGCAGACCACCCGACCGGCACCGCACAGGTTCAGCCCGGGCAGCGCCTCGCCATAGCCGGCGAGGTGGAAGAACGAGTCGCCGGTCAGCACGTTCTCGCCGTGCGCGACCAGCCAGTCGTAGAGCTCGCGCTGCTGCTCGGCGGTCGGGTGCAGCTCGTCCCACACGTCGGCGCCGCGACCGGATGGGCGCAGCCGGGTGATGCGCAGCTGCGCGCCGAAGCGGTCGGCGATCGCCTTGAACTCGTCGAGCTGGTCGACGTTGTGCCGCGTCATGACGACCGAGATCTTGAACCCGGTGAAGCCGGCATCGGCGAGATGCTCCATCGCCCGCAGGGCGGTGTCGTACGACCCGGCGCCACGCACCGCGTCGTTGACCTCGGCGGTCGCGCCGTCGAGGGAGATCTGCACGTCGACGTAGTCACTGCCGCGAGCCGGCGCGACCGCTCGGAGTGATCTTGATGCCGTTGGTCGAGAACTTCACCCCGACGTGGTGCGCGGTCGCGTAGTCGACCAGCTCCCAGAAGTCCGAGCGCACGGTCGGCTCGCCGCCGCCGATGTTGACGTAGAAGACCTGCATGCGTTCGAGCTCGTCGATCACCGCCTTGCACTCGGCGGTGCTCAGCTCGCGCGGGTCGCGCCGCCCCGAGCTCGACAGGCAGTGCACGCAGGACAGGTTGCAGGCGTAGGTGAGCTCCCAGGTCAGGCAGATCGGCGCATCCAGCCCGAGCTGGAACTGATCGACCAGACGAGTCGACTCTTGGCGGCGCCGGCAGCGAGACGGTCATCAGCGCGGCGCTTCGACAGATCATCTGCGACGCGGCCAGCGTCGCCGAGCGCCCGCTGGTAGGTCGGGACCTGGTCGGGCGGGACCCCGGCGCGACACGCACGCGTCGCGCGCAGTCGGTTCGGTCTCGAGCGCGCGGACACACCGCCAGCAGGGTCGGGCTCTTCAGGAACGACAGCCGGCGGGTGCCGAAGTGGTAGAGCAGCGCGCCGAACCGCTCGGGACGGACCGACACCTTCGGATGCAGCCGCCACGCGCCGTCGAGATCGAAGGCTCAGCCCCGACGGCCAGCGACTCTAGTAGACACCGCACATGCCGTCGATCGACACCTCTTCGACGAGCAGGTCCTCGATCACCACATCCTCGTCGGCGACAGCACTCGCCGACGGGTCCTCCACCACAGTGACGTCCGCCATACCAACCCCTCACCAATAACCGGCGACTTCGCCGTGCGACACGCGTCCACACGGCCCGATATTCGTCACGATGTGTCGAATGGTGGCACATTAACGTCATTCAGTGCCAGAATCAAGACCTCGGCACCCCAGAGTTAGCGAGGGAGGCGCGTTGCATGTCAGGTAGCGAGCTGGCCTTCGCCACGCGCCGCGGCCGACCGCGCGGCACCAGCGCCCGGGCGCTCGAGCTGATCGCGATGCGGTTGTTCACCGACAACGGATTCGATGAAACGACT